>JODU01000019.1 GCA_000720845.1 Kitasatospora aureofaciens | reverse complement strand
GGGGGTGGCCGGGCGGCTGGGGCGTGGGGCCGTGGGGGGTGGGCGGGGTGAGGGAGTCGGCGGGTGCGTTCAGGGGTGGGCGGCTGGGGCGGAGCTGGGTCCTGGTCATGACCTTGCGCATGGGGTCCCCGTTTCGGCGGCCCGGGTGATACCGGGCAGTAACTTCGCGGTCGTGGATCTTGTACGGGGTGGAGGGGTGGCACGGCAAGGAGGTGGGCGGTCGCGTCGAGGGGGGTGAGAAGTTCACCTATCCGAGTGATCGGGACGGTCCGAGAGCCCGGGATACCAGGGGTGGTCCGGGTGAATGCGGGGCCCGGGATGGACGCGTCGGACGCCCTGGGTGGGGACCCGAAAGGGGACACCCGCACGTATCCTGGAGGCTCTCCCGCCGGGCCGCCGAGCGCTCCGGCGGCGTCCCCGACCACGAAAGCGGCAGACTCATGCGCGTCTACGTCCCCCTGACCCTGTCCGGCCTCGCCGAGGCGCACCGGGCGGGGGAGCTGGGGACCGGGCCGCTCGTCGCCTACGCCGTCACGCCGGCGCTGCGCGAGTGGTACCTGTCGGACGACATCGAGGAGCTGGAGTACGCCGCCCTCAACCGGGCCGCCCTGGCCTCGCTGCGGCTGCTGGCGGCCGACCCGGCCACCGCACGGCGCCGGGTCGTGGTCGCCGCCGACGTACCCGACGGCGCAGCCGCGGCCGACCCGGACCGGGGACTCGACCCGGCGGCGCTGGGCGAGGTCCGGGTCACCGGGCCGCTGCCGCTGGCCAAGGCGGCCGCGGTGCACGTCGACTCCGCCGACGCGGAGGCGGACGTGCGCGCTGCGGCCGAGGCCCTCGCGGCGGCGGACGGCGGGGACGACGACGCCCAGTTCGTCGTGGACGGAGCGGAGGACCACGAACTGCTCTGGTACGCGACGCAGGAGATCCCGAACCTGGTCTGACCTGGGCCTTGACGCCGCGGCATCCCGATTGTCAGTGGCGGCGGGTACGTTTTCGGGCATGGGGATGCAGACGGGCGCACACATCGTGTGGGACTGGAACGGCACGCTGTTCCACGACAACGACGCGATCATCGGAGCGACGAACGCGGCGTTCGCCGAGCTGGGGCTGGCGCCGATCACACTGGAGCGGTACCGCGCGCTGTACTGCGTGCCGGTGCCCAAGTTCTACGAGCGGCTGATGGGGCGGCTGCCCACCGACGCCGAGTGGGAGGTCATGGACGCGGCCTTCCAGCGCCACTACAGCGTGCACCGGAGCCGTTGCACGCTCGCCGAGGGCGTCACGGAGCTGCTCGACGGATGGCGGTCGGCGGGGCGCAGCCAGTCGATCCTCAGCATGTACGGCCACGACGAGCTGGTGCCGCTGGTCAAGGGCCTCGGCATCGAGTCCCACTTCATACGCGTCGAGGGACGCACCGGGCCGTCCGGGGGCAGCAAGGCCGAGCACATGGTGCGGCACCTCGCGCAGCTGGCGCTGGCCGGGGTGGAGCCCGCTCGCACGGTGGTGATCGGTGACGCCGCGGACGACGCGGTGGCGGCGCGCCACGTGGGTGCGGGGGCGGTGCTGTACACCGGGGGGTCGCACAGCCGGGCCAGTCTCGAGGGCGTCGGGGTACCGGTGGTGGACACGCTGGGCGAGGCCGTGGTGGTGGCGGAGCGGCTGGCGGGCTGACGCCGGCGCGCGGCGCCGGGGCGGTGCCCGTCACCCGGCCGTAGCCGCAGCTGTGCGGAACGTCCAAGTTGCGGGTCTGCTTTTGTACACATGCGGCTCATGACGGGGAGCCCTCGCGGGGCGATAGCCTTGTGGCGTGATCAGCGCGATAGCTCGCGGGGGCACTGGTGCCCCTGCCCTGCGCCCGGCACACACGGACGACATCCGTGGCCGGGCGGCGGTCGCTGATCCTCGCGGGCGGGACGGGGCATCGAAGACCCCCGGTACGGCGCCGCGCACTCCCCGGACGGTGACGGCGAGAGCGAAGTCACATCCGGTGGGAGCGGCGACATTGGCTGATATGCCCCCGCTCCTCTCATCTTGCGGCATAGCGTCGGAGCAGACCGGACACCCCGTGTCCCGACGTCATGCCGGAAGGCAGGAGACCGTACTTCCTTCTACGTCACGCAACGGCGCGCGACAGGAGTCAGAGGACAATGCAGACCAAGCTGGACGAAGCCAAGGCCGAGCTGCTCGAAAGGGCTGCGCGGGTAGCTGAGAACAGCCCGGTCGGGGGGCACCTACCGACCGGGACGACGGGCGAGGGAACTCCGGACACCCCGGACGGCCCGGACGGCGCCCCGGACTACGCATCCGTGTCCGCGTTCCTCCAGCGCTACTACCGGCACACCGCCCCGGAGGACCTCGCCGACCGCGACCCGGTCGACATCTTCGGAGCCGCCGTCTCGCACTACCGGCTGGCCGAGAACCGCCCGCAGGGCACCGCGAACGTCCGCGTGCACACCCCGACGGTCGAGGAGAACGGCTGGACGTGCAGCCACTCCGTCGTCGAGGTGGTCACCGACGACATGCCCTTCCTCGTCGACTCCGTGACCAACGAGCTGACCCGCCAGGGCCGCGGCATCCACGTCGTCGTCCACCCGCAGATCGTGGTGCGGCGCGACATCGCCGGCAAGCTCGTCGAGGTGCTCGCCGGTCCGCCCACCGCCGACCTGCCGCACGACGCGCACGTCGAGTCCTGGATCCACGTCGAGATCGACCGCGAGACCGACCGCGCCGACCTGAAGCAGATCACCGCCGACCTGCTCCGCGTCCTGAACGACGTCCGCGAGACCGTCGAGGACTGGGGCAAGATGCGGGACGCGGCCGTCCGTATCGCGGACCAGCTGTCGACCGAGGCCACCCCGGAGGACCTCCCCGCGCGCGAGCTGGAGGAGGCCCGCGAGCTGCTGCGCTGGCTGGCCGACGACCACTTCACCTTCCTCGGCTACCGCGAGTACCGGCTGCGCGAGGACGACTCCCTCGCCGCCGTCGCCGGCACCGGCCTCGGCATCCTGCGCTCCGACCCGCACCACGCCACCGACGAGAGCCACCCCGTCAGCCCCTCCTTCGAGCGGCTGCCCGCCGACGCCCGGGCCAAGGCCCGCGAGCACCGGCTGCTGGTGCTGACCAAGGCGAACAGCCGGGCCACCGTGCACCGGCCGTCGTACCTCGACTACGTCGGCGTCAAGAAGTTCGACGAGAACGGCAACGTCGTCGGCGAGCGGCGCTTCCTCGGCCTGTTCTCCTCCGCCGCCTACACCGAGTCCGTCCGCCGGGTGCCGGTGGTGCGCCGCAAGGTGGAGGAGGTGCTGGAGCGGGCCGGCTTCTCGCCCAACAGCCACGACGGGCGGGACCTGCTGCAGATCCTGGAGACGTACCCGCGCGACGAGATGTTCCAGACCTCCGTCGAGGAGCTGGAGCCGATCGTCACCTCCGTGCTCTACCTCCAGGAGCGGCGCCGCCTGCGGCTCTACCTGCGCCAGGACGAGTACGGCCGCTACTACTCGGCTCTCGTCTACCTCCCCCGCGACCGCTACACCACCGGTGTCCGGCTGCGGATCATCGACATCCTCAAGGAGGAGCTCGGCGGCACCAGCGTCGACTTCACGGCCTGGAACACCGAGTCCATCCTGTCCCGGCTGCACTTCGTGGTCCGGGTCCCGCAGGGCACCGAGCTGCCGCACCTGTCCGACGCCGACAAGGAGCGCGTCGAGGCCCGTCTCGTCGAGGCCGCCCGCTCCTGGGCCGACGGGTTCGGCGAGGCGCTGACCGCCGAGTTCGGCGAGGAACGCGCCGCGGAGCTGCTGCGCCAGTACGGGTCCGCCTTCCCCGAGGGCTACAAGGCCGACCACGGCCCGCGCTCCGCGGTCGCCGACCTCGGCCACCTGGAGCAGCTCGACGAGGAGAAGACCTTCGCGCTGAGCCTGTACGAGCCGGTCGGCGCCACGCCCGAGGAACGGCGCTTCAAGATCTACCAGAAGGGCGGCTCGGTCTCCCTGTCCGCCGTGCTGCCGGTGCTCAGCCGGCTCGGCGTCGAGGTCACCGACGAGCGGCCCTACGAGCTGCGCTGCGCGGACCGCACCACGGCCTGGATCTACGACTTCGGCCTGCGCATGCCCAAGTCCCCGGCCGGCGGTGTCGACTACCTCGGTGACGACGCCCGCGAGCGCGTCCAGGACGCCTTCGCCGCCACCTGGACCGGCAAGGCGGAGAACGACGGCTTCAACGCCCTCGTGCTCAGCGCCGGCCTGACCTGGCGCGAGGCGATGGTGCTGCGCGCGTACGCCAAGTACCTGCGGCAGGCCGGTTCGACCTTCAGCCAGGACTACATGGAGGACACCCTCCGCAACAACGTCCACACCACGCGCCTGCTCATCAACCTGTTCGAGGCGCGGATGGCGCCGGAGCGGCAGCGGGCCGGGCGGGAGATCGTCGACGCCCTGCTCGAAGAGGTCGACGCGGCTCTCGACCAGGTCGCCAGCCTCGACGAGGACCGGATCCTGCGGTCCTTCCTCACCGTCATCAAGGCGACGCTGCGGACGAACTTCTTCCAGGAGGCGGCGGGCGGCAAGCCGCACGACTACGTCTCCATGAAGTTCGACCCGCAGGCCATCCCCGACCTGCCCGCGCCGCGCCCGGCGTTCGAGATCTGGGTGTACTCGCCGCGCGTCGAGGGCGTGCACCTGCGCTTCGGCAAGGTCGCCCGCGGTGGTCTGCGCTGGTCGGACCGCCGGGAGGACTTCCGCACCGAGATCCTCGGCCTGGTCAAGGCGCAGATGGTGAAGAACACCGTCATCGTGCCGGTCGGCGCCAAGGGCGGCTTCGTCGCCAAGCAGCTGCCCGACCCGGGCGTCGACCGCGACGCGTGGCTGGCGGAGGGCATCGCCAGCTACAAGACCTTCATCTCGGCGCTGCTCGACATCACGGACAACATGGTGGGCGGCGAGGTCGTGCATCCCGCGGACGTCGTCCGGCACGACGAGGACGACACCTACCTCGTCGTCGCCGCGGACAAGGGCACCGCGAAGTTCTCCGACATCGCCAACGAGGTCGCCGAGTCCTACAACTTCTGGCTCGGTGACGCCTTCGCCTCCGGCGGCAGCGCGGGCTACGACCACAAGGGCATGGGCATCACCGCCCGCGGCGCCTGGGAGTCCGTCAAGCGGCACTTCCGGGAGCTGGGCGTCGACACCCAGACCGAGGACTTCACGGCCGTCGGCATCGGCGACATGTCCGGCGACGTCTTCGGCAACGGCATGCTGCTCAGCGAGCACATCCGCCTGGTCGCCGCCTTCGACCACCGGCACATCTTCATCGACCCGAACCCGGACGCGGCCACCTCGTACGCCGAGCGCCGCCGGCTGTTCGAGCTGCCGCGCTCGTCCTGGGAGGACTACAACACCGAGCTGCTGTCGGCGGGCGGCGGCATCTTCCCGCGCACGGCCAAGTCGATCCCGGTCAACGCGCACGTCCGCGAGGCCCTCGGCATCGAGGCGGGCATCACCAAGATGACCCCGGCCGAGCTGATGAAGGCGATCCTCAGCTCCCCGGTGGACCTGCTGTGGAACGGCGGCATCGGTACGTACGTCAAGGCGTCCACCGAGTCCAACGCGGACGTCGGCGACAAGGGCAACGACGCCATCCGCGTCGACGGCAAGGACCTGCGGGTCCAGGTCGTCGGCGAGGGCGGCAACCTGGGCCTGACCCAGCTGGGCCGGATCGAGTTCGCGCTGCAGGGCGGCCGGATCAACACCGACGCCATCGACAACAGCGCGGGTGTGGACACCTCCGACCACGAGGTGAACATCAAGATCCTGCTCAACGGTCTCGTCAAGGACGGCGACATGACCGTCAAGCAGCGCAACAAGCTGCTCGCCCAGATGACCGACGAGGTCGGCGCGCTGGTCCTGCGCAACAACTACGCGCAGAACACGGCGATCGCCAACGCGCTCGCGCAGTCCAAGGACATGCTCCACGCCCAGCAGCGCTTCATGCGGCACCTGGTCAGGGAGGGCCACCTCAACCGGGCCCTGGAGTTCCTGCCCACCGACCGCCAGATCCGTGAGCGGCTGAGCAGCGGACACGGCCTGACCGGCCCGGAGACGGCCGTGCTGCTGGCGTACACGAAGATCACGGTCGCCGAGGAGCTGCTGCACACCTCGCTGCCGGACGACCCGTACCTCAAGGGCCTGCTGCACGCCTACTTCCCGTCGGCGCTGCGCGAGCAGTTCGCCGAGCAGGTGGACAGCCACCCGCTGCGCCGCGAGATCACGACGACCGTCCTGGTCAACGACACGGTCAACACGGGCGGTACGACGTATCTGCACCGGATGCGCGAGGAGACCGGCGCGTCGCTCGAGGAGATCGTGCGGGCGCAGACCGCGGCCCGGGCGATCTTCAGCTCCTCCCCGGTGTGGGACGCGGTGGAGGCCCTGGACACCAAGGTCGACGCCGCCGTCCAGACCCGGATCCGGCTGCACTCGCGCCGCCTGGTCGAGCGCGGCACGCGCTGGCTGCTCAACAACCGGCCGCAGCCGTTGGAGCTGGCCGAGACGGTGGACTTCTTCGCCGAGCGGGTCGAGCAGGTGTGGTCGCAGCTGCCGAAGCTGCTGCGCGGCGCGGACGCGGAGTGGTACCAGCACATCCACGACGAGCTGACCGCCGCCGGGGTCCCGGACGAGCCGGCCACGCGGGTGGCCGGGTTCTCCTCGGCCTTCGCGACGCTGGACATCGTGTCGGTGGCCGACCGCATGGGCAGGGAGCCGCTGGACGTCGCCGAGGTGTACTACGACCTCGCCGACCGGCTCGGAGTCACCCAGCTGATGGACCGGATCAGTGATCTGCCCCGTAACGACCGCTGGCAGTCCATGGCCCGCGCGGCGATCCGCGAGGACCTGTACTCGGCGCACGCGTCGCTGACCGCGGACGTGCTGGCGGTGGGCAACGGTACGTCGACGCCGGAGCAGCGGTTCAAGGCGTGGGAGGAGAAGAACGCCGCGATTCTGGGACGGGCGCGGACGACGCTGGAGGAGATCCGGTCGTCGGACGAGTTCGATCTGTCGAATCTGTCGGTGGCCATGCGGACGATGCGGACGCTGCTGCGCACGCATTCGTAGGCGGCGCGGTGCTTAACGCCATTGCCGTGTGAGGTGCCCCGGGCCGGGTTCGGTCCGGGGCACCTTCGTCGTGGCCGGCGTGAGGGTGGGGACGCAGCCCGGCGTCGCGGGGTGCCTCCCCCAGTGCCTGAACGGCCTGGGAGGTACCCCCACCGCCCACCCGTGCCGCCCCAGCGGCACGACTGCCCGCAGCTACGGGGGGGCGGAGGCGGCTGCCCGCAGCTGCGTCAGTGGAGGACGTTGGACACCAGGCGGGCCGCTCTTCGTGTCCTCGGGGTGGACAGGCGGCGTGCGGCCGGGCGGAGTACGGCAGAGGTGGCCCCCGCCGGTCGCCAGGTGATCCGCAGGCGGCCCGGGTTGTGGCCCTCCGGGCTGAGGGTGATCCGGTGCGGGGTGAGGCCGGCGCGGTAGGGGACGCGGGCCGTGAGGGGTGGGAAGGCCGGCGGCGCCAGGAGGATGCCCGTGTGGGTGCGACCCCGATGGCGGAGGCGGAGCACCGGATGGCGGGTGCCGTCGAAGCCCTGGAGCGGGAGCCGGGCCACCGCCAGGTCCAGGTGGACGCGGCCCTCGAAGAGGCCGGGGCGGACCGGCGAGAGACGGAAGGGGACCGTGAGGCGTCGGCGGCCGGGGGAGAGATGGAGCACGGCGCGCTGGGGGCCGACGGGGAGGCGCAGGGCCGGGTCGTAGGTGCGGACGGTGAGGTCGACCGACGCACCGGGGCCGCGCGTGATCTCCGTGATCTCGTGCCGGAGCAGGGCGCTGAAGAACGGGCGGGTGTACAGTTCGAGGTCGGTCAGGTCCAGCTCGCGCCGGGCCTCGGGGGAAGCCGGGACCTCCTCGCCCCAGTACACGCGGCCGCTCTCCCCGTCCGGCGTCACCCGGCGCGGTGCCACGTCGTGGCCGAGTCCCCGGGCCGCCGTCCGTACGTCGGCCAGGCGCCGGTCGCGCAGCAGCCGCAGGACGACGCGTTCGGCGCGGGGCAGCCGGGCGTAGGCGCCCTCGGCGAGCGTGTCGAGGTAGGGGTTCATCAGGTCGGCGAAGGAGGTCAGCCACGCGTCGTCCCGGTAGGGGAGGTCACCGGCGTACATCCGGAAGT
Source organism: Kitasatospora aureofaciens (assembly GCA_000720845.1). Taxonomy (GTDB): domain Bacteria; phylum Actinomycetota; class Actinomycetes; order Streptomycetales; family Streptomycetaceae; genus Streptomyces. The sequence goes on along the minus strand of JODU01000019.1, from coordinate 205,156 downwards.
CGTGCTTGAGGAACTTGAAGTCCTTGTCCTCGCGCAGCCCCTCGTGCCCGCTCTCGGCCAGGAACGCGTCGATGAGCCGCTGCACGTGGACGCGGTCGCGGACGTTGGTGAGCTTGTGCCGCTGGTTGGAGATGGAGGCGGAGTCGGAGGCCGCGTAGGGGGCTATGTACCAGCGGTAGACCGGCTCGGGGACCACGGTGAACGTCTTGGCCAGGCAGTACGCCTGTGCCGAGAAGAGCTGGTCCTCGTAGTGGATGCCCTCGGGGAAGCGCAGGCCGTGCCGGTCGAGGAAGGCGCGGGCGTACATCTTGCTGGTCGACAGGTGCTCGAAGAACAGCCGCGGGTCGGCCTCGATGCCGTCGAGGGTGCGGCGCTCGGCGACCAGGTGCGGCATCCAGGTCGTACGGCGCCCGCCGTCCACCCGGACGCGGTGCACGGCGCCCATCGCGAAGTCCAGGTCGCGTTCGCGGTGGGCGGCGAGCAGCACCTCGACGGCGCGCTCGGGGAGTTCGTCGTCGCTGTCCAGGAACATCAGGTACGGCGCCCGCGCGATCTCCAGGGCGCGGTTGCGCGGGGCGCTGCACCCGCCGCTGTTGCGCGGCAGCCGGAGGTAGACGATCCGCGGGTCGTGGGCGGCGAGTTCGCGGGCCACTTCCTCGGTCGCGTCCGTCGAGTGGTCGTCGCTGATGACGACCTCGATGTTCGCGTGGGTCTGGCGCAGCACGGACGCGACCGCGCGGGGGAGGCGCTCGGCGTCGTTGTAGACGATGACCGTGACGGTGACGTCCGGGGTCCTCAGGGGGAGGAGCGTGCCCGTGGCCGGGCTCGTGGTGGCTGTCCTCATGACGCGCAGGCCTCCTCGGGGCTCGGGGCCGGGGTGCGGTCCTCGACCGGCAGGACCGGGGGCAGGGTCCGCTGGTCCTCGCCGAGGAAGACCCGGCGCACGACGCGTTCGGCGGCGCGGCCGTCGTCGTACTCGCAGAACCGGCGCCGGAAGGCGGCTCGTGCCTTCGCCGCGCGCTCGTCGTGCCAGGCGTCGGTGGTGAGGATCTCCGTCAGTTCCGCCTGGGTGCGGGCGACCGGTCCGGGGGCCTCGGCCATCAGGTCGAAGTAGACGCCGCGGGTGGTGCGGTACGTCTCCCAGTCGTCGGCGTGGATGACGATCGGGCGGTCGAGGTTGGCGTAGTCGAACATGATCGACGAGTAGTCGGTGACCAGCGCGTCGGCGGCCAGGCACAGTTCCTCGACGGGTTCGTAGGAGGAGACGTCGACGAGGCGGCCGGTGCGGCGCAGGCCCGCCAGCGGGGCCGAGGGGGAGGCGGCGCTGTCGTAGAAGTAGTGGGCACGCACCAGCAGAACCGTTTCCTCGCCGAGTCGGTCGGCGAGGGTGGCGAGGTCGAGGCGCGGGGTCCAGCCGGCCTCGTAGTCGCGGTGGGTGGGCGCGTAGAGGACCGCGCGGCGGCCGGGCGCGATACCGAGGCGGGCGCGGGCCGCGCGGACCTCTGCGGGGCCGGCGGTGTAGTACACGTCGTTGCGCGGATAGCCGTGGTCGAGGGAGATGTGGCGGGACGGGTAGGCCCGCTGCCACATGCGGGTCGAGTGGCTGTTGGCGGAGACGCTGTAGTCCCACTTGTCCACGCGCTCCAGGAGCGCCTGGAAGTCCAGGCCGTGGGCGGCGGCGGGGTAGGGCAGCTGGTCCAGGCCCATGCGCTTGAGCGGGGTGCCGTGGTGGGTCTGGAGGTGGACGGTGCCGGGGCGTTTGACCACCGCGTCCGGGAAGTTGACGTTGTTGACCAGGTACTTGGCGCGGGCCAGCACCTCCCAGTAGCGGCGGGTGCCGGGCACGACGTGGTCGGTGCCGGGCGGCAGCAGGGCCGCACCCTGTGCCGTGACCACCCACACCGGGTGGACGTCCGGGGCGAGTTCGGCGAGCTTGGCGGCGACGGCGGCCGGGTTGCAGGCCACCCCGCGGTTCCAGTACGCCGAGAAGACCGCGAGGTGCGGGTCGACCGGACGGGCCAGGGCGCCGCGGTACTGGAGGGTGCGCAGCCGCGTGCCGGCCCGGCGTCTGCCGGTGCGCACGGCGGAGCGCACCCCGCGGCGGGCGTGGTTGGCGGTCTGGAGGGCGCGGTACTTGCCGTAGGCGCCCTCCTCGAGGAGGGACCGGCGTACGCCCTCCAGGCCGGCCTGGCGCCTCAGTCCCTCGGGGCGGTGGCGCCAGGCGGTGACGGACGCCCGGTGGAAGAACTCCCGCGCCACGTCGTCCGGCATCCCGGCACGGGCGAAGGTGTGCAGGCAGTCGCGGACCATCAGGTCGTACAGGACACCGTGGACGGCGGTCCGGTCGGCGGTGAGGCCCAGGAGCGCCTCGTAGCGGTCGACCAGCGCGTACCGCTGCGCGGGCGTGGGCGGCGGGAGGCTCTCGGGGCGCAGCCGGCGGTCTTCGTACGCCGGGTGCGGCAGGCAGGCGACGCGGTCGGCGAGCAGCAGCGCGGCGTACGCGGCGAACGGCTCGTCCTCGGTGGTCAGGAGCCGCTCGTGGGCCCGCCAGAACGGGGCGCGCACGGCGCGGTTGCCGAGCAGCGGGGTCAGGCGGAGCAGCGCCGCGCGGTCGTCGAGGGCGAGGCCCTCCTCGGCGCGGCCCGCGCGGGTGAGGCGGGGACCGTCGGGGGACGGCAGTCCGGAGGCCCGCCACGAGCTGCGGACGTGGTCGAGGAGCAGGACGTCCACCGTGCCGGGCAGGCCGCCGACGTGCTCGGCGACGGCGGCCGGGGCGCCCACCGGCAGCCCGTCCTTGGCGTGCACGAAGTGCAGCCACCGGCCCTGCGCCCGGGCCGCCCCCGCCGAGCGGGCCGCGGCGTCGCCGGCCCCGTCCGGGAGCGGCAGCACGGTGAAGGCCGGGGCGTGCCGCTCGGCGACCTTCCGCGCCCAGTCCCCGACGGCCGCGACGATCACCTCGACGCCGGTGAGGGGATGCGCGTCCAAGGAGTCGAGGAGGGCGGGCAGGTGGTCCTGGACGTTGCGGCCGTGGACGATGACGCTGAGGTCGGGGGCCGTCTGAGGGGCCGTCTCGGGCATCGCGGGGACTCCTTCGCCTCGGCCTGCGCTGCGTCGCTCCCGGATCACTCCTGTGGTCGGTTTCTATTCGGTCATAGTGACATCAATCGGGCAAAAGGCTTAATCGTGGGCGCCGTGCGTACGCCGCCCGGGGGACGGCGGCCTCCCCGGGGGCGGGACGCTCACGCCACCGACTTCGCCTCGGCGGCGGGCTTCGGGGCCGCCTTGGGAGCCGCCTTGGGTTTCGCCGCCCGGTCCGGCCCGCCGGTGAACTTCTCGTACTCCTTCAGGACCTCCTCCGTCGGTCCGTCCATGCGCAGCTCGCCGCGCTCCAGCCACAGCACCCGGTCGCAGGTGTCCCGGATGGACTTGTTGCTGTGGCTGACCAGGAACACCGTGCCGGCGTGCTTGCGCAGCTCCCGGATGCGTTCCTCGGACCGCTTCTGGAAGGAGCGGTCGCCGGTGGCCAGGGCCTCGTCGACGAGGAGGACGTCGTGGTCCTTGGCGGCGGCGATGGAGAAGCGCAGCCGGGCCGCCATGCCGGAGGAGTACGTGCGCATCGGCAGGGTGATGAAGTCGCCCTTCTCGTTGATCCCCGAGAAGTCGACGATCTCCTGGTACCGCTCCTTGACCTCGGCGCGGGACATGCCCATCGCCAGGCCGCCGAGGTACACGTTGCGCTCGCCGGTGAGATCGTTCATCAGGGCGGCGTTGACGCCGAGCAGGGAGGGCTGGCCGTCGGTGTAGATGCGGCCGTTCTCCACCGGGAGCAGGCCGGCGACCGCCTTGAGCAGCGTCGACTTGCCCGAACCGTTGGTGCCTATCAGGCCGATGGCCTCGCCGCGGTACGCCACGAAGGACACGTTCTTCACCGCGTGCACCCGGCGCACGCCCGCGGCCTTCTCGGTCTTCTCGCGGCGCAGGATGCGGTTGAGGGCGGCGGTCGCGGAGCCGCGGCCGGCACCGGTGCCGTTCACCCGGTAGACGATGTCGACGCCGTCGGCGACGACGGTGGGCACGCGCTCGGCGGGGGTGTTGTCAGCCACGACCGTAGGTCTCCTCGGCCTTCCAGAAGTAGATGAAGCCGCCGATCCCGGCGACCAGGGCCCAGCCCACCGCGAGCGCCCACACGTGCGGCGGCAGCTGGCCGCCGCCGAAGGTGTCGATCAGGGCGAAGCGCATCAGGTCGATGTAGACGACGGCGGGGTTGAGCTGGAGGGCGGTGCCGACCCAGGACGGCAGGCCGCTGTCCGGGCCGGTCATGTGCTCGATGCTGAACATGACGCCCGAGGCGTACATCCAGGTGCGCAGCAGGAACGGCATCAGCTGGGCCATGTCGGGGATCTTCGAGCCCACCCGGGCCATGACCATCGCCACGCCCGCGTTGAACACGAACTGCAGCACCAGGGCCGGGACCGCGAGCACCCAGGACGGGGCCGGCAGCACACCGAACGCCAGCAGGATCACGACCAGGGCCGCCATCGAGAACAGCAGCTGCTGGAGCTGCTGGAGACAGAACGACACCGGCAGCGCCGCCCGCGGGAAGTGCAGGGCGCGGACGAGGCCGAGGTTGCCGGAGATGGCGCGGGTGCCCGCCATGATCGAGCTCTGCGTGAACGTCCACACGAACACGCCGGTGACCAGGAACGGGACGAAGTCCTCCACGCCGCGCTTGCTGTCCATCAGCAGGCCGAAGATGAAGTAGTACACCGCCGCGTTGAGCAGCGGCGTCGTCACCTGCCAGACCTGGCCCAGCTTGGCCTGGCTGTACTGGGCGGTGAGCTTGGCGGTGGAGAAGGCGCCGATGAAGTGCCGGCGCGCCCACAGCTGGCGGACGTACTGGCGCAGGGAGGGGCGGGCGCCGCTGACCGACAGCCCGTGCCGGGCGGCGAGCGCCGCGAGGTCGTGGTCGGCGCCGGCGGGGCCGGGCGCGGTGGCGGCCTGGGCCGATGCCCGGGTCGGGGGTGGGGGGTCGAGAACCTGGCTCACATCCGGTGCTTTCGCTCGGGGGAGGGGGCGAGAGGGCGACGCCCGTCGTTCACCCGGGTGACCGTGTGGGTTCACTTACGTCGGGACGGCACCGTATCGTCGTGACGTGAGCGTAGGGCGTGACGACGCCGGAACGCAACCGTTTCGTCGTGACGCCCTATGCTTGACCCGCATGACGACCAACGCCGCCGCCGACGAGCCGCCGCCGCGCCCGCGCCGCCGGGCCCCCGCGGGGGCGGCGGTGCTCCGCGAGGACGTGACGGAGGCCATCCGGGCGGCGGTCTTCGAGGAACTGGCGGCGGTCGGCTACGCCCGGATGTCCATCGAGGGCATCGCGCGCCGTGCGGGCGTCGGCAAGACCGCCGTCTACCGGCGCTGGCGTTCCAAGCTGCACCTGGTGCTCGACATCGTCTCCGCCCTCGCCGTGCAGGGCCTGCCCGCGCCGGACACCGGCTCCCTGGAGGGCGACCTGCGGCTGCTGTACGAGGTGACGTCCCGCGCCCTGCGCCACCCGGTGGCCTCGCAGGTCATCCCCGACCTCCAGGCGGAGGCGGCCCGCAACCCCGACATCGCCGAGGCGCTTCAGAAGACCCTGCGCGAGGGCCAGGACGGCGTCGCCAGCAGGATCCTCGCGGCGGCGGCCGAACGCGGCGAACTGGACCCCGGTCTCGACGCCGACCTGGCCCTCGACCTGATCTCGGGCCCGCTGTACTGGCGCTCCGTGGTCGTCCGCAGCCCGAAGCTGCCGAAGGGCTACCTGGCATCGCTGGCCCGGGCCACTGCGGAGGGCCTGAAGGCGCTCTGAGCCCGGGGCGGATTGTCAGTGGGTCCTGTCACGATGCCCCCATGGAACGTACGGAACCGATGGAGCCCAGGGGCGTGACGGAACCTGCGGCGATCGTGCGGGAGTTCTGGACCCGCATGCAGGCCCGGGACTGGGCGGGCCTCGCCTCGCTGCTCGCCCACGACCTGGTGGTGGAGTGGCCGGTCAGCGCCGAGCGGATCGAGGGCCGGGCGAATTTCGTGAGCGTCAACGCGGAGTACCCGGAGGGCTGGTCGATCGAGGTGATACGCGTCGTGGCCGACGGCGAGACCGTGGTCTCGGAGGTGGAGGTCCCGCACGGGACGATGGGCGTCCACCGGGCCGTGTCCCTGTGGACGGTCCGGGACGGGCGGATAACCGGCGGCCGGGAGTACTGGACGGCACCGGGTTCGGACCCGTCGCCGCAGTGGCGGGCGCGCTTCGTACGGCCGCTGTAGGCGATGCCGTCTCCGGGAGCCCGGGAGCCCGGGAGCCCGGGAGCCAGGGCCGCCCCCATACGATCGGGCGGTGACGATCACCTACCTGTGGCGCGGAGACGTCGACAACGCCCTCCTCGAAGCACTCCACGCCGACGGCTTCGGTCATCCGGTGGAGGAGACCGACTGGCGCGCGCGACTGGAGCGGCACAGCCTCGGCTGGGTCTGCGCCCGCCAGGACGGCTCGCTGGTCGGTTTCGTCAACGTCGCCTGGGACGGCGGAGCGCACGCCTTCCTCCTGGACACGGTGGTGGCCCGGCACTGCCGGACCCGCGGGGTGGGCGCACGGCTGGTCGAGGTCGCCGCCGAACGGGCCCGGGCCGCCGGGTGCGAGTGGCTGCACGTCGACTTCGAGGACCACCTGCGCCCGTTCTACCTGGACGGGTGCGGCTTCGAGGAGACGGCGGCCGGTCTCCTCGCCCTGTGACGCGCCGGGCGGGCGGCACACTGGTGCGATGATCCCGACCGAACCCAAGGCCGATCTCCGCTTCTACCTCCAGGCCGCCCGCGACGCCCTGCTCTGGAAGCTCGACGGGCTCTCGGAGTACGACATACGGCGCCCGGCGACGCCGACCGGCACCAATCTCCTGGGCCTGGTGAAGCACGCCGCCGGTGTGGAGCTGGGGTATCTCGGCGACACCTTCGGGCGGCCGTCCGGTGAGCCGCTGCCCTGGCTCGAAGACGGTGCCGGGCCCAACGCGGACATGTGGGCCACCGCCGACGAGTCACGCGCGTACGTCGTGGGGCTGTACCGGCGGGCGTGGGCCCACGCGGACGCGACGATCGACGCGCTGGCGCTGGACACGGTCGGCAGGGTGCCCTGGTGGCCGGCGGGCAAGGACGAGGTGACCCTGCACCATGCCGTGACCCGCGTGATCGCGGACACCCACCGGCACGCCGGCCATGCCGACATCCTCCGGGAGCTGACGGACGGTGCCGTGGGGATGCGCGAGGACAACACCGCGGTGCCGACGGATGATGCGGCGTGGTGGGAGGCGTACCGGGACCGGCTCGAACACGCGGCCCGGGAAGCCGGGCGCCGGGAGACCCCGGGGCAGGCCCGATGAGGCGGGTGTGGACGGGCCCGGTGCTGCTGCTGATCGCCGGAGCGGGGGCCGCGACCGGGCCGGTCGTCCAGGGGCGCCCGGGGACGGGTGCCGTGCTCCTGCTGGTGTTCGTGCTGCTGGCCGGGCTGACCTCGCCCCTGGTGCTTCCGCGGTCCATCGGTGCGCCGGAGGCGCGGCGGCGCAGTGCCGCCGACGGACGGCCGGTCGTCTTCTGGCGGCCGGGGTGCGCCTACTGCCTGCGGCTGCGCATCCGGCTGGGGCGCAGGGCCCGGCGGCTGCACTGGGTCGACATCTGGCGGGACGAGGACGGAGCGGAGCTGGTGCGGGGGGCCAACGACGGGAACGAGACCGTGCCCACGCTGCTCGTGGCGGGCCGGCCGTACACCAACCCCGATCCCGCGTGGGTGCGCGAGCAGGTCTCCCGGCCCCGCTGATCCGGCGTCGGGGCCCCGTGTCCGGGCGTCAGTCCCGGGCCGCCTCCGGGTGGAGCCGTACCCAGCCCGCCCAGGCCGACGTGATCATGTCCTCGACGTCGTACTTGGCCTTCCAGCCCAGTTCGACGGCGGCGCGGTCCGACGAGGCGACGACGCGGGCCGGGTCGCCGGGGCGGCGGGGCGTGACCGTCGGCGGCTGGTCGTAGCCGGTGAGGGCGTTGATGCGGTCGATCATCTCGCGGACTGAGACGCCCTCGCCCCGGCCGATGTTGAGGGTGAGGGCACGGCCCGGGGAGGACCGCAGGGCGCGGGCCGCCGCCACATGGGCCTCGGCGAGGTCGACGACGTGGATGTAGTCGCGCACGCAGGTGCCGTCCGGCGTCGCGTAGTCGTCGCCGAAGATCCGGGGGGCCGCGGACTCCGTCAGCTTCTCGAAGACCATCGGGACGAGGTTGTAGACGCCGGTGTCGGCCAGCTCCGGGCTCGCCGCGCCCGCCACGTTGAAGTAGCGCAGGGACGCCGTGGCCAGGCCCGCGGCCTTGCCGGTGGCCCGGACCAGCCACTCGCCGGCCAGCTTGGTCTCGCCGTACGGCGACATCGGCACGCAGGGCGTCTCCTCGGTCACGAGGTCGACATCGGGCATGCCGTACACGGCGGCGGAGGAGGAGAAGACGAAGGAGGGGACCTCGGCCTCGGTGACCGCGCCCAGCAGGACGCGCAGGCCCTCGACGTTCTCCCGGTAGTAGTGCAGGGGCAGGTCCACCGACTCGCCGACCTGCTTCTTGGCGGCCAGGTGCACCACGCCGGTGACGGAGTGGTCGGCCAGGGCGCGGGCGACCCGTTCGCCGTCCAGGACCGAGCCCACCACCAGCGGGACGCCGTCGGGCACGCGCTCGGCGATCCCCGTGGACAGGTCGTCGTAGACCACGGCCTTCTCGCCCGCTTCGGTCATCGCCCGTACGACGTGCGCCCCGATGTATCCGGCGCCGCCGGTGATCAGCCAGGTCATTGCGGCCGTCCCCTTCGTTCAGTGGTCCTTGGTAGCCATGATCCGTCATCCGGACGCACGCCGGGCGCCCGCACCCCTCAGGACGGTTCGGGGGCCGGATCGGTGCCGTACGCGTCCAGCGCCGCCGTGAGCCGGTCGAGGCGGGCGCGCAGGTCCTGGACCTCGGTGAGGTCCAGGCCGGTCGCCGCGGAGATCCGGCGCGGCACCTCGACGGCCCGCTCGCGCAGCGCCGCGCCCTCCTCGGTCAGCCGCACCTCCACCGACCGCTCGTCGCGCGCGCTGCGCTCACGCCGCACCAGACCGGCCGCCTCCAGCCGCTTGAGCAGGGGGGACAGCGTGCCGGAGTCGAGACGGAGGTGCTCGCCGAGCTTCTTCACCGGCAGCTCGCCGTGCTCCCACAGCACCAGCATGACCAGGTACTGCGGGTAGGTGAGCCCCAGGTCCTTGAGGACGACGCGGTAGACGCCGCCGAAGGCGCGCGACGCGGCGTTCAGGGAGAAGCAGATCTGCTGGTCCAGGCGGAGCCAGTCGGTGGCGGGCGTGGTCATGCGCTCCAGGGTAGCCGACCTGCCGATGCCCGCAATTGAGTTGTACACAATTAAGTTGCACCCGACTCGATTGAGTGCTCTACTGGGGGCTGTCAGGCACACAGGCCCCTCCCGAAACGGACGGTTCTCCCATGGACGCGCTCTACACCGCCGCCGCCACCGCCACCCACGGCCGCGACGGCCGCACCGTCAGCTCCGACGGCAAGCTCGACCTCGCCCTCGGCATCCCCGTCGAGATGGGCGGCAACGGGGAGGGCACCAACCCCGAGCAGCTGTTCGCCGCCGGGTACGCCGCCTGCTTCGGCAGCGCCCTCGGTGTGGTCGGCCGGGCGGCGAAGGTCGACGTCAGCGACGCCGCGGTGACCGCCGAGGTCGGCATCGGCAAGCAGGGCGAGGGCTTCGCGCTCGCCGTCACCCTCCGGGTCGAGCTGCCCGAGGGCCTCGACGAGGAGACCGGCCGCAAGCTGGTCGAGCAGGCCCACCAGGTCTGCCCCTACTCCAACGCCACCCGCGGCAACATCCCGGTCGACCTCGTCGTCGAGTAGTCACCCGGAAAGCGCTCATCCGACCCGCGCCAGCACCTCCCCCGTCCGCTCGCTCCACGCCACCACCACCGCCTCCTCGGGCACCGGGTGCCAGCGGGTCAGCAGCAGCCAGCGGACGTGGTAGCGGCGGACGACGGCGGCGCGGTCGGCGCGGGTCGAGTCCGGCGCGAGGTACGCCTCGACGTCGGCCGCCCGCCGCCCGCGCTCCCGCTCGTCCAGCGCCGGGTCCGGCCAGGCCGGCGCCGCGAGGTTCGGCCCGTACCCGGCGATGGCGTGCCCGGCGTAGTAGCCGTCGGTGATCACGACCTCGCCGGGTCCGATGTGCCGGGCCGCCCAGGTGTACGCCGGCCAGTGGGGCGGCTGCTCGAAGCCCACCGGGTCCAGCGCGCGCGGCACCACCGCCCCCGCGTGGACCGTGAGGAACCCCAGCAGCGCACCGGCCGTCGCGGTCCAGCCCAGCGCCGCCCGCCACCGCCCCCACGGCCGGGGCGCCGCCAGCTCCACCGCCAGGGCGAACTGCAACGGCACCAGTGTGAGCCCGAGGATCCGGCCGTAGGTGTAGTGGCCGCTGAACCAGCCGTACGCCACCACCGCGCAGTCCAGGGCGAACATCAGCACCAGCGGGTCCCGCGGCGAACGGCGTCCGCGTGCCCACAGGGCCGGCAGGCCGAGCAGGGCCAGCCAGAACTCCCCGGGCAGGTGGAGGTACAGGACCCGGTGCATCGCGTCCACGCTGTCGTCGCCGGCCAGCGCGAACACGTCGAAGTACGGCCAGGCCGCCGACGCCCCCACCGCCACGGCGCCGGCCAGTGCCCACCGCCCCACGACCGGACCGCGCCACCCGCGCTGCCACCCGGCCACCAGCGCCACCGCGCCGAGCACCGCCGCCACCGAGGTGATCGGGTGGACGAGGAGGATCAGGCCGTACAGGGCGCCGAGCCCCGCGTAACCGGGCAGGCCGCGCAGTCCGCTCGGCCCCACGTACCGCACCCGGCGCCGGTCCCGGGCCCGTGCGCCGGTCAGGGCCCAGGCCCAGAAGGTGAGCCCGATCGCGAAGGCCGACGGGTAGCCGAGGTTGCCCGTCATCGACATCAGCCCGAGATAGCCGCTCCACCACGCCCGCTCGGTGCCCCACAGCAGCGTCATCGCGCCCAGTGCGAGGACCGGCGCCCACGGCCGCGGGGTCAGCACCCGCACGAAGCGGCCCAGGCCGGTCAGCAGCACCAGCAGGTTCAGCGGCCCGGCGAGCCGCACCACCTCCCAGCCGCCCAGCCCCGTCAGCCGGGCGAACGCGCCCTGCGCCACCGCGTACGGCGAGTAGTACGCGCTGCCCGCGCCCGGCAGGTCGGCCATCGGATGCCGGGGGTGCAGCAGGTTCTCCTTCAGGCGCTCGACGACGGCCGCGTGCTGGCCGGCGTCGCAGCACAGCGGCACCGCCCAGTACGCCAGCGCCATCACGAGGAAGAAGAGGAAGCCGGCCGCCTGGTACGGGGTGGGGCGCCAGGCGCGGCCGCCGCGCAGCGCCGTCGCGCCGCGCACCGGCCGTCGGACGAGGGCGTCGGCGCTCACGACACAGCGGGAGTGTGGGGCATTCGGGACATTTGGCGTATGTTCCCGGCGGGGTCGCCCCCGTCAATCCCTCAGCGGCCCAAGTCACCCGGGTAGCGGACGCTCAGCCGACCGCGCTCGCCCGGTCCGGCTGTCCCTGCGCGGGCAGCGGCACCCGGCCGCCCCGCACCACCGGCTCCAGGAGCAGCGGCACCCCCACCACCGGCAGCAGCCACGCCAGCACGATCAGCCGCTCGCCCCAGATGTTGATGTCCGGGTGCCCGGCCTGGGTGAGGATGCCGGTGAACGCCGCCGCGACCAGGAAACCGCCGACCGCGCCGCCGCGCCGCAGGGCACCCCACGCCCCGGCGGCCAGCGCCGCCAGGAACAGCGGCTGCCACGCTTGCCGGCGCAGCCACTCCACCCAGAAGTTGCCCTGCAACTGCCAGAACTCCGGCCACGGACGCGTGCGGTCGGGACGGGCGAAGTGGTCGGTGAGCAGATCCTGGAGGCTCTCCGCCTCGGACGGATAGTGCAGCAGCCGCGCCAGCAGCAGGGTAGCAACCGCACCGGCCAGGCCCACGGCCGCGAGCGCCAGCACCTCCCGGGGCGCCGGAGCGCCCCGCCCCTGAAGCCGCCGAGCACGTCGCCGGTGCCGGCCCAGGGCGATCACCGCACCGGCCGCCGCCAGGCACAGGCCGAGGAACAGCGCCTGGGAGTGCTTGACCGTGAACAGGGCCAGCAGCGACCCGGCGACCAGCGCCGGCCCGGCCCGTCGCCGGCCCGACCGCAGCGCCAGTGCGCAGCCCCACACCGCCGCCAGGGTCAGTGCCATCAGCAGGCCCTCGGTCATCGGCCGCATCGCGGTCGTCCCGCACGGCAGCACGTAGTACAGCGCCTGCCCGGCCAGCGCGAGCGGCACCCGCACCGACAGCGTCCGCAGGATCAGGAAGACCAGGACGCCGCCCGCGCCCGCGATCACGACCCCCGCGGTCCACAGACCCCACGTCACCCCGAAGGCGAGGACGAAGGGCACCAGGAACGCCGGATAGCCCGGCCGTGCCTCGAAGATCGCCATGAAGCGCTCCGACATGAACGGCACCGTGTGCCCCCCGGTCTCCCCGGCCGCCAGCCGCGGCTGAACCGCCGCCCACTCCTGCTTCCGGCACTGGGCCAGCACGTCGGCGCTGGGGTCGGGGCGGTGGAAGCGGACCACGTGCACGCTCTGGTCCCGGCGGGCCCGCTCCGCCCGGCTCGCGCACACGTAGTCGATGGTGGCCGTGGCCGCCGCGCGCTTGCCCTCGCCCGCCAGGCTCAGGGCGTACGACAGATAGTTCCTGGTGTCGGGGGTGTCCCGGCCGGTGACGTTCGCCAGCTGGAGCGCGGCGAACACGGCGGCCAGGAGCAGCACACCCAGTACCCGGCGGCTCACCGGGCCGCGGGGTCTCATGTGGAGGGCAGCAGGTCGCGTCCGGACGGGACGGCGCGGGCACCGGGGACGCCGGACGGCTCCGGCGCGGGCATCGACTCACCGAGCAGCAGCGTCCGCACCACCCGCTCGGCGGCCCTGCCGTCCTCGTACTCGCAGTACCGGGCCCGGAAGGACGCCCGCAGCCGCGCCGCCTCCTCGTCCCGCCACGCCCCGGACGCCAGCAGCCACGCCAGCTCCCGGTAGGAGCGCGAGACGTGCCCGGGTGCCTCCTCGGTGATGTCGAAGTACGTGCCGCGGGTCGCCCGGTACGGGCCCCAGTCGTCGGCGTGGATCAGGATCGGCCGGTCCAGGAGGGCGTAGTCGAACATCAGGGCGGAGTAGTCGGTGATCAGCAGGTCGGAGGCGAGCATCAGGTCCTCCACGTGCGGTTCGTCCGTCGCGTCGACCACCACGCCCCGGCGGTGCAGCTCCGCGAGGCCCAGGCCGCGCGCCGGGCCGGTGGCGAGGGACGGGTGCAGGCGCACCACCAGGGTGTGGCCCTCGCCGAGGTCGGCGGCGAGCCGGGCCACGTCGAGACGCTCGACGAGCCCGCCGCGCCGGTACTCGCGGCGGGTCGGCGCGTACAGCACGACGGTGTGGTCCTGGGGGAGGCCGAGCCGCTCGCGGACCCGGCGGCCGTCCTCGGGACCGGCGTCGACCAGGACGTCGTTGCGCGGGCTGCCGGTCCGCGCCGACGCGAAGTGGCAGGGGTAGGCCCGCTCCCAGATCCGCTCCGCGTACCGGCTCGCGACCAGGCTGTGGTCCCAGCGGTCGGCCCGGCGCAGCATCTGCGGCACGTCCAGACCGTGCCGGGCGCCGGGCCTGCCCAGCAGGTCGACGCCCATGTACTTGAGCGGGGTGCCCTGGTGGGTGTGGATGTGGACGCTGCCGTCCCGCTTGGCCACCGTGCCGGGCCAGTTGACGTTGTTGACGAAGAACGCCGCCCGCTCGGTCACCCGGCGGTAGGCGGCACTGCCCAGGACCACGTGCTCGGTGCCCGGCGGCAGCAGGGCGGGGTCCGCCGCGCTCTCCTCGTCCCGCACCACCCACACCCCGCGCAGGTGCGGCGCGAGTTCACGGGCGGCGCGGTGGATCGCGGCGGGGTCGCCGAGCACGCCCCGGTGGGAGAACGCCGAGTACACGACGAGGCCGGGGTCCAGGGAGCGGCGGGGGAGCGCGGCGGCGACCCGGCGGGCCCGCGCCGCGACCGCGCCGCGCGCCTGCCGGGTCCGGCGCTCCGCCTCCCGGGCCGCCCGCCCGGACTGCCGGCGCAACCGGTAGGCGGCGTACGACCCCTCCAGCACCCTGAGTTCGGCCGGAGCCGCCGCGCCCTCGGGCCGGTGCGCGCGGAACATCTCGGCGGTGCGGTGGAAGAACTCGGCCCGGTCGGACGGCGGCAGCCGGTCCGGCTTGGACAGGATGTCCAGGCAGTGCTCGCCCATCTTGGCGTGCAGGAACGGCCGCCACCGGGCCGCCAGCTCCGGGCGGGCGTCGAGGAAGGCGAAGACCCGCTCGTACTGCGCGTGGACGTCGAAGTGCTTGCGGCTGGTGGTGGACAGGATGTTGCCCTGGCGGCGCTGGCGGTAGTTCAGGCAGATCCGGTCCAGTGCGGCGATCCGCTCCGCGCTGAACATCACCGGGAAGGTCCAGGGCGTGTCCTCGTAGTAGCCGGGCGGGAAGGTGAAGCCCTCCCGCTCGACGAAGTCGCGCCGGTAGACCTTGTTCCACACCACCATCAACAGGTCGAGGATCTCGGGGTGGCCGGCCGCCGTGAACGTGCCGTCGCCCGCCTCCGCGAGCACCCGGGCCAGGACGTTGCGGCGGGTGCCGCCCCACCAGTAGGTGCGCGCGTAGTCGAAGACCAGCACGTCCGGGTCGTCGGTCTCCGCGAGCCGGTCCCCCATGGCGCGCAGGGCGCCCGGGGTGAGGGTGTCGTCGCTGTCGAGGAAGAAGAGGTAGTCGCCGGTGGCGTGCGGCAGCCCGGCGTTGCGGGCCCGGCCGAGGCCGACGTTCTCCTCCAGGTGCAGCACGCGCACCCGCTCGTCGCGGGCCGCGTACTCGTCCAGGATCGCCCCCGAGCCGTCCGGGGAGCAGTCGTCGACGGCGATCACCTCGATGTCCCGGAAGGACTGGTCCAGGACCGAGTCGAGGCACTCGCGCAGGAAGCCCTGCACCTTGAAACAGGGGACGATGACGCTGAAGCGGGGCACGGCGGGGTCAGCTCCTTACGAGGGTGGCGGCGGGGGCCGGGACGCGCTCCGCGAGCGGGATCACGGGCGGCAGCGCCTCGGGCGGCTCGCCGAGCAGCACCCGGCGCACGACGCGCTCGGCGGCCCGGCCGTCGTCGAACTCGCAGAACCGCTCCCGGAAGGCGGCCCGCAGTGCCGTCGACTCCGGGCCCGCGTAGGTGCCGTCGGCGAAGACGCGGGCCAGTTCCTCCGGCGTGCGCGCCACCGGACCCGGGGGCGCCGCCATCAGGTCGAAGTAGACGCCGCGGGTCTCCCGGTAGACGTCCCAGTCCTCGGCGTACACGACGATCGGGCGGTTCAGGTTGGCGTAGTCGAACATGATGGACGAGTAGTCGGTGACCAGCGCGTCCGCGGCCAGGCACACGTCCTCGGAGGAGCGGTGCGCGGTCACGTCGATGATCCGGCCGGTGCGTTCCCGGCTGCCGCCCCGGTCGTAGAAGTAGTGGGCGCGCAGCAGCACCACCACGTCCTCGCCGGCCGCCTCGCAGAACGCCTCCAGGTCCAGGCCGCCCGCGCCGAAGCCGGTCTCCCAGTCCCGGTGCGTGGGCGCGTACAGGACCGCCGTCCTCCCCTCCGGGACGCCCAGTTCGCGCCGGACGCGGGCCACGTCCTCGGCGGTCGCCGTGCAGTAGACGTCGTTGCGCGGATAGCCGTACTCCAGGTGCTCGTAGGAGCCCGGGAAGGCGCGCTCCCACATCTGAGTGGAGTGCCGGTTGGCGGACAGGTTGAAGTCCCAGCGGTCCACCCGGCCGAGCAGCTTGCTGAAGCTGCCCGTGGCCGCCGCCACCACCGGGTACGTCGACTGGTCCACGCCCATCGTCTTCAGCGGCGTGCCGTGCTGGGTCTGCACGTGCACGCTGCCGGGGCGCTTGACGACGCCCTCGGCGAAGTTGGCGTTGTTCACCAGGTACGTGGCGCGGGCCAGCACCTCCCAGTACCGGTGGCTGCCGATGACGGCGTGGTCGACGCCCTCCGGCACGGTGTGCGCCTGGTCCGGCTCGACCAGGAACACCGACTTCAGGTGCGGGGCGAGTTCGCGGGCCCTGGCGTGGATCGCGGCCGGGTTGCAGGCGTAGCCGCGGCCCCAGTAGGCGCAGTACACGACGAGGTTCGGGTCCAGCGGGCGGCGCAGGTGGCGGCGGTAGCGCAGGCGGGTGCGCAGCCCCCGCGGCCACGGCAGGCGGCGCAGCAGGGCGGTCGCCGCGCGGTTGGCGGTGCGCAGCGCGCGGAAGCCCGCGTACGACCCCGACGCCAGCAGCCGGTGCTGCACGCCGAGCCGTCCGCCCGGTGGCCGGTAGCCCGCGGGGCGGTGGCGCCGGTAGAGGCGGCTCGCCCGGCGGTAGAAGACGCGGCGCTCGCGCCGGGTCAGGCGCCGGGGGTGGGTGGCGGTCTTCAGGACCGCCGCGAAGAGCTGCTCGAACAGCGGTCCGCGCCGCTCGGGCGGCAGGCCGAGTCCGGCGGCGTGCGCGAGCGCCAGCTCGGCCTGGTCGAGCAGGTCCGCGTGGTGCTCGCCGGGCAGGTTCAGCCGGTTGCCCTGCCGCCGCACCCGGTGCCGTACGACCACCTCGCGCAGCACCGCCACCCGTTCGGCGCGGGCCGCGACCCGGGCACCGAAGCCGATGTCCGTGTAGTGCCCGGCGGGGAAGTCCAGCCGGCGCTCGGTGAGGAAGGTGCGGCGGTGGACCGCGCTCCAGGCGGGCAGGTGCACGCCGGTCAGCTGCGGGGCGCGGTCGGGGGTGAAGGCGCCGTCCGGGGCCTTCGCCAGCAGCGGGGCGGCCGGGTTGGTGGTCTCGCCCTCCCACCAGGGCACGCGCTCGTACTCGAAGTAGAGGACATCGACGCCGCCGGTGTCCGCGAGGCGTGCGTCCAGGGCCGTCAGCGCCCCGGGCACGAGGACGTCGTCGCCGTCGAGGAACAGCAGGTACGCGCCGGTCGCCGCCCGCATCCCGGCGTTGCGCGCCCCGGCCAGACCGGCCGACGGCGGCGAGTGCACGGGCGTCACCCGGGAGTCCCGCTCGGCGTGCTCCCCGGCGACGTCCGCCGCGGTGCCGTCCGGGCCGTCGCAGACCGGGATCAGCTCGAAGTCGCCGAAGGACTGGCCGAGGACCGAGTCCAGTGCCTGGGAGAGCCGCCCCGCGACCCCATGGGACGGGACGATGATGCTGAAGCGGGGCATACTGCTCTTTCTCTCGTGGTCCTGGTCCGACTCGTCCCGGTACCAGGGGGGAACTCCCCGTGGGCAAACGGCGGTCAGAGGCTGTCGGTGACGGTGCGGGGCCCCGCGGGTTGCGGCACCGTGGCCAGCGGGGTGCGGGCGAGGACGGCCGCGGCCGAGGGCGCGGGGCGGCGCTCGGCGAGCGGCACGACCGGCGGCAGGTCCGACTCGCCCAGCACGACCCGGCGCACCACGCGCTCGGCGGCGCGGCCGTCGTCGTAGGGGCAGAACCGCTCGCGGAAGGCGGCCCGCAGCCGCGCCGACCGGGCGCCGTGCCACTCGCCGCTGGCGAACAGGCCGATCAGCTCGTCCTCGTCCCGCGCGATCGCGCCCGGCGGGAAGGAGCGCAGGTCGACGTAGGTGCCGCGGGCCGCCTCGTACGCCTCCCGCTCGTGGGCGTGGAGCACGATCGGACGGTCCAGGCCCGCGTAGTCGAACATCAGGGACGAGTAGTCGGTGACCAGGGCGTCCGAGGCCAGGCTCAGCGACTCCACGTGCGGGTGGCCGGTGACGTCGAGGACCCGGCCGCCGGACGCGGCGAGCGGGCCGCCGTGCCGGGGGTGGGCGCGGGCCAGCACCATGAAGCGCGGGCCGAGCCGGCGCACGACGCGCTGCAGGTCCAGGGCGGAGCGCTGGGTGCGCCGGTAGTCGCGGTGGGCGGGCGCGTACAGGATCGCGACCGTGCCCTCGGGGATGCCGAGGGTCTCGCGCAGCCGGGCCACGTCCGCCGCCGTCGCCCGCTGGAGGACGTCGGTGCGCGGCTGGCCGTACTCCAGGGTGGTCCAGCCGCCGGGGTGCACCCGTTCCCAGGTCAGGGTGGAGTGGCGGTTGGCGGAGACCACGTAGTCCCAGGTGCCGGCCTCGCGCAGCAGCCGGGCGAAGTCGGTGCCGCGCGCGGCGGCCGGGTGCTCCTGGAGGTCCAGGCCCATGTGCCCCAGCGGGGTCCCGGTCTGCGTCTGGACCAGGACCTGCCCCCGGCGCCTGACCAGGCCCGCGCCGAAGGCGGCGTCGCACACCAGGTAGCGGGAGCGGGCCAGGGCGGTCCAGTGGGCGGCCGTGCCCGGGGTCAGCCGGCGCGTGCCGGGCGGCACGGTGTGGTGGAGCACCGGGTCGGCGGCCCACGCCGTGCGCACGTGCGGCGCGAGGCGGCGGAACGCCTCCTCCAGGGCGCCCGGGTCGCGGCCGTACCCCCGGTCGCCCTCGACGGCGAAGACGGCACGGTCGGCGCGGAGCGGGAGGCAGCGCTGGAGGCGGTAGTGCAGGCGCAGGGCGCCGGTGCGGGCGGCGCGCAGCAGCCCCGCGGTGACCTTCGCCGTGCGGCGGCGCAGGGCGGAGGCGAGGCGCAGCGCCCCGTAGGTGCGGCGCAGGCCGAGGCGGAGCAGGGCGTGGCGGAGACGGACGGGCAGCGGAGCCCGGGCGCCGGAGACCCGGTAGCGGCGGCAGTGCACGCGGGCCCGGCGCAGGAACTCGGCGCGCAGGGAGCGCGGGAGGCGGTCGGGGCGGGTGTACACCGTCGTGAGGTGGTCGGCCATGCGGCGGTACAGGACCGGCCGCCAGCGGGCCAGCTCCTCGCGCGCCTCCGGGTGCGTCTGCGTGCGCGACTCCAGGAACGCGAAGACGCGGTCGTACTGTGTGAAGACGTCCAGGTGCCGCTCGCTCGGCGTGCCCAGGATGCTGCCCCGCAGGCGCTGCCGGTAGTGGACGCAGACCCGGTCCAGGGTGGCGATGGAGCCCGCCGTCATCAGCACCGGGTACGTCCACGGGGTGTCCTCGTAGTAGCCCGGCGGGAAGGCGAGCCCCTCGCGCTCGGCGAACTCCCGCCGCACCGCCTTGTTCCAGGCCACCATCAGCAGCTCCAGCAGCCCCGGCCGGTCGCTGAGCCGGAACGGCGCCGGGCCCTGCTCGGTGAGGTGCGCGGCGGCCCGGTTGCGCACCGTCTCACCGGTCCAGTACGTGCGCGCGTAGTCGTAGACCAGGACGTCCGGCTCGCCCGTCTCCTTGATCCGGTCGGCGATGCCGCGCAGCGCGTGCGGGGTGAGGGTGTCGTCGCCGTCGAGGAAGACCAGGTAGTCGCCGCCCGCCCGGTCCATCCCGGCATTGCGGGCGGGGCCCAGGCCCTCGTTGCGCGGCAGGCGCAGGACGCGGACGCGCGGGTCGAGGGCCGCGAACTCGTCGGCGATCGCGCCGCAGGCGTCCGGCGAGCAGTCGTCGACCACGATCACCTCGAAGTCCGGGTACGACTGGGCCAGCACCGACTCCAGGCACGCGTGCAGATAGGCCTGCACCTGGTACGCGGGAACGATGACACTGAACCTGGGCACGGGGACATCCATCGGTCGGCGGGATCGGTGCGGGCGTTCGGCCCGGCAACGTCCCGCGGAGCGGGTTGGTTACGGTCCCCGGGGCATTCGGGGGACGTTGTGCCCGTACGGATGAGGGGGCGGACCGGAGACCGGCCCGCCCCCTCAAGGGTGGTGTCGAGGCGGTTACTTGACGGCGCCCGCCATGACGCCGGAGACGAACTGCCGCTGGAACGCGAAGAACACGGCCAGCGGGATCACCATGGAGATGAACGCGCCCGGTGCCAGCACGTCGATGTTGTTGCCGAACTGCCGTACCTGCGTCTGCAGGGCTACCGTGATCGGCTGGCTGTCGGAGTCCGAGAAGATCAGCGCGACCAGCATGTCGTTCCACACCCACAGGAACTGGAAGATGCCCAGGCTGGCGATCGCGGGCCCGCCGAGCGGCATCACCACCCGGACGAACAGCCGCAGTTCACCGGCGCCGTCCAGGCGGGCCGCCTCCAGCAGCTCCCTCGGGATCTCCGCGAAGAAGTTCCGCAGCAGGAACACCGCGAAGGGCAGTCCGAAACCGACGTGGAAGAGGATCACGCCGAGCATCGAGCCGAACAGGCCGATCTTGCCGAAGAGTTCGGCGATCGGGATCAGGGCGACCTGCACGGGTACCACGAGCAGCCCGACCACCGCCAGGAACCACCAGTCGCGGCCCGGGAAGTCCATCCACGCGAAGGCGTATCCGGCCAGGGCCCCGATGACCACGACCAGGACGGTCGCGGGGACGGTGATCAGCGCGGTGTTGAGGAGGGAGGAGGTGATGTCGCCGTTCTTCAGCAGCTCCTCGTAGCTCTGGAAGGTGAGCTGCGAGGGCTCGGTGAAGACCTTCCACCAGCCCTCGGCCGCCATGTCCTCGGGCGTGCGAAGCGAGGACAGCAGCAGCCCGATCGTCGGGACCAGCCAGAACAGGCCGACCACGATCAGGAACACCCGGACGAGACCGCCGCTGACGGCCTCGGTGAGCCGGGACCCGAGCGTCCGCCGGGCGGTGAGGGAACCCGTGTCCGCGGTCATCGCCGCACCTCCCGCCGAAGTCGCCGTACGTTGAACCACATCACCGGGATGACCAGGAGCAGCAGGAACACCGCGATGGCGCTGGCGACGCCCGGCTGGTCCGAGGCGAAGCCCTTGCGGTACAGCTCCAGGGCGAGCACGTTCGCGTCGTCCTGGGAGGAGCCCGGGGCGATGATGAAGACCAGGTCGAAGACCTTCAGCACGTTGATCATCAGGGTGACGACCACGACCGCGAGGACGGGTGCGAGGAGCGGCACCGTGACCCGTCTGAAGACCTGCCACTCGTTGGCGCCGTCCACCCGGGCGGCTTCGAGCAGCTCGCGGGGCATGCCCGCCAGTCCGGCCGCGATCAGCACCATCGCGAAGCCCGCCCACATCCATACGTACGATCCGATGATCGCCGGGGTGACCAGGGAGGGGCCGAGCCAGTTCAGGCCGTTGTACGGCTCCTTGAAGTTGTCGGCGGGCAGCCTGAGCAGCGCCCCGTCCGCCGCCGCGGGCAGCGTGAAGGTGCCGTCCCCGGCCGCCGTGGTCGACGCCACGACCTCGCCGTCCTTGACCGCCTCGATCTTCATCCCGGCGTAGCCCAGCTCGGCCGCGTCGACGCCGCCGAGCTTGCCGACGCCCTTGCCGCGGGTGAAGTCCTGCCAGGTGGTGCCGGTGACCTTCCCGTCCGCGGGCTCGGCGGTCGCGGCCTTCTTCGCTCCGTCGGGCATCAGGTCGGGGGCGACGCCCACCAGGGGCAGGACGACCGGGGCGCCCGCGCTCACCGGCTGCTTCGTGATGAACGCGCCCCCGCCGGCGGGCTTCAGCGGCGAGTCGCGGCCCGGGTGCGCCTTCGGGAACGCGGACGACTCGGCGAACGTGTCGTGCACCCCGACCCACACCGCGTTGGCGACGCCCCTGTCCGGGTCCTGGTCGTACACCAGGCGGAAGATGATGCCGGCGGCGAGCATCGAGATCGCCATCGGCATGAAGACGACCAGCTTGAACGCCGTGCCCCAGCGGATGCGTTCGGTCAGCACCGCGAAGATCAGACCCAGCGCGGTGGCGACCGTCGGCGCGAACACCACCCAGATGATGTTGTTCTTCAGGGCGGTGCGGATGCCGTCGTCGGTGAACAGCGTCTCGTAGTTGTCGAACCCGGCGAAGGAGTCGCCGGACTGGTCGTAGAAGCTGCGGATCAGCGAGTACCCGATCGGGTAGACCACGAGCGCGCCGAGCAGCACCAGGGCGGGCAGCACGAACAGCGCCGCCACGGACCTGCGGGTGCCGGTCACGCTCCTGCGCGACTTGGGGGCGGCGGGGACCGGCGGGCCTTGGGGGGCCTGGCCGGTTCCCGTCGCCGTGGCCGACGTCATGGCCTCAGCCCCCGTAGGCGGCGGCCGCGTCCGCCTCCAGCTTCGCCTGGGCGCCCGCGACGTCCTTCGGGTTCTTCAGGAAGTCCTGCAGCGCCTTCCACTCGCCCTTGCCGGGGGTGCCGCCGAAGGCCTGCGGGGCCTGGTCCGACATGTCGAAGCGGAAGTCGTCACCGGCCGCGACCAGCGCCTCGGCGATCTTCTTCTGCACCTCGTTCGGATACACCGAGGAGTCGATGCTCTTGTTGGGCGAGAGGAACCCGCCGAGCTTCGCCTGGATCGCCGCCGCGTCCGGCGAGGCCAGCCAGGTGGCCAGCGCCTGCGCCGCCTTGGAGTCCTTGAGGACCACGGCCGCGTCGCCGCCGGACACCACCGGCGCGGTGTCGCCCACCGCCGGGAAGGGGAACACCTTCGCGTCCGTGCCGACCTTCGCCTTGGTCTCGCCGATGTTGACCTGGGCGAAGTCGCCCTCGTAGACCATGCCCGCCTTGGGCTGGTCGCCACCGGTGAAGGTCTGCGTCACCGAGGCCGGGAACTCCGTCTGGAGCGCGCCGGAGGCGCCGCCCGCGACGAAGTCCTTCTTGCCCCAGATCTCCGCGAGGGTGGTCAGGGCCTGCTTCACGGACGGGTCCGTCCACTTGATCTCGTGCTGGGCGAGCTGGTCGTACTTCTCCGGGCCCGCCTGCGAGAGGTAGACGTTCTCGAACCAGTCGGTGAGCGTCCAGCCGTCCGCGCCGCCCACGGAGAACGGGGTGACACCGGAGTCGTAGACCGTCTGGGCCGTGTCGAGCAGCTCGTCCCAGGTCTTCGGCTCGGCGGCGCCCGCGTTCTCGAAGACCTGGGCGTTGTACCAGATCAGCGACTTGTTGGCGGCCTTGTAGTACACGCCGTACTGCTTGCCGCCGACCTTGCCTATGTCCTGCCAGCCCTGCGAGTAGTTCTCGCCGAGTTCCTTGGTCGCCTCGGCGCCCAGCGGCTTGGCCCAGCCCTTGTCCACGGCCTGCTTGATGGCGCCGGGCTGCGGGAGCATCGCCACGTCCGGCGGGGCGCCGCCCGCGATCTTCGAGCCGAGGAAGTTGATGATCGGGTCCTGGGCGGGCACGAAGGTCACCTTGGCGCCGGTGCGCTTCTCGAACTCGGTGAGGACCTTCTTGAAGTTCTCCTGCTCGGTGCCGGTCCAGACGGCGGCGACCTCCAGGCTCTCGCCGTCCAGCTTCGGGAGGGTGACGGAGGTGGCCGGCTGCTTGGTGCCCCCGCCCTTGTCGCCGCTGTCGTCGCTGCCGTTGTCGTCGTCCCCGCCGCACGCGGTGAGCGAGAGCGCGAGTGCTCCCGCGGCGAGGGCGGCGGCGGCCCGGGTGGTCCTCTTGACGGTTCCGCGTGTCCGGAAGGTGCTGCTCGTGCGCATCACTGCCCCGTTCTTCGTTCCTCGTCGAACGCTCGGCGCTGTCCAGTGCGCTCTGGTGTACGCCAGGGGGGTGAGGGCGGCAAGGGCGCGTCCGCGGTCAACGGGGGGATCGTGACCGCGTCGTGACCATGATCAGGCGTCCGGCGTCGGTGCGGGCGTCTCGGGACCGCCGCCCCCGGGCCCCCGCTCCGGCCCGGACTGCCTCGTCCCCGGCCGCCGGACGGGCCGGGTGGGCACGGGCGTTACAGGAGTGACGGGACCTCCGCCGCCGAGACCTCCCGGGCCGCCCGCTCCAGCGCGCTGGCCAGCAGCGCCAAGTCGGTGGGCCCGTTGCCCAGTTCGCGTACGGGGCGGCGGGTGGGCGGGTCGCCCATGCGGTGCCACTCCAGCGGGACCACCGTGGGGCGCAGGGTCGCCGTGCGCGGGATGCGGCCGGTGACGCGGCCGCCCTGGAAGGCGGTGACGTGACCGTCGGGGCGGGTCAAGCGCCCGCGTCCGGGGGCCGGTTCGTCCGGGCCCGGCGCCGTGGCGTCCAGCGTGATGCGCAGGGTCGCGCGCAGGGCGGGCTCGGTACGGTCCGTACGGCCGCCCGGCGCGGTGGCGGCCACCAGGTGGACGCCGAGCCGCTCGCCCTCCCGCGCGACGGCCTCCAGCGCCCGCATCACCGAGCCCGCCGCGGGCCGCCCGGGGGAGCCGAGCGGGGGCGTCACCAGGGCGTCGAGGTCGTCGACGACCACGACGAGGCGGGGGAGCGGCGGGACGGGACCCGTCCGGCGCCTGGCGGCGGCCGGGCGAAGCCGCAGGGTGGAGCTGGGCGGGGACTCGACGTCCCCGGAGTCGGAGACCGGCGCGGGCCCCGTGGTCGTCGGGGTGCGCTGGGCGACGAGCCGGCCCGACAGCTCCCGCCCGGTGTGCCACTCGGTGAAGTCCGACCGCCCGAGCAGCTCGGCGCGCCGCTTCAGCTCGGCGCTCAGGGACTGGGCGAACTCCCGCATGCGCACGGGGTCGTTGGCGGTGAGGTGCGTGGTGACGTGCGGTACGTCCGTGCACACGCGCAGGCCCTCGCCGTGGGCGCCGCCCGAACTCACGCTGTCGCGGCCGTCCATGAGGACGACGCCGAGCCGGTCGGGGCGCTCGGCGGAGGCGAGTGAGGCGACGAGCGCCCGCAGCAGCTCGGTCCGGCCGCTGCCGGGCGGTCCCTCGATCAGCAGGTGCGGGCCCTCGGCGGCCAGGTCGACCGGGACGGGGCCGCGCGGACCGGCGCCCAGCACCGCCTGAGCGCGTCCGCCGAGGGACTGCGTGTCGTCCGCCGCGGCGGCCCAGCGGGCCATCAGGGAGGCGGGGGTGGCCCGGGCCAGGCCCAGCTCGTCGAGGAGC
The DNA here is from genome assembly GCA_000720845.1 of Kitasatospora aureofaciens. Taxonomy (GTDB): domain Bacteria; phylum Actinomycetota; class Actinomycetes; order Streptomycetales; family Streptomycetaceae; genus Streptomyces. The sequence goes on along the minus strand of JODU01000019.1, from coordinate 180,217 downwards.
CGGGCCGTCTGGGGCAGCGGCGCGGAGACGCGCGTGTGCCGCTCGCCGCCGGTGGCGGTGTCGGTGCGCAGCGGGGCCAGGGCGCGCGCGAACCGCTCGGCCCAGGGCAGGGACACGGCGTCCACCGTGCCGAGGGTGCCGTGACCGACCGGACCGGCGGGGGCGGCCGGGGACGCGTTCGTGCCCGTGCGGGCGACGCGCAGCAGGCGCAGGGTCGTCGCCACGTCGCCGCTGAGCAGCGCCACGGCACCGCACTCCCGGAACACCGGCGACACCGCGCAGGCCGCCTCGTACGTCCGCGTCACCGGGGAGGTGGGGGAGGCGGCGGCCGTCTCGGCGAGGCACACGACGTGGACACCGGCCCGCGGGCCCTCCAGGGCCAGCCGCGCCACCGCCTCGCGTACGTCGGCACCGCCGGGGTCGCCGTCCACGACGACCACCGTGTACGGCCCGGTGAAGCCGCCGGAGGGGTCGGTGCCGGGGTCGTCGGGCCGTGCCCAGGAGGGCTGCGGGCGGACGGTGCCCGTGGCCGCCGCCGTGTCCGTGGCCCTCTCCGTGACCGTGCCTCGGGGGCGTGCTCCGGACCGGGCCTCGTCCGCGAGGCGGTCGTCCAGGCGGCGGAGCAGTTCGGCGGCGCGGGCGGTGGCCTGTTCGCGGTCGTGGGCGAGCAGCAGGCGGCAGTCCTGGCCGTGTCCCGGGCGCACCTGCGGCAGCCAGCCCAGCCAGGACCACTCGGCCGTCCGCTCGGCGAGCGGACGGGAACGGTCCGCGCTGATCAGGACGATCTCCAGGGTGTCCGCGGAGTGCAGCGCGGCGAGCTGCGCCAGCACCGAACGGGCCAGCCCGGTGAGCCGCTCCCGCGGGCCCGCGAGGCCGAGTGCGCCGACCTCGCGCAGATCGGCGGTCACCGGCACGGCGGGCAGCGGGGCGTCGCCGCCGGGCACCACCCGATCGGCCGTACCGAGCCGCACGGTGAGCGCCTCCGGGTGGCCCGGGCCGCGCTCCCACAGCCGAGGTCCCGGTCCCAGCGCCGTCAGCAGCAGCGAGGCGGGGTCCGGCCAGGTCTCCGGGGCGTGCGAGGTGCCGGACGGGGCCGCCGGTGCCGGCCCGGGCCCCGCCCCGTCGCGCGCGTACGTGCCGGACACCGGGGACTCCGGAGCGGCTCCGCGCCCGCCGGCCAGCCGCCGCGCCCACGCCCCTATCCCACCGCGCCTGCGCACCTCCTGCGGCACGTCGGTACCGCGCGGGGGAGTCCCCTTGCGCCCGGAGCGGGCGCCCGGAGCGCCCTCACCGGCCGTGTCCGCACCGGTCGCGCCCCGGCCGGTCGTCCGCGGGGCCGGAGTGCCGTAGTCGCCGGGGCCGGTGCCGCCGGTGCGGGGGGTGCCGGCGCCGGCCGTGTCGGTACGGGCCGCGCCCGGTGCGGAGGGCCCCGCGTCGTACCGGTCGTCCCCGCCGGGCGGGTGCTGGCCGTGTGCCCGCGGGGCCGGTGCGCCGTGGTCGCCCGCGCCGGACCCGCCGGGGTGGGGCGCGCCCGCGCCGGACCCGCCGGTCGCGTACGCCCCCGCGCCCCGGACGCCGCCGTGTGTCTCGCCCCCGGCGGGGGACTGTCGGCGCAGCCCCGCCGTGGGGCCGGTGCCGTGGCTCTCGATGCGGGGCGCCCCGCCCTGGCCGGGAACCTGCGGCGGCTCGACGGGACCCCGGCCCGTCTCGTACCCCGAGGTGCCGTACGCGTGGTGGGTGCGGCCCTGGGGCCGGGGCGTGCCGTCCGGTCCGGTGCCGTGGCGTGCGGTGTCCTGGGGGCTCCCCTCCGCCGTACCGGTCAGGCGCCCGTCCCCACCGACCGCACCGGTCGCCCGGGCGAACCCCGTCGGTCCGTCCGGTCCGGCCGGCCGGTCCGCGGGGGAGTGCGCCGGGCCCGACGCGCGGGAGCGGGCATCCGCGTCGCGCGCCTGCCCCTCGGCCCCGTCGGCCACGCGCGCGTGGGCCACCGCGTCGCCGTCCCCGGCGCCCGACGAGGGCGTCCGGTGCCCGGTCAGCCGTACGTGGCCCTCCCCGTCCGGTGTCGTCTCCACCCGCGCCTCGGCCGCCGGCGGCACCGGCACCAGCCGCAGGGCCGACTCGCCGATCCGCAGCAGCGCGCCCGGCGGGAAGCGGACCGGGCGGTCGCCCACGCGGGTGCCGTCCAGGGTGGTGCCGTTGGTGGAGCCGAGGTCGGCGACCGAGACGCGGGCGTCGGGACCCACGGTCACGGCGCAGTGCATCCGGGAGACGTCCGGATCGTCGAGGGCGACATCGGCGTCGGCGGAGCGGCCGAGCCGGATCTGGCCGCCGTGCAGGAGGTGGACGCCGCCCGCGTCGGGGCCCGCGACCACGTGGAGCTGGGCGGGGACGTCCGCCGGCTCGGTGTGCGGGTCGGGCTCGCCCGGGGCGCCCAGGCAGAGCACGGCGCCGTCGATCAGCGGGGGCTCGCCCAGGGTGCTGCGCTGGGCGTCCAGGCGCTGCGCACCGGCGTACAGCACCACCTGGCCGGAGCCCGGGCCCTCGCCGGGGAGCGCGGCGGACAGCGCGGAGGCGACCGCGGCCAGGGCGGTGCCGGCCGGAGCGGTGACGAGTACGTCACACCGCGCGCCGCGCTCCCCCACGGAAGCGGCCGAAGCGGCCGGGGCAGCCGAAGCATGCGGGCCCAGCGGGTCTACGACGGTCAGCCGGATCTGCATCGCCGTAAGCGGTCCCTTCGCGCGGGCGCCCGCACGCCAGGACAGAAGCCGTCACCACGGTCCCCCACCGCGGACTTCCCCCACCGTCACACGAGCACGTCGGCCAGTACTGCACGCATCCTCGCACCTGCCACTGACAACGCGCCCGTCTCCCGCCGTCAAATGATCTTGATTGGTCGGCTCTGCCCCCAAAAATGCCTGACGGGTGCCCTGCGGATGATCGAATGCCGTCCGCTTGAGATCGCTCACGTGCGGGCAGCGGCAACCAAGGGACCGGGTCGAGCGTCTTTCCTTCGAACGTGGCCCGGAGGGCGGCACTACAGTTGGGTCCGACTGGGACCGACCGGTTCTGGAACAGTGGGTCCGAACAGCCAGCAAGCAACTAGGAGCGCATGACGTGCGGCCGGTAGGCAGCAAGTACCTCCTCGAGGAGCCCCTCGGCCGCGGCGCCACGGGCACGGTCTGGCGCGCCCGCCAGCGCGAGACCGCGGGCGCCGAGGCGGCCGTGGCCGGACAGCCCGGCGAGACCGTCGCGATCAAGGTCCTCAAGGAAGAGCTCGCGAGCGACGCCGACATCGTGATGCGCTTCCTGCGCGAGCGCTCCGTCCTGCTCCGGCTCACCCACCCCAACATCGTCCGGGTCCGCGACCTGGTCGTCGAGGGCGAGCTGCTGGCCCTCGTCATGGACCTCATCGACGGTCCGGACCTGCACCGCTACCTGCGCGAAAACGGGCCGCTCACCCCGGTCGCCGCGGCCCTGCTCACCGCGCAGATCGCCGACGCCCTCGCCGCCAGCCACGCCGACGGCGTCGTCCACCGCGACCTGAAGCCGGCCAACGTCCTGCTGAAGCAGACCGGCGGCGAGATGCACCCGATGCTCACCGACTTCGGCATCGCCCGCCTCGCCGACTCGCCCGGCCTCACCCGCACCCACGAGTTCGTCGGCACGCCCGCCTACGTGGCGCCGGAGTCCGCCGAGGGCCGCCCGCAGACCTCCGCCGTCGACGTCTACGGCGCCGGCATCCTGCTCTACGAGCTGGTCACCGGCCGTCCCCCGTTCGGCGGTGGCTCCGCCCTGGAGGTGCTGCACCAGCACCTGAGCGCCGAACCGCGCCGCCCCTCCACCGTCCCCGACCCGCTGTGGACGGTCATCGAGCGCTGCCTGCGCAAGAACCCCGACGAACGGCCCAGCGCCGAGAACCTCGCCCGCGGCCTGCGCGTCGTCGCCGAGGGCATCGGCGTGCACGCGAACAGCGCCCAGATCGGCGCCGCCGAGAACGTGGGCGCGCTCCTGGCCCCCGACCCGGCGCCCGCGCAGGTCCCGGACGCCCCCGGTGCCGCCGACCCGACGCAGGTGCTGCCGCACAACGCGCAGAGCCCGAGCGGCGCCTACGACCCCAACGGCGCGACCAGCGTCCTGCCGCAGACCGGCAACGCCGCGGGCGCCCCCGACCCCACCGCCGTCATGCCGCCGGTGCCGCCGGGCGCCCCGGGACAGGGCGGCCCCGAGGACCCGCACCCCTGGCAGAACCAGCTGCGCGCCGCCCGCGACCGCAACGAGCAGACGCAGGTCCAGTACCTCGACCCGAACCAGGACCCGCTGCGCCGCCGCCCCCAGCGGCAGGTCTCCCGCCCGCCGCAGCAGCCGCGCCAGGCCCCGCCGCCCCAGCAGCCCGGCTACGGCTACCCGCAGCAGCAACAGCCGCAGCGCTACGCCACCCCGCAGCCCCAGCCCCAGCAGCGCCCCCAGCCGCAGCGGTACGCCCCGCCGCCCACGCCCGAGCCGCAGCCGCCCCGGCGCGAGCCCAGGCCGCCCCGGCAGCGCGGCGCCAACCCGATGCGCATCCCGGGCCTCGGCTGCCTCAAGGGATGCCTGTTCACGCTCGTCATCCTGTTCGTGGCCAGCTGGCTGATCTGGGAACTGAGCCCGTTGCAGGACTGGATCGGCACCGGCAAGGGTTACTGGGACCAGCTCACCGACTGGTTCACCACCGTGACCGACTGGATCGGGGACCTGGGCGGCTCCGGCGGAGGCTGAGTCTCTCCGGCGCGGGCCGAGTCTGGAGACTTGTCGACATCCGGAGGGTGATTTCCGCCTCCGCCGTGAAGGTCGGCTCCTGGGACGCGTACTTTTAGGCGCAACACGCGTCGGTAGGAGCAGTCTTGGCACGGAAGATCGGCAGCCGGTACACCGCCCACCAGATCCTCGGACGGGGCAGCGCCGGCACGGTGTGGCTGGGCGAGGGTCCCGACGGACCCGTCGCGATCAAGCTGCTGCGCGAGGACCTGGCGTCCGACCAGGAACTCGTCTCCCGCTTCGTGCAGGAGCGCACCGCCCTGCTCGGACTGGAGCACCCGCACGTCGTCTCCGTGCGCGACCTGGTGGTCGACGGCAACGACCTCGCGCTGGTCATGGACCTGGTCCGGGGCACCGACCTGCGCACCCGCCTCGACCGGGAGCGCCGCCTGGCGCCCGAGGCCGCGGTCGCCGTCGTCGCCGACGTCGCCGACGGACTGGCCGCCGCGCACGCCGCGGGGGTCGTGCACCGCGACGTCAAGCCCGAGAACGTGCTGCTCGACATGCAGGGCCCGCTCGGCCCCGGCGGCTCGCACCCGGCGCTGCTGACGGACTTCGGGGTGGCCAAGCTCATCGACACCCCGCGCCGCACCCGCGCCACGAAGATCATCGGCACCCCCGACTACCTCGCCCCGGAGATCGTCGAGGGCCTGCCCCCGCGCGCGGCGGTCGACATCTACGCGCTGGCCACGGTGCTCTACGAGCTGCTCGCCGGCTTCACGCCGTTCGGCGGCGGCCACCCCGGCGCGGTGCTGCGCCGCCACGTGACCGAGACCGTGGTCCCGCTCCCCGGCATCCCCGACGAGCTGTGGCAGCTCCTGGTCCAGTGCCTCGCCAAGGCTCCCGCCTCCCGGCTGCGCGCCTCCGAGCTGAGCGCCCGGCTGCGCGAGCTGCTGCCGATGCTCGCCGGGATGGCCCCGCTGGACGTGGACGAGCCCGACGCCGAGCAGCAGGAGGACACGCCCGACGAGTCGGCGGCGTCCGCGGCGTCCCCGGCCGCCCCCGCGTCCGCGGCGCAGCCCGTGCGGCGCCGGGGAGCGGTGCCCCTGGTGCCGGGGGCCAAGCCGGCCGACTCCAACCGCGACACCCACACGTCGATGCGCGTTCCCGCCCCGGACGAGCTGGCCGGCGGCGCCCGCGGCACCGCCCGCGCCCCGCGCGCCGCGGGTGCCCCGCGCCCCGGCTCGGCCCGCAACCGCGCCACCGCGCGGCGGCGCCGGATCGCCGTGGGCGCCGGCGCGGTCGCCCTGGTGGCGGCGATCGGCGTCGGTACGTGGCTGGCCACGGGCGGTGACGAGGACGGCACCGGACCCCAGGACACGCGGAACTCGGCACCGGCCACTCCGTGAGGCCCGGCCCGCCGCCGCAGCCCGCGCCCGCACCCGTCGGGCGTGGACCGCTGGACGGAGCCGTTACGCTGGATGCGTGGCAGTCGTCGATGTATCCGAAGAGCTGAAGTCCCTCTCCTCGACCATGGAGTCGATCGAGGCCGTCCTGGACCTCGACAGGCTGAGGGCAGACATCGCCGTGCTCGAGGAGCAGGCGGCCGCGCCCTCCCTGTGGGACGACCCGGAGGCGGCGCAGAAGATCACCAGCAAGCTCTCGCACCTCCAGGCCGAGGTGCGGAAGGCCGAGACCCTGCGCGGCCGGATCGACGATCTCGGCGTGCTCTTCGAGATGGCCGAGGAGGAGGACGACCCGGACACCCGTGCCGAGGCCGAGTCCGAGCTCACGGCCGTCCGCAAGGCGCTGGACGAGATGGAGGTCCGCACCCTGCTCTCCGGCGAGTACGACGCGCGCGAGGCGCTCGTCAACATCCGCGCCGAGGCGGGTGGCGTGGACGCCGCCGACTTCGCCGAGAAGCTCCAGCGCATGTACCTGCGCTGGGCCGAGCAGCACGGCTACAAGACCGAGGTCTACGAGACGTCGTACGCGGAGGAGGCCGGCATCAAGTCGACCACCTTCGCCGTGCAGTCGCCGTACGCCTACGGCACCCTGTCCGTCGAGCAGGGCACGCACCGGCTGGTGCGCATCTCGCCCTTCGACAACCAGGGGCGCCGCCAGACCTCCTTCGCGGGCGTCGAGATCCTCCCCGTGGTCGAGCAGACCGACCACATCGAGATCGACGAGTCCGAGCTGCGGGTGGACGTGTACCGGTCCTCCGGCCCCGGCGGCCAGGGTGTGAACACCACCGACTCGGCGGTGCGCCTCACCCACATCCCCACCGGCATCGTCGTCTCCTGCCAGAACGAGCGCTCCCAGATCCAGAACAAGGCCACCGCCATGAACGTCCTCCAGGCCAAGCTCCTGGAGCGGCGCCGCCAGGAGGAGCAGGCCAAGATGGACGCCCTCAAGGGCGACGGGGGCAACTCCTGGGGCAACCAGATGCGTTCGTACGTGCTGCACCCGTACCAGATGGTCAAGGACCTGCGTACGGAGCACGAAGTGGGCAACCCCGAGGCCGTGTTCAACGGCGAGATCGACGGTTTCCTGGAGGCCGGTATTCGCTGGCGCAAGCAGCGGGAGAAGTAGCACGAACCTCAGTCGCCGCTTTGTCGACAAGGCAACTGCCGCCGTTCTGGCGGCGGTTGCCTTTTGTCTGCCGCCTGTTCGCCGGTGATGTCTGGGTTTTGCATCACACTCACACCCTTTGTGTCCGGCATACGTCTCGTACCTGGACATCGCGTACGCAATGGCCTTGACGTTGCTTTGAACATTCGGAATGGTGAGGCTCGGCATGCGTATTTCTGGGGCGCATGTGAACCGGGGGACTTGAGCACACACACAGCCACCCCCGTCGATCACGGCCCCCGAGTGCGGCCTCACCGACTGAATCGGCTACTGGGGGTAGCAACTACATGACGAAGAAGACGCGCATCCGTGTCGCGCGCATAGCGGCCGGCGCCGTGATCGCGGCCGGTGCCTCCCTGACCGCGGCGGGTGCCGCTTCGGCGCTCGACATCGGCGTGAACGCCGGCGCGGGCAACGACGGTGTCAACCTCGGTATCAGCGTCCAGGGTGGCGAGGGGGACACCGAAGGCACGACCGAGGGGACCACCGAGGGCACCATCGAAGGTACGACCGAGGGCTCCATCGCCGGTGTGATCGAGGGCACCACCGAGGGCTCCATCGCCGGTGTGGTCGAGGGCACCACCGAGGGGACCACGGAAGGCACCACCGAGGGCGCCGTGGAAGGCACCACCGAGGGTGGCAACAACGGCGGCGCCGGTAACAACGGCGGCAACGGCAACAACGGCGGTAACGGCAACAACGGCGGCGCCGGTAACAACGGCGGCAACGGCGACAACGGTGGCAACGGCAACGACGGCGGTGCCGGTAACAACGGCGGCAACGGCAACAACGGTGGCGCCGGTAACAACGGCGGCAACGGCGACAACGGCGGTTCCGGCAACGGCGGCGGAAGCGGCGACAACGGCGGTGGCAACGGCGGCAACGGTGGCGGTGGCAACTCCGGCGGCACCGGTGGCGGCGACAACACCACCCCCGACGGCGGCGGCAACGACAACGTCGCTCAGGAGGAGGGTTCCTCCGCGCTGACCGACACCGGCGAGGAGGCCCCGGCCTCCTCCGACGCCGCGGCCCAGGGCAGCGGTGAGGAGCTCGCCGAGACGGGAGCGGCCGAGACCACGTTCCTGCTGGTCGGCGCCGCGACGATGATCGCCGGAGGCATCGGCTTCCGCTTCCTGCCGCGCCTGATGAACGGCCGCGGCGGGGCTGCTGCCTGAAGGTAGCCGTCCGCGTACGCACCGCGCACGCAGACGGAAGGGGCCCGGAGCGTCATCGCTCCGGGCCCCTTCCACGTCTTCCGCGCTTCCCGGCCCGCCTGTCTGCCCCCTGGCGGGCCGAGAGCCGCTCCCGGCCTCTCAGACGCCCTGGTGGGCCAGCAGGGCCACCGCCGCGATCAGCACCGCCAGCAGCGCGATCAGCGTCGTCGGATTCAGTCCCGCGAGGAAATTGCTCTCCTGCTGCAGCCGCTCGCGGTTGGCCCGGCACACCGGGCACCTGCCCTCACTCACGGGCGCCGCGCAGTTCGCGCACACCAACCGGTCGTACGTCATGCGCTCGCCCTCCTTGCCACCGGCTCTGTTCGGAAGAACGCGCGCGACGACACGAACGTTCCCCTTCCACTGTGCCAGGTTCCGTGGGCCCCCGCGCGCCCTCCCGCGGGGACAAAACACGCAACTGATGCGCAACCCAGACCGGTGACTGCGGTCCGCTCCCCGGTTCGCGTAAGGTCACGCACATCTACCCCCGGCGACCCGTGGTGCATCCGTGATCCGATTCGACAACGTCTCCAAGGTCTACCCCAAACAGAGCCACCCAGCCCTCAGGGACGTCTCCCTGGAGGTCGAGAAGGGCGAGTTCGTCTTCCTCGTGGGGTCCTCCGGCTCCGGAAAGTCCACCTTCCTGCGGCTGATCCTCCGCGAGGAGCGGTGCAGCCACGGACAGGTGCACGTTCTGGGGAAGGACCTCGCCCGCCTGTCCAACTGGAAGGTGCCGCAGATGCGGCGCCAGCTGGGGACGGTGTTCCAGGACTTCCGCCTGCTGCCGAACAAGACGGTCGGCGAGAACGTCGCCTTCGCCCAGGAGGTCATCGGCAAGTCCCGCGGCGAGATCCGCAAGTCCGTGCCGCAGGTCCTCGACCTCGTCGGACTCGGCGGCAAGGAGGACCGCAGGCCCGGCGAGCTGTCCGGCGGTGAGCAGCAGCGCGTCGCCATCGCGCGCGCCTTCGTCAACCGGCCCAAGCTGCTGATCGCCGACGAGCCCACGGGCAACCTCGACCCGCAGACCTCGGTCGGCATCATGAAGCTGCTCGACCGGATCAACCGGACGGGCACCACCGTGGTGATGGCCACGCACGACCAGAACATCGTGGACCAGATGCGCAAGCGCGTCATCGAGCTGGAGAAGGGCCGCCTCGTCCGGGACCAGGCACGCGGTGTCTACGGCTACCAGCACTGACGACGAGGAACGAAAGGCTTAACGAGACGCCATGCGCGCCCAGTTCGTAGTCTCGGAGATCGGAGTCGGTCTTCGCCGCAATCTGACGATGACCTTCGCGGTCATCGTCTCGGTCGCCCTGTCCCTGGCCCTGTTCGGCGGTTCGCTGCTGATGAGCGACCAGGTCAACAACATGAAGGGCTACTGGTACGACAAGGTCAACGTCTCGGTCTTCCTCTGCAACAAGAGCGACGCCGAGTCCGATCCCAACTGCGCCAAGGGCGCGGTGACCGAGGACCAGAAGAAGCAGATCATGTCCGACCTCGACGAGATGGCCGTCGTCGAGAAGGTGACCTACGAGTCGCAGGACGAGGCGTACAAGCACTACAAGGAGCAGTTCGGCGACTCGCCGCTGGCCAGCTCCCTCACTCCCGACCAGATGCAGGAGTCGTACCGGATCAAGCTGAAGGACCCGGAGAAGTACCAGGTCATCGCGACCGCCTTCGACGGCCGGGACGGCGTGCAGTCCGTGCAGGACCAGAAGGGCATCCTGGACAACCTCTTCGGCCTTCTCAACGGCATGAACTGGGCCGCCCGCGCGGTGATGGCCCTCATGCTCGTGGTCGCCCTGATGCTGATCGTCAACACCGTGCGCGTCTCGGCGTTCAGCCGGCGCCGCGAGACCGGCATCATGCGCCTCGTGGGCGCGTCCGGCTTCTACATCCAGGCGCCGTTCATTATGGAGGCGGCGGTCGCCGGTCTGATCGGCGGTGGTGTCGCCTGCGGCTTCCTCGTGATCGCCAGGTACTTCATCATCGATCACGGACTCGCCCTGTCCGAGAAGCTGAACCTGATCAACTTCATCGGCTGGGACGCCGTCCTGACGAAGCTGCCGCTCATCCTGGCCACGAGTCTGCTGATGCCCGCGTTGGCGGCGTTCTTCGCGTTGCGCAAGTACCTGAAGGTGTGACACATACCAAGGGGGCCGCGTGGTCAAGGGACCGTGCGGCCCTTACGCGTTGTCCTAGACTCACCGGCATGTCAGGTCGTGACCCGTTCTGTCAGCCCCGTCGTGTGCGCCACGGGGCCGCCCTGACCTTGGTGTTCGCCAGCGTGCTCGTCGCGGGCGCGGCCACCGGATCGCTCCCCGGGCCGGAGCGGAAGTCCGAGCCCGGCACGGCCCGTTCGGCCGCCCCGGCCGGTCAGCAGGCCCGCCACGACGACGTCGCCCGCGCGGCGGCCGAGGCCATGGCCGACGGCAAGTCCCCCGTGGAGGCCGCCGAACGCGCGGTCAGCCGCAGCGGGGACCGCTGGGGCGCCGTCTACTCCGAGGGCGAGTACGAGGAGTTGGAGGACGCCCTCGACGGCCGGTACACCGGCGTCGGACTCTCCGCGCGCCGCGAGCGCGACGGCCGCATCCAGGTGACCAGGGTGCGCTCAGGCTCACCCGCCGCGGACGCCGGGATCCGCGAGGGCGACCGGCTGCGCAGCGTCGACGGCGAGCGGGTCGACGGGCGGCCCGTCACCGAGGTCGTCTCCATACTGCGCGGCGACACCGAGCCGGAGCCCGCTGGCACCGCCGTCCGGCTGGGCCTGGAGCGCGGCACGCGCGCGTGGACCGAGACCGTGCGCCGCGCCCGGCTGTCCACGGACCCCGTGACCGTCCGCACGCTCGCCGAGGGCCCCACCGTCGTCAAGGTCGCCTCCTTCACCAAGGGCGTCGGCGAGCAGGTGCGCGAGGCCGTGGCCCGGGTGCCGTCCGACGCCGGGGTCGTCCTCGACCTGCGCGGCAACTCCGGCGGCCTGGTCACCGAGGCCGTCACCGCCGCCTCCGCCTTCCTCGACGGCGGCCTGGTCGCCACGTACGACGTCGACGGCGACCAGCGGGCACTGCACGCCGAGGCCGGCGGCGACACCACCAGGCCCCTGGTCGCGCTCGTCGACGGCGGCACGATGAGCGCGGCCGAGCTGCTCACCGGGGCCCTCCAGGACCGCGGCCGTGCGGTCGTCCTGGGCTCCCGCACCTTCGGCAAGGGCTCGGTGCAGATGCCGAGCCGGCTGCCCGACGGCTCGGTGGCCGAGCTGACCGTCGGGCACTACCGCACCCCCTCCGGGCGGGGGGTCGACGGCACGGGCATCACGCCCGACCTGGAGGTCGACCCGAGCGACCCGGCCGCGCTCGGACGGGCCCGGACGGTGCTGAGCGGGCTCGGGCCGACCGCGTAATCCGCTTTCCGCCAGGCCCCTCCGTAGTGCCAAAATGGACCGCACTATGGCTAAGGAAAAAGGGCGCAAGCTGATCGCGCAGAACAAGAAGGCGCGGCACGACTACCAGATCCTCGACACCTACGAGGCCGGCCTCGTGCTGTCCGGCACCGAGGTGAAGTCGCTGCGCCAGGGCCGGGCCTCGCTGGCCGACGGCTTCGTGCAGCTGGACGGTCACGAAGCGTGGCTGCACAACGTGCACGTGCCGGAGTACAGCCAGGGCACCTGGACCAACCACAGTGCCCGCCGCAAGCGGAAGCTGCTGCTGCACCGCGTGGAGATCGACAAGCTGGAGTCGAAGTCCCAGGAGACCGGTCACACGATCGTGCCCCTGGCGCTCTACTTCAAGGACGGGCGCGCCAAGGTCGAGATCGCGCTGGCACGGGGCAAGAAGGAGTACGACAAGCGGCAGACCCTCCGGGAGAAGCAGGACCGTCGCGAGGCGGAGCGGACGATCTCGGCGATCCGGCGCAAGCAGCGGGCCTGAGGCCCGCCGGAATAGGCTGGCACGCGTGCGTGTTGTTCACGTATGATGGCACCTGCACCCCACAGAGGGTGCGCACCCCTCTTCGGAGGACTTGAAAAATCAACATGGGGATGATCGGTTTCGACAGCGGCTGTCGAAGCAGGGGAAGCGTGTCGAGGAAGCGGCCATGATCTCGTAAACCACAGGCCGAAAAAATAATCGCCAACACCAAGCGCGATTCCTCCCAGCAGGCCTTCGCCCTCGCTGCCTGATCTCAGGTAGCGAAGCGAGCCTCCTACTAAGGGAGTGTCAGCCCGGGGCTGTTCCCGACCCGGATCCTGGCATCAGCTAGGGGACTAAACCTTGATCCCGGTCACGGGGTGAAGAGGGAAACCAAACAGTGACTGAGCCCGTCGGAGACTTGTCCGCGTGATCTCCGGGGCTGAGAAAATCGAAGCGGACTGCACACGGAGAAGCCCTGATTCCGCACCGTTGGACGCGGGTTCGATTCCCGCCATCTCCACGAGGACGAGGGCGACGTGGCTCGCGCGGTAAGCGCGAGCCACGTCGCCCTCGTCGTTTTCGTGCGGCTGTGCCGCGCGACGCGGGGGCTCCGCCACCCGCACCCCCTCACGGAAGAACCCGCCGCGGCGGCAGCAGGGTCAGGAGCAGGGCCGCCGCGGCCGCCGTGACCGGTACGCCGTAGGCCGCGGTGGGAGAGAGGTGCTCCACCGTCCAGCCGCCCGCCGCGCTGCCGCAGGCGATGCCGCCGAGCAGACCGGTCACCGCCAGGGTCATGCCCTCGTTCAGGCGGCCCTCCGGGGTGCGGTGCTGGACCAGCGTCATCGTGGTCACCATCGTCGGGGCCGTCGCCATCCCGCCGACCAGCAGCGTGAGCGCCAGCAGCGGCAGTGAGCCGCTGAGGGAGGCCGCGAGGAGCGGCAGCGTCAGTAGGGCGGCCATCGCGGCCACGCACCACGGCAGCCGGTGCTCGGCCGGTCCGGCGGGCTTGACCGCGCCGTAGACCAGGCCCGCCGCGCAGGAACCGGCCGCCTGCAGGGCGAGGACCACACCGGCGGCCGCGCGGTGACCCTGTGCGTCCGCGAACGCGATGGTGACGACCTCCATGGCGCCGAAGATCCCGCCCATCGCCAGGCACACCACCAGCAGCGACGGGATGCCCGGGGCCCGGAAGGGCGCCTTCGCCGTCGGGCGCGGGCGGGCCGGCGGCTCGGTCGAACGCCGGGCGGTGAACAGCAGCATGCCGGTCACCAGCAGCACCACGCCCACCAGCGTGCCCGCCTCCGGGAACACGGTGGTGCACAGGAACGCCGCGAGGACCGGCCCGAGCATGAAGCACAGCTCGTCCGTGGCCTGTTCGAAGGAGTTCGCGGTGTGCAGCGCGTCGGCGTCGCCCTTCAGCAGGTGGGCCCAGCGGGCACGGGCCATGCCGCCGGTGTTGGGCGTCGTCGCGGTCGCGGCGTACGCGGCGAACAGGGTCCAGGCGGGTGCCCCGTACCGCACGCACAGCAGCAGCGCGAGGGAGCCCAGCGCGGCGATCAGGGTGGCGGGCAGGGCCACCCTGGCCTGGCCGTACCGGTCCACGAGGCGCGCGGTCCACGGGGCGACCAGTGCCGTCGCCGCCAGCCCGGTCGCGGTGACGGCGCCGGCGAGGGCGTACGAACCACGGGTGCCGGCGATCATCACGACGGCGCTGACGCTGAACATGCCCATGGGCAGCCGGGCGATGAGATTCCCGGTCGTGAACGCCCGTGCGCCGGGCATGGAGAGGAGGCGCCGGTACGGGCCGGGCGGCCGGTGCCCGGTGCGGGGGCGGAAGTCGGCCGCGACCAGGGTGTCGGCGGTGACGGCCAGGAACGGGGCGGGATGAGTGGGACGGGACGGGTGCGCTCGGGTCGGTTGCGGCATGCGTCCACCGTCGCCCGGGGGTGATCGGGAGGTCCAACACCTTCTCCGTGGCCATTCACGCACCGGCGTTGTAAATTCTCCGGATGCCCGCACCCGGCCACCTCGATCCCCGCCTCCTGCGCGCCTTCGTCACCGTCGCCGAGGAGCTGCACTTCACCCGCGCCGCCGCCCGCCTCTACGTCGCCCAGCAGGCGCTCAGCAGGGATGTGCGGCGCCTGGAGCGGGAGTTGGGCGCCGAGCTGTTCGTCCGGACCACCCGGCAGGTGACGCCGACGGCCGACGGCGAGCGGCTGCTGCCGTACGCCCGCCGGGTCCTCCAGGCGCAGGACGACCTGCTGGCCGCCTTCGGGCAGGCCCGGCCGCTGCTGGTCGACCTCAACTCCCCGGGCCTGGTCACCGGCCGGCTGGTCCTGGAACGGGCCCGTGCGCTCGCGCCCGAGCAGGAGCTGATGGCGCGTTACGAGAGCGGACTGACGCACGCCGCCGGTGAACTGCTCGCGGGCCGTCTCGACGCCTCCTTCGGCCGGTTCGCGGGGCTGCCCGTGGCGTTGCGGGCGGGGCTCGACCACCAGCCGGTGCGCTACGAGCCCATGGCGGTCGTCCTGCCCGAGGACCATCCGCTGGCCCGGCTGGCCCGGGTGCCGCTCTCCGCGCTCGCCGGGGAGAGCGTGTACGCCGGGGCCGGCAACCCGCGCACGCCGGAGTGGACCGACCTCGCGCACCGCCTGTTCGAGGGCCGCGGCATCCATGTGGCGTCCCCTGCGCCGCTGGCGGTCGGCGAGGAGGAGTTCCAGCGCATCATGGACAAGACGCGCAATCCGATTCTGGCCGTGCAGAGCTTTCCGGCCATGCATTCGACCGTGGTTCGCCCGCTCGTCGACCCCGTGCCGCTGTCGCCGGTCTCGCTCGTGTGGCGAAAGGGACTGGCCCATCCCGCGCTCGACGCGCTGCGCCGGGCGGCGTCGCAGGTCGCGACCGAAAAGGGTTGGCTCGAGTCTCCCGACGACGGGTGGATTCCGGCCGTCGACGCCGCTGTGATGTCCGCCCACAAGTGACACTCGGCCACCACACATCCTCCGCGTGCGCTACATTCTTTGCCTGAGCACGGTGTGATACAGGGGGCGCTCGAACCTGGTGGGGGCCGGTTCGGCCGACGAGTGCTCGGAGTCGTATGCGCACCCGGAAGTGTCCCGTGGGGGGAAGTGCGCACGCGTGAAGAATTGGCAAAAAGACGCCCAACCGGAGTGGCCAGAGGCCGAGTCCGGGGCTCGTGAACTCTCGGAGGCAGGACGACATGCTGATGCCACCGAGGTGCTGCCGCCGATCCGCTCCTTCCCCCCGGCCGGGGAACCTCCTGTGACCGCGTCGGGCTCGGGGTGGTTCGGCGAATCCGGTGAGAGCCCGCGTGGCCGAGGGAGTTCCGACGCCGACCGGACCGAGGTCCTGGGCTCCCGAATAGGCGGCCGTGCTCCCCGCGAGCAGGGCCCGGACCCGTTGGTCCGGAGGCGGATAACCTGGGGCACGACCGACCCGCCCGGGGCGAACCCCGGCAACCCGGCCCCGAACCAGGGCAACGCCATCCCGAGGGCCCACTCCTCCGGCACGGCTCCCCCGCGACTCCGGTCCCGACTTCGACCGTACGGCTGTCCTGCCGCCAACCGGTGCCGGTGCCCCGGGACCCGCAACGCGTGACGCCCGCGACTCCGGTCCCCGAAGCGGCCACGCCCCCGGCCCCGGCGCCGGCTTCGACCGCACGGCCGTTCTCCCGCCGACCGGTGCCGGCGCTTTTGGGGAGCCCACCCGGGCGTTCCCCGCGCCCGCTTCCGGCTCCGTACCCGTGCCGCCGGCCGCCCCCGCCACCGCCGCGCTCCGCGACCCCTGGCAGGAGTCGCCGGACACGGACGGCGACGCGGGCACCGCCGCCGGGCACACCCACGACCCGCACGAGGTCACCGTCCAGCTCGACGCCGTCCACCTCGGCGACGGCGTGCTGCTGCGGGCCGACGGCGGACACCGCAAGACTCGCCCGGAGGCCTCCGACGGGCCCGTCTTCGTCGACGCGTCCGGCCGCCGCAGCCGCCTCTACCGCCGCCTCGGCATCCTGGTCGGCGTCGCCTGCGCGGTCTACGCCGTTGTCATCGTCTCCACGCTGCTCTCCGGCAACTCCGACGCGCCGTGGATGCCCGTACCGGGGCAGGAGGAGGGCGCACCGGCCGGCCAGGTCGACACCACCCCGCTGCCCTCGCAGTCGGCGCAGCCCTCCGGCACCGGCACCGCCGCCCCGCAGGCCACGCCCTCGGGCGACGCCGGTGCGACGGCCGACCCGGGCGTCGAGGCACCCGCGTCCGGTACCTCCGGCACGACGGGCGGCGGCACGGGGCGGCCCGGTACGAGCACCGGCCCCCGGTCCTCGGCGCCCGGTACCGACCAGAACCCGGGCGGCGGCGGCGCGACCGGCCCGGACCCGACGCAGTCGACCCAGGTTCCGCCCCCCGACACCACGGGCCCGTCGGTCCCGGCCGGCGGCGGTGGCACCTCCGCCGACCCGACCACCCCCACCGGCGGCTCCACCACCGGCACCGATCCGGGCGCGGGCGGCTCCAACGCCGACGGCGCGGCCGCCCCGGACCCCGTCGCGGGCCAGGGCGGCGCACCCGTCGTGGCCGCCGGCCTCGCCGACACCTCCTCGTCTTCCACATCCCTGTCCCCGGAGAACACCCTCTGATGGCATCCCGCACCCGCCGTCACGGGGCCGCGCGCGGCGCCCGTGAGGGCTCCCGCCGTCGGCTGCCCTTGCGCCTGCTGCTCCCGCTGCTCCTCCTGGTCGCCCTGGCGGCGATGCTCATGCTGCGCGGATACGTGCACAGCGAGATCCTCGCCGACCACCGCGTCCAGCCGCCCGCCGCCACCGACCGGGTCCCGCACCGCGTCCTCGACGGCGGGCCGGTGATCGACGCCCGCAACAACCACATCAACACCGTGCGCATCCCGCACCAGAAGCTCGTCCTCACCTTCGACGACGGTCCGGACCCGACCTGGACGCCGCGGGTGCTGGACGTCCTGAAGAAGCACGACGCCCACGCCGTCTTCTTCGTCACCGGCACCATGGCCTCGCGCTACCCGGACCTGGTCAAGCGCATGGTCGACGAGGGGCACGAGGTCGGCCTGCACACCTTCAACCACCCCGACCTCTCCTACCAGTCCAAGAGCCGCATCGACTGGGAGCTGTCCCAGAACCAGCTGGCCCTGCAGGGCGCCGCCGGAGTCCGGACCTCGCTCTTCCGGCCGCCCTACTCGTCGTTCTCGGACGCCTTCGACAACAAGTCCTGGCCCGTCACCGAGTACATCGCCAGCCGCGGCTACATCACCGTCGTCAACAACACCGACAGCGAGGACTGGAAGAAGCCCGGCGTCGACGAGATCATCCGCCGCGCCACGCCGCAGGGCGGCAAGGGCGCCATCGTCCTGATGCACGACTCCGGCGGTGACCGCCACCAGACCGTGCAGGCGCTGGACCGGTTCCTGCCCGACCTGAAGAAGAAGGGCTACGAGTTCGACAACCTCACCGAGGCCCTGGACGCGCCCAGCGCCATGACCCCGGTGACCGGCGCCGAACTCTGGAAGGGCAAGGCATGGGTCTTCCTGGTCCAGGCCTCCGAGAGGATCACCGACGTCCTGGTGGTGGGCCTGGCGATCATCGGCACGCTGGTCATCGGACGCTTCGCCCTGATGCTGCTGCTGTCCGGTGTCCACGCCCGCCGGGTCCGCCGCCGGCGCTTCCGCTGGGGACCGGCGGTCACCGAACCGGTCACGGTGCTGGTCCCGGCGTACAACGAGGCCAAGTGCATCGAGAACACGGTGCGTTCCCTGGTGGCGAGCGACCACCCGATCGAGGTCGTCGTCATCGACGACGGCTCCAGCGACGGCACCGCGCGGATCGTGGAGGGGCTCGGCCTGCCGGGCGTCCGGGTGATCCGCCAGCTCAACGCGGGCAAGCCCGCCGCGCTCAACCGGGGCCTCGCCAACGCCCGTTACGACATCGTCGTGATGATGGACGGCGACACCGTCTTCGAGCCCTCCACCGTCCGCGAACTCGTCCAGCCCTTCGGCGACCCCAAGGTGGGCGCCGTGGCGGGCAACGCGAAGGTCGGCAACAAGGACAGCCTCATCGGCGCCTGGCAGCACATCGAGTACGTGATGGGATTCAACCTGGACCGCCGGATGTACGACGTCCTCGGCTGCATGCCCACCATTCCCGGCGCGGTCGGCGCCTTCCGCCGCTCCGCCCTGGAGCCCATCGGCGGCATGAGCGACGACACGCTCGCCGAGGACACCGACGTCACCATGGCGCTGCACCGCGCCGGCTGGCGGGTCGTCTACGCCGAGAACGCCCGCGCCTGGACCGAGGCCCCGGAGTCCGTCAGCCAGCTGTGGTCCCAGCGCTACCGCTGGTCGTACGGCACTATGCAGGCGATCTGGAAGCACCGCCGCGCGGTGATCGAGAAGGGCCCCTCGGGCCGCTTCGGCCGGGTGGGGCTGCCCTTCGTCTCCCTGTTCATGGTCGTGGCCCCGCTGCTGGCCCCGCTGATCGACGTCTTCCTGCTCTACGGCCTCGTCTTCGGCCCGACCGACAAGACGATCGTGGCGTGGCTCGGCGTCCTCGCCATCCAGGCGGTGTGCGCGGCGTACGCCTTCCGGCTCGACCGGGAGAAGCTGACCCCGCTCATCTCGCTGCCCCTCCAGCAGATCCTGTACCGCCAGATCATGTACGTGGTGCTGCTCCAGTCCTGGATCACGGCGCTCACCGGCGGCCGGCTGCGCTGGCAGAAGCTGCGGCGCAGCGGCGGGGTGTCCGCGCCGCCGCCCGGCAGCGACGGCGTGCCGGCCCAGCGGCGGTCCGGCGCCATGGACGGGAGGCCGGTCGGATGACCACCCCGCCGTACGACCCGACGCGGCCGGCCCCCGTACCCGCCCCGCCCGCCCCGCCCCTGCCTGGTCCGACCCGGAGCGACCCGCACATGACCGCACCGCCCCTCCACCCGCCCGTGGGCACGGACGCCGCCGTACCGGTGGTGCCCCAGCAGAAGCAGGCCCGGCGCGCTCCCGTGCGCGACCGGTACTTCGACCTGCTGCGGGCGGTGGCCCTCTTCCGCGTGGTCCTGTACCACCTGATGGGCTGGGCCTGGCTGCCCGTGGTGTTCCCGTCCATGGGCGTGATGTTCGCCCTCGCGGGCAACCTGATGGCCCGTTCCCTCAAGCGGCCGGCCGTCCAGGTCGTCCGCAGCCGCATGCGCCGCCTGCTGCCTCCGCTGTGGCTGCTGGGCGCCGTGGGCGTGACCGGCATGGTGCTGCAGGGCTGGGGACCGGGCGACGACGGGCATCCGGGCTGGTGGTGGTTCCACCTCCTCTACTGGGTGCTGCCGCTGAGCGACCCGCCGTTCGCCGAGGGGCTGCCGGGTGTCCACGGCATCCTGGGCGAGGACTGGGCCGCGGAACTCGCCGGGCCCCTGTGGTACATCCGCGCCTACCTCTGGTACGTCCTGCTCTCCCCGGTCCTGCTGCGTGCCCTGCGGGCCCTGCCGTGGCTGACGATCCTCGCGCCGCTCGCGCTGTCGGCCGCCTTCCAGTTCGGCTACCTCAACCTGCCGGGCGAGCGCTTCCCGTCGGCGCTCACCGACTTCAGCACGTTCGGGGCCTGCTGGGTCCTCGGCATGGCCCACCAGGAAGGCGTCCTGAAACGGCTGCCGCGCTACGTCGTGCCCTCGGTGGCCCCGGTGATCGCCGCACTGGGCCTGTGGTACGCCTTCCGGGAGGGCTTCAAGACCGGGTACGACCTGGACTCCATCCCGTTCGCACAGGCCGTCTGGTCCTTCGCCACGGTGCTGCTGCTCCTGCACGTGAGCCCGTCGTGGACGCAGTGGCCGCGCCGACTGCGCCGCTGGGACCGGCTGATCACCCTGCTCAACTCCCGCGCGGTGACGATCTACCTGTGGCACAACGTCTGCATCCTCGTCGCGGCGACGCTGTGGGACCGGCTGTGGGGCTTCGACGTCCTGGGGGAGCAGGTCCCGTGGCTGCTGGAGAGCCCCTGGCCGGTCCTGGTCATCGCCTGGCTGCTGATCGGGAGCTGCGTCGTCTGGTTCGGCTGGATGGAGGACGTGGCCGCCAAACGCAGGCCCCAGCTGTGGCCGGACGGCGGCAAGCGCCCGGCACCGAAGCGGCCCGGGGCCCGTGCCGCGCACCGGGGCTGACGGCTGTCGGCCCTCCGTGCGAGACTGCCTCGGTTGCGGGAGTGAACAGGGTGGCGTGAGCCGGTCAGGGGGAGCAGCGGGATGAGCAAGCGGCAGACGCAGAAGATGCTGCAGTTGATGGCGAGCGGGGAGGCGGTCCAGCTCACCAGCCGGATGTCGTCCGTGAAGAAGCTCGCCAAGCTCGCCTTCGTCGCCCAGCAGTTCGGGTACGAGTACGCCGACGTGCGCCAGAGCGGCGGGAACAACGCCGCGCTCACCATGCTGCTGGTCCCCGACCCCAGCCCGCAGGCCCGCACCCGGGCCGCGCAGAACTGGGCGCAGTACCCGAACGCCGGTGACGGGGTCTCGCTGCCGCCGCTCGTGCCGGACGCCTTCGAACTCCTCAAGGCCCGGATCAACTTCGACCTCACCGGCAAGAACGCCCAGAAGGGGATGGGCTACGGCGCGCTCGGCGGCACCGTCGCGTGTGTCGTCCTCGCCTACCGCGAGGGCGGTTCCTCCGACGACTTCGTCCTGTCCGGGATCATCTGGCTGTTCCTCATGGCGGTCCTGGGCATCGGCTTCCTCGTCACCCGCAAGCGCAACGCCAAGTTCGCGGCCCGGCTCCAGGCCGCCGGGTTCGTGCCGATGGCCGACGAGGCGGGACGGGTGCGGTACCTGCCGCCCGGCGGGCAGCTGCCGGGGCACGGGAACCCGTTCGGCGCCGCGCCCGGCGGCTACGGGCAGCCGGCCCCCGGCCAGTACGCTCCCCAGCCGCCGCAGCAGCAGCCGTACGGCGGACCGCCGCAGGCCCAGCAGCCGTACGCGCCCCCGCAGCCGTACGCACCGCAGCAGGCTCAGCAGCCCTACCCGCCGCAGCAGCCCCCGCAGCCGTACGGCCGGCCGCAGCAGCAGCCGTACGGCCAGCGGCCACCGCAGCAGCCGTACGCGCCGCCGCAGGCTCAGCAGCCCTACCCGCCGCAGGCGTACCCGCAGCAGAACCCGCACTGGCAGCCCCGGCCCCCGCAGGGCTGACCGCGATCTCTCACCGCGCACCCGCGCCGGGTGAGAGCAACGTTCCCTTCCGGTCATCCACAGCCCCACCGGCCCGAAACGCGTCCTGCCTAGCGTCGGTGCAACCGAGCTGTGGAGCACCGTGGAGGCGTGATGACAGTCCCTGGCGGACGCTGGATCGAGTACTGGGATCCCGAGGACGAGACCTTCTGGAAGGAGACGGGGGAGCGGACCGCCCGGCGGAACCTGTTCTTCTCCGTCCTGTCCGAGCACATCGGGTTCTCCGTCTGGACGATGTGGTCCGTGCTGGTGCTCTTCATGGGCCCGGAGTACGGGCTGACACCGGCCGACAAGTTCCTGCTGACGTCCGTGGTGACGCTCGTCGGGGCCGTCGTGCGGGTGCCGTACACCTTCGCCGTCGCCGTCTTCGGCGGACGGAACTGGACGATCGTCTCCGCCGGGCTGCTGCTCGTGCCGACCGTCGCGGCCTTCGCCGTCATGGAGCCGGGGACGTCCTTCTCGACCTTCCTCCTGGTCGGGATGCTGGCCGGCATCGGCGGCGGCAACTTCGCCTCCTCCATGACCAACATCAACGCCTTCTTCCCGCTGCGGCAGAAGGGCTGGGCGCTCGGTCTCAACGCCGGGGGCGGCAACATCGGCGTGCCCGTCATCCAGCTGGCCGCGCTCGCGGTCATCGGTGCGAGCGGCGGGCCGCGGGTGCTGCTCGGCATCTACATCCCGCTGATCCTGGTGGCCGCCGTCCTCGCCGCGTGCTTCATGGACAACCTCGCCTCCGTGAAGAACGACACCGGGGCCGCCAAGGACGCGGCACGGGACGCCCACACCTGGATCATGTCCGTGCTGTACGTCGGCACGTTCGGCTCGTTCATCGGCTACAGCTTCGCCTTCGGGCAGGTGCTCCAGAGCCAGTTCGGGCGGACCCCGCTCCAGGCGGCGTACCTGACCTTCATCGGTCCGCTGCTCGGCTCCCTGATCCGCCCGCTGGGCGGCAGGCTCGCCGACCGGTACGGCGGCGCGCGGATCACCCTGTGGAACTTCGTCGCCATGGCCGTCGCCACCGCCGGGCTCGTCGCGGCCGGCATGGCGGAGTCCCTCGGGCTGTTCGTGGCGGTGTTCGTGGTGCTGTTCGTGCTCAGCGGGCTGGGCAACGGCTCGACGTTCAAGATGATCCCCGGGATCTTCCAGAACAAGGCGCTGGGCAAGGGACTGCGGGGGGAGGCCGCGGTGGCGTACGGGCGGCGGCTCTCCGGAGCCTCCATGGGGCTGATCGGCGCGGTGGGCGCGCTCGGCGGCGTCGCCATCAACCTCGCCTTCCGGCAGTCCTTCCTCTCCTTCGGCACGGGCACCGGCGCCTTCCTCGCCTTCCTCGCCTTCTACGCCGTGTGTCTCGTCCTCACCTGGGCGGTATACCTTCGCCGGCCGGCCGTGCGGACGCCGGACGCCCCGGCCGGCCCGGTGGACGTGGCCGACACGGCCGGTAGGGAGCGGGCGGAGGCCGGGCTCAGCCGCGCCGAGGTGTGACGTAACACTGGTGACATGAGGCGGAACCGAGCCTGTCACGCACGGTTGACAGGCTCGGTCGCCACGTGACTGTGGACGTGAACGGATCGGAGCGCGGCGAGCGATGGACGACGTAAGCGAGGTGGGCGGCGTGGGCGACGCACCGCAGCGAACCGGCCACGGTCCGCTGGCCGGTTTCACCGTGGGCGTGACCGCCGCCCGCCGGGCCGACGAACTGGGCGCGCTGCTGCAGCGGCGCGGCGCCACCGTCCTGCACGCACCGGCGCTGCGGATCGTGCCGCTGGCCGACGACGGCGAGCTGATGGCCGCGACCAAGCGCATCGTCGACCAGGCGCCGGACGTCGTCGTCGCCACCACCGCCATCGGGTTCCGGGGCTGGGTCGAGGCCGCCGACGGCTGGGGGCTCGGCGAGACCCTGCTGGAACGGCTGCGCACGGTGGAGCTGCTGGCGCGCGGGCCCAAGGTCAAGGGGGCGGTACGGGCCGCGGGGCTGACGGAGCGGTGGTCGCCCGCCTCGGAGTCCATGGCCGAGGTCCTGGACCGGCTCCTGGAAGAGGGCGTCGAGGGCCGCCGGATCGCCGTGCAACTGCACGGGGAACCGCTGCCGGGGTTCGTGGAGGCACTGCGGGAGGGCGGCGCCGAGGTGGTGGGCGTGCCCGTGTACCGGTGGCTGCCGCCGGAGGACCTCGGCCCCGTGGACCGGCTGCTGGACGCCGCCGTGTCGCGGGGCGTGGACGCCGTGACCTTCACCAGCGCGCCCGCCGCGGCCTCCCTGCTGGGCCGGGCCGAGGAGCGGGGCCTGCTGCCGGAGCTGCTCACCGCGTTCGGCCACGACGTGCTGCCCGCCTGCGTCGGCCCGGTCACCGCGGTGCCGCTCCAGACGCACGGCGTCGACACGGTCCAGCCCGAGCGCTTCCGGCTCGGGCCCCTCGTCCAGCTGCTGTGCCAGGAACTGCCGGCCCGGGCCCGTGCCCTGCCGGTCGCCGGGCACCGGCTGGAGATCCGCGGACACGCGGTGCTCGTCGACGGGGAGCTGCGTGCCGTACCGCCGGCCGGTATGTCCTTGCTGCGCACGCTCGCCCGGCGGCCCGGCTGGGTCGTGCCCCGCGCGGAGCTGTTGCGTGCCCTGCCGGGCACCGGCCGCGACGAACACGCCGTCGAGACGGCCATGGCCCGCCTGCGGACGTCCGTCGGCACCCCGAAGCTGATCCAGACGGTGGTGAAACGCGGCTACCGCCTCGCCCTGGACCCGGCCACGGACGCCAAGTACACGACCGACTGACCCCGGCCCCCCGGCCGCCACCACTCACCGCCCGCCCCGGGTGGTCCCGGCGTTGTGTGTCTCGATGCTCCGCGTCGGGTCGCAGGGGCCCCGGCTTTGTGTGCCGCGGGGGCCCTGTCGGGTCGTGGGGCGCGTCGGTCGGCCGTGGGCGGCCCGGGTGCCGTGGTGTTCGTCGGGGTCGCCGGGTGGTCCCCGGCCGCCGCTGTCGGTGGCCGTGCTGTGGGGACCCCGGGGCGGCCCGTCCCGCTTGCCGTGTGCCGGGGCGCGGGTGGCGGACGTCCATGGGCCGGGGGCGTGCGGGTGGGATTCCCGGCGTCGGACGGTCAGTGCCGCGTCTGGTGCGGCGTCCCGTACGACGCCGTGGGCCGCACCGGCGTGCGGGGCGCCGACCGCGTCCGCCGCCGTCCCCGGGTCGTCAGGCCCGCGGCGAGGCAGGCCGTCGCCAGCGTCGACAGCACGGCACGTACGACGTTCCAGGCCACCCACGGGTCCTCGAACCGCTCACGCAGCGCCGCCGGGTCGCCGGAGCGGGCCAGGGCGTCGTTGAGGGGGACGTTGGCGCCCACGGTGACCAGGAAGGCGAGCGTGTACGCCGCCGCGCCCGCCCAGACCCACCAGCGGCCCGGAGTCCGGCGCGACTGCCACCCCGCCAGGCCCGCGAGGGCGAGCGCGCCATGAAGACCAGCAGGAACACCGGGTTCTGGATCACGTCGTTGATGTCGCGCATCACGTCGACGTAGACCCTGTCCTCGCTGCGCGCCAGCGCCGGCATCACGGCGCAGGCGAACACGTAGAAGGTCCCGGCCAGCAGGCCCGCGGCGACCGTGGCCGCGACCAGTACTCCACCGGCGGTGCGGGACCGCCGTTCCCCGTTGATGTCTGTCATGCGTCCAGTCAACGGGCCCCACGGCACGCCGCACATGGCCCGGGCGCGCGGGCGCATGCGCAAGCGTCCACGCGGGAGCGGTGCGAGGGGTTCCGGGCGCGGAAGCGGGCAGGCACTGTAGAGGGGAGCGGTCCGCAGACGGTCCGCCCCGCGGTCTCCCTGCTCCCCTTTCCGGGCCCGTGCCTCCGCGGGCAAGCCCTAGGCGGTGACAGGAACATGGCACTGGGTACGGCCACCGACCCGTACGAGATGCGCTTCGACACCGGGCGGATCTGTCTGGACCTCATCGCCACCACCCACCCCGCGGAACGCCTCGACTCCCTGGACGCGCTGCGCGCCTGGATCACCGGTTCCGGACTCGTCCCGCCCGGCACCCCGCTGACCCACGCCGACCCCTCCTGGCTGACCGGCTTCCGCGAACTGCGCTGCGAGACCGCGCGGTTGGTGCGCGGCCGGCCGGCACCCCGCACCCGCCCCTACGAACTCGCCCTCGCCCGCGTCAACGAACTCGCCCTCGCCGCACCGCCCGCACCCCGCGCCGTGCCCGGCGAGGACGGCGCACTGGTGCGGGAGCTGACCGGGCCGCCGGGCCGCGCCGCGCTGCTGGGCGCCCTCGCCCGGGACACCGTGGAACTGCTCACCGACCCCGTCGCGCGGGCGAGCCTCAGACAGTGCGCGGGCGACAACTGCCCCATCGTGTACGTGGACACCTCCCGAGGCCGCCGCCGGCGCTGGTGCTCCAGCGAGATCTGCGGCAACCGCGAACGCGTGGCCCGGCACCGCCGCCGCGCCGCCCTCGCCCGGTAAGTGCCCGTAGATTCCCTCGCGCCCCCTTCGTCACGCCGCCTCCGGGAAATCTTTCATCTCGTTTTGAACACGCGGCACTTCGCGCCCGTACCGGATGGGCGAGCGACCGACTGGGGGATCCCCCGGACACCGGAGGTGGGCGTGCGCAAGGATTCCGTCGTGGCCAATGAACGTGGTGCGAGGGCCCGACATCGCATGTCACAGTCGTCCTCGGAACCCGACGAGGAGCTGATGCGCGCGCTGTACCGCGAGCACGCCGGCCCCTTGCTGGCCTACGTGCTGCGGCTGGTCGCGGGGGACCGCCAGCGCGCCGAGGACGTCGTCCAGGAGACGCTCATCCGTGCCTGGAAGAACGCCGGTCAGCTCAACCGTGCGACCGGATCGGTACGCCCCTGGCTGGTGACGGTCGCGCGTCGCATCGTCATCGACGGCCACCGCAGCCGGCAGGCCCGGCCGCAGGAGGTCGATCCGTCGCCGCTGGAGGTCATCCCCGCGGAGGACGAGATCGACAAGGCGCTGTGGCTGATGACGCTGTCGGACGCGCTCGACGACCTGACCCCGGCCCACCGGGAGGTCCTCGTCGAGACGTACTTCAAGGGGCGTACCGTCAATGAGGCGGCGCAGACACTGGGCATACCCAGCGGCACCGTTCGCTCCCGGGTGTTCTACGCCCTGCGTTCGATGAAGCTGGCACTGGAGGAGCGGGGGGTGACGGCGTGATGAGCGGGTACGGGGGAGTTCAGGGATTCGGCGCGGGGGATACGGGTAATTCTGTCCCCATGCAGGGATCACCGGCGCCGAACGAGCACGAGACCGTCGGCGCCTACGCCCTCGGGATCCTCGACGACGCCGAGGCGACGGCCTTCGAGGCCCACCTCGCCACCTGCGAGTGGTGCGCCCAGCAGCTCGACGAGCTGGCGGGCATGGAGCCGATGATGGCGGCGCTCGCCGACCTGCCGGGCACCGGTACGCCCGCGATCGCCGAGTCGCTCACCGCCAAGCCCGGCCCACGGCTCTCGGAGAAGCTCGTCGACGAGGTCGCCGAGCGCCGCGCGCGCAAGCGCCGCCGCAACTTCTACCTGGTGGGCACCGCGGCCGCGCTGATCATCGGCGGCCCGTTCGCCGCCGTGGCGACCACGGGCGGCGGTGGCGACGACGACGGAGGGGGCGGCCGCAAGACCGAGGCGTCGCAGCAGGCCGCGAGCCCGGCCGAGTCCGCCTTCGCCGCCATGCCAGACCGGGTCACCGCCACCGACCCGGCCACGCAGGTCAGCGCGACCGTGGCGCTGGAGAAGAAGGCCTGGGGCACCGAGACGGTCCTGGAACTGAAGAACCTCAAGGGCCCCCAGAAGTGCTCCCTGGTCGCCGTCGGCAAGAACGGCGAGCGGGAGACGCTCAGCTCCTGGACGGTCCCCGACTGGGGCTACGGCATACCCGGCGCGACGACCGAGAAGGCAAAGAAGCCGCTCTACGTGCACGGCGGCGCCGCCTTCGAACCCAATCAGATCTCCCACTTCGAGGTCATGACCTTCGACGGGAAGCGGCTGGTGGAGGTCGACGCGTAACCCGTGCTCCAGGCGCGGCGTAGCTTCCGTGGCCCCCTTCGCGTATTTTTGACGGCTGCCCAGCACGTCAGAAGGGGGCCCGGTGGCCGCACAGGCTCAACAGGATTCGGCGGTCGACTCGGAGCACGACTCCGTACCGAAGGACCCCGCGCGGGAGGACTCCGTACGGGACCGAGAGATCGACGTGGAACAGGCGCACCTCGACCGGGTGTACCGACGACTCGAGGAGAAGATCCACGAGGCGGAGTTCCTCATGCACGACGCCGCCCAGCGCGGCCACGTCGGCACACCCGGCGCCCTGGCCGAGCGCGACGCGCAGGTCTTCCGGGCCGGTATCCACCTCAACCGCCTGAACAACGAGTTCGAGGACTTCCTGTTCGGCCGGATCGACCTGCTCCTCGGCAAGGACGGCAAGAAGGGCCCGGACGGCGCGTACACGGCCGTGGAGCCCGCCGAGGGCGCCCTCCGGCCCGACGGCACCGCCGACATCGCCGAGACCCTGCACATCGGCCGCATCGGCGTCCTGGACGAGGACTACGCCCCGCTGGTCATCGACTGGCGGGCGCCCGCGGCCGCCCCCTTCTACCGGTCCACGCCGGTCGACCCGGGCCGGGTGGTGCGCCGCCGGGTGATCCGTTCCAAGGGGCGGCGCGTCCTCGGCGTCGAGGACGACCTGATGCGGCCCGAGATCACCGCCCGGCTGGACGGCGAGGAGTTGGCCGTCGTCGGCGACGGCGCCCTGATGGCCGCCCTCGGACAGGCCCGCACCCACTCCATGCGGGACATCGTGGCCTCCATCCAGGCCGAGCAGGACCAGGTGATCCGCGCCCCCGCCGCCTCCGTGACCTACGTCGAGGGCGGTCCCGGCACCGGCAAGACCGCGGTCGCCCTGCACCGGGCGGCGTACCTGCTCTACCAGGACCGGCGCCGGTACGCGGGCGGCATCCTGATCGTCTCGCCGACGCCGCTGCTCGTGGCGTACACGGAGGGCGTGCTGCCCTCCCTCGGCGAGGAGGGGCAGGTCGCCATCCGCGCGATCGGATCCCTGGTCGAGGGTGCGCAGGCCACGCTGTACGACTCCCCGGCCACCGCCCGCGCCAAGGGCTCCTCCCGCATGCTCCGGGTGCTGCGCAAGGCCGCACGCGGGGCGTTGGAACCGGCCGACTCGCCGACCTTGCTCAGGGTCGTCGCCTTCGGCCGTCGCCTCGAACTGGAGGCCGGGGAACTGGCCGGCATCCGCCGCACGGTCCTCGGCGGCACCGCCCCCGTCAACCTGCTGCGTCCCCGTGCTCGCAGGCTGCTCCTGGACGCCCTGTGGGAGAAGTCGGGCGCCGGTGCCCGGCACACCGACCCCGAGCTGGCCGCCGAGCTGCGCTCCTCCTTCGACGAGGACGTCAGCTCCGAGGACTCCTTCATCGCCTTCCTCGACGCCTGGTGGCCCGAGCTGACCCCGGGCGCCGTGCTGGCGGCCATGGCGGACGAGCGCCGCCTCGGCCGCTGGGCGCGGCGAGTGCTGAACCCGGGGGAGGTGCGCAAGGTCGCCCGTTCGCTGCGGCGCGAGGGCCGCTCCGTGCACGACATCGCCCTGCTCGACGAGCTCCAGGCGATCGTCGGCACCCCGGCCCGCCCCCGCAAGCGGCGCGAGGCGGACCCGCTGGACCAGCTCACCGGCCTGGAGGAGCTGATGCCGCAGCGCGAGGAGACCCAGTGGGAGCGCGCCGAGCGCCTCGCGCAGGAGCGCACCGAGTACGCGCACGTCATCGTCGACGAGGCGCAGGACCTCACCCCGATGCAGTGGCGGATGGTCGGCCGCCGCGGCCGGCACGCCACCTGGACGGTCGTCGGCGACCCGGCCCAGTCGTCCTGGTCCGACCCCGACGAGGCGGCCGCCGCCCGTGACGAGGCCCTGGGCACTCGCCCGCGCCGCCGTTTCGAGCTGACCGTGAACTACCGCAACCCGGCCGAGATCGCCGAGCTGGCGTCGAGGGTCCTCGCCCTCGCCATGCCCGGCTCGCCGTCCCCGTCGGCCGTGCGTTCGACCGGCGTGCAGCCGCGTTTCGCGGTGGTGCGGGACTCCCTCGCCAGGACGGTCCGCGCGGAGGCGGCCCGGCTGCTCGACCTCGTCGACGGCACCGTCGGCGTCGTGGTCGCCATGAACCGGCGCGAGGAGGCCCGGCGCTGGCTGGCCGGGCTCGGGGACCGCGTGGTGGCGCTGGGCAGCCTGGAGGCCAAGGGCCTGGAGTACGACGCCACGGTCGTCGTCTCCCCGGCCGAGATCGCCGACGAGTCGCCCGCCGGGCTGCGGGTGCTGTACGTCGCCCTGACCCGGGCCACGCAGCAGCTGACGGTCGTCTCGGGCGAGCGGGACGAGCCGGACGCCGCGGGGGTGCCGGACCTGCTGCGCGACTGAGCGCAGGGCCGGGGGACCGGCCCGCAGACGTGCGAAGGGCCCGCGCCGTCCGGCGGCGCGGGCCCTTCGTCTCGTCTCGCTGTCCCGTTCTGGTCTGAGTGGCACCGACCCGCCATGCTCGCCTCGCGGCAAGTGGTCGCTCGTAGCGACGAAGGTTGGGCCCGGGGGCTTGGATCGAGCCGGTGCCACGTCCAAGGTAACAAACGATCCCCGCAAGACAATTCCCGTCCCGCAGGTTCCTTCCGCGGCCCGGGCGTGTTCCGCCCGCCGCTTCCGGTGACCCCTTCCCCCGACGGGCTACTTCTCGTATGGTGGAAGTTGTTTTCCGAAATCGGTGCGAACAAAAAGTTCGCAATCCGGGGCGGCTACCGCGTACCCAGTGGTAGGTGCGACGATCGGACGGCACAACCCAGTTACACGGTGAAAGCAGAGGAAGTCGGCCATGGCAACGGCGCCCAGCGTCTCCTACTCGATGACGGTCCGACTGGAGGTGCCCGCGGGCGGAACCGCAGTCTCGCAGCTCACCACAGCGGTGGAGTCCGCCGGCGGCTCGGTCACCGGCCTCGACGTCACGGCCTCCGGCCACGACAAGCTCCGTATCGACGTCACCATCGCGGCCGGCTCCACCGCCCACGCCGACGAGATCGTGGAGCAGCTGCGGGGCATCGAGGGCGTCAGCCTGGGCAAGGTCTCCGACCGTACCTTCCTCATGCACCTCGGCGGCAAGATCGAGATGCAGTCCAAGCACCCCATCCGCAACCGCGACGACCTGTCCATGGTCTACACGCCCGGCGTGGCGCGCGTCTGCATGGCGATCGCAGAGAACCCCGAGGACGCCCGCCGCCTGACCATCAAGCGCAACTCCGTTGCGGTCGTGACGGACGGTTCCGCCGTGCTGGGCCTGGGCAACATCGGCCCGAAGGCCGCGCTGCCGGTGATGGAGGGCAAGGCGGCCCTGTTCAAGCGGTTCGCCGGCATCGACGCCTGGCCGATCTGCCTGGACACCCAGGACACCGACGCGATCGTCGAGATCGTCAAGGCCATCGCCCCGGGCTTCGCCGGCATCAACCTCGAGGACATCTCCGCGCCCCGCTGCTTCGAGATCGAGGCCCGGCTGCGCGAGGCCCTCGACATCCCCGTCTTCCACGACGACCAGCACGGCACCGCCATCGTCGTGCTCGCCGCGCTGACCAACGCGCTGCGCGTGGTGGACAAGCCGATCGAGAACGTACGGGTCGTCATGTCCGGCGCCGGCGCCGCCGGTACGGCCATCCTCAAGCTGCTGCTCGCCGCCGGGGTCAAGAACGCCGTGGTCGCCGACATCCACGGCGTCGTACACACGGGCCGCGCGGACCTGGTGGACGCCGCGCCCGAGTCCGCCCTGCGCTGGATCGCCGACAACACCAACCCGGAGGGCCTCACCGGCACCCTCAAGGAGGCCGTGCACGGCGCCGACGTCTTCATCGGCGTCTCCGCCCCCAACGTCCTGGACGGCGCGGACGTGGCCGCCATGGCGGACGGTGCGATCGTGTTCGCGCTCGCGAACCCCGATCCGGAGGTCGACCCGGCGGTCGCCCGCCAGACGGCCGCGGTCGTCGCCACCGGCCGCAGCGACTTCCCGAACCAGATCAACAACGTGCTGGTCTTCCCCGGTGTCTTCCGCGGCCTGCTCGACGCCCAGTCGCGCACCGTCAACACCGAGATGATGCTCGCCGCCGCGCACGCTCTCGCGGACGTGGTGACCGAGGACGAGATCAACCCGAACTACATCATTCCCAGCGTCTTCAACGACAAGGTCGCCGGTGCCGTCGCGGGCGCCGTGCGGGAGGCGGCGAAGGCCGCCGGAGTGGTGGCGTAGGTTCCCCCGGCCGGGGAAGGCGGTCCGTGGCGTGGTGGTGAGGATCACCACGGCGGGCCGCCCCTCCGGCGCGTCGCGGGATGTCGGGCCTCGGATCGCCCTCTAGGGTTGCGCAAGGCTCAGGCCCTCTCGGCGTGTGACTCCCAAGGGTGTTCTCACGACTCCTGGGGGTGCCGGATTGGCTTTACCGCCGCAGGTGGAGGCAGGATGCCTCCCTGGGCGCGAGGGTCTGACGACCGACCCGGGTCCGGGGAATGTCAGAGGGCCCTGGCAGCATCGGCATCGCTGTGCCCAACATGCGGCTCCGCCGCGTGGCACGCCTCAACGGCAAGAAGAACACGGGAGTAACAACATGAACCGCAGTGAGCTGGTGGCCGCGCTGGCCGACCGCGCCGAGGTGACTCGCAAGGACGCCGACGCCGTGCTGGCCGCGTTCGCCGAGGTTGTCGGCGACATCGTCTCCAAGGGCGACGAGAAGGTCACCGTCCCCGGCTTCCTGACCTTCGAGCGCACCCACCGTGCCGCTCGCACCGCCCGCAACCCGCAGACCGGCGAGCCGATCCAGATCCCGGCCGGCTACAGCGTCAAGGTCTCCGCGGGTTCCAAGCTCAAGGAAGCCGCCAAGGGTAAGTAAGCGCTCCGCTCGGAGTGCCGGGGACTGTGCGGGGCGTTCGTCCGGGCTGTGGTCGTTTCGCGGCCGCGGGCCGGGTGTGGCCGGTCGCGCAGTTCCCCGCGCCCCTTCCGGGGGCGCACCACCCAACGCCGATGGGGCGGTCACCCGAGTCGGGGTGACCGCCCCATCGGCGTGTCCGCGGGAGGCGTCAGCCCAGGGCCTTGCCCGGGAGTTCCACCTTCGCGCCGAGCTCGACGAGCTTGTCCATGAAGTTCTCGTAGCCGCGGTTGATCAGGTCGATGCCGTGGACCCGGGAGGTGCCCTGGGCCGCGAGGGCGGCGATCAGGTACGAGAAGCCGCCGCGCAGGTCGGGGATGACCAGGTCGGCGCCCTCCAGCTTGGTCGGTCCGGAGACGACGGCCGAGTGCAGGAAGTTGCGCTGGCCGAAGCGGCAGTCGGAGCCGCCGAGGCACTCGCGGTAGAGCTGGATGTGGGCGCCCATCTGGTTGAGCGCGGAGGTGAAGCCCAGCCGGGACTCGTAGACCGTCTCGTGGACGATGGACAGGCCCGTGGCCTGCGTCAGGGCGACCACCAGGGGCTGCTGCCAGTCCGTCTGGAAGCCGGGGTGCACGTCCGTCTCCAGGGCGATGGACTTCAGCCGGCCGCCCGGGTGCCAGAAGCGGATGCCCTCGTCGTCGATCTCGAAGGCGCCGCCCACCTTCCGGAAGGTGTTCAGGAACGTCATCATCGAGCGCTGCTGGGCGCCGCGGACATAGACGTTGCCCTCGGTGGCCAGCGCCGCGGAGGCCCAGGAGGCCGCCTCCAGGCGGTCCGAGAGGGCACGGTGGGTGTAGCCGCCCAGCTCGTCCACACCGGTGACGCGGATGGTGCGGTCGGTGTCCATGGCGATGATCGCGCCCATTTTCTGCAGGACGCAGATCAGGTCCTCGATCTCCGGCTCCACGGCCGCGTTGGACAGCTCCGTGACGCCCTCGGCGAGCACCGCCGTCAGCAGCACCTGCTCGGTCGCGCCGACGGACGGGTACGGCAGCCGGATCTTGGTGCCGCGCAGCCGCTGCGGAGCCTCCAGGTACTGGCCGTCCGCCCGCTTCTCGATCTTCGCGCCGAACTGGCGCAGCACCTCGAAGTGGAAGTCGATGGGCCGGCCGCCGATGTCGCAGCCGCCCAGACCCGGGATGAAGGCGTGCCCGAGGCGGTGCAGCAGCGGGCCGCAGAACAGGATGGGAATGCGCGACGAACCCGCGTGGGCATCGATGTCGGCGACGTTCGCGCTCTCCACGTGGGAGGGGTCGAGGACCAGCTCGCCGGGCTCCTCACCCGGGCGTACGGTCACCCCGTGCAGTTGCAGCAGTCCGCGTACGACCCGCACGTCGCGGATGTCCGGCACGTTGCGCAGCCGGCTCGGCGCGCTGCCCAGCAGGGCGGCCACCATCGCCTTCGGCACGAGGTTCTTCGCACCGCGGACCCGGATCTCGCCCTCCAGCGGGGTTCCGCCGTGGACAAGCAGTACGTCATCAGCGCCGTTGACGGTCATGAATCTCGCGTTCCGTGGGGTTGGGCAGGGGCCAGAAGGGAAAGGGTAATCGTCTTGTACCCCCCTTCCATGCGCCTGCGCACGGTCCGGCAACGTCATGGATTTGTCACAACACGCGGTGTTCACCGGCGCGCACGGGGGGTCACGATCGGGGGACGTGCGCGGGTGCGTGTTCACTCCCGTGCCCCCGATTGCCTCCCCACGGGAGGGGAACATGCGGGATCATGTCTGGCATGACCGAGGTGTCCTCGCTCACGGGGCGGCTGCTCGTGGCAACGCCCGCCCTGGCGGACCCGAACTTCGAGCGTGCGGTGGTGCTCCTCCTCGACCACGACGAGGAGGGCTCCCTCGGTGTCGTCCTCAACCGTCCCACGCCGGTCGACGTGGGCGACATCCTGGAGGACTGGGCGGACCTGGCCGGCGAGCCGGGCGTCGTCTTCCAGGGCGGCCCGGTGTCGCTGGACTCGGCCCTCGGGGTCGCCGTCGTCCCCGGCGGGGCGTCCGGCGAGCGGGCGCCGCTGGGCTGGCGGCGGGTGCACGGTGCGATCGGCCTGGTGGACCTGGAGGCACCGCCGGAGCTGCTGGCGTCCGCCGTGGGCGCCCTGCGGATCTTCGCCGGGTACGCGGGCTGGGGGCCCGGCCAGCTGGAGGACGAGCTGACCGAGGGCGCCTGGTACGTGGTCGAGTCCGAGCCCGGCGACGTGTCCTCGCCGTTCCCGGAGAGACTCTGGCGCGAGGTGCTGCGCCGCCAGCGGGGCGACCTGGCGATGGTGGCGACGTATCCGGACGACCCTTCGCTCAACTGAAGCGTGTGAGCTTCAGTACCCTTGGCGGTTATGAGCACTCTCGAGCCCGAGCGCGGGACAGGTACGGGAACCCTCGTCGAGCCGACGCCGCAGACGTCCCACGGCGACGGCGATCACGAGCGCTTCGCGCATTACGTCCAGAAGGACAAGATCATGGCGAGTGCCCTCGACGGCACCCCCGTCGTGGCGCTGTGCGGCAAGGTCTGGGTACCGGGCCGCGATCCCAAGAAGTATCCCGTCTGCCCCATGTGCAAGGAGATCTACGAATCCATGAGCGGCGGCGGGGACGAGGGCAAGGGCGGCGACAAGAAGTAGGCGCCGGAGAGTAGCGCCCCTGCCCGTACGGTCCTTTCAGACCTCCCCGAAGGCCCCCGGAGTGTGCCCGCGCGCACTCCGGGGGCCTTCGTGCGTCAGGACTGATCAACAAAGAGGTTTACGAATTGGTTCAGACCTCTTGTGGACAGGTTCATGTCTCCCTACGCTCCTGGGTGTTGTGCAGAGCGAAACCGTCATTGCATACGTTGCAACGCACGCCCGGAGGAATGACTCCATGAAGCTCGCCCCCCGCCTGGCCGTACTGCTGGCCGCGGCCGTCGTCGCCGCGACCGCCTGCGCACCCCAGACGTCCGACAACTCCTCCTCCGGCAAGGACGAGAAGAGCGGCACGTTGCGCGTCTGGCTGTTCCAGGAGGTCAACAACAAGCCGAAGGAGAAGGTCGTCGAGGCGGCCCTCGCCGGCTTCGAGAAGGCGCACGAGGACACGAAGGTCACCGTGGAGTACATCCCGGTCGAGACCCGCGCCCAGCGCATCAAGGCCGCCTTCAACGACCCGAAGAGCGCGCCCGACGTCATCGAGTTCGGCAACACGGACACCGCCGGCTACGTCAAGGACGGCGGACTGGCCGACGTCACCGAGGAGTTCGCGGCCTGGGACGAGGCCAAGGACGCCGACCCCACCGCCCGCCAGTCGGTCACCGTGGACGGAAAGGTCTACGGCGCCCCCTACTTCGTCGGCGTCCGCGCCCTCTACTACCGCACCGACGTCTTCGACGAACTCGGTCTCGAACCTCCCAAGTCGCTGGCGGAGCTGGCGTCCACCGCCAAGAAGGTGCACGCCGAGAAGCCCGGCCTCTACGGCATCGCGGTCGGCGGCGCCTACACCTACGGCGCGATGCCCTTCATCTGGGCCAACGGCGGCGAACTCGCCACCGGCAAGGGCGGCTCGTACGCCTCCGCCCTCGACAGTGCCGCCGGCCGGAAGGGCGTCAAGGCCTACACGTCCCTCTTCGGGGACGACAACTGCCCCGCCGCCAAGTGCGCCGGCATGGGAGGCAACGACACCGTCACCGCCTTCGCCTCCGGCAAGGCGGCCATGGCCATAGGCGGCGACTTCAGCCACCAGGCCGTGGAGGCCGGCACGGCGAAGGGCAAGTACGCGGTCGTGCCGTTGCCGGGCGTCGAGTCCGGCTCCATCGCCCCCGCCTTCGCGGGCGGCAACAACATCGGTGTCCTGAAGAGCACCTCGCACCGCACCCTCGCCGTCGATCTGATGAAGCGGCTCGCGTCGAAGAAGGCGCAGGGCGAACTGTTCGACGCGATGGGCTTCCTGCCGACGTTCACGGACGTACGGCAGCAGGTGGCGGCGAAGGAGCCGTTCGTGAAGCCGTTCGTCGACACGCTCGCCGCGGGCACGAAGTTCGTGCCGGCCTCTCCCGCGTGGGCGACGATCGACTCCTCGCAGGTGCTGCCGACGATGTTCCAGGAGGTGATCAGCGGCAAGAAGGACGTGGACGCTGCCGCTGGGGACGCGGCTCGGAAGATGGACGAGGCGTTTGGCTCCGCCGGATGAGTGTGTCGCCTTCCAGCTCGGGGGGTGCGGTGCGTTCGCGGGTGCGGGATCGTCGTGGTCTCTCGCGCCGTTCCCCGCGCCCCTTCGGGCGCTCCTCCGCTACCCCCTGGATCTATCTCGCGCCCGCTCTTGTCGTTCTTGGTGGGCTGCTTGTTTACCCCGTCTACCAGCTCGGGCTGATCTCGTTCCTGGAGTACACGCAGGCCCAGGTCTCCGGTGGGGAGCCGGCCACCTTCCAGGGGTTCGGGAACTACGCGGAGCTGTTCGGGGACGGGGAGTTCTGGCGGGTGCTGCTCGCCACCGTGCTGTTCGCCGCCGCCTGTGTGGTGTCCACGCTGGCCGTCGGGTGCGCGCTCGCCGTGCTGCTCACGCGGGTGCGGGCCGTGCCGCGGCTGGCGCTGATGCTGGCGGGGCTGGGCGCGTGGGCGACCCCGGCGGTCACCGGGTCCACGGTCTGGCTGCTGCTGTTCGACCCGGACTTCGGGCCCGTCAACCGGATGCTCGGTCTCGGCGACCACTCCTGGACGTACGGGCGGTACAGCGCCTTCCTGCTCGTGCTGCTCGAAGTGGTCTGGTGCTCCTTCCCGTTCGTCATGGTGACCGTCTACGCCGGGATACGGGCCGTACCGGCCGAGGTCCTGGAGGCCGCCGCGCTGGACGGGGCCTCGCAGTGGCGGATCTGGCGCTCGGTGCTCGCGCCGATGCTCCGGCCGATCCTGGTCGTCGTCACCATCCAGTCGGTCATCTGGGACTTCAAGGTCTTCACCCAGATCTACGTCATGACGAACGGCGGCGGCATCGCCGGCCAGAACCTCGTCCTCAACGTATACGCCTATCAGAAGGCCTTCGCGTCCTCGCAGTACAGCCTCGGCTCCGCGATCGGCGTCGTCATGCTGCTGATCCTGCTCGCGGTGACGCTGGTCTACCTGCGGCTGCTGCGCCGCCAGGGGGAGGAGCTGTGAATCTTCTGCGTGCGCAGGTGCGCCGTCCGTGGCGGCTCGCGGCCGAGGTGTCCGCGCTGCTGATCGCGGTGGTCGTCGCCTTCCCGCTGTACTGGATGGTGCTGAGCGCCTTCAAACCGGCCGGGGAGATCGAGTCGAGCGAGCCCCGGCCCTGGACGCTGACCCCCTCGCTGGATTCCTTCCGGCGGGTGTTCGAACAGCAGGAATTCGGCCGCTACTTTCTCAACAGCCTGATCGTGGCGGGTTGCGTGGTGATCGCCTCGGCGCTGATCGCGTTCCTCGCGGCGACCGCGGTGACGCGTTTCCGGTTCCGTTTCCGGACCACCCTGCTGATCATGTTCCTGGTGGCCCAGATGGTGCCCGTGGAGGCGCTCACGATC
Organism: Kitasatospora aureofaciens; assembly: GCA_000720845.1. Lineage (GTDB taxonomy): Bacteria > Actinomycetota > Actinomycetes > Streptomycetales > Streptomycetaceae > Streptomyces. Next base: position 142,042 of record JODU01000019.1, on the reverse strand, counting down.
CCGCTGTTCTTCCTCATGCGGGACTTCGGCCAGCTGAACACGCTGGGCTCGCTGATCCTGCCCCACATCGCCTTCTCACTGCCCTTCGCGATCTGGATGCTGCGGGGCTTCGTGAAAGCGGTGCCGGAGGCCCTGGAGGAGGCCGCCTACATCGACGGGGCGAGCCGGACGCGCTTTCTGTGGCAGATCCTTTTCCCGCTGGTCCTCCCGGGGCTGGTGGCCACCAGCGTCTTCTCCTTCATCTCGACCTGGAACGACTTCCTGTTCGCCAAGTCGTTCATCATCAGCGACACCTCCCAGTCGACGCTGCCGATGGCGCTGCTGGTCTTCTACAAGCCGGACGATCCCGACTGGGGCGGCGTCATGGCCGCGTCCACGGTGATGACGATTCCGGTGCTGGTCTTCTTCGTGCTCGTACAACGACGACTCGTCTCCGGCCTCGGCGGAGCGGTGAAGGACTGACGACGTGACCGATGTGACGCACCCGACCGACGTGATTCCCCGGCCCCGTCAGGTGGCGGCCCGGGACGCCTCCTTCGAGCTCGGCCCGGACACCGCTCTGGTGGCCGGTGAAGGAGCCGGGCACACCGAGCGCTGGCTGCGCGCCACGCTGGGCGCGGCCACCGGTCTGCCGCTGGCGCCCGTGGCGGGGAGCGAGGGCGTCATCCGGCTGGCCCTCGACGGCGAACTGGCCGACGAGGGCTACCGCCTCGACATCGCGCCGCAGGGCGTGCACCTCACCGGCGGCGGTCCGGCCGGCCTCTTCTGGGGCGCCCAGACGCTGCGCCAGCTGCTCGGCCCGGACGCCTTCCGGCGCGCCCCGCTGCCCGGCCGCCGGTGGCGGCTGCCGCTGGGCCGCATCGAGGACGCGCCCCGCTTCGGCTGGCGCGGACTGATGCTGGACGTCTCCCGGCACTTCATGCCGAAGGAAGGCGTCCTGCGCTATCTGGACCTGATGGCCGCCCACAAACTCAACGTCCTGCACTTCCACCTGACGGACGACCAGGGCTGGCGCATCGAGATCAAACGCCACCCGAAGCTCACCGAGACCGGCTCCTGGCGGGCGCGCACGAAATTCGGCCACCGGGCCTCGCCGCTGTGGGAGGACAAACCCCACGGCGGTTACTACACCCAGGAGGACATCCGGGAGATCGTCGCCTACGCCGCCGCACGGCACATCACCGTCGTCCCCGAAATCGACGTACCCGGGCACTCGCAGGCCGCCATCGCGGCGTATCCGGAACTGGGCAACACCGATGTGATCGACACCAGCGCCCTCTCCGTCTGGGACACCTGGGGCGTCTGCCCGAACGTGCTCGCCCCCACGGAGAACACACTGCGCTTCTACGAGGGCGTGTTCGAGGAACTGCTGGAGCTTTTCCCCTCGGAGTTCGTCCACATCGGCGGTGACGAATGTCCCAAGGACCAGTGGCGGGCCTCGGCCACGGCGCAGGCGCGGATGGCGGAACTCGGGCTCGACGACGAGGACGAACTCCAGGCCTGGTTCATCCAGCACTTCGACACCTGGCTCACCGAACGCGGACGCCGGCTCATCGGCTGGGACGAGATCCTGGAGGGCGGACTCGCCAAGGGCGCGGCCGTGTCCTCCTGGCGCGGTTACGCGGGCGGGATCGCCGCCGCGCGCGCGGGGCACGACGTCGTGATGTGCCCCGAGCAGCAGGTGTACCTGAACTTCCGGGAGGACGGCGGCGAGGACGAACCCGTGCCGATCGCCTTCGTGCGCACCCTGGAGGACGTCTACCGGTTCGAGCCGGTTCCGGCGGAACTGACCCCGCAGGAGTCCGGACATGTGATCGGCACCCAGGCGAACCTGTGGACCGAGGTGACGGAGAACCAGGAGCGGGTGGACTACCAGCTCTTCCCGAGGCTCGCCGCCTTCGCCGAGGTCGCCTGGAGCGCCCTGCCCGCCCCCGCCGACCGGGACTACGCCGCCTTCGAGCGGCGGATGGCCACCCACTACCGGCGGCTCGACGCCCTGGGCGTCGCCTACCGCCCGCCCGCCGGCCCGCGGCCCTGGCAGCGGCGGCCCGGAGTGCTGGGCCGGCCGATGGAGGGGCCACCGCCGAACAAGTGAGCAGGCGGGCACGTGAGCAAGCGGGCCGGTGAGCAAGTGAGCAAGTGAGTAAGCAAGGGAAACGCCCCTAAACGTCACCGAAGAGTGGCAACTCGTGCGCATCGCGCGTAGCTCCGATCGTCGGAGATCCCGTGCGAAAACGGACCATCTTGCCGACGAGGTGGGCGAATGCCTCCTAGCGGACCCCTGCGTTCGGGCCCTGCGAAGATGTGCCAGAGTTGCCACGTCCGCCCTGTCAGGTCGTACCGTACGGCCACATGGGCGGGACCAGGTGGGACAGCGGGAAGGGGCAGTCGGTTTGACCACGCACGCACCGCAGGCGGCGCAGGCCGTCACGCTGCCCACGACACTGGACGAGGCCGTGGCGGCGCTCACCGCGATGCCCGCGGCCGTTCCGGTCGCGGGCGGCACCGACCTGATGGCGGCGGTCAACTCCGGCCAGCTCAGGCCCGCCGCGCTGGTGGGCCTCGGCCGGATCAGCGAGATCCGCGGCTGGCAGTACCAGGACGGGCACGCGCTGCTCGGCGCGGGCCTCACCCATGCCCGCATGGGCCGCCCCGACTTCGCCGCGCTGATCCCGGCGCTCGCCGCCGCCGCGCGGGCCGCCGGGCCGCCGCAGATCCGCAACGCCGGCACCCTGGGAGGCAACATCGCCTCGGCCGCCCCCACCGGGGACGCGCTGCCGGTGCTGGCCGCCCTGGAGGCGACGCTGATCATCGCGGGTCCGGACGGGGCCCGCCGGGAGATGCCGGTCTCGCACCTGCTGGCGGGCATGGAGATGCTCCGCGCGGGAGAACTCATCGGCTACGTGCGCGTGCCGCTGCTGCACGCGCCGCAGGTCTTCCTGAAGGCGACCGGCCGCACCGGACCCGGCCGCGCGACGGCCTCCGTGGCGCTGGTCCTCGACCCCGCCCGGCGCGGTGTGCGGTGCGCGGTGGGCGCCATCGCGCCGATGCCGCTGCGGCCCCTGGAGGCCGAGCAGTGGGTGGCCTCGCTCATCGACTGGGACAACGGCCGCGCCGTCGTCCCGGAGGCGCTGCACGGATTCGGCGAGTACGTCGCCGCGGCCTGCATCCCCGACGCGGCCCCGGACGAGGACGGCTCCGTGCCGCAGCTTCCGCCCGCCGTACTGCACTTGCGGCGCACCGTCGCCGCGCTGGCCCGACGAGCACTGGGGAGGGCGCTGTCGTGACCGACGACCAGCACGGCGACCCGCACGGCGATCAGCACGGCCAGGGCACCCCGCCGGGCGGCAGTCGCTGGGACCCGCTGCCCCAGGGCGACTACGACGACGGCGCCACCGCCTTCGTGAAGCTCCCCGAGGGCGGCGTGGACGCGCTCCTCGCCTCCTCCGAGAGCCCGCTCGCCGCGCCCGGACACGGGTACGTGCCGCCCCAGATCACGGTCGCGCCCGCCACCACCGCCGGCACCGACCCGGCCGCCACCGGCTCCTGGGCGGTGCCGTCCGCCCCGACCGCGCCGGTGGACGGCACCCAGTGGCAGACCCCGGACACCGGTCAGGACCCCGCCGCCCACCAGGTGTACGGCGACTACGCCGCCCAGCAGGACCCGTACGGCGGGGCGGCGCCCTACGGCGTACCCGCCGGGCAGGACGACCGGTTCGCCTACCAGCCCGGCGCCACCGGCCAGTGGGACTTCTCGCAGGCCTCGCAGGCGTCTCCGGCCGACACGGAGGCCGCGGCGGACCGGCCCGCGTCGGGCCAGGACGTGACCGGGCAGTGGTCCATCCCCGTGGCCGACGGCGAACTGCCGGACGAGTCGGGCGAGTTCACCACGTCGTCCCTGGCCGAGCAGTGGGGCACCGGCGCTCCCGCCACCCTCCCCGGCGGCGCTCCCGCACCCTGGGCGACGCAGCCCACCGGGCAGCCGTGGGGCGACGAAGCGGCACAGCCCCCGCCCGCCGAGGACCGGGGCACACCGCCGGCCGGGCCCGCCGGTCAGCCGTGGGGCGAGGCCCCCACGGCACCGGCCGCACCGCCCGACGCGGAGCGGCCCGTCACGAGCGGGCACGGATACGGCTCCCCGGCGAGCGGGCACGGGCCCGGCACCGGGACGGACCACGGGTCCGACCCGGCCGTCGACGGCCACGGTCCCGGCGCCGCCGGCCCGGACCCGGCCGAGCCCGGCCTCGCCGCGAGCGGGCACGGTTACGGCTCCACCGCGAGCGGGCACGGCCCCGAACCCGGTGCGGACCACGGCCCCGACGCCGCCGGTCCGCACGGGCCGGACTCGGCCATGCCCGGGCACGGGCCTGTCCCCGCCGCGAGCGGGCGCGGGCACGGTTACGGCTCCACGGCGAGTGGGGGGCACGGCTCCGAACGCGGCGTGGACCACGGTCCCGACGCCGCCGCCGGTCCGCACGGGCCGGACTCGAACGCATCCGCGCACGGGCCCGGCCCCGCCGCCGGCCCGGACCGACGCCGCCCCGTCGACGGCCCGTACGCCCACGCGCCCGGCGACGCCGCCGAGCCCGAAGCCGCCGCCGGGGCCGACCCGGCCGTACCGGCGGCCGACGTGACCGCCGGACCCCGTGGGGCCGAGGAGGCCCCTGAGAGCCCGGCAGGGCGCTCCCAGGACCCCGCCGAGGAGGCGAGGGCCGGATCGGGTCCCCAGGCCGCTGAAGACCTCGTGACGGGCCCCTCGCCGACCGCCGACCTGGAGGGCGTGCCCGAGCACGGGCGGGCACCCGCGGGAGAGCCGCGGCCGGAGTCCTCGGGCGGCCCCCAGGACGGCGTGGCCGACGCGGCGGGTCCGGCCGGACACGGGACCGGGGCGGCGGACGCGGCCGACGCGCGTACCGGCCCCGACGGAGCCGACCCCGACGCGGACGCCACCGGAGCCGACCCCGACGGCGCCCGGGAGCCCTCGGCCCCCGCGGGTCCGCAGGAGGAACACCCCCTCGCCTCCTACGTACTGCGCGTCAACGGCGCCGACCGGCCCGTCACCGACGCCTGGATCGGAGAATCGCTGCTGTACGTGCTGCGCGAGCGGCTCGGCCTCGCGGGCGCCAAGGACGGCTGCTCGCAGGGCGAGTGCGGCGCCTGCAACGTGCAGGTCGACGGACGGCTCGTCGCCTCCTGCCTGGTCCCGTCCGTGACCGCGGCCGGCAGCGAGGTGCGCACCGTCGAGGGCCTGGCCACCGACGGACGGCCCTCGGACGTGCAGCGCGCGCTCGCCCGGCGCGGCGCCGTGCAGTGCGGCTTCTGCGTGCCCGGCATGGCGATGACCGTGCACAACCTCCTGGAGGGCAACCCGGCCCCGACGGAGCTGGAGGCCCGCCAGGCACTGTGCGGCAACCTGTGCCGCTGCTCCGGCTACCGGGGCGTCCTGGACGCCGTACAGGAGGTCGTCGCCGAACGCGAGGCGCACGCGGACGCCGACGCGCAGGCCGGCGCCGACTCCGAGGAGCCCCGCATCCCGCACCAGGCCGGTCCCGGCGCGGGCGGCGTCAACCCGGCGGCGTTCGAGTCCCAGCCACCGCCCGGGGCCCAGGACCCGACAGGACCGCACGACCGGCCGCCCTACGGCGACCACGGAGACCACGGCACCCACGGCCGGGACGGAGGCCACGCGTGAGCAACGACGCCGCGACTGCGGAGGCCGAGGGAACCGCCGAGGCGGCGACCCCCGTCCCCGAGCCGATCCCGCACGGCCTCGGCGCGTCCCTGCCGCCCGCCGACGCCCGCGCCAAGACCGAGGGCACCTTCCCGTACGCCGCCGACCTGTGGGCCGAGGGCCTGCTGTGGGCGGCCGTGCTGCGCTCACCGCACCCGCACGCGCGCATCGTGTCCATCGACACCAGCCACGCGCGCGAGATGCCCGGCGTACGCGCGGTCGTCACGCACGAGGACGTGCCCGGCACCCCGCTGCACGGCCGCGGTGGCCACGCCGACCGCCCGGTGTTCGCCGGCGAGGTCGTACGCCACCACGGCGAGCCCATCGCCGCCGTCGCCGCCGACCACCCGGACACCGCGCGGATGGCCGCCGCCGCCGTCATCGTCGAGTACGAGGTGCTCGACCCGGTCACCGACCCGGAGCAGGCATTCGAGGCCGAGCCGCTGCACCCCGACGGCAACCTGATCCGGCACATCCCGCTGCGCCACGGCGACCCGGAGGCGGCCGGCGAGATCGTCGTCGAGGGCCTGTACCGCATCGGCCGTCAGGACCCGGCGCCCATAGGGGCCGAGGCGGGTCTGGCCGTACCGCGTCCGGACGGCGGCGTGGAGCTGTACCTGGCCTCCACCGACCCGCACGGCGACCGCGACATCGCCGCCGCGTGCTACGGCCTGCCCCCCGAACAGGTGAAGATCGTCGTCACCGGGGTGCCGGGCGCCACCGCCGACCGCGAGGACCAGGGCTTCCAGCTGCCGCTCGGCCTGCTCGCGCTGAAGACCGGCTGCCCGGTGAAACTGACCGCCACGCGCGAGGAGTCGTTCCTCGGGCACACCCACCGTCACCCCACCCTGCTGCGCTACCGCCACCACGCGGACGCCGAGGGCCGGATCGTGAAGGTCGAGGCGCAGATCCTGCTCGACGCGGGCGCCTACGCGGACACCTCCTCCGACGCCCTCGCCGCGGCGGTCGCCTTCGCCTGCGGCCCCTACGTCGTGCCGAACGCCTTCATCGAGGGCTGGGCCGTGCGCACCAACAACCCGCCCTCCGGCCATGTGCGCGGCGAGGGCGCCATGCAGGTGTGCGCCGCGTACGAGGCGCAGATGGACAAGGTCGCCAAGAAGCTCGGCCTGGACCCGGCCGAGGTGCGGCTGCGCAACGTCCTGGCCACCGGCGACGTGCTCCCCACCGGCCAGACGGTCACCTGCCCGGCGCCCGTCGCCGAACTCCTCCAGGCCGTCCGCGACTTCCCCCTCCCGGCCCTGCCCAAGGACACGCCCGAGGACGAGTGGCTGCTGCCCGGCGGTCCCGAGGGCGCGGGCGAACCGGGCGCGGTGCGCCGGGGCGTCGGCTACGGCATCGGCATGGTGCACATGCTGGGCGCCGAGGGCGCGGACGAGGTCTCCACGGCCACCGTGAAGGTCCAGGACGGCGTGGCGACGGTGCTGTGCGCGGCCGTCGAGACCGGCCAGGGCTTCACCACGCTGGCCCGGCAGATCGTGCAGGACACCCTCGGCGTCGACGAGGTGCAGGTGGCGCCCGTCGACACCGACCAGCCCCCCGCCGGACCGGGCTGCCGGGGCCGGCACACCTGGGTGTCGGGCGGTGCGGTGGAGCGGGCGGCCAAGATGGTCCGCACCCAGCTCCTCCAGCCGCTGGCGCACCAGTTCGGGATGTCGACCGAGCTGCTCCAGATCGCCGACGGCAAGATCACCTCGTACGACGGCGTGCTGTCGACGACGGTCGCCGAGGCACTGGACGGCAAGGAGCTGTGGGCCACCGCCCAGTGCCGCCCGCACCCGACCGAGCCGCTGGACGAGGCCGGGCAGGGCGACGCGTTCGTCGGCATGGCCTTCTGCGCGATCCGCGCGGTGGTGGACGTGGACATCGAGATCGGCTCGGTACGGGTCGTGGAGCTGGCCGTCGCCCAGGACGTCGGCCGGGTCCTGAACCCGGCCCAGCTGACCGCCCGGATCGAGGCGGGCGTCACGCAGGGCGTCGGCATCGCGCTCACGGAGAACCTCCGTACCCCGCGCGGTCTGATCCGCCACCCCGACCTGACCGGCTACGCCCTGCCCACCGCGCTGGACGCCCCGGACATCCGGATCGTGAAGCTCGTGGAGGAGCGTGACGTGGTCGCGCCCTTCGGCGCCAAGGCCGTCAGCGCGGCGCCGGTGGTGGCGTCCCCGGCGGCCGTCGCCTCCGCCGTGCGCGCGGCCACGGGACGCCCGGTGAACCGCCTCCCGATCCGCCCGCAGGCCGCGGTGGCCACCGGTCACTGAGCGGACTTCGCGCCGCTCGCGCGGGTGAGGCAACGCGGGAGGCGCCGGGCGCGTCCTACGGGGCGAACGGGGTCCGTGCGCAGGAGCGTTGTCAGTGGTGGCGCGTATTCTCCGAAGGAGTGCGAACGGCAGCCGTCGGCACACGGACGGCCCTAGAGCTCGGGGGATACATGCACGCGGTCACCGGCGGTACGACGACCATGCGGGACGCCACGGCGGACGTCCGCACGCCGACCCCCTCGCTGGTGACCCGGGTCCGCCTCGCGACATCGGTGGAGGACCCGTCGTGGACACGCGGCGCCACCCGGCGGCCCCCGGGAAGCTGCGAGCGCCCGTCCCTGTGGAACACGTCCACCCTGATGGGCTGCCTGCTCCTGGCGGTGAGCCACCGCACGGCGCCCGGAGCCTCCCAGGAACTGCCGACCCGGTTCCTGGACCGCGAGTTCGGCCGTCACCGGGTGACGCGCTTCGAGGACGTCGACTTCCCGAGGACCCTCACCCACGAGCCCACCCGCCGCTTCCTTCGCGAGACGGGCCTGCCCGAGGACGCCCACCCCTTCCGCCTGGACGCGGACGACCTGCCCCTGCCGACGCTGGCGGAGTACGCGGACTACGCGGAGTACGGCGAGGATCACCCCGGGCGCCCGGTCCCGGCCGGCGCGGAGCGCCTGGTTCGCCTGGGCCGGCTGGCGGACGGCGCCCATGTGGTCGTCGACGGCGCGACGGGCGCCGTCCTGATATGGAGGGCGCCCGACGGCACCCTCCACCCCCTGGTGGCGGACGTGTCCGCCTTCGCCCTCACCCTCTGGGCGCTGCGCCGCGCGACGCTGCTGGAGGCCGTGGCGGGGATCGAACCCGCGTAACTCGCTTTGCAGGCGAGCCCCTCAACCACTCGGGCACACGGCCATGTCTTCGACTTCGTGACTCGACGGTAGGCGGAGCGGCGGGAGGGGCTCAAGGAATCCGGCGAGGCCGCAACACGACTGCCATACGCCGTTCATGAAGCGGGGGAGGTCGTACGACCAAGGTCCCGGTCCCGGCCCGCCTCTCGACAGGGGCCAAGGCGGGTCGTGGCCCTTACCCTGGCGACCATGACCGTCCCTGAGCCCCGCGACACCGATGTCGCGGCCCCCGCCGAGCCCTCCGTCGCCACCGCCACCGCCACCGCCACCGTCCCCGCCGAGACCGTGCTGAGCCGCGCCTACCGGGCGCTGAGCATCGGCATCGTCTCCGTCATCGTGCTGATCGCCTTCGAGGCGACGGCGGTCGGCACGGCGATGCCGGTGGCGGCGCGGGAGCTGGACGGGGTGTCGCTGTACGCGTTCGCGTTCTCGGGGTACTTCACGACCAGCCTGTTCGGGATGGTGCTCTCCGGTCAGTGGTCGGACCGGCGCGGGCCGCTGGCGCCGTTGACGACCGGCATCGCCGCCTTCGCGGCCGGGCTCGTGCTGTCCGGCACGGCCGGTGCGATGTGGCTGTTCATCCTCGGGCGGGCCGTGCAGGGGCTCGGCGGCGGGCTGGTCATCGTCGCGCTGTACGTCGTCGTGGGGCGGGCCTACCCGGAGCGGCTGCGGCCCGCGATCATGGCGGCGTTCGCGGCGGGCTGGGTGGTCCCCTCCGTCGTCGGCCCGCTGGCCTCCGGCGCGGTGACCGAGCACCTCGGCTGGCGGTGGGTGTTCCTCGGCATCCCGGTCCTGGTCGTCGTCCCGCTCGCCCTCGCGCTGCCGCAGATACGCAGCCGCGCGTCCGGCGCCGTCGGGGGAGGGGAGGCGCCGGCCTCCTTCGACCGCCGCCGGATCCGCCTCGCCCTGGCCATCTCGCTGGGCGCGGGCCTGCTCCAGTACGCCGCCCAGGACCTGCGCCCGCTGTCCCTGCTGCCCGGCGCGGTGGGCGTGGCGCTGCTCGTCCCGGCCGTCCTCGGACTGCTGCCGCGCGGCACCTACCGGGCGGTGCGCGGCCTGCCCTCCGTGGTCCTGCTGCGCGGGGTCGCCGCGGGGTCCTTCATCGCCGCCGAGTCCTTCGTCCCGCTGATGCTGGTCACGCAGCGGGGGCTCAGCCCGACCATGGCCGGACTCTCCCTGGCGGCGGGCGGCGCGACCTGGGCCGCCGGGTCCTGGCTCCAGTCCCGGCCACGCCTGGAGCCGCACCGGGAGCGTCTGATGGCCCTCGGCATGCTCCTGGTCGCGGCGGCCATCAGCACGGCGCCCAGCGTCCTGATCGAGGCCGTTCCCGCCTGGACGGTGGCCGTCGCCTGGGCCTTCGGCTGCTTCGGCATGGGCCTGGTGATCTCCTCCACCAGCGTGCTCCTGCTCAAGCTCTCCGCCCCCGAGGAGGCCGGCAGCAACTCCGCCGCCCTCCAGATCTCCGACGGCCTCTCCAACGTCGTCCTGCTGTCGGTCGGCGGCGCCGCCTTCGCGGCCCTCGGCGGCGGCACGGTCAGCCACGCGGGCACCGAGGCCTCCGGCTCCCACCCGGCGGCCTTCGCGGCGGTGTTCCTGCCCATGGCGGCGGTGGCGCTGGTGGGGGCGTGGGTGGCGACGCGGGTGCGGGAGCGGTGAGTGCCGTGCGGCGGGCGGGGCGGTTGTGACGTCCGTCCCACCCGGGGGTGACCCGCCCCCGGGCGCGCGGTGATCCCGGCGGGCCGCCGGTAGGGTGGCCCGGTTGTCATACGTGGCCGAGCCGCTCTACCCCCTTCGGAGACCGTGACTACCACCGCCAGCTCCAGCACCTCGCACCACCTGTCCCCGGCCTTCCCCGGCCGTGCCCCCTGGGGCACCGCCGGCAAGCTGCGGGCCTGGCAGCAGGGGGCGATGGAGAAGTACCTCCAGGACCAGCCCCGGGACTTCCTGGCCGTCGCCACCCCCGGTGCCGGAAAGACGACCTTCGCGCTGACGCTGGCGTCCTGGCTGCTGCACCACCACGTCGTGCAGCAGGTGACCGTCGTCGCGCCGACCGAGCACCTGAAGAAGCAGTGGGCCGAGGCCGCGGCGCGGATAGGGATCAAGCTGGACCCCGAGTACAGCGCGGGCCCGCTCAGCCGCGAGTACCAGGGCATCGCCATCACCTACGCGGGCGTCGGCGTACGCCCCATGCTGCACCGCAACCGCGTCGAGCAGCGCAAGACCCTCGTCATCCTCGACGAGATCCACCACGCCGGTGACTCCAAGTCCTGGGGCGAGGCCTGCCTGGAGGCCTTCGAGCCGGCCACCCGCCGCCTCGCGCTCACCGGCACGCCCTTCCGCTCGGACACCAACCCGATCCCCTTCGTGGCGTACGAGGAGGGCAACGACGGCATCCGCCGCTCCGCCGCCGACTACACCTACGGCTACGGCTCCGCCCTCGCCGACGGCGTCGTGCGCCCCGTCATCTTCATGAGCTACAGCGGCAACATGCGCTGGCGCACCAAGGCCGGCGACGAGATCGCCGCCCGGCTCGGCGAACCGATGACCAAGGACGCCGTCAGCCAGGCCTGGCGCACCGCGCTCGACCCGCGCGGCGAGTGGATGCCGGCCGTGCTGCGCGCCGCCGACCGGCGGCTCACCGAGGTCAGGAAGGCCATCCCGGACGCCGGGGCGCTCGTCATCGCCGCCGACCAGGACGCCGCCCGCGCCTACGCCAAGCTGATCCGGGAGATCACCGGCGACAAGGCCACCGTCGTGCTGTCCGACGACGCGGGCGCCTCGAAGAACATCGACACCTTCAGCCAGAGCACCGACCGCTGGATGGTCGCCGTCCGCATGGTGTCCGAGGGCGTCGACGTCCCCCGCCTCGCGGTCGGCGTCTACGCCACCACCATCTCCACCCCCCTCTTCTTCGCCCAGGCCGTCGGCCGCTTCGTACGGTCCCGCCGCCGAGGGGAGACCGCCTCCGTCTTCCTCCCCACCGTGCCGGACCTGCTCACCTTCGCCAACGAGATGGAGCGCGAGCGCGACCACGTCCTCGACAAGCCCAAGAAGGAGGGCGAGGAGGACCCCTACGCCGAGTCCGAGAAGGAGATGGACGAGGCGAACCGGGAGCAGGACGAGGACACCGGAGAGCAGGAGCAGTTCGCCTTCGAGGCGCTGGAGTCCGAGGCCACCTTCGACCGGGTCATGTACAACGGCGCCGAGTTCGGCATGCAGGCCCACCCGGGCAGCGAGGAGGAGCAGGACTACCTCGGCATCCCGGGCCTGCTGGAGCCCGACCAGGTGCAGTTGCTGCTCCAGAAGCGGCAGGCCCGGCAGATCGCGCACAGCCGCAAGAAGCCGGACGAGGAGGCCGATCTGCTCGAACTGCCCGCCGAGCGGCGCCCGGTGGTCTCCCACAAGGAGCTGATGGAGCTGCGCAAGCAGCTCAACACCATGGTCGGCGCCTACGTCCACCAGAGCGGCAAACCGCACGGCGTGATCCACACCGAACTGCGCCGCGTCTGCGGCGGCCCGCCCAGCGCCGAGGCGACCGGCGGACAGCTGCGCCAGCGCATCGCCAAGGTGCAGGAGTGGGCGACGCGGATGAAGTAGCGACACGGGGCGATACGGCACCGGAGGCGTGCGCAGTACGTACCGGGACAAACACCGGCAGTCGATAACGGTTGGCGCCCGGATTCTGGACTGAGCCTTCCGCTGAGCGGACCTGGTAGTTACTGTCCCGCTACGCACACGCCCCGTGGCAGCGCCGCCGCGGAGCGCAGCCGTGAAGCGACTGGGCCCGGGACAAGGCCGGGCCGTCAGCCGATCGGCGGCCTCTGAAGCGCGTCACTGACGGGACTCGGTGACGCATACGCCGCGAGGAGGGCCGCCGACCTCACCACTAAGGAGTGGGCGTCGTGACCGCGGAGACCTCTCAGACGCTCGACAGGGGCCTGCGGGTCCTCAAGCTGCTGGCCGATACGGACCACGGGCTGACCGTCACCGAGCTGTCCCACAAACTGGGCGTCAACCGGACCGTCGTGTACCGGTTGCTGGCCACGCTGGAGCAGCACGCACTCGTACGCCGCGACCTGGGCGGCCGCGCCCGCGTCGGCCTCGGCGTCCTGGGCCTCGGCCGCCAGGTGCACCCCCTGGTCCGCGAGGCCGCGATGCCGGCCCTGCGCGCGCTCGCCGAGGACATCGGGGCGACGGCCCACCTGACCCTCGTGGACGGCGCCGAAGCCCTGGCGGTGGCCGTCGTGGAGCCGACCTGGACGGACTACCACGTCGCCTACCGCGCGGGCTTCCGCCACCCCCTGGAACGGGGCGCCGCCGGCAAGGCCATCCTCGCCGCCCGCCGCCCGCCCCAGCCCCCCGGCGAGGACGCGGAGGCCCCCGGCTACACCCTCACCCACGGCGAGCTGGAGGCCGGCGCCTGCGGCGCGGCGGCCCCCCTGCTCGGCGTCACGGGAGTGGAGGGCAGCGTTGGCGTCGTCATGCTCGCCGACGTCGTCCCCGAACGAGTCGGCGAACGCGTGATGCACGCGGCCCGAGAGGTGGCGGAGGCGCTGCGCTGAGACGGGGTCGTGCCCGGGCGTCGGAGCCACGGGAAGCGCGCCACGTTAGATTGACCCCGTGCTCTCTCGTCTCACGCGTCCCCAGTTCCTCGCTGTCTGCGGTCTGCCCGTCGTGGCGCTGCTCGCGACCGCCGCGTTCGCGCCGTTGCCGTTCTCCGTGGCGCAGCCGGGGCTGACGGCCGATGTGCTGGGCGAGAACCAGGGGGCCGAGGTGATCACGATCAGCGGCGCGCCGACGCACGAGACCAGCGGGCAGCTGCGGATGACGACGATCGAGGCGACCGGGCCGGACGCGAGTGTCCGCCTCGGGGACGTGCTCGGCAGCTGGTTCGACACCGACCGGGCCGTGATGCCGCGCGACGCCGTCTACCCGAGCGGCGACGACGTGGGCGAGATCGAGCGGTACAACCAGGAGCAGATGAAGGAGTCGCAGGACTCCGCCACCACGGCCGCGCTCCGGTACCTCCGGCTGGACAAGGACGACGTCGACGTCGAACTCCGGCTGGAGGACGTCGGCGGGCCCAGCGCCGGGCTGCTGTTCTCGCTCGGCATCGTCGACAAGCTCGGCGCCGGCGACCTCACCGGCGGCAAGGTCGTCGCCGGGACGGGGACCATCACCGACGGCGGCGAGGTCGGCGCCGTCGGCGGGGTGCCGCTCAAGACGCAGGCCGCCCGGCGGGACGGGGCCACCGTGTTCCTCGTACCGAAGGCGGAGTGCTCGGACGCGCGGGCCGAGCTGCCGAAGGGGCTCCGGCTGATCCCGGTGACGACCCTCAAGGGCGCGGTCGACTCGCTCAAGGCGCTGGAGAGCGGGAAGGGCAGCGTCCCCGCCTGCTGAACACCGCGCACCGCACTACCCCTCCTTCACGAAGCCCTTCTCCTTCATCCAGTCCAGCGCCACCTGGTGCGGGTCCTCGCCGTCCACGTCGACCTTCGCGTTCAGGGTCCGGGCCACGTCGTTGGTCAGCGCTTCGGTGACCGGGTCCAGGACGGACGCGATCGCCGGCCACTTCTTCAGGGTCGCCGTGCGGACCATGGGGGCCGCGTTGTAGTTCGGGAAGAACTTCTTGTCGTCCTCCATCACCACCAGGTTCATGGACTTGATCCGCCCGTCGGTGGTGTACACCTCGCCGTAGGTGCAGGCGCCCTTCGCGGTCTGGGTGTAGATGATGCCGGTGTCCATCTGGGTGAGGTTCCCGGCGGGCAGCGACATGCCGTACGCCTTCTCCAGGCCCGGCAGGCCGTCCGCCCGGTTGGCGAACTCGCCCTCCACGCACAGCGTCACCGCGCCCGGGTCCGACTTCGACAGGGCGGTGACCTCAGAGAGAGTCCTGGTCTTGTACTTCTTGTAGTTGGCCTGGTTCATCGCCAGCGCGTACGTGTTGTTCAGGCGGGCCGGCTCCAGCCACGTCAGGCCCTTCTTCGCGTCGGCCTCCTTCACCGCCTTCCACTGCTGCTCCGGGTCGGGGATCGGCTTGCTGTTGCCCAGGTACGTGATCCAGGCGGTGCCCGTGTACTCGTACGTGGCGTCGGCGTCGCCGTTCTCGACCGCCGCGCGGGTGCCGACCGAGCCCTGGATACCGGTGCGGTCGAGCACCTGCGCGCCCGCCGCCTCGAAGGCGATGCCCATGATCGCGCCGAGGACCAGTTGCTCGGTGAACTCCTTAGAGGTGACCGTCAGATCGGCGCCCTCCAAGGGCTTCCCCTGCCCGATGGTGCCCGGCTCCACGTCGTCGACCATCGGGGAGCCGCTGGTCAGACCGCACCCGGCGGGCGCCGCCAGAAGGGCCGCGGCCAGCAGCGAGCACGCACGCCGTCTCAGCGGCCTCATGTGCCCACCTCCAGCCCCCGCGGCCGCAGCAGCAGTTCGGCCAGCGAGGCCAGCCAGTCCACCAGCAGGGCCAGGGCGACGGTGAGGACCGAGCCCAGCACCAGCACCGGCATCCGCTGGCTGGTGATGCCCGTGGTGATCAGCACGCCCAGGCCACCGCCGCCGCCGAAGGTCGCCAGCGTCGCCGTACCCACGTTCAGGACCAGGGCCGTGCGCACGCCGGCCAGGATGAGCGGGACGGCCAGGGGGAGTTCCACCCGGGTGAGCACGCCCAGCGGGGACATCCCGATGCCGCGGGCCGCCTCCAGGAGCGTCGGGTCGTTCGCCTTCAGGCCGGCGATGGTGTTGGACAGCACGGGCAGGACGGCGTAGACGATGATGCCGATCAGCGCGGCCCTGCGGCCGATGCCCAGCCAGATCACCAGCAGCGCCAGCAGACCGATCGCCGGGGTCGCCTGGCCCATGTTGGCGAACGCCATCGCGAACGGGGTGGCCTTCCGGAACGCCCCGCGGGTGAGCAGGATGCCCAGCGGGATGGCGATGATCAGCACGAAGAAGGTGGAGATCACCGTCAGCTGGACGTGCTGCCACAGCGCCTTGGTGACCTGGCCGTTGCCGAGGGCGTTCCGGCTGAGCGCGTCCAGGTCGGCCTGCCGGAACCACAGCCAGGTCGCCAGCAGCACGGCGATCAGCACGACGGGCAGGAAGGTCAGCTTGCGCCAGCCGACCCGGGAGCCCGCCGCCACCGGGGAGGGCGGCGGAGCCTGGCCCTCCTCCTCGTCCGCGCCCTCGTCGCGGAAGGCGAGCCCCTTGACCTCGTGCTCGCCCGCGGGGCGGCGGCCGGGTGAGGGGCGCGAGGAGCCGCTCACGCGCGGCCTCCGACCTCGCCGAAGCCCTCCTGCTCGCTGTGCGTCTGCGTGGCCCGGGTCTCCTCCAGGTCGTGCTGGTGCTCCAGCGCGTCCAGCCGGTCGGCCTCCAGCAGTTCGTGCACGGAGTTCATCAGCGTCTCCATGTCGACGACGCCCTCGTACGCGCCGTGCCGCCCGGTGACCGCGACCCGCCCCGCGTTGTCCGTGAGCACCGCCTCCAGCGCGTCCCGCAGCGTCGCGTCCCGCGTCACCGTGTCGTGGACCAGCGTCCCGGCCCGCGCCAGCGAGCCCCTGGCCCGCATCAGGTCGCCGCGCCGCAGCCACTTGTAGGGGCGTCCGCGCCGGTCCAGGAGCAGGATCTCGTTGGTGCCCGACTCCCGCAGCCGGTCGAAGATGTCCTGGAGCGGGTCCTCCACGGTCACCGTCGGGTAGTCCGTGATGCCCACGTCCCGCACCCTGGTCAGGTTCAGGCGCTTGAGGGCGGCGCCCGCGCCCACGAAGCCGGAGACGAAGTCGTCCGCCGGGTTGGTGAGGATCGCCTCCGGGGTGTCGAACTGGGCGATGTGGGAGCGTTCGCGCAGCACGGCGATCCGGTCGCCCAGCTTGATCGCCTCGTCGAAGTCGTGGGTGACGAAGACGATCGTCTTGTGCAGTTCGTGCTGGAGGCGGATCAGCTCGTCCTGGAGGTGGTCCCGGGTGATCGGGTCGACGGCGCCGAACGGCTCGTCCATCAGCAGCACGGGCGGATCGGCCGCCAGCGCCCGCGCCACGCCCACCCGCTGCTGCTGGCCGCCGGAGAGCTGGCGGGGATAGCGGCCGTGGAACTCCCCGGCGTCCAGGCCGACCAGGTCCAGCATCTCCTCCACCCGCGAGCGGATGCGGGCCTTGGACCAGCCGATCATCTTCGGTACGAGCGCGATGTTCTGGGCGACGGTCATGTGCGGGAAGAGACCGGAGGACTGGATCGCGTAGCCGACCTTGCGGCGCAGTTTCACCGGGTCGATGTCGGTGACGTCCTCGCCGTTGATGCGGATGCGTCCGCCGCTGGGCTCGATCAGCCGGTTGATCATCTTCAGGGTGGTGGACTTCCCGCAGCCCGAGGGGCCCACGAAGATGACCGTCTCCCCGGCCTTGATCTCCATCGAGACGTTCTCGACGGCGGGCTGCGGGCTGCCCGGGTAGCGCTTGGTGAGGGAGTCCAGCTCGATGGTCGCCCCGGTGGTGCCGGTCGCCGACTCGCTGTGACCGTTCTCAGACACGGATCCCCCTCGGAATGGTCAGCCGTCCCAGCAGCACGTACGCCGCGTCGAACAGCAGGGCCAGGACGATGATCCCGAGCGTGCCGGCGAGGACCTGGTTGAGCGCGTTCTTGCTGCCCAGCGAGGCGATTCCGCGGAAGATCTCGTTGCCGAGGCCCGGCCCCGAGGCGTAGGCGGCGATCGCCGCGATGCCCATCAGCATCTGCGTGGAGACCCGGATGCCGGTCAGGATCGGCGGCCACGCCAGCGGCAGCTCCACCCGCAGCAGCCGCGCCGGTCGCGACATCCCGATGCCCGTGGCGGCGTCCACCAGCGCCGGGTCCACCCCGCGCAGGCCCACGATCGAGTTCCGCACGATCGGCAGCAGCCCGTACAGGGTCAGCGCGGTCACCGTCGGCGGCACGCCGAGGCCGACGATCGGGATGAGCAGACCGATCATGGCCAGCGACGGGATGGTGAGGATGGTCGATGTGGACAGAGTCGCCAGGTTTCCCGCCCAGTCGCTGCGGTAGGTGAGGACGCCGATCAGCACCCCGAGCAGGGTCGCCACGACCATGCACTGGAAGACCGCGCTGGCGTGCTGGTAGGCGTCGGCGAGCAGCTGCTGGTGGCGGCTGCTCAGGAAGTCCCAGAAGTTCACGTCCGCTCACCTCCGGGATCAGGCCCGCCTCAGTCGTGTCCGCCGCTGTCCGCGGCCGCCTGCTCCACCAGCGGGATGATCCGCAGCGGAACGGGGTTCTCCATGACGATCGCCGTGGCGGCCCGGACGATGCCATCAAAACCGACAACCCGGTCGATCACCCGCTGGAGATCGGCGTTCGACCGGGCCACGAGACGGCACAGCATGTCCCCGGTGCCGGTCGTGGTGTGAAGCTCCAGGACCTCCGGCACCGTCGCCAAGTGCGCCCGTACGTCGGCTCCTTGACCCTGCCGGATCTCCAGCGTGGCGAACGCCGTGACCGGGTAGCCGAGGGCCGCCGGGTCCACCTCGGGACCGAATCCGCGGATGACTCCGTTCGACTGAAGCCGGTCGAGCCGCGCCTGCGCGGTGCCGCGCGCCACCCCGAGCCGCCGGGACATCTCCAGCACCCCGATCCGCGGCTCCCGCGCCAGCAGACCGATGATCCGGCCGTCCAGCCGGTCTATTCCCGTACCCGCCATGCCCGCACCCTCCCGGCTGGTCATCCTGTACAGATCGCCTGCCCCGACCGGCGTATCACTGGTCAGGCTGCCCAGTGAAAACGCAAACTATTGCGCACCTTGCGGACACGGGAGAACCTGCGGCTATGACGCAGACCACACACCACACTCCCGACACCGCCCGGCAGGCCGATCCCTTCCCGGTCAAGGGAATGGACGCGGTCGTCTTCGCCGTGGGCAACGCCAAGCAGGCCGCGCACTACTACTCCACCGCCTTCGGCATGAAGCTGGTCGCGTACTCCGGACCGGAGAACGGCAGCCGGGAGACCGCGAGCTACGTCCTGGAGAGCGGCTCCGCCCGCTTCGTGTTCACCTCGGTGATCAAGCCGTCGACCGACTGGGGCACCTTCCTCGCCCAGCACGTCGCCGAGCACGGCGACGGCGTCGTCGACCTCGCCATCGAGGTCCCGGACGCCCGCGCCGCCCACGCCTACGCCGTCGAGCACGGCGCCCGCTCGCTCGCCGAGCCGCACGAGGTCAAGGACGAGCACGGCACCGTGGTCCTCGCCGCCATCGCCACCTACGGCGAGACCCGGCACACCCTCGTCGAGCGCACCGGCTACGACGGCCCCTACCTGCCCGGGTACGTCGCCGCCAAGCCGATGGTCGCCCCGCCCGAGCAGCGCGTCTTCCAGGCCGTGGACCACTGCGTCGGCAATGTCGAACTCGGCCGCATGAACGAGTGGGTCGGCTTCTACAACAAGGTCATGGGCTTCACGAACATGAAGGAGTTCGTGGGCGACGACATCGCCACCGAGTACAGCGCGCTGATGTCGAAGGTCGTGGCCGACGGCACCCTCAAGGTCAAGTTCCCGATCAACGAGCCCGCCGTCGCCAAGAAGAAGTCCCAGATCGACGAGTACCTGGAGTTCTACGGCGGCGCCGGCGTCCAGCACATCGCGCTGAACACCAACGACATCGTGGCGACCGTCCGCGCGATGAAGGCGGCCGGCGTCGAGTTCCTGGACACCCCCGACTCGTACTACGACACGCTCGGCGAGTGGGCCGGCGAGACCCGGGTGCCCGTCGACATCCTGCGCGAGCTGAAGATCCTGGTCGACCGCGACGAGGACGGCTACCTGCTGCAGATCTTCACCAAGCCGGTCCAGGACCGTCCGACCGTCTTCTTCGAGATGATCGAACGCCACGGCTCGATGGGCTTCGGCAAGGGCAACTTCAAGGCCCTCTTCGAGGCGATCGAGCGCGAGCAGGAGAAGCGCGGCAACCTCTGACCCGCGGAAGGCACCAGCCGGGCGGGTGCTAGTCGGGCGGGCCCTCCACCGGGGGCTCGCCCAGCTCCGCCAGCGCCCGCTTCGCCTGCGGCACCCGCAGCGGCGAGAAGTACGGGTTGATCGTCAGCGCCTCCCCGAGGTGCCGGCGCGCCGGCGCGACGTGCCCCAGCTCCTTCTCGATCACACCCCGGTGGAAGACGTACAGCGCGTCGCGCACCCCGCCGCCCTTGTCGCCGTCGGTCGCGATCACCGCGAACTCCAGCGCCTCCTCGTCCGCACCCGTGCGGTGCAGCGCCCAGCCCAGCGCGTCGGCGACCGCGGTCCCCGGCTGCCGTCCCCACTCGGTCCGCAGCCGCTCCACCGCCGCCGCCGGATCCCCGTGGTCGGCGTCGAGCCGCCCCAGCACCAGCTGCTCGTCGGACCCGGCCGCCTCGGCGTCCCGAGCCCGCTCCCGCAGCAGGTCGTACTCCACCCGCGCCGCCTGGCCGAGGCCCAGCGACTCGTACAGCTCGCCCAGCTCCAGCGCGTACTCGGGGCTGGGCCGCTTGGCCAGCGCGGCCTGGTACGCCGACAGCGCCTCCGTCGTCCGGCCCAGCGCCGCCAGCGCCCGGCCCTGTCCGGCCTGCGCGGCCCGCTGGTCGGGGTCGGTGCGCAGCGCCTCCTGGAAGAACCGCAGCGCCTCCTCCCGCTCCCCGCGCTCGAACGCCAGCCGCCCGGCCTGCTCCAGGTACGCCGCCCGCTCCGCCGGTGCCTCCGCGGCCGCCGCGGCGTCCGAGATCCGGGCCGCCGCGTCCTCCCGCCAGCCCCGGTCCCGGTAGACGCCCGCCGCCAGCGCCCCCACCGCCGGAGCGCCGGGGCGCAGCTCCATCACCTTGTCCAGGGCCCGGCCCACGCCCTTGTGGTCGCCGAGCCCGGTGTACGCGCCGATCAGCACCGCGTGCGCCGTCCACCGCTCCGGCGCCGCCCGCACCGCGCTCTCGCCCCACTTCTTCGCCGCCGGGAAGTCCCGGCGCGCCACCGCCAGCGCCGCGAGCCCCTCCAGGGCCTGCGGATTGCGCTCGGGCCCCGTCCTCAGCGAGGTGCGCAGCGCCTTCTCGGCCTTCGGCCAGTTCGCGCCGTCCGCCGTACGGCGCCCCTGCTCCACGTAGGCCGCGCCGAGCACCGCCCACGACGCCCCGTCCAGCGGATGTGCCCGCAGGTGGCTCTCCCGGTCGCCGATCAGCGCCGCCAGGTCCGGCAGCGCGGCCGGCACACCCGTGGTGACCGCCCCGCGTGCCAGCGCCGCGGGCCCCGGTGCGGGCGGGGGAGCGTCCCCGGTCGCCCGGGGGAGCAGCATCAGGACCCCGCCGAGTACGGCGGCCCCGGCTACGGAGGCGATCAGCACCCGTCGCCCGCGGCGCGAACGCCGTCCGGGTGCCGGTGCCTCGCCCTGTTCCCGCCCGGTCCGCCTCTCCATGACCTCCATGGCGCTCACTGTGCGCCCATACGACGATCACACCGGGCAGGTGGCGGGTGCCGCCCGCGGGGTTCACACCGATGGCCGTGGATGCGAGCCTGTGATCATGAGCCGTATCGAAGCGCCTCGCGACGAAGACGACGCAGCCGCGACGGCCGACCGCGCCCCCGGCGGCCGGAGCGCCCTCGTCGACCGGCTGCTGGCCGGTCTTCCCGCCGGGTCCGTCCTCACCGACCCCGACGTCACGGCCTCCTACGCCCACGACATGGCGAGCTTCTGCCCGGCCGGCGCCCCCGCGGTGGTCGTCCTGCCGCGCACCGTGGAGGACGTCCAGCACGTCATGCGCACCGCCACCGAGCTGCGCGTCCCGGTGGTCCCGCAGGGCGCCCGCACCGGCCTGTCCGGCGCGGCCAACGCCACCGACGGCTGCGTGGTCCTCTCCCTGACGAAGATGGACCGCATCCTGGAGATCAACCCGGTCGACCGCGTCGCCGTCGTCGAACCGGGCGTCGTCAACGCCACGCTCTCCCGCGCGGTGAACGAGCACGGCCTCTACTACCCGCCGGACCCCTCCAGCTGGGAGATGTGCACCATCGGCGGCAACATCGGCACCGCCTCCGGCGGCCTGTGCTGCGTCAAGTACGGGGTGACCGCCGAGTACGTCCTCGGTCTCGACGTCGTCCTCGCCGACGGCCGCCTGATGACCACCGGCCGCCGCACCGCCAAGGGCGTCGCCGGGTACGACCTCACCCGGCTCTTCGTCGGCTCCGAGGGCTCCCTCGGCATCGTCGTGAAGGCGGTCCTCGGGCTGCGCCCCAAGCCGCCCGAGCAGCTGGTGCTGGCCGCCGAGTTCGCCTCCGCGTCCGCCGCGTGCGACGCGATCTGCCGGATCATGGAGGGCGGACACGTGCCGTCCCTCCTCGAACTGATGGACCGTACGACCGTCAAGGCGGTCAACGACCTCGCCCACATGGGTCTGCCGGAGACCACCGAGGCGCTCCTGCTCGCCGCCTTCGACACCACCGACCCGGACGCCGACCTCACCGCGGTCGGCGCGCTGTGCCAGGCCGCGGGCGCCACGCAGGTGGTCCCGGCCGAGGACGCGGCCGAGTCCGAACTCCTCCTCCAGGCCAGGCGCCTGGCCCTCACCGCCCTCGAAGCCGTCAAGGGCACCACGATGATCGACGACGTCTGCGTGCCGCGCTCCCGGCTCGGCGACATGCTGGCGGGCATCGAGCGCGTCGCCGCCGAGTACGGCCTCACCATCGGGGTCTGCGCCCACGCGGGCGACGGCAACACCCACCCCACCGTCTGCTTCGACGCGTCCGACCCCGACGAGTCACGGCGGGCCCGCGAGTCCTTCGACGAGATCATGGCGCTCGGCCTGGAACTCGGCGGCACCATCACCGGCGAGCACGGTGTGGGCGTGCTGAAGAAGGAGTGGCTGGCGCGGGAGATCGGCCCGGTGGGCCTGGAGATGCAGCGGGCCGTCAAACAGGTCTTCGACCCGCTGGGCCTCCTCAACCCCGGCAAGCTCTTCTGATCCCGGCCGCGCCTCACCGGGCGAGCAGCTCGGCCAGCCCGTCGTCGATCCCCAGCTGCGCGCCCTCGGTCCCCGGCGGCACCGCGCGCAGGGTCCGCTCCAGCCAGGCCGACACCTGGGGCGTGGGCGCCTCCAGGAGGGCGTCGCCGTCCGGGCTGCTGAGCGCGATCAGCACGACGCTGCGGCCCTCCGCCTTCGAAGGCCACACCCGTACGTCCCCGTGCCCGGACGGCCGGAAGACGCCCTCCACCAGGAGATCGCGGGCGAACGTCCAGTGCACCGGGTGGCCGGAGTCGATGTGGAAGGTGATGTGGACGGCGTAGGGATCGTCGCTGTGGTAGCCGAGCCTGGCCGGCACCGGGATGCTGTGCTCGGGCGACAGGACGAGCCTCAGCTCCAGCTCGCGTTCCACGACGGTGGGGCCGGTGGGGTTGGGGTGCATGGCGGGTTCCTCTCCCGGGTCTCGTGCGGTCCTTGCCCGGGGAGACCGGCCGGGGGCCGGAGCATTACGCGAGTCCGGGGAACTTTTTTCCGCACCCCGGACCGGGGACCGGTCCGGATGTGAAGGTCCCGGCACGAGGTTGCCCGGAAAGGGGCGGGTACGGCGGGACCGGCGGTGCGGATTGCGCCCGTCTGATAGATGTTGAGGCCCCCCTATCAACCCCCGAGCAGATACGGGACGACGGACATGAGCGCCCCAACCCCGGCCCCCGGCGATGACAGGCCCCGCGAAGGGTATTACCCGGACCCGTCCATTCCCGGATACGTCCGCTACTGGAACGGCGCCTCCTGGGTGGCGGGCACGAGCCGCCCCGCCCCCAAGGACGGCGAGCCGCTCGCGCCGCCGCCCGGCGTGCGGCCCTCCGTCGAGGAGACCGGGCCGCACTTCTTCGACGAGGACCCGGTCGAGGACCCGCCGCCCGCCGCCGCGTCCCAGCACGGCAGCCGTCCGGAGTCCGCCACCGCCTGGGGCGCCGACCGTTCCGGCCCGTCCGGCGGGCCCGCCGAGGCCCCGGAACCGCGCGTCGCCTGGCCGGGCACGGCGCGGGGCGCCGACCCGAGGGTCCCGCACGCCCGCCAGTCGGCACCGCCCGCCGACGGCGGCGCCGACGCCGGTCAGCACGGCGGTGCCGCCTCCGCCCCCGCCGCGGCCGCCGCCTCTTCCCCCGCCCCTGCCCCCGCCCCCGCTTCCGGTGAGGCGGAGGCCTCGGCCACCGAGGAGGAGCAGGCCGGCAACACCTTCGTCTTCCGGCGCCCGGCGGCGGGCCGGCAGAGTGCCCCCGCCGCGGAGGACGAGGGCACCATGACCTTCCGCGCGGTCACCCCGCGCACGGGCCCGCAGCCCGGCGGCCCCGGCTCCGCTCCCGTTCCCGGTCCCGTTCCCGGCTCCGGACCCGGCTTCGGTGCGGGCAAGGCGGCCGCCGACCGGGCCGCCGCCGCGCAGGCACCCCCGACGCCCGCCGCCCCCGTTGTGCCCCACCAGGCACCCCCGCACCAGCACCCCGCCGCCCCCGCGCCGGTCGCCGCCGGCGGTCCGGGCGGCGGCCAGACCTCCTGGGCGCAGCAGGTGCACCGGCTGGCCGGGGCGGGCGGGGACGAGCAGCCCGTCGCACCGTGGAAGCCACCGGTCGAGGACGTGTTCCAGGCCGCCGCCCGGCGCCAGGCATCGGCCCGGCCCGCCGGGCTCGGCAAGCGGCTGGCGGCCCGGCTGATCGACACGGTCGTCCTCGCGGGCGTCACCGCCGTGGCCGCCGTGCCGCTGGGCGCCAAGGCGGTCGACCACGTCAACGACAAGATCGACGAGGCCAAGCTGTCCGGTGAGACCGTCACGGTCTGGCTGCTGGACGGCACCACGTCCACGTACCTGGGCATCGTGCTCGCCGTCCTGCTGCTCTTCGGCGTCGTCTACGAGGCGCTGCCCACCGCCAAGTGGGGCCGCACCCTGGGCAAGAAGCTGCTCGGCCTGGAGGTGCGGGACATCGAGGCCCACGAGCCGCCGTCCTTCGGCGGTGCCCTGCGCCGCTGGCTGGTCTACAGCGTCCCGGGCCTCCTGGCCGTCGGCGTGGTCGGCATCGCGTGGTGCCTGTTCGACCGCCCGTGGCACCAGTGCTGGCACGACAAGGCCGCCGGCACGTTTGTCGCGGGCTAGCTTGGCGGGTCGGGGGAGCGCGGATCTCGTCGGGTGCGGGTGCGTCGTGGTTGCCCGCGCGGTTCCCCGTGCTCCTTGAGGGACGTGCACTGGACGCCCCTGAAAGGGGCGCGGGGAACTGCGCGACCAGCCCCCACGCACCCGCGGCCGCAGGCGAACCCCCCGCCCGCCCCCTCATGGCGTCGGACCACGCACCCGCACTACTCCGGACTACTCCGGACGGCCGCTCGCCGGATGCGAGGAGAGAGAGTCCGAGTTCGACTCGGGACATGAGCAGCGAACCGCCCCCCGGCCCCGGCGGGCAGCAGCCGCCGGACGACGACCCGCTGAGGAAGAACCCCTACGGCGACCCGCCCCCGCCCCCCGGCGGAGGGGGCCCTTACGGCGGACCTCCGCCCCCCGGCGGCGGAGGTCCCTACGGTGGGCCCCCTCCCGGCGGCGGCCCCTACGGCGGTGCCCCGTACGGCGGTGGCGGTTACCCCACCGATCCGCTGGCCGGGATGCCCCCGCTCGCCGACAGCGGGCGGCGCACGCTCGCGCGGATCGTCGACATGATCCTCGTCGGCATCGTGGTCTGGCTGCTCAGCTGGGCCTTCAACGTCCAGGAGTACACGGTGGACGGCGACGACGTCTCCGTCGGCAAGTCCTTCGGGCAGTCAGTGATCGCCGCCGTGCTCTACATCGCGTACGACACCTACATGACCACGAGGACGGGGCAGACCCTCGGCAAGAAGTGGCTCGGGATGCGGGTGGCCAACCTGGACGACGGGGCGACGCCCTCCGTACAGACGTCGCTGATCCGCGCCCTGGTGCTGTGGATCCCGTTCGCCTTCTGCTGCGCCTGCGTGTGGACGATCATCGCGGGCGGCTGGAGCTTCTTCGACAAGCCCTACAAGCAGGGCCTGCACGACAAGGCGGCCAAGACGGTCGTGGTCAGCACCCGTTGACGGACTCGGACGCTCAGGCGGCCCGCCCGCGCGACGCCTCGCCGGCGCCCGCGGAGACCCGGGCCCCCGCGGGCACCTGCACCCGCTCCCGGTCCGCGGTGAACCGGTGGGCCGGCACGGCGGCCACCGCGCGCGTCCTGGGCTGGGGGACCGTCATGGCGACCAGCAGCCCGAGGGCGAGGGCCGCGACGGCGATGAGGGCGACTCCGGGACCCGAACTCGTCTGCGACAGCAGCAGCATGGCGAGCGTCGAGAAGATCACGGTGCACGAACCGTAGGCGAACTGGGCGGCAGTCGGACGGGGCATGGCCATCGTGTCCTCGGAAGACAATCATGGGTGAGAAGGGCTGCGGGCCTGGCTTTCCGCCGGCTTCCTGGCGTTCCGCCAAGCGACTCTAACCCGCTGTGTGCCCTGGTGGCACCAGCGGTAAGCACGACCTAACCGGCACGGCCGATGCACGGGGGGCGCACGGATTCATGACGTCCGGGAAGTGGACGGTCCCGCGCGCCCGTCGGACCCGGGCCTGGGTCCGCGGGACCGGGCGAAGGTCACGATCCGGTGTCCGCAAAGCGAACGGCGACTCCGCATAGTGCACTTGTTCTGCTCAAGTCAAGGTCTGTCTTTTCCGCCGAACCTCTAGTCAAATGTCGTCACTTGACTACACGCGTTGATCACGTGTGCGCGGGCTTCGCTCTGTCCTTGTCCCCCATCCGCGCGCGTGGACGCGGGGGAGGAACTCAAGTGACCAGCAGATCTTGGACGTTCAGAACGGCGGCGACCACCGTCGCACTCGCCGCCGCCACCGCCACGCTCTCGGCGGCCGGCGTGGCGCAGGCGGACTCGCCGTCCCGGCCGGAGGCCGTGAACCGCCACGACCCCGGCCCGGACAAGACCACCCGCTCCCACGACCTCAAGGGCCCCCTGAGCGACACTCAGGCCGCCCAGCGCGAGGAAGCCCTCAAGCAGGTCATATCCGGCGACGCCTCGGTGAAGAAGAAGGACGGCTCCAACGTCGTCCAGCTGAAGAGCAAGAAGGGCGACGCCAAGTACGTCGAGCTGGGCCGGGAGAAGACCGACAAGATCTTCACCATCCTGGTCGAGTTCGGCGACAAGGTCGACAGCCGCTACGGCGGCACCCCCGGCCCGCTGCACAACCAGATAGCCAAGCCGAACCGCAAGACGGACAACTCCACGGCCTGGCAGGAGGACTACGACCAGGAGCACTTCCAGGACCTGTACTTCGGTTCCGGCAAGGGCGTCAACTCGGTCAAGACCTACTACGAGAAGCAGTCCTCCGGCCGCTACTCGGTCGACGGCGAGGTCTCCGACTGGGTCAAGGTCCCGTACAACGAGGCCCGCTACGGCTCCAACAAGTGCGACCCCGACAACTGCGCCTGGTACGCGGTGCAGGACGGCGTCACCGCCTGGGTCGCGGACCAGAAGGCGGCCGGCCGCACCGACGCCCAGATCAAGTCCCAGCTGGCCCAGTACGACCAGTGGGACCGCTACGACTTCGACGGCGACGGCGACTTCAACGAGCCCGACGGCTACATCGACCACTTCCAGATCGTGCACGCCGGCGAGGACGAGTCCGCGGGCGGCGGCGCGCAGGGCGAGGACGCGATCTGGGCCCACCGCTGGTACGCCTTCGGCACCGACGCCGGCGCCACCGGCCCCGCCGACAACAAGCTCGGCGGCACCCAGATCGGCGACACCGGCGTCTGGGTCGGCGACTACACCATCCAGCCGGAGAACGGCGGACTCGGCGTCTACGCGCACGAGTACGGCCACGACCTCGGCCTGCCGGACCACTACGACACCGCCGGCGGCGACAACTCCACCGGCTTCTGGACGCTGATGTCGTCCGGCTCGTGGCTGGGCACCGGCCGCAACGAGATCGGCGACCTGCCCGGCGACATGAACGCCTGGGACAAGCTCCAGCTGGGCTGGCTGAACTACGACACCGCCAAGGCGGGCGTCAACTCCTGGCACAAGCTGGGCCTGGCCGAGTACAACACCAAGCACAAGCAGGGCCTGGTCGTCGAGCTGCCGAAGGAGGAGGTCACCACCGAGATCGTGCCTCCGGCCGAGGGCAAGACCCAGTGGTGGAGCGGCAGCGGCAACGACCTCAAGAACACCCTGAGCCGCAGCGTCGACCTCACCGGCAAGTCGTCCGCCTCCCTCACCCTGGACGGCTGGTACGACATCGAGGCCGACTACGACTTCCTCTACACCGAGGTGTCCACCGACGGCGGCGCCAACTGGACCGCGGTCGACGGCACCTTCGACGGCCGGCCGATCCCGCGCGACGGCAGCGACAAGCCCGCCCTGAGCGGCACCGTCGACGCCCACGGCAAGCTGGTCTACCCGCTGGACGCCTACGCGGGCAAGAAGATCGACCTGCGCTTCCGCTACCAGACCGACGGCGGCCTGGCGATGAAGGGCTTCACCGCCGACGAGATCACGGTGACGGCCGACGGAGCGACGCTCTTCTCCGACAACGCGGAGACCGAGGACGCCGCGTGGACGGCGAACGGCTTCACCCGCAAGGGCGCCTCCTTCACCCAGGAGTACGCGCAGTACTACATCGCCGAGAACCGGCAGTACGTGTCGTACGACAAGACGCTGCAGACCGGCCCGTACAACTTCGGCTTCTCGGAGCGCCCGAACTGGGTCGAGCACTACGCGTACCAGAACGGCCTGCTGATCTGGAAGTGGGACACCTCCCAGGCGGACAACAACACCAGCCAGCACCCGGGCAAGGGCCTGGTCCTGCCGGTCGACTCGCACCCGACCGCGCTGAAGTGGAAGGACGGGACGCTCATGCGCAACCGCTTCCAGGCGTACGACTCGCCGTTCAGCCTCTACCGCACGGACGGCATGACGCTGCACAAGGCGGACGTCGCGAAGTACGTCCCGGGCTCGAAGGGCGTCTCGGTCTTCAACGACCGCAAGAACGACTACTACGACCCGGCGAACCCGACCGGCGGTGTCAAGATCACTGACACCAACACGAAGATCAAGATCCTGAAGGAGGCCAAGAACGGCTCGACGATCGAGCTGGAGGTTGGCCCCGCGGGCAGGTAAATAGCATCTGCCCAGGTCAGAGCATGATCGGCGGTGACCCCCTGGCGGGTCGCCGCCGATCCGTGTTTAGGTGCGTCCTGTGGTTCTCTTATTGACACCGGGCCGGGAGCCCGGACCGACCCAGGCTGACTCGGGGGTATGACCGCATGGCCGCAGGAGGCTTCTGCAAGCTGCCGAACGGCACGGTGGTGGTGGCACTGAACCTGCCCAGCCCCGCCCCGGCGAGCGCCGGCAGCGTGCGTTTTCTCGTCCACGCCCAGAACCGGGCGCGCGCCCTGACCAGGCTGCGCAACCTGGGGCTGCGCAGCGTCTACCTGCGGGGCAACGCGGCCCCGCCGACCCCGGACGAGGTCACCGCGGTACTGCACCACCCGGACGGCCTGATATGGCGCACGGCACCGGTGGCGGGGGCCGTGGGCGGCCCGGACCTGGTCCAGGAGCTGTGGCACCCGATCCGCGCCCTGCTCAGACGCCCGGCCGCCCAGGCCTGAGGCGGGCCCCGGGGGCGCTACTGCACGACCGGCTTGCCGGACAGCTCCACGCCCGCCTCCCGCAGCTCCTCCAGTGCCCGCTCGGTGGTCTCCGCGGCCACCCCGGCGGTCAGGTCGAGCAGCACCTGCGTACGGAAGCCCTCGCGGGCGGCGTCCAGGGCGGTGGCCCGGACGCAGTGGTCGGTGGCGATGCCCACGACGTCCACTTCGTCGATCTCGCGGGAGCGCAGCCACTCGGCGAGGCCGGTGCCGTTCTCGTCGGCGCCCTCGAAGCCGCTGTAGGCGGCGGCGTAGGCCCCCTTGTCGAAGACGGCGTCTATCGCGCCGGAGGCGACGGCGGGGGCGAAGTTCGGGTGGAAGCCGACCCCCTCGGTGCCGGCGACGCAGTGCGCGGGCCAGGAGTGGACGTAGTCCGGGTTGTCGGCGAAGTGGCCTCCCGGGGCGACGTGGTGGTCGCGGGTGGCCACCACGTGGCGGTAGCCGGCGGGCGCCTGCCCGATCAGCTCGGTGATGGCGGCGGCCACGTCCGCACCGCCGGACACGGCGAGACTGCCCCCCTCGCAGAAGTCGTTCTGCACGTCTACGACGATCAAGGCGCGGCGCATGGTCGGTGTCCTTCGACTGGGTCGACTGTGGGTCGGGAGCGGGGAGCGGGGGCCAGAGGAACGGGGCTGATACGGGCCTTGCGGGGCCGCACCAGCTTTAGCTACCCGAGCCCCCGTGCGCGTACTCCGTCGGAATGACGGGTTCCCCTCGGGAGAGCTGGGTGGCGGACAGCGGGAGGTTGGCGCGGGCGGCTGCGTGCCGGTCCCGGGCGGCGTCCAGCGGCTCGCGGGCGACGACCTCGCCGCCCTTGACCAGCTCGACCAGGAGCTGCCGGTCGGCCAGCGCGTCCGGCACCGGCCCGGTGCCGACCACCTCGGCCTCGGCGTACCCGTCCGCGTCCAGGCGCCGCGCGGCCCACTTGCGGCCGCCGATCGACGTCTTGCCGCCGCTGGACTTCTTGGCCACCGGCACCAGCGGCGCCCCCTCCTCGCCGGACTCGGCGCGGGCGACCAGCTTGTAGACCATCGAGGCCGTCGGGTGCCCGGAGCCGGTCACCAGCTGGGTGCCGACGCCGTACGCGTCCACGGGCGCCGCCGCCAGCGAGGCGATGGCGTACTCGTCCAGGTCCGAGGTGACCACGATCTTCGTCTCGGTGGCCCCCAGCTCGTCGAGCTGCTGGCGCACCCGGTGGGCGACCAGCAGCAGGTCGCCGGAGTCGATGCGCACCGCGCCCAGCTCGGGCCCGGCGACCTCGACGGCCGTACGGACGGCCTCGGCGACGTCGTAGGTGTCGACCAGCAGCGTGGTGTCCCGGCCCAGGGCGTCCACCTGGGCGCGGAAGGCGTCGCGCTCGTGGTCGTGCAGCAGGGTGAAGGCGTGGGCGGAGGTGCCGACGGTGGGGATGTTGTAGCGGAAGCCGGCGGCCAGGTCGGAGGTGGTCGCGAAGCCGCCCACGTAGGCCGAGCGGGCGGCGGCGACGGCGGCCAGCTCGTGGGTGCGGCGGGCGCCCATCTCGATCAGCGGCCGGTCGCCGGCGGCCGAGGACATGCGGGAGGCGGCGGCCGCGATCGCCGAGTCGTGGTTGAGGATGGACAGGATCACCGTCTCCAGCAGCACGCACTCGCCGAAGGTGCCCTCCACCCGCATGATCGGCGAGCCCGGGAAGTACACCTCGCCCTCGGGATAGCCCCAGATGTCCCCGCGGAAGCGGTACTCGGCGAGCCAGTCCAGGGTCTCCTCGTCGACGATGCCCCGTTCGCGCAGGAAGCGCAGGACGCCCGCGTCGAAGCGGAAGTTCTCCACCGCGTCCAGCACCCGGCCGGTGCCCGCCACGACGCCGTACCGGCGGCCGTCGGGCAGGCGCCGGGTGAAGACCTCGAACACGCTCCGCCGCCCGGCCGTACCGGCCTTCAGCGCGGCTCGGAGCATGGTCAGCTCGTACTGGTCCGTGAAGAGCGCCGTCGAGGGGACGTCCACCGGCAGCCCAAGGTCCGCTGTGTTCATACGACGGATCGTACCCCCATTTCGTCAGTCTGACGATTTCGATGCCCGTCCGGTTCGCGTGGCGCCCGCCACAGGCCCGTTTGTGCGGGTGCCCCCCTGTGGTGGCAGCATGGGCAGTGTGACGGCAGCCGCACCCATGGAGATCGAGAAGACCGAGTCGGCGGAGGAGGTCTTCGCCGTACCCGAGCCCGACGTGCCCTGGGTGACGATCGTCCACAACGATCCCGTCAACCTCATGAGCTACGTGACGTACGTCTTCCAGACGTACTTCGGCTACTCCAAGGACAAGGCCACCAAGCTCATGATGGACGTCCATCACAAGGGCCGGGCGGTCGTGTCCAGCGGCAGCCGGGAGGAGATGGAACGGGACGTACAGGCCATGCACGGCTACGGTCTGTGGGCCACCCTCCAGCAGGACCGGAAATGACCCACGCCCGCCCGCAGGACGGAAGCAGCTGAATCGCCTTCATGCCCGGACAATTCGAACCGCTCCCCGGCGGCGGCGCGGCCGTCGCGCTCGACGACGTCGAGATCTCCATCATCCGCTCCCTGGCCGTGCAGCTCCTGGAGCTGATCGGCCCGGGACCCGCCGAGGACGCCTCCGACGACCCGCTCGCCGAGCTGTTCGCCGAGGGCCCGAGCGAGCCGCCCTCCGACCCGGTGCTGCGCCGGCTGTTCCCGGACGCGTACGGCGACCCCGAGGGCGCCCCGCAGGCGCGGGAGGCCGAGGAGCAGCGGGCGCACTCCGCGGAGTTCCGCCGTTACACCGAGAACGACCTGCGGGCCGGCAAGCGGGACAACGCGCTGGCGGTGGTCCGCACCCTGGACGCCCTCTCCTCGGCGTCGGCGGGCGAGGAGGGCGCGGTGCTGAAACTGTCGCCCGAGGAGTCCCAGCAGTGGCTGCGCGCCCTGAACGACCTGCGCCTGGCGATCGGCTCCCGCCTGGAGATCGCCGACGAGGACGACACCGACCTGCTCTACCGGCTGCCCGACGAGGACCCGCGCAAGCCGATGGTGATGGCCTACCTGTGGCTCGGGGGGCTCCAGGAGTCGCTGGTCGCCACCCTTATGCCCTGAACAAGACGGTTTCGTCACTCTCCGTGTCCGCTCAGCGGAGTCTCAAATCCGGATAACGATCCCGTCAAAGCCGCGCCTCTTTTGACCCGCGGATGCGGCTTTTGTCCGCCTCTCCCCGTGGGACACGTCACAGTCGGCCCCTGTGATCAGCGCCGCCGTCGTGGTAAATCTTCACGACCGCCCGGCGAACACCACCCGAATGTTCGGCCGGGTGCGCCACCGAGCCGGCAGACCGCCGGCCAGGCACCGAGCGGGATGTGAGGCCCGCTCAGCTCCATCATCCGGGGGGATCGAGACCCGATCCGAGGCCGACGAAGGTCCGGATCGGCATGGAGAAAGGCGCACCACACATGACCTCTGCGCAGGTCGACACGGACAAGGCCCCCGAAGAGGGCTACGAGCGCGGTCTCAACAGCCGCCAGGTCCAGATGATCGCGATCGGCGGCGCCATCGGCGTCGGCCTCTTCCTGGGCGCCGGGGCCAACATCGCCAAGGCCGGCCCCAGCATCATCCTCATGTACGCCCTCGCGGGTGTGATCATCTTCTTCATCATGCGGGCGCTCGGCGAGCTGCTCCTCTACCGACCCGTCTCCGGCTCCTTCGCCGAGTACTCGCGCGAGTTCCTCGGTCCCTTCTTCGGTTACTTCACCGGCTGGACGTACTGGCTGATGTGGGTGGTCACCGGCATGGCGGAACTCACCGCCGCCGCCATCTACATCCACTACTGGTTCCCGGACATCCCGCAATGGGTCTCGGCCTTGGTCTTCCTGGTCCTGCTGTTCGTGGCCAACCTGATCTCGGTGAAGCTGTTCGGCGAGATCGAGTTCTGGTTCTCGATGGTCAAGGTCACCGCCATCATCGGCATGATCGTGATCGGCATCGGCGTCCTCACCTTCGGCTTCAGCCAGGCCGGCGACACCGCCGCCGTCTCCAACCTGTGGGAGTTCGACGGCTTCTTCCCCAAGGGCATCGGCTCGTCCCTGATGACCCTCCAGGGCGTCATGTTCGCCTACCTCGCCGTCGAGCTGGTCGGCGTCACCGCGGGTGAGTCCGAGAACCCGGAGAAGACCCTCCCCAAGGCGATCAACACCCTGCCCTGGCGCATCGCCCTCTTCTATGTCGGCGCCCTCACCGTCATCCTGGCGGTGGTCAAGTGGACCGAGTTCGCCGAGGGCGTCAGCCCCTTCGTGGAGGCCTTCGCGGTCATCGGCATCCCGGCCGGCGCCGGCATCGTCAACTTCGTCGTGCTCACCGCCGCCCTGTCGTCCTGCAACTCCGGCATGTACTCCACGGGCCGCATGCTGCGCACCCTCGCGGACAACGGCGAGGCCCCCAGGGTCTTCAACAAGCTGTCCTCGACGAAGACCCCGGCCATCGGCATCGCCGTCTCGGTGGTCTTCATGGCCATCGGCGTGGTCCTGAACTACCTCGTCCCGGAGAAGGCCTTCGGCTACGTCACCTCCGTCGCCACCGCCGCCGGCATCTGGACCTGGCTGATGATCCTGATCAGCCACGTGCTCTACCGCCGCAAGGTCGTCGCGGGCCGGCTGCCCGCCTCGTCCTTCCCGGCGCCCGGCGGCTCGGTGTGCTCCTACATCGCCATCGCCTTCCTGCTCTTCGTCACCTGCCTCATCGCCTACGACGCCGACGCCCGCGTCTGCCTGTACGTGATGGCCGGCTGGGCGGTCGCCCTCGGCATCGGCTGGGCGGTGCTCAAGAGCCGCAACCCGCAGATCACCGAGCGGCCCGGCGAGCCGGAGTTCGAGAAGATCGGCTGACGGACCCACCGAAACGCCGCTGACCTGCGCCTTCGCGCGCACCCCAGGACGTCCGGCCACCGGGAACGCTCGTGGCGTCCCCACGGCCACCGCTCAGGATGTCCGGTATACGGGCTCCTCCGTACCACCCACCGGTACGGGGGAGCCCGTCTGCTTATCCTGGCCGCATGCTGACCATCACCCAGGCCCTGTACGACCAGATCGTCGCCCACGCGCGCGAGGACCACCCCGACGAGGCGTGCGGCGTGGTGGCCGGTCCCGTCGGCGAGGGCCGCCCCGAGCGGTTCATCCCGATGCTCAACGCCGCCCGCTCGCCCACCTTCTACGAGTTCGACTCGCAGGACCTCCTCAAGCTCTACCGCGAGATGGACGACCGCGACGAGGAGCCGGTGGTCATCTACCACTCCCACACCGCCACCGAGGCCCACCCCTCCCGCACCGACATCTCCTACGCCAACGAGCCCGGCGCCCACTACGTCCTCGTCTCCACCGCGGACACCGACGGTGCCGGTGAATTCCAGTTCCGCTCGTTCCGCATCGTGGAGGGCGAGGTCACGGAGGAGGAGGTCAAGGTCGTGGAGGCGTACTGATCTCGCACTTCGGACGAAAAGAGTCCGTCAGGTGAGATCACACTCCGGATGCCGGACCGGGAATCGATACGATGAGCCCATGGTTCTTCTCGACGTGAGCGAAAAGGCGCCGGGCACGCTGCTCGTGGCGCGGCTGCACGTCGACCTGTGCAGGCTGAAAAGCGCCATCTGTTGATCTTCGTTGCCGCCGTACGGCCGTGAGCCGCGGCGTGCTGACGTGTGCCGCCGCGCGCCCTACGAACCCACGACAAACTTCCGACAGGAGCACTCAGCCATGGCCATCGAGGTCCGCATCCCGACCATCCTCCGCCAGTACACCGACGGCCAGAAGGCGGTGGAGGGCACCGGGGACACGCTCGCCGAGCTCTTCGCCGACCTCGAGACCCGGCACACGGGCATCCAGGCCCGCATCGTCGAGGGTGAGCAGCTCCGCCGCTTCGTCAACGTCTACCTGAACGACGAGGACGTCCGCTTCCTTGACGGCATCAACACCAAGCTCGGCGACGGCGACAGCATCACGATCCTGCCGGCGGTGGCCGGCGGCATGGCCTGATCGGCGATGCGCTACGACTCCCCGCTGGCCGCGGTGGGCAACACCCCCCTGGTGCGCCTGCCGCGGCTCTCGCCGTCCCACGACGTCCGGATCTGGGCCAAGCTGGAGGACCGCAACCCGACCGGCTCGATCAAGGACCGCCCCGCGCTCCACATGATCGAGCAGGCGGAGAAGGACGGCCGCCTCACCAAGGGCTGCACGATCCTGGAGCCGACCAGCGGCAACACCGGCATCTCCCTGGCCATGGCCGCCAGACTCAAGGGCTACCGCATCGTCTGCGTGATGCCCGAGAACACCTCCCAGGAACGCCGGGACCTGCTCACCATGTGGGGCGCGGAGATCATCTCCTCCCCGGCCGCGGGCGGCTCCAACACCGCCGTACGGGTCGCCAAGGAACTCTCCGCCGAGCACCCGGACTGGGTGATGCTCTACCAGTACGGCAACCCGGACAACGCCGGCGCCCACTACGCCGGCACCGGCCCGGAGATCCTCGCCGACCTGCCCTCCGTGACGCACTTCGTCGCGGGCCTGGGGACGACCGGGACGCTCATGGGCGTCGGCCGCTACCTGCGTGAACACAAGCCGGACGTGAAGATCGTCGCCGCCGAACCGCGCTACGACGACCTGGTCTACGGCCTGCGCAACCTCGACGAGGGCTTCGTACCCGAGCTGTACGACGCCTCCGTGCTCACCACCCGCTTCTCGGTGGGCTCCGCCGACGCGGTCACCCGCACCCGTGAGCTGCTCCAGCAGGAGGGCATCTTCGCGGGCGTCTCCACCGGCGCGGCCCTGCACGCCGCGATCGGCGTCGGGAAGAAGGCGGTGAAGGCCGGCGAGAGCGCCGACATCGTGTTCGTCGTCGCCGACGGCGGCTGGAAGTACCTCTCCACCGGCGTCTACACCGCGGCCACCACCGAAGAGGCCATCGAGACCCTCCAGGGACAGCTCTGGGCCTGAGGCGGCCCTACTCGGCGAGGTGACGGACCCGGTCCCACAGGGCCGGGTCCACCACCCGCACCCGGCGCCGGAAGTCACCCACCGGCACCTCGCGCAGCTCGCCGGTCTCCAGGTAGCTCGTCCGCCCCCGCGCGTCGCCGACCGAGCCCGGCGGCAGCGTGATCACCCCGGCCGGCCCGTCCCGGTGACGCGTGGTGATCTTCGCGACCAGCACCCGCCGCCCGCGCACCGAGAGCACCAGACACGGCCGGTCCTTCGCGCCGCCGGAGTCCTCGTACGGCACGTTCGCCCACCAGATCTCCGCGGGCCGCGGCCGGACCGTCCGCCCTCCCGGCTCCCGGGGACGCCCCGGCGGCCGCCGTACGCCGCCTTGCCGGGGAGGCCGCCGGCCGCGGCCCCAGCCGTCGACGACCGTGGCGACGAGCGCGAGCAGCACCACCGCCGCGAAGACGAGCCACCAGGACGTGTGCATAACGACGACGGTACCGGCGCGCGCCACAACCGCGCGCCCCTTCCAGGGCCCCGCACTCCCCGCTTCCAGCCGAACCGGTGATCCCGCAGGTGAGTTCGCCCACAACGGCCCCTGGCGGAGGAGCGACCGCAGGTTTTGCGCCTTACGCTCGACGGACCGCACGACCCCCGTCTCTCCACACGCGCCAGCGGAGGTTTCTGCTTCATGAAGCTCACCGTCGTCGGCTGCTCGGGGTCGTTCCCGTCCGCGGAATCGGCCTGCTCGAGCTACCTCGTCGAGGCCGACGGCTTCCGGCTGCTCCTCGACATGGGCAATGGTGCCCTCGGCGAGTTGCAGCGCCACTGCGGTCTCTACGACCTCGACGCGATCTTCCTCAGCCATCTGCACGCCGACCACTGCATCGACATGTGCGCCTACTTCGTGGCGCGCTACTACCGGCACGACGGCGGCCGCTGCGCCCCGCTCCCGGTCTACGGACCCGAGGGCACCGAGCACCGGCTGACCACCGCCTACGCCGACACCCCCTCGGCATCCTCCATGAGCGAGGTGTTCGACTTCCACACGGTCAAGCCCTCCACCTTCGAGGTCGGCCCGTTCACCGTGCACACCGAGCGCGTCGCCCACCCCGTGGAGGCCTACGCGGTCCGCGTCGAGCACGGCGGCCGTTCACTGACGTACTCCGGCGACACGGGTGTCACCCCCGTGCTGGACGAACTCGCCCGCGACACCGACCTGTTCCTGTGCGAGGCCGCCTTCACGCACGGCAAGGAGAACATCCCCGACCTGCACCTCAACGGACGCGAGGCCGGCGAGAGCGCCGCCCGGGCCGGTGCCCGGCGCCTGGTGCTCACCCACATCCCCCCGTGGACCGACCCCGCGGTCAACCTGGCCGACGCGCGCGAGGCGTACGCCGGGGCGGTGGAGGTCGCCACCACGGGCGCGGTCTACGAGATCTGAGCCCGCGACAGCCGCGACACGGCAAGAAGGCCCCGGAACCTCCGCGGTTCCGGGGCCTTCGTCACGCCGTACGGCCGGGGCTCACGCCTTGGTGAGGTCCTCGATCTCCTCCTCGGGCTCGCGGCCCGGGGTCTTCAGGTTGAACTTGACGATCGCGAAGCGGAACGTCACGTAGTAGATCGCCGCGAACACCAGACCGATCGGGATGATCAGCCATGGCTTGGTGGCGAGGTGCCAGTTCAGGGCGTAGTCGATGGCACCGGCCGAGAAGTTGAAGCCGGCGTGCACACCCAGACCCCACGTCACCGCCATCGACACGGCGGTCAGCACCGCGTGCAGCACGTACAGGACCGGCGCGATGAACATGAACGAGAACTCGATCGGCTCGGTCACACCGGTGACGAACGAGGTCGCGGCCAGCGAGAGCATCATGCCGAGGACGGCCTTGCGGCGTTCCGGGCGGGCGGTGTGCGCCATGGCCAGGGCGGCGGCGGGCAGACCGAACATCATGATCGGGAAGAAGCCCGACTGGAAGATGCCGGCGGAGGGGTCACCGGCCAGGAAGCGGGTGATGTCACCGTGCACCACGTCACCGGCGGAGTTGGTGAAGTCGCCGAGCTGGAACCAGGCCACCGTGTTCACGAACTGGTGCATGCCGACCGGGATCAGCGCACGGTTCACGCCACCGAACAGAGCCGCGCCGCCGGAGCCGAGGCCGGTCATCCACTCGCCGAAGTTCGAGATGCCGTCGCCGATGGGCTCCCAGACCAGACCGAAGAAGACACCCACGACGATGCCGACGAAGGCCATGATGATCGGCACCAGCCGGCGCCCGTTGAAGAAGCCGAGCCAGTCCACCAGCTTCTTGCGGTGGTACCGCTGCCACAGCACGGCGGCGAGCAGACCCATGATGATGCCGCCGAGCACACCCGGGTCGTTGTAGGTCGCGGCGACGTCCGGGCCGTCCTTGACCACCGCCTCGGTGACCGGGAAGGCCTCGAGCACCTTGCTGTAGACGAGGAAGCCGACCACCGCGGCCAGCGCGGTCGAGCCATCGGCCTTCTTCGCGAAGCCGATGGCCACACCTATGCAGAACAGGATCGGCAGCGAACCGGTGAGGGCACCGCCCGCG
Source organism: Kitasatospora aureofaciens (assembly GCA_000720845.1). GTDB lineage: Bacteria > Actinomycetota > Actinomycetes > Streptomycetales > Streptomycetaceae > Streptomyces. The sequence continues at coordinate 102,938 of JODU01000019.1, read as the reverse complement.
TTGTTGAAGACGGCGGCGACCTTGTCCCAGCCGAGGCCGTCCGCGCCGAATATGTCCGGCTGGCCGAGGCGGACCATGATGCCCGCCGCCGGCAGCACGGCGATCGGGAGCTGGAGGCTGCGTCCTACCTTCTGCAGCCCCTGGAAAAGACCGGATCCCCGCTTCTTTGCGGGGGCCGCCGTGTCGGTGGCGGTGCTCATGCTTCCTCCATCGGGTGGTGGTCTACACCACTCAGTGGTGTAGACCTGTTGTAGCACGATGAAGGCGGCATAAGGAACCCACGATTCCGCGACCGGACCGCTACGCGCAGTACCCGGTCAAGTCCCCTGCTCACAAGCGTGCGAGGGCGCGTCGAAGGCCCCCGGACCGAGGGTCCGGGGGCCTTCGCGAGACCACCCTCAAAGGGTACGTGAGGACAGAACTGGTCTACACCTTGGTGACGTCCTCCACCTCGTCCTCGGGCTCCCGCCCCGGCGTCTTCAGGTCGAACTTCGTGATCGCGAACCGGAAGACCACGTAGTACACCACCGCGAAACCCAGCCCGATCGGGATGATCAGCCACGGCTTGGTCGCCAGGTTCCAGTTGATGACGTAGTCGATCAGCCCCGCCGAGAAGCTGAACCCGTCCTTCACCCCCAGCGCCCACGTCACCGCCATCGACACACCCGTCAGCACCGCGTGCGCCGCGTACAGCAGCGGGGCGATGAACAGGAACGAGTACTCCAGCGGCTCCGTGATCCCGGTCACGAACGACGTCAGCCCCACCGACAGCATCAGGCCGCCGACCTCCTTGCGCCGGTGCGGCTTCGCGCAGTGCGTGATCGCCAGCGCCGCCGCCGGCAGCGCGAACATCATGATCGGGAAGAAGCCCGTCGTGAACTGACCCGCGTTCGGATCGCCGGCCAGGAACATGTTGATGTCACCGTGCACCACCGTGCCGTCCGGCTTCGTGTACGAACCGAACTGGAACCACATCGGCACGTTCAGGAACTGGTGCAGACCGATCACCAGCAACGCCCGGTTCGCCAGACCGAACACGCCCGAGCCCCACGCGCCGATCCCGTTCAGCCAGTCACTGAAACTCTCCAGCGCGTCACCGATCGGCGGCCACACCCACAGACACAGCGCCGCGAACACGATCGCCACGAACGCCATGATGATCGGCACCAGCCGGCGCCCGTTGAAGAAGCCCAGCCAGTCCACCAGCTTCGTCCGGTGGAAGCGCTGCCAGAAGTACGCCGTCAGCAGCCCCATCACGATGCCGCCGAACACCCCCGGATTCTGGAAGACGAACGAGGTCACCTCGCCCGAACCGTCGGTCACCTGGCAGCCGATCTGCGGGACCGTCTTCGACCCCTCGGGGCAGTCCTCCGGGAACTGCCGCAGCACGTTGAAGTAGACGAGGAACCCCGCCACCGCCGCCAGCGCCGTCGAACCGTCCGCCTTCTTCGCCATCCCGATGGCCACGCCCACGCAGAACAGCAGCGGCAGCCCCAGCGACCCGTCGAGCAGCGCACCGCCCGCGCCCGTCATCACCTTCGAGACGTTCGTCCAGCCCAGACCGTCGTCCCCGAACACGTCCGGCTGCCCCAGCCGGTTGAGGATGCCGGCGGCGGGCAGGACCGCGATGGGCAACTGAAGGGAGCGACCCATCTTCTGCAACCCTTGGAACGCTCTGTTCCAGTGGGCGCGAGCGGGACTGACCGCGCTGTCGGCACTCATCCGGTCTCCCTCCGGTCGCCGGTACACTGGTGTAGACCAGTTGACAGACGGCACCGCCGTCGTGACGCCATCATTCGGTACGCACCGGACGACCGCTCGCGAAGATGGGCCAACTGTGGGTTACTGCGACAAAGCGGCTCGGATCAGGGAGAAGGAACATGGCCAGCAAGGCTGAGAAGATCGTCGCCGGCCTCGGCGGCATCGACAACATCGACGAGATCGAAGGCTGCATCACCCGACTCCGCACCGAGGTCAACGACCCCGCGCTGGTCAACGAAGCCGCCCTCAAGGCCGCCGGCGCCCACGGCGTCGTCAAGATGGGCACCGCCATCCAGGTCGTCATCGGCACCGACGCCGACCCGATCGCGGCGGAGATCGAAGACATGATGTGAGCCACCGGCTCACCGCAGCACCGCTCAACGCTGCACCGCTGCACCGGCAAGGGGCCTCCTCCACCGCGGGGAAGGCCCCTTCCCCATGGGCCGCTAGGCTCACCCGCATGTCACGAATCGACGGCCGCACCCCCCAGCAGCTCCGCCCCGTCACCATCGAACGCGGCTGGAGCAAGCACGCCGAAGGCTCCGTCCTCGTCTCCTTCGGCGACACCAAGGTCCTCTGCAACGCCTCGGTCACCGAAGGCGTCCCGCGCTGGCGCAAGGGCAGCGGCGAAGGCTGGGTCACCGCCGAATACGCCATGCTCCCGCGCGCCACCAACACCCGCGGCGACCGGGAGTCCGTCAAGGGCCGCATCGGCGGCCGCACCCACGAGATCAGCCGCCTCATCGGCCGGTCCCTGCGCGCCGTCATCGACTACAAGGCACTCGGCGAGAACACCGTCGTCCTGGACTGCGACGTCCTCCAGGCCGACGGCGGAACCCGCACCGCCGCCATCACCGGCGCCTATGTCGCCCTCGCCGACGCCATCGGCTGGGCCCAGGGCAGGAAACTGATCAAGGCCAACCGCAAGCCGCTCACCGGCACCGTCTCCGCCGTCTCCGTCGGCATCGTCGACGGCACCCCGCTCCTCGACCTCCGCTACGAGGAAGACGTCCGCGCCGACACCGACATGAACGTCGTCTGTACCGGCGACGGCCGCTTCGTCGAGGTCCAGGGCACCGCCGAGGCCGAGCCCTTCGCCCGCGACGAACTCAACGCCCTGCTCGACCTCGCCGCCGCGGGCTGCACGGAACTGGCCGAACTCCAGCGCACGGCACTCGAAGCGGTCCTCGAACGCTGAAGACCCGCGTGAGGTAAAGAGAACACCAAAGACGCCTCAAGGAAAGGCGGCCGCCCACGCAACTCGGCCGCCCACCGGCGCGTCCCTAGCAGTACAGCACCACGGGCGTACGGCAGACCTTGCCGTACGCCCGACGCCGCACCGCACACGGGCCGCCCGGCCCTGTTCCAGGGGAGGACCGAGACCCATGGCCGCGAGCCGCCACCGCAGCCTTCGCCGCACCGCCACCGCCGTCGCCACCGCGGCGGCCATCGCCCTGACGGCCGGCCTCACCACCGGATGCGACGCCGTCGACAAGGCACTCGACTGCGTGCGCACGGCCGACGCGATAGCCGACAGCGTCACCGAACTCCAGCAGGCGGTGGAGAACACGGACGACCCCACGCAGTGGGAGGAATCCCTGAACTCCATCGACAAGAACCTCGACAAGATCGGCGACCAGACCGACAACACGGACGTCAACAAGGCCGTCGACGACCTCGGCAAGGCCGTGGACAACGTCCGCACCTCGGTGAAGAACGGCGACGAGACCCCCGACCTCAGCCCCGTCACCGACGCGGCGGGCGAACTGACGAAGGTCTGCACGCCGTAGGGAGGCGCGCCCGGGCCGGGCGGGGGGTCCGGAATACTGGACCCCATGACCCGCCTGATCCTCGCCACCCGCAACGCCGGAAAGATCACCGAACTGAGGGCCATCCTCGCCGACGCGGGCCTGCCCCACGACCTCGTCGGCGCGGACGCCTACCCGCACATCCCCGACGTCAAGGAAACCGGCGTCACCTTCGCCGAGAACGCCCTGCTCAAGGCCCACGCCCTCGCCCGGGCCACCGGCCTGCCCGCCGTCGCCGACGACTCCGGCCTCTGCGTCGACGTCCTGAACGGCGCCCCGGGCATCTTCTCCGCCCGCTGGGCCGGCCGCCACGGCGACGACAAGGCCAACCTCGACCTGCTCCTCGCCCAGATCGGCGACATCGCCGACGAGCACCGAGGCGCGTACTTCGCCTGCGCGGCGGCCCTGGCACTGCCCGACGGCACGGAGCGGGTGGTCGAGGGCCAACTCCACGGCACCCTCCGCCACGAGCCCGCCGGCACGGGCGGCTTCGGCTACGACCCGATCCTCCAGCCGGAGGGCGAGACCCGCACCTGCGCGGAACTGACGGCGGCCGAGAAGAACGCGATCAGCCACCGCGGCAAGGCGTTCCGGGCGCTGGTACCGGTGGTGCGGGAGCTGCTCGGATGAATGACCTCGGAGGGGCCACTCGTTGAGCGGCCCCTCCGGACACGTGTGCGGCCGGTGGGACTCGAACCCACACGGGTGTGAACCCACTGGGACCTAAACCCAGCATGACTGCCAAATTCCATCACGGCCGCTCAAAAACGGTCATCATGCTCGACCAGCGGCATTCAGTGTACGGGGAGAACGGGTCACCCTGCGAGGGCCGCTCTGCCTTTCCGTCGGCACCAGGTCTCCGTCAGGGCGTGGCAGTTGGGGCAGAGGTACCGCAGGTTCTCCCGACGGTTGTCCCGCCAGTTCCCATTGACGTGGTCGATCTGAAGGGTGATGGGCCGGCCGAGCCATTCGCCGGCGTTGCCGCAGGTCTCGCAGGAGTACGGCATGCCGATCTCGCCCAGAGCTCTGTGCAGTTGGGCCCTGTTGGTTCGACCGGCGTGAGATGGGAGAACGATCAGCACTCGGTCAGCGACAGGATCTGGGGCCGGCGGCTCTGCCCGCCCCCAGGACCTGCGCTCGAAATGACTGGTGTCGATGCGGAGACGCCCGACCGCGCGTCTGACTCGGCGATGATTGACGTCACTGACCTCCAGACCGAGGCTGCGCATGACGTCGGCGTAGCTCGTGCAGCGAGGAACAAGATCCCGGAGCTGATCTTCGGGAATGTGCAGTCGCCGGTGAGAGAAGTGACTCGTGTCGATGCCCTGGGCGCTCATCATGCGACGCAGTGCGGCGCGCGAGCGACTGTCGTCCGGTACGCCCAGCTCACGTGCGACGGCCCGCACGCTGGTCACCGCTGCCGCTGCGGTACGGAGTTCTTCGGTAGTGAAGGGCAGGTCCACATCTTCCTGATTGAGGCCGGGGAAGTGGTCTACGTCGATTCCTGCCGCGCTGATACGGCGCCGGATGTGGGACAGGGTGCCGGTGGCCGGGGTCGCACCGAGCTTCAGCGCCACCTCCCGTAGAGAGGAGGACGAGGCGGCGGCCTCAGCGATGGCCGCGTCGGGATATGTGCACCAAGGGCTGCGTTTGACGAAGTGGCTCGTGTCCAGCCCGTAACCGTTGACCCTTTCCTGGAGCACCCTTCGTTGACCGCCGCTCACCTTGAGGTCGAGTCGCCGCACCAGATCTGTCCAGTTTCGAGCTGCGGCAACGGCCTCCGCCAGCCGCTCCCGGCTGTACGCGCTCGCCCCCATCACACCCCTCCGCTCCCGGCCACGCGTTCGTGGCCTCGTACGGAGTAACGAACCGGTTATCGGACAGTCACGCACGGCATGCGGAAGGGCCCGTACCGGATAGCTTCGGTACGGGCCCCGCCGAAAGGGGACTCAGATGCCCAGGTCCTTGATGATCTTGGCCACGTGGCCCGTCGCGCGGACGTTGTACAGGGCGCGTTCGACCTTGCCCTCCTCGTCGACGACGATCGTGGAGCGGATGACGCCCATGTAGGTGCGGCCGTAGTTCTTCTTCTCGCCGAAGGCACCGTAGGCGTCGAGGACCTTCTTGTCCGGGTCGGCGAGGAGGGTGACCTTCAGGGACTCCGCCTCGCGGAACTTGGCCAGCTTCTCCGGCTTGTCGGGGGAGATGCCGAGCACGTCGTACCCGGCGCCGGCCAGCAGCTCCAGGTTGTCGGTGAAGTCGCAGGCCTGCTTCGTGCAGCCGGGGGTAAGCGCGGCGGGGTAGAAGTAGACGATGACCTTGCGGCCCTTGTGGTCGGACAGGGACACCTCGTTGCCGTCGGCGTCCGGGAGGGTGAAGGCGGGGGCCGTGTCCCCGGGCTGGAGTCGCTCGCTCATCGATCCAGCGTAACGGGGGGTCCTGACAGTGCGGAGAGGCGCGGAGCTGACAGACTGTCCGGGACAGTGTCGGAAGACTTCGGAGGCGTACGGTGGCGGACACGTCGGACATCAGAACCCCGGCGCAGATCGAGGCGGACATCAAGCGCCGCCGCGAGGTGCTGGCCGAGACGCTCGACGAGCTCGGGATGCGGGTGCACCCGAAGACGATCGTCGACGATGCGAAGGCCAAGGTCGCCTCCAGTGTCGATCACACGCTGGGCCGGGCCTACGTCCAGGTCAATCGCGTGGTGAGCGATGTGAAGGCGCAGTTCGTGGACGAGGAGGGCGCCCCGCGGATGGAGCGGGTCGTGCCCGTCGCGCTGGTGGTGGTCGGGGTCGTGGGGCTGCTCGCCCTGGGCGGCACCCGGCGGCGCCGGCGCTGAGCGGAGGCAGGTAGGTTCAGGGCGTGAGCGCCAAGAGAAACGAGCACGGTCCCCAGGACGACAAGCTGCCCATCCGGATGCTGCACGACCGCGTGCTCGTGCGGCAGGACACCGGAGAGGGCGAGCGGCGTTCCGGGGGCGGCATCCTGATCCCCGCGACGGCGGCCGTCGGCAAGCGGCTGGCCTGGGCCGAGGTGGTCGCGGTCGGGCAGAACGTACGGACCGTGGAGCCGGGCGACCGGGTGCTGTACGACCCGGAGGACCGTGCCGAGGTCGAGGTGCGGGGCGTGGGCTACGTGCTCATGCGCGAGCGTGATCTGCACGCCGTGGCCGCGGACCGGTTCGAGGGGTCGGAGGACTCCACCGGGCTGTATCTGTAGGGCAGTAAGCAGTAAGGCAGTAGAGCGGCAGGGGCTGGTGACCAGTGTCACCGGCCCCTTTCTGCTGTCTTTGCTACCTTGGAAGCACCCCGACGAGACGCGCCGTACCGGGCTGAAGGAAAAGACGACGCACCACCGTTCAGTTCGCTTCACGGAGGTGCCTGTCATGGCGTGGGTCTTGTTGTTCGTCGCCGGTCTGCTCGAGGTCGGCTGGTCGATCGGGATGAAGTACACCGACGGTTTCACCCGGCTGTGGCCGAGTGTGTTCACCGGTGCCGGGATCGTCGCGAGCATGATGCTGCTGTCGTACGCGGCCCGGACGCTGCCCATCGGTACCGCCTACGGCGTGTGGGTGGGCATCGGCGCGGCCGGGGCGGCGGTGCTCGGCATGGTGGTGCTGGGGGAGCCGGCGACCGCCGCCCGGATCTTCTTCATCTGTCTGCTGCTGGTCGCCGTGGTGGGTCTGAAGGCGACCTCCGGTCACTGACGCCGGGGTGTGACGGGGATGCCGGCGACCGCGCCGGCGTTGGTGCCCGCGCCGTCGCCGTCCCCGCCGCCCGCGCCGTCGGTGTCCCCGCCGCCGGGCCCTGTGCCGCCGTTCGAGGAGTCGTCGCCGCCCCCTCCGTCGCCGCCGCCCGTGGGGCCCGGCTCGGTGCTGGGGCCCCCCGTGGTGGGGGTGCCGCCGCCGGTCGACGGGGGGTCGCTCTCGGTGCCGCCGGAGTCGCCGGGCGGGGTGCTGCTGCCGGAGTCGCCCGGGGTCTCGGTGCCGGAGCCGTCCTGGTCGCCGGTGGAGTTCTCGTCGCTCTCGTCGCCGGGGCTCTCCTCGCCGTCGCCCGGTTCGTCCGAGGCGTCGCCGGACGGGGGCGCGGTGACGTCGGCGCCGTCCTGGAGCTGGAGGTCGAAGTCGGCGACCGGTTCGCCCTTGAGGGCGTTGCGGGTGTACTGGCCCCAGATCTCGGCGGGGGCGCCGCCGCCGTTGATCCGCTCCAGGCCCATGGCACCGTACAAGGGCTTGTGGGCGGCGGTCTTGGGGTCCTGGCCCATGACGGCGACGACGGTGGCGAGGTCGGGGGTGTAGCCGGCGAACCAGGCGGCCGTGTCCTCCTCGGCGGTGCCGGTCTTGCCCGCGGCGGGGCGGCCGGCGGCCTGGGCGGCGACGGCGGTGCCGTTCTGGACGACGCTGCGCAGCACTGACGTGGTGGTGTCGGCGGACTCGCGGCTGACGGCCTGGTGCTCGCGCCGCTCGGGCAGCTCGACCTCCTGCTTGCCGTCCTTCGTGACCTTCTCGACCAGCGTGTACGTGCCGTGCCTGCCGTGGTTGGCGAGGGTGGCGTAGGCCTCGGCCATGTCGAGGGGACTGGCGGTGGCGACGCCGAGGGCGATCGAGGGGGAGGGGGTCAGTTCGGGGGTGTCCGGGGAGAGTCCTAGGTCGATCGCGGTCTGCTTGACCTTGTCGGAGCCGACGTCGACGGCCATCTGGGCGTACACGGCGTTGATGGACTTGTCGGTGGCCTCGCGGACGGTGACGTGGCCGTAGTCGCGGTGGTCCTCGTTCTCGGGGGCGTAGCGGCCGCCGCTCCAGCCCTGGACGGGGCGTTCGCTGGTGCCGTCGTAGCGGGTGTTGGGGTTGATCGTCTGGCCGCTCTGCGTCTCGGAGTGGTTCTCGACGGCGGAGGTGAACACGAAGGGCTTGAAGGTGGAGCCGACCTGGAAGTCGCGGCGGACGGCGTTGGGTGTGTACTGCTTGACGTAGTCGATGCCGTTGTACATCGCGACGACCTTGCCGGTCTTCGGGTCGACGGAGGCGCCGCCGGCCCGGACGTAGGTGTCGACCTTGCGTTCCTTCTTGTCCAGCTGGGACATCAGCTTGTCGTCGACGGCCTTGACGAAGGCGTCCTGCTTGTCCTTCTGGAGGGTGGTGGTGATGCGGTAGCCGCCGCGGCCGAGTTCCTCCTCGTCGACGATGTCGTTCTCGATCAGGTACTTCTTGACGATGTTGACGACGTAGCCGCGCTGTCCGGACATGCCGGTGGAGATGGTGGACTGCTTGGGCTTGGGGAACTTCGCGGCGGCGCGGTCGGCGGGGGTGAGCCAGCCCTTGTCGACCATGCCGTTCATGACGTAGTCCCAGCGGGCCTCGGCGGCGGGCCTGTTCTCCGGGTGGGCGACGACGTCGTACTGGCTGGGGGCGTTGAGCAGGGAGGCGAGGTAGGCGCCCTGGGCGGCGGTGAGGTCCTTGGCGTCGACGCCGAAGTAGGCCTGGGCGGCGGCCTGGATGCCGTAGGCGCCGCGGCCGAAGAAGCTGGTGTTGAGGTAGCCCTCGAGGATCTCGCTCTTGCTCTTCTCCCGGTCGAGCTTGATCGAGATGAAGAACTCCTTCACCTTGCGGGTGACGGTCTGCTCCTGGCCCAGGTAGTAGTTCTTGACGTACTGCTGGGTGATCGTGGAGCCGGACTGCTTGCCCTTGCCGGTGGCGGTGTTCCAGCCGGCCCGGACCATCGCCCCGGGATCGATGGCGGACTCGGTGTAGAAGTCGCGGTCCTCGGCGGCGAGGACGGCGTGCTGGGCGTCCTTGGAGATGCGGGCGAGGCCGACGCTCTCGCGGTTGACCTCGCCGTCGCGGGCGAGGACGCTGCCGTCGGCGTAGAGGTAGACGTTGGACTGCTTGGTGGCGAGCGCGTTGGCGGCGGGGATCTGGACGAGGTGGTAGCCGAGGAAGAAGCCGCCGACGATCAGCAGGAGTCCGACGACGACGGTGCTCAGTGCGATGCGCCAGGTCGGGATCAGGCGGCGCCATCCGGTGCGCTTGGGCCGCCTGGGCTTCTTCGCCTTCGCGGACGCGCCCGGCGTTCCCGCTGCTCCCGGTGTGCCCGGCTCCCCCGTCTGCCCCTTGCCGGCCGCCTGGGGATCTCTCGGGGCCCAGCCCGGCTGCTGCGGCTGCGGCTCGTCGCTCATCTCGTGCACGGACTCCTGTTTCGCTTCTGCTTCGCTTCGTACGGTTTTCGCATCGTACGGTTTTCGGGTCGTACAGTCTGGTCGGTCTGGTCTCGTACGGCCTTGTGCGTCTGTGCGCCCTCTGGCGCGTTCCCACGTCTTTGACGCCTCTGAAGAAGACTCTCGCACCGGGCGTTCCGTTCCCACTCGACGGCACACCCGTGAAATTCCGTGGCCGGGGGCCCCGCCGTCGCACTAGGCTCCTGCGCTTTGGTGCCGATCGGAGGGGGAGGGCAGTGGGCGCGGGCTCGGGGCGGTTGTACGCGGCCGTCGCGGCGGGCGGATTCCGACGGTACGCGACGTACCGGGCGGCCACCGCGGCCGGAGTGTTCACCAACACCGTCTTCGGGCTGATCCTGGTGTACACCTATCTGGCTCTGTGGGACGAGAAACCGCAGCTCGGCGGGTACGACCAGGCGCAGGCCGTGACCTTCGTGTGGCTGGGGCAGGCGCTGCTGGCGGCGCTGGCGATCGGGGGCGGCGGGTTCGAGGACGAGTTGATGGAGCGCATCCGTACGGGTGATGTCGCCGTCGATCTGTACCGTCCGGTGGACCTCCAGCTGTGGTGGCTGGCGGCGGACGTGGGGCGGGCGCTGTTCCAGTTGCTGGGCCGCGGTGTGGTGCCGTTCGTGTTCGGGTCGCTGTTCTTCCCGGTGGCGCTGCCGCGGGAGGTGTCCGTGTGGGCGGCGTTCCTGGTGACGCTGCTGCTGGCGATGCTGGTGGGTTTCGCGCTGCGCTATCTGGTGGCGCTCTCGGCGTTCTGGCTGCTCGACGGCACCGGGGTGACCCAGATGGCGTGGCTGGCGGGGCTGTTCTGCTCGGGGATGCTGCTGCCGCTGAACGTGTTCCCGGGGGTGCTCGGCGAGGTGGTGCGGGCGCTGCCCTGGTCGTCGCTGCTCCAGGCGCCGGCGGACGTGCTGCTGGGGGAGGCGGATCCGCTGCGGACGTATCTCTTCCAGGCGTCCTGGGCGGTGGCGCTGCTGGCGCTGGGCCGGCTGGTGCAATCGGCGGCGACGCGACGGGTGGTGGTCCAGGGTGGCTGAGGCGGTCGAGGCGGTCGAGTCGGTCGAGTCGGTCGAGGCGGCCGGGACGGGGGTGCCGCGCGGGCGGGTCGTCGAGGGGGTGCGCGCGTACGGGCTGATCGCGGGGATGTGGATCAGGTCGACGATGGCGTACCGGACGTCCTTCGCGCTGACCACGCTCGGGAACTTCGCGATGACCGCGCTGGACTTCGTGGCGATCCTGCTGATGTTCTCCCGGGTCGACGCGCTGGGCGGCTACACGCTGGCCGAGGTGGCGTTCCTGTACGGGCTGTCCGGGGTCTCCTTCGGTCTCGCCGACCTCTCGATCGGCTCCATGGAGCGGCTGGGGCGCCGGGTGCGCGACGGCACGCTGGACACCTTGCTGGTGCGTCCGGCGCCGGTGCTGGCGCAGGTGGCGGCGGACCGGTTCGCGCTGCGCCGTCTCGGCCGGGTGACGCAGGGGCTGCTGGTGCTGGGGTACGCGCTGGTGGTCGTCGACATCGACTGGACGGCGGGGAAGCTGCTGCTGATGCCGGTGATGCTGCTCAGCGGGGCGGCGATCTTCGGCGCGGTGTTCGTGGCGGCGGCGGCGTTCCAGTTCGTGGCGCAGGACGCCTCGGAGGTGTCCAACGCCTTCACCTACGGCGGTACGACGATGTTGCAGTACCCGCCGACCGTGTTCGCGCTCGACCTGGTGCGCGGGGCGACCTTCGTGGTGCCGCTTGCGTTCGTGAACTGGCTGCCGGCGAGCTATGTGCTGGGGCGGCCCTATCCGCTGGACCTGCCCGGGTGGGTGGCGTTCACGCCGCCGCTGGTGGCCGTGGCCTGCTGTGCAGCGGCGGGGCTGGCCTGGCGGGCGGGACTGCGTGCGTACCGGAGTACGGGGAGCTGACGGAGATGGCGGAGAGGACGGAGACGGCGGGCATGGCGGACACGGCGGGGTCCGGGACGGAGACGGCGGGCATGGCGGACACGGCGGGGTCCGGGACGGAGACGGAGCGGGCGGCGGAGGCGGAGCGGGCGGCGGAGTCCTCGGCGGCGGTGGGCGCGGCGGCGCCGCACGCGGCGGCCTTCATCGAGCTGGACGGCGTCGAGAAGGTCTTCGACGTGCGCAAGAAGACCGGCTTCCTGAAGCGGGAGCGGCGGCAGGTGCGGGCCGTGGACGGGCTGTCGTTCACGGTGTCGCGCGGCGAGATGGTCGGCTACATCGGCCCGAACGGCGCCGGGAAGTCGACGACGATCAAGATGCTCACCGGCATCCTGACGCCCAGCGGCGGGCGGCTGCGGGTGGCCGGCATCGACCCGTCCCGGGAGCGGACCCGGCTGGCGCACCGCATGGGGGTGGTCTTCGGGCAGCGGACGACGCTGTGGTGGGACCTGCCGCTGATCGACTCCTACCGGCTGACGCACCGCATGTACCGCATCCCGGACGTCCGTTACCGGGAGAACCTGGACCGCTGCGTCGAACTCCTCCAGCTCGGTGAGCTGCTGGACGTGCCGGTGCGCCAACTGTCGCTGGGCCAGCGGATGCGCGGCGACATCGCGGCGGCGCTGCTGCACGATCCGGAGGTGCTGTACCTGGACGAGCCGACGATCGGCCTGGACGTGGTCTCCAAGGCCAAGGTGCGGGGGTTCCTGCGGGACTTGAACGCCGAGCGCGGCACGACCGTGCTGCTGACCACGCACGACCTCCAGGACATCGAGCAGCTCTGCTCGCGCGTGATGGTCATCGACCACGGGCGGCTCATGTACGACGGCCCCCTGGACGGCCTGCACGAGGCGGGGGAGAGCGAACGCACCCTGGTGGTGGACCTGGAGCGGGAGCTGCCGCCGATCGAGGCGCCGGAGCCCGCGCGGGTGGTGCGGGTGGAGGGGCCACGGCAGTGGCTGGCGTTCCCGGCGTCGGCGTCGGCGGCCGGGCTGGTGGCGGCGGTCGCGGCCCGGTATCCGCTGGTGGACCTGTCGGTGCGGGAGCCGGACATCGAGTCGGTCATCGCGAAGATGTACGCGGAACGCGCGGGCGCGTAGTGCCGGGCGCGGTGACCTCGTAGGCTGCTGTACATGACCGACGACGCCCCGGAACTCCGCGCCTCCGACGCCGACCGTGAACGAGTCGCCGAGGTCCTGCGCGACGCCCTCGCCGAGGGGCGCCTGGACATGACCGAGTTCGAGGAGCGGCTGGACGCCACGTACAAGGCGCGTACGTACGGGGAACTGGCGCCGATCACCCGCGACCTGCCGGTCGGCGCGGTGGCCGAGGCGCCGCGGGTCTCGATGACGAAGGAGCCCGAGCGGGCCGGCGGCTGGTCGGGCCGGATCACCGGCGGCGAGGCTTCGTCGACCTGGGCGGTCGCCGTGATGTCCGGTTTCCAGCGCAAGGGGCGCTGGACGGCGCCGAGGCGGTTCAACTGCTTCGCGTTCTGGGGCGGCGGGGAGATCGACCTGCGCGAGGCGGACTTCGCGGCCGGCGAGATCGTGATCAACTGCGTGGCGATCATGGGCGGGATGAACGTGGTCGTGCCGCCGGGCGTCGAGGTGGTCGTGCGCGGCCTCGGCATCATGGGCGGCTTCGACCACAGCGAGGAGGGCGTCCCGGGCGACCCGGGCGCCCCGCGCGTGATCGTGACGGGCTTCGCCTTCTGGGGCGGCGTCGGCGTCGAGCGCAAGGTGACGCGGGCGGAGCGGCAGCGGCTGAAGGAGGAGCGCCGGCAGGAGAAGCTGGAGCGCAAGGCCGCGCTGCGGGAGCTGCACGACTCCGTCCGGGAGAGCGTGGAGGGGCCCCACCGCAGGATGCTGGAGGGCCACCGGGACATGCTGCGCGAGCAGCGTGACGAACGCCGCGAGCAGCGCGAGCTGCGCCGCGAGGACCGCGACCGCCGCCGGCGGGGCGAGAACTGAGCGGGACGGGGGCCGCGCCCCCTGGCACCCCGGGTGGGTCCCGCTACGCCGCGACCGGCGTCGCACCCTTGAGCGCGTCGAGGTCGAGGATCCGGCCCATGCGCGCGTACCCCTTGTCGCTGGGGTGCAGGTGGTCGCCGCTGTCGTAGTCGGAGCGCAGGCTGCGGGGGTCGTAGGGGTCGCGCAGCGCCTTGTCGAAGTCGACGACCGCGTCGAAGACCCGGCCGGCGCGGATCTCCTCGTTGATCTCCTGCCGCATCGTCTCGCGGGCCTTCGTGTACCCGCGGTGGCCGCCGAACGGCATGATCGTCGCGCCCACCACCCGCAGCCCCCGGGCGTGCGCCTGGTCGACGAGGGTGCGCAGGCCGGTGAGGATGCCGTCGCGGTCGGCCAGTTCCGGGCTGTTCAGGATGTCGTTGACGCCGAGGGCGATGACGACGGCCTTGGCGTTGGTGCGCTCCAGTACGTCGCGTTCGAAGCGGCTCAGCCCGCTCGGGTTGTCGGCCGGGCGGCCGCCCCTGCTGGTCAGGATCCGGTTGCCGCTGATGCCCTCGTTCACGACGCTGTAGCGGGGCGTGTTCCGGCCGGTGCCGGCCGCCTCGTGGAGGCGCGCGGCGAGGATGTCGGTCCAGCGGTGGTTGGCGTCGGCCTCGGCGCCGAGGCCGTCGGTGATCGAGTCGCCGAACGCCACCAGCGTGCCGTCGGCCTCGTGGCTCAGCACGTCCAGCGCGGTCAGGTAGCGCCAGTACGGCGTGGGGGTGGTGTACGCGACGGCGGTGACATCGGCCGTGCGGTCGCCCTCGGCGAGGTAGCTGGTCTGCCGGGCCTGCGGATGGTAGGTCACCGGCCCGGACGGGATCGGGGAGTACGTGCTGACCAGGACGTCCGTGCCGTAGGGGATCGCGATGCGGGCGATGTCGCTCATCACCTGGCCGCCCGCCGGGATGATCACCCGGGTGCTGCCGCCGAAGGTCAGCACGCGCAGGGTGCCGGCGGCCGCGGCGGGCGTGCCGGGCCCCGCGGCCAGGGCGATCGAGGCGTGTGTGACGGTCAGCGGCGACTGGCCGTACAGGTTGGACAGGGTGATCCGCGCGCTGGTGCCGCCGACCGAGGTGTGCACGACGTTGCGCACGGAGCGGCCCGCCATGCCGGTCGTCTCGGTGCCCGGCTCGGCCGCGGCCGGTGCGGTGGCCCAGGCGCCCACCCAGGCGCCCGTGGAGGCGGGGGCGGCGTCACCCCGCGGGAGACGGCCTCCGGCCTGCAATGCGTGGTCCCTGGTGCCGTCGTCCGCGGACGCTCCGGCGTATATGGCCGCGGAGATCGCCACTATCAGGGTGACGATCGCCGCGAGCAGGGCACGGTGCTTGGTGGGAGGCGCCCCCGCACCCCCGTCACGACCCCGGGTCATGCTGTTCTGTTCTCCTCGGGCGAGGGGAGCCCCGAGGCTCCGGTCCGATGAACCCATGATGCGTCACGGGCGGAGGAAAGGCCGCAGGAGCCCCGGGCGTTCCCCCTCCCGGGACAGACGCCGGGAACTTGTGTTCCGTTCCAGGAGTCGGTCAGGAAGGGACAATGTGTGAGGTACGTATCAGCGAACGGTGGAGCGGATGGAACGCACGAGGACGGAACTTCCTGAGGGCGCGGGAGGTACAGGTGGTTCCGGGGGTGCCGGGGAGGGCGGTGCGGGGGCGGACCTCGGCGGTGCGGGCGCCGGTGCGGTCCGCGACCGCGCGATGACGTCCTTCAGCCCGGCGGACGAGGAGAAGCGCCGCGGGGTGCGCCGGATGAAGCTCACCGCCACCGGCCTGCTGCTCTTCGTCGCCGTGGTCTACGTCCTGGCCGAGTGGGCCTCCCACCGGGGCGCGGGCGCCTGGGCGGGCTACGTGTCGGCCGCCGCCGAGGCCGGCATGGTCGGCGCGCTCGCCGACTGGTTCGCGGTCACCGCGCTCTTCCGCCACCCCCTGGGCATCCCCATCCCGCACACCGCGATCATCCCGAAGAAGAAGGACCAGCTCGGCGTCTCGCTGGGCGAGTTCGTCGGGGAGAACTTCCTCTCCGAGGCCGTCGTGCGCCAGCGGCTGCGCGCCGTCGGCATCGGCAGCCGCCTCGGTGCCTGGCTCGCCGTGCCCGAACACGCCGACCGGGTGACGGCCGAGCTGTCCGCCGCCCTGCGCGGCGCCCTCACCGTGCTGCGCGACTCCGACGTCCAGGCGGTGGTCGGCGAGGCGATCACGCGCCGTGCCGACGCCCAGGAGATCGCCCCCGGCATCGGCAAGATGCTGGACCGGGTCGTCTCCGACGGCGGTCACAAGCGCGCCGTCGACCTGATCGTCTCCCGCGCCCACGACTGGCTGATCCTGCACGGCGACTCGGTGATGGACGCCGTACAGGGCGGGGCACCCGGATGGACCCCCCGGTTCGTCGACCGGAAGATCGGCGACCGGGTCTACAAGGAGCTGCTGCGCTTCGTCACCGAGATGCGCGACATGCCCGCCCACCCCGCGCGCGGCGCCCTCGACCGCTTCCTCACCGACTTCGCCGCCGACCTCCAGTCCGACACGGAGACCCGCGCGCGCGTGGAGCGGCTGAAGACCGAGGTGCTGGGCCGCGGCGAGGTCCAGGACCTGATCGCGTCCGCCTGGACGGCCGTACGATCCATGATCGTCTCGGCGGCGGAGGACGAGCGCAGCGAGCTGCGGCTGCGGGTGCGCGCCTCCCTGCTGTCCCTGGGCTCCCGGATGGCCTCCGACCCCAAGGTGCAGGGCAAGGTCGACCGCTGGGTGGAGAGCGCCGCGGTGTACGTCGTCACCACCTACCGCAAGGAGATCACCTCCCTGATCACCGACACGGTGGCCGGCTGGGACGCCGAGCACACCACGAAGAAGATCGAGGCGAACATCGGCCGCGACCTCCAGTTCATCCGCATCAACGGCACCGTGGTCGGCTCCCTGGCCGGGCTGCTGATCTACACGGTCTCCCGCATCCTGGGGGCGTAGCTCCCGGCGCGGCGGGCGTGTTCCCTCCCGCGTTGGGCACACGTGAGGCGTTCGCTCGACGGAGAGGGAGCCATGACAGCACAAGCGTCGTCGTCGGGTCCGGTGCCCGCCTCCACCGGGACGGTCACCACGGCCGTCCCCGCCCGCCTGGACCGGCTGCCCTGGTCGCGCTGGCACTGGATGATCGTGATCGGTCTGGGCACCGTCTGGATCCTGGACGGCCTGGAAGTCACGATCGTCGGCAACGTCGCCGGACGCATCGCCGAGGACGGCAGCGGCCTGGACATCAGCTCCGCGCAGATCACCGGCCTCGCCGCCGCCCTGTACGTGGCGGGTGCGTGCTCGGGCGCCCTGTTCTTCGGCTGGCTGACCGACCGGCACGGCCGCAAGAAGCTGTTCATGATCACGCTGGTGGTCTACCTGGCGGCCACCGCGCTGACCGCGGTCTCCTTCGAGTCCTGGTGGTTCTTCCTCTTCCGCTTCCTCACCGGTTTCGGTATCGGCGGCGAGTACGCGGCGATCAACTCCGCGATCGACGAGCTGATCCCGTCCCACTACCGGGGCCGGGTCGACCTCATCATCAACGGCAGCTACTGGCTGGGCGCGATCGGCGGCGCCCTGCTGTCGATCGTGATGCTGGACACCGACATCTTCGCCAAGGACCTCGGCTGGCGGCTCAGCTTCGCCCTCGGCGTGATCCTGGGCCTGGTGGTGCTGCTGGTGCGGCGGCACGTCCCGGAGAGCCCACGCTGGCAGTTCATCCACGGCCAGGGCGAGAAGGCGGACGCCCTCGTCTCCTCCGTCGAACGGGAGATCGAGGAGGAGAAAGGCAAGGAACTGCCGCCGCCGGCCGGTGAGATCACCATCCACCAGCGCAAGTCCATCGGCTTCGGCCTGATCGCCAAGACCGTCTTCGGCCGCTACCCGCGCCGCGCGATCCTCGGCCTGTCCCTCTTCATCGGCCAGGCCTTCCTCTACAACGCGATCACCTTCGGCTTCGGCACCATCCTCATCACCTTCTTCGACGTGCCGACCGGCAGCACCGGCTACTACTTCGCCGTCATCGCCGCCGGCAACTTCTGCGGTCCGCTGGTGCTCGGCCCGCTCTTCGACACCGTCGGCCGCCGGATCATGATCTCCGGCACCTATCTGCTCTCCGGCATCCTGCTCTTCGGCACGGCCTGGCTCTTCGACCGGGGCTCGCTCACGGCGACGACCATGACGGCCTGCTGGTGCGTGGTGCTGTTCTTCGCCTCGGCGGGCGCCTCCAGCGCGTACCTGACCGTCTCCGAGATCTTCCCGATGGAGACCCGCGCCATGGCCATCGCCTTCTTCTACGCCCTCGGCACCGCCGCCGGCGGTATCAGCGGCCCGCTGCTCTTCGCCGACCTGACCGAGTCCGGCGTGGTCGGCGACACGGTCATGGCCTTCCAGATCGGCGCCGGCCTGATGTGCGCGGCCGGTCTGGTCGCGGCGTTCCTCGCGGTCAAGGCGGAACGCCGCTCGCTGGAGGACATCGCCGAACCGCTGTCGACGGCGGCCCCGGACTCGCCCGGAACGGCCGGCTCCGCGGCGAGGACCGCGTAGCGTCCCAGACGCCGACCCGACCCGGCACAGACGTCGAGGAGCCTCCGATGACCATCCGCAGGATCGTCCCCAACATCCACGTCGAGACCGAGGGGCAGTGGAACACGAGCCGCGAGTTCTACGGCCTGCTCGGCTTCGAGGAGGTCATGGACATGGGCTGGGTGACGACCCTGGCCTCCCCGTCCAACCCCACGGCCCAGATCAGCCTCTTCACCGAGGAGCGCACGGCGCCCGTCGTCCCCGACCTGAGCGTCGAGGTCGAGGACGTCGACGCGGTCTACGCCCAGGTGACCGCGTCGGGCGCCGAGATCGTACGGGAGCCGCGGGACGAGGAGTGGGGCGTGCGGCGCTTCTTCGTACGGGATCCCAACGGCCGGGTGATCAACGTGCTCACCCACCGCCCCTGACCGGCGCCGCGGGCGTTCAGGCGCGCCGGTCGGCGACCGCCCACGAGGCCAGGGCCACGGCGCCCGCCGCACCGAACACGGCGGGCCAGGCGCCCACCTTCTTGGCCAGCGGGTGCGAGGCGGCGAAGCCGGCGACGTACGCGGCCGTCAGCGCGCCCGCGGCCCTCCCGCCGGCCCGCGCCCGCCACTGCTGCGCGGCGGCGGCCCCGGCGACGGCGAGCACGGCCCCGCCGAGCTGCCGCTTCCTGGTCCAGCGGGCCACGCCGTACCCGCCGACGAGACCGCCCGCGGCCACCACCGCGCTGGGAACCTTCGCCATCTGTGCCTCCTGCTCCGACGCCGGCCGGACCCGCTCCGGCCGTACCGACTTGTCGGGACCGAGGCTAATCCCCGCCCCTTTCGGCCGAACACCGAGCCCTGATCGTGACACTTGCGGGTATCCGCTCCGTTGGGGGAGATGAGCACCCTAAGGAGACCGATGACCACGCAGCGTCCCGGCACGTACGATCCGCCCCGCCCCCGGACGATCACGGTGGACGGCGCCCGCGTCGCCTGCTGGGAGTCGGGACCGCCGGACGCCGAGCCCGTACTGCTCCTGCACGGCTACCCCGCCGACCACCGGTGCTGGCGCCACCAGGTCCCGGCCCTGTCCGCCCGCCACCGGGTCATCACGCCGGACCTCCTCGGCTGGGGCGCCTCCGAGCGCCCCCTGCACCTGCCCTTCGACTACGGCACGGAGGTCGCCCGGCTCGGCCGGCTCCTCGACGCGCTGGAGCTGGACTCGGTGAACCTGGTCGGCCACGACTACGGCGGCTTCCTCGCCCTCGGCTTCACCGAGGACCACCCCGGCCGGGTGCGCAGGCTGGCGCTCCTCAACAGCCGCGCGCACGCCACCTTCACCCGCCGCTGGTACGCCGTGTTCAGCCTGCTGGGCCTCCTCGGACGCAGCCCCGTGCTCCGCCGCCCGGCGCGGCACCTGCCGTACGCCGCCCTGCACCGCCGCTCCTTCGCGCCGCTCGTGCGCGCCGGCCACCTCGACGCCCGCGTCCTGGACGGCTACGTCGGCTGGATGGCCACGCCCGAGGGCCGCCGCTGGCTGCTCCACTACTTCGCCGAGTACCGCACCCCGGTCCGCCCCGAACTGCGCCGGCGGCTGCGCGGCATCACCTGCCCGACGGCGGTCGTCTGGGGCCGCGCGGACCCGTACCTGAGCCCGGCGATCGCCACCGAGCTGGCCGGGTCCGTGCCCCGCGCCGAGCTGACCATGCTGGAGGACGCCGGTCACTGGGTGATGGACGAGCGCCCGGCCGTCGTGACCGACGCGCTGAGCCGACTGCTGGAACGTACGATCCCCAACGGGTGAGACGCAGGTCACAGGCGGGTCGCGCCGCCACCTGTCACATCGCGCCGCCGGCATCCGTCGTAGCTGTGTACGGCCCGGAAGCCGGACACCAGACATGCGACGACGGAGGAATCCACCATGGAAGCGCGCCTCAACCTGTTCGCCAACCCGCTCGCCGGCAAGCTGCTGCGGCACATCAACTCCGCGGGCAAGGCCGTGAGCGACTCGACGCTGCCGGCCGCGACCCAGGAACTGGTCAAGATCCGCGCCAGCCAGATCAACGGCTGCGGTTTCTGCCTCGACATGCACACCAAGGACGCGGCGAAGGCGGGGGAGACCTCGCTGCGCCTCAACCTGATCGCCGCCTGGCGGGAGGCCAAGGTGTTCACCGACGCGGAGCGCGCCGCCCTGGAGCTGACCGAGCAGGGCACCCGCATCGCGGACGCCTCCGGCGGCGTCACCGACGAGGCCTGGGCGGAAGCGGCGAAGCACTACGACGAGGAGCAGCTCACCGCCCTCGTCGGACTGATCGCCGTCATCAACACCTACAACCGGCTGAACGTCATCACCCAGCAGCCGGCCGGCGACTACGAGCCGGGGATGTTCGGCTGAACCCCCCGGCTCCGGCCGTCGACCCCCGGCTTCCCGACCCCTGGTCCCGCGGCGTGCCGCTCAGCCGGCGTGCAGCAGGACCGGGAGCCGCTGGTGGCCGTTGCTGATCAGCGAGGGCACCGGCGGCAGCTCCTCGGCCGGATCGGCGAGGCGGATGTCCGGGAAGCGGCCGAAGAGGCTCTCCAGCGCGAGGGTCACCTCCATGCGGGCCAGCGGCGCGCCCAGGCAGAAGTGGACGCCGTGGCCGAAGGCGAGGTGCTCCTTGAGGGTGCGGGTGGCGTCGAAGGTGTCGGCGTCCTCGTGCCAGTCCGGGTGTCGGTTGGCGGCGGCGTAGGAGGCGAGGATCGCCTCCCCGCGGGCGATGGTCCGCCCGTCCGGCAGCGGGATGTCCGTGACCGCGTACCGCAGCGGCAGGTGCTTGACCGCCGGTTCGTGGCGCAGCGTCTCCTCCACCACGTCCCCCCAGGTGACCTCGCCCTTGCGGACCAGTTCGAGCTGGTCGGGGCGGGTCAGCAGGGAGTACACGGCCTGGTCGATGACGTTGACGGTGGTCTCGTAACCGGCGCTGATCATCAGCAGCAGGGTGTCGCGCAGCTCCTCGGGGGAGAGGCGGTCGCCGTCGCCCTCGTCGTCCCGCGCGGCGATGAGCAGGGACGTCATGTCGTCGCCCGGGGTGGCGCGCTTGGCCGCGATGAGCTGGTCAAGGACCTCGTACAGGCGCGCGGTGTTGGCCTGCGCCTCGGCCTGGTCCAGGGTGGTGTCGAAGACGCCGTCCACGAGGGCGCGGAAGCCGTCGCGCCGGTCCTCGGGCACGCCCATGAGGTGACCGATCACCGCGATGGGCAGCGGGTAGGCCAGCTCCTGCCGCAGGTCCACCGGCTCACCGGCGGGAAGCTCCGCGAGCCGGTCGACGAGCCCGGTCACCATCGACTCGACGGCCGGCCGCATCGCGTCGACGCGACGGGAGCTGAAGGCGGGCGCCACCAGACGGCGCAGCTTGCGGTGGCCCGGCCCGTAGGCGGTGAACATGTTCTCCACCGCCACCCACAGGGCGAGCGGCCAGGTGCCGACCACCTCGCCGAAGGCGGGCCAGTGCGCCCGGGCGTCCTTGGAGACGTCGGGGCTGGTCAGCAGCTTTTTGAGGAGGACGGGGTCGCTGACCGACCAGGCCTGGACCCCGAGGACGTCCACCCGGGTGGCCGGGCCCCCCTCCCGCAGGGTGCGGTGCTCGGCGTGGTGACCGGCGCCGGTGGGGTCGAGGACGAGGACGGGCTGCTGGGTCGCCATGGCCTGGCTCCTTAGTGTGCGGCGGATTGCGCGGCGGGGAAGGTGACGGGCAGGGATTCGAGGGCGCGGTGGAACGGGCCGGGGCGCCACGTCAGTTCGGCGGCGGGACGGGCGAGGTCCGTCTCGGGCAGCGCGTCCAGGAGGTGGGTGACCGCGGTCTCGGCGATGAGGTAGGCGTGCGAGCGGGCCGGGCAGGTGTGCGGGCCGGTGCTCCACGCCAGGTGGGCGCGGTTGCCGCCGTGCTGTCCCGCGGGCACGCCCTCGGTGAGGGCCGGGTCGTTGTTCGCGGCCGCCATCGAGATCACCACCGGCTGGTCGGCCGGCAGCAGCACGCCCTCGACGTCGACGGGGTACGGGGGATAGGAGATGCAGTAGTTCGCCATCGGCGGGTCGGTGTAGAGGACGGCGTCGAGCGCGTCGCGCACCGTGGACAGCCCGGCGTGCAGGTCCGCGGAGAACTCCTCGTCGGTGAGGATCTTCAGGATCGTGTTGCTGATCAGGTTGGTCATGGGTTCGATCCCGGCGCCGTAGAGCGTGACGAGCTGATGGCTCATCTCCTCGTCGCTCAGCCCGACGGGATGGAGGGTCAGCCGGGAGGTGATGTCGTCGCCCGGGTGGGTCCGGCGCAGGGTCACGAGGTCGGACACGGCCTGCGCGAGGATCACGTTGCCCTGGTCGGCGTTGGTGGTGTCGAAGATCTTCGCCATGCCGTCGGCGATGCGCTGCCCGATCTCGTCCGGGCAGCCGAGCAGCGCGCTGAGCACGCGGAAGGCGATGGGAAAGGAGTACTGGGTGAGCAGGTCCGCCGAACCGGCGGCGCGGAACGCGTCGATGGCGCCGTCGGCGACCTGCTCGACGAGGGCGCGCAGCCCGTGCTGGTCGACCTGGTCGATGGCGTGGGTGTTGGCCGCCCGGTAGCGGGCGTGCTCGGCGCCGCCCGAGCGCAGCGCGTTGGGCCGCCACTCCATCATCGGCCGCACCGGGCAGGTCGCCGGGATCAGCTTCTCCCAGGCGCGGGGGTCGGCCGGGAAGTGCAGCGGGTCGTTCAGGATGCGGCGGGCCTGGTAGTAGCCGATCACCAGGGTCGCGGGGACGCCGGGCGCCAGGTCCACCGGGACGAGCGGACCGTGGGTGCGGCGCATGCGCCGGTAGGCGGCGTGCGGGTCGGCGGCGAACTCCGGGGCGTACAGGGCGAACCGGCCCGGCTCACTCGTCGGCGCGGTCTCGGTGGAGGGCAACGTCATCGGCGGGACTCCAGGAGGGCGGCTGAACGGTGCTCGGAGAGGTACTCCGTGAGCGTGATCAGGGCGTGCAGGGAGGAGGTGCGGTCGCGGGCGTCGCAGTACGTCAGCGGCGTGGCCGGTTCCAGGGCCAGCGCCTCGCGAAGCTCGGCCTCGGGGTAAGCCGGCGCGCCGGGGAAGGTGTTGATGGCGACGGCGTACGGGATGCCCGCGCCGTCCAGCAGCCCGAGGGCGTCGTGGGAGGCGTCGAGGTCGCGGGTGTCGGCCAGGACCAGGCAGCCGAGGGCGCCCTCGGCCAGGTCCTCCCACAGCGGCTGGAAGCGGGACTGGCCCGGCAGCCCGAACAGGTACAGCGCGATCCGGCCGCCGGCCATGTGGATGCGGCCGAAGTCCATCGCCACGGTGGTCGTCGTCTTGTGCGGGGTGCCGCGCAGGTCGTCCACACCGGCGCTGGCCTGCGTGATCGGCTCCTCCATCCGCAGCGGACGTACCTCCGAGACGCTGCCGATCAGCGTCGTCTTGCCGACGCCGAAGCCGCCCGCGACCACGATCTTGGCCGACCGGGTCACCGTGGCGGGGACGTAGGTGACGGACCGGTCGGTGCCTTCGGCCCCGGTGGACTCGTCGGTCCGGCCGGTCCGGCCGGTCCGGTCGGCCCGGTCAGACAAGGGAGCGAAGTCCACGGAGTACCTCCTGCAGCAGGTCGAAGTCGGGCTGGTCGTCGATCGCGGCGACCGGGCTGGAGAGGTGGCCGGAGTCCATCAGCGAGGAGACGAGGATGCGCACCGTGGAGGGCGGCAGCTCCAGCGCGGCCGCGATGTCGGCGACGGCCAGGCCGCCGTCCGCACCCGCGAAGAGCCGCATCACCCGGCGGGCGTCCGGGCCGAGGGTGTCCGTGGGACCGGTCGCGGCGATGACCACGCTCTCCAGGCGCACGTCCTCGCGCGCGCGGATCCGGCCCCCGGTGCGGACGTAGGGCCGGACCATGTCGGGATCGCGCCGCGGCCCGCTCATACCGGTGAGCCGCCGTCCGCGACCGGTACGCGCTCCTCCGTGGCCAGCTCGTGTCCCACCCGGGTGGCCAGCCGCACCATGTGGTGCGAGATCAGCCCGACGTCGGCGTCGGGGCCGGTCGTGCACACCGACAGCATGGTGTTCCTCGCGGCGGTCGTCGTCAGGCCGATGCAGCCGACCGACTCGATCAGCAGCTGCCGCATCCCCGCCCCGCCGGTGAACTCGTCCCAGGCCTTGCCCGCCGCGCGCAGCGCCGCCGTCAGCGCGGCGAACTTCTCCCCGTCGTCCTGGCCGATCGTCCGGGTGCGGGCCTTCAGCAGCCCGTCGCTGCTCATCAGCACGGCGTACCGGACGCCCTCGACGCTGCCGAGTTCCTGGTCCAGCAGCCAGCCCAGGCTGTTGGTGTGTGTGTCTTGCACGATCAGAGTCCTTCGTCGTCAGCGGCGTCGTGGGGGGTGGTGCGGGCGGCGGTGGGGGTGACGGTGCGGGTGGTGTCGGCGGAGGCCGGGGAAGGCTGCTCCCCCTCCCGGCCGCGGCGGGTGCCGGCCGCCCAGGCGGCGGCGACGGCGGGACGACCGGGCCCGGTGTCGTCGGGGGCGGTGGTGCGGCGCGCCGGGGTGGGCGCGGTGGAGCGCCGGCGGACGGTCAGGCCGCTGGCGGTGGTGCTCGCGGGGGCGGGGGCCGAGGGGGCGGCGGGGCCGGCCTGGGACGCGGCCGGTTCGGCGATCGGCACCGGCTCGGGGGCGGCGGGCGTGACGGAAGGCGCGGTCGCGGTGTGCTCCGCGGCCTGCTCCCCGGTCTGGTCCGTGGTGTGGTCCCCGGCCGGATCCGCCGCCCGCGCGACGGCCTTCGGCGGCGCCGTGCGGGACGCCGCGTGCGGCACCGGCTGGGCCGCCCCCGGGTCGACGATCAGGTTCTTCGGCAGGACGACCATGGCCCGGGTCCCCTGGTAGATGTTGGGCGCGGTCAGCTCGACGCGGAAGCCGTAGTTCTCCGCCAGCAGGGACGCGACACGCAGCCCGGTCTGGGGGTGGGCGCCCAGGCGCGTGATGTCGTCGCGCTGTTCGCCGGACATCACGTCGCTGGCCCACAGCAGCCGCTCGTCGTCCATGCGCAGTCCGGCGTCGTCCACGATCAGGAAGCAGGCGTGGTGCCCCTGCTCCAGCGAGACGTGGACACTGGCGGCGGGCGGCGAGTAGCGCAGCGCGTTGTCCAGCAGTACGGCCAGCGCGTGCACGACCGCCTCCACGGCGCGGCCCTCGACCACCACGGACCCCATCTCGGGGTGCTTGATCCGCTCGTACCCCTCGATCCGGCCCATGGCCGCGCGCACGATGTCGGTCAACGTGGTGGCGGGCCAGCGCCGGGACAGCTTGTCCCCGGCGAGCACGGAGTACCCCGACGCCGTGAGCAGCATCTGCTGCGCGAGGTGGTCGATCTCCACGAGCGTCGCGTACGCCTCGTCCGAGATGTGCCGCCGTACGCCCTGGCTGACGGCCCGGCCCAGCCGCGCCGAGCGGGCCACGATGTTGTTGGCGAAGCCGCGCACCGCGGCCCGGGCCACGCCGACGGACTCGCGCCGCACCTGTGCGATCTGCCGCTCGGCGTCCTGCCGCACCTGGTCGGCGGCGTGGGCCGCGGTCCGTTCGGCGGCCGCCCGCTCCCGCGCCCGTACGTCCGCCACCGCCGAGGCCACCGCGCCGGGTACGGCACGCAGCCGCTCGGCGAGCGGTGTCCCGTCGAGCTGCGCCGGTACGAGCAGCCCGCCCGCAGGGCCCGAGTCGCCCTGGCCGCCCTTCGCCGCCGCCGGGATCACGGTGGCCGCGAGCTGCCCCACGCACTGCTCGGCGGCGACGAGTTGCAGGGTGAGCAGGTCGGCGTGCTCGCGCAGCTGCTCGGCCCGGCGCCGGGCCTGCTCGCCCTTGCGCCGGAAGTACCACGCGGCCCCGACTCCGGCCACCGCCAGCACGGCGGTGGCGGTCACTATCAGTTCAGTCATCAGGTCCTCACGGATCGGAAGCCGTCGGTCGGGCTCTCAGCGGGCCGGAGCGGACCGTTGTCTCCCGCGGCCGCTCCGGGCCGCGGAGCCAGCAGCGATGCGGAGGACGGCGAAGGCGCACGACATGGATCTCCCGGGAACACGCGAGGGCCGGTACGAAGCAGGGGATGCCGATGACGCGGACTCGAGACGGACCGGGACCGCGCGTCCCGAGGCGCCTCGAACTCCCGTATCCGCGACCGGTGTTCGGCGTACGGGAAGGGACCATACCGTTTGTGCTCACGTCGTGCTCACTGGTCGTGTCGGTCTCGTGACCACGACCCGGAACCGTCGGTGGTTTGACGCGAAAAATGCCCCCATGACGGCCGAACCCCTTTGGCTGAAAAGGGAGTTGGACCTGAAAGCGGCTCGCTGGTAAAGGCTCAGTCGCCGTCGGCGAGACGCTTCAGCCACTCGGTCAGCAGCCGCTGCTCCGCCTCGCTGAGCACCGTCTGCTCGGGGAGGGTGGCGCGCAGCGCGCGGGCGGCGCCCGCGGGACCGGCGTCCCGCACGGCCGGACGCTCGTGGGTGACGGCGGCGACCATGGACTCGCGCAGGGTGGTGAACAGGGCCGGGTCGCGCCGCTCCTCGGGCAGGGACAGCCAGGTGAGCACCGCGCCGCGCGCCGTGGCGTGGATGATCTGGGCCGCCAGTTCCTCGTCCACGCGGAGCCATCCGCCGGCGGCGAGCCGCCGCATCCGGCCCATCAGGATCTCCATGCCGGCCTTGAAGGCGGCCGATCCCGTCCGCGCGGGTTCGGTGTACATCAGCGTGTACAGCGCGGGATTGGCCAGACCGAACTCGATCGCGAGGTCCCAGCCGGCCCGCAGGTCCTCGATGGGGTCCCGCGGGTCGGGGTCGACGTGCTTGGTGGCGAGGAAGCTCGCGAAGCCGTGCTCGGCGACCGCGTCGAGCAGTCCGTCCTTGTCGCCGAACAGCCGGTAGATGGCCGGCGGTTGCAGCCCCGCCGCCTCGGCGACCGCGCGGGTGGTGACGGCGTCGCGGCCGCCGCGCGTCAGCAGGCCGATCGCGGCCTCGATGACCCGCTGCCGGGTCTGGTCGGAACGGGAGGACATGGCTTGACGATACCGCGGATATCGGAAGTGTGTTGCCATCGTGAATATCGCTGTTACTGTTGAGATGGTTCCATTGGAAACATTCCCTTGGGAACCCACTGCCCGTGACCACAGGAGCGCAACATGATCATCGTGACCGGAGCCACCGGACAGCTGGGGCATCGGATCGTCGAGCACCTGCTCGCCCGCGTCCCGCCGGAGCAGGTCGGCATCAGCGTCCGCGACCCGGGCAGTCCGCCGGCGCGGGCCTTCGCCGACCGGGGGGTGCGGGTGCGCAGGGGCGACTTCACGGACGCAGGTAGCCTCGCCCACGCCTTCGAGGACGCCTCCCAGGTCCTCGTCGTCTCCGTGGACAAAATGGGCGAGGAGTGCGTCGAGCAGCACCGCACCGCGATCGGGGCGGCCGTCGCGGCGGGTGCCCGCCGCGTCCTCTACACCAGCCAGATGGGCGCCGGCGCGGCGTCCTGCTTCCAGGCCTGCCGCGACCACGCCGCCACCGAGGAGATCCTGCGCGACTGCGGCGCCCCCTTCACCTCACTGCGCAACGGCTTCTACGCCGCCAGCGCGACGCGCTTCCTCGACCACGCCCTGGAGACCGGTGAGATACGGCTCCCCGAGGACGGCCCGGTCGCCTGGACCACGCACGGCGACCTCGCCGAGGCGACCGCCGCCGTACTCGCCGACGAGGGCCGCTTCGAGGGTCCCACCCCGCCCCTCACCGCCTCGCGGGCGCTGACCTTCGACGACATCGCGGCCCTCGCGTCCGAGGTGACGGGCCGGGAGTTCAGGAGGAGCACCGCACCCGAGACCGGTTTTCGCGACCAGCTGGTGGCCCAGGGCGTGCCCGGTCAGTACGCCGACCAGATCCTCGGCATCTTCGCCGCCGCCCGCGCCGGTGAGTTCGCCACGGCCGACCCGACGCTGGCCGCGCTGCTGGGACGGGAACCGGTCGGCATGCGGGAGGTGCTGGGAGAGGCGCTGCGGGAGGCGCCGGGCGAGCATCCGGCCGACGGCTGAGCGGGCCGACCTGGCGGTCCGGGCCGACCGAGCAGGGCGGGAGCTGGGGGCCGGTACTGCCTGCTTCCCCCTGCTCCTGCCCCGCCGCGTCATCAACTGGAGGCGAGCTGGTCTGTGATCTCCTTGATCCAGTCGCCCTTCTTCGCCGGTTGCTTGAGGCTCGCCTCCCACTCGTCCCGATCCAGCTTGTGGTCCGTGGGACCGGCCTTGATCAGGATCAGCAATTGCAGGGCGGAGGCGCGCAGGGCGGGATCGGTGTCCTCACGCGCGACCATGTTGTAGATCTTGTGTGCCGCCAGCTGGCGCTTGTACCTCGTGATCTTCTTCCAGAACTTCATGGCGTGCAGCAGCGAATCCCCGGAGCCCTTGGCCGTCGGTATCGGCTCGCCCTCCGGCGTGTAGAGCTCGGGATGGTGGGCCTCCTGGAATCGTCCGTAGGCCGCGCTGCCTCCCTTGTAGGCGGCGGTGGTGAGGACGAGGCCCGCCCCTACCGCGGCAGTGATCCAGCCCGCCGGGTTGGACGCCAGAGCCCCGGTGGCGACGATGGCCACGGTGGCGATGCCGCCCCCTCCCTTGAGGCCCTCGCCCATGACGCCGCCTCCCATTTCCTTGACCGCCTGGCTGACCTTCCTGCTCTTCGCGAGATTCGTGGCGAAGTTCAGGTCCTCCAGGTCCCGCGCGTTACTGAGGAAGTCGGCCTTGGCCCGGGCCTCGATCAGCGCCACCTGCTCGTATGCGGCCCCGGCGGCCCTGACGCCCGCCGCCCACTCCTCCTCCGTACGGCCTTCGCGGTCGTTCCTCGCCCGCTCCACGGCTTCGCGGGCGAAACGGGCGTTGAGCTCGGCGGTGTTGGCCTCGGCCTCCAGTCGGAGCAGCCGTTTGGAGTGGGCGGCGTTGTCCTTCTGGAGCCGCCTCAGACCGTGGATCTTCTCGATCGCGCCCTTGGACTTGAAGGCGGCCCGGACGCTCTTGGCCACACCGGCGACGCCGCTGAGCACACCGCTCGCCTCGGTGGCGGCCACGGTGCTTGCCACACCCTGGAGCTTGACCGCCTCCTTGGCGATGGTGCCGGCGTTGGCACCCGTACTGGCGACGCTGACGCCCGCGTCGGTCGCCTTGGTCTTGCCCTTTTTGTGAGCGTTGTGGTAGCCGGCCCCGCTCCCCTTTTCCAGGGCCGTCCTCAGGTTCCTGAACGAATCCGCGACGCTGGCCCCGAAGGAGAGGAGTTCCGTGACGGCGCTCAGCGATGCGCCGGAGACCCCGGTCGCGGAGGCGTCGTGCTTCAGGGCGGAAGCGTTCGCGGCGGCGGTGTCGTTCTCCGGGGCGGCGGCCGCCGCTTCGGTGGCCTCCTGGCCGAGACCTGCGGCGGTGGGAGCCTGGACACCCTTGCCCAGGGCGTCCCCGGGCTCCAGGAGCTTCTTCCCCTGGTCCGCGTTCTCGGCGACCGCCTTCAGGCGATCACTCCTGGCCTCCGCCCTGGCATCGGCGGCGGCACGTGTGTCGTCCGTGGCCGTGTCGGTGTGTTCCGAGGGAGCGGCGCCGACGTCCGTGTACCGGACGCCGGAGTCGGAGCCGCGCCGGGTGAGGTCGGCGGGGTCGGGCCGGTAGTCGAGGTCCGAGCCGCGTCGCGTGCGGCCCGACGGGGCGAAGCGGGCCGCGAGTTCGGCGAGGCGTGCGTCTCTGGCCGCGCGTTCCTCGGGCGTGAGCGTGACGTCCTCGACGGCGGTGCGTGCCTCTTCCTCCTCTTCGACCGGGGCGCGTACCGCTGCTTCCCCTTCCTCTTCGACGGCGGTGTGTGTTTCCTCCACGACGGCGGTGTGTGTTTCCTCCACGACGGCCGGACGTGTTTCCTCCACGACGGCCGGACGTGCTTCCTCCACGACGGCCGGCCGTGTTTCCTCTTCGCGGCGGCGGCTCCGATCCGCTTCGGCGGCTGCTTCCGCCTCGCGGCGCAGCCGGTCCTCTTCCGCTGCCGCCGCTTCGGCTGCCGCGATGCGCTCCCGCGCCTTGGCCGCCGCCGCTTCCGCCCCCGCGCGACGCCGTCGCTGTATTTCCGCCGCTTCCGCTGCGGCTGCTTCCGCCTCCGCAAGGAGACGTGCTCCCTTCGCCGCCGCTTCGCCTGCCGCCTTCTTCGCCGTGTTGCGGTTCCGTGCCGTGGCCGCGGTCGCTTCCGCCCCCGCGCGCACGCGGCGTCGCGTTTCCGCCGCTTCCTCGGCCGCCGCCTTCTCCTCGGCGGCGCGCCTCGCGGCGGCGGCCTGCTCCCGGAGGGCGGGGTCGGCCTCCATGCCGTGGGTCCCGGACTCGGAGCCGCGTCGGGGGAGACCGGCGGGACCGGGCCGGGTGTCGGTGTCGGAGCCGCGCCGGGTGCGGCCCGAAGGGGGGAATCCGGCCGCGAGGGCCGCGCGCCTCGCGGCGGTGGCCTGTTCCCGGAGGGCGGGGTCGACTTCCATGCCGTGGGTGCCGGAGTCGGAGGCGCGTCGGGTGGGACCGCCGGGGGCGCGCCGGGCGCCGGGCGCCGAGCCGGGGCGGTCGGCGTCGGTCCCCGGGGCCCGTTCCAGCGTCCTGCCCCTGGCGCGCTGCACCGTGGCGGCCGCCGCCTGGTTCCCGATGCTGGACTGGAGCCCGAGCAACGCCTGCTCCGCCGAGGTCCCGGTCCCGGACGGACGCCCGGTCCGTCCTTCCTCACGACGCTGCCGGGCCGCTGCCAGGGCGGCTGCGGAAGGCCGTTCGGAGGTGCGGTGGACAGGGGCGCTCATGGACATACCTCTCCTGCTGCCGGACCGGGCCACGCGAAAGTAGCCGGGCACGGCGAACAGAAGGGGTGTGACGGGGAAACACTTCAGGGACGCGCGCGGAACGCGTAGCGGCCCGGGCCTTCGGCGGAGCGCTCACACCGGCCCACCGCAGGCTCCGCAGCATCGGCGGCCCGGGCGGGCCTCTGTTACGCGCCGGTCCTGCTGTCGTACTCCCGCCGGCAGTCGTGGATCTCCTCGCTGTGCTCGACGGTCCAGTCGTAGAGATGCCCGAAGGGCTCGCGCAGGGACTCGCCCAGTGCCGTGAGCGAGTACTCGACACCGACCGGTGAGGTCGGCAGTACCTTGCGCCGGATCATTCCGTTCCGCTCCAGGCGGCGCAGTGTCTGGGTGAGGACGCGCTGCGTCACACCTTCCAGGCGGCGCTTCAGTTCGTTGAACCGCATCGGCCGCTCCAGCAGCGCCATCACCATCATCGACCACTTGTCCGCGATCTGGTCGAGGATCGGCCGGCTGGGGCAGTCCGCCCGGAAGACGACGGATGTGCCCGTGCCGACGCCGTACGGATCGGTATCCCTCATGATCCCTGGTTCCTCCGAAGTGCGTTCTTGACGGTCCCGAAGGTGTCATCGACGGTAGGTATGCACCGCAAACCTACACATCTTCCGGTAACCGATGGAGACGCTCTTGAACACCTCTGGCTGTACGACCCTGCGCCTGGACGTCGAAGGCGGCGTCGCCCGGATCGTCCTCGACAACCCGCCGGTCAACGTGCTCGACGCGACGATGATGCGCGAACTGCGCACGGTGCTCGACGCCTTGAGAGGTGACGCGTCGGTCCGGGTCATCGTCTTCTCCAGCGCCGACCCGGAGTTCTTCCTCGCCCACGTGGACATGGGCATCGCGGAGGACATGGACGTCTTGGAAGAGCTCGCCGCGTCGGCGC
The DNA here is from genome assembly GCA_000720845.1 of Kitasatospora aureofaciens. Lineage (GTDB taxonomy): Bacteria > Actinomycetota > Actinomycetes > Streptomycetales > Streptomycetaceae > Streptomyces. The sequence continues at coordinate 70,917 of JODU01000019.1, read as the reverse complement.
CGCCGGGCGTCAACGTCTTCCAGGCGCTGGGCGAGCTCCTGCGCCACCAGCCCCAGGTGACCATCGTCAAGCTCGCCGGGAAGGCCCGGGGAGGCGGGGCGGAGTTCGTGGCCGCGGCGGACATGGCGTTCGCCGCCGTCGAGACCGCCGGCCTCGGCCAGATCGAGGCGCTCATGGGCATCGTCCCCGGCGGCGGGGGGGACGCAGTACCTCCGTGAGCGCGTGGGCCGCAACCGTGCGCTGGAGGCGGTACTCACCGCGGACCTCTTCGACGCCGAGACCGCGGCGTCCTACGGCTGGATCAACCGGGCGCTGCAGGCCGACCGGCTCGACGCGTACGTCGACCGCGTCGCCCGCGACATCGCCGCCCTGCCCACGGGCGTCGTCGAAGCGGCCAAGCGAGCGCTGCCCGCCGAACCCCTCACGGACGGACTCTCCCGCGAGAACGAGGCGTGGGCCGCCCAGATCGCGCTGCCCGCCGTGCGGCAACTGATCGGCCGGGGTCTGCGCGACGGGGCGCAGACCCCCGACGGTGAGCGGGACCTGGAGGGGCTCATGCGCAGAGCGGCACTGCGCGGGTGACGAGGCCGCCGCGGGAAGGGGGCGCGAGGCCCACTCAGCGGGCCGAGGTCGGGGCCGGGTCCGGGGCCGAGGCCGAGCCCGGTACGGCCGTGGGCCGCCACTCCCGCCTGAGCAACCCGTACACCCAGGAGTCGGACACCTCGCCGTCGACGACGCAGTCCTCCCGCAGCGTCCCCTCGCGCACGAACCCGAGCTTCTCCAGCACCCGGGCGGACGCCGCGTTGCGCGTGTCCGCCTCGGCCTGGACCCGGTTCAGGTCCAGCGTGCCGAACGCCCACTTCAGCAGCGCGTGCGCGGCCTCCGTCGCGTAACCGTGGCCCCACGTCGCCTCGTCGAGGCAGTAGCCCAGCGACGCGCTGCGGTAGACCGGGTTCCACTCGACCAGGCAGCACCACCCGACGAGGGCCCCGTCGGAGGCGCGTTCGACGGCCACCCGCACTCCGGTGCCCTCGTCCGCCATCGTCCGGCACATCGCGAGGAAGCGTTCGGCGCGAGCCCGTCCGGTCCACGGCGGGGAGTCCCAGTAGCGCATCACGTGGGCGTTGCTGTGCAGGGCGTAGAGGAAGTCCGCGTCCGCCTCGGCGAAGGGCCGCAGTCGCAGCCGAGCGGTGTGCAGGGCGGGGGTGGCCAGAGTCATGGTCGTCATCCTGCGCCCTCGTGGGGTCGGCGGGACAGCGAATATCCGTCCCCGGCCCGGTCCTGCAACGGCCTGCGCAACGGCCTGCGCAACGGCCTGCGACAGGGGTGCGGAACAGGCCCTTCCGTGGTCATTCGTGGCGAGTTCGGGTCTCACGCCACCACCCTGGTTGGCCGTTACATTCACCCCGACCGGACACATACGCACAGGGGGGAACAGGAAACGATGCGTTCCACAGGACCCGTCGGCCGCGTCGCCAGATCGCTCGTGGCAGTGACGGCCGCGGCGGCCGCGTGGGCGGTCACCGCCACGAGCCTTGCCGCCTCACCGGCCGCCGCGGCACCCACCGACACCGCGGCACCCACCGACACCGCGGCACCCACCGACAGCACGGCGCCCACCGACACCGCGGCGCCCCGGCCCGGCGACAGCTGTACGGGGGCCGACCTCGGCACCCGCCACCCGTACATCAAGACCACCGAAGTGTCGCCGACGATCACTCACTTCAAGGGCTGGTACGTCACCGAGGGCACCACCGGTCAGCAGACCGTCAGCACCGACACCACGACGGTCATCGCGGTCTCCGTCGGCCTCAACGACACGATCGAGACCAGTTTCGCGGTCGAGGCGCTCAGCAACGTCAAGGCGACCGTCGGTCTGGACGTGAAGCTCGAGTACACCTCCACCAGCAAGGAGTCGAACTCGGTCACCTGGAACCTGACCCAGCCGGGCTACTACGGCTTCTACAAGGGCACCAAGAAGGTCACCGGCACCTACGGAAGCCTCAACTGCAACCGCGCCCAACAGGACGACGGAAGCTGGTCGCTGGCGTGGACCGAAGGGCCCGGCAACGGCAGCTTCACCACCTTCACCACCCTTGAGGAAGGCGCCGTGCGCTGCCAGGACAGCGTGCCCGCCGACAGCATCATGGCCAAGGCGCAGGCTCTCCTGGACTGCGGCTCCGCGACCGCGACAGCGGACCACCCGGCGGGTGCGGTGGCGCCGGCGGCGCGGCAGGAGCAGGAGCGCCCCGCTCCGGGCGCGGCTCCCACAGGCGGCACCTCCGTCGCCGTACAGCCCAGGGCCACCGGGCCCGGTGCGAGCGCCGCCCTAGACTGCTCGGCCGAGGCCTACAAGATCGCCGTACCCGGCAAGCCCCTGTCCTGGGGCGCGCCACTCCTGGCGGACGACGGTGTCCGGCTGCGGCCCTCGACGATCTTCAGCGCCCACCTGGACAACTGGCGCCTGTGCGACGTGACGGAGCAGGACGGGGTCCTCGAAGCGTCCCTGTGGAACTGGGGCAACGGCGGATGCGCGACCATCGCCCCGGAGAACGCGGCCACCGACCGAGCGGTCCTGATGACGGCCTCCTGCGCGGAGGACGACCTCCAGCGGTTCTACATCTACCGCGACGTACCCGGCAGCTCGAAGATCGGTGTGCAGAACAAGTACACCGGTTCCATGATGGGCTACGACCGGTACGCCGACGGTGAGTTCATACGCCAGTACTCCACCGGCAGACAGGACGGCACGGGCACGTTCGCCCTGACCGGCGTCTGACGGCCCACGTCCTGCGGGCGGCCCCCCACGGGGCTGCCCGGCCGTTCAGCCCGCGGGCAGCGGAGGGGGCCTGAGTGCAGCAGCCGTTGTCCGTCGCCGTCCGTCCTCAGGGTGTTCGGCCCCGGCCCCGGCCCCGGCCCCGGCCCCTGCCCCGGCCGCCCCGCCATCCGCGTGCGACCACATGCGCAGGACGAGCGAGGGGAGCGTCGACGACGAGATGGGCGCTCCACCGTGCCGGACGGCCGGCCGTTCCCAGGGACGTGTCGACCTGGAAGTGGTCGACGGCGGCGAAGAGGGGCGGGAGAGCGACGGCGACCGGACCCGAAGTTCCCCGAAGGGCCGGCGGCAGGTGGACGCAGGGCCACTAGGGAATTCCGTCGTCCGGGGTCACAGAGGTGATCGCAACCGTAGGAGGCGGAGGCGCCGGTGTGTACATGTACGCCACCCTCGCGGACTCTGTTCGGTTTCCCCTCTCATCGAGTCGTCGGCCACCCCTGGCCCGTCGCTCGGGTGAAGGCGAGCCACGCCCGGGTCCCCGTCCACGTCACCAGGGCATCACCGACCTTGGTGTCGCGTACGAAGACCCGGTCGCCGACGCGGGCGCACTCGACGCACTCGCCACCCGCGCCGTTGCTGTAGGAGGACTTGACCCACGAGCTGGGAAGCTCGGAGTCGTCGAGGACTTTGTTCACCGTGTGTGTTCCTTCACGACGCTGTTGATCAGCTGTACGGTCCGCCGCGGGCTCAGGGCCGAGGCTCGCAGCTCGTCGAACGCCCGGGTGTACTCCCGGACATGAGGTTCGCCCTCCAAGTACATCGCATCGGTGATGCCGTCGCGATACACGACGTCGGGGTCCTCGGGATCGGGGAATCCCAGCATGGTGAACGGTCCCGTCGTGGGGCAGGTGCCGGCGTCGAAGGGGAGCACCTGAAGGGTCACGCTCGGCTTCTCCATGGCCTCCAGCACGTGTTCCAGTTGGGTTCGCATCAACGCTCGGTCACCGATGACTCTTCGTAGGGCTCCCTCGCTCACGATGAACCAGCAGTCCGGGGCCCCGGCTCCGTCGAGCATCGCCTGGCGTTCCAGTCTCACCCGTACGGCGCGGTCCATGTCCTCGGGTGACATGTAGGAGCCACACGTGTGGAGTTCACGGACGTAGGGCTCCGTCTGCAGGAGCCCGGGAAGGACTTCGCACTGGTACTGGCGGAGTGTGGACGCGTCCTGTTCGAGGCCGATGTAGATGGAGAACCACTCGGGTACTCCCGAACCGTGGACCTGCCACCAGCCACGCGTCTTCGCCTGCCGGGCCAGCGACTTGAGGAACTCCCGCAGTTCGTCGGTGGTCTCGTAGAAGCGACACAGCGCTTCGACGTCGGACGGCTGGACGCGTCCGCTGCCCGTTTCCATCCGATTGACCTTGGAACCGCTCCAGTCCAACGCGGTTCCCACCTGGGCGCAGGTCAGTGAGTTCTTCTCCCGCAGCTTTTTCAACTCGATGGAGAGGCGACGACGGCGTGCCGTCGGTGATCCGGCCATCTGGGCCCCCTTCGTCCGAACGGCGTTCAGTCTCCGTGCCAAGAGCTCCGGCCGCCAATCACCCGAAGGTGGGATTCTCTCTGTGCACATTGCACGACGGGATACGCGCCGGCCATGCTGGCGAGCAGGACGACCGGTGCGGGACCGGTACGACGCACTGGCGTCTGCGCGGACCCACGAATGTGGAAGGTCGGAAGTGATCCCAACTGCATGCATGACGCAGCCGTCGTGGGTTGTGGAATTCGCGGCTCTCGATGCGGAGGTGGCGGTGCTACGACGCAACGTGCGGGCGTGTCTCGGCGCATGGGGGTTGCGGGGCCTCGTGGACGAGGTGCAGCTCTGCGTGAGCGAACTCGTGGCCAATGTCATCACTCACGTGGGCGCTGGTACTCCGACGACGCTGGCGATCCGGCTGAGCGGCACCTCCCTGCGCATCGAGGTCCACGACCCCGACACCCGCGCCCTGCCCACGCTCGTGGCCGCGGACGTCGAGTCGGAAGGAGGCCGCGGAATGGCGCTCGTCGGGGCGGTCACGGAGCGGTGGGGCGTCCAGCTCGATGCGGACCGGAAGGTCACCTGGTGCGAGCTCGCCACGGGGATGCCGCCGGTGAGCGGTCATGACGGCTGTCTCAGGATGACCCGGGTCGAGACGATGATCGGTCTTTACCGTGCCCATGGGGCCAAGCACGGACCACGGTCCGGCAGGCTCGGCATCACCGCGGGGGAGGAGGCGGCGATCTCGGTGATCACCGACCTCCTCCACTGGCTCAGCGCGCACGGCCGCGACGCGGACGACGTGCTGGACCGGGCCCAGACACGGTTCGAGGCCGAGGTCTTCCGAGCGGGCTGGTGAGCCGGGTCCGCGGAGGTCAGCCTTCGGACAAGGCCGTGAAGAACCCCAGAGCGGGTTCCTCCGGCGTACCCACCAGCAGTGCACGGTCCAACAGGATGTTGTTGTGCTCGCAGCTCGTCTCCGGGAGCATCACGCAGGCGTGACAGGCGGCGAGATTCGTCCCGGTCGAGCCGGATGCCTCGGCCTCCATGCAGAGCGGGTCGGAGGAGCACCACTCGGCACGGCGGATCGCCGATCGCACCGTAAGGTCGAGGAGTTCCGGTTCGCCTTGGACGACGAGGCCGCCGAGGCTGCCCGCCGAGTCGCTCGTCGCCGTGTAGATCAGGACTCCGGCCATGTCGTCAGCGGCGTACAGGCGCTCGCGCAGGGAGGCGGAGGGGTAGCCCGCCTCCAAGCTCCACTCGTTGATGAGGACGTGGGCCAAGGTGTGCAACAGCACCATGCGAGGTGAGGCCGGGGACGACACGGCCAGGCTCGGGTCGTCGGCCCGCTGTTCGAGCACCCGCTGGTGAGCGGAACGCATGCGCTCGACCCGGGCCGCCACGGCCGGTGCCTTCTCCCAGGCGTCCAGGCGGCTCTCGTCCAGGCGCAGGAAGACCCCTTCGCCCTGGACCTCCATGGCAGGCAGCCAGCGCAAGGGCTTCGCGGAGAGCGGCATCTCCTTCACGTCGGTCGTCGACTCCGCGTCGACGAGGCGGGTGAACGCCTTCAGGGCCCGCACCTCGCGAAGCTTCTTCACCAACATGGGTCCGGTGATCCCGAGTGGCTGGAGCACGCCCGGATCACCGAGCGGCGTCTCGCAGACGAACTGCTCATCACGGGACTGCTCGCTCTCGTCGTTGCCCGAACGCAGGCGCTCGTACTCCTTGTTGCGGAGGGCACGGTAGCGGTGATCGAAGCTGGGAGCCTTGTCGTCCGCCGGATCCTCCTCGCGTTCCGCGTCGAGCAGAGCCATGACTTCGTCCAACGGGATTGGGCATTCGCCGTGGAACGCGCCTTGAAGGTAGATCCGGATGTGCTCGCGGTCGTCGTACTGGCGCAGTGCGGCCCAGTGTCCCGCGAGCGGATCCGCACGGCCACTGCTCCACGGGGGAATGGAAAGCGCCGACTTCAGTACCGGCTGCCACACCGACGAGGAACCGCGTTGCAAGGTGCGCAGGGGAAGCCCGCACCCCGCGGGGTCCGTGGCGGAGGTGCCGAGCCAGGGGCGGGCACCTCGACAGGTGAGGCGCAGGTCCTTCAGCGCGTTCCTGCGGAACGAACCCTCCATCGAGACCTCGGGCACCTGGCCGCAGGTGCAGGAGATGACGATGGAGCGGAGCGAGGAGGTGCGTCCGGTGGTGCGCATCCTCAGCTTGCCGCCGCACTTCCCGAGCCTCGTGGAATCACGGTCGGGCGAGCGGTGCACCCACTGCCAGTAGGGGAACTCGTCGAGGTGCCCGGCCTCGCAGGCGACGACGAAGCGGGAGGGAACGAGGTCCACCTCGCACGTGCCGCAGACACTTCGTCCGGCCGGTGGAGAGAAGTCGCGGTGCGGTTGCAGGTCGTTGCACTCGGGACAGGAGTGCATCAAGGGGAAGCGACGGACCCGAAGGCCGTCCTTGCTGGTGTCGTCGGACGCCGGCGGCAGCCGGAAGTGGTCGACGTCGAGCAGCCGGGCCAGCCGCCGCTCGTGGACGACGGGCGACTCGTCCCTGCGCCAGCTGTGGTCGGCCTCGTCCAGACCCGAGACGACGAAGGACTCGTGGTCGACGGCGATGAGCGACCCGACGCCGTACGTGTTGATCACCTGGGCCCGACGGACCGTGCCGCGACGGGGAAGGTTGTGGGCCGGGGCGGTGCCGTTCGCGGCGGTCCGACGGCGGCGGCTGGGGGGCGGGGTCATCGGTTTCCCTCCATGAACAGGGCGGACTCGGCGTCGACGTCGCGCAGGCTCCACAGGGTGCGCCACGCCTCGCGGTCCTCGGACTCGTCGTCGTACGACTTCAGGATCGAAGGGGCGCGACTTCCCCGCTTCGGTTCGAAGAGCAACCCGCCGTGAACGTCGGCCTCCTGGCACCACCATTCGACGAACTCGTCGAAGTCCTGCTCCACGGCCTCGGCCTCCGAGGGAGTGACCGCGCGGACGCGGTCCACGAGGAGGTTCCTGATGTCGTTCCGAAGGGTGTGCTCGTACGACACGACCTGACCGGCGCCGTCGTTCGGGCGAGCGGCCGGGATCAGGATGCGGGCGAGAGCGACGATCACCGCGTGCAGTCCTCGTTCACGTGCACGGGCGGAGAACGGGGTCACGGAGGTGGACTCGACCTCTCGGTAGAGTGCCGAGTGGTAGTGCTGGAAGTTCTCGTAGTGCGAGCGGTCGCGGGCTCGCGACGAGTTGAGCATGACGGCGACCAGGCCGGGATGCGCGCGGCCGACGCGGCTCGTGGCCTGGATGTACTCGGCGGTCGTCTGCGGTTGGCCCATCACGGCCATCAACCCGAGCCGGTCCACGTCCACGCCCACCGCGATCATGTTCGTGGCCAGCAGGACGTCCACGGTGTCCTCGTCCGGGAGCCTCTTCTCGATGCCCTTGAGGCGCGTGGGAATCTCGCTGGCGTCGATCCGGCTGGTCAGCTCCGAGTAGTTGGCCACCGAGCGCACTGCCACGCCTTCGCGGTCGGCGAGCAGCTCGAGATAGGCCACCACGTCGTCGTGGACCTGGAGCTCGGCCGCCGAGAGCAGCCGCAGGCTGTTGAAGTAGCCGACGAGACTCCAGTACGCGTCACGCACCTTGTCGTCGGTGTCCGCGTGCATGGCCCGGTGCAGCAACGTGGCGTACGTACGGATCAACAGCGTGGACTGACTGGTGCCGGGAGCCAGGAGACCGACGTAGCGGCGGCTCGCCTTCTCCTCGCGCGGCGTCTCCACGGCGAACCACGAGTCGCGCGAGTCCAGGCCGGCGGGCGGGAACTGCCGCACTTCTCGGGCGAAGAGATGCCGGCCCTGGTCGGCGGCGCGACGGATGGTCGCCGTGGAGGCGATCACCTTGGGCCGGTCGGCCAGTGCGTCGACGGCGGTCTCGTAGAGGCCGGTGAGAGTGCCCAGGGGGCCGGAGATCAAGTGCAGCTCGTCCTGGACGATCAGTTCCGGAGGTGGTGTGCCGTCGGTCGGGTCGTCCCGGTTGAACAGCGCGGAGGTCGCCGGACGCCACGGCATCGAGGCGAACTTGTCGACGGTGGCGATCACCAACGTCGGACGCGCGTCGTACACCGCCTCGTCGATCAGGTGGACGGGAAGACCACCGGTGAAGTCGCAGTCCATGCCGGGGCAGCGGATGAACATCCGCTTGGCGTCCTCGTCGACCTCGTAGTCCCGGGCGTCGAGCCGGGTCCCGCACCAGGGGCAGGCGTGCAACTGGACGGGGTTCTCGGTGGCGAGACGCTTGTCGAGGTCGGCGCGCAGCTCGTCGAGCCTGGCGGCGGCCTCGGCCAGCGTGTTGGGGGTGGCCGAGCGTCCCACCCACATGCCGACGGAGAACGGCTCGTCGCCCAACTCGGGCGTGTGGCGCCTCATGTGTTCCATGGCGCAGAGCAGGATCGCCGCACGTTCGAACTGCTGCAGAGTGAGCAGCCGCAGTGTGTAGCGCATGAGGACGGTGACACCGCCGCCGTTCGCGCCCTTGCGGATGCGGCGCAGGAAGGACGTCAGGGCGATCAGGCCGAGGTAGGCCTCGGTCTTGCCACCACCGGTCGGGAACCAGAGCAGGTCGGAGACTTTCCGGTCGTCGTGCTCAGGGTCGTCGATGCCGGCCATGCAGAGCAGCAGGAAGGCGATCTGGAAGGGACGCCAGCGGCCGGTGCCCGGATCGGGGTCGCCGGAACGGCCGTCCTTCACCCAGGCGCTGCGGGCGCGTTGGTCGGCCATGGCACGGTTGGCGAGCCGGAACGCCCGCATCAGATCGGGCTTGGTCCTCAGCAACTCGATGCCCTCGCGGATCCGACCGAGCGCCTCGCGACAGGCGCCCACCTGGTCCCGCGCGGGCTGCTCGTGAGGGCTGCCCACCAGGGAGTCGGCCTCGGCCGACTTGCGGGCGATCCAGTCCTCGTACCCCCTGGCCAGTGCCTCCAGGGCGGCCAGAACCTCGATGTCGGGCTTCTCGGCCAGCCCGAGCATCGACAACGACGAGCTGTCGATCTCCGGATTGGAGTCGGCCAGCAGCACTTCCACGCTGGGCACGAACTCGCTGCGCACCTCGGGGACGGCGGCCGGGATGCTCTCGGTCACGCCGATCGGTGACGGGGCCCAGTCCCAGGCGGCGGCACAACCGTGACCGATGGCGAAGGTCGGAGCATGGCGGTGCAGCAGACGACTGGTGGCGATCTCCGGGTCGTGGGCGGCGGCCGGGGCGGGACGCTCGACGAAGGCGCTGGAGCCGTCGGCGGCCCAGACCACCAGGTCGCACTGGAACAGGGCGAAGGCGTCCTGGAGGTCCCGCTCGCCGACCTTCTGCCGGTTGATCAGCGTGACCGTGACCGTGACCGTACCGCTGACCGGATCGGGGCGGCGGACGATGACGTGCAGTGCGACCTTGTCCGGCACGAGATCGATCAGTTCGCCCGGGGCGGGGACGGTCACGTCGACGGTCTTCTCGGGAAGCTGGAGTTCCTTGCGCCGCCACCGCTCCCGCTGCTCCGCGACGGTCCGGGCCTCGGCACGTCGGGCCGGAACCGGGTTGCCGTCCGAGTCGGTGGGCTCGTAGACCGCCGCGCGCGCCGAGACCACGATCGTGTCGCTCACGGTCGGGTCGACCGCGAAGGTCAGGCCCATGGAGGACGGGCGCTTGTCACCCGAGACACCGGTTTCCTGCGCGGCACCGGCCTCCTCGGCGTCCTCCCGGGCGAGTACGGGCGCGGCGTCCAAGCCGTCCTGCTCGGCGGCGTTCTCGGCCCTCCGGTCCCGCGAGGCGCGCGGATACAGCACGCCGGTCAGGTAACGGTCGATCGGCGCGTCGTGAGGAAGTACCTCGGTCCGGTCCTCCGGGGCGGACTCCTCGGTGGGGCCGAAGAGTTCCCTGCGCAGCCCCACGAGGAGTTCCTCGTCCCGCACCCGATAATGCTCGGAGTGCCGACCTGCCACGTGCGTCATGCGCCCTGCTCCTCTTCGTTGTCAGCCCTTCGAAACATGCCGATGCCGGTGATCCGCGGCGCGATCCACACACCTCGGTCACCCAGACCGGCGTTGGCGCCGGCCGCGACGCTGCCCGTCACCGTCTCCAAGGTGTCGATCCGCAGACCGTGGATCTCGTCGGGCCACCACGGGTCCCAGGTCCGGCTCACCTTCTGCACCCGGAACAGCTCCTGTCGGAACCGCTCCGACGCCTCGCCTATCTCCCGCCCCCGGTGCAGCAGGGCGTACGGCGGGCTCTGGTCCTCACCCGCCGGCAGATCGTGACGTTTGCGCAGCAGCACCTCCTGACCGGGGCCGACCTCTTGCAAGAGGTACGTCTGGGTCGCCACGGCGTCGGTCGCGAGACCGGGCGGGTTGTCCCGACAGACGTCCCCGGCCTCGGCCACCACGCCGAACCTGTCGTACGACCGCCACCCGCCGACGTACCGCCGGCCGTTCCTGCGGTTTCCCGCCCTCCTGACGATCGGCAGATCGGGGGAGTGGACGTGGTAGAGGTCCTGTCGGGCCCGGGTCATCGCCACGTAGAGGGCGCGGGCCTCAGCGGGGAGGTCCGCATCGGTCCCGTACTGCTTGTCGAGTTCGGCAACGGTCGGCGGGGTCAGGACGATCACCCGGTCGAACTCCAACCCCTTGGCGCGGTGCACGGTGGAGACGACGATCCGCGCGGTCTCCGGGTCGGCCGCCTCGTCGGGGAACCGGCCGTCGGCGACCAGACGGCGCAGCCGGTCCAGGTCGAGCGCGGTGCGCCCGGGCAAGCGGGTCGCGCGCCGCAGGACCGTCCACAAGGCACCCGCGTTCGGCTCGTGAGGCAGCGGGATCTGTTCCAGCAGGGAGCGGAACCGGTCCTCGGGCATGCCGGTCGCCTCGGTACGACGCAACAGCTCGGCCACCCAGTAGGGCACCGGTCGCTCCTCGAGCGGGCGGCGCAGCCGGTGCCCGACGCCGTTCTCGTGGAGCAACCGGGAGACCACCAATGCCTGCCGGTTGTCGCGCGTGAGGACTGCGCAGGTGTCGTGGAGGTCCCGCAGACCCTGCAGCGTGAACTCGTCGGTGAGGTCGCCCAGCGAGTTCGCCGGGTCCAGGAGCAGGTCGCGCAACTCCTCGTAGAGCGTGGCGGCCTCGTCGGCGTCCCGGACCTCCTGCAACCGGGGGCCGTGCGACAGCGCGGCCCCTGCCTCCGGTGTGACGGCCCGGAAGTTCTCCGTGAGGCGCAACTCCACCAGGTCGTCGGGGTACGAACGGCGCAACCACTCAAAGAACCGTCCGGTCTCGTCGTTGCGTTCGGCAGCGTCCTCGATCTGGAAGCCGTACACGGACTGGGCCGCGTCACCGACCACGGTGAAACCGCAGCTGTCCTGGTAGCGGTCGAGCAGGGCCTCCACCAGTTCCCGGCGATCGCCCAGCAGGTCCTGCACCTCGTCGATCACGACATGGGACGGCGGGACCGAGTCACCGGACTCCAGCGCACCCTCTTCGACGGCCTCCGTGGCGGCTCTGATCCGCTCGTCGAAGGACGTCGCGGCCCACTCCCGGTCCGGATAGGCCTGGACGAGGACGCCGTATGCCCAGGCGTCGAAGGTCTGGGCGCGCACCCGGCGCGCCCGGTCCCCGTGCCGGGTTATGCGCTCACGCAACTCCCGGGCGGCCGCCCGGGAGAAGGTGAGTACCAGGATGTCGGCGGCCTCCAGCGACTCCTCCGGGTCCTCGTGCCCGCACAGGGCGTCGAGCCGACGCACCAGCGTGTGCGTCTTCCCCGCGCCGGCCCCCGCGGTGACCAGGACCCGGGCGTCCCAGGGCTGCTCGACGACGGCCCGCTGCTCGGCGGTGAGCGGAGGGCTGTCGAGGTAGACATCGGTCACGTACGGCTCCAGAGGTGCTCGAACTGGGTGAAGGCCAGAGCGGTGTCGAAGTTGGCGATGTTGTCGTCGACGTTGAGGATCAGGCAGGTGTCCTTGCCGCCGTTCTTGGGGCCGCGCAGACCTCGGCCGATCATCTGCTGGTACACGTTGGTGCTGTACACCGGCCGTGCCACCACCACGACCCGGGTCGCGGGCGCGTCGAACCCCTGGGTGAGAACACCGTAGTTGGTGAGCACACGGATGCGGCCGTTCCTGAAATTCTCGATCCGCGTCCGACGGTCCTGCGTACTGGTCGTCGAGTCCACGGCGGCGGAGCGGACACCACGGTCGTTGAGCATGGCCGCCAGGTACTTGGCGTGGTCGACGGAGGTGGCGAAGAGCAGCGTCGGCCAGTCCGGCGGCAGTGCCGCCACCGAGTCGACGATGCGCATGCTCCGCTCGTGGTCGTCGGCGAGCCGCTGCTCGGCGGCACGAGACAGCATCGCCATGCGTTCGGCGTGCGTCTTCTCGTCCTGGTTCAGCACGATCCGACCACCTTCCAGGGTGCGGTGCTCGACCTGGGCGAGCATGCCCCACTCCTGCAGGTCGCGGTACGGGTCGCCGGAGGGAAACACGCCTTCGTCGAGCCGCCGGCTGCCGAAGCGGGTGATCAGTCGGTGGGTCTCGTCCTCGTTGGTGTTGCGGAACGGGGTGGCGGTCAGACCAAGCAGGTGCCGACGCGTCTCGTACTGGGTCAGGCCCATCAGGCCGAGGATCTCCGTGTACCGCTTGGAGATGGCGGTGTGCGCCTCGTCCACGATCACGAGTGCGGGCTCGCGCAGCCACGTGTACTGGTCGGTGCCCAGGCACCGCTCCAGCTTGGCGTCCGTGGCGACCACCAGGTGGGGATGCTCGACGACGTTGCCGACCTCGTTGCTGCTCCACAGTCGGCTGATGGTCAGCGGTCGCTCGGCACCGACCTTGCTCCAGACGAACTTCCAGCTCTGCACGGCCTGTTCGCACAGTTCCTCGGTCTGCGCGATCCACAGCAGGGGGCCCTTGAGGTCGCCGACCCGCTTCACCCAGCGGATCACGGCCTCGGCGGTGACTCGCGTCTTGCCGGCGCCGGTGGGCAGGGACAGCATGCCGCGCTGCGGGGCGAGCCGGTCGAGCAGGATGGAGATGTTCCGGACCAGATCCTCCTGGTAGTCGTGGAGCCTGGGGAAGTCCCGGGGCCCCTCGATCGTCTCGGAGGAAGGCGGCGAGGGAGTCCTGGAACCGGCGAACGTCACGGGCAGGCGCAGGCCGGAGACGAACGCGACGGCGGCCGAGGAACCCCCGTATCCCACCGGTGCGTTGGGGAAGCGGGCCTGGATGTCCCGGGCGTGCTGCTGGAGCACCCCGTCACCGTGCGCGTTGAACGCCATCTGCGCGATGCGACGTCCGGACGGCTCCACGCCACCGGTCGCCTGCAGCTCGGCGTCCATCAATCCTTCCGGCAGGCCGGCCCTGAGCGCGTCCGCACCGATCAGCAGCTCGAGCTTGGTCACGACGTCCTCGGCGTCGCGCACGGCCTTCTGTGCCGCCTTCAGGGCACTGTCCTTGGCCATGCGGTCCTGGTGCTCCAGCACCGCCCGGCAACCGGCAGCGCCCAGGCCGAGGCCGAGCTCGCGGTCGATCAGCCGCAGCATGGGCTCCGGCTCCACGGGCACACGGATCTTGACCGTGCCGTCCTGGCGCACGGCGTCCAGGGGAGAGGCGTGCGTGCCGTTGGGCGTGCGCGTGACCTCCTCCAGCTCGGTGCATCGCTGCACCATGCTGTTGCGATTGCCGCTGTTCAGACGCTGTCGCAGGGCGGGGAACAGCTCGACGAGGGGAACGGGGTCGCCCTCGGGCACCTCGCGGGTCTCCCGACTGATCACGTCGGCGTAGCGGAGCATGCCCCACTTCTCGACCATCAGCTCGGCGTCCTCGGTGGTCGGCACGAGTAGAGCGGGCAGCTGCTCGGCGCGCAGGGCCCGGTACTCGGCGGTGCCCACGGCGAGGGTGATCTCGTCGTCGGGGCGGGTGCCCCAGGTGTCACCGATCCGGCAACGGGTCAGCGAGTCCTCGGGGAAGTCCGCCCCGAACCGGGTCAGCATCACGTAGGTGGCGCCGACGAAAGCGTCGTCTTCGCTGCGGGACACCTCGTCGAGGAGAGTGTCCCAGCGATCGGCGGGAACCTCGTCGACGGTGATCGGCAGCCGCAGTTTGCGGGCCTTCTCGGGGGAGATGTCGGCGACAGGCAGGACATCGCGGTAGGCGGTGAGCTGGGGGCCGACGGCCTCTGTCAGCGGCTTGATCCCCTGAGAGGTGGCGACCCTGCCGTACTTCCTCAGCATCCATCGGATCGGTGACATCACCGCCTGTCGAGTGCTGGTCTGGGCGCCGAACTGTCGCGTCCAGTTGTCCACCACGGCCTCGTCGGGCAGCGCCTTCAGGAAGGCGGCGCGGGACTCCTCGGACAGGTTGCGGAAGAGATGGAGAGGGCCACCGATCGCGGCGCCCTCGACCTTCAGCCGGTTCAGTGCGGGGCGCGGGGCCCGACTGTCCAGGGAGCGCAGGTAGGAAGCGTGGACGGCTGCTCGGTACTCCTCGAACCAGTCCTCGTCCGCCTGCGGTTGCACGCCGCCGGCAGGTCGGTCCCGCAGGTCGATCAGGGAGAAGAAGTACGTGTCGTCGGAGTGGAACGTCATGTCGACGGCGACACTCGGATCGCGCTCGGCGTCGACCACGACACCGGGCAGCATGCAGTCCGCGACCGGCCGGAAGTGCGCCGCGGCGGTCCGTACCCGGAGCGTGTAGCGCGGATCTGGCAGGCGCTCCAGGACCTTGTGGGCCAGCCGACGGGCGCCGGCTTGGCGGAACAGTTCCCAGAAGCGCTCCCAGTCCGACTCCCCGTAGTGGTCGAAGCCCTGATCGAGGACGCTGACGAAGCGCCCCTCGGCGTCGGCCTCGCGGATGCCGAGGACGTTGAGCGCGTGCGCCAGCGACGGGTCCTGGGCGAGTTCGTCGATGACGTACACCGTGGACTCGCGCAGTCCGTCCTGGTGCTCGGCCCGACGGAACACCTTGCCGTGGACCGGGGCGACCAGCCCGTGCTCCTCGGTGAGCACGACACGTGCCTTGCGCGCCTCGTCGGCGAAGGAGGCGCCCTTCTCGACCATGTCCGCCAGGATGCGGACGGCCACCGCCGACGCCTCGGCGGTGCCGTTCGCGACGAGGGCCTCCAACCAGTCCCGGACCCCGGCCCGCTCGTGCCCGGCGGCGCCGAGGATGTGCTCGACCTTGCCGGAGCGCAGGGGGTCGGCCTCCACGCTCGGGTGCAGCCAGTCCGAGGGCCGTCCGGGGCACTCGTGCCACATCCGCAGCCATCGCGTGAGCTGCTTCAGGTCCTTGTCCGGCCGCGGATGGACGTGCAGTTGCTCAGGGGCGCGCAGGACACCGTCCTGGTCGGGCAGCGAAGGGCTCGTGGCGGTGCGGGCCCAGATCTCCCGGGTCAGGAACTCGTCGGCCCAGCTGATCGACTCCTTGACACGACCGGGTAGCAGGGGAAGGTAGGCGGCCGGGTCCTCGGCCGGGGCCAGCCCGGGGAGGGAGTCGACGACGAGCTTCGCCGAAACCCTGATCATTTCCTGGTTGAAGGGGGAGGAGTCGAGCAGGTTCTGCCGGTCCTCGTTGGTCTTCCACGCCCCGTTGAGGATGCCGCTCAGGGACATCTCGTACTTGGTGGGGAAGAAGGACCAGAACTTCCCGCGACCGCGCGAGCGGGGGCTGATCCACAGGCCGCTCTCGGGGTCCCGCTCCAGAGCGGGGACGGCCCAGGACAGGTCGAGCGCGACCCGGTCGTGCAGCTCTCCGGCGTCCGCACGGGCCGCAGGACCGGGCTCGTGCGTGGTGGTGAACACGCGCCACCGCTCCGTGGAGAGCGCCTTCCCCGTGCGCTCCTCGGTCACGGTGTGCAGGTCGCCGGACTGCTGGGCGGTCAGTGTCCGGCGCGCCATGGGCCTGGGACGGTGGTCCTCCAGCACGACCTTGGCGACGTGCGGCGAGAAGAGCTGGAACCCGACCGGAAACTCCTCGCGAGGCTCACCGTGGTCCTTGCCACGGTTGCCGTGCATGTCCTTGCCCAGCCGGTCGTCGGCCTTCGGCAGCAGCGGAAGGCGAACGACCGTGGTCGCCCAGGTCAACAGCTTGTCCAGCACGGGGTCGGAGGCACGTTCGGCCTGCATGTCGAGCGGGCGGGCCATCCGCAGGACGGGAGCGTCGAACTCCGGCCCGTAGCGCTCCGTCACTCCGGGCACGGCCTTGATCTGCTCGTAGGACCAGGCGCGGTCGAATCCGAAACTCCCGGAGCGGCTGAAGAATTCCGGAGCGTCGGTCACCACGAGGACCGACTTCACACCGACTCCGAACCGTCCGATCTGCCCACCACGCTTCTTCGACATACTCATTCGAAGAATGGTTTCCGCCCCTTCCGGGGTGACCGGGTTTCCCTCGTTGGCGCAGTACAGATGGGTCTCCGTGAGGACCACGTGGACGCGACCGCCGGGTTCGCCGGCGATTTCGTCGGCCGCGTTCTGGACGAGCTCGAAAAGCTGACGGTCGCCATATCCGCCCTGCGTGATACGGCGCTCGCCATTGGCGTGCTCGGCCACGAGGCCGGGGTCCACGGCATAGGTCTGCAGAACGCGAGTGGACTGTTCGAGGACGGTTTCGATCACCGCTGAGGACGAGGACGGCACGGCTGCTGCTCCTGATGTCAAAGGTGGGTGAAAGTCTGGATGACGGGTCGGCTCGCCGGCTGAGCGCGAGCCGACCCATGGGTTCATGAGGTGCTTGGTCGCCCTGGCGTCTCGTCCCAGGTCGGTCGGAGGGCATGGGATCGCCGTAATGGTGAGGGCGATGCGTCAGGGGTCCGAAGGGGATTCGTCGGGATCTTCCTCCGGCAGCTCTTGAACCCACTTCGCCAATTCCGGGAATCCCGCCACGAAATCGTCCTCGGGTAGGTCGTGGCGGATCAGCGCACGCGCCGCTCCAGCCTTGCTCGTCGCCTCCCGAATATCCAGAACGATCGCGCTGCACTCCCGCTGGGAGAGCAGTAAGGAGAAACAGTCGTCCGCGTTCATGACACCCCACCCCTGTCGTGTCAGTTTTTTTTGGCCGCACAGGGGTGCAATCGGTCCACGTCCCCCGTTGATAAAACGCTAGCGGGCGGAGTCGGTTGTCCGCCAGTCCCTTTCCAAAAACGTTTCCGCTCAAGGGCGTTCGGTCGCCTGTAGGCGCACTTCACCCCCGGTCGCCCAATCCCCGGTTTCCGGTTTTCGAGCGAGTCGGATTCCCCAACATGGCGAAAGTTAGCGGGGTTCTGCGGTGTTGGCAAGCCAACTGCCGTAATCACGAGTGGAGTTCGCGGTTCCACTTTTACGGTCGGGTCCCATAAGGGGGTAATGGGTTTGAACCGGGTGATTCGGACAGGTGAGCCGGACAGGCAAGTGCTCCTGCTCGGTCAACTATTGGTTGACATGATCACAGTCGTCAAATTAACCTCCCTTCCACGACCCGAGGAAGAGACAGGTGACGCGTGGAGACAGGTGAGGAGTTCGGGCCGTGGCTGGCCCGGCAGCTCAAGCTCGCGGGGAAGACGCAGGCCGAACTGGCCAAGGAACTCGGGTTGACCCGAGCCGCCGTCTCCGCGTGGATCGCCGGGCGGTCGACTCCGCGCCCGACCGTCATGACGGACATCGCCAATGCGCTCGGTACGGACGTCGGCACGGTGCACACCCGCACCACCGACACACAAGCCGGCCTCCCCGTCACCTGGTACCACCGACCCGGCTATCCCGACGGTGGTCGTGACCTCGGAAATGCCGCGGCCTTCGCCTTCGACGCCGACGTCCAGGTCCTCGCGCGCGAGACGTGCCAGAACAGCCTCGACGAGCGCCTGGTGGAGAACGGCAGACCGGTCCGGGTCCGCTACACCCTGCACGAGCTGACCGGCGAGCACCTGGAAGCCTTCCGTGACGCGATCCTCTGGAACGATCTCTTCCCGCACTACTCCGCCGTCTCGGAGCTCGCCGGTAACCAGAAGGTGGGCCGGGTCGTCGACGCAGGTGTGCGTGACTTGTACGAGAAGGGCCGCCTGGTCCTTCTGAGGGTCGACGACTACAACGCCTCCGGACTCACCGGCGACGACTACGCGGACGGCAAGTTCGCCGCCGTCGTCCGACGCCAGCTCGAGAGCCTGAAGTCCGGCTCCGCCGCCGGTGGTTCGTACGGCTTGGGCAAGGCCACGCTCTGGGCCACCAGTGCTCTCGGCCTCGTGCTCATCAACTCGACCCTTTCCGTTCCCCACGAGGGGCGTACCGAGCGACGGGTGATCGGCCGCCTCGAACTGCCCTGGCGGGAGGTCGACGGGCGTCCCTACGCGGGGCCCGCCTGGTTCGGGCGCCCCGATCCGGACACACCGGGCGCCGAGGTCGCCCGTTCCTGGTGGGCGGACGAGGAGACCGTGTCCCGCCTGCACCTGAGCCGGGACAGCGCCGAACCCGGCACGTCCTTCCTCATCGTGGGTGCGCACGACGTGGCCAGTCTCGAGGGGAACTCGTCCGAGCAGGACGAGAAGCCCCGCGACGAGGAGGGGCCCGAGGACACACGCGACATCGGCAGGATGCACGGCCGTCTGGTCGAGGCACTGGGCCGCGACTTCTGGGCCGCCATGATCGGTGGCGGCGGCCGACTTCCGCTGCTGGAAGTCTCGGTCCGCGCTCTGCGCAACGGCGAGGAGGTCGTACCGGAGACGAAGGTGGACCCGTCCGTCGAGCAGCCCTCCCGAACACGCGCCCTGCGGGCCCACTACGAGGGCACCACGGTGGAACGGCTTACCGAGGCCGGTCAGGTGGCGACCAGAAACGTTCCGCTGAAGCTGCCGCTGGCCGGCGGCGCCCGCGGAACGCTCGGCACCCATCAGGCGGTCCTGCTGGTCACCGAGGCCGCCGGGGACAAGGACACCCCCAAGAACCAGGTGCACTCGCTGCGCGGCAACCGCATGACGGTCAAGAAGGCCACGGTCCCGAACCTGCCGCTCGGCACCAACCCTTTCCAGGCCGTTCTCCTGGTGGGCGAGGCCGCCGGCGAGTCGGCCCCTTTCGCGAAGGAGGCCGAGGAGTTCCTGCGGGCGGCGGAACCGCCCGAGCACGATCGCTGGGGGCAGACGGAGGAACTGATCCTGCGCTGGTCCCCTTCCGCGTATCGACGGATCAACAATCTGACCACCGAAGTCAACAGCGCGGTCAGGGAACTCGTCGCCCGCCCGAAGCGAGAAAGAGGCGAAGGGGGCGAGGCGTTGCGCAAGGCACTGACCGTCAAGAGCCGACCCAAGGCCAAGGTGCCCTCCGGCCCGGTGGTGCCGGTGCTGGACGCGCTCGAGGCGACGATCGGTGACCAGGGGGAGTGGCTGATCACGGCCGAGGTGAAGATCCCACGCGGTGACGAGATCGTTCCGATGATGCCGGTCGCCCAGCTGGACGTCCGCTCCGGGGGACGCCCGAGCCTCGGCTGGGCGGAACTCGTGGCCGTGGAGGGCTGTGAGGTGGAGAACGGGACCCTGCGCTTCCCGCCCGGCACGCGCCGCGCGAAGTTCCGAGGAGCCACTGACGTCTCCAGTCACCCGGTGAGGACCGCGCTCACCCGCCTCGTCGTCGAACTGCGTACCGGCAAGGGGGCGTGACGCGTGAAGATCTACCCGTACAAGCGACTCAGCCGCCCGATCACGCTCAGGGTGACGTCGGTCTCCCTCAAGCTGTCCGACGGCACTCGTGATCCACTCGACACCAGTGCCTACTCGGTTCAGGAGCAGGCGGTAGCCCTCGGTGTCGCGGGCCACACGGACTGGGTGAGCGCCACGATCGGTGTCTCCGCCACGCTGCCGCCCGGCGCCGACGCCCCGGACGCGGCATGGTCCGACCTGTGTGTCCTCGCCGTGTTGACCGACGGCGAGACCAACATCCGCACCTCGACGGCCCTCACACGGGACACGGAGGACAGCCGCGACTGGTCGGGCTCCCTGGAACTGCTCCGCGACGACCACCTGGGACGTGCTTCCCTCAGCGCGTACGCCGTCGGGACGGTCGACGGAGTGCGGGGGCGGTCGATCACCGAGACCGACCGGAGCTGGGCTGTCGACACCGTCTCGGACGAACCGGTCAGAGGCTTGCGACTGGACGTCCAGAAGGCGTCGTTCAGCAAGAGCTCCAGGGAATGGCTGCGCGCCTACGCCGACGCTCCCTGGCTCGTGGACACCACGGCACGGGTCCCCACCGTGTACGTCAACACCGACATCGACGGGATCGTCGGACTGTTGGACAGCAACGGCTCCGGCGTGGAGAGCAAGGTACGTGACCTCCTCGTCGCCCAGATGGCCACGGACGTCTGGACGGCGGTGTTCCACGGCGCCATCGGTGACCTGGAAGTGGAGCCGGGCGGCAGCCCGGTCTTCCCGACCGACTGGCAGGGCGAGGTGCTGCGGGAGATGCTCCCGGACGTCGTCCCCGGGGTGCACGTCGAGGAGGCCCTGCGCCAGGTCCACCGCCGGCGCACCGGCGAGTCGGGTTGGGGCGAGTTGCAGACACGCATCCATTACGCGGCGGTCCGGCGCGCCGAGGCCGCCAAGGCGGTGGGCTACGTCATCCGCGGTCTGGAACGGACGAACAGGGAGAGCGAGTCGTGATCACCCAGCCCCACCACGTACCGGAGCGCCTGGCGCTGCTTTCCGGCTCGGCCGTCGACACCTTCCTCACCGAGGGACTGCTCAGGGGCGAAGAAGTCCACAGCGGCATCGACCTCGCCAAGACCGTCGAACCTCTTCCCGAGGACGACGCCAGGTGGTGGGTCGAGCCGATCCGCAGCCTGGTGGACGACGTCATGTTCGCCTTCGACAAGGAGCGCACTGGGGCCGACGCCTGGCTCGCGCCACGGCTCCACGCCACCCTGCGTCTGACGCGTCGGGAGGCGGCGGACAAGCGTCTGTGGAACCACCTGGCTCTGGCCGTAGCTCCTGACTATGTCGTGTGGCGGCATTTCTCGGAGCGGAAGGGACGCGTTGCCGCGGAGCGCTTCCGGGGCCCCTCGGACCGGCAGTGCTTCTCCCGCCTGTGGTGGGCGGCCGAACTCTTCCGGAACGGGCCGGGCTACGAGCCGGTCGAGACCGCCTGTGGCAACCAGGACCTCATCCACACCGTTCTCCGGAAGGACCTGCTCGACCACCGCCCCACCGCTCAGGCCCTGGTTCACCTCCTCAAGGACGGGAAGGTCACCACCGGGCGGGAGATCGAAGGTCTGAGCGCTGCCGTGAACGCGGCCGGAGCGACCTTGATCTACGACGTCCTCGCACCGGACGAGCCCAGGGATCCCGCCCGGCTGCGGGACTGGATCGAAGAGGCGCAGACGGCCCCACCGGTCTCGCGCCACGTCCTTCCGGAGGGGCCCGACGAGGACCCCGTACCGGAGGAGTCCGTGACAGCCCTCACCGACTACTTCACCGAGCTGTTCGAGACCGCCCCGGTCAGGGGCCGGAAGAGCGAGGACTGATACGGCGGCGTCGAACTACTCGGGACGCGGGCAGCGGGCGGTGCAGTCGTCCGCCGATCCGCAGCCGTGGCTGCGCAGCTTGGCCCGCTGCTCCTCCGTGGCCGGTACCCACGGCTCGCGCATCGCTTCCGGGGCCGGCGCGGGAAGGCCGAGCGCTGCGCTCAGGAGGTGGGCCCCGAAGAGGGGCGGCACGGCGTTGCCGACCTGCTGGGCCCTCGCCGTGCCCGACCACGGGTAGTCCGGCGGGAAGCTCTGCAGCATCCCCGCCTCGTTCATGCTGAACCTCGGACCCTCACAAACGACGTCGGGGTGGTGATCACCGACGGATTCGAATACCACGAAGCGCGAGATACGGCCGGTGACGGTCGTGGCGGGCTGCCGATCGGTCCGTACCCCGCGTCGCCCCGGGATTCCGGAACTGCCGTAGTTCGACCGGATCAAGAAGGGAGTCCTGCGCCCCGGGTGCGTGCCGACCGGCTCGGCGAGGGCGTCGCCCATCGACTTCCAATGCTCCAGACCGTCGTCCTCCGTGGTGTGCTGTCGCGGTTCGGGGATGTCCGTGTCGTAGAGGGTCGGCTGAATCGTCGGTGCCGCGATGCCGCTGTTCCTGCGGTTCCACCCCTTCGCCTCGTAGGCGCGGTGGGACGGTGCGGGCAGCGAGGGCTTGCCGAGTCCCTCACGACGGGCGACCAGCACGGCTCGGGACCGGGTCTGCGGCACTCCGTAGGTCTCGGTTCCCAGGACATCGACGACGACCTGGTACCTGGTGCCGTCGGGAAGACCGACCTTCTGCAGGACCTCGGCGTAGCTCTCCCAGAGCGCCCTCACGGCAGGGACCTGCTCCAGGACGATGACGTCGTACGGGCGATGCCCTCGGTTCGGGCTCCTGGTCGCCTGGATCGCGTACCGGAGTGGCTCGAGCACCAGTGCGGTACGCGGGTCGCTGAGGTTCTTGAGCTCCTTGTCGATCTCCTCGTCGGGATCGCCGACCATGAGCCGTTCGATGAACGCCTTGACCTCTTCCAGAGCCTTACGGCCCGCACCCTTGCCGGCCACCGAGTACGTCTGGCACGGCGGTCCACCGGCGAGCACGTTGATCTCCGGCGGAAGCGACTCGAAGGACTCCCTGCGGACCGCGCTCACGTCGGCGTGGAGGGTGTCCAGGCCGGCCGCGTAGCGCGTCAGGCACGCGCTCCTGTCCCACTCGATCCCGAGACTCGGGACACCCAGCTTGTGACCAGCGACATCCAGCCCGCCGGGCCCTGCGAAGAGATCCAGGACGAAGGGCTTGTCGAGGATGGACTGGTGGGGCGGCGTGCTGGTCATGTGGCGGAAGTCTAGCCGGCAGCGGGGACAACCGGCTCCCCATGCAGTGCTTCGGCGACGGCTCGGCCCAGTGCCCGACCGACGGGCGGCGGCGTCGCGTGCCCGACCTGGCGGTATCGGGCGGTCTTGCGGCCGGTGATCTCCCAGGAGGCGGGGAAACCCTGAAGCAGCGCCGCCTGCTCGACTGTGATCTTCACCATGTTGTCCCTGCCGAGCTTGGGGTCCCACACGAATTCGGGATCGGGAACCTCGTTGCCCACCGTGTGGGCATTGACGCCCATGGTCGCCCACTTCCGTTTAGCGCCGGTCGGCCCGAGGTCGGCACCGCCTCGGTTCTTCGAGCCTCCGACCAGTGTCGGGGCCGGCTGATCGGCCTGGGCGGCCCAGCGGGCGGCGTCCCGCCAACCGCGCGCGGCCATGGACTGTTCCAGGACAGAGCCGACCGTCATCGGTTCCCGCACCGTGGGTGTCGGAGGACGGAAGGATTGGGCCAGCTGCCGCTCGACGGCCACCAGGACGCCCTGCTTGCGGTTCTGCGGCACGCCGAAGTCGACGGCGTTCACGACGAACCAGATGAACTCGTAACCCAGATGTGCCAGTTCGGCGCGGGCGAAGTCACGGAAGCGTTGATACCTGTCCGAATGAGCCAGGTCCGGAACGTTCTCGATGATCACCGCTCGCGGTCGAATGGCGTGAGCCAGGTAGACGGCGGCCTCCAGCAGTCGCTCTTCCATGCCCGTTTCGGCCCGTCCGGCGGTTGCACTAGACCTCACCCGCGGCAGGCCCGCCGCGAGGAGATCCACATCGTGGCTCTCCGGATGTTCGGCCGGATCGAAGTCGAGCAGATCGGTGCGGAGCACGTTCCACTGCGGTCGATTGGCCCGCAGGGTCGCGACGGCGTCCTCGTCGTCGTCCAAGAGCAGGCGTGGTTCGAATCCGGCCTGCTCCAGGCCGAGAGCGAGTCCACCCGCCCCGGAGCACACGTCCACGAAGGTCAGTCCCCCCACGCCTTTCACTCTCCCACCCGTTCCGCCATGCGCCGTCCCACAGTCGCTCGCACGAGAGCGGCCACCTCTTCCGGACTCTCATGCTCCCAAAAACGCAGAACCCTCCACCCCTGGTCCTGCAAATGTCTAGTCGTCTCGGCGTCACGGGACATGTTCTTGTCGAGCTTGGCCCGCCACCACTCGGCGTTCGACTTGGGCTGCGTAGCGTGCTGCGGGCAGCCGTGCCAGAAACAGCCGTCGAGGAAGATCGCGACCCTGGCTCCGGGAAAGACGATGTCGATCGTGCGGCGGGTCATGCCAGGCACCGGTACGTTCACGCGGTAGCGCATGCCCGACGCGTGGAGCAGCCGCCGCACCGCGATCTCCGGCGCCGTGTCGCGGGAGCCCTGGCGGCTCATGCGGGCGGACACGGAGGCGGAGGACGGGACGGGCTCGGGCATGCGGTCATTGTGCCGGCGAGCCGTACGGATGCCGTACCGATCTCCGTCTTCTCGCCACAGGCCGGAATTCGCCCCGCTCCACCGGCCTTGCCGGGGCACCCGTTCCTCGTGGACGCAAGGACTGCGGCCGTTGTGGGCGCCGGGGTGGGTGTGGTGGGGAGTGCGTCGGCGGCGGCCATCGTCGGTCGGTTGGCAGGTGAGTTGGCCAAGTCCCTGTCCGTCTGTGTCGGGGCGATCGAGGCGAGGATCGTGGGGCGGGAGAGCGACGACGCGCTGGACGCGAACGATTCGTATCGCATCCGGCGCTTCCTCGATCACGTGTCGAAGAAGGGGGAGCGGTTCGTGAGCCGTGCTCGCGAGGCCATCGACGTCCGAGCCGCGCTGGTCCGGCGTGGGCCCAGTGGGCGTACGGGCCTTGCCCGCCTGGTATCTTGCTATGCATGGAACCCGGCGAACCGACCAAGCGGGCCCGCGCAGCCGCTCAGCTGCGCAAGGGTGTGCTGGAGTACTGCGTGCTCGCCCTGATGCGGGACCGTCCCCGTTACGGCGTGGAACTCCTGCACGCTCTGGAGGAGTCCGGGGCGCTGGCCACCAGTCAGGGGACGGTCTATCCGTTGCTTTCCCGGCTTCGCCGGGAGGATCTGGTCACCACCACCTGGCAGGAGTCCGCCTCCGGCCCGCCCCGTCGCTACTACGCGCTCACCGCCGGCGGGCGGGCCGCGCTGGACGAGTTCACGCACGTCTGGCCCGGCTTCCGCGATGCCGTCGACGCGTTCCTGACCACCCCGCACCCCTCCGCCGGAGACCCCGTATGAAGACCCCCACGTCCCCCGCCGACCTCGTGCGCGACTACCTCCGCGCCGTCGAGCGCGAGGCCGCCGCACTCCCCGCCGACCGGCGTCAGGAGCTCCTCGCCGACCTCGCCGAGCACATCGACGTGACGCGCGCCGAACGGCCCGACGCGGCGCCCGGCGAGATCCTGGCGGAGCTGGGGGACCCCCGTACGATCGCGGCGACGGCGCTGGCCGAGTCGGGGACCGGTGGGGCGGTCCCGCCCGTGCGGCGTGGCAAGGTGCACCCGCTGGTGCCGCTGCTGATGCTGACCCTTCCGTACCTCGTCACGACGTTCCTCCCCGACGTGCCCGGTCTGGCGCTGTGCAGCGGTCTGATCCGCATCGCCGGCGGGGTGCTGCTGTGCACCTCGGTGCACTGGGCCCCGGTCCGGAAGGCCGTCGGCGTGCTGCTGAGCCTCGTCGCGCCGACGGTCGCCGGGATCGTCTGGCGGGAGACCACCGTCGCCCCGGCGGGCGACACCCCGGCCCTCGTGGCCAACCTGGTGGCGCTCGCCGTCATCGCCGGTACCTCGGCATGGCTCTGGCGGGCTCGCCGGGTCTGAACGCGACCGCCGCAGCCGTGCGGGCGCGGCCGGGGAGGGAGGGTCAGGCCTTCGCCCTGCCCGCCAGGAACCCCGTCAAGCTGTCCAGCAGCATCGTGCTCCCCTGCTCCGCGCCGTCCCGTTCCTCCGTCGTGGCGCAGGTCTGGCGGAGGGTGATCACGGTGTTGCGGGGGCCCTGTTCCGTGAGTTCGACGGTCATCGTCGCGGGGTCCGGGCGGCCCGGGACGTCCATGCCGATGGTCAGGGCCCGGTGCTCGGCGACCTCGATGTAGGAGCCGGTCAACGGGAACTCCGCCCCCTCCGGCGTACGCATCGTGGCCTTCCAGGTGCCGCCGGGGCGGACGTCCATCTCCACGGAGCCGGGGACGGCGTAGGCCCACCGGGCGTACTGGTCGGGGGTGGTCCAGGCCCGCCAGACCTCGGACGCGGGGGCGTCGAGGGTTCGGGTCAGGGTGTAGGAGAAGCCGTTCTCCGCCGCGGTGGGCGTCTGCTCGGTGCTCATGTCGTCGTGTCTCCTCGGGTGGGATCGGATCGACTCCACTGACGCGTCGCGTGCCGCGCCAGGCTCTCGCACCGGTAGACGCCCGGGGGCGCCCGATCTCATCGGTTCCCGGCGACGTCCTGCCCGTGGCACTCCCCGTACGTCCGCCCCGACCCGCACCAGCACGCCGCCCCGCGCTGCGGCGGCCAGGCCACCGCGAGGCCCCGGGCCGCCAGGGTCGTCGCGTACTGCGGGAGCAGGGTCGGGTCGGCCGGGGACGCGCCCTCCGACGCGGCGAAGGCCTCGTAGGAGGGGACCGTGCCCGGGACCACGCCCAGGTTCGCGGTGCCCGACGAGGCCAGTTCGCGCAGGGCCGCCTCTATCGACGCCAGGTGCTCCTCGTAGGAGGGGTACTCGGCGGCGAGCGGAGGGTACGCCTCGACCAGTTCCCCCAGTTCGCCGGCCGGCCAGTGGAGCATGGCGACCGGGAAGGGGCGGGACAGGGCCTCACGGTAGGCGCCCAACTCGGCGCGCAGGCGGGAGATCTCCGCCTCCAGGTCCGCCGGGTCGTCCGAGCCCAGGGACCAGACGCGCTTCGGGTCGTGCAGCTCGTCCAGGGAGACCGGCATCGAGTGCAGGGTGTCGGCCAGGGTGTCCCACTCGTCGTGGTCCAGGCCCAGCATCCTGCGGACGCGGTGGCGGCCGTAGAGGAGGGGATGCGTGGGGTACGGGGGCTCCGGCACGTCCGTCAGGAGCAGGCGGGCGCCCTCCGTGAACGTCTCGTGCGCCGCCTCCAGTTCGTCATGGGACTCCAGGGCCTCGGCCACGATCACCCAGGGAGCCGGGTCCCGCGGCGACGCCGCGCGCACTCCGTCGATGATCGCCCTGGCCTCCGCCTCGTGGTCGTACTCCCAGAGGTTCGACGCCTTCAGGGCGCGGACCAGGGAGGGGTTGTCCAGGGGCGCGGACGTCTCGGAGGACAGCAGTCGGTCGTAGAGCCCGGTCGCGGCCGGGCGGTCGCCGGACAGCTCCAGGTGGGCCGCGGCGCGCAGGAGCAGGGCCTCGGCGTCCTCCGGGTAGAGGCCGGCGGTCCGTTCCAGGCGGGCCGCCTCGGCGGCGTGGTCGACGTTTTCGGCGGGCGTGTCGGGGCGCATGGGGGACACCGTACTGCCGTGAGGTGACGAGGGTCAGCCTCCCCGGGGGGCGACGCCCGGCCGGAGGCCGGGCAGCGGTGCCGATGCGGGCCGGGGCGGGACCGGACCGCTCAGCGCCGTTCCCGCAGCGTTCCCACCAGCACCGCCGCCACCACGGCCAGTCCCGCCGACACCCACAGCGCCACGTCCGTGCCCGCCCCCGGGGTCCCCGCCGAGGTAGCGATCGCGACCGTCAGGGCGACCCCGGCGCACGAACCGATGTAGCGGAACGTCTGCTGGGCGCCCGAGCCCATCGCCGCGCGGGCCGCCGGTACCGACTCCACCGCGAGCAGCGGCAGCGCGGCGTTCAGCAGGCCGCTGCCGACGCCCGCCAGTGCCAGGCCGGGCAGCAGCCGGGCCCAGGAGCCCGCGCCGACCGCGCCGAGCATGGTCAGGACGCCGACCGCGTGCAGGGCGAAACCGACGGTCAACTGGTGGCGTGCGGAGACGCGGTGGGCGATGCGGCGGGCCTGGAGGGCGACCGCGAAGGCGAGACCGGCCCAGAGCAGGGAGAGCAGCGCCGTGTCCATCGGGGACAGGCCGAGCGCCCGCTGCAGCACCGTGGGCAGGAAGCTGAAGAGGCCGATCACCGACAGGCCCGTGAACAGCCCGCCCGCGGAGGACGCCAGGAAGAGCGGGCGGCGCAGCAGCGACAGGTCGATCATCGGGGCGGACGCGCGGCGCTCCCGTACGACGAACAGGGCGCCGAGGAGTACGGCGGCCGCCAGCAACAGGCCCACCGGCGCCCGCAGCCACCCGTCCCGGCCCAGCGTCAGCGCCGCCACGAGCGCGACCAGCGCCGGTCCGAACGTCAGCGCCCCGGCGAGGTCCGGCCGGCCGGGCCGCGGTGAGCGCGACTCCGACAGGGCCCGCGCGCCGAGTCCCGCCACCACCAGCGCGGCGGCGCCTAGGATGCCGTGCGCCACCCGCCAGTCGGGTATCGCCCCGACGAGGACGGGGCCCACGGCTATCCCGCCGCTGACGAAGGCGCCCCACACGCCGGTCGCGCGCAGCCGTCCGGCCGGGGTCGGGAAGGCGTGGACGAGCAGGCCGAGGCTGCTGGCCAGCAGCGCCGCGCTCGCCGCGCCCTGCGCGATGCGGGCCAGCGTGAACAGCCAGGTCGTCGACGCGAAGGCACCGAGGACGGTGGTGACGCCGAGGGTCAGCGTGCCGGAGACGAAGAGCCGGCGGCGCCCGTAGTCGTCGGCCAGGCTGCCGGCCACCAGGAGCAGGGCGGCCAGCCCGAGCGGGGTGCCGTTCAGCAGCCAGGCCTGGGCGGACAGCGGGGTGTGCAGGTCGGCGGCGGTCTCGGGGAGCGTGACGCTCGGCGCGGCGAACGCCATCAGGGCCACGGCGGTCGCGGCGCTGGTCAGCGCGAGGGTGCGGCCGGGGTGCGGGGGCGGCGAGGCCCGTTCCGCGGGCGGCGCGGCCGCCGCGGGTGCCGGGGTGGTGGGGGAGTCCGTGCCGGTGTCGGTCATGAGTCGCGGTCCGCTCTCGTTGGCTCGACGGAGGGTGGGTCCACCGTGCGGGTTCGGTCAATGAACTGACATCAGGCGGACCAACCTAGCACCGTCGGTTCGATGACTGAACCTGATGGCGGAAAGTGGCTACAGTGGAGGGCATGGCACTGGGCAAGGACTACGCGACGCAGGAGTGCTCGATCGCCCGCGCGCTGGAGGTCGTCGGCGAGCGCTGGACGCTGCTGGTGATCCGCGACGCGCTCTACGGTGTCCGGCGGTACAACGACTTCCTCGTCCACCTCGGCATCCCGCGCGCCGTCCTGGCCAACCGCCTCCAGGCGCTCACCGCCGAGGGGATCCTGGAGAAGCGGAGATACCAGGAGTCGCCGCCCCGGGACGAGTACGTCGTCACCGACCGCGGCACCGCCCTGTGGCCCGCCCTGCGGGCACTCGGCATCTGGGGGCGCGACCAGCTCGGCGGCGAGCCGATGCGCACCTACTGGCACGCCGACTGCGGCACCGAACTCAGCCCTTACGGTGCCTGCCCCACCTGCGGGGCCCTCGTCGCCGTCCCCGACATCGAGGTGCGGCCCGGCCCGGGGCTCGACCCCGACCCCGCGGACCCGGTCAGCCGGGCGCTCCTCGGCCCCCGTCGGCTGCTCCAGCCGATCGAGACCGAGCCGTCTCCCGCACAACGCCGTCCTGTATAACTGGGACAAACACGCGCGCGGGAGAGAGGAGTTGCCGATGCCGCCGACGAACCGGGACCGCCGTGCCGTCGCCCCGGTGCTCCGCCCCCTCCTCCTGCTGCTGGTCCTCCTGCCCGTCGCGCTCGTCGACGTCGGCAGCCTCTCCGCCACCGTCGCGCTCGCCGCGACCGCCGCGGTCGGTTCCGCGCTCGCCGTGTGCGCCGTCATCGCCGCACGCTGCGCGCCCGCCGTGCCCCCCACACGGGTGCGTACGGCCATCAGGGACCGGGACCTGCGTACGGCCTTCCTGCCCCAACGCGATCCCGACGCGCCCGGCCGCCGCCGGCCCCGAGCGCCCGGACACGCCCTCCCGGCGACCGCCGCGTAGGGCACCCCTTCCACCAGGGCACATCCCCGCGCGGGCCGTGTCGTCATGCCGCCCTGCGCCGGCCTCACCGGCGCCACCGTCACCGGCACGACGAGACCCCCGGAGGGCTCACCCACCCATGTCCGTTTTCGCCAGCCTGGTCGAGCACCTCGCCGACCTGCTCCAGCCCCTGTTCGGCGCCTCGGCCGCGGCCGCCGCCATCGTCCTGTTCACCGCCCTCGTACGGCTCCTGGTCCACCCGCTCTCCCGGGCCGCCGCCCGCGGGCAGAAGGCGCGCACCCGACTCCAGCCGCGGATCGCCGAACTGCGCCTGAAGCACGCGAAGAACCCCGAGAAACTCCAGCGGGCCGTGCTCGAACTGCACGCCGAGGAGAAGGTGTCCCCGCTGTCGGGCTGCCTGCCCAGCCTGTGCCAGATCCCCGCGTTCTTCCTGCTCTACCACCTCTTCTCCAGTTCGACGATCGGCGGCGAGGCCAACGCACTCCTCTCCCACCGGCTCCTGGCCGCCCCGCTCGGCGGACGGTGGGCCGACGCGTTCGGGGACGGCGGGCTCACCGGCGGGGCCGGGCTCGTGTACGTGGCGCTGTTCGCGGTCGTCGCCGGGGTCGCCACCTTCAGCTACCGGCTCACCAGGCGGACGACGGCCGACCGGCCGGTGCTGCCCGCCGGTGACGCGGAGGCCGTGCCGGGCGTCGGCGCGATCACCAGGGTCATGCCGTTCATGTCCTTCTTCACCCTCGTCACCGTGGCCGTGGTGCCGCTGGCCGCCGCGCTGTACGTCGTCACCAGCACGACGTGGAGCGCGGTCGAGCGGGCCGTGCTCTACCGCTGAGCGCGAGCCGGCCGGGTGCCTGGCTACGGTCCAGTACGTGAACGGGGTATTGCGGAGTGGAACCCGGCCTTGGAGGATCGACCAGTCCTCCGATGGCTGTCGCGTCGCTGCCGCACCCAGGTCGCGCATCGTCGGGCGGGCTGCCCGCGATCGAGGAGTTGGGGATCATGAAGCTGTTGCGAGTCGGTACGGCGGGGTCGGAGCGGCCCGCGCTGCTCGACGCCGACGGAACCCTGCGAGACCTGTCGGGCGTCGTGACGGACATCGACGGCGACCTGCTCGCCGACCAGGGCGCGTTCGACCGGATACGGTCGGCCGCCGCGGCCGGTGAGCTGCCCGCCCTGGACGGCACCGGCCTGCGCGTCGGACCGCCGGTGGGACGCATCGGCAAGATCGTGTGCATCGGGCTGAACTACCACGACCACGCCCGCGAGACCGGGGCCGAGCCGCCCGCCGAGCCGGTCGTCTTCTTCAAGGCGCCGGACACGGTGGTCGGGCCGCACGACACGGTGCTCGTGCCGCGCGGTTCCACCAAGACCGACTGGGAGGTGGAGCTGGCGGTCGTCGTCGGGCGCACCGCGCGCTATCTGGAGTCGGCGGAGGAGGGGCTCGCCTGTGTCGCGGGGTACGCGGTCGCGCACGACGTGTCCGAGCGGGAGTTCCAGATCGAGCGCGGCGGGACCTGGGACAAGGGCAAGAACTGCGAGACGTTCAACCCGCTGGGCCCGTGGCTGGTCACCGCCGACGAGGTGCCCGACCCGCAGCGGCTGTCACTGCGGCTGTGGGTGAACGGCGAGCTGAAGCAGGACGGGACCACCGCGGAGCAGATCTTCCCGGTGGGGGAGGTCGTGCGGTACGTCAGCCACTTCATGGTGCTGCGTCCCGGTGATGTCATCAACACCGGGACGCCGGCGGGGGTGGCGATGGGGCGGCCCGAGCCGAAGCCGTACCTGCGGGCCGGGGACGTGGTCGAGCTGGAGGTCGAGGGACTGGGGCGGCAGCGGCAGGAGCTGAAGAACGCGTAGTCGCTCCGCTGGGGCGGGGGAGGGGCGCCGGGGAGTGCGGTTCGTTGTCGGCCGCGGGCTGACTGCGGCTGGTCGCGCCCACGCGGCGGAGCCGCTCATGTCACGGCCCCGCGCCCCTTCGGGGCGCGTTCTCTCACGTCAGCAGTGAAGCGAGCGTGCGCCAGCCCTCCCTCGGGAGGCGGGTCATGTCGTCCTCCACCAGCTGGAGGGCGACGTGATCGGCGCCCGCGTCGTGGAAGGCGTCGATGCGGGCGCGGATCGTGGCCTCGTCGCCCCAGGCGAAGACGGCGTCGATGAGGCGGTCGCTGCCGCCGCCGCTGACGTCGGCGTCGGTGAAGCCGAGGCTGAGGAAGTTCTTCGTGTAGTTCGGCAGCTTCAGGTACATGGCCAGATAGGCGCGGGCCGTCGCACGGGCGCGGGACGGGTCGGAGTCGAGGACGACCTTGAACTCCGGGGCCAGCAGCGCGCCCTCGCCGAGCCGCTCGCGAGCCTGCGCGGTGTGCTCGGGCGTGACCAGGTACGGGATGGCACCCGCCGCCCGGTCCCGGGACAGGTCCAGCATCTTCGGGCCGAGCGCGGCCAGCACCCGGTGGCCGGAGGGCATCCCGGCCCGGTCCAGCTCGTCCAGGTAGCCGACCATCGTCGAGTACGGACGGCGGTACCCCTCCACGCGCGGGCCGTGGCTCACACCGAGGCCGAGCACGAAGCGGCCCGGGTGGGACACCTCCAGCTCGGCGAAGCTCGCCGCCGCCTCGGACGCCTTGTGCTCCCAGATGCTCTGGATGCTGGTGCCGACCACGATCCGCGAGGACGCTCCGATCAGCGGGGCGGCGTGCCGGGCGGCGCTGTTGCCGCCGAGCCACAGGGCGCCGTAGCCGAGCCGCTCCAGTTCGGCGGCGGTCTCGGCGCGTTCCGCCGCGCCCTTTGGGTCCTCGGAGCGCAGCTGTGCACTCCAGACGCCGTACCGTCCGACCGATTCCTTCAGGGAAGCCGTCGCCTCGTTCATCGCTTGCGATCCCTCCGGTGGGCACCGTGATCATCCTGCGGGTCTGCCTGACCAACCACGGGTACCCACCGGGGATTCCCCGACCACGCGCCCGGGGCCGGTCGGGTCACTCGCCCAGGAACCGCTCCAGCGCCTCGACGACCAGCCGGTGGTCCTCCACCTGCGGCAGCCCGGAGACCGTCACCGCGCCGACGACGCCGACACCGTCGACCGTGAGGGGGAAGGAGCCGCCGTGCGCCGCGTACGTGCCGGGGTCGAGCCGCGAGGACTCCTCGAAGGTCGTGCCCTTGGCCCGGAAACGCGAGCCGACCAGGTACGACGCCGAGCCGTACCGCCCCACGACCCGGCGCTTGCGGGCGATCCAGGCGTCGTTGTCGGCGGTCGAGCCGGGCAGCGCGGCGTGGAACAGCTGCTGTCCGGCGCGGTGGATGTCGATGGCGACCGGGGCCTCGCGCTCCCTGGCCAGCTCGACGAGCAGGGAGCCCAGCGCCCACGCGTCGTCGTTGGTGAACCGGCGGAAGACCAGGCGGCGCTCCTGCTCCTCCAGCTCCGCCACGGTGGGTGCCGTCGGTGCGGTGCTCACAGGGACACCACCACTCCGTCGCGGGCGGACCGGCGGGCCGCCTCCAGGACGTCCAGGGCGGCGGCCGCCTCCAGCGCGTCCACCGGGTTCGGGCCGCCCTCGCGCAGGGCCCTCGTCACGGCGGCGTAGTACGCGGGGTAGTCGCCCGCGACCGTCGCCGTCACCTGCCCGCCGCCGGTCAGCGGGGAGTCCCCGGCACCGACGCGGCCCCACAGCGACTCGTCCTCCTCGCCCCAGCCGGGGCCCGGCCGCTTGCCCTCGCGCAGCGCCGCCTCCTGCGGGTCGAGGCCGTGCTTGACGTAGCCCGCCTGCGAGCCGAGCACCCGGAAACGGGGGCCGAGCTGGGCGGCGGTGGAGGAGACGTAGAGGTGGGAGCGGACGCCGTTCGCGTGCGTGAGCGCGAGGAACGTGTCGTCGTCCGCCTCCGCGCCCGCCCGCCGGACGACGGACTCGGCGTACACCTGCGTGGCCGGGCCGAACAGGACGAGGGCCTGGTCGACGACGTGGCTGCCGAGGTCGTACAGGAGGCCGCCGATCTCCGCCGGGTCGCCGGACTCGCGCCAGCCGCCCTTCGGCTTGGGCCGCCAGCGCTCGAAGCGGGACTCGAAGCGCCACACCTTGCCCAGCGCGTCCTCGGCGAGCAGCTTGCGCAGGGTGAGGAAGTCGTTGTCCCAGCGGCGGTTCTGGAAGACGGAGAGCAGTAGGCCGCGCTCCTCGGCCAGTGCCGCCAGCGCACGCGCCTCGGCCGCCGTGCCCGCCACCGGCTTGTCCACCACGACCGGCAGACCGGCCTCCAGGGCCCGCGTCGCGAGCGGTACGTGCGTCTTGTTCGGGGACGCGACGACGACCAGGTCCAGCTCGCCGGCCCGGTCGAACAGCTCGTCCGGGCCCGCGACGGTGCGTACGTCCGGGAACTCGGCGCGGGCCTGCCGCTGCCGCTCCGGGTTCGAGGTGACGACCGTGTCCAGGGTCAGGCCCTCGGTGGCGGCGATCAGCGGGGCGTGGAAGACGGAGCCCGCGAGGCCGTAGCCGACGAGGCCGACGCGCAGGGGATTGCCGGGAGGAGTACCAGTCATGCGTCCTACTTTCGCAACGGTGTTGCCAAAGTGCAAGCGCCGGGGACAATGGGGGTGTGAACAGGAGCAACGGCGGGGGCGCGGGGACCGGCGGCGGTATGCGGGGCGCGGCGGGCGGCGCCAACCTGCTCGCCCTGCGCAGCCACAACACCGCCCTGGTGCTCGACCTGCTCCGCACCGCCGGCGGCGAGGGCATCAGCCGGCTCGAACTCGCCGAGCGCACCGGGCTCACCCCGCAGGCGGTCAGCAAGATCACCGCCAGGCTCCGGGGCGAGGGCCTGGCCGCCGAGGCCGGACGCCGCGCGTCCACCGGCGGCAAGCCGCGCACGGTACTGCGCCTGGTGCCGGGCGCGGGCCACGCCCTCGGCGTCCACCTGGACCGCGACGAGCTGCGCGCGGTCCTCGTCGACCTCGACGGCACCGTGGTGGCGGAGCGGCGCGCCCCGCTGGACCTGGGCGCGGGGGCGGAGACCGTACTGGAGGAGGTGGCCCGGGCGGCTGAGGAACTCACGGCGGAGGGACTGGGAGTGCCTGACGCGGAGGGCCTGCGGGTGTCCGGGGCGGATGGTCTGGGGGCGCCTGACGCGGATGGTCTGCGGGTGCCCGGCACGGGTGGCCCGCGGGGTCCCGTCGAGAAGGGGCTGACGCCGGCCGCCGAGGAGGGCGTGAGGCGGCCCGGCCGGGGCGGCCCGGGGGCGGCTGCGGCGGGCGGCGCACGGGCGGCTGCCGTGGACGGTCTCGGCTCGCCCACCGGGGGCGATTCGCCCACCGGGGGTGGTTCGCCCGTCGGGTGTGGTTCGCCCACCGGGAACGGCTCGCCCACCGGGGGTGGTTCGCCCGTCGGGTGTGATTCGCCCACCGGGAACGGTTCGCCCGCCGGGGGCGATTCGCCCGCCGGGGGTGGTTCGCCCGCCGGGGGTGGTTCGCCCGTCGGGTGTGGTTCGCCCACCGGGAACGGCTCGCCCACCGGGGGTGGTTCGCCCGCCGGGGGCGGTTCGCGGACTTCCGCGGCGCCGGGGCTGGAGCCGCCGGTACCGGGAGAGCGTGCCCCGGAGGGGCCGGGGCATGCCGCAGGGGAGGGCGCGCGGCCGTCGGGGCGTGTGCTCGCCGACGCTCCCACCCTCCTCGGACTCGGCGTCGCGCTTCCGGGGCCGCTGGACCACGTCCGCGGGGTGCTGCACCGGGTCACGGGCTTCCCGGAGTGGGACGGCTACCCGCTGCGGGACGCGCTGGAGCGGCGGCTGGGCGTGCCGGTCGTCGTCGACAAGGACACCAACGCGGCGGCGCTCGGCCTGGCGGTCGGCGGCGCGGGGGAGGAGGCGGGTCGGACGGGCGGCGGCGGTGGCTCCTTCGCCTACCTGCATCTTGGTACCGGACTCGGCGCGGGGCTCGTCTTCGGCGGCGGTGTGCACCGGGGTGCCCGGACCGGCGCCGGGGAGTTCGGGCACCAGGTCGTCCAGCTCGACGGGCCGCCCTGCACCTGCGGGGCCCGGGGCTGCATAGAGGCACTGTGTCTCGCCGCCGTCGCTCGCGGCGACCTCGCGGAGGCGGCGAGAGTGCTCGGCACGGGCGCCGCGAACCTCGCCGGGCTGCTGGACATCGACCTGGTGCTGCTGGGCGGCCGTACCGTCGCCGCCGCGCCCGAGGCCTTCGTCCACGGCGTCGGCGCGGTCCTCGATGCCCGCGCCCGGCGCGAGGGCGGTCACGACGGCGCCGTACCGGTACGGCTCGCGCCTGGCGGCACGCGCGGGGTCGCGGAGGGCGCCGCCCAACTACTGCTGGCCCCCCTGTTCGGCCGGGGCGACGGCGGCTGAGCACCGAGCTACAGCACCCACCGTCTCCGGCGGGCCCCACGGCCCCGTCCTCTGCCGGGCCTCGACGGCACCGCCCCCGCCGGAGTGCGGACAGTCCCGTCCTCCCGGCCCTCGCCGGGCCGCGACGGCGCCGCCTCCGTCGGGCGGCGGGCAGTCCCCCCTCCGGGGCCGCGACGGCGCCGCCTTCGTCGGGCGGCCGGACAGCCCGTCTTCCCGGCCTTCGTCGGGCTGCGACGGTGCTGCCCCGCCGGAGCGTGGGCACCCGTCTTCCGGGCCCTCGCCGGGCCGCGACGGCGCCGCTTTTGGTGGGCGGCGGGCAGTCCCCTCCTCCGGGGCCGCGACGGCGCCGCCTTCGTCGGGCGGCCGGACAGCCCGTCTTCCCGGCCTTCGTCGGGCTGCGACGGCGCTGCCCCGCCGCCCCGCGGACAGCCCCGCTCTCCCGGGCCTCGACGGCACCGCCCCTCCTTCCCCCGGCGGGCCACGTCGGACCCGGCGCCGACGAGGCCCGCTCCCCGGGGCCCCGACGGCACCGTCGATTTCGGCAGCCCGTCCCCGCCAGGGCTCGACGGCACCGCCCCCGGCGGGCCATGCCGGACCCGGTCCCGCCGAGTTCCGCTCCCGGGCCCCCACGGCGCCGCCGATTTGCGGCAGGGCCGGGTCCCGGCGGTCCCGTCGCCCGCGTCTGCGACCATCCCTGCGTGGACTATCCGAACGACCAGGCCCCGGGTGCCCCCGTCCGCTCCGGGATTCCCGAGCACGGGCGGGTGCCGAAGTACTACGCCGTCAAGGCGCGGATCGACCGGCTCGTCGGCGAGCTGGGGGAGGGCAGCGCCATCCCCACCGAGCGGGACCTGTCCGAGCGTTACGGCGTCGCCCGCGAGACCGTGCGGCAGGCCCTGCGCGAACTCGTGCTCGAGGGCAAGCTCCGCCGACAGGGGCGCGGCACCGTGGTCGCCGGTCCCAAGCTGGCCCAGCCGCTGTCCCTGGCCAGCTACACCGAGGGCGTCCGGCGCCAGGGGCGCACCCCCGGGCGTGCGCTCGTCACCCTGGACCGCTTCCCCTGCCCCGACGCGCTCGCCGCCGAGACCGGCCTCACGCGCGGGGAGCCGGTCTGGCACCTGGAGCGCGTGCTGCTCGCCGACGACGAGCGGGTCGGCCTGGAGAGCACCTACGTCGCCGTGGCCCGCATCCCCGACCTGGACACCGCCTTCGACCCGGACTCGTCCTTCTACGCCCACCTCGCCGCCCAGGGCATCGCCTTCGGGGACGCCGACGAACGCATCGAGACCGTGCTCGCCACCCCGCGCGAGGCCCTGCTCATCGGCACCCCGCCGGCCCTCCCGATGCTGCTCATCCACCGTGTCTCCCGCGACACCGGAGGCCGCCCGCTGGAACGGGTGCGCACGCTCTACCGGGGCGACCGGTTCTCGTTCACGGCCCACCTGAGCGGCTGAAAAACGACTGAAAACGCCCACATCGACCACCCGGGAAAGTAACGAAGAGATAACGGGTCTAGCCCAAACGTGATGCCCAGTTCACGCTCTCGTTGTCAGCCGGATCCCTCCGGTTCCCCGATGCCAAGGAGCGTGGCGGTCGTGAGAGTGACAGTTGTCGGAGCCGGCGTGGTGGGCACCATGCACGCGTGGCACGCAGTGAACCGCGGCCACGAGGTCGTACAGATCGAGCGCGAGACCGAGGCCCGCGGCGCCTCGCTGCGTAATTTCGGCCAGATCTGGGTCAGCGGCCGGGCGGGCGGCGAGGAGCTGGAGACCGCGCTGCGGGCCCGTGAGCTGTGGGAGGAGATCGGCGGCCGGATCCCGGCGCTGGGCTTCCGCCCGAACGGCTCCCTGACCCCGCTCCGCGGCGACCTGGAGCGCGCCGTCGCCGAGGCGGCCGTCGCCCGCCCGGACGCCGCCGCCCGCGGCCACAAGCTGCTCACCCCCGATGAGGCCCGCGCCCTGAACCCGGCCCTGCGCGGCGAGTTCGACGCCGCCCTGTACTGCGAGCGCGACGCCGCCGTGGAACCACGCACCGCCCAGCTCGCCCTGCGCGCCGAACTGCTGAAGTCCCCGCGCTACACCTTCCTGCCCGGCCGCGAGGTCCGCGACGTCGTCGGCGAGGCAGCCGTACGCGACGACCACGGCGACGTGCACACCGGCGACGTCGTCGTCCTCGCCACCGGCGCCTGGCTCGGCGGCCTCGTGCGCGAACTGGCCGGCCCCGGCCTGCCGGTGCGCCGGGTGCGGCTCCAGATGATGCAGACCGACCCCCTCGGCGAACCGCTCACCACCTCGGTCGCCGACGCCGACAGCTTCCGCTACTACCCGGCGTACGGCTCGCCCGCCCTGGACGAGCTGAACGCCCGGCAGCCGCAGCCGGCCACGGCGGCCGAGCACCGGATGCAGCTGCTGATGGTCCAGCGCGCCGACGGCGGCCTGACCATCGGCGACACCCACGAGTACGAGCACCCCTTCGCCTTCGACACCGTCGAGGACCCCTACGAGCACCTCACCGGCGTCGTCGAGTCCCTGCTCGGCCGCCCGCTGCCGAGGATCCGCCGCCGCTGGGCCGGGGTGTACGCGCAGTGCACGGACACGAGCCGTGTCGTGCACCGGCAGCAGGTGCGCGAAGGCGTCTGGCTGGTCACCGGGCCCGGCGGGCGCGGCATGACCTGCTCACCCGCGATAGCCGAGACCACCGCGAACGAACTGGGCTGGTGAACCCCTGATGACCACGACCTCCCCCGACACCCGCGTCCGCCTCGTCGTCCTCGACATGGCCGGCACCACCGTCGCCGACGGCGGCCTCGTCGAGCGCGCCTTCGACACGGCCGCCCGCGAACTCGGCGTCGAGCCCGGCACCCCGGACCACGCCGAGAAGCTCGACTACGTCCGCGCCACCATGGGCGAGTCCAAGATCTCCGTCTTCCGGCACCTGTTCGGCGACGAGGACCGCGCCCGGCGCGCCAACACCGCCTTCGAGAAGGCGTACGGCGCCCTCGTCGACGACGGCCTGATCGCCCCCGTCCCCGGCGCCCGCGAGGCCGTCGGGGAACTGGCCGCCGACGGCCGCACCGTCGTCCTCACCACCGGCTTCGCCCGCGTCACCCAGGACGCCATCCTCGACGCGCTCGGCTGGCGCGACCTGGTGCCGCTCACCCTGTGCCCCGCCGACGCGGGCGGCCGCGGACGGCCGTACCCGGACATGGTGCTGGAGGCGTTCCTGCGCACCGGGGCCGCCGACGACGTCCGCCAGGTCGCCGTCGTCGGCGACACGTCCTACGACGTGCTCAGCGGTGTCCGGGCCGGCGCCGGACTGGTCGCCGGGGTGCGCACCGGGGCCCACGGCGACGACGCCTTCCGCGCGGCGGGCGCGACCCACGTGCTGGACTCCGTCGCCTCCCTGCCCGCCCTCCTGCGGGGAGCAGCCGGCTGATGAGCACCACCAGCAGCGGCGTCAGCAGCGGCATCCGCTTCGACTCGGTCACCGTCGCCTACGACGGCAACGTCGTCCTGGACGCCCTCGACCTCACCGTCGGACCGGGCGAGGTCATGGCGCTGCTCGGGCCGTCCGGATCCGGCAAGACCACCGCGCTGCGGGCGGTCGCCGGGTTCGTACGGCCCGCCTCCGGGCGGGTGTTCCTCGGCGACCGCGACGTCACCGGCCTGCCCCCGCACCGGCGCGGCATCGGCATGGTCGTCCAGCAGTACGCCCTGTTCCCGCACATGCGGGTGGCGGACAACGTCGCCTTCGGACTGAAGGCCCGCAAGGTCGCCAAGGCCGAGATCCGCACACGCGTGGCCGAGGCGCTGGAGATGACCGGCATGGGCGCCTACGCCCGCCGCCACCCGCGCGAACTGTCCGGCGGCCAGCAGCAGCGCGTCGCCATCGCCCGCGCACTCGCCATCCGCCCGGGCGTCCTCCTCCTCGACGAACCCCTGTCCGCCCTCGACGCCCAGCTGCGCTCCGGCATGCTCGCCGAACTGGCCCGGCTGCACCGCGAACTGCCCGACGTGTCGATCCTCTACGTCACCCACGACCAGGTCGAGGCGCTCACCCTCGCCGACCGGATCGCCGTGATGGACAAGTCCCGCCTCCAGGCCTGCGGCACCCCGCGCGAGCTGTACCGGGCGCCGGCCGACGCGTTCACCGCGTCCTTCGTGGGCGGCGCGAACCTGCTGCCGGTGACCGTCGGAACCGGGGGAGTGTCCTTGGGGGACGTGGAGATCAAGGTCGACACGGGGGGTGTCGCCCCCGGGGCGACGGCGACCTTGTGCGTACGGCCGCATCTGGTGGGGCTCGGTGACGGGCCCAACCGGCTCACCGGCACGGTGGGGGAGATCCAGTGGCGGGGGGCCACCCACCGGCTCTTCGTCGACGTGGGCGGACACCGGGTGATGGCGGATCTGCGGGAGCTGAAGGCTCCGCCGGTGCACGGGGAGCCGGTGAGTCTGCATTTCTCGCCCGAGGACGCGGTGCTGCTGCCCGCGGGGGTGGACCATGGCTGATGTCGTCCGTGAGCCGCGGGCCGCGGCCGGCCGGTCGCGCCCGCCCGGCGGCGGCCGGAAACCGGGCACAGCCCCGCGCGCCTTCGGGGCGCTTGTGTGGGCACTGCCCCCGGCGGCCCTGCTCGCCCTCTTCTTCCTCTACCCCCTCGCCCTCGTCGTCCAGCAGTCCTTCCAGCCGGACACCGGCGGCACCTCGATCCAGCCGTACGCCGACGTCTTCGCGTCGTCGGCGTTCCGCGAGGCGCTGTGGACCACCGTCTGGCTGGCGGTGGCGGCCACCGCGGGCTGCCTGGTGCTCGGGTTCGTCCTCGCGCTGGTCATCGCCTTCGTGCCGTTCCCCGGGGCGAAGGCGGTGGCCCGCTTCATCGACGTCTTCCTGTCCTTCCCGTCCTTCCTGATCACGCTCGCCCTGCTGTTCGTCTACGGCACGGTCGGCATGGCCAACGGGGCGTGGACCGACGTGACCGGGGCGGCCCAGGGGCCGTTCCGGTTCCTCACCACGCCCTGGGGCGTGCTCCTCGCGGAGATCACGTACTTCACGCCCTTCGTGATGCGCCCCCTGCTCGCCGCCTTCTCGCAGCTCGACACCGGGCAACTGGAGGCCGCCGGTTCGCTGGGCGCCCGCGCGCCGCGCATCGTCCGGCGGATCATCCTGCCCGAGGCACTGCCCGCCCTCGCGGCCGGCGGCAGCCTGGTCCTCGTCCTGTGCCTGAACGAGTTCGGCATCGTCCTGTTCACCGGCGCCAAGGGCGTCACGACCCTGCCGACGCTCGTCTACGGCAAGGCGATCCTGGAGTCCGACTACCCGGGCGCCTGCGTGGTCGCCGTCGTCAACGTCCTGATCTCCGTGGGCCTCTACGGCCTCTACCGGGTGGTGAGCCGCCGTGCTGGTGCATAGCCGCCGAGCGAGGTGGGCCGTGTGGACGGTCTTCCTCGTCCTCTTCCTGCCCCTGTTCGCCCTCCCGCTCCTCGTGGTCCTCGGCGCCTCCTTCGCCACCCACTGGTCCAGCGTCCTGCCCTCCGGCCTCACCACCGGCCACTACGAGGCCGCCACCCGCGGCGAGGCCCTCCAGGCGCTCACCACCAGCCTGGTCACCGCCGTCACCGCCAGCCTGCTCGCCCTCGCGACCGGCACCTGGGCCGCCCTCGCCGCGGCGGCGCTGAAGCAGCGGTACCGCAAGGTGCTCGACGCCCTGTTCGTGCTGCCCCTCGCGGTGCCCTCCGTCGTCGTGGGCCTCGCCACCCTCGTCGCCTTCTCCCAGCCGCCGATGCTGCTCAACGGCACCCGCTGGATCGTGATCATCGCCCACACCGTGCTGGTCACCGCCTTCGCCCACCAGTCCGTGTCCGCCGCCCTCACCCGCCTCGACCCGGCCTACGAGCAGGCCGCCGCCTCCCTCGGCGCCTCACCGGCGTATGTCCTGTGGCGGGTGAGGCTGCCCCTGCTGCTGCCGTCCCTGACCGCCGCCGCCGGACTCTGCTTCGCCCTGTCCATGGGCGAGCTGAGCGCCACGATGATGCTCTATCCGCCCGACTGGACCCCGCTGCCCGTCCTGGTCTACGCGGCCACCGACCGCGGCGCCCTGTTCACCGGCTCCGCCGTCGCCGTGGTCCTCATGACGGCCACCCTGCTGGTGCTGCTCGCCGTCTCCCGGATCCGCACCACAGCCTCCTACCGCTGAACCAGCCCCGCCCCGACCCGCAAGGAGTTCGCCTCGCCATGCCCAAGAACGCCCTCAGGCCGCTCGCCGCCCTCGCCGTCCTCGCCCTCGCCGTCCCGCTGACCGCCTGCTCCGGCACCTCCGCCGCCTCCGACGAGAACGTCGTCACCGTCTACAGCGCCGACGGCCTCAAGGGCGAGAACGGCGACGGCTGGTACGACCGGGTCTTCGCCGACTTCGAGAAGGAGACCGGCATCAAGGTCGAGTACGTCGAGGGCGGTTCCGGCGAGATGGTGCAGCGCGCCGTCCGCGA
Source organism: Kitasatospora aureofaciens (assembly GCA_000720845.1). Classification (GTDB taxonomy): domain Bacteria; phylum Actinomycetota; class Actinomycetes; order Streptomycetales; family Streptomycetaceae; genus Streptomyces. The sequence continues at coordinate 27,916 of JODU01000019.1, read as the reverse complement.
GAAGCGCAACCCGCAGGCCGACGTCCTCGTCACCCTCCCGCCCTTCATCCAGCAGGCCGACACCAAGGGCCTGCTCCAGGAGTACGCCCCGAAGGGCGCCGACCGGGTCGGCGGCGCCGACAAGTCCGCGACGGGCACCTGGACCGCCGTCGTCAACAACTACGTCGGCTTCGTCCACAACACCAAGGAGCTGAAGCAGGCCCCCACCACCTGGGAGGACCTGCTCGACGGCAGGTACGAGAACAAGCTCCAGTACTCCACCCCCGGCGTCGCCGGCGACGGCACCGCCGTGCTCATCAAGGCCATGCACGACTTCGAAGGCGAGCAGCCCGCCATGGAGTACCTGAAGAAGCTTCAGGCCAACAACGTCGGCCCGTCCGCCTCCACCGGCAAGCTCGCCCCCAAGGTCGACAAGGGAGAACTGCTCGTCGCCAACGGGGACGTGCAGATGAACCACGCCCAGTCCAAGTCCATGCCGAACCTCGGCATCTGGTTCCCGGCCCGCGAGGGCGGCAAGCCCACCACCTTCGCCCTGCCCTACGCGGCCGGTCTGGTCACCGGCGCCCCGCACACCGAGAACGGCAGGAAGCTCCTCGACCACCTCCTGGGCCAGAAGGCGCAGCGGCAGGTCAGCGAGATCGGCGGCGGCTTCGCGGCCCGCCAGGACGTCAAGGCCACGGACGCCAACGCCATCGCCCTGACCAGGCTGATGGACGGCGTGGAGGTATTCGAACCCGACTGGAACGACATCGAGGAGAACCTCACCTCCTACATCGACGCCTGGAAGGAGGCGACCGGGAACTGACCCGGCCGCGGACCGGATCAGCCGCAAAAGCATCGGCGATCCGACGGACAAACCGTCAGAGACCTTCTACGACCTGGTGTTCTCGGGTATCGCGGAGGACCTGAACACACCTCGTGGCGACTTCTTCGTCGCCGCCGTGGGCGACTCCTACCGGTCCGACATCCAGACCCCGCTCGCGCTGATCGAATCGGCCGTCGGCATCCTGTGCCGGCGGAAGCAGTCCGCGGCCCGGGTGGAGAGCGACCGGGCCCTTTCCGTAGGGGATCTGGACATGGTCACGCAATGCCTGGACGGGACGGAGAGGGGGCACAGCGGATGAAGGTGGCCCCGGGCGGCGTGGTCATCATGGAGAACCAGCCCAAGCGCTGGCGTCCCGCCCAGCAGGCCTACGACGTCCTCTTCCCGGGCCAGCTCGTCGTCACCCAGGGCGAGACGTACGTCTACAGCTCCACCGTCCAGACCAATGCCGCCCTGCGGGGCCATCCGCTCCTCCAGGGCATTCCCGGCACCGTCAACTCCGCCTACTCCCACCCCCTCGACACGTCCTGGTTCCCTCCGGGGTCGACGAGTCCGCGGTCGATCGAGGAACTGCAACCGACCAAGATGTACACGGGCGCCTTCCGGAGCTGGTCGAGGGGCTGGCTTCCGCTGCTCCACACGGAAGACCGCCGCAATCCCGTCCTGTTGGTGAAGACCGAAGGACTCGGTCTGTGGATCGTCTCGACCATGTTCCTCGCCTCGTCCAACGTCGCCGACCTGATGGAGTCGCTGGTCGTGGGAGCGCGCAGTCACTCCAACGCCATCCACCACTTCCACGACGCCCAGGAACGCAAGAGGCGCGTGCGGACCGTCGTCAGCGTCGCCGGTGTCCTCGCGCTCGGCACCTGTCTCTTCCTGCTGCTCCAGTCGGGGGTGCTCACGTCCACCATCCCGTACGGCGAGCGACGCCGGTGTGGCCGTTGAGGGCGGCCCCCATCGAGATGCTGACCCGCGGAGAACGACCGGAGTCCGGGGGCGCCAGGCGCCGCGTCTCCGTGAGGACGTACTCCACGAGACCTTGCCGCAACTCCGGTGGGGACAGGCGCAGGTGATTCAGGTAGTTCACGGCCGGCTGCCTGGCCACCTGCTCCAGGACTCCGTCCGGCCGCCTCACACCGCGGCGGAACCACGTGCCTCCGAGGTCGAAGACGAGATGCGGGCGTTCCGCTGGGGTTGCGTGGATCAAGGCGGCCGGGTCGACCGGAGGGGCCACTAGTACTCCGCCAGTGAGTCGAACCGGCCGATGTCGACCCCCGTTTCCGAGACGGCGGCCCTGACTTCCGCGTCGATGAGCTTGAGCACGGTGCCGTCGTGGTCGAACGCCTCCGCGATGATCACCAGGTTGGGCGAGTTGGACGAGGCCCTGATCAGAAGCCAGCTGCGGTCTTCCAGTTCGAGACGGATTCCATTGATCCGCCTGATGTTCGTGACGCGCTTGCCGGCGAGGCTCTCCCGCTGCTCGAAGTACGCGGCCAGCTTGTCCACCGCGGCGTACTTCGTCTCGTCCGACGCGTAGGGCTGGCGGTTGGGGGACGAGAAGGACCTCGGGAGCGCCGCCAGCTTGTGCGACAGGCTCCACTCCTCGCCGGTGGCCTTCGCGCTGCACAGCATCCAGAGCAGCGCGAGGGCGGCTACGCAGGCGTCGTCGTAGCCGTGGCCGAGGGGTTCGCTGAAGAAGAAGTGTCCGCTCCTTTCGAACCCCGCCACCGCCCCGGCCTCGGCGACCTTGGCCTTGACGTAGGAGTGGCCCGTCTTCGCCCAGACCACGTCGCTGTTCAGCTCGGACTCGTAGAGAGAGGTCGACTTGACGTCGATGACGAAGGGGCCGGACGAGCCCTGCCGCTCTTCGAGGAACTTCGCGATGACGAGCCCCACCCGGTCCGCGAAGACGAGGTTCCCCCGGTCGTCGATGACGCCCAGCCGGTCACCGTCCCCGTCGAAGCAGAGCCCGACGTCGGCTCCGCTCCCGGCGACGAGGGACTCCACCGAACGAAGGAAGGGAACGCTCTCGGGATTCGGGTTGAAGTGGGGGAACGTCCAGTCCGGCTCCACATTCCCCGGCACGATCTCGAAGCCCAGCTTCTCGAGGACCTGCGGGGCGAAGAGGCCGGCCGTTCCGTTCCCGGTCTCCACCGCGACCTTGATGCGCGGCAGTCCCCGGAACCGCTCGGTCCAGGACTCGACCAGGCTGTCGATGTAGTTGTCGCGGGCGTCCGCGTCGAACGTGTAGGAGCCGGCCCGGGAGCCCTTCGTGTCCTCGGCCCGGCCCTCCAGCGTGAAGGACGCGAAGTCACGCATTTCCGCGGGGCCGAACGTGGACGCCTTCCGGTGCCCGATCTTGACCCCGGTCCAGCCGTTCTCGTTGTGGCTGGCCGTCACCATGGCCACGCAGGGGACATCCCGTGCGAACTGCGCGTGGTAGGCGCCGGGAGTGGTGGTGAGGCCGATGTCCACGACGTCCATTCCGGACTGGAGCAGCCCGACCACCAGCGCGTTCTTCACGTTCTCGGAGTAGCTCCGGAAGTCGTGGCCCACCACGATGCGCCGGCCGGCGTCGAGCCGGTCGGCGAGGAACCTGCCGAGGTGGAGTCCGAGGGTGCGGACCCCCACGTAGTTCAGACCGACGGGCGTACCGTCACCGGTCGGTTCGATGACCCAGCGTGCGTCGTACTCGCGGAATCCGGTGGCCGCCATGAGCGCTTCCCGGAAGTACCTGTCCGAGTTGTAGGTGTCGTTCATCTATGCATCGCCTTGGGGGGTCGCCGCGCTGAGTGCCCGGAGGTGTTCGAGTGGGAAATCAAGGATTAAGCGTCTGGGCATGAATCCGCTTCTGGACAGGTCGAACGAGAACGTCTCCCCGTCGCGTTCCAGGGTGAGGTGATCGTGTTCCGACTCGATGGAGTGCGGTCCGGAACGCTCGATCACCAAGGCGGCGAGACGGGTCAGGTCCTCCTGCCGGAAGCGGCCGGTGATGTCCACCCATTCATCGGTCTGGAGGTCGAACGGCCAGTGCGCTCTGATCACGACGTCCTTCTCGTCGGCGAGGATGTCCACACCCCCTCGACCGGATGAGGGATGCGGAGGATTGTGTTCATGCTGCTCCCGCTTCTTCGGAGCTCGAGGCTCACCCCGCAGCCCGGACAGTGACCTCGCCGTCACTCAGAGTAACGAGGTCGTGTTGGCCACTATACTGTCTGGGCCGCTCGCGGCCAGCAAGGTTCCTGGTCGGCGCCAAGCGCGCAATCCCCCTTTCCCTGCTGCGTGTTGGGGCATGCGCGTCTCGGATGCCGCCCGCGGTGGCCGCGGCGTGACGTGCCTTGTCTAGGCTGGGCCGCACGCAGGACCGCGCAGGCAGGAGACCCGCACATGGCAGACCGCAAGCCCATCGAGTCATGGCTCACCGACATGGACGGGGTCCTCATCCACGAAGGCGTGCCGATCCCCGGCGCCGACGCCTTCATCAAGAGGCTCCGCGAATCCGGCAAGCCCTTCCTGGTGCTCACCAACAACTCGATCTACACCCCGCGGGACCTGCACGCCCGGCTGCGGCGCATGGGCCTGGAGGTGCCGATCGAGTCCATCTGGACCTCGGCGCTGGCCACCGCCAAGTTCCTGGACGACCAGCGGCCCGGCGGCTCGGCGTACGTCATCGGCGAGGCCGGCCTGACCACCGCCCTGCACGACATCGGCTACATCCTCACCGACCACGAACCCGACTACGTGGTTCTCGGCGAGACCCGCACCTACTCCTTCGAGGCCATGACGAAGGCGGTACGCCTGATCAACGCGGGCGCCCGCTTCATCTGCACCAATCCCGACGAGACGGGCCCCTCCACCGAGGGACCGCTCCCGGCGACCGGCGCGGTGGCCGCCCTGATCACCAAGGCGACCGGCAAGCAGCCGTACTTCGCGGGCAAGCCCAACCCGCTGATGATGCGCACCGGGCTGAACGCGATCGGCGCCCACTCCGAGACCAGCGCGATGATCGGCGACCGCATGGACACCGACGTGCTGGCGGGCATCGAGGCCGGCATGCAGACGTACCTGGTGCTCACCGGCCTCACCCGGCCCGAGCAGGTCGAGAACTTCCCGTACCGCCCGTCCCAGGTGGTCGACTCCATCGCGGACCTCGTCGAACGGGTCTGAGCCGAGCGCGCCCGAGCCGCCCGGCGCCAAAACGTGTCGGTCCCCCGCATGACCCGATCGGAGTAACCCGGCCCCCGTGCGGGATGCGGGGGCCGGGTCCTCGGGGGAGCCTCCAGGTAACTGGAGGTACACGATGGGCTCACTGAAAGTCACACTCTGTGCCGGGGCGGCGCTGGCCACCGCGCTGTGCGCACCGGCGGCCCACGCCTACGCGGCGGACGGCGGCGGTGTCTCCGTGACACCGGCCTCGCCCGCCCCCGGCACCGACGTCACGCTCCGCGTACCCGACTGCACCGAGAAGACGGCCGTCGCCGTGTCCGCGGCCTTCGAGTCGGACGTACGGCTCAGCCTGGCCGCGGGCGACGGGGTCCTCGTCGGCTCCAGCCGGGTGCGCACCACCGTGCGGGCAGGTGCCTACGCCGTGCAGGTCAAGTGCGGCGACCGCGCCCGCAAGGGCACGATCACCGTCGAGGAGAACCGGCGCCCGGACACCAGGCCGTCCGCACCCGCCTCGCCCGTCGCCCCCGTCGACGCGGGCGGCGGCGGCACCGCGCGGCTGGCCGCCGCCGACAGCGCGGAGCAGGCCCGCTCCGAGCCTCCCGGCACCGCGCACACCGTGACCGGCCTGGTGCTCGCGGGCATCGCCGCCGTCGCCGTGGCGCTGCGCGGCGTCCGCAGCCGGAGCCGCAGGACGGACTGACCATGTCCGAACAGGACGCGCGGGCCACCGCACCCGACACCGCACCCGACTCCGCACCGACCACCGCACCGTCCGTCGCCCCCGGCGGCCGCCTGGTGACCGGCATCGCCTGGGCGGTGCTGCTCCTCGGGCTGTGGCTGTGGGGCCGCGAGGCCACCGACGTGCGCGAGGGCATATCCCGGCCGGCCACCGGCGACATGGCGGCGGCCGGGCGGCCCCCCGACGTCCCCCTGCCGCCGGCCCACACACCGCTCGGCGACGCCCGGCCGCAGCGGCTGGACGTCCCCGGACTCGGCATCGACGCCCCCGTCGTGGCCCGCGGCCTCGACGGCAAGGGCGCCATCGAGCCCCCGCCCTTCGACCAGCCCGGCGCCGTCGGCTGGTACGCGGCCGGCGTCACCCCCGGAGCGGTCGGCACCGCCCTGATGGTCGGCCACGTCGACACCGAGACCCGGCCCGCCGTCTTCTACGAGCTGAGCACCCTGGAACCCGGCGAGACGATCCGGGTGGTCCGCGACGACGCCGAGGTCGCCGAGTTCACCGTCGACGACGTCCAGGTCCTCACCCGCGACGGCTTCGACGCCCAGCAGGCCTACGGGCCGCGCGACTCCGAACGCGCCGAACTCCGCCTCATCACCTGCGGCGGCACCTTCGACCGCGCCACCGCCGGCTACACGGCCAACGTCGTCGTCTCCGCCTACCTGACCGGAACCGCCTCCTAGCACAACCCCACCGCCCCCGCCCGGGAACCGCGTGGGGGCAGTGGGCGTATGTCAGGATTGAGCCTCGGAACAGTGCACCAGGGGGGTTGGATGTACGGCAGCAAGCCGGCCGGAAACGTGTCCAGGAGGCGAGCTGCGGCGACTGCGGCGCTGGGGGCGGCGGCCCTGCTGCTCGCGGGCTGCTCCTCGTCCGGCGACGGGGACGACGACAAGGGCGCGGGCGCCGGGATCACGCAACAGCCCAGGGAGACCGACCCGTTCTGGGTCAACCCCGACGGCACCGCGGCCCGGCAGGTCGCCTCCCTGACCGAGGCGGGCAAGAAGGACCAGGCCGAACAGATCCGCAAGATCGCCCAGCAGCCGACCGGCGAGTGGATCAGCCCGGAGAACCCCGAGGAGCAGGCCCGCGGCTTCACCGAGGCCGCCGACGAGGCCGGCCGCACCGCGCTGCTCGTCCTCTACAACATCCCGCACCGCGACTGCGGCCAGTACTCGGGCGGCGGCGCCGCCGACGGCGACGCCTACCGCTCCTTCGTCGACGGCGTGGCCAAGGGCATCGGCGACCGTGCCGCCACCGTCGTCCTGGAACCGGACGCGGTGCTCCACCTCGTCGACGGCTGCACCCCGCAGGAGTTCCACGAGGAGCGCTACGACCTGCTCAAGGGCGCGGTCGACAAGCTCGGCGCCCTGAAGAACACCAAGGTGTACCTGGACGCGGGCAACGCCGGCTGGGGCCACCCCGACCAGATCTTCGACCCCCTGAAGCGGGCCGGCATCGACCAGGCCGACGGCTTCGCGGTCAACGTGTCGAACTTCTACCGCACCGAGGACTCCATCGCCTACGGCAAGCAGCTCTCCGCCAAGGTGGGCGGCAAGCACTTCGTCATCGACACCAGCCGCAACGGCAACGGCCCCTACACCGAGGGCGCCCCCGACGAACGCTGGTGCAACCCCCCGGGCCGGGCCCTCGGCGAAACCCCGACGACGAAGACCGCCGACCCTCTCGTGGACGCCTACCTGTGGGTCAAGCGCCCGGGAGAGTCCGACGGCGAATGCAAGGGCGGCCCGAAGGCGGGGGAGTGGTACCCCGAGTACGCCCTGAAACTGGCGCAAGGATAAACGCCCTACGGGCGCGGGGCCGTGACATGTGCGGCTACCGCCGCGTGGGCGCGGTCAGCCACGACGCCACCCGCGCCCGACAGCGCTACGGCACCCGCACCCACTCCGCCTTGCTGGGCGTCCCCTCCCCGTCGGTCACGAACATCATGTACCACCCCGACTGCACCAGGTTCCTGCCCTCCGGCACCGTCACCGTCAGCTTGTCCCCGTCCGCCGTGAAGTCCAGCGCGATGGACCGCTGATCCACGTCCGTGACGTGAGTCGACGCGCTCGGCCGGATCAGCCGCACCTTCTTGACCGTCGACGCCGCCCGCGACGTGAACGTCCCCGACTCACCGCGCGCGATGGTCTGCGGCCCGCCGGACAGGTCCGGCCGCGAGTCCCGGTACAGGTACGGCGGCGTGTATATCTCGATCCGCTGCTCGAACTTGCCCGGCTTGGTGTTGGCCTTGTCGGCGTAGAGCGAGTCCGAGCCGAAGAACATCAGGCGCCCGTCGGGCAGCAGGATCGAACCGGAGTGGTAGTTGCGTCCCACCAGCGGATCGGCGACCCGCTCGAACGCGTTGGTGTCCGGGTGGTACAACCGCGCCTGGAGGATGTTGGAGTCACCGCGGCCGCGGTAGTCCTCCGAGCCGCCGGAGACCAGCACGCTGTCGTCGGGCAGGACCGAGGCCTGCGGATAGCGCGTGCCCTTCTCCAGTGACGGCCCGTCCACGAACTTCGGGTCGTCCGCCTTGAGGTCGGCGATCCGGGTCTTCTCGCTGGACAGCTCGGACTCGCCGACCCCGCCGCCGCCGATCACCATGTACTTCTCGTCCTGCGCGGGCGGCAGCAGCACCGTGTTCGCCGTCTCCAGCATGTTCGCGTCGCTCATGCCGGGGACCTTGGTGAACTTGTTGGTCTCCACGTCCCAGATGCCCGGGGTGCGGCCCACGTCGTCGGGGCCGTAGCCGGCGTTCGCACCCGAGTAGAAGACCTTGCCGTTCTGCATCAGGAACAGCGCCGGGTACGTCGGGAACTGGCGGACCTTGTCGGTGTAGGTCCACTGCTTGGTCTCCGGGTCGTAGACCTCGTTCTTGCCCGGGACCAGCTGGCCGATGTCGTCGAGGCCGGAGACGCTGAGGATCTTGCCGTCGCCCAGCGTGGTGAGCGTCGGGTACCAGCGGGCCTCGTGCATCGGGTCGACCTTGATGTACTTCTCGGCGACCGGGTCGAACTCGAAGGCGTCCCGGATGCCCTGGAAGTCCTTCTTGTCGAGGGCGAGCTTCTGCGCGATGCCGTAGGTGTTGCGGGCGTCGGCACCCGACAGGCCCTGGACGCGGTAGTTGTCCTCCGTGCCCGTCTCGTACTTGCTGCCGCTTCGCTGCGCCTCGACGTAGATCCGGCCGAGCCCCGGGTCGTTGCGCAGGAACTCGCCGGTCGCCGGGTCGAAGACCTTCGTCGCGCGAGGCACCAGGACCGGGTCCTTGGAGACGAAGGTCTTGCCGTTCTCCTTGCCGGTGAACCTGGTGCCGGCCGGCAGGGTGATCGGCTTGTCCGGGTTCTCGTTGTGGACGACCATCAGGCCGCCGGCCTTGGTGACGTCGCCCTTGAGCTTCTCGTACCGCTTGGTGCCGCCCGCGATCAGCAGGTTGCCGTTGGCGAGCTGGGTGTGGCCGGTGCAGAACAGGTCGGTGGGCGTCGGCACCTTCTTGACGGTGCCCTTGACGGGGTCCCAGATCCGGGTGTCGTACTGCTTGTCGTCGGAGTTGTCCTGGTTGTTGCCGGACCCGGCGACCATCAGCACCTTGCCGGTGCGCAGCAGCGCCGCGTGGATGGTGTTCTGCCGGTACTTCTCGGGAAACTCGATGATCTCCCACTTGCCGTTGGCGGCCTTGTACTCCGGCTGGTTGATCTTGTACTGGTGGTATTTCTCGGTCCCGAAGCGGTAGAGCCACGGCCCGTTCATCCCGGCCAGCGCTAGTACCACCGCCGTACCTATCGCGAAGCGACGGGCGCGGCGGCGGCCGGCACGGTCTTTCATTCCTTACGTCCCCCAAGTCCACCAAGGGCGATCTGCATGGTCTGGTCGTCGCCCCCGTCGGCGGAGGCGGCCCAGCTGGGCTTCTGCTGCGGCGCGTGCTGCCCGTACGGCGCCTGCTGCTGCGGCGGGACCGGCGGCGCGGGCTCCGCCGCCGCGACCGGCGGCCGCTTCTTCGCCTTCCTCAGCTCGTGGCGCCAGGCGAACATCGGCGACGCGGTGATCAGCAGCGCGAAGGTCGCCCAGATGATCATCGCGGGGTGCGAGTGGCCGAGGACGATGCCGGCGGCGATCGAACCGGCGAAGATCACGATGAAGTACCAGTGGTACCGGAAGGTCCCGAACAGGGTGTCCGGGCTGGCCGAGTCGCCCTTCGGGGTCACCACGAACTTGCTCTTGCGGCGCAGCACGGAGTCGATGAGCGCCTTGGCGTACAGCGGCGCCGACAGCGCGGACATGATCATGCCGGCCACACCGCCGGAGCCCTCCGGCTCGTGCGGCGAGACGTTGTGGCGGCGGTTCCAGACGTACAGGCCGATCTGGAGCGCGGAGGCGTTGCCGTACAGCATCAGCCACACCGCCGGGTCGATGTTGACGCCGGAGGCGCCCAGGCCCAGGAACAGGCAGCAGCTCAGCGCCGCCAGGATCCAGTTGAGGGCCGACATCGGGTAGAAGATGATCATCATCGTGTAGTTGAAGAGCTTGCTCGGCGGCAGCGAGTACCAGCCCTTCCAGTACTGCTTGAGGATCGTCTCGTACGTCCCTCGCGACCAGCGCATCTGCTGGGTGAAGAAGTCCGTCCAGGCGTTCGGGCCCTCGCCGACCGCGAGCACGTCCGGGGTGTACACCGAGCGCCACTTGCGGCCCGTGACCGGGTTCTTGTGGCGGTGCATCTCGAAGCCGGTCGCCATGTCCTCGGTGATCGAGTCGTACAGGCCGCCGATCTGCTTGAGCGCCCTGATGCGCACCGCGTTGGAGGTGCCCACGAACATCGGCCCGCCGTAGCGGTTGCCGGCGCGCTGGATCAGCGCGTGGAAGAGGAACTGCTGCGACTCGGCGGCCTTGGTGATCGGGTTGTCGTAGTTGCCGTAGACCTGCGGGCCGATGACGAAGCCGACGTCCGGGTCGCGGAAGAAGCCGAGCATCCGCTCCAGGTAGTTGGGCAGCGGCACGTGGTCGGTGTCGACGGAGGCGAAGAAGTCGTAGTCGTCGCCGTGCGCCTCCAGCCAGGCGTTGTAGTTGCCGTGCTTGGTCTTGGCGCGGTGCGGGCCCTTCTTCCGGTTCCACTTCGCGACGCCCTTGCGGGAGAAGTGGTGCACGCCCAGGCGCGCGCACACCTCCTTCACCTCCGGGTCGTCGCCCTCGTCGAGGAGCCAGACGTGCATCAGACCGCGGTGGCGGATCTTCACGGCCGCCTCCAGGGTCTTCGTCACCATCTCCAGCGGCTCCTTGCCGGGCACGAAGGAGGTGAGGAAGGCGACCCGGGTGCCGGTCTCGGGCACCACCGGGACCGGGTCGCGGGCGACCAGGGTGGCGTGTGCGTTCGACAGCACGTTCAGACAGCGGAACAGCTCGATCAGGCCGATCGCCACGAGCATCACGATGTCGAGCGCGGGCAGCCAGTCGAAGGCCACGTAGTCGCGCTCGGTCCAGTGCTCCGGCTGGAGCAGCCAGACCAGCAGCACCACCGACAGCAGCGGGGCGGCGGCCAGCATCAGGGCGACCCGGATGCGGTGCGGCTCCTGCGAGATCAGCGAGCGGTACTGCACCCGGTACGGCTTGTTCGGGTCGGGCTGGGTGAGGGGGCCCGCGAGGCGGCTGTAGTGCTCGTAGTCGTACTTCGGGAGCGTCTTCTTTATCCGGCGGAACGAACCGGTGTTCCAGTTCCGGTGCCCGGGCACCCGGAGCTGGGTGGTCTGGGACGGGTCGTGGTCCGGCCCGGCGCCCGTCGGCGTCGACGTCATGAGTCATTCCCCCCACACGCGGGTCATGCGTGTTTCGTCGCTTCCTTCGCCTGCTCCGGTCCCCCTCGACCGTCACGGACGTCACAGTGGCGGGTCACTGTCACCACGGCATCCACACCTTATATAGACATGGAATGGCAGCCCCCGGTTGCATGATGCCCCCCTCGGCACCCGGCCCCCCAACCGGACCAGGGTTCTACGGCGTTCGTCATGATCGCAAGACGTCCCGGCGCGGGATACACCGAAGGCCCCCCGTGTGATACGGAGGGCCTTCGACTGTCGGTGCGCCGCCAGGGACTCGAACCCCGGACCCGCTGATTAAGAGTCAGCTGCTCTAACCAACTGAGCTAGCGGCGCCTGCTGACCTGCACGACTCTACCCGATGCCGACCGGTGCTCCGGACCACCGCCCGCGGCCCCGCCCGCCGTCCGCGTCCGCCGGGTACATCATTCGGACCGTCAACATGCGCGTACGGAAGACAGTTGCGAAACTGGCCGACATGTACCGAAGTGCACCGCCGCGGACCTGCCCGTCGGGAGTGTGAGGGGAATCGCAATGGAGACTCCCGTATTCGAGGAGATCGAGCCCGCGAGCGACTGCGACTGCGCCGGCTGCCGTCACTGGCGGCGCGTTCTGCCGCACGCCCCGGCAGGGCGCGCGCTCGCCCATCCGGCGGCGTACCGCGCGCTGGTCGTGGCCACCGCCGCCGCTTCCGCCACCGCCGTGTCCGCCCTCGGCGCCGGGCAGGCGGCGGCGCTCCCCGCGGCCGCGCACGCCCCCCAGCGGCCGGGCGCTCCCGCCGGTGACGAGCCCGGCACCCCCCAGGGACCCCGGGGTCCGCTGCACGGCACGACCGGCCGGCCCGCGGCGCCCCCGGCCGGTGCGGAGCTGGCCGGCGTCACCCGTGCGGAGATCATCGAACGGGCCGGCACCTGGGTGGCCGCGAAGGTGCCGTACAGCATGACCGCCTACTGGTCCGACGGTTACCGGCAGGACTGCTCGGGCTTCGTGTCGATGGCCTGGAAGCTGCCCGCCAACGAATGGACCGGCAGCCTCGCCACCGTCGCCGACCGCATCACCAAGGAGGAGCTCCAGCCCGGCGACATCCTGCTGTACCACAACGCGTCCGACCCCCAGGAGGGCTCCCACGTGGTGATCTTCGGCGGCTGGACGGACGGCACGCACACCGCCTACACGGCGTACGAGCAGACCCCGCCGCACACCCGCAAGCTCGACACGCCCTACGCCTACTGGAGCAACTCCGCCAAGTACCTGCCCTACCGCTACAAGGGGGTCACGGAGGGCAAGACGGGCACGGCGGGTGCCGAGGACGCGCCGCGCGGGGCGGCGGGCCCGGCCTCCCACGGGGTGGCCGGATATCCCGGCCGGGCGATGTTCGGTCCGGGCGCGGACAACCCGTACGTCACCCGGCTCGGCAGGCAGCTGGTGAAGAAGGGGTTCGGCACGCACTACACGAAGGGACCGGGTCCGCGCTGGGGCGAGGCGGACCGGCGGGGTGTCCAGGCCTTCCAGCGCGCCCAGGGGTGGCGCGGCGGAGCGGCCGACGGCCACCCGGGCCCGGAGACCTGGCGGCGGCTCTTCTCCTGACCGCACCGGGGTGATCACCCGTTCATGACGCGTCTGGCGCGGAGGCTGGAGCACGCATGAGTACGACATCGTCGACGAATCCGGAGACCACGGCGACGGCACCGGAGGAGCCCGCGGCGGCCACCGGTCAGCGGTCCGTCCGGCTCATCCACAACGAGGCCACCACCGAGATCCCGGTCCACCTGCTGTTCCGTGACGACCCCGACCCGGCGCCGGTGCCGCTGCCGACCGCGGTCGTCGCCAGGCGGCAGGGGACCGGGGAGCGGCCGGGCGAGCGGCGGAGCACCCGGCGCCCCGTCGCCGCCCGGCCGCGCCCCGCGCCCCGGGTCGACCCGGAACTGACGGAACGTCCGGCCCGGGTGCTGCCCGGCGCCGCGGGCGTGGCCGCCGGTCTGTGCGGGGCGGCCGGGTGCGCGGCCACCTCCTGGTGGGCCGGTCTGGTGCCGCCGCTCACGGCCCAGGCGCTGGGGCTGCCGGTGTACGCGGGCGCCGGGCTCGGCCCCGCGCAGTGGGCGGCGTACGCGGCGGCGGGGGCGCTGGGGATGTTCGGTTTCGGCGGACTCGCCCGGGGCCGGACCGGACGGGCCTGGGTGCTCGGTCTGTTCGGCCGCTACCGGGGGACGGTCCGGCGCACCGGCCTGATGTGGGTGAACCCGCTGCTGCTGCGCCGCCGGGTGGACGTGCGGCTGCGGCACTGGCGCAGCGAGCCGATGCCCGCGGCGGACGGCAACGGGGTCGCGCTCAGGGCGGTGACGCTGGTGGTGTGGCGGGTGCGGGACACCGCGAAGGCCACGCTGGGCGTCGAGGACCACGAGACGTATCTGCGCGAGTGCGTCGAGGCGGCGCTGGCCCGGGTCCCGGTGGAGCCGCTCGGCACGGTCCGCAGCTCGGCGGACGTGGCCGGCGACACGCTGACCCGGCTGGTGGCGGCGGACGCGGCGCCGGTCGGCCTGGAGGTGTTCTCGGTGCGGCCGGTCCGGGTGGAGTACGCCCCGGAGGTCGCCGCCGCGATGCACCGGCGCCGGATCGCCGCGCTGGACGCGGCGCAGCGGGCGAGCGTGCTCACCTCGGTCGTGGACTCGGTGGAGGACACGGTGACCCGGCTGACCATGCGCGGGCTGGTCGAACTGGACGACTACGAGCGCAAGGTGCTCGTGAAGGACCTGACGGTGGCGTTCTGCGCGGGACGCCGGGACACGGGGGCCTGACCTGCCCGGTGCGGCCGGGCAGCCCGTTCCACCTTTGGTATGGACATGTTCAACTCACGGCAATAATCTGAACTTGGTCTAGACCTGCACGGCTCACTGAACTTCCCCACACGTCACAGGGAGCAGCAGTATGCGCACAAGGACCAAGTTGTACGCGGCCGCGCTGGGCATGGCGACCACCGGAGCCCTCGTCCTCTCGTCCGGCGGCGCCAGCGGTCACGGCTACACCGACCTGCCCGTCAGCCGGCAGAAGGTGTGCCAGAACGGCACGGTCGGCGGGTGCGGCGCCATCCAGTGGGAGCCGCAGAGCGTCGAGGGACCCAAGGGCTTCCCGGCCTCCGGGCCGGCCGACGGGCAGATCTGTTCCGCGGGCCACGGGTCGTTCGCCGCGCTCGACAGCCCCAAGCAGCCGAACGGCCAGGCGTGGCCGACCACCAAGGTGAACGGCGGGCAGAGCTACACCTTCCGCTGGCAGTTCACCGCCCGGCACGCCACGACCGACTTCAAGTACTACGTCACCAAGCCGGGCTGGAACCAGAACCACAACCTGTCCCGGTCCGACCTCAACCTCACCCCGTTCTTCACGGTGCCCTACGGCGGCAAGCAGCCCCCGGCCACCCTCTCCCACAGCGGCACGCTGCCGTCCGGGCTGAGCGGGCACCACGTGATCCTCGCGGTGTGGACCGTCCACGACACGGGCAACGCGTTCTACGCGTGCTCGGACGTCACCTTCTGAACGGGTGCCCTGAACGGGCGAAGGGCCCCCTCGTCGAAACGAGGGGGCCCTTCCGCTGTGCGCCGCCAGGGACTCGAACCCCGGACCCGCTGATTAAGAGTCAGCTGCTCTAACCAACTGAGCTAGCGGCGCATGACTCCCGCCGTCCGCTTCCCGCGGTCGGCGACGACGAAAATACTACCCGGTCCCGAGCAGTGCTCGTGACCAGTCCCGGACCGGCCGCGGGACAGGCTCTAGATCGCCAGGGACAGCAGCACCGGGGCCGCGCTCCGGTTCAGCTCGTCCGCGGCCCGGCGCAGCCGGTGGGCGTGCTCGACCGGGAGCGACAGCGCCAGACAGCCCACGGCGGAACCGGCGGTGATCGGGACGGCCGCGCAGACCGTGCCCACCGCGTACTCCTGGAGGTCGAGGACGGGAACGGTGGCCGGCTGGGACTCCAGCCGGGACAGCAGCAGCTTGTCGCTGGTGATCGTCCGCGAGGTCAGGCGGGCCATCCGGTGCCGGGACAGGTGGTCCCGGCGGCCCGCGTGGTCCAGCTGGGTCAGCAGGGACTTGCCCACCGCGGTGGCGTGCGCGGAGACGCGGAAGTCCACCCACTCGTTCACCCTCGGCGTGGCCGGGCTGTCGGCGTACTGGGTGACGCTGACCTCTCCGTCCACGTACCGGCTGATGTAGACGGCGGCGCCCACCGAGTCGCGCAGCCGGTCCAGGGTGCGCTGGAGCTTCTCGCGCAGGGCCTGCTCGCGGCCGTGGGCCGAGCCGAGGCGGGCCAGCGCCTCCCCGGTGACGTACGCGCCGTCGGCGGTCTGCTCGACGTAGCCCTCGCGGCGGAGCATGCGCAGGAGCGGGGTCAGCCGCTCCCGGTCGAGGCCGCTCCCGCGGCCGATCTCGGTGTCGGTGACACCGGAGGTGTGCCGCGCCACCGTCTCCAGCACGCGCAGGGCGTCCTGGGCCGAGTGGTGCGGCGCGGTCGGCTGGTGCTGCAGCGCCACGGTGGTCTCCCCCTGCGCTCGCTGGTGCGTCCGTGCGTTCACGATAGCCGCCAAGCGGCCACTCGGGAGGGGGTGTTGACCGGATTTCGGGGCCCTCATCTGCGGCGCAGGCCCACTGGCATATGCCTCCGGCCTGCCCCAACGTCGCGACCTCGGGCGTTGGGGCAGGCGCGGCGCGCAATTACAGGACCGCGCTGAGAAACTCCCGCGTCCGGTCGTGCTCCGGCTCGCTGAAGATCTTCTCCGGCGGACCGGCCTCGATGACCCGGCCCGAGTCGAACATCAGGACCTGGTCCGAGATGTCCCGGGCGAAGTTCATCTCGTGGGTCACGCAGAGCATGGTGATGTCGGTGCTGCGGGCGATGTCCCGCAGCAGGTCCAGGACGCCCGCGACCAGCTCCGGGTCGAGCGCCGAGGTCACCTCGTCGAGCAGCAGCACCTTCGGGCGCATCGCCAGCGCCCGGGCGATCGCCACCCGCTGCTGCTGGCCGCCGGAGAGCTGGGCCGGCCGGGCGTCGCACTTGTCGGCCAGGCCCACCATGTCGAGCAGGCCCTTGGCCCGCTCCACCGCCTCGTCCTTGGACATCCCGAGCACCGTGACCGGCGCCTCGGTGATGTTGCGCAGGACGCTCATGTTCGGGAACAGGTTGAACTGCTGGAACACCATCCCGATCTGCTTGCGGACCTCGCGCCGCTCCTTCTCGGTCGCCGGGAAGAGCTTCTGCCCGTCCACGGTGATCGTGCCCTCGTCGGGCTTGAGGAGCGTCATCAGCAGCCGCAGGATCGTCGTCTTGCCCGAACCGGACGGGCCGATCAGGGTGACGTGCTTGCCGGCGTCGACGGAGAAGTCCAGGTGGTCGAGGACGGTGTTGTCCCCGAACCGCTTGGTGACCTGCTCCAGGCGTATCAGCTCGCCGGAGCTGCGCTCGGGGCTTTTCTCGGGGTTGGGAAGAGTGTCAGTGGGCAAGGCGTCGCTCCAGGGCTCGCAGGGCAAGGGAGGCCAGGTAGGAGATGATGATGAAGGCCACACCGATCACCGTCAGGGGCTCGGTGAACTGGAAGTTCTGCTGCGAGAACAGTCGTGCCTCGCCGAGCATCTCCAGCACCGTGATCGCCATCAGCAGCGGCGTGTCCTTGAGCATGGAGATCACGTAGTTGCCGAGGGCGGGCACCACGCGGCGGATCGCCTGCGGCAGGATGACCGCCGTCCAGGTGCGCCTCAGCGGCAGGTTCAGCGCCGTCGCGGCCTCCCACTGGCCGACCGGCACGCCCTCGATGCCGGCCCGGTAGACCTGCATCGTGTACGTCGAGTAGTGCAGGCCGATGGCGACCACACCGGTGGTGAGCGCCGAGAAGGTGATGTTCCACTCGGGCAGCACGTAGAACAGGAAGAACAGCTGCACCAGCAGCGGGGTGTTCCGGACGAACTCGGTGACCACACCGACCGGCCAGGTCACCCAGCGGCTCGGCACCCGCATCAGCAGCGCCCACACCAGGCCGAGACCGAAGGAGACCAGCGAGCCGAGGACCAGGATCTGCAGGGTGACCAGCAGACCGTCCCAGAAGTGCGGCATGAAGTCGGAGACCGCGCTCCAGTCCCATTTCACGACACACCACTTCCCTCAGGCACGCGCACGGCCGCCGTCTTCTTCGCCGGAGCCTTTCCGACGCCCGCCTTCAGCTTCTTCTCCAGGCCGCGCATCACCCGCGTGAGCAGGAACGCGATCACGAAGTAGATCAGCAGGACGTACGTGTAGATCTCCGCGCTCTCCTGGAGCGCCAGGCGCACCAGGTTGGCGCTGAAGGCCAGGTCGCCCATGCCCATGATCGAGACCAGGGCGGTGCCCTTGAGCAGTTCGATCAGCAGGTTGGAGAAGGGCGGGATCATCTCCGGCACCGCCTGCGGCAGCAGGATCAGCTTCATCCGCTGCCAGGGCGTGAAGCTGAGCGCGATGCCGCCCTCCTTCTGCGCCGGGTCGACCGCGGCCAGCGCGCCGCGCACGATCTCGGAGCCGTAGGCCCCGTAGGTCAGACCGAGCGCCAGCGTGCCCGCCCACATCGGCACCAGCTGCCAGCCGAAGGCGGGGGGCAGCACGAAGAAGACCCAGAAGATCATCACCAGCGCGGAGGTCCCGCGGAACACCTCGGTGTAGAAGCCCGCGAGGAAGCGGACGATCCACAGCCGGTGGGTGCGCGCGATGCCGACCACGAAAGAGACGGCCGCCGCCAGCAACGAGCTGAAGAACAGCAGCTGGACGGTGACCCAGACGCCCTGGAGTACGAGTTCCCACAGTCCCGAGGTCATCCGCCGCAGAGCTCCTTCGCGGTCAGATCGGTCATCTCGTTCTGGGTGAAACCGAAGGGCTTGAGGATGCGCAGCAGTTCGCCGCTCTTCTTGAGCTTCTGCAGCTCGACGTTGAAGGCGTCCCGCAGGTTGGTCTCGTCCGGACGGAAGGCGAAGGCGCCGCCGTCGACGTGCGGTTTGCCGTCGACCAGCGGTGCGAAGGCCTTGGTCGCCTCGGCCTTGCTGGACTTCTTCACCACGTCCCGGACGGTCAGCGCGGTCCCCGCGAAGACGTCCACGCGCCCGGACTCGACGGCGTTGAGTCCGGCCACCTGGTCGGGGACGATCAGGATGTCGTCCTCCTTGTACCCGTGCTCCACCGCGTAGGCGATCTCGGCGTAGCCGGTGCCGGTCGCGAACTTGGCCTTCTTCTTGACGACGTCCCGGTAGTTGTGCAGCCCGAGCGGATTGCCCTTGCGCACGATGTACGCGTCGAGCATCTGGTAGTCGGGGTCGGAGAAGATGACCTGCTCACAGCGCTCGGCGTTGATGTACATCCCGGCCGCCACGACGTCGAACTGCTGGGACGCCAGGCCCGGGATGAGGGAGCCGAACTCCGTCGGCACGGGCTGCACCCGGTCCACTCCGAGCCGCTTGAAGATGACCTTCGCCAGCTCCGGGGCCTCGCCGGTCAGCTCGCCGTTCTTGTCGATGTACCCGAAGGGGACCTCGCCCGCGATGCCGAGCCGGGCCACGCCCTGGGCCCGCAGCCGGTCGAGCAGGTCGCCTCCCTTCACGTCGGAGGCGGTGGCCACCCGCGAGCAGCCGGCCGCCCCCAGCGCGCCGAGCGCCGCGACCCCCGCGAGCAGCGACCGGCGAGTGGGCCCGGCTGTCCTGGGCCTTTGGTCGGATATACCCCATGGAGGGGTTCTGTGTGGTGGAGCCATGGGCGCGCAGCTACCCGAAGGCGGGCAGGTTATGCCGATCTTTTTCAGTCCGATACATCGGCCCGGCGCCCTTGACCGAGGGGCCGCGGGGCACTGCCATGGAGGGCATGGCTGATCGCTTCATCGAAGTCTCGCTGGTCAAGCGCGGGATCACCTGCACGGCCCAACTGCTCGACGAACGGGCCCCGGTCACCTGCGCGGCCGTCTGGGACGCGCTCCCCCTCGGCGGCGACGTGTACCACGCCAAATACGCCCGCAACGAGATCTACGCCCTTTTCCCGCCCTTCGCGACATCCGAACCCCCGCTGGAGAATCCGACGGTCACCCCCATTCCGGGCGACTTGTGCTATTTCGCCTTCGCGGGTGCCGAGTTGGGCACGAAGGCCTACGGCTACGACCGCGAGGTCCGCCCCGGCACCACCCTCGTCGACCTCGCCCTGTTCTACGAACGCAACAACCTGCTCCTCAACGGCGACGTGGGCTGGGTCCCCGGCACCGTCTGGGGCCGCATCACCGAGGGCCTCGACACCATGGCCGAGGCCTGCAACGACCTGTGGCGCACGGGGGCGGCGGGGGAGACGCTCAGCTTCCGCCGGGCACCGTAGCTGCGGGCAGTCGTGCCGCCGGGACGGCACGGGCGGGCGCTGGGGGTACCTCCCAGGCCGTTCAGGCACCGGGGGAGGCGCCCGGCCGGCGCCGGTCGGCGCCCCCTGCACCCACACCCACGCCGGTCACTACTGGACCGGCGTACCCGCTGCCCCCGCCCCGTACAGCGCGTGCGCGGCCCGCAGCACCAGGTCGTCCCGGTGCCGCGCCGCGACGATCTGCATCCCCACAGGCAGCCCGTCCCCGTCCACCCCCACCGGCACGGTGCAGGCCGGCTGCTGCGTGAGATTGAACGGATACGTGAACGGCGTCCACCCCGTCCACCGCCGATACCGCGACCCCTTAGGCACCTCCACCCCCGCCTCGAACGCCGTGATCGGCAGCGTCGGCGTCACCAGCACGTCGTACTCCTGGTGGAAGGCGCCCATCCGCCGCCCCAGCTCCATCCGGACGTCCACCGCCGCCAGATAGTCCAGCGCCGAGTACCGAGTCCCCGCCCCGACGATCTCCCGCAGCCCCGGGTCCAGCAGCTCCCGCTGCCCGGCCCGCAGGTGCTGCACCACCCGTGCCGCCCCGCTGAACCACAGGGTGTGGAAGGCGCCCACCGGGTCGGAGAAGTCGGGGTCGGCCTCCGTCACGTACGCGCCGAGACCCGCCAGCCGCTCCACCGCCCGCCGTACCGCCCCGGCCACCGCCGGACGCACCGCCACCTGCCCGCCGAGCGAGGGCGAGTACGCCACCCGCAGCCCCCGCACCCCGCCCGACAGGGCCTCGGTGTACGACCCGGGGGCCGGGCCCAGCGCCGACCAGTCCCGGGCGTCCGGGGTGCCGATGACGTCCAGCAGCAGCGCCGCGTCCGCCGCGTCCCGGGTCATCGGGCCGACGTGCGCGAGCGTGCCGAACGCACTCGCCGGGTACAGCGGCACCCGGCCGTACGTCGGTTTCAGGCCGAAGACGCCGCAGAAGGACGCCGGGATGCGCACGCTGCCGCCGCCGTCCGTGCCCAGCGCCAGCGGCCCCGCCCCGAGCGCCAGCGCCGCCGCCGCGCCCCCGCTGGAACCGCCCGCGGTACGGGACGGGTCGTGCGGGTTGCGGGTGACGCCGGACAGGGGCGAGTCCGTCACGCCCTTCCAGCCGTACTCCGGGGTCGTGGTCTTGCCGACGAACACCGCGCCGTGCTCGCGCAGCCGCGCCACGGACGGCGCGTCCTCGTCCCAGGGACCGTCGGCGGAGACGGCCCGGGAACCGCGCAGGGTCGGCTGACCGCGCGTCAGCAGGATGTCCTTCACCGTCACCGGCACCCCGTCGAGAAGACCGCACGGCTCCCCGCGGCGCCACCGCTCCTCGGCCCGCCGGGCCTGGTCCAGCGCCTCCTCACCGGTCAGCCGGACGAAGGCGTTCACCTCCGGCTGGATCCGCCCGGCCCGCTCCAGGACCGCCCGGGCCGCCTCGACGGGGCTGAACTCGCCCTTGCGGTAGCCGTCGACGAGCTGTACGGCGGTCAGCTCGGTGAGGTCGGTCATGTGGCACCCTCCGCGGGTCGGAGACGTCGGCGACGTCAGTGTCCGGGCACGTATCCACGCTCTTTGTCGACCACGTTGGCCAGCGGTCCGCCCGCCGCCCAGCTTTCGAACAACTCCACGAACTGCGCGCCCAGTTCGTCCCGCCAGCCGATCGTGTCCCCGCTCATGTGCGGCGAGACGATCAGCTCCGGCACCTCCCACAGGGCGCTGTCCGGAGCCAGGGGTTCGTGGCTCAGCACATCCAGGGCGGCGCCCGCGATCCGGCGCGCGGTCAGCGCCTCGACCAGGTCCTCCTCGACGACCAGCCCGCCGCGCCCCACGTTCACGAACCGGGCGGAGGGCCGCATCAGAGCGAACCGCCGGGCGTCGAACATGCCGCGCGTGTCCTCGGTGAGCGGCGCCGCCGCCACCACCCAGTCGGCCCCGGCCAGCAGCCGGTCCAGGTCCTCGGGGCCGTGCACACCGGGGCGCGCGGCGCGGCCGACCAGCGCGGTGGTGACGCCGAGCGCCTCCAGCGTGCTCGCGATCGCCCGGCCGATCGGGCCGGAGCCCACCACGCAGGCGCGTGTTCCGGCCACCCGCGTCGACTCGCGGTGCCGCCAGGTCCGCTCGCCCTGGAGGCGCAGCGTCGTGGGCAGATCCTTGGCCATCGCCAGGACGAGCGCGGCGACGTACTCGGCGATCGGCCGGTCGAAGACGCCGCGCGCGTTGGTCACCACCGTGTCCGACGCGGCCAGCTCGGGGCACATCAGATGGTCCACGCCGGCGCTCGCCGTGTGCACCCAGCGCGGGCGCGGGCCGCCGCCGGGCCAGGCCTCGCGCACCGCGTGCGAGGTGAAGTCCCACACCAGCAGGACGTCGGCGTGCGGCAGCCGCTCGGCCAGCGTCGCCGCGTCGGCGTGCTCGATCCGGGCCCGGCCGGTCAGCCGGCCCAGCCGGGGCGGCGGCTCGGCGTCCAGGACGAGGAGGGTCGGCAGGGGGGCCGGCGCGGGCGCGGACGGGGGCGGGGACGTGGTCATCGGCGGCCTGTCTCCGGTCGGTGGAAGCGGGGCGGTTCGGTGGTGACGCGGAAGTTAACCGGCTGTTGACCTGGGAGTGACGCGGGCGGATTGACCACGCTCGCACCGGAACCTACCTTCGTCAACACGGCCGTGCGTAACGGTGCGTTGCCCTCTCCTTCCTCAGTGTGAGGCCGGTGCGTGCCATGGACATCTCCTTTCTCGGCGGACCAGCTCCGCAACGCGGGGTCGGCGTGGTCGCCCCGTTCGACTTCGCGCTCGATCGCGAGCTGTGGCGATGGGTGCCCGACGACGTGTCACTGCACATGACACGGACTCCCTTCGTGCCCGTCGAGGTCAGTCTGGACCTCGCCCGGATGGTCAGCGAGCACGAGACCCTCGGCGAGGCGGTGCGCACCCTCAACGCCATCACGCCCGAGGTCGTCGCCTACGCCTGCACCTCCGGCAGCTTCGTCGGCGGCATCGCCGGGGAACGCGCCATGTGCGAGGCGATGACCTGGGCGGGCGCGGTCCCCTCCGTCACCACCTCGGGCGCGCTGCTCGACGCGCTGACCGAGCTGGGCGTACGCCGGGTCGCGCTGGTGACGCCGTACACCGTGTCCGTGACCCGGGCGCTGGAGGCGTACGTCGCCGAGGCCGGCGTCACCATCACCGGCTGCGCCTTCATGGGACTGACCCGGCACATCTGGCAGGTCCCCTACCGCGAGGTGGCCGACATGGCGCGTCGGGCCGTGCCCGCGCCGGGAGCGGCGGACGCCCTGTTCATCTCCTGCACCAACCTCCCCACCTACGACGTCATCCCGCAGCTGGAGGCCGAGCTGCGCATACCGGTGATCTCGGCCAACCAAGTGACGATGTGGGCGGCGCTGCGCCGACTGGGTACCCCTGCGGTGGGGCCGTACCAGGCGCTGACCGATCCGGCCGCGCGCCTCGGCCCCGCGGCGACGGGTGCGGCCGGTCCCGCGGTGGTGGGACCCGCGGGTCCCGTCGACCCCGCGGTGGCGGGCCCGGTCGGACCCGCGGCGGCGGACATGCCGGGCGTCGGTGACGGCCCGGACACGGAACAGCAGCAGGAAGGGTGGACATGACAGCACTGGGATTCCTGTACCCGGGCCACTCCGGCGAGGACGACTACCCACGCATCGAGCAGCTCCTGGGCAGCGACATCCGGGTGGACCTGGTGCACACGGACATCGGCGAGGACGCCCACCGGGTGGACGCGCTCCTCGAGATGGGCTCGCCGCAGCGCCTGGAGGCGGGCGTGGCCGAACTGCGGCTCGCCGGCGCCGACGCCGTGGTGTGGGCCTGCACCAGCGGCAGCTTCGTGCACGGCTGGGACGGCGCCCACGCACAGGTGCGCGCCCTGGCCCAGGCAGCGGGCCTGCCGGCCTCCTCCACCTCCTTCGCCTTCGTGCACGCGGCGAAGGAGATCGGGGCGCGGCGGGTGTCGATCGGCGCGACCTATCCGGACGACGTGGCGCGGCTCTTCGCGGACTTCCTCGGCGCCGCCGGCCTCGAGGTGACCGACGTCGTCGGCTCGGGCGTCATCACGGCGGCGGAGGTCGGCACCTGGACCGAGGAGGAGGTGCTGGCGCTGGCCCGCGCCGCCGACCGCCCGGAGGCCCAGGCGGTGCTCCTGCCGGACACGGCCCTGCACACGGCGGCTCACATCCCGGCCCTGGAGAAGGACCTGGGCAAGCCGGTCCTCACCGCGAACCAGGTGACCGTCTGGGAGGGCCTGCGCCTGGCCGACCGCCGGGTCAACGCACCGGAGCTGGGCGCGCTGTTCACGCGGGAGCCGGTGGTGCAGGCCTGAGAGGGCGTGACACGGAAGAACCCCGGTTCCGCGAGTGCGGAACCGGGGTTCTCGTCGAGCGCTGGGCAGGCCTTGCACCTGCATTTCCCCACGGGAAGTGGGGCGTCTTTCCTTGGACCACCAACGCAGTGCCCGCTGCGGGGAGTTGGCCCCCGTGATCAGGCAAGATGATCGTACCGCAGCTCCGGCCGGGGCGCACATCAGCCACTTAGCGTTCAGCTGGATGGACATCGATTGTGAACCTGAACAGCCGAGGGTGTGTCTGAACTCTTGTCAGCTCTCGAACGCCCCCCTATTCTCACGCCGAGAAAGCGCTTTCCGCCATCGTGTGATTGACATGATCACGCCATGGCATCCGTTCCGGCATGTGAAGGCGAATGGGGAGACCGAGGATGAGACGACCAGTCGCGCTGCGACTCCAAGCGGCACTGGGCACGCTGGCCCTCGCGGCCGCGGCCGGTGTGGTGCTGACGATGCCCGAGGCGGCGGCGGCAGCGGCCGGCGGCGCCACCGGCTACGCGACCCAGAACGGCGGCACGACCGGCGGCGCGGGCGGCCAGACCGTGCGGGCCACCACCGGCACCGCGATCCACCAGGCCCTGTGCGGCCGGGCCAGCAGCAGCACCCCGATCACCATCGAGGTCGAGGGCACCATCAACCACGGCAACACCAGCAAGGTGTCGGGCGACAGCTGCAACACCGCGGCCGACAGGATCGAACTCAAGCAGGTCAGCAACATCACGATCGTCGGGGTCGGCAGCGGTGCCGTCTTCGACCAGCTGGGCATCCACATCCGGGAGGCCAGCAACATCGTCATCCAGAACGTGACCGTACGGAACGTCAAGAAGTCCGGCTCGCCCACCTCCAACGGCGGCGACGCCATCGGCATGGAGAGCGACGTCCGCAACGTCTGGGTCGACCACTCCACCCTGGAGGCCTCCGGCGGGGAGTCGGAGGGCTACGACGGCCTGTTCGACATGAAGGACAACACCCAGTACGTGACCCTGTCCTACAGCGTCCTGCGCAACTCCGGCCGCGGCGGGCTGATCGGGTCCAGCGAGAGCGACCGCTCCAACGGCTACGTCACCTTCCACCACAACCTGTACGAGAACATCGACTCCCGCGCCCCCCTCCTGCGCGGCGGGATCGCCCACATGTACAACAACCACTACAAGAGCCTGAACGAGTCCGGCATCAACTCCCGGGCCGGCGCCAAGGCCAAGGTGGACAACAACTACTTCGAGGACTCCAAGGACGTCCTCGGCACCTTCTACACCGACCAGGCCGGCACCTGGCAGGTCAGCGGCAACATCTACGACAACGTCACCTGGTCCGAGCCCGGCGAGGACAACAACCCGGCCGGTCCCGACCCGAAGTCCAACACCACGGTGTCCATCCCGTACTCCTACACCCTCGACGACGCCTCCTGCGTGCCGTCCGTCGTGAGCGGTACGGCGGGCGCGAACAAGGGCCTGAAGGTCTCGGACGGCAGTTGCACGCCGCAGAGCCCGGACCCGACCGGCCCCACCGACCCGGACCCGACGGACCCGGGCCCCACCGACCCGACGGACCCGGACCCGACCGATCCGCCGAACGGGACCAACCTGAGCGTCGGGGCCGGCTCGGACGGCTCCTCCAAGGCGAGCGGCACCAGCTTCGGCAACGTGCGCGACGGTGACCTCGGCACGTACTGGTCCCCGGCCGGCGCGACCGGTTCCATCTCCGTCAAGTGGTCCTCCGCCACCACCGTCTCCAAGATCAACATCCGGGAGGTGGCCGGCTCCGAGGGCACCATCGGCGCCTACCGCGTCGTCAACCGCGACACCGGCGCCGTCCTGGCCTCCGGCACCGGCGCGGGCGTGATCGGCTTCTCCCCGGTCTCGCTGGAGAAGATCACCTTCGAGATCACCAGCGCCTCGGGCACCCCGAAGATCGCCGAGTTCGAGACGTACGCGGGCTGACGCGGCCCGACGGGCGGGGTGTGACCGGATCGCGGCTCCGGGCACGCCCCGCCCTCTTGCGCGGGCGCGGGACAATGGACGGTGGCCCACTCCACCGGAGTGCCCCCGCACCCGGGGACGGGCCGTCGTTCCGTACGAGGAGGAGAAGACATGGCGGAGCCCACGCCGCGTCGGCACGAACCGCGGCTACGCCCCGCGCCCCTGCTCTTCGAGCCGGCGGAGGCGGCCGCCGATCCCGAGCACTTCTTCGACCTCGAGTCGATCGACGACCCCCGGGCCCTGCTGGAACGGGCCACCGAGCTGACCCAGGCGTTCCGCGCGGCGGCGGACCGGGCCATGGAGTTCCAGGCACTCGCCGCGGCCCAGCTGGCCGATCCGAGGCGGTTCGACCGGCTGACGACCGCCGACATCGCCGAGCGCGCCGAGTGGACCGAGGACTACGCCAAGAAGATGGTCGAGTTCGGGCGGGACCTGATGCGCGGCGAACCGGCCGAGTGAACCGTTGGCCGGTCGGCCGGGCGCCGGTCGGCCGGTCGGCAGAGCAGCCGGGGCGCATATGCCAGGAGGGTGGGCAAGATACTCCCCTCGCGGCCGTCGTGTCCCGGTTTCCGGTAACCCACCGGAGCGGACCCCGCACGCCCGGTAGACATGGGCGGCATGAGCAGCACACGCAACGCCACGCCCCACGTCTCGCACGTCACCTCGGACGGCGCCGCCTGGCTGGCCTCGGCGGGCGCGTACCCGCGCAGCACGCTCTCGCTCTGGGAGGAGCGGCCCGACGCCCCGGTCGTCCTGCCCTGCGGTTCCGCCTTCGACGTGGTGAGCGCTCCCGCGATCTTCGGCCGCCGGATGCTGGACCGGCTGTGGGACGACGGCCCGGGATCGGGCCCGGTGGCGGAGTTCCGCGGCCGGATGCTGCTGTTCGCCGCGCCGGGCACCGCGCAGCGGCTGCCGTCGCTGCTCGACTGGGAGGAGTGGAGCGCCCGCGGCCGGGAGAGCGGCCGTACCGGCGAGGTGCCGCCGCTGCTGTGCCACGGCGCGGGGGACGCGGTGACCGTACCGGCCCCCGCGGGGGCGCCTCCGCGCTCCGGGTCCCGCTGGCTGGTGGCCCCGGACACCCGCCAGCCGTGGCTGCCCGGCCCCGAGATCCTGCTCTGGGCGGCCGTGCGGGCGGCCCGCGCGGCGGTGCGGATTTCGATTTTTCCTCCCGCCGACCAGGGTGCTAAGGTCTACGACGTCAGCAGGCGCCGCTAGCTCAGTTGGTTAGAGCAGCTGACTCTTAATCAGCGGGTCCGGGGTTCGAGTCCCTGGCGGCGCACGATGGCGATGGCGAGGCGTGTTCGCGGAAAGCGCGAACCTCCTCGCCATCGTTGTTTTTGCGCGGCTTCGCCGCGCGTTGTGGGGGCTTCGCCACCCACACCCCCCCGGCGCGCGGTGGCTGGGGTGCGTGGTTCGTCTCAGGGTTTGCGTGGGCCGGGGGTGCTGGGCTCGCGCGGGTGTCTGCGTGGGCCGGGGCGTGGGGCTCGGCCGCGTGGGCCGGGGGTGCCGGGCTCGCCTGGGTTTTGGTGTGGGACTGGGGTGCGTGGTTCGCCCGGGGTTTGCGTGGCCCCGGTGGGTGGCCCGGGCGGGTGTTGTCGTGAACCGGGGTGGGTGCTGTCTCTTATACACATCTGACGCTGCCGACGAGCGATCTAGTGTAGA
>JODU01000018.1 GCA_000720845.1 Kitasatospora aureofaciens | reverse complement strand
CAGCGCCGTGTGCAGCACGGCCCGGTCCTCGGTGATGTTGATCCGCTCACCGCGGAACATCGCATCGCGCAGCCCGAACACGTCGGTGGCGGCGGCCAGATCGCGCAGCAGCCGCAGGGTCTCGTCGGTGACCAGGTGCTTCGAGTAGTCGATGTACAGGTCTCCCACGCGGAGCGTCCAGCCGGTGCCGCGCTCCGGGTCCGCGGCGAACAGCTCGCGCAGCCGCACCTCGCCGAGCTGCTCGCGGTGCTTGGCCAGCGCGGCCCATTCGGGCGTCTGGTGGAGCCTGGTACGACCGTCTGCGTTCATGTCGGACGTCAGCCTTCTTCCTTGGGTGTCCCAGCTGTCCCGGCTGTTCCCACCTTAATGATCAGGAGTGAAGGCGTCCGACGGAGAGGGAACTAGATCTCGCCGCGCAGTTTCGCGAGCGCCTCGGCGAGGATCGCCTCGCCGTCCGCGTCACTGCGGCGCTCGCGCACGTACGCGAGGTGGGTCTTGTAGGGCTCGGTGCGCGGCGGGTCCGGCGGATTGTCCCGGTCCTGTCCGGCGGGGAAGCCGCAGCGCGGGCAGTCCCAGGTCTCCGGGACCTGGGCGTCGCTCGCGAAGCTCGGCTGTGTCTCGTGTCCGTTGGAGCACCAGAAGGAGATGCGCAGACGCGGCGCGGACTCGCCACGCTCGGCCTCGCCCATCGGCCCCGCCCCGACCC
The DNA here is from genome assembly GCA_000720845.1 of Kitasatospora aureofaciens. Taxonomy (GTDB): domain Bacteria; phylum Actinomycetota; class Actinomycetes; order Streptomycetales; family Streptomycetaceae; genus Streptomyces. Next base: position 236,919 of record JODU01000018.1, on the reverse strand, counting down.
GGCTTCCCCGGATCGCGTTGCCACTTGCCACGGTCGTAACTCCCTGCGTGATGGTGCCGCGAAGCGAGTCGGCGTTTCGCTACGCTGCGAGCGCCTCAGTCTACGTAAGGCCCAACGCGCGTCCAGTATTTGGAGTTACAAGCTCCAGTGCACAGACGCAAGCCCCATGATAGGCGGCGCGCCGAGGCGCGTACCGGACATGGGGCTTTACGTGCACAAGTGTGTGACGGGGCGACGGGACCCCTCAGTTGTTGGCCTTCATGATCAGGCCGAGCACCATGATGCACGCGAACCAGCACAGACCGACCACGACGGTGATCCGGTCGAGGTTGCGTTCGGCGACCGAGGAGCCGCCGACGGACGACTGCATGCCGCCACCGAACATGTCGGAGAGGCCGCCGCCCTTCCCCTTGTGCATCAGCACCAGCAGCATCAGCAGCAGGCTGAAGACGATCAGGGCGATCGAGAACCCCAAAACCACGGCTGGACCAACTTCCTCGGATTCGGATGAACGACGGGGGCACGGTGACAGCAGGCCACCATGCCCCCGCAAGGGTACGACGTATCGCCGCTAGCGCATACTCACTGGTCGATCTGCCTCTCGACCGGGCGCCGGCTACTGGTCGCGGAAGCGGACGATCTTGACGAACTCGTCCGAGTCCAGCGAGGCGCCGCCGACCAGGGCGCCGTCGATGTCGGGCTTCGCCATGATCTCGGCGACGTTGCCGGACTTGACGGAGCCGCCGTACTGGATGCGGACCTTGTCGGCCAGCTCCTGGGAGTACAGCCCGGCGAGCTTGCCGCGGATCGCCGCGCAGACCTCCTGGGCGTCGTCGGCGCCGCAGACCTTGCCGGTGCCGATGGCCCACACGGGCTCGTAGGCGATCACGACGGACTCGGCCTGCTCGGCCGGGAGGTCCTTCAGACCGCCCTCGACCTGGGCGAGGGTGTGCTCGACGTGGTTGTCGGCCTCGCGGACGTCCAGCTCCTCGCCGACGCACAGGATCGGGGTCAGGCCGTGCTTGTAGGCGGCCTTGACCTTGGCGTTCACGATCTCGTCGGTCTCGGCGTGGTACTGCCGGCGCTCGGAGTGGCCGACAGCCACGTACGTGCACTTCAGCTTGGCCAGCATGGGGCCGGAGATCTCGCCGGTGTAGGCGCCGCCGTCGTGCGCGGAGATGTCCTGGGCGCCGTACTTGATCTTGAGCTTGTCCCCGTCGACCAGGGTCTGCACGGAGCGCAGGTCGGTGAAGGGGGCGAGGACGGCGACCTCGACGGCGTCGTAGTCCTTGTCCGCGAGGGCGAAGGCGAGCTTCTGGACGTGGGCGATGGCCTCCAGGTGGTTGAGGTTCATCTTCCAGTTGCCCGCCATCAGCGGCGTGCGGGTGGTCATCGGGGTCAGTCCTCCAGTGCGGCGAGGCCGGGGAGCGTCTTGCCCTCGAGGTATTCGAGGGAGGCGCCGCCGCCGGTCGAGATGTGGCCGAATGCGTTCTCGTCGAAGCCGAGCGTGCGCACGGCCGCGGCGGAGTCGCCGCCGCCGACCACGGTGAAGCCCGGGGCCTCGACGAGGGCCTGGGCGACCGCTTTGGTGCCCTCGGCGTAGTCGGGGTGCTCGAAGACGCCCATGGGGCCGTTCCAGAAGACGGTGGCGGCGTCGGCGAGCTTCGATGCGTACAGCTTGCGGGTCTCGGGACCGATGTCCAGACCCTCCTGGTCGGCCGGGATGGCGTCCGCGGCGACGGTGGTGGGGTGGGCCGGGGCCTTCGTCTTGAGGTCGGGGAACTCGGGCGCGACCAGGACGTCGACCGGCAGGACCAGCTCGACGCCGTTCTTCTCGGCGCGCTCGATGTACTCCTGGACCGCCGGGATCTGGTCCTCCTGGAGCAGGGAGATGCCGACCTCGTACCCCTTGGCCTTGAGGAAGGTGTACGCCATGCCGCCGCCGATGAGCAGCCGGTCGGCCTTGCCGAGCAGCTGGTCGATGACGGCGAGCTTGTCGGAGACCTTGGCGCCGCCGAGGGCGACCACGTAAGGGCGCTTGACGTCGTCGGTGAGCTTCTTGAGCACGCCGACCTCGGTGGCGATGAGGTACCCGGCGTAGTGGGGGAGCCGCTTGGGCAGGTCGAAGACCGAGGCGTGCCCGCGGTGCACCGCGCCGAAGCCGTCGCCGACGTAGACGTCCGCAAGGCCGGCCAGCTTGTCGGCGAAGGCGGCGCGCTCGGCGTCGTCCTTGCTGGTCTCGCCCGCGTTGAAGCGCAGGTTCTCGATGACGGCGACCTGGCCGTCGGCGAGGCCGGAGACGACGGCCTCGGCGGAGGTGCCGACCGTGTCCTCGGCGAAGGCGACGTCGGCGCCGAGCAGTTCACCGAGGCGGGCGGCGGCCGGGGCGAGGGAGAAGGCGGGGTCCGGGGCGCCCTTGGGGCGGCCCAGGTGCGAGGCGACGATCACGCGGGCGCCCGCGTCGGCCAGCGCCTTGACGGTGGGCACTGCGGCGCGGATGCGGCCGTCGTCGGTGATGGTCGTGCCGTCCAGCGGGACGTTCAGGTCGGCGCGGACGAAGACGCGCTTGCCCGCGACGCCTTCGGAGAGCAGTTCGTCGATCGTCTTCAAGAGGGCTCCTGGGTTCTCGGATCGCTCGTGATCCTACGAGGACTGGTCGCGGCGGACGCGACGCAGGGCCCGGGCAGCGCGACCTTGCGCTGTCCGAGCCCTGCTACCGCATCGAGGTGCCTTGCTGAAGTCGATCAGAGCTGGTTGCCGACGAAGACCGTGAGGTCGACGAGGCGGTTCGAGTAGCCCCACTCGTTGTCGTACCAGCCGAGGATCTTCACCGACTTGCCGTCCTGGACCATGGTCAGGGACGAGTCGAAGGTGCAGGAGGCCGGGTCGCCGACGATGTCCGAGGAGACGATCTCGTCCTCGGTGTAGAACAGGATGCCCTTGAGGTCGCCGCCGTCCGCGGCCTTCTTGAACGCGGCGTTGACCTCGTCCTTGGTGACCTCGCGCTGGAGCTCCACGACCAGGTCGGTGGCCGAGCCGGTCGGGACCGGGACGCGCATCGCGATGCCGTCGAGCTTGCCCTTGAGCTGCGGCAGGACCAGCGCGGTGGCCTTGGCGGCACCCGTGGTGGTCGGGATGATGTTCTCCGCGGCGGCACGGGCGCGGCGCAGGTCCTTGTGCGGGAAGTCCAGGATGCGCTGGTCGTTCGTGTACGCGTGCACCGTCGTCATCAGGCCCTTGACGATGCCGAAGTTCTCGTCGAGGACCTTGGCCATCGGCGCCACACAGTTGGTGGTGCAGGAGGCGTTGGAGATGACGTGGTGGTTCGCCGGGTCGTACTTGTCCTGGTTGACGCCCATCACGATGGTGATGTCCTCGTCCTTGGCCGGAGCCGAGATGAGGACCTTCTTGGCGCCGCCGGCGATGTGCTTCTCCGCGTCCGCCTTCTTCGTGAAGATGCCGGTCGACTCGATCACGATGTCGACGCCCAGCTCGCCCCACGGGATGTCGGCCGGGTTGCGCTCGGAGAGGACCTTGATGGTCTTGCCGCCGACGGTGATGGTGTCCTCGGTGTGCGTGACCTCGTGCTTGAGGCGGCCGAGGATGGTGTCGTACTTCAGCAGATGGGCGGTGGTCGCGGTGTCACCCAGGTCGTTGACAGCCACGATCTCGATGTCCGCACCCTGCTCCAGCAGCGCGCGGAAGTAGTTGCGACCGATGCGGCCAAAGCCGTTGATGCCTACGCGGATCGTCACGAACCGATCTCCTCGTTGGTACGCCGGCCCGATGTGCCGGCGAGCTGTATTTGGGATGTCCCCGACCACCTCCGACCCTACCTCCCTACGGCGTCGGGGGTGACATCGAGACGGCCCATACCCGGCAGGGCGGTCCGTACCCGCCAGTAGGGGTACGGACCGCCCTTGGCGACGGGGACCGATCACCCGATTTGGCTACACCGGGCCAGTCCCCCGCTCACCGGAATTCACTCGTCCAGGGCACGCAGCGCCTGCCGGACCAGCGCCGCGCGGGCGGCCGGTTCGGCGAGGTGCTCCAGTCCGAAGCCGAGCAGCACGGTGTCGTCCGTGGTGACCGCGCCGTAGGTCTGGAACAGCGTCCCGGTGCGGGCCCAGTCCTTCAGGACGGCGGGGCTGCCGGTGGGCGGTCCGGAGACCTGCCAGGCGCCCAGCGAGGTCTCGAAGCCCTCGGTCTGGGTCGCCGTGCCCCCGACGACCAGGGAGGCCTCGTCGGCGAGGACGCCGCGGCCGCCGCTGCCGGGGTCGGTGACGTAGGCGACCGACAGCTCGACGGACTTCCCGGCGTAGGCGCTCAGGTCGAACTCGACCTGCTTCCAGCCGCCGGAGGAGCCGGTGAGGCTGTTCCACTGCCCGGTGGTGCCGGTGGCGGTGCAGCCGTCGTCGGAGAGGGTCAGGTAGTGCCCGAGCCAGGGGTGCTCGCCCATGTAGAACCCGGCCGCGCACTCCGCGGGCACGGCCGTGCCGGTGGCGCCGTTCGCCTCGGGCAGGGTCGTCCAGTCGTCGCCGCCGGTGGTGTGGGCCTCGACCAGGGCGTGGTCGTAGCCGCGCTCGGTGTCCCACAGCAGCTGGGTGCGGAGCGTGGGGCGGTCGGCGGCGGTGACACCGGTGAGGTCGACGGTGCGGGTCAGGCGCTTGTAGGAGTCGTCGGTGTGGACGGCGGCGGCCATCCACTCCCCCGCGTACGGCCCGTACGGGTTGACCGTCCCGGCGAACTTCCCGGCGCCCTCGCTCGCGAACTGCGGGTAGGTGCCGGGGTCCAGCTCGTCGGAGGTCACGCTGTAGGTCCCGGCGGCGTCCAGCGGGTTGCCGGGCGCGTCGCCGAGGGTGCCGCCGGTCTTGTCGAGCTTGCCGGAGCCGGTGAAGCCGGTGGCGCCGGAGGTGGAGGTGCGGGTGTAGGCGCCGAGGTAGTACTGGCTGAAGTCGTCGGAGAGGGTGCCGCCGCCGAGGTCGACGTCGCCGCCGGCCTGCTCGCCGGCCTCGATCAGCTTGCCGCCCTCGTTGAGGAAGGCGCGCAGCTGGAGCTGGGTGGCGTTGCCGGGCACCGCGGCGCCCGTGTAGTGGACGACGGTGCCGAAGTGTCCGAGGACGCCGAGCGCGTCGGGAGCGCCCTGCGTGGCGACGTCCCAGACGGCCGCGCGGTGGCCGTTGGCCCTCAGCGCGTCCACGTATGTCTGTGTCCGGGTGGCCTTCGCGCCCTCCTCGGCGACGACGAGGACGTCGGCGCGGGGCCGGTCGGCGACCGTGTACGTGAAGTGCTCGCTCTCGGTGCGCTTGCCGTGCCGGTCGTGCCCTCCCCGCGGCGTCTCGCCGGTGAACCAGACCTCGACGCGGTCGCCGGGGTCGGCGCCCCGGACCTCGGCCCGGTACTCGTCGAAGTAGAGGTTGTCCTCACCGCCGTACGTCTCGCCGCCCCGCCAGGGCCGCAGCGCCACGTCGTGGGTGCGTCCGCCGTTGACGCGGTACTTCAGCTCCTTGTCGCGCACGGACTTGCGGACGACGACGGAGACCTCCTGGCCGGCGCCGCGCGCGTAGGAGGTGGTGAAGGGGGCGGGGGTGAAGTCGGCGGCGTCCAGGCCGACCGAGGAGGACGGCCGGTCGGGGTGGGCGGCGGTCTCGGCGACGGAGAGCGCGAAGGGGACGTTCTTGGCGAACTCCTGCTGGATCAGCTTCTCGTCGTCGGGGAAGTTGAAGCCCGACTGGCAGTCGCGCGCGTTCCACTGGTCGTCGGGGTCCACGTCGGAGGCCGTCTGGCAGGTCGACATTTCGGGGGTGAACATCGCCATGCCGTTGACGTTGGCCGCGTGTCCGTCGGCCTCGCCGTTGGTGGTGTACAGCTCCGAGGAGACCTGCGGGTGGTAGCCGGGGATCGCGGAGTTGTCGGGGGTGCCGGCCAGCGCCTTGTAGAGGACGTCGTCCGGAGTGTCGGTGGCCACCTGCCAGCCGACGCCGTAGAGGAGGAGTTCGGCGGCGGAGTGGTAGTTGATGCCGTACGTGAAGCCGATCCGCTTCTGGAAGGCGTCCAGCGCCTTGGTCTCGGGCTCGGAGCCGGGACTCGCGCCGCGGTAGGTCTCGCTGGTGGGGTTGGGGGACGAGCCCTCGTCGTCGTAGCCCCACTTGTAGGCGAAGTTGCGGTTGAGGTCGACGCCGTCGCCGGTGCTGATGGTGCCGTCGCCGTTGACGTCGCGCAGATTCTTGCGCCAGAGGCGGTGGTCGGTGTCCTCGAAGGTGTAGTCGTAGCCGTCGGGGTTGGCCGACAGGACGAACCACAGTTCGGTGGAGTCGACGATCTCCCTGATCCGCCGGTCCTTCTTGTAGTTGTCCAGGTAGTGGTGCATCAGCCGCCGGGTCATCTCCGGGGTGATCCACTCGCGCGCGTGCTGGTTGGACATGTAGAGGACGGAGGGCTTGGAGCCGTCCTTCGACTTCTTCGCGTGCTGGGTGAGCTTGAGCGCCAGGATGTCCTGGCCGTTGACCGTCTTGCCGATGGAGACGACCTTGGTGAGGCCGGGGTTCTCCTGGGCGGTCCGCAGGATCTCCTCGCGCAGACCGCCGCTGCCGCTGTAGGGACGGAAGACGCCGTCGGCGGCGCTCTCGACGCGCTCGGCGGCCTTGGCGGACAGGGTGTGCTCGACGAGGTCGACGCCTTGTCTCTCCAGCGTGCCGGCCTGCTTCTCGGTGAGGTACAGCTCGACGGCGGCGGTTCCCCGGTCGGGTACCTGCTCGCCGAGTTCGTGGCCGTCCTGTCCGGCGGCCAGCAGCAGGGGTACCTGCTCCTTGGTGACGTCGGCGCGGAAGACCTTCACTTCGTTCGCGTCCGGGGTCCCCGGGTCCGCGGGTTGTGCCTGGGCAATGGGCGCGAAGCTCGCTCCGCCGATCAGGAGCGCGCCGACGGCGAGGATCGATCTCGCTCTTCGTCTCATGAACCCCCCTAGATGGGGCCTGTCCGACAGGCCTGCGTTCGCCACAGCGGCGAACAGATGCCAGGCTCATGACAGCTCATGATCGAGTCAAGAGCACGGCAAGGACACGCGAAAGCCGGTGCCGGTCACCCAAGCGGGCTCCGGCACCGGCTCGTTGGCGGACCTGCCGGCCCGGTCAGCCGACCAGGTTGTCGGCCAGTTCCTCGCCGAGGTTGGCGTCCGTACCGGCGATGCCGAGGTCCGAGGCCCGCTTGTCGGCCATGGCCAGCAGGCGGCGGATGCGTCCGGCGACGGCGTCCTTGGTCAGCGGCGGGTCGGCGAGCGCGCCCAGCTCCTCCAGGGAGGCCTGCTTGTGCTCCATGCGCAGGCGCCCCGCCGCGGCGAGGTGCTCGGGCACGTCGTCGGCGAGGATCTCCAGGGCGCGCTGCACCCGGGCGCCGGCGGCGACGGCCGCGCGGGCCGAACGGCGAAGGTTGGCGTCGTCGAAGTTGGCGAGCCGGTTGGCGGTGGCGCGGACCTCGCGCCGCAGCCTGCGCTCCTCCCAGGCCAGCACGGAGTCGTGGGCGCCGAGCCGGGTGAGCAGGGCGCCGATCGCGTCCCCGTCGCGGACCACGACCCGGTCCACGCCGCGCACCTCGCGGGCCTTGGCCGGGATCGACAGCCGGCGGGCGGCGCCGACCAGGGCGAGGGCCGCCTCGGGGCCCGGGCAGGTCACCTCCAGGGAGGAGGAGCGGCCGGGCTCGGTGAGCGAGCCGTGCGCCAGGAAGGCCCCGCGCCAGGCGGCCTCGGCATCGCAGGTGGCCCCCGAGACCACCTGCGGGGGCAGGCCCCGGATCGGGCGGCCCCGGCCGTCCACCAGACCGGTCTGCCGGGCCAGCTGGTCACCGCCCGCGACCACCCGGACCACGAAACGCGAACCGCGGCGCAGCCCGCCCGGAGCCATCACGATCAGCTCCGAGCTGTGCCCGAAGATCTCCAGGATGTCCCGCTTGAGCCGACGGGCCGCGTTCCCGGTGTCCAGCTCCGCCTCGATCACGATGCGTCCGCTCACCAGGTGGAGGCCGCCGGCGAACCGCAGGACGGCGGAGACCTCCGCCTTTCTGCAGCAGGTCCGGGTGACGGGGAGCTGGGAGATCTCGCTCTTCACCGCTGCCGTCATCGCCATGGGCCGATCCTTCCATGCATCCGAAAAATACGGTCGTACGCGGCGGCCAGCAGCTCCGGGTCGTGCCTCGGGGTCCCGTCGGTCCGGGCGACCGGAGCCAGCTCGACCGCGGCGCCGAACCGTTTCGCGGCGTCGGTGAGCGAGTCACGGTCGGGCACGGCGGCCTCGTCGGCCAGCACCACGTCCAGGGCGAGTTTAGGGGCGTGTCGTCCCAAAACCTCCAAATGACGCTGCGGGGAGAAGCCCTCAGTTTCTCCGGGTTGCGGGGCGAGGTTCAGCGAGAGCACCCGGCGCGCCTTCGTCTCGACCAGCGCGTCCAGCAGATCCGGCACGAGCAGGTGCGGAATCACCGAGGAGAACCAGGAGCCGGGGCCCAGTACCACCCAGTCGGCGTCCAGGACGGCGTCGACCGCCTCGTGGACGGCCGGCGGGTCGCTGGGCACCAGGTGCACGGACTGCACCTCGCCGGGCGTGAGCGCCACGGTCGCCTGTCCCCGTACGGTGTCCACCTCGTCGGGCCGCTCCGGGTCGTGGCCCCTGACCAGCGCCTGGAGCTCCAGCGGGACGGCGGACATGGGCAGCACCCGCCCGTGCGCGCCGAGCAGCTTGCCCACCAGGTCCAGCGCCTGGACGTGGTCGCCGAGCTGCTCCCACAGGGCGACGATCAGCAGATTGCCGACCGCGTGTTCGTGCAGGTCGCCCTGGGACTGGAAGCGGTGCTGGATGACGCGGGCCCAGGTCTGGCCCCAGTCGTCGTCGCCGCACAGCGCGGCCAGCGCCTTGCGCAGGTCGCCGGGCGGCAGGACGCCCAGCTCGTCGCGCAGGCGCCCGCTGGAGCCGCCGTCGTCGGCGACGGTGACGACGGCGGTGAGGTCGCCGGTGATCCGGCGCAGCGCGGCGAGCGAGGCGGACAGGCCCATGCCGCCGCCCAGCGCGACGACCTTGGGCTGGGCGCCCCGGCGGCGCGGCTTGCCGCCGCGCGCCTGTTCGGGCCGGGCGGCACGGGCGTCGGCCGGTCTGCCGCCGCGTCCCTCGGGCACCACCCGGCGCAGCCTGCTCAGCCGCGGAGTACGTCCTGTCATTCCCGTGTCATTCCCGTCCCATGTCCCGGTGGACGACCACCGTCTCCACGCCCTCGGCGGCGAGCCGGGCGGCGAGCTTCTCCGACATGGCCACGGACCGGTGCTTGCCGCCGGTGCAGCCGACGGCGACGGTCACATAGCGCTTGCCCTCCCGACGGTAGCCCGCGGCGATCAGCTGGAGCAGCTCGGCGTAGCGGTCCAGGAACTCCTTGGCCCCGGGCTGGTTGAGGACGTAGCTCGACACCTCCTCGTTGAGGCCGGTGAAGGGGCGCAGCTCCGGGACCCAGTGCGGGTTGGGCAGGAAGCGCATGTCGACGACGAGGTCGGCGTCGACCGGGAGGCCGTACTTGAAGCCGAAGGACATCACCGTGGCCCGCAGCTCGGGCTCCTCCTCGCCGGCGAACTGGGCGTCCATCTTGGCCCGCAGCTCGTGGACGTTGAGGCTGGAGGTGTCGATCACCAGGTCGGCGTCGCCTCGCAGCTCGCGCAGGAGGGCGCGCTCGGCGGCGATGCCGTCGACGATCCGGCCGTCGCCCTGGAGGGGGTGCGGGCGGCGCACCGACTCGAAGCGGCGCACCAGGGCGTCGTCGGAGGACTCCAGGAAGACGATCCGGCGGGTGACGCCGCGGGCGTCGAGGTCCGCGAGGGACTCGCGCAGATTGTCGAAGAAGCGCCGGCCGCGGACGTCGACGACCACCGCGATGCGGGCCACGTTGCCCTGGGAACGGGCGCCGAGCTCCACCATGGTGGGGATCAGCGCGGGCGGGAGGTTGTCGACGACGAACCAGCCCAGGTCCTCCAGACACTTGGCGGCGGTCGAGCGGCCGGCTCCGGACATGCCGGAGATGATCACCAGCTCGGGGATGGCCGCCTCGTGCGCCCCGGCTGTTTCCTTGCCCGTACTCACCTGTGCTCCGTCGCCGCGGGTCTGTTCCCGTCCGGCTGTGCGCTGTGCCTGTTCCCGTCCGGCCGCGGACTGTGCCTGTTCCCGTCCGGCTGCGGGCTGTGCCTCGTGCTCGGTCATCTCTCCTGCCCCCGTCGTTCGTCCGGGGTGCCCGCGGTCACGGGCTCCCCCGGGGCATCCGCCGTCGTCTCGGGTGCCCCGTCGTCGTCATCCATGATCTCTCCGGTCGCCGTGTTCACGGCGGGCGCGGCCGGGGTGGCCTTGGCGAGGGCCACGGCGACGGTCTCGGCCGTCTTGCGGCCTATGCCGGGCACCTCGCAGATCTGGTCGATCGTCGCCGACCGCAGCTTCTTCACTGAACCGAAGTGCTTGATCAGCGCCTGTTTGCGGGTCTCCCCCAGGCCGGGCACGTCGTCCAGCGGACTGGAGCGGAAGCGCTTGGCGCGCTTGGCGCGCTGGTAGGTGATCGCGAAGCGGTGGGCCTCGTCGCGGACCCGCTGCAGCAGGTAGAGGCCCTCGCTGGTGCGGGGCAGGACGACCGGGTCGTCGTCGCGGGGCAGCCAGACCTCCTCCAGGCGCTTGGCGAGACCGCACACGGCGATGTCGTCGATGCCCAGCTCGTCCAGCGCCCGCTGGGCGGCCGCGACCTGCGGCTGTCCGCCGTCGACGACGACGAGCTGGGGCGGGTAGGCGAAGCGCTTGGGCCGGCCGTCGTCGTCCTTGAGCGCGGGGCCGTCCGTGAGCTCCTGCCCGTCGGTGAGTGCCGCGCCGTCGTCCGCGGCGCCCCCGCCGGTCGCCTGCCGGTCGCCGTCGGTCGGTGCCTCGCCGTCCGCCCATTCACCGGTCCTCTCCTTCTCGGCGAGGTAGCGGCGGAAGCGGCGGGTGATGACCTCGTGCATGGAACGGACGTCGTCCTGTCCCTCGAAGCCCTTGATCTGGAACCGGCGGTATTCGCTCTTCCGGGCCAGCCCGTCCTCGAAGACGACCATGGAGGCCACGACGTCGTCGCCCTGGAGGTGTGAGATGTCGTAGCACTCGATCCGCAGCGGGGCGCTGTCCAGGTCGAGGGCCTCGGCGATCTCCTCCAGCGCGCGCGAGCGCGTCGTCAGGTCGGAGGCGCGCTTGGTCTTGTGCAGGACGAGGGCCTGCTGGGCGTTGCGCTGGACGGTCTCCATCAGCGCCTTCTTGTCGCCCCGCTGCGGGATGCGCAGCGACACTCCCGACCCGCGGCGCTCGGTCAGCCACTGCTGGACGGGCTCCACCGGGTCGGGCAGCGCGGGGACCAGGACCTCCTTGGGGACGGCGTCGCCGCTCTCCTCGCCGTACAGCTGCTGGAGGGCGTGCTCGACGAGGGCGCCGGTGGTGATCTCCTCGACCTTGTCGGTGACCCAGCCGCGCTGACCGCGCACGCGTCCGCCGCGTACGTGGAAGATCTGGACGGCGGCCTCCAGCTCGTCCTCGGCGACCGCGATCAGGTCGGCGTCGGTGGCGTCGGCGAGGACGACCGCGCTCTTCTCCATGGCCTTCTTGAGGGCCCCGATGTCGTCCCGCAGGCGCGCCGCCCGCTCGTACTCCATGTCCTCCGCCGCCTCGGCCATCTGCCGCTCCAGGCGGCGCAGGTAGGTACCGGTGCGGCCGGCCATGAAGTCGCAGAACTCGTCGGCCAGGTCCCAGTGGTCGTCGGGGGTGATGCGGCCGACGCAGGGCGCCGAGCACTTGCCGATGTAGCCGAGCAGGCAGGGGCGGCCGGTGCGGGCGGCGTTCTTGAAGACGCCCGCGGAGCAGGTGCGCACCGGGAAGACGCGCAGCAGGAGGTCGACCGTGTCGCGGATCGCCCAGGCGTGCCCGTACGGCCCGAAGTAACGCACGCCCTTCTTCTTCTGGCCGCGCATCACCTGGACGCGCGGGAATTCCTCGTTCATCGTGACCGCGAGGTACGGGTAGCTCTTGTCGTCGCGGTACTTGACGTTGAACCGGGGGTCGTACTCCTTGATCCAGGAGTACTCCAGCTGCAGCGCCTCGACCTCCGTGGACACCACCGTCCATTCCACGGACGCGGCCGTCGTGACCATGGTGCGGGTGCGCGGGTGCAGGTGCGCCAGGTCCTGGAAGTAGTTCGCCAGGCGCTGGCGCAGGCTCTTCGCCTTTCCGACGTAGATCACCCGGCGGTGCTCGTCACGGAACCTGTACACCCCCGGGGAGTCCGGGATCTCTCCCGGCCTGGGGCGGTAGCTGGAGGGGTCGGCCATGACTCACACCCTACTGGCGCGGACCGACACTTCGGCGGGGCTGTGGACGACGGACCGGGCCCCTGTGGACAGCCCGCGGGGAAGGCCGGGGAGAACGGTACGGGGCCGTCCGGTCACGCCGGGTGGCCTCCGGGACGGCGGGCCCGTGCGTTCTCGGCCAGGAGCGTACGACGGTCGGGCGCCAGGTGTTGTCCGGACTAGGTCAACACGCTTCAATGCGGGGGACTCGGGGTCCTGAAGCACGGCGTACGGATGTGAAGACCTCTGCGCCGCGACCGGGGGACGGGCGGCCCCGGCCGATCCGTGTCGACGGCCTGACCAGCCGCCGTGAACTTCACAGAAGGGCCCCTGCATGCCGCACGCCACACAGCACGCGGACGTCGCCACCGCGCAACTCGACTCGGCCCTGCGCGGTGGCCCCTTCCACGTCGCCCTGCGCGCAGCGATCGCCGCTCGCGGACTGCCGCTGCAGCGTGTGCAGCACCACCTGTCGCGCCACGGGGTGAAAGTGGGCGTCACGAGTCTGAGCTACTGGCAGCAGGGCGCCCGGCGTCCGCAGCGTCCGGAGTCCCTGCGGGCCGTGCGGGCGCTGGAGGAGATACTCCAGCTGCCCGAGGAGTCGCTGATCCGCCTGCTCTCCGAGGCCGACGCGGAGACCTCGGAGCGACGTCCCGCGGGCCGCTCCTACCGCGCCCACCTGGCGGCCTCGGGCGTCCTGGACCGGCTGCTGGCCGAACTGGGATGCCCGGCACCTGACGGCGGGGTGCACACCCTCGGGCACCACGAGCGGATCCGGATCGGGGCCGGCCGGGAGCTGGCCGGACGCGAGTCGCACCTCATCGTCCGCGCCCACCGCGACGGCGTCGACCGCTTCCTGGCCGTCCATCACGGCGATCCGGGATGCGTCCCCGCGCGGATGAGCGTCCACGCGCTGGAGAACTGCCGTACGGGGCGGGTCCGCACCCACGACGAGACCGGTGTCCTGGTGACGGAGCTGCTCTTCGACACGCGGTTGCGGGCGGGTGACACCCACCTCTTCCGCTACGGCGTCGAGGACGGCACCGCCGGTGTGTCGCGCGAGTACGTCCGCGGGTTCGGTACGGCGGGCGGGCAGTACGCGCTCCAGGTGCGGTTCGACGTCGCGGCGCTTCCGGTGCGGTGCCACCGGTTCACGCAGCACTCTCCGGCGGCACCGCGCGGCGGCCGGCAGGAGCTGGCGCTCAGCGGACGGCACCACTCGGTGCACCTCGTGGAGCCGCGGGTCAGGTCGGGGATGCTCGGGATCGGCTGGGACTGGGAGTAGGACGCCCGCCGCGCCCGCACCGTCGGCCCCTTGCCGGTCAGGTCCCCGGGCTCGCGACGATCCGGCCCTGCTTCACCTCGACCGGCAGTTCGATGAGTGGCGCGGTAGCCGGGGCGTGCAGCACCTCGCCGGTACGGGCGTCGAACTCGCTGCCGTGGCAGTTGCAGACCAGCTTGGTCCCCTCCAGCTTCTTGATGGGGCACCCCGCGTGCGTACAGACCGTGCTGAACGCCTTCAGGGAGCCGTCCGCCGCCCGGCTGACCACCACGTTCCCGTCCGGGAAGAGCTTGGTCGCGCCCTTGGCGACCTCCCCGTCCGCGCCGAGGTCCACGGGCGCGGTCGGCCTGGCGGGAGCCGCACCGTCGTCGCCCGGGGAGCAGGCGGCCAGTCCGAGGCCGACGACGGGAGTGGCGGCCGCCGAACGCAGGACGGTACGGCGGCTCGGGGCGGGACGGCCGGGCATGGGATCTCCACTGGTCGGGACGGGCGGGGGTGGGGGTGTGCGGGTGCAGGGCGACGATATCCGGCGGTCCGGGCGGTACCGCGGGCCGGGTGGCCCGGACGAGGGGTCCTGAGCGAGGTCTCCAGGTGGATCTTGGCCAGGCCCCGCGGAGCGCGTAAACGCTTGCGCAAGCGTTTACGCACCCCGGGGCATGGGGTACGGTCCGGCCACAGCGCGACCGCACACGAAGGGTTGAGGGGGTACGCCGGTGGCGACCATGGCCGACGTCGCACGGAGCGCGGGGGTGTCCGTGGCGACCGTCTCGCACGTGCTCAACGACACCCGCCCGGTGCTGCCGCACACCCGCCAGGCGGTGCTGGACGCCGTCGAGGAGCTGGGCTACACGCCGAACACCCTGGCCCGTTCCCTGGTGACCTCCCGGACCCGCTCCATCGGCCTCGCGGTGTCGGCGGTCAGCAACCCGTACTTCACGGAAATCCTCCAGGGCGTCGAGGCCAGTGCCCTGGAGCACGGGTACAGCCTGCTCATCGCCGATCCGCACGACGACCCCGGGCACGAGCGCAAGGTGGTCCAGCTGCTGCACGAGCGGCGGGTGGACGGCATGATCGTCGCCCCCTCCGCCGAGCCCCGGGATCTCGTCGCCTACCTCACCCGCCACCGGGTGCCGGCCGTGTTCCTCGACCGGATCGTCGACGTGCCGGAGGGCGAGGACACCCCGCGCTTCGACCAGGTCTGCGCCGAGAGCGCCGAGCCGACGACCCTGCTGGTGGGCCATCTCGCCGGACTGGGCCACCGCCGGATCGGCCTGGTCGCGGGCCGGCCGGGGCTCAGCACGACCCGGGAGCGGATCACCGGGTACCGGCACGGCCTCGCCGCCGCCGGGCTGCCGTTCGACGAGCGGCTGCTGGTCCACGGCGACTCCGAGGCGGCCGGCGGCGAGCGGGCCACGGCGGAGTTGCTGTCGCTGGCGGTGCCGCCCACCGCGCTGGTCACCGCCAACAACGCGATGACCATCGGCGCCCTGCGCGCCCTCCGGAGCCGGGGCCTGTCGGTACCCGGTGACCTCGCGCTGTGCTGCTTCGACGACTTCGCCTGGGCGGACCTCTTCTCGCCCCGGCTCACCGCCGTCGCCCAGCCCAGCAAGGACATCGGGGCGCGGGCCGTCCGGCTGCTCCTCGAACGACTCGCCGCACCGGACCGGCCCGCGCGGACCCTGCGGCTGCCCTGCGCCTTCGTCCACCGTGACTCCTGCGGCTGCGCCGAGCGGCCCGGACCGCTCTCCGGGCATTCCGGACAAGACCACACCAAGGCCCACGAAAGGACCCTCCCGTGATCGTCGTCGCCGGTGAGGCACTGATCGACCTGGTACCGCAGGGCACGGGCGCCCTCGCGGAGCTGCGGCCCGCACTCGGCGGCGGTCCGTACAACACGGCCGTAGCGCTGGGCCGCCTCGGCTCGCCCGTCGCGTTCTGTTCACGAGTGTCGTACGACGCCTTCGGCGAGGCCTTGCTGGACCGGCTGCGCGAGACCGGCGTGGACGTCTCGACGGTGCAGCGCGGGGCCGAGCCGACGACGCTCGCCGTGGCCTCGCTCGACGCGGACGGTTCGGCCGCGTACTCCTTCTACGTGGACGGGACGGCAGACCGGCTGTTCACACTGCCCGCCGGTCTGCCGCCCGGCACCCGCGCGGTCTCCTTCGGGACCTGTTCGCTGGTGCTGGAGCCGGGCGCGAGCGCGTACGAGGAACTGCTGCGCGAGACGGCCGCGCGAGGCGTGTTCACGGCGCTGGACCCGAACATCCGGGCCGGGCTGATCCCGGACGCGGACGCCTACCGGGCCCGGTTCAAGAGCTGGCTGCCGTCGGTGTCGCTGCTGAAGCTGTCCGCCGAGGACGCCGAGTGGCTCGGCGGCACGCCCCGTGAGTGGCTCGCGGCGGGGCCGGCCGCGGTCGTGGTCACCCGGGGCGGTGCCGGTCTGACGGCCTTCACCCGTGACGGGGGCGAGTACACGGTGCCGGGCGAGCGCGTCGAGGTGGTGGACACGATCGGCGCGGGCGACACGGTGAACGCGGCACTCCTGCACGGCCTCGCGGCACGGGACGCCCTCGGCGACGCGGCCGTGGCCGCACTGGGACCGGACGGCTGGGCGGAGCTGCTGGGCTTCGCCGCCCGCGCGGCGGCGGTCACCTGCTCCCGCGCGGGCGCGGAACCGCCGTACGCCCACGAAGTCGCCGTCTGACGGAGCGGGAGCGGGAGCCGATGCCCGCCACCGCCCCGGCTCCGGCTCCGGCTCCGGCTCCGGCTCCGGCTCCGGCTCCGGCTCCGGTGCGACGCTCTCAGACCGCCGGGCGTACGGCCCGCAGAGCGCCGGGGCGGCGGCCGTTCAGCGGTCCAGGGCGGCGGCCGTGGCGTCGTCCGCGGGCAGGTGCACGACGATCCGCCTGCCCTCCTCGGGCAGCGACAGCGTCTCGTGCAGCAGCCGCAGCGGCCCGGCCTCGGGGTGCTCCATGAGCTGGGAGCCGCCCCGCAGGGCTGCCGCGCCGAGGTCGGAGAACCGGTCGGTGAAGTCCGCCCCGGCGGTCAGCGTCAGCTCGTCGGCCAGGTCCTTCACGTGCGGGTCCCGCAGCGGAGCCCCGTGCCGGAGCTGGGCGACCAGGTCGTCGGCCACCCGGTCCCAGTCGGGGTAGGCGACGCGCGCCCGCGCGTCGGTGAACACGTACCGCAGCAGGTTGGGCCGCTCGCCGTCCAGCAGTCCGATCGGACCGGTCAGCCTGGCGTAGCCGCCGGTGTGGGCGAGGACGTCACCGATCCAGTCGAGCACCACGGCGGGGGCGGACTTCATCCGGTCCAGCACGGCCCGCACGGTGGGGCGCACGCCATCGCTGCGCGACGGGGCCGCGGCGCAGAGCAGCGGGTCGCCGCCGTCGGCCTCCTTGGTCAGGCGGCGCAGCAGCATCCGCTCCCGCAGGGACAGCTCCAGCGCGTCGGCGAGGGCTCCGAGCACCTGGACGGACGGATTGCGGTCGCGCCCCTGTTCCAGCCGGGTGAGGTACTCGACGCTGACACCGGCGAGCGTGGCCAGTTCGGCGCGGCGCAGACCCGGGGTCCGGCGGCGGGAGCCGGCGGGCAGCCCCACCTCGGCGGGGGTGACGGACTCCCGCATCCTGCGCAGGAACGTGCCCAACTCGTTGTCGCTCACGTCATGGAACGTACCCATGCGCACGGGCGAAAGGGTGACCCTGTCACTACCACGCTCGGGCCGGTCTCCCACGCGGAGCGCTCGGCCCGCACGGTGGACGGCATGACGAACGACACCCGCACCCCCGCCGCTCCCCTGCCCATCGCTCCCGGGGCGTGGGCCCTGGACCCGTTCCACTCCTCGGTGAACTTCACCGTCCGCCACCTCGGCATCGCCAAGGTCCGGGGCCGTTTCACGGGTTTCGACACCGAGCTTCATGTCGGTCGGACGGCCGAGGAGACCCGGGTGTCCGCGACGGTCGACCTGGCCTCCATCGACACCGGGAACGCCGATCGGGACGCCCACGTACGCGCCTCGGACCTGCTCGACGTGGAGAAGCGGCCGACGATGACCTTCCGCTCGACCCGGGTTTCGGGCGCGGGCGAGGACTGGGCCATGGAGGGCGAGCTGACGATCGGCGACGTGACCCGCCCGGTGACGCTGGCCGTGGAGTTCGGCGGGCTGGTGGACGTCCCGATGGAGGGCGGCGGCCGGCACGCCGGGTTCGAGGCGACCGGTGAGATCCGGCGCAGCGAGTACGGCCTGGACTTCGCGCCGGGGCTGCTGGGAGAGGTCGTGAAGATCCAGCTCGACATGCAGTTCGTGGAGCCGACCGCGGCTGATCGCCCGGCCGCGCGGAGGGCGCCGGGCCCCACGGATGCTCCCGTGGGGCCCGGCGCCGTCCGGACTCATGCCTTGCTCGTCCGCGTGGTCTTCTTCGCGGCGGGCTTGGCGGCCTTCTTCGCCGCCGTCTTGGCCGTCTTGCTGGCGGTCGCCTTCTTGGCGGCCGGGCCGGCGACGGCCTTGGTGGCGGTCTTCTTGGCGGTGGTCTTGGTCGCCACCGTCTTCGCCGCCTTGCGCGGCCTGGTCACCGCGGTCGCGTCGCTGACCCGGTCGGCGCCCAGGACGTCCCGCAGGAACTTGCCGGTGTGGCTGGCGGGTACGCCCGCGACCTGCTCAGGCGTGCCCTCGGCGACCACCAGGCCACCGCCGGCGCCGCCCTCGGGTCCCATGTCGACCACCCAGTCCGCGGTCTTGATCACGTCGAGGTTGTGCTCGATGACGATGACCGTGTTGCCCTTGTCGACCAGTCCGCCGAGGACCGTCAGCAGCTTGCTGATGTCCTCGAAGTGCAGACCGGTGGTCGGCTCGTCCAGGACGTAGACCGTGCGCCCGGTGGAGCGGCGCTGCAGCTCACTGGCGAGCTTGACGCGCTGGGCCTCGCCACCGGACAGGGTGGTCGCGGACTGGCCGAGCCGGACGTAGCCGAGGCCGACGTCCTTCAGGGTCTTCATGTGCCGGGAGATGGCGGGCACCGCCTCGAAGAAGTCGGTCGCCTCCTCGATCGGCATGTTCAGGACGTCGGCGATGGACTTGCCCTTGTAGTGGACCTCCAGGGTCTCCCGGTTGTACCGGGCGCCGTGGCAGACCTCGCACGGGACGTAGACGTCCGGGAGGAAGTTCATCTCGATCTTGATCGTGCCGTCGCCCGCGCAGTTCTCGCAGCGGCCGCCCTTGACGTTGAAGGAGAACCGGCCGGGCAGGTAGCCCCGCACCTTCGCCTCCGTCGTCTCCGCGAACAGCTTGCGGATGTGGTCGAAGACGCCGGTGTACGTCGCCGGGTTCGACCGCGGGGTGCGGCCGATGGGCGACTGGTCGACGTGGACGACCTTGTCGACGAGGTCGTCGCCGTCCACGCGCGTGTGCCTGCCCGGGACGTTCCGCGCGCCGTTCAGTTCGCGGGCGAGGTGGGTGTACAGGATGTCGTTGACCAGCGTCGACTTGCCGGAGCCCGAGACGCCGGTGACGGCCGTGAACACGCTCAGCGGGAAGGACACGTCGATGTCCTGGAGGTTGTTCTCCCGGGCGCCGTGCACGGTCAGCCGCCGGGAGGGATCGAGCGGGCGCCTGATGTCGGGCAGCGGGATGGCCTTCCGACCGGACAGGTACAGGCCGGTCTGCGACTCGGCGTTGTCGAGCAGTTCCTTGACGGAACCGCTGTGCACCACCTTGCCGCCGTGCTCGCCCGCGCCGGGGCCGATGTCGACGATCCAGTCGGCGACCTTGATGGTGTCCTCGTCGTGCTCGACGACGATGAGCGTGTTGCCCATGTCCCGGAGCCGGACGAGGGTCTCGATCAGCCGGTGGTTGTCGCGCTGGTGCAGGCCGATGGACGGCTCGTCGAGGACGTACAGCACGCCGACGAGTCCGGATCCGATCTGGGTGGCCAGCCGGATGCGCTGGGCCTCGCCGCCGGAGAGGGTGCCCGCCGCGCGGTTCAGCGAGAGGTAGTCCAGGCCGACGTCGACCAGGAACCGCAGTCGTTCGTTGACCTCCTTCAGCACGCGCTCGGCGATCTTCTTGTCCCGGGCGTTGAGCGTCAGCTCGCCGAGGAAGTCCGCGCAGTCGCTGATGGACATCGCCGAGACCTCGGCGATCGACTTGCCCATGACGGTGACCGCGAGGACGAGCGGCTTGAGGCGCGTGCCCTCACAGGTGGGGCAGGGCACCTCGCGCATGTAGCCCTCGAAGCGCTCGCGGCTGGCGTCGCTCTCCGCCTCGCTGTGCCGACGCTTGACGAAGGGGATGGCGCCCTCGAAGGCCGTGGTGTACCGGCGCTCGCGGCCGTACCGGTTGCGGTAGCGGACCTCGACCTGGGTCTTGTGGCCGTACAGCAGGGCCTTGCGGGCACGCTGCGGCAGACCCGCGAAGGGGATGTCGGTACGGAAGCCGAGCGCGTCCGCGAGGGCGCCGATCAGGCGGGCGAAGTAGTCCTTGGTGTGCCCGTGGGACCAGGGGTGGATGGCGCCCTCGTCGAGGGACTTGTCCTCGTCGGGGACGATCAGCTCAGGGTCGACCTCCATGCGCGTGCCGATGCCGGAGCAGTCGGGGCAGGCGCCGAAGGGCGAGTTGAAGGAGAAGGAGCGGGGCTCCAGCTCCTCGAAGGACAGGTCGTCGTACGGGCAGTACAGGTGCTCCGAGTACATGCGCTCGCGCTCGGGGTCGTCCTCGGGGAGGTCGACGAAGTCGAGCACGACCATGCCGCCGGACAGGCCGAGCGCGGTCTCCACGGAGTCGGTGAGGCGCCGCTTGGCGGAGTCCTTCACCGTGAGGCGGTCGACGACCACCTCGATGGTGTGCTTCTCCTGCTTCTTCAGCGTGGGCGGGTTGGACAGCTGGACGGTCTCGCCGTCCACCCGCGCGCGGGAGTAGCCCTTGGTCTGGAGGTCGGCGAAGAGGTCGACGAACTCGCCCTTGCGCTCGCGCACCAGCGGCGACAGCACCTGGAAGCGGCTGCCCTCCGGCAGCTCCAGGACCTTGTCCACGATGGCCTGCGGCGACTGGCGCGAGATCGGGCGGCCGCACTCGGGGCAGTGCGGCTTGCCGATGCGGGCGAAGAGCAGGCGCAGGTAGTCGTAGACCTCGGTGATGGTGCCGACCGTCGAGCGCGGGTTGCGCGAGGTCGACTTCTGGTCGATGGAGACCGCCGGGGAGAGGCCCTCGATGAAGTCGACGTCGGGCTTGTCCATCTGGCCGAGGAACTGCCGGGCGTAGGACGAGAGCGACTCCACGTAGCGCCGCTGGCCCTCGGCGAAGATCGTGTCGAAGGCCAGGGAGGACTTGCCCGACCCGGACAGGCCCGTGAAGACGATGAGCGAGTCACGAGGCAGGTCGAGCGAGACGTTCTTCAGGTTGTGCTCGCGCGCGCCACGGACGATGAGACGGTCGGCCACGCCGGTCCGCACCTTTCTTGAGAGAAGTGACAGGGGCGGGGCCCCCGTCTTTCTCAGACTAGGGGGAGCCACTGACAACGCCGGTCGGATTCACCGGTTGTCAACAAACCCCGACTTCCCAGCATGCCCGACGCCGCAGTCGACCTTATAGCACGTGCATTCGAATTGCGGGGGTCGCCCACTACCTTCACCCGAAGGTGTGGTGCGGTCTAGGGTCGGCGGCATGATTGATCACGCGCATGACCTGGCGTCTGTACGTGACGCGACCGAGCGGCTGCTCACCGCGGTCGGGAAACTGGACAACGCGTCCGTGACGAAGTCGTCACGGCTTCCCGGCTGGAGTCGCGGCCACGTCCTCGCCCACCTCGCCCGCAACGCCGACGCCCTCGTGAACGTCCTCGAAGGACGCCCCATGTACGTCTCCGGCGAGGCCCGGGACGCCGACATCGAGCGGGACGCCCCGCGACCCCTGGACGCGCAGCTCGCGGACGTGCGCGAGAGCGCGGCCCGGTTCCAGGACGCCTCGGCCGCCCCCGCGGACTGGTCGCGCACCGTGGAGTTGCGCAACGGGGTCACGGACTCGGCCTCCAGGGTGCCGTTCCGGCGGTGGGCCGAGGTGGAGCTGCACCACGTGGACCTGGGCATCGGCTACGCGCTGGAGGATCTTCCGGCGGAGTTCACCGAGCGGGAGACCGACTTCCTCGCCGCCCGGTTCGCCGGTCACCCCGAGGTGCCGCCGACCAGGCTCACGGACGGCACGCGCGCGTGGCGCACGGGACGGGAGGCGGACACCGCCGAGGTGACCGTCACCGGTCCCCCCGCCGATCTGCTCGGCTGGCTCGCCGGTCGCCGTGAGGGCTCGGCGCTCAGGGTGGAGGGCGGCCCGCTGCCGGTGCTGCCTCCCCTGTAGGCGGGCGGGACGCGGTCTCCGGACGGCCTCACGCCGCTAGGCTGGCCGTCATGACGTACAGCGGAGAGGTGGCGGTCGGCGGACCCGCCGACGTGCACGAGCTCAAGGACCTGATGATCACCAAGGTCGCGGTCGGCCCGATGGACAACAACGCCTATCTGCTGCGCTGCCGGGCCACCGACGAGCAACTGCTGATCGACGCCGCCAACGACGCGCACGCCCTGCTCGGCACGATCGGTGACGACGGCATCGCGTCCGTCGTCACCACGCACCGGCACGGCGACCACTGGCAGGCGCTCGCCGAGGTCGTCGCGGCCACCGGCGCCCGCACCCACGCCGGGCGGTTCGACGCCGAGGGCATCCCGGTGCCCACCGACGTCCTGGTCGACGACGGCGACACGATCCGGGTGGGTCAGGTCCAGCTCACCGCACGCCACCTCGTCGGACACACACCGGGCTCCATCGTCCTCGTCTACGACGACCCGCACGGGCATCCCCACCTGTTCACCGGGGACTGCCTGTTCCCGGGCGGCGTGGGGAACACCTTCAAGGACCCGGAGGCCTTCGCCAGCCTCATCCACGACGTGGAGACCAAGGTCTTCGACGCGCTCCCGGACGAGACGTGGGTCTACCCCGGGCACGGCAACGACACGACGCTCGGCGCGGAGCGGCCGCACCTGCCGGAATGGCGGGCGCGCGGCTGGTGACGGGCGGGCTCCTCGGCCGCGGGCCCGCGCCGTCGCCCCTGTGTACGCGCCCCGTGTGAAGCGTTCGCACACACCCGCGGCCCGCGCACGCTCCCCGCGCACCGGTGCGGCGCGGTCGACTGGGTGGCAGCCCCGCACAGGAACGACGGCTCCTGGGCGGCACGGGCCGCCGGCCTCCCGATCCCCGCCCCCCGGCCGGCGGCCCCGGCGCCTCAGGCCCTGGCCGAGCCCGCTCCGGCCAGGGCCGCGATCCGCTCCACACCGAACACGTACCCCTGCACACCGCACCCCGCGACGACTCCGTCGGCGCGCTGCGAGACGTAGGAGTGGTGCCGGAACGGCTCGCGCTGGTGGATGTTGGAGATGTGGACCTCCACCACCGGCAGCCCGTCGCACGTGTTGAGCGCGTCCAGGATGGCGACGGAGGTGTGCGAGTAGGCGGCGGGGTTGATCACGATCCCGCAGTGGTTCAGCCGGGCCTCGTGGATCCAGTCCACCAGTTCGCCCTCGTGGTTGGACTGCCGGAAGTCCACCGTGCCGCCGTGCGCGGCCGCCGCCTTCACGCACAGCGCCTCGACGTCGGCGAGGGTGTCGGAGCCGTAGATCTCCGGCTGGCGCTGGCCGAGCAGGTTCAGGTTGGGCCCGTTGAGGATCATGATCGGGGCGTTGGCCAGGGTGCGGGGCACGGTTCCTCCGGTCCGTGAGGGGGTGCGGCGGCCCATGCGCGGCCACTGCTCGGTCCCCGGTCTATCACGGTGCGCCGATGTCCCGGCCACGGCCTACGGGTTGACGGCCAGTTCCAGGTACGCCGCGAACAGCACCAGGTGGACGCCTCCCTGCAAGGGCGTGGCCCGGCCCGGCACGACCGTCAGAGAGGCCACCACCACGGTCAGGGCGAGCAGCACCATGTGGATGGAGCTGAGGCCGAGGACCAGCGGCCCGGAGAGCCACACGGACGCCAGGGCGACGGCCGGGATGGTCAGGCCGATGCTGGCCATGGCCGAGCCGAGCGCCAGGTTCAGGCTGGTCTGCACCCGGTCGCGGCGCGCGGAGCGCACCGCGGCGATCGTCTCGGGGAGCAGGACCAGCAAGGCGATGATGACGCCGACGACGGCGTGGTGGAGTCCGGCGGCGGCCACTCCGTCCTCGATGGTCGGCGACACGCCCTTGGCGAGGCCGACGACCCCGATCAGGGCCAGGCCCAGCATCCCGAGGCTGATCAGGGCCGTGCGCGAGGAGGGTGCGTGCGCGTGTTCCTCGGCGGTGATCACTTCGCCCTGCCGGGTGATCGGCAGGAAGTAGTCGCGGTGCCGCACCGTCAGGGTCGCGATGAACAGGCCGTAGAGGACGAGCGAGGACAGCGCGGCGAAGGTCAGCTGCACGGTGGAGAACTCCGGGCCGGGCGCGCTGGTGGTGAAGGTCGGCAGGACGAGGCTGAGGGTGGCCAGGGTCGCCACCGTCGCGAGGGCGGCGCCGGTGCCCTCCGGGTTGAACACCGCGATCCCGTGTCGCAGGGAGGCGACCAGGAGGCTGAGGCCGACGACCCCGTTGCAGGTGATCATGACGGCCGCGAAGACCGTGTCCCGGGCCAGGGTCGCGCTCTTGTCGCCGCCGTCCGCCATCAGGGTCACGATGAGCGCGACCTCGATGACCGTGACGGCGATGGCGAGGACCAGGGAGCCGAAGGGCTCGCCGACCCGGTGGGCGACCACCTCGGCGTGGTGCACCGCGGCCAGGACGGACGCCGCCAGGACGATCGTGAGCAGCGCGACGACCGCGCCGGGCAGCGAGCGGCCCCAGGTGAAGGCCAGCAGTACGACCGCGATCAGGGGCGTGACGGTCGTCCACCGTGCGAGGAGCGCCCTGGGACCGGTGACCATGCGGTGATCGTCGCAGAGGGCGGCGGGCGCCGCATTCCGGATCTCGGGGCCCCTCCCCCGCCGAGCCCACGGGCTGAATCGGCTCAACGAGCAAGCGGGGAGCGGCGAACGGCTCCAGCCGTTCGCCGCTCCGGGCCGGGGTTGATCAGGCCTCGATGCTGTCCTTCGACGCTTCGCCGTCGCCGACGGCCGCCGCTTCCGCCGCGGCCTGCTTCTTCGAGGCGCGGAGGCTGGTGATCGTGGTGACGATCAGGACGGAACAGATCACGCCGAGCGAGACCGGAATGCTGATCTCGGGAACGTGGACGCCGGACTCGTGCAGGGCGTGCAGCACCAGCTTGACACCGATGAAGCCCAGGATCACGGACAGCCCGTAGGACAGGTGGACCAGCTTCTTCAGCAGACCCCCGATGAGGAAGTACAGCTGACGCAGACCCATCAGGGCGAACGCGTTGGCCGTGAACACGATGTACGGGTCCTGCGTCAGACCGAAGATCGCCGGGATGGAGTCGAGCGCGAAGAGCACATCGGTGGTGCCGATGGCGAGCATCACGACCAGCATCGGGGTCATGATCCGCTTGCCGTTCTCCTCGATCCACAGCTTGGTGCCGTGGTACCGGTCGGCGACACCGAAGCGTCGCTCGGCGGCCTTGAGGAGCTTGTTCTCCTCGAACTCCTCGTCGTCCTCGTCGGCCCGCGCCTCCTGGATGAGCTTCCAGGCGGTGTAGATGAGGAAGGCACCGAAGATGTAGAAGACCCAGGCGAAGCTGGCGAGGATCGCGGCGCCCGCGGCGATGAAGATGGCCCTGAGGACCAGGGCTATCAGGACACCGATGAGCAGAACCCGCTGCTGGTACTGCGAGGGCACCGCGAACTTCGCCATGATCAGGACGAAGACGAAGAGGTTGTCCACGCTCAGCGACTTCTCGGTGATGAAGCCCGCGAAGAACTCGCCGGCGGGTTCACCGCCGCCGAAGAAGAGCAGGCCGAGCCCGAAGAGGCCCGCCAAGGCGATCCAGACGCCGGTCCAGATACCGGCTTCCTTGATCGATACGTCGTGCGGTTTGCGGCCGATGAAGAAATCGACCGCGATGAGGGCGGCAAGGCCCACGATGGTCAGGACCCACAGGGTCACCGAAACTTCCACTACGCCTCCGGCAGTACGTCACACGGCAGATGTCAGCGTCGTCGCTGCCGGAGGTCTCTTCCACCCAGGAGTCCGGGACGCGCGATGCGCCCGGAACCACGGGCCGACGCCCCGGGATCTGGCCTGATCCGTATTGACGGGTACGCCGCACAGACAGGGAGTACTCCCCTCCGTACGGACGACAGTACCCCAATCCCCAAGGGAAGGTAAAGAGATTTGCAAATTAAGCTCAAAAGCCCAGCTCGGAACCGGTCACCGGCCCCATGAACGGCGGGCGGCGGCGACCTGGTCGAGCACCTGCTGGAGCACCTGGCTGCCGGGCGGTACGAGCGAGGGCTCGTACGTCCAGGCATGTCCGACCCACGGGTCGGCGAGGTGGTCGTCGGCCACCGGCGTCAGCCGGAGCAGCGAGCGCCACAGCGGGTCCAGCAGTGGCCCGAACCCGGCGGACTCCTCGCGGTCGGCGACCATCATCAGGTGGACACCCACGGCCGGCCCCTCGTCGGCGAGGTAGCGCAGCTGGTTGACGGCCCGGTCGTCGAATCCGTGCGGGAAGTCGTTGACGACCAGCAACTGCTGCGAGGTGTCCAGGCCGGGCGGGAGCGCGTCCGGAGCCCCTGCGCGCAACGCCATCTGGACCAGGTCGACGCGCTGGGTGAGACGGGCCAGTACGTCCGCCGCCCCCGCGGCGCCCTGGGCCGGCGGAGCGGCGAGCACCCCGCTGCGCACCAGCGGCGCCAGGGCCTGCGCCCCGGATCCGGCCGGGTCGATGACGTGCACGGTGAACTCGCCCGCCGGGTAGATGGCGAGCAGCCGGGCCGCGTGGGCGACGGCCGTCTCCAGGCCCAGGCGCCGCATCTCGTGGGAGTCGGCGAACGACCCGTCGAGCGAGGCGGAACGCCCGCTGTCGATCCACAGACCGCGCTCCAGCGGCAGCCGGATCAGCATCGGGATGCGTATGCGGTCGGCCTCCGGCAGATGGAGATCACCCAGCCGCAGGGCCATCGGGATCTCCATGGGGACGCGGTAGGCGTGCCAGACCGGGTTGTCCCAGCGTGCGAAGGCCGCCGGCAGGGCGGGCTCGACGACCTCGGCCTCGGCGACGAGCTGGGCGACGTCCCGGTCCAGGACCTCCCTGGCCTGGGACACCAGCTCGCCGTACCGGGAGCGTGCCGCCTCGCGGGCGGCGTCGCCCTGTCCGCCGATCCGGCTGCGGGGATCGGACAGGACCTGGTCGAGCTCCTTCTCCATGCGGGATTCGGCGAAGTCGACGGCGCTGCGGTAGGCGGCCGTGGTGCGGGCCAGGTCCTCGAACATGCCCCACACCTGGTTGTAGAGCCGCTCCTCCATGGACCAGCCGGTGGCGTCACCCGCGACGGGCCGGGCCGGCTGACCGGGTTCGGCCGGGGGCGCGGCCGGCGGGGGCGGGGGCGGTGCCGCGTTCTGCCGGCGCGGGTGGCTGTAGTCGATCGGGCCGCCTGCGGCGGGCGCGGACGGCTGGCCGGGGTTGGCGGGCTCCCCCGGCCCTTCCGGGTACGGCTGCTGTGCCCCGGTCAGTCCCGGCGCCCCGGGCGGCTGCGGGCCGGGAGCGGAAGCCCCCTGGGTGTCGTACGGAGACGCCGGCGGTACGGGCGCACCGGGGCCGGTCCGGGGCGCGGTGCCATGGTCCGGACCGTGCGCCGGGGCGGCGGCCGGAGGGGCCGGTATCGAACGGGCCAGCCCGCTCGCCACCGCCTCGTGGATGCTCGCCGCGAGCTGGTGGGCCTGGGACAGCTTCTGGTCGGCGAGGAGCTCGGCGAGCCCGCCCGCGTAGCCCTGACCGACGGCGCGGACCTTCCAGGCGCCCTGGCGCCGGTAGAGCTCCAGGGCGACGACGGCGGACTCGGCCTCCAGACCGGTGATGGTGTAGGTGGCGACCTCGTCGCCGTCGAGGTCGGTGACGGCGACGAACGGGGCGGCGACGGCCCCGAACCGGGCCGGACCTCTCCCGCCGGCCGGCAGGGCGAGCAGCACACTGACGCGGTGCACCGCGTCGGGCACGGCGTCCAGGTCCACCGCGAGGCGGTGGTCGGCGGCGGCCTGCCGGGAGACCTCCAGGCCCGGCAGGGTGGGCGCGCCCGGATGGACCACCCGCTCGACGCCGTGGACGGTGCCGTTCTCGTCGCCGAGCGTGGCCCCGGCCACGACCGGCGTGCCGGCCGAGACCCGGATCTCGAGACGAGCCCGGGGAAGCGGGTGGTTCTGTCCCCGCGTCAGCTCGGCCGTCATCGCCTTTCCCCCTGTGTCAATCGTGTGTCACCCGCGGGACGTCATGCGGGCCTGGCCGGTCCCGCACACGGGACCGGCCGGTTCATGTCGGACTGCCCCGGCCTGACTGGCGCGTACCGGCGGCTACAGGACCGGCAGGATCGCCGGCATCAGGTCCTGGAAGGTGCGGCCGTTGGCCGGGGTGCCGATGGCGGTCATCGCCCAGCCCTGGCCCGCGCGGTGCACCTTGGCCATGATCTGGGCCGTGAAGGCTCCGCCGCCGGCCAGCGTGTAGCGGGCGAGTTCCTGGCCGTTGGTCTCGTCGACCAGGCGGCAGAAGGCGTTCTGCACTTCCTGGAAGGTCTGGCCGGTGAAGGAGTTCACCGTGAAGACGATCTGGTCGATGTGGACCGGAACGCGCTGCAGGTCGACGAGGATCGCCTCGTCGTCGCCGCCCTGGCCGACACCGCCGACGAGGTTGTCACCGGTGTGGCGCACCGAGCCGTCGTCGCTCACCAGGTGGCGGAAGAAGACGACGTCGACCGGCTGCTTGTCCGCGAAGAGGACCGCGGAGGCGTCCAGGTCGATCTCCCGGGTGCGCGAACCGAACAGGCCGCGCCGGGGAGCCGCCTGCCAGCCGAGACCCATGCGCACCGACGTCAGGCTGCCCCCGTCGCTCTTCTGCAGACTGATGGCCTGACCCTTGGTCATGTTGACGGTCACGCGCTGATCCCCTCTCGAACGTCCCCTGTTGCCGCGGTCTGCGCGGTTGACCAGAACCCTACGCAGGGGCACTGACAGCGCCCCACCCCGGCCCGTGCTTTGTGTCGGTCTTGCAACACAGCGCGTGCCCCGGACGGGCCGTCAGGCCAGGCCCGCCTCCTTCATCTGGCGCAGTTCCTTCTTCATCTCCGAGACCTCGTCGCGCAGCCGGGCCGCGATCTCGAACTGGAGGTCGGCCGCGGCCGCCCGCATGCGGGTGGTGAGGTCCTCGATCTGCTCGGCCAGCTCCGCCGCGGGGCGGTCGGTCACCGCCGTCTCCTTGGCCCTGCCCTTGGCCGCCTTGGCTCCGCCCGTCGCCTGGCCGCCCAGCGCGGGCACGGGAGCCTTGGCGCCCTTGCCCTCCTTCATCTGGCGGTAGCCCGAGCCGAGGAGCTGTTCGGTGTCGACGTCCTCGCGGGCGATCTGCGCGACGATATCGTTGATCTTCTTGCGCAGCGGCTGCGGGTCGATGCCGTTCGCCTTGTTGAACGCGACCTGCTTCTCGCGCCGGCGGTTGGTCTCGTCGATGGCCTTCTCCATCGCCGGCGTGATCTTGTCCGCGTACATGTGGACCTGGCCGGAGACGTTGCGCGCCGCGCGGCCGATGGTCTGGATCAGGGAGGTTCCGGAGCGCAGGAAGCCCTCCTTGTCGGCGTCGAGGATCGCCACCAGGGACACCTCGGGCAGGTCGAGGCCCTCGCGCAGCAGGTTGATGCCGACCAGGACGTCGTACTCGCCGGCGCGCAGCTCGCGCAGCAGCTCGACGCGGCGCAGCGTGTCGACGTCGCTGTGGAGGTAGCGGACCTGGATGCCGAGCTCCAGGAAGTAGTCGGTGAGGTCCTCGGCCATCTTCTTGGTGAGGGTGGTGACCAGGACGCGCTCGTCCTTCTCGGTCCGCTTGCGGATCTCGTGCACCAGGTCGTCGATCTGGCCCTCGGTGGGCTTGACGACGACCTCCGGGTCGACCAGGCCGGTGGGCCGGATGATCTGCTCGACGGCGCCGTCCGAGCGGGACAGCTCGTAGGCGCCCGGGGTGGCCGACAGGTACACGGTCTGACCGATGCGCTCCTGGAACTCCTCCCACTTCAGCGGGCGGTTGTCGAGCGCGGAGGGCAGCCGGAAGCCGTGGTCGACCAGGGTCCGCTTGCGGGACGCGTCGCCCTCGTACATGGCGCCGATCTGCGGAACGGTGACGTGCGACTCGTCGATGACGAGCAGGAAGTCGTCCGGGAAGTAGTCCAGCAGTGTGTTCGGCGGCGAGCCGGGCGAGCGGCCGTCGAAGTGCATCGAGTAGTTCTCCACGCCGGAGCAGGAGCCGATCTGGCGGAGCATCTCGATGTCGTACGTGGTGCGCATCCGCAGCCGCTGGGCCTCCAGGAGCTTGCCCTGCTTCTCCAGCTCGGTCAGGCGCTCGGCCAGTTCCTTCTCGATGTCGTTGACCGCCCGCTCCAGGCGCTCGGGGCCGGCGACGTAGTGGGAGGCCGGGAAGACGTACAGCTGCTGGTCGTCGCTGATGATCTCGCCGGTGACCGGGTGGAGCGTCGACAGGGCCTCGATCTCGTCGCCGAACATCTCGATGCGGACGGCCAGCTCCTCGTAGACCGGGAAGATCTCGATGGTGTCGCCGCGCACCCGGAAGGTGCCGCGGGCGAAAGCCATGTCGTTGCGCGTGTACTGGATGTCGACGAAGCGCCGCAGCAGCTCGTCCCGGTCGTGCTCCTCACCGACCCGCAGCGGGACCATGCGGTCGACGTACTCCTGCGGGGTGCCCAGGCCGTAGATGCAGGACACGGAGGCGACCACGACGACGTCACGGCGGGTGAGCAGCGAGTTGGTGGCGGAGTGGCGCAGCCGCTCCACCTCCTCGTTGATCGAGGAGTCCTTCTCGATGTAGGTGTCCGACTGGGGGACGTAGGCCTCGGGCTGGTAGTAGTCGTAGTACGAGACGAAGTACTCGACGGCGTTGTGGGGAAGCAGCTCGCGGAACTCGTTCGCCAGCTGGGCGGCCAGGGTCTTGTTCGGCGCCATCACCAGGGTGGGGCGCTGGAGCTTCTCGATCATCCACGCGGTGGTGGCGGACTTGCCGGTACCGGTCGCGCCGAGCAGGACGACGTCCTTCTCGCCTGCCTGGACGCGCCGGGCCAGCTCGGCGATGGCCGCCGGCTGGTCGCCGTTGGGCTGGTAGGAACTGACGACCTCGAAGGGCGCCACCGTGCGTTCGATCTGGGAAACGGGCCGCATGGGTTCCACCGTACGACCCCGCACTGACAACGGGTCCCGTCAGCGGTTCTGCGGGGTCCGGGAGCGCCGGTGGACGAGGGGGCGGCTGGTGCGGCGCGCGGGGTGGTGTGCCGGGTGACGGATCGTGCGGGTGCCATCGGTGTGGGCGGGGATGCCCGGCTTCCGCTCGACGGGGGCCGCGGTGGGCTTGCCCATGACCATGAACGGGTCGAGCACGACGACGACGCCGGCGAGGAGGAGGAAGGCGAGGGGGCCGATGAGCATGGGGGCCAGCAGTTCGGCGGGCGAGCCGCCGGTGGAGGGCTCGGCCGTGCCGCTGACATGGACCTCGACGGCGGCCATCCCCGTGTAGTGCATGCCGGTGACGGCCAGTCCCATGATCAGGGCCGCGCCCAGGCTCCACAGGAAGCCCCGGACCTGTCCGGCCGCCCACAGGGCGGCGGTGGCGGCGGCCATGGCTATGACGACGGACACGGCGACGGTGAGCGTGTTGTACGTCAGCTGCCCGTCCAGGTGCATCCCGGCCATTCCCAGGTAGTGCATGGAGGCGATGCCCAGGCCGGTGATGGTACCGCCGGTGAACAGGGCCGTCCCGCTCGCGCCCCGGTAGCCGACGATGAAGATCCCGACCCCCACCATGACGACGGCGACCGCCAGGCTGGCGAAGGTCATCAGCCAGTCGTAGCGGATCGGCGTGTGTTCGATCGTGAAGCCCATCATCGCGACGAAGTGCATGGTCCAGATGCCGGAGCCGATCGCCGCCGAGCCGAGGGCGAGCCATCCGGGACGCCAGGAACGGGTGACCAGCATGGCCCTGGCGGTGCAGCGCAGACCGAGGGCGCCGCCGAGGAACGCCATCAGGTAGGCGGCCAGGGGTGTGACGAGTCCGTAGCCGAATCCGTGGACCGTGGTGTGCATGTGCGGCTGCCCTTCCGCCTTCTTACGCCCCGGTGGTGTCCCGGATTCTCCTGATGTGCGCCCCCTCCCAGAACCGCGCGAACGATCAGGGTCGACGCAGAGAGTATGACTTCCACCGGAATGGTCGAACGATTCTCCGGCAAAGAATCACGGTCTCGCCGCAGTTGTGCCGCCCCCGTGAGCGTAGTTGAGCAACTCCATTCAGCCTGTGGCCACTCCGCACCCCTTTCTTGTTGACTAACTGGTGTCACAGTGGTGCTGTCCGTGATCGTTCGACGCGAGGAGTACGCATGCACGTGCGCGCAGTAGCCGTCACGACCACCGCCCTTCTTGGAGTCGCCCTCACGGCTCCCCTCTCGCACGCCCGGGCCGACGGGGCGGGCGACGACGGGCCCACGGTCGTCGCCCACCGGGGCGCTTCCGGGTACGCGCCGGAGAACACGCTGACCGCCGTCGACCGGGCGGCCGAGCTGGGCATCCGCTGGGTGGAGAACGACGTCCAGCGCACCCGGGACGGCGAACTCGTCGTCCTGCACGACGAGACCCTGAACCGCACGACCGACGTGGAGGAGGTCTTCCCGGACCGGGCGCCCTGGAAGGTGAAGGACTTCACGGCCGCCGAGATCGCGCGGCTGGACGCGGGGAGCTGGTTCGGGCCCGAGTACGCGGGCGCGCGCGTGCCGACGCTGGAGCAGTACGTGGACCGTGTGGAGCACAACCACCAGAAGCTGCTGCTGGAGCTGAAGAGCCCCGGGCTGTACCCGGGCATCGAGCAGCAGACCCTCAAGGTCCTCGCCAACGAGGGCTGGCTCGACCGGCGGCACGTGGCCGGGCGGCTGGTGGTGCAGAGCTTCGACGCCGACAGCATCCGGACGGTCCACGCCCTCAAGCCCGCCGTGAAGACCGGCTTCCTCGGCACCCCGGCCGTCTCGGACCTGCCCGCGTACGCGGAGTTCGCCGACCAGATCAACCCGTCGTACGGCTCGCTCTCCATGAGCTACGTGTCCGCGGTCCACGCGTTCACCGGGCCGCACGGCAGGCCGCTGGAGGTCCTCACCTGGACGGTGAACGACGCGGACACCGCGCGCCGGGTCGCCGGGTACGACGTCGACGGCATCATCACCAACAAGCCCGACGTGGTGCGGGACGCCGTGGACTGACCCGGCGTTGTCAGTGGCGGACCGTACCGTAGGCGCATGGACAGCCCTGGGCAGTACGAACAGCAGGTCGTGTGGACCGTCGTCGGGACCGACATCGGTCCGCTGCTGCTGGCCGCCACCCGCGACGGTCTGGTCAACGTCGTCTTCCACGCCACCGACGCCACGCGCGACCGGGCGCTCGAGAGGCTCGCGGCCCGGCTGGGCACGGAGCCCGTCGAGGCGCCCGGTTCACCGCTGCTGACCGAGGCGATACGCCAGATGGAGGCGTACCTCGCGGGCGGGAGGCGCGACTTCGACGTGCCGTTGGACTGGTCGCTGACCTCGGGTTTCAACCGGCAGGTGCTCCGCGAGCTGGCCTCCGGCGTCCCCTACGGCCAGGTCGTCGGCTACGGCGACCTGGCCGGCCGGGTGGGGCAGCCGGGCGCCGCGCAGGCGGTGGGCATGGCCATGGGGGCCAATCCGCTGCCGGTCGTCGTGCCGTGCCACCGGGTCGTGGAGAGCGACGGCGGCATCGGCGGGTTCGGCGGCGGTGTGGACACCAAGCGGCGGCTTCTCGCGCTGGAGGGCGTGCTGCCCGAGCCGTTGTTCTGAGGGGCGGACAGCCGCCGGGTGGGCTACTCGTAGTGCCGGGCCTCGATGATGTTGCCGTCCGGGTCGCCGAAGTAAAAACTTCGCCTGGCCATGCCGCGGGCGCCGTAGGAGTCGTAGGAGAGTTCCGAGACCGGGACGGACTGCTCCGCGAGGCGGCTGCGCAGGGCGTCGAAGTCGTGCGGGGACAGGGACACGCAGATGTGGTTGACGGGATGCCCGGCACTGGCGTCGGCGCCGGGGACCACGCGCATGCGGTCCGCCATGGCGTGCGGCGCGAGGTCGAGGATGGTCTCGTCGTTGAGACGTACGGAGGGGAAGCTCACGGTCCCCGCGGCGTACTCGGTGACGCGCAGTGGCTCCAGGCCCAGGTTCTTCTCGTAGAAGCCTGCCGAGGCGACCGGGTCGCGCACCCAGAGGACGACGTGGTCGAGACGTGTCCTGTTGTCCGTCATACCTCCCAGGCTCCTGGCCGGTTCCGGGGGCCGCAAGGGGTCCGTTCCGGCACCGGCGGGGGTTTGGCCCGCTCCCCCACCCGCCAGGGATGAGGGAGACCGGAGCTGAGGGAGTGCCGTCGACGGGAGGCAGGCGCGTGATGCTGGTGGTGTCGGAAGAGGTACGGGAGGCGATGGACGCCCGTGGCCCCGTGGTGGCCCTGGAGTCCACGATCATCGCGCACGGCTTGCCGCGCCCGCGCAATCTGCTGGTGGCGCGGGAGCTGGAGGAGGCGGTGCGGCAGGAGGGCGCCGTACCGGCGACGATCGCCGTGCTGGACGGACGGCCCCATGTCGGCCTGGACAAGGAGCAGCTGGAGCGGGTCGCCAACGAGGACGCCGTCCGCAAGCTGGGCCACCGTGATCTGCCGCTCGCGGTGGCCTGCGGCGCGAGCGGGGCGACCACCGTGTCGGCGACCGCCCTGCTGGCGGCCCTGGCGGGCGTCAGGGTGTTCGCGACCGGAGGGCTGGGCGGCGTCCACCGGGAGTGGACCGTGACGCAGGACGAGTCGGCCGACCTGGGCCTGCTGGCCCGCACCCGGATCACGGTTGTCTGCGCAGGCGTGAAGTCCATCCTGGACGTACCGGCGACCCTTCAGCGGCTGGAGACGCTGGGGGTCTCCGTGGCCGGGTACCGGACAGACCGCTTCCCCGGCTTTTATCTGTCCGACTCGGGACATCCCGTGGACTGGACGCTGGACGACCCGGAGCAGGTGGCGGCGGTCATGCGGGCGCAGGACGCGCTGGACGGGCCGCCGTCCGCGCTCGTGGTCGCCAACCCGGTGCCCGAGGAGGAGCAGCTCGATCCGGCGCTCCACGCGCGCGTGCTCGCTGACGCGCTGCACGCGTGCGAGGCGGAGGGGGTCACGGGCCAGGCGGTCACGCCGTTCCTCCTCGAGCGCCTGGTACGGCTCACCGACGGCGCCTCGCTCAGCGCCAACCTGGCGGCCGTGCGGGGGAACGTGCGGCTGGCGGCCCGGGTCGCCGCGGCCTGGGCCGGGGCGTGAGCGGGGCGCCGGGCGGTGCGCTGCTGGTCGTCGGGGACGTGGTCACGGACGTCGTCGCCCGGCACCGGGGACCCCTGGCCGCCGGCACGGACACCGCCGCCTCGGTCCGGCGGCTGCCCGGCGGGGCGGGTGCCAACGTGGCCTGCTGGGCCGCGCACGAAGGGTGCGGGGAGGTGCGGCTGCTGGGCCGGGTGGGCACCGACGCCTGTGCATGGCACGAACGGGAGCTGGCGGCGTGCGGGGTGCGGCCGCTCCTCGTCGTCGATCCGGCGGCGCCCACGGGGACGGTCATCTGTCTGGTCGACACCGCCGACTCGGCCGAGCGGACGTTCCTCACCGACAGCGGGGCGTCGCTGCGGATCGGGCCGGACGACTGGTCGGACGCGCTGCTCGACGGCGTGGGCCGGCTGCACCTCTCGGGCTACCTCCTGTTCGCGGAGCCGAGCCGCGCCCTGGTGTCGGTCGCCCTGTCGGCGGCCCGCGCGCGCGGGGTGCCGGTCAGCCTGGACCCGGCGTCGGCCGGGTTCCTCACCGCGCTGGGTGTCGACCGTTTCCTCGGCCTCGTCGAGGGCGTGGACGTGCTGCTGCCCAGCAGGGACGAGGCGTGTCTGCTCACCGGCCTGCCCGATCCGGCGGACGCGGCGGCGAAGCTCAGCCGGCACGTTCCGCTGGTGATCGTCAAGCAGGGGGCGGAAGGGGCCCTGGTGGCCCGGTCCGGCAGCGTGAGCGCACGGATCGCCGCGGTCACGGCGTCGCCCCGGGACAGTACGGGGGCCGGTGACGCCTTCACCGGCGCGTTCCTCGCCGCGCTGCTCGCGGGCGCGGAGCCCGGGGAGGCGGCGGCCGCCGGATGCCGGGCAGGAGCACGGGCGGTCGAACGGGTGGGCGGGAGACCGCCGAGAACGGCCGACCGGCGGCCGGCCGACGGATAGCCGGGTGCCGGGCAGCCGGGGTCATGCCTTGCGCCCCCACGCCGAGATCATCGGCGCGGTCGCGAGGTCCATGCCGCCGGAGGCGACGTTCGCGAGGTGGCGGTCGATGTCGTCGTGGGTGGCGACCCCGGCGGTGACCAGCTGGTCGCGGATCTGGCGTACCGTCGCGGACTCCAGCGCGGCGCACGCGGGCGAGGTGACCGGGAAGTAGGCGTCGGCCTCCACTCGGCGCAGCCCCGCCTCCCGGAGCAGCCGGGGCAGCCGGCGGCCGTAGGAGAGGTCGGCGCCGCGGTGGGACAGCAGTTGGCGGAAGCCGTGCCGGAGCCTGTTCGCCAGCTGCTGCTCGGGACCGTGCTCGTCGGGGCAGAGCAGGGGCTGGAGCGCCGGGTCGGCGTCCTCCACCAGGAGGCGGCCACCGGGACGCAAGGCCCTGATCATCGACCGCAACGCCCTGTCCCGGTCGGGGACATGGACAAGGACCAGCCGTGCGTGCACCAGGTCGAAGCCCTCGCCCGGCGGTTCCTCCGCGCCCACGTCGTGCACGCGCACCTCGACCGGCGGCCGGCCGGCCGGGGCGACCCGTGAGGTGTCGATGTCCGTCGCGAGGACCTTGCCGGTCGGTCCGACCCGTTTGGCGAGCCACGACACGACGGAGGTGCCTCCGGCTCCGGCTTCCCAGCAGCGCCAGCCGGGGCCGACGCCGAGTGCCTCCAGATGCCGGAACGTCGTGGGGTCGAAGAGCGTGGCGAAGGCGTCGAAGCGCTCCGCCGCCTCGGACTGGCCGTTGTCGAGGAGGTATGCGTCGGTTCGCGTCATGCTGGGATCATCCCAGTTGTCCCGCTTGTGCGAAGGGGGCGACGCTCCGGCACGAGGGGCCCCCTCCGGGCGGCAGGGGCCCTCGGGGCGGGGGCGTGCGCGGCCCCCGGGTGTTCTGTCCACAGGCGGGAACGAAGCGGAACCTGCTGTTTCCACAGGCACGTTCGCCCTTCCCGCCGGGCTGGCAAACTGGCGTGCCAAGGCGCGGGAAGCACCCCGCGAGGGGATCCACGCGGGGAGATTCGGATGACCATGGCGGGGAATCTGCGGAAGGTCACGGGGCTGGGAAGGGCCGGCGGCCTCCGGAAGGTGGCTCGGCTGGCCCGTCGACGGCCGCGGGTGGACCTGAGCCACCACGCCCGTTCCCCGCTGGGTTCCTCGGTGGTGAACTGCGTGACCTACCGGGAGGGTGTCCGCACGCCCGAGGGTGGCGATCCGGTCGAGGCCGTGGCGCGGATGCGCAGGCGCGGAGCGGGCTTCGTCTGGCTCGGCCTGCACGAGCCGACGGACCAGGAGTTCGCGGGTGTCGCGGAGCTCTTCGAGCTGCATCCCCTGGCCGTCGAGGACGCGATCGAGGCCCACCAGCGCCCCAAGGTCGAGCGCTACGGCGAGACGCTCTTCGCCGTGTTCAAGACGGTCTGCTACGTGGAGCACGAGGAACTGACGGCCACGAGCGAGGTGGTGAGCACCGGCGAGATCATGGTGTTCGCCGGGCAGGACTTCGTCATCACCGTGCGGCACGGACGGCACGGCTCGCTCGGGCCGTTGCGGGAAGGGCTGGAGTCCGATCCGGCGCAGCTCGCCAAGGGACCGTCGGCGGTGCTGCACGCGATCGCGGACCATGTGGTGGACGACTTCCTGAGCGTCATCGAGTCGGTCCAGGAGGACATCGACCACGTCGAGACGGAGGTGTTCGCGGAGAACGGCGCGCGGGTCGACCCCGGGCGCATCTACCAGCTCAAGCGCGAACTGCTCGAGCTGCGGCGGGCCGTGGTGCCGCTCGGCCGGCCGCTGGAGGAGCTGGCCACCCGGTCGTTCCGGGTGATCGGGCCGGAGATACAGGCCTACTTCCGCGACGTCGCCGACCACCTGCTGCGGGCCACCGAGCAGATCGCGGCGTTCGACGAACTCCTCAACTCGATCCTCCAGGCACACCTCGCCCGGGTGACGGTCGCGCAGAACGAGGACATGCGGAAGATCACGGCGTGGGCCGCCATCGTCGCGGTGCCCACGATGGTCTGCGGGGTGTACGGCATGAACTTCGACCACATGCCGGAGCTGGGCTGGCGGTACGGCTACGGCCTGGTCATAGGCGTGATAGCCGTCGGCTGCCTGGCGCTGCACCGGGGCTTCCGGCGCAACGGCTGGCTCTGAGAGGCCGGCCGCTCCGGATCGGCCGTTCCGGGTCAGCCGCTCCAGGCGGGATGCCGCGGGTCGTCGGCACGCACCAGGACGTCGGCGGCGCCCGCCGGGTCGGTCTCCTCGTCGTAGCGCTCGAAGGCGGGCAGGGTCCACTGCTCGGTCCCGGGGGTGCGGCGACGCAGGGCGCCCGGGGTGAGGACGAGATGGACGCTCAGATCGAGGGGGAACCAGTGACGGAGCAGAAAGGGCCCGTGGAGCAGCAGCGCGCCGCCGGGCGGGAGTCGGACGTAGGGGCTGCGGGTGGCTCGGTCGGTGACCGGGTCCCACAGGTCGGGCAGGACCCGCCCGTCGCCGCCGGGGCCGAGGGGATCGAAAACCTCGCGCCACAGGGCGCCGGTGTCGTACCAGCCGTTGTAGTAGGACTCGACGTCCTGGTGTCCGTACTCCAGACGGAGCGAGGCGGGCCGCAGGAAGCCCTCCGTCCCGACGACGAGGGAGGGGCGGCCGCGGACGCGCAGCGCCTCACCGATCCGTTCGGCGAGGTCGCCCGGGCGGGCGGCCGGGGCGCCGTCGAGGGCGACGCGCGTCCAGGCACTGCCGTCGGTGGGCTCCAGGTCGAGCAGTCGCTCGGCGAGCCGGTCGCCGAGCCGGTCCCAGGTGATCGCTTCCAGTCGCACCCGCCCATGATGCGTCAGTTTCCGCGTCGGCCGACACGACGGTCGCCGTCGTCCGCCGTCCGCCGCCTCGCACGCGACCCCCAGCCCCGCCCGCTGGACGCTCACGCATGGACCCGCGGCGCTCGGCCATGGTCACCGTGCCGGTGCCGAGGTTGACTTGGGGCGATCGACGGGTGGGAGCCGAGACGGGTGGGAGTTGACAGGACATGATCGACGGACCGTATTTCGTGCTGGCGGTGCTGGGCGTGCTCGGGACCGGGGTGACGGCCGGTGTCTTCTGCGCGTTCTCCACCTTCGTCATGCGGGGGCTGGCCTCGCTGCCGCCCGCCCAGGGCATCGCCGCGATGAACGCGATCAACAAGGCCGCGGTTCGGCCGGCCTTCATGTCGGTGTTCCTCGGGACGGCGGTGCTGGCCGTGGTGATCGCCGTGGTCACGTTGGCGCAGTGGCCGAAGGACGCGGCGGTGGAGCTGCTGCTGGGCAGCGGGCTGTATCTGGTCGGGTCGTTCGGAGTCACCGCGGCGGCCAACGTGCCACGGAACGACGCGCTGCTCCGGCTGGAGCCGGGTTCCGCGGAGGCGGCCGGCCGCTGGACCGCGTACATACGCGAGTGGACGGCCTGGAACCACGTTCGCGCGGGAGCCTCAACCGCCTCGGCGGTGGCGTATGTGCTGGCCCTCGCCTGAGGGGGGCGAGGAGCCGTCCGGTGTTCTGCGCGTGGGGCGGCCCGGTCGTATCGTGGAGCGCGAGAGTGCAGCCCCACGGCGCACGGCGAGCCACCGCGCACGCAAGGAAGACGGCCATGGCCGATCCCAAGGGTTTCCTGACGACGCCCCGCGAGGAGTGGCCCCGCAGGCCGGCCGGGGAGCGGGTCCGGGACTGGGACGAGGTGTACGTCCCGGGGGCGCTGCTGCCGATCGTGGGCCGCCAGGCCGACCGGTGCATGGACTGCGGTGTTCCGTTCTGCCACGAGGCCTGTCCCCTGGGCAATCTGATCCCGGAGTGGAACGACCTGGTCGCCCGTTCGGACTGGCGGGCGGCGAGCGAGCGGCTGCACGCCACGAACAACTTCCCGGAGTTCACCGGCCGGTTGTGCCCGGCGCCGTGCGAGGCGGGCTGTGTGCTCGCCATCAACCAGCCCGCCGTCACCATCAAGAACGTCGAGTGTGCGATCGCCGACATGGCCTGGGAGCAGGGCTTCACCCCGCCGCGGCCACCGGAGCGGCTGTCCGGGCGGACGGTGGCGGTGATCGGCTCGGGGCCCACGGGCCTCGCGGCGGCGCAGCAGCTGACCCGGGCGGGGCACACGGTCGCCGTGTACGAGCGGGACGACCGGATCGGCGGGCTGCTGCGCTACGGGATCCCCGAGTTCAAGATGGAGAAGCGGCATCTGGAGCGGCGCATCGGCCAGATGCGGGCGGAGGGGACGCGGTTTTGTACGTCCACGGCGGTCGGACGGGACGTGGACGCCGCCGCGCTGCGGGCCCGCTACGACGCGGTGGTGATCGCCGCCGGGGCGACCGCCTGGCGCGAGCTGACCGTGCCCGGCCGGGAGCTGGCGGGGGTGCACCAGGCGATGGAGTACCTGCCACTGGCCAACCGGGTGTGCGCGGGCGACCTCGAGTGCTCCCCGCTGTCCGCCGCCGGGCGGCACGTCGTCATCGTCGGCGGTGGCGACACGGGCGCGGACTGTCTCGGTACGGCGGTGCGGGAGCGGGCGGCGTCCGTGACGCAGCTGGACATCTACGCCCAGCCGGGCGCCGAACGCGACGAGGAGGCCGAGCCCTGGCCGACGTATCCGCGCCTGTACCGGCTGTCGGCGGCGCATGAGGAGGCGGGCGAGCTGCGGACCGCGCCGGCGGCGGACGCGGACGCCCGGCTGTTCGCGGCGTCCACGCTCCGCTTCACCGGCGACGAGCGGGGCCATGTGCGTGCACTGCACCTGGTCGGGGTGGACGCCGGGCGCCGGCCGCTGCCCGGCACCGAGCGGTCGCTCCCCGCGGACCTGGTCCTGCTCGCCCTGGGCTTCTCGGGACCGGACCGGCAAGACGGACTCGTCGACGGGCTGGGACTGGAGATGGAACCACGGGGCACGATCGCCCGGGACCGGGAGTTCGCGACCAACGTCCCGGGGGTGTTCGCCGCCGGGGACGCGGCACGCGGACAGTCGCTCGTCGTCTGGGCGATCGCGGAGGGGCGGGCGGTGGCGGCGGCCGTGGACCGCCACCTGTCCGGCGGCACCAGCCGGCTGCCCGCACCGATCGGCCCGTACGACCGGCCGATGACGGTCTGAGCGGCGTCACCGGCGGGCCCGCCCTGTCACGGCTTGCGTGCCACCGCCCCGTACCCGGGGATGATGCCGTCGTCCTGGCCGGCGACCGGATCGCCCAGTTCGGGGTGCCACAGGTGCGGCACCTCGACCCCGGGCTCCACCAGTTCGAGGCCGGTGAAGAAGCGGGCGAACTCCTCGCGTGAGCGCAGGGCCAGGGTGACCCCGGCGGCGCGGAGCTTCTCGGTGGCCGCCCGCGACTCCTCGGGGGTGAAGTCGGCCGTCGCGTGGGTCATCACCAGGTGGCTGCCGGAGGGCAGCGCGTCCAGCAGCCGGCGGACCAGGTCGTGCGCCCCGTCCTCGTCCGGGACGAAGTGCAGCAGCGCGACCAGCGACAGCGCGACGGGCCGGTCGAAGTCGAGGATCTTCCCGGCCCCCTCCAGGACGGCGTCCGGGTCCCGGACGTCGGCCTGGAGGTACTCGGTCTCCCCCTCGGGCGTGCCGCGCAGCAGGGCCGCCGCGTGGGCCAGCACGACGGGGTCGTTGTCGCAGTAGACGACGCGGGCGT
This sequence comes from Kitasatospora aureofaciens, assembly GCA_000720845.1. GTDB lineage: Bacteria > Actinomycetota > Actinomycetes > Streptomycetales > Streptomycetaceae > Streptomyces. The sequence continues at coordinate 195,142 of JODU01000018.1, read as the reverse complement.
CGGGCGCGATCTCCTGGGCGACCTGATGCAGGTTGGGCTCGGTCGGTATACCGGTGCCGACGTCCAGGAACTGCCGGGTGCCGTGGCCCGCCAGCCATCGGGTGGCACGGTGCATGAAGGCGCGGTTGACCCGCGCCATCACCGGCACCCTCGGGTCGAGGGTGAGCATCTGCCGGCCCATCGCCTCGTCGACCGGGTAGTTGTCCTTTCCGCCGAGATACCAGTCGTACATCCGCGCGGGGTGCGGCTTGCTCGTGTCGATCCCGGCGGGGTTGTGCTGCCCGGTCATGACGCACTCCCAGGTGGTGAGTCCTCGTCGCGATGGGTGATCAACTCAGTGCCAAACAGCTTAAAAAGAAAAAGCCAAAGGGATGACCTGTTTCAGGACAGAAGGAAGTCCGCCTCTCCCGCCTTCGCGCCCTCGATGAACGCCGTCATCTCGGCCGAGGTGTAGATGAGCGCCGGTCCGTCCGGGTCGGTGGACTGCCGTACCGCGATCCGGCCGTCGGCGAGCTTCATGGCCTCCAGGCAGTTGCCTCCGTTGCCGCCGCTCCACGGCTTGTGCCAGCCCTCGCTGCCCAGCTCACGGGCGGGCATGCCGTTGTAGATCCGCGCACCGCGGGTCAGTGGCGTGCGCTGGGCTTTGATGCGGTTCATTCACAGCTCCTTGCGGAGACCCCGGAGGATCTCCTTCGTGCGATGTGCCGTGGCGGCCTGCGCCGCCATGCGGTCCATGACCTCGAGGTGGGTCGCCACCTCGGCGCGCGCGTCGAGGTAGACGGCGCCGGTCAGGTACTCGCTGTAGACCATGTCCGGCAGTTCCGGCATGGCGAATCGGAACAGCACGAAGGGCCCGTACGTGCCGGGGTGCGGCCCGCTGGAGAACGGCGCGATCTGCAGCGTCACGTTGGGCAGCTTCGTGGCTTCGAGCAGCCGGTCGATCTGGGCACGCATCACCTCCGGCCCCCCGACGGGGCGGCGCAGCGCGGTTTCGTCCATCACGACCCACAGCCGGGGTGCGTCCTCGCGGGTGAGCAGTTCCTGGCGTTGCATGCGCAGGTCGACGTGGCGCTCGATGTCGTCGGGGCGGGTCTGTCCGATGGCGCCCGAGCGCAGCACGCCGCGCGCGTAGTCCTCGGTCTGCAGCACTCCGGGGACGAAGTGGGGTTCGTAGGCGCGGATCAGGGAGGCCGCGCCCTCCAGGCTGACGTACAGCGAGAACCAGCCGGGGAGGATGTCGTGGAAGCGCTGCCACCACCCCGGCTTGTTGGCGTCCTCGGCCAGCCGGACGAACGCGTCGGCCTCCTCGTCGCCGACGCCGTAGGCCTTCAGCAGGAGCTGGAGGTACGGGATCTTGAGGGCGACCTCGGCCATCTCCATGCGGCGGACCGTGGCCGGGGCGACGCGCAGGATGCGGGCGGCTTCCTCGCGCTTGAGACCGGCACGTTCCCGCAGGTCCAGCAGGCGCCGGCCGAGTACGACCTGGCCGACCGTCGGCGCGGACCGCGGCTCGCTCACCGCCCACCTCCTGAAGAGTCCCGAAAGAGTCCTTGCGTCCCTGTTCCCCTGTACGGACAGCCTCGGCGAACCCCGGCGTGTCCTGGTGCGGACAGCCCGGCGGCGCCATTCGAAGATCTGTTCGAAAACCGGGAGAGGTCTTCGACGACCTGAAGTGGCGCCGCTCGACGTGCTGTTGCGAGCAGTGTGCCACGGCCGTCCAGAACGTCACACAGCACTCTGCATTTTTCAGAGTGACACTTGCCAAGTGTTCACGGCGGGGCGATAGTGGCAAGCGTGATTCCGTCCGCGCCCTTAGGAACAGACGCCACCGCGGGCTCCCTGGGCCTCGGTGCCGCCATGGGAGCCGGCTCCTCGGGAGCCGCCGCCGCCGAGCGCCGGTTCCGTTTCGAGCTGGCCGCTCATCCGGGCTCTCCCTCGCAGGCCAGACGCCTGACACGGGCCCGGCTGAGCGGCTGGGCGGTGTGCGAGGACACCTGTGACACCGCGGCCCTGGTGGTCTCCGAGCTGGTGACCAACGCGATCGTGCACACGGCGAGCAGACACATAGTGTGCGAGCTGCACGACGCCGACGACCTGGTCCGCATAGCGGTGCGCGACGAGGGCTGCGCACCGGGCCAGCCCCACCCCTCGGCCGATCAGCAGCCCGAGGACGAGCACGGCAGGGGCCTGCTCCTCGTCGACGCCCTGTGCGACGCCTGGGGTGCCCACGAACACGGTCCCGGACTGCTGGTCTGGGCCGAGCTGCCGCGCAAGGCCGACGAACCGCGCGACCCCTTGGAGCCCCACAACGACCTGGGCTGGGGCGCCCGGCCGAAGCCCGCACCCGCGGACGACACGGGGGACGAGGGCGAGGTCGAGTCGCGCCGCGGGGAGGGCCGGGAGGCACGGCAAGCCCGGGAGACCAGTGAGAGCCGGAAGGACCGGGAAACACTCCGCGGAACGGGGACCGAATGGCTATGAGGGCTGCGTCCGGCGTCCGACCGCTCGGTCTGGACACGATGGTCCGCCTCCAGCGCGGACGGCACACCACCGGGACACCTCAGAGACTGCCCGTGCCGGACGGCATGACAGCGCCGCTGGGTTGCGACGCGGTGGCGGTGCCCGCCATCCTCGGCCAGCAGGTGCTGCCCCGGCTGCCGCGTGTGGGGTGCGTCTACGCCGATGAGACGCACTGGTGGTGGATCGTTCCGTCGGATTCCGACTACGCCCTGGAGTGGCCCGCGCCCGCGCGCTACGCCACCGGTGCGGTCGTGCCCGGCGGTGCGGACCTGCCCGCCCTCCTCCACCGCTCGGACGGCACGGTGCCCTACACGCCGCCCATCCCGCTGTATCTGGCGCTGTGCCGGCTGACCAACACGACGCCCACCTGGTCGCGGACGGTCAGCGCGTAGCCGCCGGGCGGCGGCGCGTCAGGCCGCCGCGCCACCCGCGGCGTCGCCGCCGCGCACGACGACCAGGAACATGTCCGTGGCGAGGTCCATCACGACCTCGGCGGGCAGACCCTCCAGGCGCCGCGCCTGGGCGAACTCCTCCGCCGGCCAGGATCCCCGTGGTCCACCGGCGGGAAAGCGTTCGAGCACCGTTCGCCCGTTCACTCCGCACCTCCATGTAGCGCTGTACTCGTAGAGTTAAACGCCAACCATGGAGCGAACGCCTCGCCCGGTGATGCTACTGAGACATAGTTGACACCCGTTCACCGCAAAGTGTGAGCGGCGCCTCGGCCGTTCGGCCGTTTCCGCTACCGAGCGTCTCAGTCCTCGTACTCGTCGTGATAGCGCACTCTCCCACTGCCCGCAGGGGCACCGAGAGCCGACGCCCGCCCTTCGGGCTTCTCCCAAGGCTCCCGCCGGCCGAGCGCGGTCAGGTCGAGCAGGCTGGTGGTCGAGCCGAGACCGTCCAGGCCGCGCTCGTACGTCGAGTAGGTGTGGAAGACCCGCTCGCGGTCCCGCAGGAAACAGCTGAGCCCCGGCCGCTCGACCAGCTCGCCCTCGTGCTCCAGGGTCACCTCGAAGTCGGTGTTGAAGTCGCTGACGTACGACGAGTACCAGGGCAGCGTCCAGCCCATCCGCGCCTTGAACGGCAGGATCCTCGGATACGGCGCCCGGGAGACGACCGCGAACGACGTGCCGCGGGCCCTGAGGTGCGCGAGGTGCCCGATCTGGTCCAGGAACGCCGAGCAGCTGCGGCAGCCGGCGTCCCACTCGGGCGCGAACATGAAGTGGTAGACGACGAGCTGCTCGCGGCCCTCGAAGAGGTCGAGCAGGGTGGCCTTGCCGTCGCCGCCCTCGAACACGTACTCCTTGTCGACCTCCACCATGGGCAGTCCGCGCCGCTCGGCGTTGAGGGCGTCACGCGCGCGGGTGGCCGCCTTCTCCTTGGCCAGTAAGGCCTCGCGCGCCGCGCGCCAGTCCGCGCGGGTGACGATCTCGGGCAGCGACATGGCTCCAGCCTCCTGTGCGACGTGCGTCGTGCTTCGGTCCGACGGCCGACGGTCCGAGGCGGTCGGGCTGTCCGGGTGGTGACCGAAGGGCGGAGCGGAACTCATCGCTGCCCGGCAAGATTCTTTTCGACAGGTCCCTGAACAGCCTCTGAACAGGCGTGGGGGTGCGGCGGGCGGCGGGCTCGGGGGTAGCAGGCGTCCTCACGCCAACGTACGGTGCCCGCCCACGCGCCCGCGCCGCTCGGCGAGTTCGTCCCGCAGGGCGGCGAGCCGTTCGGTGTGGCGGGAGGTGAGCCGCCCCGTGTCGTCGAGGTGCACGGCGCACGCGGTGGTGGTGTCGACGAGCCGTTCGAGGACGGCTGCGACCTCGTCGGTGCCCTCGGAATGCCGGGCGAGGGCGGGCAGTTCGGCGGCGGCGCGGGCACTGGCGGCACGGGCCTCGGCGAGGGTGCGGTAGGCCTCCCGGCGCAGCGTCCACCGGGTGGCGCGGTCGTCGGACTCGCCCAGTACGTGCGTGAGGTAGGCCTGTGCGGCGGCGTCGGCGGCGTCGATGCCCGCCCGGATGCCGGCGCCCCGCTGCCCCGGCATCGGCAGGTGCCCGGCCACCAGCACGATCGCGCAGGCCAGCAGCGTCTCCCCGATGCGGCCCGCGGAGGCCTGCGGTTCGCCGCCGACCATGACCAGGGCGAGGACGAGGACGGTGACGACGGTGGTCTGGGCGGCGAAGTGCCGCGCGGCCACCGGCACCAGGGCCCCGCAGACGGCGACGAGGACGACGAGCCCCTCCGGCCGGGGCAGCACGGCCGCGAACCCGGCGAACAGCAGCGCTCCGAGCACCGTCCCGGCCGCCCGGCACAGCACCCGGGACACGAGCGGGCCGAGGTCGGGCTTGACGAGGAAGACGGCGGTGGCGGGCAGCCAGTACCAGTGCTGGTGGGAGCCGTACCAGTGGCCGTGGTGCAGGGCCTGGGCGACGGCGGCACTGGCACCGAAGCACAGCCCGACCCGCAGCCCGTACTCCCGCCCGCCGGGGCCGAGCACGGCGCGCGCCACGGAGCGGGGCGAGCGCCTGCGGACGTGCAGGTCGGGGCCCCTGCCCCGGTCGAAGGCCTCCGCCGCGTGCAGCAGGGCGTCGTCCAGGGCGCGCAGGGCGGGCTCGGTCCGGCTGGGCGCGGGCAGCGGCCCGGCGTGGGTGTTGCCGCGGACGGCCGCCGCGAGCCGCCGAGGCCCTTCGACGGCCCGCGCGGGCACCGCCTGCTCCGCCCACGCGAGCGCGGTCGCGGCCTCACCGAGGGGCAGTGCCGCGGCGTACTGGGCGTGCAGCCGGCGTTCGGCCGCGGTCGAGGCACGGCGGCGCAACCGGGGTCCGGCGAGCGCGTCCTGCGCGTGGTCGAGGGCGGCGGTGAGCGCGGCCCGGCGGGCCACGGCGTGCTCCGTGCCGACGGCGTCGAGCAGCGCGGCGACGGCTTCGTAGACGTCGGCGACGGCCGCCCGTTCCCCGTCGAAGCGGAAGTCGAGACGGAGGTCGCCGGTGAGGGAGGTGGGCGTGGGCAGGACCAGCCGCAGCAGGAGCAGCCAGCCGGCCCCGGCGAGGAAGGCGAGCGCGCGCTGCCACCCGGGGTCGGGCAGCGGCATGCCGGCGCCCACGGCCGCGGTGACCAGCAGCTGCGTCCCCGTTCCGGACGCCACGGGGCCGACGGCGCTGACGCACCCGGCGAGCAGTCCGAGCCCGGTCAGCACCAGGGTCAGGGCCACGGCTGACAGGTGCTGTCCGGTGTACGTCCCGACGAGCAGCCCGGCCGCCCCCGCGAGCGCGGGCACGCCGATCCGGCGCACGGAGGTGCGGCGGCTGCCCGGCCGGTCGTTGATGCCGGCCAGCATGGCGGCGATCGCGGCGACTACTCCGAGGGAGGTCCGCCCGGCGACCAGGGCCACGGTCAGCAGCGGCCCGCCCGCCAGCGCGCCGCGGACCACGGCGTTCCAGGGCACGGGACCGCGCTGGGCGTTCAGGGCGTGGCCGAGCCAGGGCGGGAGTGCGTGGACTGCGGTGCGGAACACGGGGTGCGGGGCTCCTGTCGTCCGGTCGAGGGCGGTGGTGAGCCTTCGGGCGACGGTGGCCGGGCTGGGTGGTGCGGTGCGGTGCAGCCGCGCTGTCAAGCGTACGACGGGTTTTCGAAGGCGCGGAAACGGGCCTGTTTCGGCGGGGTGACGGCCGTCGAGCGCCGGGGCGCACTGTGATGCCGTGCGCTCAGCGGCGGGCGGCCTCCAGGGCCTCGCGCAGCAGGGTCCCGGCCCGCGTCACCGCGTCGGCCAGGGACCGCGGCTGCGGCGTCAGACCGGCGAGCAGCGCGTCGATCCCGCCCAGCCCGGCCCGCTCGACCATTCCCTTCTCGTTGGTGACCCACTCCCCGCGCGCCGCCAGCACCGCGTGTGCCGTCTGGGTCGTGGCGAGGGCGAGGGCGCCGGCGACCTGGGTGAGGGCGCCCTTGGGGGCGTGGCCGGCCTTGGCGTAGGCGAGGGTGGCGGTGGCGGCTCCGTACCAGCGTTCGGGCGCGGTGGTGCGCAGGGCCTCCGGGTAGCGGGCGGGGCGGGGCAGGTCGCCGCGCAGCGCCTTGTTGATCGCCAGCTCGGCGATCAGGAGGTAGGTCGGGATGCCGGCCAGATGGAACATCAGCGGCTCGACGCCGAAGCGGCCCGCCTGAGCCTCCGTCATCTCGTGCTCGACGGCGTCGAGGTCCCGGTAGTGCAGGTCGACGCGGCGCTCGTCGATCGTCAGCCAGGCGCCCCCGTTGAAGACGCCGCCGCCCCAGGCGCCGAGTTCCGAGACCTCGCCCGCCCAGCCGATCGCGCGCAGGTCCTCGGGGTCGAAGGCACCCCGGTAGTAGACCGCCAGGTCCCAGTCGCTGTCCGGTCCGTGCGTGCCCCGGGCCCGGGAGCCGCCGAGGGTGACCGCGTGGACCGCGGGCAGGGCGGCGAGCCGGTCGGCCGTGGCGTCGAGGAAGGCCTGGTCCGTGAGGGTGGGCGTGGGCACTGGTGCGGACTCCTGACGGTGGGGCGGGCGGGGTGTGGCCGACGCCGGAGAGCCTAGGCGGCCGGGGTGCGGGCCGCGAGCGAAAATCGGGTGCGCGGCGCGGGCGGAGAACGGACGATCGGGAGGTTGCCCGCCCGTCTTCCAGGAGTCCCCGTGATCCAGCGCGTCACCGTGCCCGGTCTCTTCCCGCCGCCCGTCTACTCCCACGCCTCCGTCGTCGAGGCCGGGACCAGGCTCGCGTTCCTCGCCGGTTCCGTCCCGCTCGACGCGGAGGGGAAGCTGGTCGGCGAGGGCGATCCGGTCCGTCAGGCCGAGCAGGTGATCGCGAACCTCACCGAGCAGCTGCGTGCCGTCGGCAGCGGACTGGAGCACGTGCTGTCGAGCGATGTGTACGTCGTGAGCACCGAGACCGCCGCGCTGTCCGCCGTCTGGGACGTCGTCGAGGCCTCCGGGCTCAGCACCGGTCCGCACTCCTCGACGCTCCTCGGGGTGAGCTGCCTCGGCTACCCGGGGCAGCTGGTGGAGATCACCGCGACCGCGGTCGTGCCGGAGACCGGCCGCCCGTGAACCAGGAGGCGGAAGCCGGGGCGGGGGCCGGGATGGGAGCCGGACGGGGTGAGGCGGATGCCGAGGCGTTCGTCCTGCGACGCGCCGGCGCCGCCGACGCGCCGGCGGCGGCCGACGTCTGGCTGCGTTCCTTCGCGGCCGCGCTGCCGACTGTGGTCCGGCCCCGCTCCGACACCGAGGTCCGTGCGTACTTCCGGCACGTGGTCGTGGAGCGGTACGAGACCTGGGTGGCGGAGGGGGCCGGCGGCGCGGTGGCGGGTGTGATGGTGCTGGAGGGCGAGGAGCTGTCTCAGCTGTACCTCGCCCCCGAGCGGCGCGGGCGCGGGCTCGGGGACCGGTTCGTCGCCCTGGCCAAGGAGCGCCGGGCGGGCGGGCTGTCGCTGTGGACCTTCCAGGTCAACGCGCCCGCGCGGCGCTTCTACGAGCGGCACGGTTTCACGCCCGTGCAGTGGACGGACGGCGAACGGAACGAGGAGCGGGAGCCGGACGTGCGCTACGTGTGGCAGCCCTCGCGGCCCTAGTTCGCCGTTCGCCGGTCTCACCGCGCGCGTACCCGTCCGTCGCCGCCGGGGGCGGCGTTGAGCAGCCGGTCCCGGGGCCTCGTCGCCGGTCCCCCCGGCGTCGTCCCCGAGGGCCACGCCCTCGTCGTCGCCGTGTCCCAGTCACGCCAGGCCCGCGCGGCCCGCTCGCGCACCGCCGCGCCCGGCGACTCCAGAGGGCGCGGGCGCGCCTCACCCGGCGGGCAGCCCCGCCGTGTCGGCCGCCGTGCGCAGCACGTCGCGCAGCATCTCGGGGGTGAGCCGGCCGGTGAAGGTGTTGCGCTGGCTGACGTGGAAGCAGCCGAAGAGGTGCAGGCCCGGCCCGTCCGCGGCGTCCAGCCAGACGTGCGCGCCGTGCGCGAAGGCCGGACGGGGACGGGGCACGGTCCAGCCCGCACCGGCGAAGGCGGGCAGCGCCGCCTGCCAGCCGAAGGCACCGAGGACGACCACCGCCCGCAGCGTGGGCCGCAGCAGTCCCAGCTCCTGGACGAGCCAGGAGCGGCAGGTGTCCCGTTCGGCAGGGGTGGGCTTGTTCGCGGGCGGGGCGCAGTGCACCGGCGAGGTGACGCGCACGCCGTACAGCTCCAGGCCGTCGTCGGCACGGACCGCGGTGGGCTGCGAGGCGAGGCCCACGTCGTACAGCGCCTGGTACAGGACGTCTCCGGAGCGGTCACCGGTGAACATCCGGCCGGTGCGGTTGCCGCCGTGGGCGGCGGGGGCCAGCCCGACGATCAGCAGCCTGGCGTCGGCTGGGCCGAAGCCGGGCACCGGCCTGCCCCAGTACGTCCAGTCGGCGAAGGCGGCCCGCTTCGTACGGGCGACCTCCTCGCGCCACTCGACCAGCCTCGGGCAGGCCCGGCACCCCGCGATGCGCTGGTCGAGTACGCAGAGGCCGCCGGTGTCCATGCGTCCACCGTAAGACCCCCGCTGCGGCGTGCCTCTCGCGCGGGGGCCGGGTCGGTCGGCCGGCGCCGATATTGCGGCCCTTTCCACCGGGCCGGGCGGTTAGGGTCGGAGCATGGCTTCCGAGCATGACGAAGGCGGGAGCGGCCCGGTGGCCGCCCCGCAGGACGACGCTGCCGCGGCCGGGGCACCGGACCCGAAGACGGCGGCGGCGATCGCCGCCGCCGAGGCGGCCGGGCCGAAGAACGGCGAGAGCGTCCGCGTGGACAGCTGGATCTGGGCCGTCCGCCTGATCAAGACCCGCTCCCTGGGCGCGACCGCCTGCCGCGGCGGCCATGTTCGGGTGAACGGCGAACGGGTGAAGCCCGCCCACTCGCTCCGCGTCGGCGACGAGGTGCGCCTGCGTCAGGAGGGCCGGGAGCGGGTCGTCGTCGTGAAGCGGCTGATCCGCAAGCGCGTCGGTGCCCCGGTCGCCGTCCAGTGCTACGTCGACAACTCCCCGCCGCCCCCGCCCCGCGAGGCCGTCGCCCCGGCCGGCATCCGCGACCGCGGCGCCGGACGTCCGACCAAGCGGGACCGACGCGAGATGGACCGGCTGCGCGGGCTGGAGGGCCTGAGCAGCTCCCGGAGGGACGCCGGGACCAGGCCCTGAGCGGTCCGTGAGCGGGCCACGCCCGGTCAGCCGCGCCGGACCCGGTCTCGCACCAGCCGGCGCAGCTCCTCGTTGTGCCCGCGGCGGGCCCGGGCGATGACCAGGAGCGGCACCATCAGGACGAGCGGCGTCGCCGCGTTCGCACCGTCGAAGTAGGTGAGCTGGACGACGAACGCGCCCACCATCAGCGCGCTCAGCGCCGTCGCCGCCACCGACTGGAGCACCGGGACGACCAGGGCGATCGCCCCGGCCAGCTCCAGGACACCGATCGCGTACATGCCCACGTCGCCCCAGCCCATCTCGGCGAAGCTGTCGGCCGCCGAGGAGTGCCCGATCAGCTTGGGCAGGGCGCTCGCGAAGGCGAAGAACAGTGCGAGGAGCGCCTGCACCACGCGCAGGGCGACACGGAGGCCACGCCCGCGGGCCGGCAGGGTGGGAGCGGGGGAAGCGGTGGTTTCGGACATGGCGGTCTCCTGGGCTGGGCGGTCCGTGCTGCTGTCGGGATACAGACCGCTCGCTCTGGCGGAACTCATCGCCCCACGGGGCCCTGCCGCTACTAAGGCGCCCGCGCCGGTGGCCCCACCGCGCCAGGTCTGCCGCTACTCCCGCCGCACGGGCACGGCCCTCACCCAGATCCCGTCGTCGGTGAGATACCGGTCCACCGCCAGTCCCGCCTCCCCCAGCGCCTCCTCGAACTGCTCCCTGGTCAGCGGGCGGGCCCTGAAGGTCTGGGTCCAGACGGCATCCGGGAACTCGTACTCCGCCCGGACCGAGTTGACGCCGTCACCCACCGGGTCCGCCGACAGGATCCGGACGGTGAAGCCGCTGGGGTCCACCCGCTCCCGCGGCAGATTCGTGTGGTAGTCCGCCCCCTCCCGCTGGATCAGCACACAGCCGTCGTCCTCGACGTGCCTGGCACATGTGCGCAGCAGCGCACGCCGCACCTCGACCTCCCCGGTGTGCACGAGGAACGACGCCAGCATCACCACGTCGAAGCGCTCACCGAGATCGAGATCCTCGATCGGGCTGCATATGGTGCGGGCCCCACGCACGCGTTCCAGCATCTCGGCGGACTCGTCCACCGCGGTGACGGTGAACCCGCGCTCCAGCAGGGGATGGGTCATGCGCCCCACCCCGCTGCCCAGCTCCAGTATCCGCGCGCCCTCGGGCACGGCGGCGGCGACGATGTCCGGCTCGTCTCCGGCGGGCAGCCGTGAATAGAGCTCGACCGCACAGCCGTCGGGGGTGATGGCTCCGGGTCCCGTCCCCTGATGTCCCTCTCGCATTCTCAGCTCCATGTCCATCCAACGGCCCGCGCCCGCACGCACGTTCCCCCTCGACATGGGTTCACCCGACCGAGTGAACGCGCCCGCTCCTGCCGCCAGGGACGGGCGGTCGCCGGTCCTGCGGTACGCCTCGCTTCCCCCTCCCGGCCTGCCGCAGTACGTTCGATACGAGGAGTGGTGAACCGATGCGTACGGGCAGTGAACCGGCGACCGCGCGCAGTGCCCTGCGGGCGCGGTTCTGGCTGAGCCTGTGGGGGCTGGTCTGGGCCGTCTTCGGCACGGCCGTCTTCGCGCTCACGGGACGGTTCGGCTGGGCGCTCGCCTGCGGCGTGCTGTGGCTCGTCATCACGGTCGACCTGACCGTGATCCTCCGGCACATCCGCCAGGGCCCGCACTACCAACCGGGTCGCGACATCCCTCCGTACCCGCCCCCGAGGCGCTGACCCCGAGGAGCCGGCCGTCAGAGGTCGAAGCGCGCCTGCTGCAGGTACTCCGGGTTCGGATCGAGCGCCGCCGCCAGCCGGAAGTGGCGCCGTGCCTGGTCGGGACAGCCCCGGCGCTCATAGGTGCGGGCGAGGGCGAAGTGCGCGAACGCGTTGTCCGGCTCGCGCTCCAGGACGATGGTGAACTCCAGCTCGGCCGGCCGCAGTTGCGCCGCCGCGAAGAAGGCACGCGCGCGCAGCAGGCGGGCGGCGGTGTTCTCGGGATGGGCGCCGATGACCCCGTCGAGAAGTTTCACCGCGCCGCGCGGATCCCGCGCCGCGAGCAACTGCTCGGCGGCACGGAAGTCGATGACATCCGTCTCCGGAGTACGTCCGGTCTGACCGCTTGTCTCGGGCACGGCTGAGTCCTTCCCTCGCTGGAAGGGATCAACGCACGCGCGGGAGCCGCTATTCCGTGTGCGCCCTGCGCACCAGTTCGACCCAGACCTCCTTGACGCGGCGCCTCAGTTCCTCCAGCGGTACGTCGTTGTCGACGACCACGTCCGCGATCTCCCGGCGCTGCTCGCGCGTCGCCTGGGCGGCCATGCGGGCCCGTGCGTCCTGCTCGGTCATGCCGCGCAGCCGGACCAACCGGTCGAGCTGAGTGGCCGGGTCGGCGTCCACGACGATCACGAGGTCGTACAGCGGCGCCAATCCGTTCTCCGTGAGCAGGGGGACGTCGTGGACGACGACGGCGTCCTCGGCGGCGGCCTCCTCCAGGGCGCGGGAGCGCTCACCGACCAGGGGGTGCACGATGCCGTTCAGGACGGCCAGCTTCTCCGGGTCGGCGAACACGATCGAGCCCAGTTTGGGCCGGTCCAGGCTGCCGTCCTCGGCGAGGACGTCCTCGCCGAACGCGTCCACGACCGCGGCGAGCCCCGGTGTTCCGGGGGCCACGACCTCGCGCGCGATCCGGTCGGCGTCGATCAGTACGGCGCCGTGCTCGACGAGGAGCCGGGACACCTCGCTCTTGCCGGCGCCGATCCCGCCGGTCAGGCCCACCTTCAGCATGAGCGGAAGCTTAGAGGGTGCCGGTCACGGCGTCAGCCGTCGCCCTCCCGCTCCGCGAGGAACCGTTCGAACTCGCGGCCGATCTCGTCCGCGGACGGGATCTCGACGGGTTCGGCCAGCATGTTGCCCCGCGTCTCGGCGCCGGCGGCCGCGTCGTACTGGTGCTCCAGGCCCTGGACGAGGGCGGTGAGTTCCTCGTCGCCCTCCTGGATCTGCCGGTCGATCTCCGTCTGGGTGCGGTGGGCGTCCGTGCGCAGGGAGTGCGCGATGCCCGGCAGGACCAGACCGGTCGCCGCGGTGATCGCCTCCAGGACGGTCAGCGCCGCGTCCGGGTACGCGGAGCGGGCGATGTAGTGCGGGACGTGCGCGGCGACGCCGAGCACGTCGTGGCCGGCCTGCGCGAGCCGGTACTCGACGAGTGCCTCCGCGCTGCCGGGGACCTGCGCCTCTTCGAAGGGGCTGCGGTGGCCCGGCACGAGGTCGGTGCGGCTGCCGTGCGGGGTAATGCCGACGGGGCGGGTGTGCGGGACGCCCATCGGGATGCCGTGGAAGCTGACCGACAGGCGGACGCCGAGCCGCTCCACGATCTGCCCCACGGCGGCCGCGAAGCGCTCCCACTCGACGTCCGGCTCGGGGCCCGACAGGAGCAGGAAGGGCGCCCCGGTGGCGTCCTGCACGAGTCGCACCTCGATGGTGGGTTCCTCGTAGTCCGACCAGGTGTCCCGCTTGAAGGTCAGCAGCGGCCGACGCGCGCGGTAGTCCACGAGCCGGTCGTGGTCGAAGCGGGCGACGACCTGGTGGGGCAGCGAGTCGAGCACCTGGTCGACGATCTGGTCGCCCGTCTCCCCGGCATCGATGTATCCGTCGAAGTGGTACAGCATGACCAGTCCGGCCGACTCCTGGGCGAGTGCCATGTCGACGACGGCAAGGCCCTTCGGCTCCCAGGCGTACAAATCCTGCGGATCAAGCACAGTGACCGCTCCCCTCCTCGTGTTCGTATGTCACAACGCCCTTGCGGCGTGGGGCATTCCCGGGAGGACACACCGAAGGGGCCGCACCTCGGAAGGTGCGGCCCCTCGGTCTGCCGCTGTGCTTCAACCGCTGTGTGTCAGCGGTCGGTGCTCAGAGCTTCAGCTCTGGCCGCCGGCCAGCTTCTCGCGCAGCGCGGCCAGCGCCTCGTCCGACGCCAGGGCGCCGGAGTTGTCGCCGCCCTCGGAGGAGTACGAGCCGCCGCCGCCACCACCGGACGCGACCGGAGCCGCACCCGCGGTGTCGACACCCTCGGCAGCGGCCTTCTCGTCCGCCTCGCGGGACTTGATGACCTGCGCCTGGTGCTGCTCGAAGCGCTGCTGGGCCTCGGCGTACTGCGTCTCCCACGCCTCGCGCTGGGTCTCGTAGCCCTCGAGCCAGTCGTTGGTCTCGGGGTCGAAGCCCTCGGGGTAGATGTAGTTGCCCTGGTCGTCGTAGGACGCGGCCATGCCGTACAGGGTCGGGTCGAACTCGACCGTGGACGGGTCGGCACCGAAGGCCTCGTTGGCCTGCTTCAGCGAGAGGCTGATGCGGCGGCGCTCGAGGTCGATGTCGATGACCTTGACGAAGATCTCGTCGTTGACCTGGACGACCTGCTCCGGGATCTCCACGTGGCGCTCGGCCAGCTCGGAGATGTGGACCAGACCCTCGATGCCCTCGTCCACGCGGACGAACGCACCGAACGGCACCAGCTTCGTGACCTTGCCGGGCACGACCTGGCCGATCTGGTGGGTGCGGGCGAACTGCTGCCACGGGTCTTCCTGGGTCGCCTTCAGCGACAGGGAGACACGCTCGCGGTCCATGTCGACGTCGAGGACCTCGACGGTGACCTCCTGGCCGACCTCGACAACCTCGGAGGGGTGGTCGATGTGCTTCCAGGACAGCTCGGAGACGTGGACCAGACCGTCGACGCCACCCAGGTCCACGAAGGCACCGAAGTTGACGATCGAGGAGACGACGCCGGAACGGACCTGACCCTTCTGGAGGGTGGTGAGGAACGTCTGGCGGACCTCGGACTGGGTCTGCTCCAGCCAGGCACGGCGGGACAGGACCACGTTGTTGCGGTTCTTGTCCAGCTCGATGATCTTCGCCTCGAGCTCCTTGCCCACGTAGGGCTGGAGGTCGCGGACGCGGCGCATCTCGACCAGGGAGGCCGGGAGGAAGCCGCGGAGGCCGATGTCGAGGATGAGACCACCCTTGACGACCTCGATGACGGTACCGGTGACGATGCCGTCCTCTTCCTTGATCTTCTCGATGGTGCCCCAGGCCCGCTCGTACTGGGCGCGCTTCTTCGAGAGGATCAGGCGGCCTTCCTTGTCCTCCTTCTGGAGGACAAGGGCCTCGATCTCGTCACCGACGGCGACGACCTCGTTGGGGTCGACGTCGTGCTTGATCGAGAGCTCGCGGCTCGGGATGACACCTTCGGTCTTGTAACCGATGTCGAGCAGGACCTCGTCCCGGTCGACCTTCACGATGACGCCGTCGACGATGTCGCCGTCGTTGAAGTACTTGATCGTCTCGTCGATCGCGGCGAGGAAGGCTTCCTCGTTACCGATGTCGTTGACCGCAACCTGCGGGGTGGTGGCGGTGGTCTCGGTGCTGCTCGTCATGTGGGAAAGGGCTCCGGTACGGACATTGAAGTCGTAGGTACTGCTTACGCCGGGAGCCCGTTTCGCTCTGCAGAAGCCGGACAGCCAAGGAAGCGTCACCGAAACCAGGGGTGACACCTCGAGAACCGAGGGGACATACAACAGATGCGAGCGCGACCTGCTACGTCTGAGGTGCGCAGGCCCGCAGCGCAACTTGTAGCATACGGGGGCAGCCGGGCAGGGTCAATGCGCGAAGCCGCACACCCGGGGCGGATCGTCGCAATCCCGGCACAAAAGCCGTCTCCCGAGGCCACATGGACCCCTGGATGCCCCTTGCGTGACACGCGGGGCGGGCGGCACGGAAGAGCCCGCAGACTAGTACGAGGGAGCCGGTCATCCAAGAGCCCGTAACGTCCGAGGCCGAAGGAACCGACGGACCAGAGCCCGAGGCCACCCGGCGTGCCGCCGGTGTCGCGGAGAGTTCCCGCGCCAACCGCGGCTGGTGGGACCGGAACGCGGACGAGTACCAGACCGAGCACGGCACCTTCCTCGGCGACGACCGCTTCGTGTGGTGTCCCGAGGGCCTGGACGAGGTGGAGGCCGAGCTGCTCGGCCCGTCCGAGGAGCTGAAAGGCAAGGACGTCCTGGAGATCGGCGCCGGCGCCGCCCAGTGTTCGCGCTGGCTGACCGCTCAGGGGGCCCGTCCGGTGGCCCTGGACCTCTCCCACCGCCAGCTCCAGCACGCCCTGCGCATCGGCGGCTCGTTCCCCCTGGTGTGTGCCGACGCGTCGGTGCTGCCCTTCGCGGACGGTTCGTTCGACCTGGCGTGTTCGGCGTACGGGGCGCTGCCGTTCGTCGCCGACCCGCGGCTGGTGCTGCGGGAGGTGCGGCGGGTGCTGCGGCCCGGCGGCCGCTTCGTCTTCTCCGTGACGCATCCGCTGCGCTGGGCGTTCCCGGACGAGCCGGGCCCCGAGGGGCTGTCGGTGTCCGCCTCGTACTTCGACCGGACGCCGTACGTCGAGCAGGACGACGAGGGCCTGGCGGTGTACGTCGAGCACCACAGGACGCTCGGTGACCGCGTGCGGGACGTGGTGACATCGGGGTTCCGCCTGGTGGACCTCGTGGAGCCGGAGTGGCCGGACTGGAACACCTCGGAGTGGGGCGGCTGGTCGCCGCTGCGCGGGCACCTGATCCCGGGGACGGCGATCTTCGTCTGCGAGCGCGACTGAGCCGTACCGCCACGCGGGTGCCCGCGCGCGTGGGAGGGCGCTTTCCCGGACGTACGACACTGGGGGCGTGATCCGTTACGACGCCCTGGACGCGCTGCCCGTGCGCGGTGCCCTGCCCGCGCTGCACGACGCCCTGGAGGGGCACGGCACGGCGGTGCTGGTCGCGCCGCCCGGCACCGGCAAGACGACGCTGGTGCCGCTGGCTCTGGCGGGGCTGCTGGGCGGCGGTGAGGCTCCCGCGCGGCGTGTGGTCGTGGCCGAGCCGCGGCGGATCGCGGCGCGGGCGGCGGCCCGGCGGATGGCGTGGCTGCTGGGTGAGAAGCCGGGCGCGAGTGTCGGCTACACCGTGCGCGGGGAGCGGGTCGTCGGGCGCCACACGCGCGTGGAGGTCGTCACGACCGGCGTGCTGCTCCAGCGGCTCCAGCGGGACCAGGAGCTGACGGGCGTCGACGCGGTGGTGCTGGACGAGTGCCACGAGCGGCATCTGGACGCGGACACGTCGGCGGCGTTCCTGTGGGACGTGCGGCAGGCCCTGCGGCCCGAGCTGCGGCTGGTGGCCGCGTCGGCGACGACCGACGCCGAGGGCTGGTCGCGGCTGCTGGGCGACGCGCCGGTCGTCGAGGCGCGGGGCGTGTCGTACCCGGTCGAGGTCGTGTGGGCGCCGCCGGTGCGGCCGGCGCGGCCGCCGCACGGGATGCGGGTGGACCCGGCGCTGCTGGCGCACGTGGCCTCGGTGGTGCGGCGGGCGCTGGCCGAACGGGACGGGGACGTCCTGTGCTTCCTGCCGGGGGTCGGGGAGATCTCCCGCGTGGCGGGTCGGCTGTCGGGCCTCGGGGACGTGGACGTGCTCCAGGTGCACGGCCGGGCGCCCGCAGCGGTGCAGGACGCGGTGCTGGCGCCCGGGGCGCGGCGCAGGGTGGTGCTGGCGACCTCGGTGGCCGAGTCGTCGCTGACGGTCCCGGGTGTCCGGGTGGTCGTGGACGCGGGGCTGGCGCGGGAGCCGCGGGTGGACCACGCGCGCGGGCTCAGCTCGCTGACGACGGTGCGGGCCTCGCGGGCGGCGGCCCGGCAGCGGGCGGGCCGGGCCGGCCGCGAGGCGCCGGGGGTGGTGTACCGCTGCTGGGCGGAGGCGGAGGACGCCCGTATGCCGCGGTTCCCGGCACCGGAGATCAAGGTGGCCGACCTGACGGCGTTCGCGTTGCAGGCGGCCTGCTGGGGCGATCCGGACGCGTCCGGTCTGGCGCTCCTCGATCCGCCGCCGGGCGGGGCGATGACGGCCGCCCGGTCGGTGCTGGAGGCGGTCGGCGCGGTGGACTCCGCCGGCCGGGCGACGGAGCGAGGCGCACGACTGGCCCGCCTCGGCCTGCACCCCCGGCTGGGCCGCGCCCTCCTGGACGCGGCGGAACTGAGCACGGAGATGTCACCCCGGGCCGCCTCGGCGACGGCGGCACCCACGGACCACACCGGCGCACGGCCCCCGGGCACGGGTGCCACCCCTGGGGGCGGCTCCGAGGCGGGCGGGCCACGGCCCGGCGGATCCCGCGCGGGCGGCTTCCCGGCGGACGTCGCCGGGTCGGGCGGGGGTGAGGTGGTGGCCGAGGTGGTGGGGCTGTTGAGTGAGGAGCCGCCGCGGGAGTACGGGGACGACCTGGTGTCCGTGCTGCGGGCGGCTCGGCGGGGCGGGGACGCGTACGGGGCACGGTGGCGGGCCGAGGTGCGGCGGCTGCGGGCCGCCGTTCAGGACGGGGACGGCGGGGACGGGCAGCGAGCCGGCGACGAGGTTCTCGCCGGGCTGGTGGCCGCTCTGGCGTTTCCCGAGCGGGTGGCCAGGAAGGACGGCGGTTCGTACCTGATGGTGTCCGGTACGCGGGCGGAGCTGCCGGAGGCGTCCGCGCTGCGGGGAGCGCCGTGGATCGCCGTGGCCGTGGCCGACCGGCCCGTGGGCCGGGGGCACGCGCGCGTGCAACTCGCAGCGGCCGTCGACGAGGAGACCGCCCGGCTCGCGGCGGGAGCACTGCTGACCGAGCGGGACGAGGTGCACTGGGCCGACGGCGACGTGGTGGCCCGGCGGGTCGAACGGCTCGGGGCGGTGGAACTGGCGGTGCGGCCCCTCACCGGCGCCGACCCCGCCCTCGTACGGGGCGCGCTGCTGGAGGGGCTGCGGCGGGAGGGGCTCGGGCTGCTGCGCCGCTCGGCCGACGCCGACCTGCTGCGCAAGCGGCTCGCGTTCCTGCGGCGGCACATCGGTGAGCCCTGGCCGGACGTCACCGACGACACGCTGCTCGCGCGCGCGGACGAGTGGCTGGAACCCGAGCTGAGCCGCGCCCGGCGGCGGGCCGACCTGGGCCGGATCGACGCCGTACAGGCGCTGTCGCGGCTGCTGCCCTGGGCGTCCGGGGAAGCGGCGCGGCTCGACGAGCTGGCCCCCGAGCGGATCCTGGTCCCCAGTGGGTCCAGGATCCGGATCGACTACGACGATCCCGAACGGCCCGTACTCGCCGTGAAGTTGCAGGAGATGTTCGGGCTCCAGCGGTCACCCGGGATCGCCGGGGTGCCGCTCCTCGTGCATCTGCTCTCCCCCGCCGGCCGCCCCGCCGCGGTCACCGCCGACCTGGCCTCCTTCTGGAAGGACGGCTACAAGGGCGTACGCGCGGAGCTGCGCGGCCGGTACCCGAAGCATCCGTGGCCCGAGGACCCGGCCACGGCGGAGCCGACGCGGTACACCAAGGCGCGGCTCGGCAAGTGACCGGGCCCGGCGGGGAGCGCCCCGCCGGGCGGGACGGTGCCTACGCCTCCGGCTGCGTCGACGGCTCGGTCGACGGGTCCGGCGTCGGTTCGGGCGCCTTGGCCACCTTCAGGGTGATGTCGAGTTGTGCGCCGCCCGCCGTGGTGAGACGGATGACGTAGGAGCCCTCGGCGTCGTCGGCGTACAGCTTCGGCAGCTCCAGCAGGCCCTTGGCGTCGGTCTTCCGGCCGGCCAGCGTCCGGACGGCCTTTCCGTCGGCGTCCTTGAAGTAGGGGCCCTTGTCGTTCTCGGTCGGGTCGGCCCCGGACTTGATGAGCGTGGCGGTGACGGCGACCTTGTCCGCGACGGCGCCCTTGAGCGTGGCCTTCACCGTGACCGGGTCGGCGAACTCGCCGCCCGGCGTGCATGCCAGCTCCGTCGCGCCGGTGGTGGTGAGGGCGTCGGCGACGCGCTCGGTGACGGTGGCCTTGTAGTCGAGGCCCGGGACGCTGCGGCCGATCACGGTGGCGCGGACGGTGAACTCGCCGGTCTGCTCGCCCGCCACCAGCGCGGGCGCGACGGCCACCCCGGAGGCGTTGGTGGTGACCGCGGCGACCTTCTCGCCGCCGGTGAAGGTGGCGTCCGTGTCGCCCAGGACGGTGAAGCGGATGCGCACCTTGCCGACGGCCTTTCCGGCCTTGGTCTCGGCGCGGGTGCTGATCTGCTGGGTGAACGCGTCGCCCGCGATCGCGGTGAGCCCCGTGGTGCCGGCGTTCTCCAAATGGTGCACCGTGTCGGTGGGAGTGGGGCTGGGCACGGGGCTCCCGGTCGGCGGCGTCGGCTCCGTGGGGGGCTTGGTGCTCGGGCCCCCGGTGCCGGGCTTGCCCGAGGCCGGCGGCTTGCTCGGGGACGGGTCCGGGCTGGGCGATGCCGTACTCGGGGCCCGGGATCCCGTGTTCGCGCCCGTGCGGCCCGGTGAGGGGCTGACGCCGGTGAAGGGGTCGTCGCTGCGGCCGACCGGGAGGCTGCCGGTGCCGTCCGGGATCTCGTGGGTGCCCCTGCGGTAGTGCTCCAGCCACGACAGGACCGTGTTCAGGTAGTCCTGCGAGTTGTTGTAGCTGAGGATCGCGCGGTTGAGGTCGGCCTGGACGGACAGGTCCCAGCCGTTGCGGCACAGGTAGTGGCCGGCGGCGAGCGCGGCGTCGTAGACGTTGTTGGGGTCGTCCTTGCCGTCGCCGTTGCCGTCGCGGCCCGCCCACGCCCAGGTGGACGGGATGAACTGCATGGGGCCGACGGCGTTGTCGTAGCTGCTGTTGCCGTCGTAGACGCCGTTGTCGGTGTCCTTGATGAGGGCGAAGCCGTTGCCGTCGAGCTGCGGGCCGATGATGCGGCCGATGGTGGTGCCGCCCGCGTCGACGCGGCCGCCGCGGGCCTGACCGGACTCCACCTTGCCGATGGCGGCGAGCAGTTGCCACGGCAGGTTGCAGCCGGGCTTGGACCGGCGCAGCTCCGACTCGGCCTTCTTGTACGCGTCGAGGACGGTGGCGGGGATGCCGGCCTCGGAGGAGCCCCGGGAGGAGGGGGTGCCCGTGGTCGGGGCGGGGTTGGGGCTGTTGAGGGGCGGCAGGTCGGTGTAGTACGGGGAGTTGCCGGTGGCGCTCTGCTCGGAGGACGTGTCGGACGTCGGCGCGTTGTCGGCGGTGGTCTGTCTGCCGTTGCCGTCGGCCGTCACCTCGGGGGCCTGGGACGCGGACAGGGCCGCGACCGCGACCGCCGCCACGGTGGTGGTGAGCGCCGCCTTGCGGAGCCTCCTGTCGAAATGCGCCACCATAGAGTGAACCCCTCCCGTGGACGCCCGCGCGTCCGTCCGTCTTCCGCTGTCGTACTCGCCCGTCGTACCGCTGTGCCCGCCCTGTTGTGACGATCGACCGGCGCAGACGGTTGCACGGCGATCCTCCGGGCACCGTGGTCGTCCGTTCGACCAGTACGGTGCCGCAGGCGACCCTACGACAACTTGCTTTGCACGGGCACCCGTTCCTGCCCGATATTCACCACTTGGCCATATGAGGAGTTCCGTTGCCGTTCCCCCGGTCGCGCGACCGCCGTGCCGTCCGGGGCGGCGTCCGGGGCGGCATCAGTACCGGGCCGGTCCGTCGGGTCGCGCGCGGAGGGCGTCGGCGGGCGCGACGAACACGGTGAAGGTGCGGGCGGGCCGGGGGCGCGGCAGCAGGGTGAGGGCCAGGGCGAGGTAGCCGCGGGCCAGGTCGGCCCACAGCCGCCAGGCGGGTGTCTCGCGCGGGGCGGTGGTTCCGGCGCCCCGGCGGGCGAGTCCTCGGCGGAGGTCGGTCGCGGTGCGGCGCAGGACCGTGGTGAGGGTGGCGGGGGTGCGACCGGTACTTGCGCCCGGCGCGAAGACCGGGACCGGGAGGAGTGGCACGCGGGCGGGTCCGTCGGTGCGTGCCCGTGCCGGTGTCGTCCGGTGGTGGAGCATGCGTATACCCATGCCCGCATCCTCACGGGAGACCGGGGGCGGGGCGTTTCCTCGGGGGCCACCGGAGTGACGGGGCGGGCGGGTGGCACGTGGCCCGGCTGAACGGTGCCGCCCACCCCCGTCGGAGGGGTGGGCGGCGGTGGCCGGGGGAAGGGACGCAGCGGCGCGGCGGGCGCGGCTAGTGCGCCGCCGACTCCCAGTCCGGGCCCACGCCCACGGAGACGCCCAGGGGGACCCTGAGCCGCACCGCGTTCGCCATTTCCCGGCGGACCAGTTCCTCCGCCGCCGCGCGCTCGCCCGGGGCGATCTCCAGGACGATCTCGTCGTGGACCTGGAGGAGCATGCGGGACTCGAGGCCGGCCTCGCGCAGCGCCCGGTCCACGTTGAGCATGGCGATCTTGACGATGTCGGCCGCCGTGCCCTGGATCGGTGCGTTCAGGGCCATCCGCTCGGCCGCCTCGCGACGCTGGCGGTTGTCGCTGTTGAGGTCGGGCAGGTAGCGGCGGCGGCCGAAGAGGGTCGCCGTGTACCCGGTGGCCCGTGCCTCGTCGACGACCCGGCGCAGATAGTCCCGTACACCGCCGAAGCGCTCGAAGTAGGCGTCCATCAGGCCGCGTGCCTCGGCCGCCTCGATGTTCAGCTGCTGGGAGAGGCCGAAGGCCGACAGGCCGTACGCCAGGCCGTAGGACATGGCCTTGATCTTGCGGCGCATCTCGGCGTCCACGGCGGACTGCTCGACGGAGAAGACCTGGGCGGCCGCGGTGGTGTGCAGGTCCTCGCCGGACGTGAACGCCTCGGTCAGGCCCGCGTCCTCGGAGAGGTGGGCCATCACGCGCAGCTCGATCTGGCTGTAGTCGGCCGTCATCAGGGACTCGAAGCCCTCGCCGACCACGAAGCCGCGGCGGATCGCGCGGCCCTCGTCGGTGCGGACCGGGATGTTCTGCAGGTTCGGGTCCGTGGAGGAGAGGCGGCCGGTCGCGGCGACCGTCTGGTTGAACGTGGTGTGGATACGGCCGTCGGCGGCGATGGTCTTGATCAGGCCCTCGACCGTGACGCGCAGCTTGGCCTGCTCGCGGTGGCGGAGCATGATCACCGGCAGTTCGTTGTCCGTCTGGGCGGCGAGCCAGGCCAGGGCGTCGGCGTCGGTGGTGTAGCCGGTCTTGGTCTTCTTGGTCTTCGGCAGGTTCAGCTCGCCGAAGAGGACCTCCTGGAGCTGCTTGGGCGAGCCCAGGTTGAACTCCCGTCCGGCCGCCGCGTGCGCCTCCTTCACGGCCTGCTGGACGGCGCCCGCGAACATCTGCTCCATGGCCTGGAGGTGCTCCCGGTCGGCCGCGATGCCGTGCCGCTCCATGCGGGCGAGCAGCGCGGAGGTGGGCAGCTCCATGTCGCGCAGCAGATCGGCGGCGCCGACGTCGGCCAGGCGGCTCTCGAAGGTCTCGCCCAGGTCGAGGATGGCGCGGGCCTGCACCATCAGCACCTCGGCCTCGGCGCCCTCGTCCGCGCCGAAGGCGAGCTGTCCGTCGGCCGCGGCGGCGGGGGCCAGCTCGCGGTGCAGGTACTCCAGGGACAGCGCGTCCAGGTCGAAGGAGCGGCGCCCCGGCTTGACCAGGTAGGCGGCCAGCGCGGTGTCCATGCCCACGCCGGCGACGCTCCAGCCGTGCTCGGCGAAGACGCGCATCGCGCCCTTGGCGTTGTGGAAGACCTTCGGCCGGTCCGGGTCGGAGAGCCAGGAGCGGAACGCCGTCTCGTCGGCCTCGTCGATCTCCGTGGGGTCGAACCAGGCGGCCTTCCCGTCGGACGCGGCGAGCGCGACCTCGGCGACCGAGCCGGTGCCCAGGGCCCAGGTGTCGACGGTGGCCACGCCGAGCGGCTGCGTGCCGTGCTCGGCGAGCCAGCCGGCCAGCTCGCCCGTGCCCAGCACGGTGCCGTCCAGCTCCACGCCGTCCGCGACCACCGGGGTGGCCTCGGCCTCCTCGGCGCCCGGGTCGACCGCGTAGAGCCGCTCGCGCAGGGAGGGGTTGCGGATCTCCAGGGTGTCGAGGATCACCGCGACCCCCTTGCGGTCGTAGGCCGTCCGCTCCAGGTCGGTGACGGTCTTCGGCAGCTCGACCCGTCGCTCCAGCTCGGTGAGCCGGCGGTTCAGCTTGACGGACTCCAGGTGGTCGCGGAGGTTCTGCCCGGCCTTGCCCTTGACCTCGTCGACGCGCTCGACCAGCTCCGCGAAGGACCCGAACTGGTTGATCCACTTCGCGGCGGTCTTCTCGCCGACGCCCGGGATGCCGGGCAGGTTGTCGGACGGGTCGCCGCGCAGCGCCGCGAAGTCGGGGTACTGGGCGGGGGTCAGTCCGTACTTCTCGAAGACCTTCTCCGGCGTGAAGCGGGTCAGCTCGGAGACGCCCTTGGTCGGGTACAGGACCGTGGTGTGCTCGCTGACCAGCTGGAAGGAGTCCCGGTCTCCGGTGACGATCAGCACGTCGAAGCCCTCGGCCTCGGCCTGGGTGGCGAGGGTGGCGATGACGTCGTCGGCCTCGAAGCCCTCGACGGCGAAGCGGGGGACGTGCATGGAGTCGAGCAGCTCGCCGATCAGCTCCACCTGCCCCTTGAACTCGTCCGGGGTCTTGGAGCGGTTCGCCTTGTACTCGGTGAACTCCTCGGAGCGCCAGGTCTTGCGGGAGACGTCGAACGCCACCGCGAAGTGCGTGGGCGCCTCGTCACGCAGGGTGTTGGCCAGCATCGACGCGAAGCCGTAGATAGCGTTGGTCGGCTGGCCGGTCGCGGTCGTGAAGTTCTCCGCGGGCAGCGCGAAGAACGCGCGGTACGCCAGCGAGTGCCCGTCCATGAGCATCAGCCGCGGTCGGCCACCGGAGGTGCTGTCGGTCTTCTTCGATGCTGTCTTCGCCACGACTCCGATCCTGCCACGTGCCACTGACAGTCGGTGCCGCGAGCGCCTGCGGCACCGGCGCGGCCGTCCGTCTGCGGGTGCGTCGTGGCTGGTCGCGCCCACGCGCCGAAGCCGCACATCGAGCAGCGCCCCGCGCTCTCCAGGGCGTGGCTCTCGCCCGGCGCCAGTAGCCGCCCTCGTTCTGGCGGCGCGACCACTGCCTGCCGGACTTGCCCCGCCCCGAGCGGCCTCGCCGTCACAGCGGCGTGCGAGGATCGGAGACGTACTTCACAACGCGTAAGCGAAGGAGCGCGCGATGGCGACCAAGCCGCCCAAGGGTGATCCGGTTCAGGACGCGCCGCGGGTCTCGGAGCCCCAGCACGCGGCGGCGGGCATCCCGGCCATCGGCCACACCCTGCGGGTCGCGCAGCGGCAGATGGGCGTGCGACGGACGGCGCTGACGCTGCTGAGCGTCAATCAGAAGGACGGCTTCGACTGCCCGGGCTGCGCCTGGCCGGAGGGCGACCACCGGCACAAGGCGGAGTTCTGTGAGAACGGCGCGAAGGCCGTGGCCGAGGAGGCCACCCTGCGCCGCGTCACCCCGGAGTTCTTCGCCGCGCACTCCGTGGCCGACCTCGCCGGCCGCAGCGGCTACTGGCTGGGCCAGCAGGGCCGGCTGACGCACCCGGTGTACCTCCCGGAGGGCGGCGAGCACTACGAGCCGGTCACCTGGGAGCGCGCCTTCGACATCGTCGCGGAGGAGATCGCCGCGCTGGACTCGCCCGACGAGGCGGTCTTCTACACCTCGGGACGCACCAGCAACGAGGCGGCGTTCCTCTACCAGCTCTTCGCTCGCGAGCTGGGCACCAACAACCTGCCGGACTGCTCCAACATGTGCCACGAGTCGTCCGGCTCGGCCCTGTCGGAGACCATCGGCGTCGGCAAGGGCAGCGTCCTGCTGGAGGACCTGTACCGGTCCGACCTGATCATCGTGGCGGGCCAGAACCCGGGCACCAACCACCCGCGGATGCTCTCGGCGCTGGAGAAGGCCAAGGCGAACGGCGCGCGGATCATTAGCGTCAATCCGCTGCCCGAGGCGGGTCTGGAGCGCTTCAAGAACCCGCAGACCCCCAAGGGGCTGACCGCGGGCGCCTCCCTCACCGACCTGTTCCTGCAGATCCGCCTCGGCGGCGACCAGGCGCTGTTCCGGCTCCTCAACAAGCTGATCCTGGAGACCGAGGGCGCGGTCGACGAGGCCTTCGTCGAGGAACACACGCACGGCTACGAGGAGTTCGCCGCGGCCGCCCGCGCCGCCGACTGGGACGAGACGCTCGCGGCGACGGGTCTCACGCGCGCGGAGATCGAGGCGGCGCTGCGCATGGTGCTCGCCTCCGAGCGCACCATCGTGTGCTGGGCGATGGGCCTGACCCAGCACAAGCACTCGGTGCCCACGATCCGCGAGGTCGTCAACTTCCTGCTGCTGCGCGGCAACATCGGCCGCCCGGGCGCCGGCGTCTGTCCGGTGCGCGGCCATTCCAACGTGCAGGGCGACCGCACCATGGGCATCTTCGAGCGGCCCGCGCCCGCCTTCCTGGACGCCCTGGAGAAGGAGTTCGGCTTCGCCCCGCCGCGCGAGCACGGCTACGACGTCGTACGGGCCATCCGCGCGCTGCGCGACGGCGACGCGAAGGTCTTCTTCGCCATGGGCGGCAACTTCGTCTCCGCGTCCCCCGACACGGAGGTCACCGAGGCGGCCATGCGCCGCGCCCGGCTCACCGTGCACGTGTCGACGAAGCTGAACCGCTCGCACGCGGTCACGGGCGCGCGGGCGCTGATCCTGCCGACGCTGGGCCGCACGGAACGGGATCTCCAGGGCGGCGGCGAGCAGTTCGTGACCGTCGAGGACTCCATGGGCATGGTGCACGCCTCGCGCGGACGCCTGGAGCCCGCGAGCCGGCAGCTGCTGTCCGAGCCCGCGATCGTGTGCCGGCTGGCGCGCCGGGTGCTGGGCGAGGAGAGCCGCACGCCGTGGGAGGAGTTCGAGAAGGACTACGCGGCGATCCGTGACCGCATCGGGCGGGTCGTGCCGGGCTTCGAGGACTTCAACGCGCGCGTGGCGCATCCCGGAGGCTTCGCGCTGCCGCACGCCCCGCGCGACGAGCGCCGCTTCCCGACGGCCACCGGGAAGGCCAACTTCACCGCCGCGCCGGTCGAGTTCCCGGAGCTGCCCGAGGGGCGGCTGCTGCTCCAGACGCTGCGCTCGCACGACCAGTACAACACCACGATCTACGGCCTGGACGACCGCTACCGGGGGATCAGGAACGGCCGCCGCGTCGTCCTGGTCAACCCGGAGGACGCCCGGACGCTGGACGTCGCGGACGGCTCGTACGTCGACCTGGTCAGCGAGTGGCGGGACGGGGTGGAGCGGCGGGCGCCCGGTTTCCGCGTCGTGCACTACCCGACGGCCCGGGGCTGCGCGGCGGCGTACTACCCGGAGACCAACGTCCTGGTGCCGCTGGACGCCACCGCGGACACCAGCAACACCCCGGCCAGCAAGTCCGTGGTCGTCCGTCTGGAACAATCGGCGACCGACTGAGCGTTTGCTCAGCCAAGCGAAGCGGCCGACCGGCCGGCCCCTGGCGACCGGCCGGCGGGCACAGACGGATCGACGAAACGGAGCCGGCCCATGGGCGAGCAGCAGCAGGTGCAGTTCCCGCAGGAGGTCATCGACGAGTACGCCGCGCTCGGCGTCGACCTGCCCGCGCTGTTCTCCGCCGGGCACCTGGGGACGCGCATGGGCGTCCAGATCGTCGAGGCGTCGGCGGACCGGGTCGTCGGCACGATGCCGGTGGAGGGCAACACCCAGCCGTACGGGCTGCTGCACGGCGGCGCCTCCGCGGTGCTCGCCGAGACGCTCGGGTCGGTCGGCTCGATGCTGCACGGCGGCGCCTCCAAGATCGCCGTCGGCGTCGACCTGAACTGCACCCACCACCGCGGGGCCCGCTCCGGCCTGGTCACCGGGGTGGCCACGCCGGTGCACCGGGGCCGGTCGACGGCGACGTACGAGGTCGTGATCAGCGACGAGCAGGACCGCCGGGTGTGCACGGCCCGGCTGACCTGCCTGCTGCGGGACGTGAACCCCGGCGACGGAGCCCCGGCAGGCACGGCGGGCTGAGGGCCCGCGCCGGACGCTCCCCGCTGCCGTGCCGGTCCGCGGCACCCGTGGCCGCGGCATTGCCTGCGGTCCTCCCGGGTCCTAGCGTCGGGGCATGCGACGGGGAGGGGCACTCCGGCGGGGACGGGCGGCGCTGACGCTGGTGACGGCGGTCGTGGTCGTCGGCTGCGCCGGTTCCGGTGACGGAGCGGGCGGTTCCGCCGGTGCCGCGCACCGTGCGTCCCCGTCGTCCCCGTCCCAGCGGCCCCTGTCCGCCGCGGAGTTGTGCGTGCGCGCCGTCGGGTACTGGGCGCGCGAGATGCTGGACGGCGGCGAGCCCTACGGCGACTATCAGTCGATGGGACTGTCCAACCGGCAGTACGGCATCCTGCGGCAGGTCGTGGACGCGGCACGGACCGCGAAACGCGCCCGAGGCGCCCGAGCCGCCGACGAGTTGATCGACCGCCGGACGCACCGGGCGTGCGCCGAGAGCTACCGCGACGGCGGTCCCAGTCGCGGCCCCTGGCAGTCATGAGCGGCGTCGGGCCCGTCGAGCCGGGTGAGGACACCCGGGTCCAGGAGGCACCGCCGCCCCGGCCGCGCGGACGCCTCGCCCTGCGCTACGAACGCCACCGCCGCACCGTCCTCGCCTCCGGTGCCGTCCTCGTCGTCCTGGCGGGCGGCGGCTACCTGTACGCGAGCCGTTCGCAGCCGCGGCCCGCTCCCCCTCCGCCCTACCCCTCCCAGGCGGTCGACCTCGTCTACGCGGCCCCCGCGGCCGACTCGCCGGGGGACTCGGCAGGCGGCTACCGCTTCACGGTGCTGCTGACCGTGCGGTCGGGACCGCCCGTCACCGTGACGCGGCTGACCCAGCCCTACGACGGCCTGTCGGTGACGTCCTCCCCCGCGGCACCTTTCCAGACAAATTCGCATTCCACCCGCAAGATCATTGTCACGCTACGGGTGACGGAATGTGAAAAAGCGCCCCGGAATCCCGGACTCCCTTTCCTGGATGTAACACTGCGTAATGCGCGCGCAATAGAAGCCCACAGTTTCATCCTGGGGACACGCTATGCGCGGGACCTCTCCCAGGCCCTTGAGGTCGCCTGTGGCAACGATTCAAGGTAACTACCAAAACGCCCGAGACGCCTGAACTCGGGCCGCCGGTCCTGCGAGTTCTCAGCATGCGGACAGGGCGAATCGGCCTGAATTCAGCCCTTCTTCCCAGCGAGTACCGCTCTGCAATACCCGATGTCATAACAAGAGAGTCACAGCCTCACTCAGACCCTCCTCCACCTTCCCCACACACGCTTAGAGTCACGGCCAGTCACCGCGCCGTCCGATAGTCATCTCGGTCCAGCGCTCGACTCGGCCGTTTCCACGGGGAGGCGGCTGTGCCAGGGAAAGGACTGATCGTGCGTCAACGTTCGCTCATCGCCATCACCGCCGCTCTGGCGGCGGGAGCGCTCACCCTCACCGCCTGCGGCTCGCGCGACGACGACGGCGGGTCGGACTCCGGCAACGGCGGCGGCGGTGGCACCACCGTCGTCATCGGTGTCGACGCCCCGCTGACCGGCGACCTGTCCGCGCTGGGCCTCGGCATCAAGAACTCGGTGGACCTCGCGGCCAAGACGGCCAACAAGGACAAGACCGTCGACGGCATCACCTTCAAGGTCGAGGCCCTCGACGACCAGGGCCAGCCCTCCGTGGGCCAGCAGAACGCCACCAAGCTCGTCGCCGACGACGACGTCCTCGGTGTCGTCGGCCCGCTGAACTCCTCGGTCGGCGAGTCCATGCAGAAGGTCTTCGACACGGCCAAGCTGGTCGAGGTCTCCCCGGCCAACACCAACCCCGCCCTCACCCAGGGCGTGGACTGGCAGAAGGAGAAGGTCCGGCCCTACAAGTCGTACTTCCGCACCGCGACCACGGACGCCGTCCAGGGCCCGTTCGCCGCGCAGTACGTCTACAACGACGCCAAGAAGAAGAAGGTCTTCGTCATCGACGACAAGAAGACCTACGGCGCCGGTCTGGCCGCCACCTTCACCGAGGAGTTCAAGAAGCTCGGCGGCCAGGTCGCGGGCACCGAGCACATCAACCCGGACACCAAGGACTTCAACGCGGTCGCCACCAAGGTCAAGAACTCCGGCGCCGACGTCGTCTACTACGGCGGCGAATACCCGCAGGCCGGCCCGCTCAGCAAGCAGATCAAGGCCGCCGGTGCCAAGATCCCGGTGGTCGGCGGTGACGGCATCTACAGCGCCGACTTCATCAAGCTCGCCGGCGCCAGCGGCACCGGTGACCTCGCGACCTCCGTCGGCGCCCCGGTCGAGGAGCTGCCCTCCGCCAAGGAGTTCGTCGCCAACTACAAGGCCGCCGGCTACAAGGAGGCCTACGAGGCGTACGGCGGCTACTCCTACGACTCCGCCTGGGCGATCATCGAGGCCGTCAAGAAGGTCGTCGAGGACAACGACGGGAAGCTTCCCGACGACGCCCGCGCCAAGGTCACCGAGGCCATGCAGAACGTCTCCTTCGACGGTGTGACCGGAAAGGTCTCCTTCGACGAGTTCGGTGACGCGACGAACAAGCAGCTCACCGTGTACGCCGTCAAGGACGGTGCCTGGGCGTCGGTGAAGTCCGGCACCTACACCGGCTGACCACCTCCGCATCACTGATCACGTGATCACGAGCCGCGCGGGGCGCTGTTCCACAGGCGCCCCGCGCGGACTCGCATCCGGCCACATCCGTCGAAATTTCCGAACGTCTCGGAGGACATGCGGTGAACGAACTGCCGCAGCAGCTGGTCAACGGCCTGCTACTGGGATCCATGTACGGGCTGGTCGCCATCGGCTACACGATGGTCTATGGCATCGTCCAGCTCATCAACTTCGCCCACGGCGAGATCTTCATGACCGGCGCCTTCGGCGCGCTCACGGTCTACCTGTACATCCTGCCCGACGGCACCTCCATGCTGATCGCCCTTCCCCTCATGCTCATCGGCGCGATGGTGGTCGCCGTCACCGTGGCCGTCGGCGCGGAACGGTTCGCCTATCGCCCGTTGCGCGGAGCCCCCCGCCTCGCCCCCCTCATCACCGCGATCGGCCTCTCCCTCGCCCTCCAGCAGGCGGTGTGGGCCTGGTACCCCGGCGCCAAGTCGAAGATCAGCTTCCCGCAGATCGAGGGCGGGCCGTTCCACATCGGCAGCGTCACCATCCAGACCGGCGACATCTTCCTGCTCGTCGCGGCCCCGGTCAGCATGGCCATCCTCGCCTACTTCGTGATGCGCACCCGCACCGGACGCGGCATGCAGGCCACCGCGCAGGACCCGGACACCGCCAAGCTGATGGGCGTCAACACGGACCGCATCATCGTGGTCGCCTTCGCCCTCGGTGCCGTCTTCGCCGCCGTCGGCGGAGTCGCCAACGGCCTGAAGTACGGCGACATCGACTTCCGGATGGGCTTCATCCTCGGTCTCAAGGCCTTCACCGCCGCCGTCCTCGGCGGCATCGGCAACATCTACGGCGCCATGATCGGCGGCGTCGTCCTCGGTGTCGCCGAAACCCTGGCCACCGCCTACATCGCCGACGTGCCCGGCCTGGACAAGCTCGGCAGCCAGTCCTGGGCGGACGTCTGGGCCTTCATCCTCCTCATCCTCGTGCTGCTGTTCAGGCCACAGGGCCTGCTCGGCGAACGCGTTGCGGACAGGGCGTGACACCGATGACCACACAGACCACCGCTCCGAAGACGGCCGGCGCCCCCGCCGCGGCCGACACCCCCGGCCTCATCGGCATACCCGCGCCCCTCGGCCGTGCTCTCGCCACCGGCGGCGGCGTCCTCACCGTCGTCTCCACCTTCCTGGCCTGGACGTGGACCGCCGAGTTCCCCGGCGACCTCACCGTCTACGGCTACCCGGGCGGCCTCCAGGTGCTGGTGCTGGTGGCCGGCGCCCTCACCACCCTGTTCGGCCTCGCCTCGTACGGCGTCAAGGGGCTGCGCTGGCTCGTGCCCGCCGGCGCCGACGCGGCGCTGAAGTTCGCCGCACTCGCCGCCTTCGCGACCACCTGGTACACGATCGTCGCGATCAGCGCCCAGCTCGGCGGCCTGGTCAACCTGGAGCCCGGCGGTTACGTCGCCGCGGCCGCCACCCTGCTCGCCCTCGTCGGCTCGCTCGCACTCCCCTTCGAGCGCCCCGAGCCCGACCCGATCGACCCCGACGACACCGGCTGGGAGCAGTTCAAGCACACCGCCTCCCACACCTGGCAGACCGTCAGGGCTGCCTTCGCCACCGGCACTCCCCGCCCCGTGCGCGCCCTGCCGTCCTACGCCGAAATCCTGATCATCGTCGCCGTCCTCGCGATCGCCCTGCTCGTCTTCACCTACGGCATCGGCACCGAGTACGACGAGCTCTTCGTCGGCTTCCTGATCGTCTCCGGACTCGGCTTCGCCGCCGTGCACCGGGCCGGCCTGATCGCCCAGGCCACCGAGATCACCTCCCGGCACCAGAACATCACCGTGTGCGGCGCGTTCGTCGCGGCGGCCTGCTTCCCCTTCACGCAGTCCGACGACCAGTACGCCACCCTCGGCGTCTACATCCTCATCTTCGCCACGGTCGCCCTGGGCCTGAACATCGTCGTCGGCCTCGCGGGCCTGCTCGACCTCGGTTACGTCGCCTTCCTCGGCGTCGGCGCCTACGCGGCCGCACTGGTCTCCGGTTCGCCCAGCTCGCCGTTCGACGTGCACTTCCCGTTCTGGGCCGCGGTCATCGTCGGTGCCCTCGCCTCGCTGATCTTCGGTGTGCTCATCGGCGCCCCGACCCTGCGGCTGCGCGGCGACTACCTCGCCATCGTGACGCTCGGCTTCGGTGAGATCTTCCGCATCACCGCCAACAACCTGGACGGCACCTCGGGACCGGACCTCACCAACGGCTCCAACGGCGTCTCGTCCATCCCGGACCTCAAGGTCCTCGGTCTGGACCTCGGCGTCCAGCACGACGTCGGCGGCTTCACGATCGGCCGGTTCGCCAACTACTTCTTCCTGATGCTGATCATCACGGCCGTCGTCGTGCTCGTCTTCCGGCGCAGCGGCGACTCGCGCATCGGACGCGCCTGGGTCGCCATCCGCGAGGACGAGACCGCCGCTCTGGCGATGGGCATCAACGGCTTCCGCGTCAAGCTCATCGCGTTCGCCGTCGGCGCCACCCTCGCGGGCCTGGCCGGCACCGTGCAGGCGCACGTGACCTACACGGTCACGCCCGAGCAGTACCTCTTCGCGGGCACCACCCCGCCCAACTCCGCCTTCCTGCTCGCCGCGGTCGTGCTCGGCGGCATGGGCACCATCGCGGGTCCGCTCATCGGCGCCTCGCTGCTCTTCCTGATCCCCAACAAGCTCCAGTTCCTCGGCGACTACCAGCTCTTCGCCTTCGGACTCGCGCTCGTCCTGCTCATGCGCTTCCGTCCCGAAGGCCTCATCGCCAACCGGCGCCGCAAGCTGGAATTCCACGAAGAGGCCGAAGCGCCCACCACCCTGAGCAAGACAGGGGCCTGACCACCATGACCACCGACACCACCACCAAGGACACCGCACCGGGCTCCCCGGCCCCCGGCACCACCATCCTCGACGCGCGCGGTGTCACGATGCGCTTCGGCGGACTGACCGCCGTCAACGGCGTCGACCTCACCGTCGACAGCGGCGAGATCGTGGGCCTGATCGGCCCCAACGGCGCCGGCAAGACGACCTTCTTCAACTGCCTGACCGGCCTCTACACCCCGACCGAGGGCGAGGTCCGCTACAAGGGCCGGGTCCTGCCGGCCAAGTCCTTCAAGGTGACCGCCGCCGGCATCGCCCGTACCTTCCAGAACATCCGGCTGTTCGGCAACATGACGGTGCTGGAGAACGTCCTGGTCGGCCGGCACACGCGGACCAAGGAGGGCTTCTGGTCGGCCGTGCTGCGCGGTCCCGGCTTCCACCGCGCGGAGCAGACGTCCCGGGAACGCGCCATGGAACTCCTGGAGTTCGTGGGCCTCGCGCCCAAGGCCGACCACCTCGCGCGCAACCTGCCCTACGGCGAGCAGCGCAAGCTGGAGATCGCCCGCGCGCTGGCCAGCGAGCCGGGGCTGCTGCTCCTGGACGAGCCGACGGCCGGCATGAACCCGCAGGAGACGCGGGCCACTGAGGAACTGGTCTTCGCCATCCGCGACCAGGGCATCGCCGTCCTCGTCATCGAGCACGACATGCGGTTCATCTTCAACCTCTGCGACCGCGTCGCCGTGCTCGTGCAGGGCGAGAAGCTCGTCGAGGGCGACAGCGCCACGGTGCAGGGCGACGAACGCGTGGTCGCCGCCTACCTCGGCGAGCCCCTGGAGAACGACCCCGGCGCCACGGAGGCGGCCGAGGTGGAGGCCGCCGAGGCGGCGCAGGCATCGGGAGCGGACACCACCACGGACACCGCGGCCGGCAAGGAGAACGACCGATGACCGCACTGCTCGAGGTCGAGGACCTCCGCGTCGCCTACGGCAAGATCGAGGCCGTCAAGGGCATCTCCTTCACGGTGGACGCCGGTGAGGTGGTCACCCTCATCGGCACCAACGGCGCCGGCAAGACCACGACGCTGCGCACCCTGTCGGGGCTGCTGAAGCCGGTCGGCGGCCAGATCAAGTTCGGCGGCAAGTCGCTCAAGAAGGTGCCCGCGCACCAGATCGTCTCGCTCGGGCTCGCCCACTCGCCCGAGGGGCGGCACATCTTCCCGCGCATGACGATCGAGGACAATCTGCGTCTCGGCGCCTTCCTGCGCAGCGACAGGGCGGGCATCGAGAAGGACATCCGGCGCGCCTACGACCTCTTCCCGATCCTCGGTGAGCGCCGCAAGCAGGCCGCGGGCACCCTGTCCGGCGGTGAGCAGCAGATGCTCGCCATGGGCCGTGCCCTGATGTCCCAGCCCAAGCTGCTCATGCTCGACGAGCCCTCCATGGGCCTCTCGCCGATCATGATGCAGAAGATCATGGCGACGATCGCGGAGCTGAAGTCCCAGGGCACCACGATCCTGCTCGTCGAGCAGAACGCCCAGGCCGCCCTGTCCCTGGCGGACCACGGCCACGTCATGGAGGTCGGCAACATCGTCCTGTCCGGCAGCGGCCAGGACCTGCTGCACGACGAGTCGGTCCGCAAGGCCTACCTCGGCGAGGACTGACGCGCACCGTACGAGTGAGGCCCGCGCCCCCGGTATGGGGGCGCGGGCCTCACTCGTACGTGGAAGGACTCAGCCCTTGGACGCCTTCTTCTCCTCGGCGTCCTGGATGACCGCCTCGGCCACCTGCTGCATCGACATCCGCCGGTCCATGGAGGTCTTCTGGATCCAGCGGAAGGCGGCCGGCTCGGTCAGGCCGTACTGCGTCTGGAGGACCGACTTGGCGCGGTCCACCAGCTTGCGGGTCTCCAGGCGCTGGCTGAGGTCGGCGACCTCCTTCTCCAGCGCCTTCAGCTCCGTGAACCGCGAGACGGCCATCTCGATCGCCGGCACGACGTCGCTCTTGCTGAACGGCTTCACGAGGTACGCCATGGCTCCGGCGTCCCGGGCCCGCTCCACCAGGTCGCGCTGCGAGAAGGCGGTCAGCATCAGCACCGGCGCGATGGACTCCTCGGCGATCTTCTCGGCCGCGGAGATGCCGTCGAGCTTGGGCATCTTGACGTCGAGGATCACCAGGTCGGGCCGGTGCTCGCGGGCCAGCTCCACGGCCTGCTCGCCGTCACCGGCCTCACCGACGACGGAGTACCCCTCCTCCTCCAGCATCTCTTTGAGGTCCAGCCGGATGAGCGCCTCGTCCTCGGCGATGACGACGCGGGTCGTCAGCGGAGGCACGTGCGACTGGTCGTCGTCGGGCACGTCTACGGGCTGGGGCGACTCGGGGGCGGTCACGTGGGCTCCTCGTTCGGGGCAGGGGTACTGCTGACAAGAGCCTACCTAGCTCCTGTATGTTTGAGTCACCGAGGGGCTACACTGACCTTCGGTTCGAAGAGGCTCCGGTAGTCCAATCGGCAGAGACGATGCCCTCAAAAGGCATTCAGTGTGGGTTCGAGTCCCACCCGGGGCACTTTACCTTCGTTTCGAAGGCATCCCGAAGCCGCCGCGGAGACACCCGTTCAGCGGTCGTCCTCCCCGATGTGGTGCACCCGCACCAGGTTCGTCGTGCCGGACACCCCCGGCGGAGAGCCGGCCGTGATGACCACGGTGTCCCCCTTCTCGCACCGCCCGTACCGGGTGAGCAGTTCGTCCACCTGGTCGACCATCGCGTCCGTGGAGTCCACGTGCGGGCCGAGGAAGGTCTCCACGCCCCAGGTCAGGCTCAGTTGCGAGCGGGTCGCCGGTTCCGGGGTGAAGGCGAGCAGCGGAATGGGCGAGCGGTAGCGGGACAGGCGGCGGACGGTGTCGCCGGACTGGGTGAAGGCCACCAGGAACTTCGCGCCGAGGAAGTCGCCCATCTCGGCCGCCGCGCGGGCGACCGCACCGCCCTGGGTGCGGGGCTTGTTGCGCTCGGTCAGCGGGGGCAGTCCCTTGGCCAGGATGTCCTCCTCCGCCGCTTCGACGATCCGGGCCATGGTGCGCACCGTGTCGGTCGCGTGCTTGCCCACGCTGGTCTCGCCGGAGAGCATCACCGCGTCGGTGCCGTCGATGACCGCGTTGGCGACGTCGGAGGCCTCCGCGCGGGTCGGGCGGGCGTTGTCGATCATCGAGTCAAGCATCTGGGTGGCGACGATGACCGGCTTGGCGTTGCGCTTGGCCAACTTGATGGCGCGCTTCTGGACGATCGGCACCTGCTCCAGGGGCATCTCGACGCCGAGGTCGCCCCGGGCGACCATGATCCCGTCGAAGGCCGCGACGATGTCCTCGATGTTCTCCACGGCCTGCGGCTTCTCGACCTTGGCGATGACGGGCAGGCGGCGGCCCTCCTCGTCCATGATGCGGTGCACGTCGAGGACGTCCCGCCCGCTGCGCACGAAGGACAGCGCGACGACGTCGAAGCCGCTGCGCAGCGCCCAGCGCAGGTCGTCCTCGTCCTTCTTCGACAGGGCGGGCACGGACACCGCGACGCCGGGCAGGTTGAGGCCCTTGTGGTCGGAGACCATGCCGCCCTCGATCACCCTGGTGCGCACCCGCGGTCCGTCGACGCCGGTCACCTCCAGGCAGACCTTGCCGTCGTCGACGAGGACCCGCTCACCGGGGGTGACGTCCTCGGCGAGGCCCGCGTACGTCGTGCCGCAGGTGTGGCGGTCGCCCTCGACGCCCTCCTCGACGGTGATGGTGAAGCCGTCGCCGCGTTCAAGGAGTACGGGACCTTCAGCGAAGTGGCCGAGGCGGATCTTCGGACCCTGAAGGTCGGCGAGGGCGCCGACACTGCGGCCCGTCTCGTCGGACGCCTTGCGGACCCGGCGGTAGCGCTCTTCGTGTTCGGCGTGGGTGCCGTGGCTGAAATTGAAGCGGGCGATGTCCATACCGGCGTCGACCAGGTCCTTGATCTGGTCGTACGAGTCGGTGGCGGGCCCAAGAGTACAGACGATCTTTGCTCGGCGCATGGGTCGAGCCTATGACTTACTGCCGGGTAGCGAATTGGCCACGCATGACCACTCAACAACCTTTGAGTAAAGGGATATTGACAAATGTTGAATTGCGCGGCAGACCGCTCTGATGAGCATTCGAACGGGGCTGCGCCTCTTGACAGAAGACATGTTCAGGACAGAATCTACGCGCGTTGCCACTGTCTGCACGGGTCCACCGAGGAGAGTCAGTCATGCCGTTGAACCGCCGCACGTTCCTGAGCAGGTCCGCCGTGACGGGGGCGGGGGTGGCCCTGGCCGGTGCGGCGGCTGCTCCGGCGGCCGAGGCCGCGGCCCCCGCGCACCGGGGCGGCCGGAAGCCCAAGCGGTACGCGCTCACCGTGCTCGGCACCACCGACCTGCACGGTCACGTCTTCAACTGGGACTACTTCAAGGACGCCGAGTACACGGACACGGCGGGCAACGCCCAGGGCCTCGGCCGGATCTCCACCCTGGTGAACCAGGTCCGCGAGGAGAAGGGCCGCCACAACACCCTGCTGCTGGACGCGGGCGACACCATTCAGGGCACCCCGCTGACGTACTACTACGCGAAGGTGGACCCGATCACCGCCGAGGGCGGTCCGGTGCACCCGATGGCCCAGGCGATGAACGCCATCGGCTACGACGCGGTGGCGCTCGGCAACCACGAGTTCAACTACGGCATCGAGACGCTGCGCCGGTTCGAGGAGCAGTGCGACTTCCCGCTGCTGGGCGCGAACGCGGTCGACGCCAAGACCCTGAAGCCCGCCTTCCCGCCGTACTTCATGAAGACCTTCCGGGTGAAGGGCGCGCCGCCGGTGAAGGTGGCGGTGCTGGGGCTGACCAACCCGGGCATCGCGATCTGGGACAAGGCGTACGTGCAGGGAAAGCTGGCCTTCCCGGGTCTGGAGGAGCAGGCGGCCAAGTGGGTGCCGAAGCTGCGCTCGATGGGCGCGGACGTGGTGGTCGTCTCGGCCCACTCGGGCTCCTCGGGCACGTCCTCCTACGGCGACCAGGTCCCCCACGTCGAGAACGCGGCGGCCAACGTGGCCCGGCAGGTGCCGGGCATCGACGCGATCCTGGTCGGGCACGCGCACGAGGAGATCGCCGAACTGAAGGTCGTCAACGAGGAGACCGGGAAGACGGTCGTGCTGTCGGAACCGCTGTGCTACGCCGAGCGGCTCACCCTGTTCGACTTCGAGCTGGTCTTCGAGCGGGGCCGCTGGCACGTCGAGTCGGTGAAGGCGTCGCTGCGCAACTCCAACGCGGTCGAGGACGACCCGCGGATCACGAGGCTGCTGGCGGACGAGCACGCGAAGGTCGTGGCGTACGTCAACCAGGTCGTCGGCACCGCCACCGAGACGCTGACGACGGCCGAGGCGCGGTACAAGGACGCGCCGATCATCGACCTGATCACCAAGGTGCAGGAGGACGTGGTCAAGGAGGCGCTGGCGGGCACGGAGTACGCCTCGCTGCCGGTGCTCGCGCAGGCGTCGCCCTTCTCGCGGACCTCCGAGATCCCGGCCGGCGACGTGACGATCCGGGACCTGTCGAGCCTGTACGTGTACGACAACACGCTGGTCGCGAAGCTGCTGACGGGCGCGCAGCTGCGGGCGTACCTGGAGTACTCGGCGGAGTACTACGTGCGGACGGCCGCCGGTGCGCCGGTGGACGTGGACAAGCTGACCAACGCGAACGGCCGTCCGGACTACAACTACGACTACGTGTCGGGGCTGAAGTACGAGATCGACGTGGCGCAGGCGGCCGGTTCGCGGATCAGGAACCTCACGTACGGCGGCACTCCGCTGGACGACGCCCAGCAGTTCGTGCTGGCCGTGAACAACTACCGGGCCAACGGCGGCGGCGCCTTCCCGCACGTGGCGTCGGCCAAGGAGCTGTGGTCGGAGTCGACGGAGATCCGCACCCGGATCGCGGAGTGGGCGACCGCGAAGGGGGTGCTGGACCCGAAGGACTTCGCGTCCGTGGACTGGTCGCTGACGCGGAACGGCACGCCGGTGTTCTGACGGGCGCCGCACGGGGCGGCCTCCTCAGACTCCGTCCACCAGGGGGGTGAGCGCCCGGCGGTCGCGGGCGGACGGGATCTGGGGCCGGCCGCCCTCCAGGCCGAAGGTGGTGAAGGCGGTGCGGGCGGGCAGCGGGTACGGCTCCCGCCCGGTGAGGTCGTTGAGGATGATCGCGCTGCGCCAGGCGGCGAGGCCCAGGTCGGGTGTGCCGACCCCGTGGGTGTGCGTCTCGGCGTTCTGGACGTAGACGGCGCCGGTGACACAGGGGTCGAGGACGAGGCGGTGGCGGTCGTCGACGCGGGGGCGTTCGGAGTTGTCGCGCCGCATGTAGGGGTCGAGACCGGCGAGGAGGCGGCCCAGGGGGCGTTCGCGGTGGCCGGTGGCGAGGACGACGGCGTCGGTGGTGAGGCGGGAGCGGGTCTTCTGCTGCCCGTGTTCCAGGTGGAGTTCGACCTGGGTGGCGGCGATGCGGCCGGCGGTGCGGACGTGGACGCCGGGGGTGAGGGTGGTGTCGGGCCAGCCGCCGTCGAGGGTGCGCCGGTACAGCTCGTCGTGGATGGCGGCGGTGGTGTCGGCGTCGATGCCCTTGTGCAGCTGCCACTGGGCTGCGACGAGGCGGTCGCGGACCGGTTCGGCCAGGCCGTGGAAGTAGCGGGTGTAGTCGGGGGTGAAGTGCTCCAGGCCGAGCTTGGAGTACTCCATGGGCGCGAGGGCCTCGGTGCGGCCCAGCCAGTGCAGCCGCTCGCGGCCGGCGGGGCGGTGGCGGAGCAGGTCGAGGAAGACCTCCGCGCCGGACTGGCCGGTGCCGATGACGGTGACGTGCCCGGCGGCCAGCAGCGTGTCGCGGTGGCGGAGGTAGTCGGCGGCGTGCACGACGGGGACGGCGGGGTCCTCGACGAGGGGCCTGAGCGGGTCGGGGACGTGCGGTTCGGTGCCGATGCCGAGGACGACGTTCCTGGTGTGGGTGCGGCCGAGGGCCTCGGCCTCCCCGTCGGCGTCGAGCTGGGTGTAGTCGACCTCGAAGAGATCGCGGTCCGGGTTCCAGCGGACGGCGTCGACCTGGTGGTGGAAGCGGAGCGCGGGCAGGTTCTCGGCGACCCAGCGGCAGTAGGCGTCGTACTCGGCGCGCTCGATGTGGAAGCGTTCGGCGAAGTAGAACGG
The DNA here is from genome assembly GCA_000720845.1 of Kitasatospora aureofaciens. Classification (GTDB taxonomy): domain Bacteria; phylum Actinomycetota; class Actinomycetes; order Streptomycetales; family Streptomycetaceae; genus Streptomyces. The sequence continues at coordinate 154,863 of JODU01000018.1, read as the reverse complement.
GAAGAGGCGTTCTCTGGCCCTGAGGTGGCTGAGGAAGCTCCAGGGGCTCGCCGGGTCGACGAGGGTGACCAGGTCGGCGAGGAAGGGCACCTGGACGCGTGCGCCGTCGATGAGCAGACCGGGGTGCCAGCGGAAGTCGGGGCGCTGGTCGTAGAAGACGGCGTCGAGGCCGGTGAGGGGGTCGGCGAGGGCCGCGAGGGAGAGGTTGAAGGGGCCGATGCCGATGCCGACGAGGTCGCGGGGGGCGTCGGGGGTGTGGTGCGCCGGGGTGTTCATCGCGGGACGTGTCCTTCCACGAGCGTCAGGAGTGCTGCCAGGTCGTCTGGGCGGGTGTGCGGGTTCAGGAGGGTCGCCTTGAGCCAGAGCCGGCCGTCGGCGCGGGCCCGGCCGAGGACCGCGCGGCCGGTGGTGAGCAGCGCGCGGCGTACGGCGGCGACGGCGTCGTCACTCGCTCCCGCGGGCCGGAACAGGACCGTGCTGATGGTGGGCGGTGCGTGCAGGTCGAACCCGGGGTGGGCCTCGACCAGCCCGGCGAACTCCTGGGCGAGGGAGCAGACCGCTTCGACGAGGGCGCCCAGTCCTGCGCGGCCCAGGGTCTTGAGGGTGACGGCGGTCTTCAGGACGTCGGGGCGGCGGCTGGTGCGCGGGGAGCGTCCGAGGAGGTCGGGGAGGCCGGCCTCGGTGTCGTCGTCGGCGTTGAGGTAGTCGGCGCGGTGGTGGAGGGCGGCGAGGTCGTCGGCGTCCGTGACGGTGATCAGTCCCGCGGGGATCGGCTGCCAGCCGAGCTTGTGCAGGTCCAGGGCGACGGTGTCGGCGGCCTCCAGTCCCGCGAGCCGGGCGCGGTGCCGGTCGCTGAACAGGAGGCCGGCGCCGTAGGCGGCGTCGACGTGGAGGCGGGCTCCGTGGGCGGCGCAGCGGGCGGCGATCTCGGGCAGCGGGTCGATGAGACCGGCGTCGGTGGTGCCCGCGGTGGCGGCGACGAGGTGCGGGCCGGGGACGTCGGTGAGGGCCTCGTCCAGGGCAGCGGGGTCGAGGGTGCCGGCCGGGGCGGGTACGACGACGGGTTCGGGCAGCCCCAGCAGCCAGGCGGCGCGGGGCAGCGAGTGGTGGGCGCCCGCCCCGTGGACCAGGCGCAGGCCCGCGCCGTGCCGTTCGCGGGCGAGCAGGACGGCGAGCTGGTTGGACTCGGTGCCGCCGGTGGTGACGACGGCGTCGGCGGCGCCGGTCTCCCGGGCGAGAGCGCGGGTGACGAGGGCTTCCAGGGCGGAGGCGGCGGGTGCCTGGTCCCAGGTGTCGAGGGACGGGTTGAGGACGCTCGCGGCGAGGTCGGCGGCGGCCGCGACGGCGAGCGGCGGGGTGTGCAGGTGGGCGGCGCACAGCGGGTGGGCGGGGTCGGCGGCGCCCTCGGCGAGCGCGGTGACCAGGACGCGGAGCGCCTCGGGGTCGCCCCGGCCGGGCAGGATGTCGCCGGCCGCGTCCGCCACCCGGGCGGCGACGGCACCGGGGCCGCCGGCGGGCAGCGGGCCGCCGCGTGCGGCCGTGCCGTCCCGCAGGGCGTCGAGCACGGTGTCGAGCAGGGCCCGCAGGGCGTCGGTGCCGTGCGGGCCCGAGGCGAGGGGCGGCATGCCCATGAGCTGTCCTCCGGGCACGGGGGCTGGGGTTCCAGCTTCCACGCGGGCGGGCGGGTACGCCCGGACAGCTCAGTGATCACAACCCGAAAGGGGTATCCCGGCGGCTCTCGCCCCGGGACGCGGCCGGTCCCCCGCGCTGCGGGACGGACCGGCCGCGGCCGGTGGGTCAGTCCGTGTTCGCCTCCCGCACCCGCAGGGCGCGCGCCAGGTCGTCGAGCTGGTCGGCGAGCTTGCGGCGCAGGGCGGGGATCGGGTCGGCGTCGGCGAGACACTCCTGGCCGAGGCGGAGGGTGTCGGCGTCGACGGCGTGGGCGGGGAAGGCCCAGCGGCCGGCGGCGTCGGCGATGGCGGGGCCGCGCCGGGCGGCGAGCGCGACGGCCTCGGTGTAGTAGCGCGGTACGTACTCCCGTACGAGGTCGGCCTGTTCGGGCTGCCAGAAGCCCTGGGCGGTGGCGGTGAACAGGTAGTTGGAGAGGTCGTCGGAGGCGAACATGGCCGCCCAGGCGCGGGACTTGGCCTCGGCGTCCGGCAGCGCGGCGCGGCAGCGGGCGGCGCCCTCCTGGCCGGTGGCGCTCGGGTCGTTCGCCAGCTCGGCGGCGATGGCGTCCTCGTCGGCGGCGCCGAGGACGGCGAGCCGGGTGAGGATGCGCCAGCGCAGCTCGGGGTCGAGTTCCGGGCCGCCGGGGACGGTGCCGTCGGCGAGCCAGGCGGCGATGGTGTCGGGCTGGGCGGCCGTCGCGATGCGGTGGCGCACGGCGATCAGGCGCAGCCCGGGGTGGTCGCCGTCCTCGGTGCGGCGGATGAGGTCGCGGCACAGCTCGGCGAGGGTGTTCAGGGCGGCGGGCCGCTGCTCGGGGCTGACGTATCGGTCGGCGACCTGGCCGGAGGCGAAGGCGAGGACGCCGTCGACGAGCGCGAGGTCGGTCTCGTGCGGGAGGTGGGCGCGGGCGATGTCGAGGTAGGCGGCGGCGGGGAGTTCGCCGTCGCGGACGGCGTCCCGGAGGGCGTTCCAGACGACGGCCCGGGTGAGCGGGTCCGGCAGGCCGGACAGGCTCTCCCGGATGGTCCGGAAGGAGTCGGCGTCGAAGCGGATCTTGGCGTAGCTCAGGTCGCCGTCGTTGAGCACGACCAGGGCGGGGAGTTTGCCGATGGGCCGGGGTTCGGCCTGGGGGAGGTCGATGTCGAGGCGTCCGCGCGGGGTGAGGCGGCCCTCCTCGCCCGGGTCCTGGTCGTAGAGGCCGACGGCGATGCGGTGGGGGCGCTCGCCGGCGCGCCGGACGGTGAGGACGCGGCTGCCGTTGTCCCCGGTGACGCTCGGGGTGAGGGTGTCGACTCCGGTGGTGCGCAGCCAGGCGTCGGCCCAGGCGTGGACGTCGCGGTCGGTGGCGGCGGCCAGGGAGTCGATGAAGTCGGCGAGGGAGGCGTTGGCGAACTTGTGCCGCTCGAAGTGGGTGTTGATGCCGGCCAGGAAGTCCTTCTCGCCGAGCCAGGCGACGAGCTGGCGCAGGGCGGAGGCGCCCTTGGCGTAGGAGATGCCGTCGAAGTTGAGCAGCGCGGAGGCGGTGTCCTCGACGTTCTCCGGGGCTACGGGGTGGGTGGAGGGGCGCTGGTCGGCGTCGTAGCCCCAGGCCTTGCGGGTGACGCCGAAGTCGGTCCAGGTGTCGGTGAAGCGGGTGGCCTCGGCGGTGGTCTGGTAGCCCATGTACTCGGCGAAGGACTCGTTCAGCCAGATGTCGTCCCACCAGCGCAGGGTGACGAGGTCGCCGAACCACATGTGGGCCATCTCGTGGGCGATGACCATGGCGCGGGTCTGCCGCTGGGTGTCGGTGACGGCGGACCGGAAGACGAACTCGTCGCGGAAGGTGACCAGTCCGGGGTTCTCCATGGCACCGGCGTTGAACTCGGGGACGAACGCCTGGTCGTAGGAGTCGAAGGGGTAGGGCTCGTCGAACTTCTCGTGGTAGCGGTCGAAGCAGGCCCGGGTGACCTCGAAGAGTTCGTCCGCGTCGGCGTCCAGGTGCGGGGTGAGTGAGCGGCGGCAGTGGATGCCGAAAGGCAGACCGCGGTGCTCGGTGCGCACGGAGTGCCAGGGGCCGGCGGCGACGGCGACGAGGTAGGTGGAGATCAGCGGGGTGGTGGCGGCCTTCCAGCGGCCGTCGCCGGTGTGCTCGGTGACGCCGTTGGCGAGGACGGTCCAGCCCTCGGGCGCGGTCACGGTGAGGTCGAAGACGGCCTTGAGGTCAGGCTGGTCGAAGGCGGCGAAGACCCGCTGGATGTCGTCGAGGAAGAGCTGGGTGTAGACGTAGGTCTCGCCGTCGGCGGGGTCGGTGAAGCGGTGCATGCCCTCGCCGGTGCGGGAGTATCGCATGGTGGCCTCGACGCCCAGCTCGTGCTCGCCGGGAGCGAGGTTCTTCAGCGCCAGGCGGTTCTCGGCCAGGGCGGCCGGGTCCATGGGGTGTCCGTCCAGGGTGACGGCGCGCAGCTCCGCGGGCTTGAGCTCGACGAACGTGTCCGTGCTGTCCGTGTCGCCGCGGACGGTGAACCGGATGACGGTCCGGGAGTCGAAGGTCTCGTCGCCACGGGTCAGATCGAGGTCGATCGCGTAGTGGTGGACGTCGAGGAGCCGGGCACGGGTCTGCGCTTCGTCGCGCGTGAGTACGGACATGCACGACATGCTGCCTGATGCGGTGGGCAGGGCACAGAGGCGGTTCGGTACGCGTGCTATGTCCGGTCCGCCGCGGCGGCCTCGGCGCTCCCCCCGGCGTGCGCCCCCGGGTGGGGGCGCACCCGGTCCCGGCCGGGGCCGCATCGCTTCAGTCGGAGGCCGGCGCCGCGTCTCTCTCACGGCCGCCGCCGTTGCTCTCCGCGATGCGCTCGTGGTGGTGGATCACCTCGGCGACGATGAAGTTCAGGAACTTCTCGGCGAACGCCGGGTCCAGCTTGGCGCTCTCGGCGAGGGTGCGCAGCCGGGCGATCTGCTGGGCCTCCCGGGCCGGGTCGGCGGGCGGCAGCTGGTGGCGGGCCTTGAGCAGGCCGACCTGCTGGGTGCACTTGAAGCGCTCGGCGAGCATGTGGACGACGGCCGCGTCGATGTTGTCGATGCTGTCCCGCAGCCGGGCCAGCTCCTCGCGGACGGCGGGTTCGACGGCACCGGTACCGGTGTTGCTGGTGGTCATGGGCGCACACCCTACGGGCGGGGGCCCGCCTGTCGCAGACCGTCTCAGGCGCTGAACGCCGTACGGCCCTCGTACAGTGGGAGCAGGGTTCAGGAGGCAGGGTCCAGGCGTCTTGGGGGTCGGGCGTGGCGAACGGCGGACCGGTCGAGCACGGGTTCCCGCACCTGGAGACGGTGCGGGAGGCGGTCACGGCGCTGTACCGGCGGCTGTCGTACGACACCGTCCGGACGTTCTCGGCCAGTGTGGCCCCGGTCGACGTGGCCTTCTGCGACACGGACGACCTGTATCTGGGCACCCAGCGGGTGGCGCGCGAGCTGGTGCGGCACTACCGGCTGCCCGACGCCCGCATGATCGTCTCGTTCCGCGAGATGATCCACGCGGCGAACGTCGAACTCACGGCGGGCCCGGAGTACTTCATCGAGCTGAACGACCGCTTCCGCACCCATCGCCGGGACATCGGCGCGGCGCTCGCGCACGAGGTGATGCACGTGTACCTGCACCGCCTCGACCTGTCCTTCCCCTCCACCCGGGACAACGAGATCCTCACCGACACGGCGACGACGTACCTGGGCGCCGGCTGGCTGCTGCTCGACGCCTACCGGGAGGACGCGGCGTCCTCGCAGAAGCTGGGGTACCTGACGCCGGAGGAGTTCGGCTACGTGCTGGCCAAGCGGGCGCTGGTGTTCGGCGAGGACCCGTCGGTGTGGTTCACGAGTCCGCAGGCTTACACGGCGTACGGCAAGGGCATGGCACGGGCGCGCCGGGACGAGCAGCAGCCGCCGCTGACCGCGGCCGGCTGGGCGGGCCGCCGCCGCTACGCCCGGGACCGCCGCCACGCGCAGGACCCGCGGACCGCCGGGGCGGCGGCGGACGGCGGCCTCTACGCCTTCACCGCTCAGCCGCCCGGCCGGCTCCGGGTGTCGTTCCCCTGCCCGACCTGCCACCAGCGGATCAGGGTGCCGGTGCGCGGGCGGGTCCGGGCGCGGTGCGGGCTGTGCCGGACGGTGCTGGAGTGCGACACGTGATACGGCGCGCGGGACGCGGCGGCGCTGCTTCAATGCCCCTATGACACAGGCCATCGAAGAACCCTGGGGCATCAGCGTGTTCGGCTCGGGCTCGGTGCGGGCCGAGCCGTCACTCGCTCGGGTGCGGCCGGTGGTGGACGTACTGGAGCCGTCACCGGAGCAGGCCTTCCAGCAGGCCGGGGAAGCCGTGGCCCGGCTGCGGGAGGTACTGCGGCGGCACGGCGTGCCGGACGCCTCGGTCTCGGGCTCCCGGCTGGGCCTCAGCTCGGAGTACGGCGGTCACGGCGGTGGCCGCAGACTGCTCGGATACCGGTGCCAGGCCTCGTACGCGGTGGAGACCGGGGCGCTGGACGACCTGGAGCTGCTGATCGCGGACGTGGTCGACGCGGGCGCGCACCGGATCGACGGCGTGGAGTTCGACGTGCGCGACAGGCCGGCGCTGCTCGACGAGGCACGGCGCCGGGCCGTGGGCGCTGCCCGGCGCAAGGCCCAGGTGTACGCGGAGGCGGCGGACGCGCGGCTGGGTCCGGTGCTGCACATCCAGGACGTGGAGTCGGAGCCCGTCGCCGCGTTCCGTGCCTCCGCGGGCGGCGGCCCGCCCGGCGCGCTGGCTCCGGGTGCGGTGGAGGTGTCCGCCCGGGTCGTGCTGGGCTTCTCGCTGCGGCACTGACCGCCGCGCTCAGGCGGGCCGCACGATCCCCTGGGCGCGTGCGGCCGCCAGCCACTGGGGGAACTCGCCCACGAGCCGGTCGTACAGGTCGGCGTCGGTCACCTTGCGCGGGTCGCGGCCCGCGTGGAAGAACCCGGCGTTGTCGATCACCCGCTTGCCGGGCACCGCCAGTTCGTCGAGCTTGCGCAGGTACTCGAACTGGCGGCTGCCGGGATCGCCGAAGCCGACGAACTGCCAGAACAGCGGCAGCGGCGCCGCCTTGCACAGGTAGCGCTCGGCGGCGAGCCGGTTGATCGGGCCGCCGTCGGTCTGGAAGACGACCAGGGCGGGGTGGCGGGCGCCGCTGTCCAGGTAGTGGTCGATGACGGCGTCCATGGCCAGGTGGTAGCTGGTCTTGCCCATGTGTCCGAGGCCGGCCACGATCCGCTCGATGCGGCCCTGGTGGTCGGCGAGCGCGATCTCGGTGACGGCGTCGACGTCGGTGGAGAAGAACACCACGGGCACGGTGCCGTCGTCGTCGAGGTGGGCGGACAGGCTCAGCACCCGGTCGGCGAGCGCCTGCACGCTGCCGTCCTTGTAGTACGGCTTCATGGAGCCGGAGTAGTCGACGACGAGGTAGACCGCCGCCCGGGTCTCCTCCATGCCGTGCTTGGTGAGCGAAACCCCGGCGGTCTTGTACAGATCGACCAGCGCGGGCGCGGTCTCCCGCACCTTGGTGAGACTGATCGCGGCCATGCGGACTCCCCCGTCACCCCTGCCCTGCGGCATCCGGGTGCCGAGGTTACGGCACGGCGCACCCCGCCGCTCCACCGGTCCCCGGGCATTCGCTATTTTGTTCGCCGCCGTCCCCACCGGCTCACCGTCCCCCTGTCCCGAGGAGCCGGACCCGTGGATTCCGAGTCCACCGTCACCAGGTGCTACCGCCACCCCGCGGTGGAGTGCCACGTCCGCTGCACCCGCTGCGAGCGCTTCATTTGCCCGGACTGCATGCGTGCGGCGCCCGTGGGCCACCAGTGCCCCGAGTGCGCGAAGGAGGGGGCACGGCCGGCCCGGCGGGCCCGGACCATCGCCGGCGGCCGGATGTCGACGACGCCGGTGGTGACGTACGTGCTGTTCGCGCTGAACGTGCTCGCGTACCTGGCGGAGGTGGTGCGGCCCGCGCTCGTGGACCGGTTCGCCATGGTGGGTTCGCGGCTGGTCGCTCCGGACGGCACCCCCCTGGCCGGCGACGGCCTGGTCCTCAGCTCCGGACCCCTGCGGGTGGAAGGGGTCGCCGGGGGCGAGTGGGAGCGGCTGCTCACCGGCGCCTTCCTGCACCAGTCGCCCTTCGAGGGCACGTTCGGGATCCTGCACCTCACGCTGAACATGGTCGTGCTGTGGCAGTTGGGGCAGCTGGTGGAGCTGATGCTCGGCCGGGTCCGTTTCGCCGTCCTGTACCTGCTGTCGGCGCTCGGCGGCTCCGTCCTGGAGCTGGTCCTCACCGACCCCGGGCAGGCCTCGGTCGGCGCGTCCGGTGCGGTCTTCGGCGTGGGGGCCGCGTACTACGTGCTGCACCGCCGGCTGGGCGCCGACATGTCACGGGTCAACCGCGTCATGGCCGCCCTGCTGCTGTGGCTGCTGGTCTCCGCCTGGTTCACCTCGTGGCAGGGGCATCTCGGCGGCCTGCTGGCGGGCGGCGCGCTGGCCCTGGCGTTCGCCTACGCGCCCCGGGACGGACGCCGGACGGCGGTGCAGGCCGGCGCGGGTGCCGCGCTGGTGCTGATGCTGGCGGTGACAGCGGCCGTGAAGGTGTCCGAGCTGACGGGCGGGAGTCTGCCCCTGTGAGCGTTCCCCGCCGTGAGAGCTGTCCCCTTATGAGAGGCGTCTGCCTGTGAAACGTGCCGGAGTGCTGCTCCTCGGAGCCCTGCCCGTGATCGCCGCGGGCGTGTACCTCGCCGTGCCGGAGGAGGCCGCGGACTCCGCGGACACCGCCGCGGCCTCGTCCGCTTCGTCCCCGGCCGCCGATCGGTCGGCCCGCGACGACGCCAAGGACCGTGCCGAGCGGGAGCGGGAGGCGGACGACGCGCTCATCGCCGGCCTGCCGCCGGGCCTCGCCGCACCGGCGAAGAAGGAACTGGCCCAGCAGCTGGTGTCCAGCGCCGAGAACTCGACCACGCGGTGGCGCACCGCCTACGGCAGCATCCAGGACGTCGGGGACGGCGACGGGTACACCGCGGGCATCATCGGCTTCTGCACCGGCACCCACGACCTGCTCACCCTGGTCGAGCGCTACACCGAGGCCCACCCCGACAACGGCCTGGCCGACTACCTGCCCGCCCTGCGCGAGGTGGACGGCAGCGACTCCCACGAGGGCCTGGACCCTGGGTTCACCGCGGCCTGGAAGGCGGAGGCGGAGGTCCCGGCGTTCCGCGAGGCCCAGGAGGAGGAACGCGACCGGGTCTACTTCGAACCGGCGGTGCGCCTGGCCAAGCTGGACGGCCTGGGCACGCTCGGCCAGTTCGTCTACTACGACGCGATGGTCTTCCACGGCCCCGACACGGACGCCGAGGGCTTCTACGGGCTGCGCGAACGGGCCATGGCGAAGGCGAGGACGCCGGGGCAGGGCGGCTCCGAGAAGGCGTACCTGGCCACCTTCCTGGACGTCCGCGAGCAGGCCATGGAGGCCAGGCGCCCGGGCGTCGACACCTCCCGCGTCGGCACGGCCCAGCGCCGGTTCCTCGCGGCCGGGAACATGGAGCTGGCGACGCCGCTGGTGTGGGAGGTGTACGGGGACACCTACCGGGTGCCCTGAGCATGCGACAGCGCCTGCCCTTGGTCCGGTCGGGGACGGGGCAGGCGCCATCAGTGTTCCGCACGCCTTTGTGCGGGACGTTCTTCGGTTGTTCCGTCCCTCGGGACGGTTGTTCCGTCCGTCAGACCGCGAGGGCGCGGTCGGTCGGGCGGATCGGGGCCGGCAGGTCGCTGGCCCCGGTCAGGAAGCGGTCGGCGCCGCGTGCGGCCGAACGGCCCTCGGCGATCGCCCAGACGATGAGCGACTGCCCGCGGCCGGCGTCACCGGCGACGAACACACCCGGCACATTGGTCTGGAAGTCGGCGTCCCGGGCGATGTTACCGCGTTCGTCGAGCTCCAGGCCGAACTGGTCGACGAGACCGTTGTCCTTGTCGGTGCCGGTGAAGCCCATGGCGAGGGTGACCAGCTGGGCCGGGATCTTGCGCTCGGTGCCCGGCTTCGGGGTCAGCTTGCCCTCGATGAACTCGACCTCGCTCATGTGCAGCCACTGGACGTTGCCGTCCTCGTCGCCCTCGAAGTGGGTCGTGGAGACGGCGTAGACCCGCTCGCCGCCCTCCTCGTGGGCGCTGGTGACCTTGTAGAGCATGGGGAAGGTCGGCCACGGCTGGCGCACCGGGTCCCGCTCCTCGCCCGGCCGGGGCATGATCTCCAGCTGGGTGACGGAGGCCGCGCCCTGGCGGTGGGCGGTGCCCACGCAGTCGGCGCCGGTGTCGCCGCCGCCGATGACGACGACGTGCTTGCCCTCGGCGGTGATCGGGGGCGCCACGTAGTCGCCCTCCTGGACCTTGTTGGCCAGCGGCAGGTACTCCATGGCCTGGTGGATGCCGTTCAGCTCGCGGCCGGGCACCGGCAGGTCGCGGGCGGTGGTGGAGCCGGCGGCGATGACGACGGCGTCGTAGCGCTTCTTCAGGTCGGTCGCCTTGAGGTCGCGGCCGATCTCGACGCCGGTGCGGAAGCGGGTGCCCTCCGCGCGCATCTGCTCTATGCGGCGGTTGATGTGCCGCTTCTCCATCTTGAACTCGGGGATGCCGTAGCGGAGGAGGCCGCCGATGCGGTCCGCGCGCTCGTAGACGGCGACGGTGTGGCCGGCCCGGGTGAGCTGCTGGGCGGCGGCCAGGCCCGCCGGGCCCGAGCCGATGACGGCGACGGTCTTGCCGGACAGGCGCTCGGGGATCTGCGGGGCGACGTCCCCGGTCTCCCACGCCTTGTCGATGATCGAGACCTCGACGTTCTTGATGGTGACCGGCGGCTGGTTGATGCCGAGCACGCACGCCGACTCGCACGGGGCCGGGCACAGGCGGCCGGTGAACTCCGGGAAGTTGTTGGTGGCGTGCAGGCGCTCGGACGCCGCCGACCAGTCCTCGCGGTAGGCGTAGTCGTTCCACTCGGGGATCAGGTTCCCGAGGGGGCAGCCGTTGTGGCAGAACGGGATGCCGCAGTCCATGCAGCGGCTGGCCTGCTTGCTGATGATCGGCAGCAGGGAGCCGGGGACGTAGACCTCGTTCCAGTCCTTGACGCGCTCCGTGACGGGGCGGGTCCTGGCGACCTCGCGTCCGTGGTTCAGAAAGCCCTTGGGATCAGCCATTGGTCGCCGCCTCCATCATCTTCTCGGTGGTCTCGGTCTCGGAGAGACCGGCTCGCTCGGCGGCGTCCTTGGCGGCGAGCACTGCCTGGTACGTGCTGGGGATGATCTTGCTGAAGCGCTCCACGGCGACGGACCAGTCGGCGAGCAGCTTCCCGGCGACGGTGGACCCGGTCTCCTCGGCGTGGCGGCGCACCACGTCGTGCAGCCAGTCCTTGTCGGCGTCGTCCAGCTCCTGGATCGCGTCGACGTTGCCGGAGTTGACGTTGTCGCGGTCGAGGTCGACGACGTAGGCGATGCCGCCGGACATGCCGGCCGCGAAGTTGCGCCCGGTCTCGCCGAGGACGACCGCGTGGCCGCCGGTCATGTACTCGCAACCGTGGTCGCCGACGCCCTCGGAGACAACCAGCGCGCCGGAGTTGCGGACGCAGAAGCGCTCGCCGACCTTGCCGCGCAGGAACATCTCGCCGCCGGTGGCGCCGTAGCCGATGGTGTTGCCGGCGATGGTGGAGTACTCGGCCAGGTGGTCGGCGCCCCGGTCGGGGCGGACGACGATCCGGCCGCCGGACAGGCCCTTGCCGACGTAGTCGTTGGCGTCGCCCTCCAGGCGCAGGGTGATGCCGCGCGGGACGAAGGCGCCGAAGGACTGGCCGGCGGAGCCGGTGAAGGTGATGTCGACGGTGTCGTCGGGCAGACCGCCGCCGCCGAACTTCTTGGTGACCTCGTGGCCGAGCATGGTGCCGACCGTGCGGTTGATGTTGCGGATCGCGACCTGGGCGCGCACCGGGGCGGCCTGGGTGGCGTCCGGGGCGGCCAGCGCGTCGGAGGCGAGCTTGATCAGCTGGTTGTCGAGCGCCTTCTCCAGGCCGTGGTCCTGGCCGACGGCCTGGTGGCGCACCGCGCCCTCGGCCAGCGCCGGCACGTGGAACAGCGGCTCCAGGTTCAGGCCCTGCGCCTTCCAGTGGTCGACCGCGCGGGTCACGTCGAGGGTCTCGGCGTGGCCGACGGCCTCCTCGATGGAGCGGAAGCCCAGCTCGGCGAGGATCTCGCGGACCTCTTCGGCGATGAACCGGAAGAAGTTCACGATGTACTCGGCCTTGCCGGAGAACCTCTCGCGCAGCACCGGGTTCTGGGTGGCGATGCCGACCGGGCAGGTGTCCAGGTGGCAGACGCGCATCATGACGCAGCCGGAGACGACGAGCGGGGCGGTCGCGAAACCGAACTCCTCGGCGCCGAGCAGCGCGGCGATGACGACGTCGCGGCCGGTCTTGAGCTGGCCGTCGGTCTGGACGACGATCCGGTCGCGCAGTCCGTTGAGCAGCAGGGTCTGCTGGGTCTCGGCGAGGCCCAGCTCCCAGGGGCCGCCCGCGTGCTTGAGGCTCGTCAGGGGCGAGGCACCCGTGCCGCCGTCGTGGCCGGAGATCAGCACCACGTCCGCGTGCGCCTTGGACACACCCGCGGCGACCGTGCCGACGCCGACCTCGGAGACCAGCTTGACGTGAATCCGCGCCTGCGGGTTCGCGTTCTTCAGGTCGTGGATCAGCTGGGCCAGGTCCTCGATGGAGTAGATGTCGTGGTGCGGCGGCGGCGAGATCAGGCCGACGCCCGGGGTGGAGTGCCGGGTCTTGGCGACCCAGGGGTACACCTTGTGGCCGGGCAGCTGGCCGCCCTCGCCGGGCTTGGCACCCTGGGCCATCTTGATCTGGATGTCGTCGGCGTTGACCAGGTACTCGGAGGTGACGCCGAAGCGGCCGGAGGCGACCTGCTTGATGCTGGACCGGCGTGCCGGGTCGTACAGGCGCTCCGGGTCCTCGCCGCCCTCACCGGTGTTGGACTTGCCGCCCAGCTGGTTCATGGCGATGGCGAGGGTCTCGTGCGCCTCCTGGGAGATGGAGCCGTACGACATGGCGCCGGTGGAGAAGCGCTTGACGATCTCGGAGACGGGCTCGACCTCGTCGATGGAGATCGGCTGCCGGTCCGACTTGAAGCCGAACAGGCCGCGCAGCGTCATCAGCCGCTCGGACTGCTCGTTCACACGCTCCGTGTACTTCTTGAAGATCTCGTACGTGCCGGAGCGCGTGGAGTGCTGGAGGCGGAAGACCGTCTCCGGGTCGAACAGGTGCGGCTCGCCCTCGCGGCGCCACTGGTACTCGCCGCCGATGTCCAGGGCGCGGTGGGCCGGCGCGATGCCGCTGGCCGGGTACGCCTTGGCGTGGCGGGCGGCGACCTCCTTGGCGACGACGTCGATGCCGACGCCGCCGATCTTGGTGGCGGTGCCGTTGAAGTACTTGGTGACGAAGGCCTCGTCCAGGCCGACGGCCTCGAAGACCTGGGCACCCCGGTAGGAGGCGACGGTGGAGATGCCCATCTTGGACATGACCTTGAGGACGCCCTTGCCGAGGGCGTAGATCAGGTTGCGGATGGCCTGCTCGGCCTCGATGCCGGGCAGGAAGGTGCCCGCGCGGACCAGGTCCTCGACCGACTCCATGGCGAGGTACGGGTTGACCGCGGCGGCGCCGAAGCCGATGAGCAGGGCGACGTGGTGGACCTCGCGGACGTCGCCGGCCTCGACCAGCAGGCCCACCTGGGTGCGCTGCTTGGTGCCGATGAGGTGGTGGTGGACGGCGGCGGTGAGCAGCAGCGAGGGGATCGGCGCGTGCTCGGCGTCCGAGTGGCGGTCGGACAGGACGATCAGCCGGGCGCCGTTCTCGATGGCGGCGTCGGCCTCGGCGCAGATCTCCTCTATGCGCGCGGCCAGCGCGTCGCCGCCGCCGTGCACCCGGTAGAGACCGGAGAGGGTCGCGGCCTTGAAGCCGGGCATGTCGCCGTCGGCGTTGATGTGGATGAGCTTGGCCAGCTCGTCGTTGTCGATCACCGGGAAGGGCAGCAGGACGCTGCGGCACGAGGCGGCCGACGGGTCCAGCAGGTTGCCCTGGGGGCCGAGCGAGGAGCGCAGGGAGGTGACCAGTTCCTCGCGGATGGCGTCCAGCGGCGGGTTGGTGACCTGGGCGAAGAGCTGGGTGAAGTAGTCGAAGAGCAGCCGGGGGCGCTCGGAGAGCGCGGCGATCGGCGAGTCGGTGCCCATGGAGCCGATCGGCTCGGCGCCTGCCTTGGCCATCGGCGCGAGGATGACGCGCAGCTCCTCCTCGGTGTACCCGAAGGTCTGCTGGCGGCGGGTGACCGAGGCGTGGGTGTGCACGATGTGCTCGCGCTCGGGCAGGTCGGACAGCTCGATCTCGCCGGCTTCCATCCACTCGCCGTACGGCTGCTCGGCGGCGAGCTGGGCCTTGATCTCGTCGTCCTCGATGATGCGGTGCTCGGCGGTGTCCACGAGGAACATGCGGCCGGGCTGGAGGCGGCCCTTGCGGACGACCTTGGCAGGGTCGATGTCGAGGACGCCGACCTCGGAGCCGAGGACGACGAGACCGTCGTCGGTGACCCAGTAGCGGCCGGGGCGCAGACCGTTGCGGTCCAGGACGGCGCCGACCTGCGTGCCGTCGGTGAAGGTGACGCAGGCGGGGCCGTCCCAGGGCTCCATCATCGTGGAGTGGAACTGGTAGAAGGCGCGCCGGTCCGGCTGCATGGAGTCGTGGTTCTCCCACGCCTCCGGGATCATCATCAGCACGGAGTGCGGCAGCGAGCGTCCGCCGAGGTGGAGCAGTTCCAGGACCTCGTCGAAGGAGGCGGAGTCCGAGGCGTCCGGCGTACAGATCGGGAAGATCCGCTCCAGGTCCGTGGAGGAGCCGAACAGGTCCGAGGCCAGCTGGGACTCGCGGGCGCGCATCCAGTTGCGGTTGCCCTTGACCGTGTTGATCTCGCCGTTGTGCGCGACGAAGCGGTACGGGTGGGCGAGCGGCCAGCTCGGGAAGGTGTTGGTGGAGAACCGGGAGTGCACGAGCGCGATCGCGGAGGCGAAGCGGCGGTCGGACAGGTCCGGGAAGAACGGCTCCAGCTGGCCGGTGGTCAGCATGCCCTTGTAGACGATGGTCCGCGCGGACAGCGACGGGAAGTAGACGCCGGCCTCGCGCTCGGCGCGCTTGCGCAGCGCGAAGGCGTTGCGGTCCAGGGCGATGCCCTGCGAGGCGCCGTCGCTCACGAAGATCTGGCGGAAGACCGGCATCGTGGAGCGCGCGGTGGCGCCCAGCATCTGCGGGGCGACCGGGACCTCGCGCCAGCCGAGGACGGTGAGGCCCTCCTCGTCGGCGATCGTCTCGATGCGCGAGACGGCGTCCTCCGTGCCGTCGACCGGCAGGAAGGCGATGCCGACGGCGTACGCCCCGGCCTCGGGCAGCTCGAATCCGGCCACCTCGCGGAAGAACGCGTCGGGGACCTGGGAGAGGATGCCCGCGCCGTCGCCCGAGTCGGGCTCGGAGCCGGTGGCGCCGCGGTGTTCCAGGTTGCGCAGCACGGTGAGGGCCTGGTCGACCAGGGTGTGGGACGCCTCGCCGGTGAGGGTGGCGACGAAACCGACGCCGCACGCGTCGTGTTCGTTGCGGGGGTCGTACATACCCTGGGCAGCAGGGCGAGCATCCATGAAGGACCAGTTCTGGCCACTCTCGGAGTGCTGGGACGGCTGGCGCGGCGTACGCATCGGCTCTCCCGTCGTCGTCATCTGGCATGTGCAGGTGCCGAGGGACGACGTTGGCCCTCTGCGGTGGGTGCAAAATTTGGTGCAGGTTACATGATGGATTGGTTCTCGGTAAACGGGACAATCCGTTCCAGCATGCGGACACCGGAGAGGTGCGGTGGGGGTACCGCACCCGCGGTGGAAGCTATGGAGACCGAGGCGGACAGATCGATGTCCGTCGGCCCGAGGGGGCGGAGGAGGCGGCGTCGCCCACTCCAGGAGTGCACGGCAGGCTTCATTGCCCACAGCGCTTACGGCTCATGCCCGGAGATTACGCGCTCGAAACCAGCGAGTAACGGCTACTTATACGGCCCCCCGCATAAGTTCGAGCCGGGCTATCCTACGGCCGTTCCGAACAGGCTGCCCAGGAGATACGTCACACCGGCCGCCGCGCCACCGAGGACGAGCTGCCGCAGACCGCTGTACCACCAGCTGCGGGCCGTGACCTTGGCGACCACCGCGCCGCACAGGAACAGTCCGGCCAGCGCGAGCAGCACGGCGGGCCACAGCACACCGGCGCCGAGCAGGAAAGGCAGGACCGGGAGCAGGGCGCCCAGCGCGAAGGATCCGAACGAGGACACGGCCGCCACCGTCGGCGAGGGCAGGTCGGAGGGGTCGATGCCCAGCTCCTCGCGGGCGTGTATCTCCAGCGCCTGCTCGGGGTCGCTGGACAGCTGGCGGGCCACCTCGCGCGCCAGCTCCGGCTCGACGCCGCGCGCCTCGTAGAGCGCGGCCAGCTCGGCCTCCTCGTCCGCCGGGTGCTTGCGCAGCTCGCGGCGCTCCACGTCCAGCTCGGCCTCCACCAGCTCGCGCTGGGAGGCGACGGAGGTGTACTCGCCGGCGGCCATGGAGAAGGCGCCGGCCGCCAGACCGGCGAGCCCGCTGATCACCACGGTCTGCTGGCTCGCCGTGCCGCCGGCGACACCGGTCATCAGGGCGAGGTTGGAGACCAGTCCGTCCATCGCGCCGAAGACGGCGGGGCGCAGCCAGCCGCCGTTCACGTCGCGGTGGGTGTGGTTGTCGCGGTGCGCCTCGTGCAGCGGCGCCTCGGTTTCGATGATGGCCACGAGGGACCCCCCGGGAAGCTAGTTTGGACCCATTCCACTTTTTAACAACAGTCAATGTACGCCGATCATTTCCGTCCCGCCAGCAAGGAAAGGCTGGGCTTACCTGCGGCTTTACCTCTCCGTACTCATCCGTGATCATGCCCGCTCATATGTCGACCGGGTGACGCTGCGCCCGGTTCGGCTGCGGTGCGCACGGCACCGGGGACAGATACGCGGAGGGAGAGGAGAGGCCGCATGGCATCCACCGCCTGCATTCCCCCGGTCCCCACGCCGACGGACGCCGTCGGGTTCCGCGACCGGGCCCGGGGCGCACTGCTCGGACTCGCCGTCGGGGACGCCCTCGGGGCGCCGGCCGAGAACATGAAGCCCTCGGAGATCCGCGCCCGCTGGGGCCGCATCACGGGGTACGTGGCCGACCGGCCCGCCGGTACGGACGACACGGAGTACGCGATCTTCTCGGGCCTGCTGCTGGCCCGCCACGGCGCCGCGCTCACCCAGGCCCACGTGGAGACGGCCTGGCACGAGTGGATCGCGGACCGGGAGGAGGGCCCGTTCCGGGGCGCGGGCTTCAGCGAACGCGGCACCCTGGAGAACCTGCGCCGTGGTCTGGCCGCCCCGATCTCCGCCCAGCACCGGCACGCCTGGAGCGACGGACTGGCCATGCGGGCCGCGCCGCACGGCGTGTTCGCCGCCGGGCGCCCCGCCGAGGCGGCCCGGCTGGCGGCGATCGACGGCTCGGTCAGCCACGAGGGCGAGGGCATCTACGGCGGCCAGGCGGTGGCGGCCGGCGTCGCGGCGGCGATGGCCGGGGCGTCGACCGTCGCGGTGGCGGCCTCCGCGCTGGCCGTCGTCCCGGACGACTCCTGGACGGCGCGCTGTCTGCGCCGCGCGCTGACGGCGGCCCACCGCGGCGAACGCGCGGTGCGCTCCGCGGTGGTCATCGGCGGCTACCCGTGGACCGACCTGGCCCCCGAGGCCGTCGCGCTCGCCTTCGGCGCGTACGCGGCGGCCGACGGCGAATTCACCGACTCCGTGCTGACGGCCGTCAACATGGGCCGCGACGCCGACACCACGGCCGCGGTGGCCGGCGCCCTGGCCGGCGCGACCCGCGGCGTCCACGCCATCCCCGCCGACTGGGGCACCGCCATCGGCCCGGCCCGCGGCACCTGCCTCCCGACGATGGCCGGCCACCACGTACTGGAGGTGGCGGACCTCCTGATCCGCGCGGCGCGGGGCGTACCGCCGGACCCCGAACCCGTGCCGCCGGGCCTGAAGTGGGCGTCCCGGGAATCGGGGCGGGTGGCGCCAGGACTCGGGACGGCTCTCGCTTCCGTGCGGGGCGAACCACCCGACGACACGCTCCCGCCCGGCGGCACCGGCACCCGGCGGGCGCCCGCCCCCGCGGCGCCTCCGCCGGTGCCGGACGCCGACCCCGCGGCGGAGGTGGGGGCGTGAGCAGGGCGCGTGGCGGGGGCGGGGCGACGGGCGTCACGGCGTACGTCGAAGGGCACGGTGTGCCGGAAGGGGGTGTGTCCAGCGGAAGCGGCCACCGGACGGGAGCCGAGCCGGGGACGGCCGTGTCGTCCCGTGGGGTGCCGCTCTCGGACCGCGTCGAGGGACTCCTGCTGGGGCTCGCCGCGGGAGACGCCGCCGGCTGGCCCGCCGCCCGGCACCGGGCCGCCCGTATGCCGGAGTGGACCCGCCGGCTCACCCGTGAGCTGGACACCTTCGCCGAGCAGAACGCGACCACCACCCTTCCCGTGCCCATCGCCCTGAACCAGCCCCCCGAACCGCTGCGCCTCGGCCCCTCGGACGACGCCGAGTGGGCGGCGTTCGCGGCGGAGGCCGTACTGCGGGCGGGGGACGACAGCGTGCTGGGGGACCTGAGCCGGGACCGCCGGATGCGGGCCGCGATCGACCTGACCTGGAACGCCGTGGCCAGCGAGGTCGCCGCGGCGGCAGACCGCGCCCCCGAGGTGGAGTCCGCGGTGCTGCCGCTGCGCGCCCGCATCTCGGTACGGGCCGGGCTCGGCAACCTCGCCGCCGGCCTGCGGCCGCCCGCCACCGGCCACGACAACCCGCACTACTTCGACGACGCCGCCTGCGTACGGGCCTGTGTCCTCGCCGTCGCCCACCCCGGCGCCCCGCGCCCCGCCGCCGACCTCGCCGAGTTCGACGCCCGCTACACCCAGGACGGCGACGGCGTGCACGGCGCGCGGGCCATGGCGGCGGCGCTGGCGTGCGCCCTCGACGGCGCCGACGTGGACGCCTGCGTGACGGCGGCGCTCGCCGAACTCCCCGAGGCGACGGAGATCGGCCGCAACGCCCGCCACGCCCTGGCCCTCGCGGCGGACACCGAGAGCACCTTCGCCCTCGTCCCACTCCTCGAACACCGCATCGTCGACCACGTCTACAGCTACGGCATCGCCGCCGCCGAGACCGTCCCGGTCGCCCTCGCCCTGGCCACCGCCGCCAGGGGCCGCATCGCGGAGGCGGTACCGGCTGCGGCCTGTCTGTCCAGGGTCGCGGACTCCGCCCCCGCGCTGGCCGGCGCCCTCACCGGCGCGCTCGGCGGCGGCACGTCGCTCCCCGCGTCGTGGCGGGACGCCTGCCGCACCCTGCCCGGCTGCGTACTGCCCCGGCTCACCGGCACCGACCTGGTCGAGCTCGCCGGTCTCCTGCACGCCACGCGACCGTCCCCAACGGAAGGACGAGGCATCACCCCATGACCCCCCTGACCCCGGACCACAGCACCACCGCCCCCCTCGACGAGCGTGTCACCGGCGCCCTCGTGGGCGCGGCCGTCGGCGACGCGCTCGGCGGCCCGGTCGAGGGCTACTCCCCCGAGCAGATCCTCGAACGCCACGGCGGCCGCGTCCACGGCGTCGTCGGCCCCTGGAACGGCGACGCCTGGCGCACCGCCCGCCCCCTCGCCCCGTACCACAAGGGCGACGGCCACGTCACCGACGACACCCTGATGACCCACGCGCTGGTCCGGGTCTACGGCACGGTCCGCGACCACCTCGACGCGTACGCGATCGCCGAGCACCTTGTCCCGGACCTGATCACGCACCCGCGCTGGATCCCGGAGCTGGAGGCCGAGGCGGTCCCGCTCCAGCGGATCTTCCTCGCCGAGAAATGGCTGGTCGCGCGGATCCACTACGGTCACGTGGACCCGCGCGAGGCCGGCACCGGCAACATCGTCAACTGCGGTGCCGCGATGTACATGGCCCCGGTCGGCCTGGTCAACGCGGCGAACCCGGCGGCCGCCTACGCCGAGGCACTGGACGTCGCGGGCGCCCACCAGTCGTCGTACGGCCGGGAGGCGGCCGGTGTCTTCGCCGCGGCGGTGGCCGCGGCCTGCGAGCCGGGCGCGACCCCGGAGTCGGTGGTGGCGGCCGCGCTGTCCCTGGCCAAGGACGGCACCCGGGCCGCGATCGAGGCCGTGTGCGAGGTGGCCTCGGGCCACTCGGACTTCGAGTCGGCGCTCGCACCGCTGCGCGCGGCGGTGGCCCCGTACGACACGGTGGGCCCCGACTACCGGGCGCCCTCCCTCGGCGCCCGCCGCCCCTCGCGCCTGCACGCCATCGAGGAACTGCCCGTCGCCCTCGGCATGCTGCTCGTCTCCGGCGGCGACTTCCGGCACGCGGTCCTCGGCGCGGTCAACTACGGCCGGGACTGCGACTCCATCGCCACGATGGCGGGCGCCCTGGCCGGGGCACTGGGGTCACCGGTGCCGGAGGACTGGGCGAAGACCGTCGCCGAGGCGAGCCGCCTTGACCTGTGGGAACCGGCGGCGACGCTCACCGGGGTGGCGCGGGAGGTCTTCGCGCGTGACGTACGGCGCCGCCGCGCCCACGAGGAGGCGTTCGCCGCGATCGGGGGCCCGGGATGCTCCGGCTGACCTGGGTCCAGCCCGAGGACCTGGTCGGCCACGAGCTGCGCCAGGCCCGGCTGGACGGCCGCGACGCGTCGGCGGTCGCGGCCCGCTGGCACGCGGCGGGCGGCGGCGAGGCCCCGCCCCGGGCAGGAGCCTCGCCCGGGCCCGCCTCCCCCCGGCTCCGCGTCCTGGCGGAGGACCTCCTGGACGAACTGGCCCGCCTGCCCAGTCCCTTGGCGGACGCGGAGCCGACGGAACTCGACCGGATCAGGGCGCTGTGCCCCGACTGGCCGGCCCTCCGCCCCGGCGCTCCGGTGTCCCCGGCCCGTCTGGAGGCCGCCTGGCTCGGCCGCGCCGCCGGGTGCCTCCTGGGCAAACCCGTCGAGAAGCTGCCCCTGACCGGCATCCGTCTGCTCGGCCGGGCCGCCGGCAACTGGCCCCCGACCACCTACTTCACCGAACGGGGCGTCCCCGGCGACGTGCTCGCCGCGTATCCCTGGAACCGCCGCTCCGCGCCCACCTCCCTCGCCGAGAACATCGACGGCATGCCGGAGGACGACGATCTCAACTACCCGCTCCTGGGCATGACGCTCCTCCAGCGCCACGGCAGGAGCTTCGAGACGGCCGACGTGGCCCGGGTCTGGCTCGACGAGCTCCCGGCCGGCCGCGCCTTCACCGCCGAGCGCCTCGCCCTGCGCAACCTCCTCAGCGGCCTCGAGCCCCCGGACACCGCCCGCCACCGCAACCCGTTCCGCGAGTGGATCGGCGCCCTGATCCGCGCCGACGTGCACGGCTGGACCAACCCCGGCGACCCGGCCGCCGCCGCCGAGCAGGCGCACCGCGACGCGACCCTCACCCACACCGCGAGCGGGGTCCACGCGGCGATGTTCGCGGCGGCCGTCATCGCCACCGCCGCCACCGGTGCCCATGACGTCCACGCCTGTCTGCGCGCCGGCCTCGCGGTCGTGCCGCCCGGCTCCCGCCTCGCCGGGGCCGTCCGCCACGCCGTACGGCTCGCGGGCGCCCACGCCGACTTCGACACGGTCGTGGACCGGCTCCACGCCGTCCACTCCCCCGCCCACCACTGGGTGCACGCCGTCCCCAACACCGCCCTGATCGCCGCCGCGCTCACCCACGCGGACGGCGACTTCACCGGCTCGGTCTCGCGGGTCGTGTCCGGCGGCTGGGACACCGACTCCAACGGCGCCACCGTCGGCAGCGTCGCCGGACTGCTCGCCGGCTCCCCCGCCGCGCTGCCCGCGCACTGGACGGCGCCGCTGAAGAACCGCCTGGCCACCACCGTCGGCGACTTCGACGGCACCGGCTTCGACACTCTCGCCCACCTCACCCACCGGGAGGCCACCCGCCCATGCCCGAGCCCGCCGTGACCGCCGCGCGCCCCGCGACCTCCGTCTCCGCCACCCCCGCCCCCGCCGCCCCGCTCGCCGGCCTGCGCGTCCTCGACCTCGCCACGCTCTTCGCGGGACCGCTCGCCGCCACCATGCTCGGCGACTTCGGCGCCGAGGTGATCAAGGTCGAGCACCCCACCCGGCCCGACCCCTCCCGGGGGCACGGCCCCTCGAAGGACGGCGTGGGCCTGTGGTGGAAGCTGCTGGGCCGCAACAAGCACACGATCACCCTGGACCTGTCGAAACCCGCCGGGCGCACCACGCTGCTCCGGCTGGCCGCCACCGCCGACGTCGTCGTCGAGAACTTCCGGCCGGGCACCCTGGAGAAGTGGGACCTGGGCTGGGACGAGCTGTCCGCCGTCAACCCGCGCCTGGTCCTGACCCGGGTCACCGGCTTCGGCCAGTTCGGCCCCTACGCGCGCCGCCCCGGCTTCGGCACCCTCGCCGAGGCCATGAGCGGCTTCGCCGCGATGACCGGCGAGCCGGACGCGCCGCCGACGCTGCCGCCGTTCGGCCTCGCCGACTCGATCGCGGCGCTGGCGACGGCCTACGCCGTGATGACGGCGCTGACCGCCCGGGAGCGCACCGGCGAGGGGCAGGTCGTCGACATGGCGATCATCGAGCCGATCCTGACCGTCCTCGGTCCGCAGCCCCTCTGGTACGACCAGCTCGGCCACGTCCAGCCGCGCACCGGCAACCGCTCGCAGAACAACGCCCCGCGCAACACCTACCGCACCGCCGACGGCACCTGGGTCGCCGTCTCCACCTCGGCGCAGTCGGTCGCCGAGCGGGTGATGCGGCTGGTGGGCCGCCCGGAGCTGATCGACGAGCCCTGGTTCGCGACCGGCGCCGACCGGGCCCGGCACTCCGACGTGCTGGACACGGCGGTCGGCGACTGGATCGCCCGGCACACCCGCGCCGACGTGCTCGCCGCGTTCGAGAAGGCCGAGGCGGCGGTCGCACCGGTGCAGGACGTGCGGGACGTGATGGCCGACCCGCAGTACCGGGCCCTGGACACCCTCACCACGGTCGACGATCCCGAGCTGGGCCCGCTGCGCATGCAGAACGTCCTCTTCCGCCTCTCCGCCACTCCGGGCGCGATCCGCTGGGCGGGCCGCCCGCACGGCGCCGACACCGAGGAGGTACTGACCGGGCTGGGGCTCACCCCGGCGGACGTGAAGGAGCTGCGGGAGGCTGGCGTCGTATGACCGTACCCCCGCTGACCTGGCTGTACGTGCCCGGGGACCGGCCCCGCGTGGTGGCCAAGGCGCTGGCCGCCGGTGCCGACGTGGTGGTGGTCGATCTGGAGGACGCGGTCGCCGCCGACCGCAAGGAGTACGCCCGCGACGCCACCGCCGAGCTGCTCGGCGAGCCGCAGCCGGTGCCGGTGCACGTCCGCGTCAACGCCCTGGACGGTCCGCTCGCCGCCGGCGATCTGGCGGCGCTGGCCGCGCTCCCGGGTCTGTCCGGGCTGCGCCTGCCCAAGGTCACGTCGCCGGAGCAGGTCACCGGCGTCGCCGCGGCCACCGGTGGGCCGCCGCTGTACGCCCTGCTGGAGACGGCCCTGGGGGTGGAGCGGGCGTACCGGATCGCCGCCGCCCATCCGGCGCTGCGCGGGATCGCCCTCGGCGAGGCGGACCTGCGAGCTGACCTGGGCGTGCGCGGGGACACCGGCCTGGACTGGTCGCGCTCGCGCGTGGTCGTGGCCGCCCGGGCGGCGGGGCTCGCGCCCCCGTCGCAGACGGTGCATCCGGACACCCGGGACCTGGAGGGACTGGCGGCGTCCTGCGCCCACGGCCGCGCCCTCGGTTTCCTGGGGCGGGCGGCGATCCACCCCCGCCAGCTGCCGATCATCGAGCGGGCGTATCTGCCCACCGAGCGGGAGCTGGAGGAGGCGGAGACGATCGTCAAGGCGGCCACGGTCCAGCCGGGCGCGCAGGCGCTGCCGGACGGCCGGTTCATCGATGCGGCGGTGGTGGCGACGGCCCGGCGCACCCTGTCGCTGGCCCGGCGGCCGTCCCTGTCCTAGCCCGTGCCCGGCATGCGCCGAGGGCGACCGGGGAATCCCGGGCGCCCTCGGCGGCGTGTCTGGCGGGCGGGTCAGCCCTTCTTCGCGGAGTCGGCGCCGTCCTTCACGGCCTCGGCGTCCCTCGCGTCCTCCGTGTCCACCGGTTCGTGCGTGCCTTCGGTGGTCCCGGTGGCCTTGGTGAGGTCAGGAGCATCGGCCTTCTCCACGGCGTCCGCGGCGGCCCCGTCGTCGGTACCGGCCTCCGCGTCCTCCTTCGCGTCCTTCTCCCCTGCGGGCCCGGCGTCGCCGGTGGCGGTCTCCTCACCCGGCTCCACCACGGCCTCCCGGCCCGGCCGCTTCCGCGCCGAGAGCACGATGTACAGCACCGCGAGCAGGAACACGAAGAGCGCGGTCCAGTTGTTCAGGCGCAGGCCGAGGATGTGGTGGGCGTCGTCGACGCGCATGTACTCGATCCAGAACCGGCCCGCGCAGTACGCCGCCACGTACAGGGCGAAGGCCCGCCCGTGGCCCAGCTTGAAGCGCCGGTCGGCCCAGATGACGAGGAAGGCGACGCCGATGCACCACAGCGACTCGTACAGGAACGTCGGGTGGTAGGTGCCCGGCACCCGTCCGTCGGCCGTCGAGGTGATCTCCACGGCCCACGGCAGGTCGGTCGCCTTGCCGTACAGCTCCTGGTTGAACCAGTTGCCCCAGCGGCCGATGGCCTGCGCGAGGGCGATACCGGGGGCGACGGCGTCGGCGTACGCGGGCATCGGGACGCCCCGGCGACGGGCACCGATCCAGGCGCCCACCGCGCCGAACGCGATCGCGCCCCAGATGCCGAGCCCGCCCTCCCAGATCTTGAAGGCGTCGACCCAGTCACGGCCCTCACTGAAGTACAGCTGGTAGTCCGTGATCACGTGGTAGAGGCGTCCGCCGATCAGGCCGAAGGGAACGGCCCAGACCGCGATGTCGGCCACCGTGCCCGGCCGCCCGCCCCGGGCGATCCAGCGCTTGTTGCCGAGCCAGACGGCAACGAAGACGCCGATGATGATGCAGAACGCGTAGCCGCGCAGCGGGATGGGACCGAGGTGCAGCACCCCGCGCGACGGGCTGGGAATGAAGGCAAGTTCCATGGCAGGGTCGACGCTACCGTGTCGGACGGGGCGCGCGGCGGGCAGCCCGGCTACGGGTCCGTAACGAGCGGGCGCGTTACTTGGCCGCCTCCTCCACCATCTGCTTGAGCTTGGCCGGGGTCATGGAGCGGTCCTGGTAGATGTTCTTGCCGTCCAGGAGCACCGTCGGGGTGCCGCTGAAGCCGCCGTTCTGGAAGGCCTTGTTGGACTTCTCCACCCAGCTGTTGTGCTTGCCGTTCTTCACGCACTCCTGGAACAGGGTGGTGTCGAGGCCGTCGACCTTGCCTGCCAGGTCGAGGAGCTTGTTCTCGTCGGCGAAGGCGTCGTCGGTCTCCGGCGGCTGGTTGTCGTACAGCACGTCGTGGTAGGCGGGGAACTTTCCGGCGTCCTGGGCGCAGGCCGCGGCGTTGGCCGCCTTGCGCGAGCCGGTGCCGCCCATGTTGCCGTCGATGATGGTCGCGAGGTGGTACTCGACCTTGAGCTGCCCCGCGTCGGTCAGCTCGTGGACGGTGTCGCGGTACGCCAGCTCGAAGGCCTTGCAGGCCGGGCAGCGGAAGTCCTCCCAGACGGTGAGCGTCGACTTGGCGCTCTCCTCGCCGACGGGGATCGCAAGGCCGTCCTTGCCCTGCGCCCCCGAGGGTGCCACGACCGGACCGGCCGACTCGCTGCCGTCGTCCTTGCCCGCGTTCGCGGCGACCACGCCGATCACGGCGGCGAGACCCAGCACGCAGACCACGCTCGCGCCGACGATCAGCGCACGGCGGCGCTTGTCCCTGGACCTCTGCTTCTCGCGCTCGGCCGCCAGCTTCTCGCGGGCGCCGCGCTTTCCCTGTCGGTTCTTCTCGCTCACACCCCGCAGAACGAACCGGGGAGGCGCAGCGCGCCTCCCCGGTCCCAGGTCCACTCGTACGAGGGACCTCAGTCCTGTGCCCGTCCTGTGTTCGTCCGTCACGGGCCCGGCGTCACGCCTGTCGGCGCACGCCCTTCGCCAGGTCGGCGGCGAGCGCTCGGACGCCCTCCAGGCCGGCCGCGTCGTCGGGCGCGTCCAGCATGCGCTTGACGAACGCCGAGCCGACGATCACGCCGTCGGCGAACCGGGCGACCTCGGCGGCCTGGGCGGCGTTGGAGACACCGAGGCCGACGCAGACGGGGGTGTCGGTGGTGGTGCGGGTGCGCCGCACCAGGTCCTCGGCCTGCGCCCCGACCGACTCGCGGGTGCCGGTGACGCCCATGAGGGAGGCGGCGTAGACGAAGCCGCTGCCGGCCGCGGTGATCTCGGCGAGCCGCGCGTCCTTGCTGCTGGGCGCGACCACGAAGACCGTGGCCAGCTCGTGCTTGTCGGCGTGCTCCTTCCACAGCGCCGACTCCTGGACCGGCAGGTCGGGCAGGATGCACCCGGCGCCGCCCGCCTCGGCCAGCTCGGCGGTGAAGCGCTCCACGCCGTAGCGGTCGATCGGGTTCCAGTACGTCATGACGAGGATCGGCTTGCCGGTGGCCTCGTGCGCCTCGCGGACCGTGCGCATCACGTCGGCGATCTTCACGCCGCCGCGCAGGGCGATGTCGTCGGCGGTCTGGATCACCGGGCCGTCGAGCACCGGGTCGCTGTGCGGCAGGCCCACCTCGACGACGTCGGCGCCGCCGTCGAGCGCGGCCTTGACCGCCTCGATGCCGCCCGTGACGGTCGGGAACCCGGCCGGCAGGTAGGCGATCAGGGCGGCGCGGCCCTCGGACCTGGCAGCCGCGAGGGTGTCGTTCAGCAGCTGTACGTTCCCGCTCACTTGGCGTCCCCCTCGATCTCCGCGGCGCCGGTCTCGTCGGCGGCGACCTCGGCGTCGGTGTCGTACAGCCCGAAGTAGCGGGCGGCGGTGTCCATGTCCTTGTCGCCGCGGCCGGACAGGTTGACCACGATCAGCCCGTCCTTGCCCAGCTCCTTGCCGACCTCCAGGGCACCGGCCAGCGCGTGGGCGCTCTCGATGGCCGGGATGATGCCCTCGGTGCGCGACAGCAGGCGCAGGGCCTGCATGGCGGCGTCGTCGGTGACCGCGCGGTACTCGCCGCGGCCGGAGTCCTTGAGGTAGGAGTGCTCGGGGCCGATGCCGGGGTAGTCCAGGCCGGCCGAGATCGAGTACGGCTCGGTGATCTGGCCCTCCTCGTCCTGGAGGACGTAGGACCGGGAGCCGTGCAGGATGCCGGGCTCGCCCGCGGTCAGGGTGGCCGCGTGCTCACCGGTCTCCACGCCGTGCCCGGCGGGCTCGCAGCCGATGAGGCGGACGTCCGCGTCGGGGATGAAGGCGTGGAAGAGGCCGATGGCGTTGGAGCCGCCGCCGACGCAGGCGACCGCGGCGTCGGGCAGGCGCCCGGCCTGCTCCAGGAGCTGGCGGCGGGCCTCGACGCCGATGACGCGGTGGAAGTCGCGCACCATCGCCGGGAAGGGGTGGGGACCCGCGACGGTGCCGAACAGGTAGTGGGTGCGGTCGACGTTGGCGACCCAGTCGCGGAACGCCTCGTTGATCGCGTCCTTCAGCGTGCGGCTGCCGGACTTCACGGCGATGACCTCGGCGCCGAGCATGCGCATGCGGGCCACGTTGAGTGCCTGGCGGCGGGTGTCGATCTCGCCCATGTAGATGGTGCAGTCGAGGCCGAAGAGGGCGCAGGCGGTCGCCGTGGCCACGCCGTGCTGGCCGGCGCCGGTCTCGGCGATCACGCGGGTCTTGCCCATGCGCTTGGTGAGCAGGGCTTGGCCGAGCACGTTGTTGATCTTGTGCGAGCCGGTGTGGTTCAGGTCCTCGCGCTTGAGGAAGACCCGGGCGCCTCCGGCGTGCTCGGCGAAGCGGGGGACCTCGGTCAGCGCCGAGGGGCGGCCCGTGTAGTGGACGAGCAGGTCGTCCAGCTCGCGGGCGAACTCCGGGTCGGACTTGGCCTTGTCGTACTCGACGGCGACCTCGTCGACCGCCGCGACCAGGGCCTCGGGGATGAACTTGCCCCCGAAGTCGCCGAAGTAGCCCTCGGCGGAGGGGACTTGGCCCTCCGGGTCGGGAATGAAGAAGTTGCTGGGCATGCGGGTACCTCACGGTGAGTGTCTGGTGGGGACTAATCGCCGTGGGGGCGGGGACCAGCTGTCGGCTACCGGCCGTGGACGGCCGGCAGTGCGGTTCCCCGCGCCCCTTGAAAGACGGGGCGTTGCCATCGCCGCCCGTTTACTTGCCCGGGTTCGTCTCCGATGACGTACCGCACCCGGCGGCCGTGGACCCGGCGGGCGGGTGCGCGGCAGCCGCGGGGGCGGCAGCCTCGCGCCAGGCGCGCGTAAGGGTCCCGGGATGCCGGGACGAGCGGGAGCGTCATGGGGGTCAGCCTACCGGGGGTCAGCCCCGGCCGTGGCGGAGTGCCGGATGTTCGCCGGCCGCCACCAGGTCGGAGACCGCCGTCTTCGGGTCGCGGCCGGTGACCAGGGACTCGCCGACCAGGACGGCGTCGGCGCCCTCGTTGGCGTAGGCGATGAGGTCGTGCGGGCCGCGGACGCCGGACTCGGCGACCTTGACGATGTGCGCGGGGATCTCCGGGGCGACCCGCTCGAACGTGCCGCGGTCGACCTCGAGCGTCTTCAGGTTGCGCGCGTTGACGCCGATGACCTTGGCGCCCGCGTCCACCGCGCGCTCGACCTCGTCCTCGTCGTGCACCTCCACCAGCGGGGTGAGCCCGATGGACTCGGCACGCTCGATCAGCGACTCCAGGGCCGGCTGGTCCAGGGCCGCGACGATCAGCAGCACGAGGTCGGCGCCGTGGGCGCGGGCCTCCCACAGCTGGTACGAGGTGACGACGAAGTCCTTGCGCAGCACGGGGATGTCCACGCGCGCGCGGACCGAGTCCAGGTCGGCCAGCGAGCCGCCGAAGCGGCGCTCCTCGGTGAGGACGGAGATGACGGCGGCACCGCCCGCCTCGTAGTCGGCGGCGAGCCCGGCCGGGTCGGCGATGGCCGCGAGCGCCCCCTTGGAGGGGCTGGAGCGCTTGACCTCGCAGATGACCTTGACGCCGTCGCCGCGCAGCGCGGCCACGCCGTCCTTGGCGGGGCGAGCCTTGGCCGCGCGCTCCTTGAGCTCGTCGAGGCTGACGCGCGCCTGCCGCTCCGCGAGGTCGGCACGGACTCCGTCGATGATCTCGTCGAGCACACTCACGCGAGCGGCCCCCTTTCAGACGGCGAAACGTGTGGTCACTGTGATGGTATCCGCAGCCGGGCACCGGTCCCGCATCCGGCCTTCGCCGGTCCCTTCCCCGCCCTCGAACCAGCTTCGCACGGCTCGGGGCGGAGGTGCCTCCCGTCCTGGACGCCCATCGATGATCAAGGAATGAGCCAGTCGCCGAACGGCAGGTTCCGGACAACGGTGAAGACCAGCAGCAACGTCCCCAGCGTCCACAGGTGGACCGGTCCGAGGTCGATCCGCACGGGGCGGCCCCGGGCCGCCCGGATCACCCAGACGGTCCACAGGACGGCGAAGCCCAGATAGGCGAGGACGGCGGGTGCGTTGGCGTGCAGGGCGGCGGTCAGGTCACCGTGGACGAAGGCGTGGGCGCTGCGCAGGCCGCCGCAGCCGGGGCAGTAGACGCCCGTGAAACGCAGCAGCGGGCAGACGGGGTAGTGGCCGGGCTCGTAGGGGTCCACGCTCCCCACGTAGGCGAAGGCCCCGGCGACGGCCGCGAGCACGCCCGCCGGGGCGGCCAGGCGGAGGACCGCACCGCGCGGCTGGATGGTGCCGGCCCGGCCGCGTTTCCCGCTCTCGACGTCCACGCCCGCATTCTGCCCCTGGCGGCCCCCGCCCGCACGCGAGGGGCGGCCCAGGCACCCGTGTGCCGGTCCGCCCCTCAGGAGGTCCGTGTCCCGCCGCGCCCGGTCAGCCCTTGGCGCCGGCCTCGGCGCGCTCGCCCGCGACCTGGTGCACGGGGTGGTTCTGCTTCGGCTGGCCGAGGCCCATCATGCGCATGATGTAGCCGACGACACCACCGAGGAGCACGACCGCCATGCCGGCCCAGAAGCCCCACGGCTGGGCGGCCACCATGAACATGCCCGCGATGCAGAAACCGATGAAGGAGATGATGACACCGGTCCAGGCGGCCGGGGTGTGACCGTGGCTGCTGCCCGCCATTGCTTGCTCCTCGTTGCTGTGTGCCATGTCTGAGCAGGACGCTCGCACCCATTGTCCCGCACGGGGGCACGCGCCGTGAGCGGGGGTGCTCCGGCGGGTGAACGCGGGTCCTGACGCGGGTCAGGCGCCGGTGGGGTCCTCGCCTCGGTCGATGGCCTTCCACAGGTCCTCGGGGCGGTTCGGGTCCACGGTCTGCGGCCTGCGGCGCGGGCGCGGGGTGCCGTCGCGCTCGTAGCGTCCGGACATCGCGGGCCACTGGCGGCCGTAGCGCAGCGCTAGCAGCCCGGCGAGCAGGAGCAGCGCGCCGCCGACGGCGGCGACGTACGGCCACGCGGTGTGGGTGAGCGCGTCGACCGTGGCGGAGGTGTCGCCGGCCGCCTTCGCGGCCTGGTCGTCCAGCGCCGAGCTGTCGGTGGCGCCCACCAGGGCGGCGGCGACGGTGCCCGCACCGCTCAGCGCGAGCACCGCGGCGACGGCGAAGCGGCCGGCGCGGCGAACGGCGAAGACGGCGACGAGCGCGGCGAGGCCGACTATGGCGAGCGCCGCGGGTACACCCGTGACGTCGCTGCCCTTGGCGGTCAGCGAGAAGGCGCCGCCGGCCACCGTCGCGGTGCCCTCCGCCCACTCCTGCCGGGTGGCGAGCAGGGCGACGGCGGCGCCGAGCGCGCCGCACATCAGGGCGACGGCGAGGCTCCGGCGGCCGGCCCGGGCGGGTCCTGCGGCTGGGGTGCGGGGGTGAGGAACGGCTGTCACGTACTCCACTATCACCCGAACCCCGGGCGAACCGTCACCCGGGGTTCGGATTGGGAGGCGTGAGAATCGCCCCACCGGTCCGGCCGGCCGCCCCTATTGCGCCAGCCGGTTGGCCGTGTGCACGGCCCGCAGCACGGCCGCCGCCTTGTTGCGGCACTCGGTGTCCTCGGCGACCGGGTCGGAGTCGGCGACGACTCCGGCGCCCGCCTGGACGTAGGCGGTGCCGTCGCGCAGCAGCGCCGTACGGATGGCGATGGCGGTGTCGGAGTCGCCCGCGAAGTCGAGGTAGCCGACGCAGCCGCCGTACAGGCCGCGCCGGGAGGGTTCGAGTTCGTCGATGATCTGCAGGGCGCGCGGCTTGGGCGCGCCGGAGAGGGTGCCGGCCGGGAAGCAGGCGGTGAGGACGTCGAAGGCGGTGCGGTCCGGGGCGACCCGGCCGGTGACCGTCGAGACGATGTGCATGACGTGCGAGTACCGCTCGACGGACATGAAGTCGACGACCTCGACGGAGCCGGGCTCGCAGACGCGTCCCAGGTCGTTTCGGCCGAGGTCGACGAGCATCAGGTGCTCGGCGCGCTCCTTGGGGTCGGCGAGCAGTTCCTCGGCGAGGGCCTGGTCCTCCTGCGGGGTGGCGCCGCGCGGGCGGGTGCCGGCGATGGGGTGCACCATGGCGCGCCCGTCCTCGACCTTGACCAGTGCCTCCGGGGACGAGCCGACGACGTCGAAGCCGTCCAGGCGGAGCAGGTACATGTACGGGGACGGGTTGGTGGCCCGCAGCACCCGGTACACGTCCAGGGCGCTCGCCGTGCAGGGCGTCTCGAACCGCTGCGAGGGGACGACCTGGAAGGCCTCGCCCGCGCGGATGCGCTCCTTGATGTCCTCGACGGCGTCCTGGAAGTCGGGGCCGCCCCACAGCGCGGTGTACTCGGGCAGCTCGGAGGGCGGCAGCGCGGCCGGGGGCTGGGCGACGGCGCGCGTGAGGTCGGCCTCCATGACGTCCAGGCGGGCGATCGCGTCGGCGTAGGCCTCGTCGACGCCGGTCTCCAGGTCGTTGTGGTTGATCGCGTTGGCGATCAGCAGGACCGAGCCCTCCCAGTGGTCCATGACGGCGAGGTCGCTGGTGAGCAGCATGGTCAGCTCGGGGAGCTTCAGGTCGTCGCGCTCCCCGGGGCCGACCTTCTCCAGACGGCGCACGATGTCGTAGCCGAGGTAGCCGACCATCCCGCCGGTGAAGGGCGGCAGGCCCAGGCCCTCGGCGAGGTCGCGCGGGGTGTGCAGGGCCTGGACGGTGGCGCGCAGGGCGGCGAGCGGGTCGCCGTCGGTGGGGACGCCGACGGGCGGGGTGCCCCGCCAGTGCGCCTGACCGTCCTTCTCGGTGAGGGTGGCGGCACTGCGGACGCCGACGAAGGAGTAACGGGACCAGGAACGTCCGTTCTCCGCGGACTCCAGCAGGAAGGTGCCGGGGCGCTCGGCGGCGAGCTTGCGGTACAGCGCGACCGGGGTGTCGCCGTCGGCCAGGAGCTTGCGGCTCACCGGGATCACCCGGCGGTCGGCGGCCAGCTTGCGGAAGGTCTCGAGGTCCATGTCATCCATGGCGGCAGACCCTACTGATCCGCGCCGGGCCTGTCGGCCCCCGCGCCGTCGTCGAGGAGCACATCGGCGTCGAAGCAGGTGCGCGTGCCGGTGTGGCAGGCGGCGCCCACCTGGTCGACCTTGACGAGCACGGTGTCGGCGTCGCAGTCCAGGGCGACCGACTTCACCCACTGGAAGTGGCCGGAAGTGTCTCCCTTGACCCAGTACTCCCGGCGGCTGCGCGACCAGTAGGTGCAGCGCCCGGTCGTCAGCGTGCGGTGCAGTGCCTCGTCGTCCATCCAGCCGAGCATCAGCACCTCTCCGGTGTCGTACTGCTGGGCGATGGCGGGCAGCAGGCCGTCGGCGCTGCGCCTGAGGCGGTCGGCGATCTCCGGGGCGAGCGGACTGGGCCGTCTCGGGGAACTGCTGGCGGGTGAGCTGCTGGTCATGCGCCCATTGTGCCGCGCGGGACGGACACACCCGCGGGACGTCCATTGGGCGGACCCGGCCGACCGCCGTAGGCTGAGGCCATGTCGACTTTCGCCAAGCGTGAACGACTTCTGCTCGCGGACCTGTTGGAGACGGCGGGCCCGGACGCCCCGACCCTGTGCGAGGGCTGGCGGACCCGTGACCTGGCCGCGCACGTGGTGGTGCGCGAGCGGCGTCCGGACGCCGCCGGGGGCACCCTGATCAAGCCGCTGGCGTCCCGCCTCGACCGGGTGATGGAGGAGTACGGCGCGAAGCCGTACGAGGAGCTGCTCCAGCTGATCCGCACGGGTCCGCCGCGCTTCTCACCGTTCCAGCTCAAGCAGGTCGACGAGGCGGCGAACACGGTGGAGTTCTACGTCCACACCGAGGACGTCCGCCGCGCCCGGCCCGACTGGTCGCCACGCGAGCTGGACCCGGTCTTCCAGGACGCCCTGTGGTCCCGCCTGGAGCGTGCGGCCCGTCTGATGGGCCGCGGCATCCCGACCGGTCTGGTGCTGCGCCGTCCCAACGGTCAGACGACGGTCGCCCACCGGGGTACGCCGGTGGTGACGGCGACGGGCGAGCCGTCCGAACTGCTGCTGTTCGCCTACGGCCGGCAGGGCGCCGCCAAGGTGGAGCTGGAGGGCGAGCAGGACGCGATCGCCAAGCTGCGCGAGACCAGGCAGCTCGGGATCTGACCACCCGGTCTCCGGGCCGGCCCTCACCTCGGCAGCTCGGCCCGCCGTACACCCGGTGCGCACAGGGCGACGACCCCGCCGAGGCCGCAGACCACGGCACTGACGGCGAAGACCGGGCCGGTGCCCCAGACGCCGATGGCGGCGGCCGACAGGGGCATGCTCAGCGGCGCGATCCCCAGGCTGACGATGCCGCCGACGGCGGTGACGCGGCCCAGGTACGCGGGGTCGGACTGGGTCTGCAGCAGGGCCCCGCACATGGCGCCGCTGAGCCCCGTGAGCAGCCCGACGAGCAGCGCCGTGCCGACGGCCGCGGGGAGGCCGGGCGCGTGGGCCAGGGCGGCGATCGCGGCCGAGCCGGGGATGATGGCGCCGGCGGCGACGCACCCGGCACGCGGCAGGCGTCCCCGTACGGTCAGCAGCAGGGCGGCGGCCCCGGCGCCCGCCCCGAACCCCGCGAGCACCCAACCCATCCCCGAGGCGCCCCAGCCCCGCTCGTCCGCGAGCAGGGTGAGGCCCACGTTGAGGGGGCCGACGAAGCCGAGGTCGCCGAGGGCGATGGTCACCATGAGCGGACCGAGGACGCGGTGCCGGCGGACGTAGCGCAGTCCACCCACCAGGTCCCGCCAGGCGGTGGCCTCCCGGCGGGTGGTCGCGTCGTGGGGCGGCAGTTCACGCATCCGTACGGAGACCAGAAGCGGCACGGACACGGCGATCAGCAGCCCGGCGAACGCGAAGGCCGTGGCCGCGCCGCCGAGCGCCACGCCGAGTCCGCCGAGCGGTGCGCCCACGACGGCGGCGAAGCGCACGGCGAGACCGCGCATGCCCTGGACGCGGGCCAGCTGGTCCTTGGCGGTGATCCGCGCCGGCAGGGCCCCCACGGCGGGCATGAACACGGCGTCGACGGTGCCGAAGACGACGGCGAGCAGGGCGAGGAGCCACAGTCCGGGGTCGGTCGCGAAGAGCACGGCGGCGACCGCCAGGACGGTGACGCACCGCACGGTGTCACTGCCGATGACGACCCGGCGGGGCCCGAGCCGGTCGGCGACCACTCCCCCGCCGAGCATGAGCAGCGCCCGGGGCACCGCGCTGACGGCGGTGACGACACCGGCCTGCGCGGGGGTGCCGTTCTGCACGGCGGCCCAGGACAACGCGAGGAAGAACACCATGTCGCCGACCATGGACGCGGTGTAGGCGGCGACCCAGCGCAGGACGTTGGGGTCGCGGTGGGCGTGGACGGTGGCGCCGGCGGGTGTCCGTACGTCCGTCACGGACGTGGTCGCCTCAGACACGGAACGGGAATCCGTAGACGTGCAGCGCGACGTTCTCGCGCCCCTCGCTGTCGCCGGCGGCCTCCGCGGCCCGGCCCCGCTCGTCGTACTTCCTCGCCAGGGCGAGCAGTTCCTCGCCGAGTTCCTTCAGGTCGGCGGGGGTCAGTCGCAGCAGCGACTCGTTGTCGGGGGCGGCGGAGTTCCACTCGGGGCCCCAGGTGGGGCGTTCGTCGAGGTAGCGGCGGTACATGGCGGCGCGCTGCTCGTGGAAGAGCCGGGTGGCCGCGAGGTGGGCGGCGGCGCGCTCGGGCGCGTCGCGGAAGTTCTCGTCGCGCAGGCTCACACCGGCCGAGGAAGGCTGCCACCAGCGCTCCCGGCCGTCCGCGCTCTGCGGGTCGGCCTGCTCGACCAGCCCGTGCTCGGCCAGCTTGCGCAGGTGGTAGCTGACGAGGGAGACGGCCTCGTCTACCTGGTCGGCGAGCTGCGAGGCGGTCGCGGTGCGCGCGACGCAGAGGCCGCGGTAGAGCTGCATGCGCAGCGGGTGGGCGAGGGCTTTGAGGGTGCCCAGGTCGGTGATGGCGTGGTTCTCCTGGCTCGGCATGCACCCAGGCTAGATTGCGAAAGGAAAATTGCGCAATAGATGTTGCGCAACTTTCCTTTCGCATCTCGGTTCTTCTACCGGACGGGGTGCCCCGCCGCGCGCAGGGTGTCCTTCACCTCGCCGATCCGCAGGTCGCCGAAGTGGAAGACCGACGCCGCCAGCACCGCGTCCGCGCCCGCCTCGACCGCCGGGGCGAAGTGCGCGAGACTGCCCGCGCCGCCCGATGCGATGACCGGGACGCTCACGTGCTTGCGTACCGCCGCCAGCATCTCCAGGTCGTAGCCGTCCTTCGTGCCGTCCGCGTCCATCGAGTTCAGCAGGATCTCGCCCGCGCCCAGCTCGGCGGCCCGGTGCGCCCACTCGACCGCGTCGATGCCGGTGCCGCGCCGGCCGCCGTGGGTGGTCACCTCGAAGGTGCCGGCCTCGGTGCGGCGGGCGTCGACCGACAGCACGAGGACCTGGCGGCCGAAGCGCTCGGCGATCTCGCGGATCAGATCGGGACGGGCGATGGCGGCCGTGTTCACGCCCACCTTGTCCGCGCCGGCCCGCAGCAGCTTGTCCACGTCCTCGGTGGTGCGCACCCCGCCGCCGACGGTCAGCGGGATGAACACCTGCTCGGCGGTGCGGCGCACCACGTCATAGGTCGTCTCACGGTCGCCCGACGAGGCGGTGATGTCCAGGAACGTCAGCTCGTCGGCGCCCTCGGCGTCGTACACCTTGGCCATCTCGACGGGGTCGCCCGCGTCGCGCAGGTTCTGGAAGTTGACGCCCTTGACGACCCGGCCGTTGTCCACGTCCAGGCAGGGGATGACTCGGACCGCCAGGGTCATGAATCCACGGCTCCTCTATACGCTTCCACTTCGACCGACACCAGCACCCGCGAGTCGATGAAGCCCTGCACGACCAGCAGGGTCGTGACCGGGCGCACGGAGTCGAACAGCTCCTTGTGCGCGCGGCCCACCGCGTCGACGTCGCGGGAATGTGCCAGGCACACCCGGGTCCGGATCACGGACTCGATGCCGAGCCCGAACTCGGCGAGGGCCTCGACGGCGGTGCCGAAGGCCACCTTCGTCTGTTCGTACGGGTCGCCCTCGCCGTAGAGCATGTCGCCCTTGAAGGCGGTGGTGCCCGCCACGATGACACGATCACCCGCCGCCACGGCCCGTGCGAAACCGAAGGACTCTTCCCATGGACTTCCGCTCTGCACGCGCCGTACGGCTTCGGATGTCATGTCGACACAGCCTCCAGGGCCTCTT
Source organism: Kitasatospora aureofaciens (assembly GCA_000720845.1). Classification (GTDB taxonomy): domain Bacteria; phylum Actinomycetota; class Actinomycetes; order Streptomycetales; family Streptomycetaceae; genus Streptomyces. The sequence goes on along the minus strand of JODU01000018.1, from coordinate 118,107 downwards.
CCAGGGTGAACGACTTCGCGTAGAGGGCCTTCCCGACGATGGCCCCCTCGACACCGTCCGGGACGAGCCCGGCGATCGCGCGCAGGTCGTCCAGGGACGACACGCCGCCCGACGCCACGACCGGACGGTCGGTGGCGGCGCAGACGTTCTTCAGGAGCTCCAGGTTCGGGCCCTGGAGGGTGCCGTCCTTGGCGATGTCGGTGACCACGTACCGGGCGCAGCCCTCCTTGTTCAGGCGGTCCAGCGTCTCGTAGAGGTCGCCGCCGTCGCGGGTCCAGCCCCGGCCGCGGAGCGTGGTGCCCCGTACGTCCAGGCCCACCGCGATCCTGTCGCCGTGCTCGGCGATGACCTTGGCGACCCACTCGGGGGTCTCCAGGGCGGCCGTGCCGAGGTTGACGCGGGTGCAGCCGGTGGCGAGGGCGGCGGCGAGGGTGTCGTCGTCGCGGATGCCGCCGGACAGCTCGACCTTGATGTCCATGGCCCCCGCGACCTCGGCGATCAGCGCACGGTTGTCCCCGGTGCCGAACGCGGCGTCCAGGTCGACCAGGTGCAGCCACTCGGCGCCGGAGCGCTGCCAGGCGAGGGCTGCCTCCAGCGGGGAGCCGTAGGAGGTCTCGGTGCCGGACTCGCCGTGCACCAGGCGGACGGCCTGGCCGTCGCGGACGTCGACGGCGGGGAGGAGTTCGAGCTTGCTCATCTCTACCGGGCTCATCTCTAGAGGGTCTCGATCCAGTTGGTGAGGAGCTGGGCTCCGGCGTCGCCGGACTTCTCGGGGTGGAACTGGGTGGCCCACAGCGCGCCGTTCTCCACGGCGGCCACGAAGGGCTTGCCGTGCGTGGACCAGGTGACCCTGGGCTCGGCGATCAGCGGGTTGTGTGTCTCCTGGGTCCACTCGTGGACGGCGTAGGAGTGCACGAAGTAGAAGCGGGCGTCGGCGTCCAGGCCGGCGAAGAGCTGGGAGTCGGCCGGTGCCTCGACCGTGTTCCAGCCCATGTGGGGCACGACGTCGGCCTGGAGCGGTCCGACCGTGCCGGGCCACTCGTCGAGGCCCTCGGCCTCCACGTCGTGCTCGATGCCGCGCGAGAAGAGGATCTGCATGCCGACGCAGATGCCCATGACCGGGCGTCCGCCCGACAGCCGCCGGTCGACGATCCAGTCGCCGCGGGCGGCCTTGAGGCCGTCCATGCAGGCGGCGAAGGCGCCGACGCCGGGGACCAGCAGCCCGTCGGCGTTCATGGCCTTGTCGTAGTCGCGGGTGATCTCGACGTCGGCTCCCGCGCGCGCGAGGGCGCGCTCGGCGGAACGGACGTTGCCGAAGCCGTAGTCGAAGACGACGACCTTCTTGGCGGCGGCGGTCAACTCCACACCTCCAGCCTCAGGACGCCCGCGAGCAGGCACATGCCGGCGCCGATGGAGAGCAGCACGATCAGCCCCTTGGGCAACTGCTGCTTGGCGAAGGAGTAGATGCCGCCGAGGAGGAAGAGTCCGACGACGATCAGTGCGGTGGACGTACCGTTCATCGGTTACAGCGCGCCCTTCGTGGAAGGCAGGATGCCGGCCGCCCGGGGGTCGCGCTCCGAGGCGTAGCGCAGGGCCCTGGCCAGCGCCTTGAACTGGCACTCCACGATGTGGTGCGCGTTGCGCCCGTAGGGCACGTGCACGTGCAGGGCGATCTGGGCCTGGGCGACGAAGGACTCCAGGATGTGCCGGGTCATCGTCACGTCGTACTCGCCGATCATGGGCGCCATGTTCTCGGGCTCGGTGTGCACGAGGTAGGGGCGGCCGGAGAGGTCGACGGTGACCTGGGCGAGGGATTCGTCCAGCGGGACCGTGCAGTTGCCGAAGCGGTAGATGCCCACCTTGTCGCCGAGGGCCTGCTTGAAGGCGGCGCCCAGCGCGAGGGCGGTGTCCTCGATGGTGTGGTGGGAGTCGATGTGCAGGTCGCCGTCGGTCTTCACGGTCAGGTCGAACAGACCGTGCCGGCCGAGCTGGTCGAGCATGTGGTCGTAGAAGCCGACGCCGGTGGCGATGTCGGTCTTGCCGGTGCCGTCGAGGTCGATCTCGACGAGGACCGAGGTCTCCTTGGTCGTGCGCTCCACGCGTCCCACGCGGCTCATGTGTTCTGCTCCTTCTTGACTTCACGTACCGCGTCGAGGAACGCGTCGTTCTCCTCCGGGGTGCCGGCGGTGACCCGCAGCCATCCCGGCACGCCGTTGTCCCGGACCAGGACGCCCCGGTCGAGGATCTTCCGCCAGGTCGCGTGGGAGTCCGTGAACCGCCCGAACTGGACGAAGTTGGCGTCGGACTCGGTCACCTCGTAGCCGATGGCCCGCAGTTCGGCGACCAGCCGGTCCCGCTCGGTCTTCAGCTGCTCGACGTACTTCAGCAGCGTGTCCGTGTGCTCCAGGGCGGCCAGCGCGGTCGCCTGGGTGACGGCCGAGAGGTGGTACGGCAGCCGTACGAGCTGGACGGCGTCGACGACGGCCGGGTGCGCGGCGAGGTAGCCGAGGCGCAGGCCGGCCGCGCCGAACGCCTTCGACATGGTGCGCGAGACGACCAGGTTCGGCCGGCCCTCCAGCAGCGGCAGCAGCGAGGCGCCGTGGCTGAACTCGATGTACGCCTCGTCCACCACGACCATGGACGGCTTCGCCGCCTGGGCCGCCTCGTACAGGGCGAGGACCGTCTCGGCCGGGACCGCGTTGCCGGTGGGGTTGTTGGGGGTGGTGACGAAGACGACGTCCGGGCGGTGCTCGGCGATCGCCCGCTCGGCGGCGGGCAGGTCGATGGTGAAGTCCTCGTGGCGCGGCCCGGAGATCCAGCCGGTACCGGTGCCGCGCGCGATGAGGCCGTGCATCGAGTACGACGGCTCGAAGCCGATCGCGGTGCGGCCCGGGCCGCCGAAGGTCTGGAGCAGCTGCTGGATGACCTCGTTGGAGCCGTTGGCCGCCCAGACGTTGCTCACGTCCAGGGGGTGCCCCGAGGTCTTCGTCAGGTACTCGGCGAGCCTCGTGCGCAGCTCGACCGCGTCCCGGTCGGGGTAGCGGTTGAGGTCGCGGGCGGCCTCGCGGACCCGTTCGGCGATCCGCTCGACCAGCGCGTCGGGCAGCGGGTAGGGATTCTCGTTGGTGTTCAGCCGTACCGGCACGTCCAGCTGGGGCGCGCCGTAGGGGGACTTGCCGCGCAGCTCGTCCCGTACGGGGAGATCGTCGATGCCGAACGTCACTTGCTCTCCGGGACCTTCCACTCGCTGTGCCCGTCCGGTTCGCCTCCGGCAAAACGCGCCTTGACAGCCGCGCCGTGCGCGGGCAGGTCCTCCGCCTCCGCCAGCGTCACCACGTGCCGCGCGACCTCGGCGAGCGCGTCGCGCGTGTAGTCGACGATGTGGATGCCGCGCAGGAAGGACTGCACGGACAGGCCCGAGGAGTGGCAGGCGCAGCCGCCGGTGGGCAGGACATGGTTGGACCCGGCCGCGTAGTCACCGAGCGAGACGGGCGCCCAGGGGCCGACGAAGATCGCGCCGGCGTTCTTGACCCGGTCGGCGACGGCGGCGGCGTCGGCGGTCTGGATCTCCAGGTGCTCGGCGCCGTAGGCGTCGACCACGCGCAGTCCCTCGTCCAGGCCGTCGACGAGGACGATCGCGGACTGGCGGCCGGCCAGGGCCGGAAGGATCCGGTCCTCGATGTGCTTGGTCGCCTCGACCTGCGGCCGCAGTTCCTTCTCCACCGCGTCCGCCAGCTCCACCGAGTCGGTGACCAGGACGGCGGCGGCCAGCGGGTCGTGCTCGGCCTGGCTGATCAGGTCGGCGGCGACGTGCACCGGGTCGGCCGTGGAGTCCGCCAGGACGGCGATCTCGGTCGGACCCGCCTCGGCGTCGATGCCGATCTTCCCGGTGAAGAAGCGCTTGGCGGCGGCGACCCAGATGTTGCCGGGGCCGGTGACCATGTTGGCGGGCGGGCAGGACTCGGTGCCGTAGGCGAACATCGCGACGGCGGTGGCGCCGCCGGCCGCGTACACCTCGTCCACGCCGAGCAGGGCGCAGGCGGCCAGGATGGTGGGGTGCGGGATCCCGCCGAACTCGGCCTGCGCGGGCGAGGCGAGCGCGATCGAGCCGACGCCTGCCTCCTGCGCCGGCACCACGTTCATGACCACGGACGACGGGTAGACCGACCGACCGCCGGGCACGTAGAGCCCGACCCGCTCGACCGGCACCCACTTCTCGGTGACCGACCCGCCGGGCACCACCTGCGTGGTGTGGGTGCCGCGGCGCTGCTCGCGGTGGACGAGACGGGCGCGGCGGATGGACTCCTCGAGCGCGGCGCGCACGTCCGGGTCGAGACCCTCCAGCGCGCGGGTCAGCTCCTCGGCCGGGACGCGCACCCGCTCCAGCCGGACACCGTCGAACTGCTCGGTGAAGTCGATCAGCGCCGCGTCACCGCGATGATGCACGGCCTCGCAGATCGGACGCACCTTCTCCAGGGCGACCGAGACGTCGAAGTCGGCTCGGGGCAGCAGGTCGCGCAGGGCGGGGCCCTCGGGGAGGGCGTCGCCGCGCAGATCGATTCGGGAGATCACGGAACCAATTCTCTCAGACCCGCGTCCGGCACGGTCCGCGCGTATCAATGGCTGATACAGAACGCGACGGACCTCACGGCCCACGGTGAACTCACGCGATCCGTGCTCACTTTGAGTATTCGGATGGTCACGCAGTGGGCATGAACGGTTGTACGAAGGGTGAGCGACCGACGAGTAGGTGGGGAGGGAGTGAAGCACCATGACGGAGGGGGCAGGCCATCGTGACGGAGAGCTGCCGGACGACCTGACCATGGCCGAGGCCGGCATGTGGCAGGCGTTCCGCAACGGCAGCGTGTACGACCTGAGCAGCGGCGACCCGCTCGTCGACGACCCGCACGGCGGGCGTCCGTGGGGGCCGGAGCGGACGGTGCGGGCCCGCGTCGTGTGCTGGCTGCTTCTCGACGGTCCGCCGGCGCTCGCGGGCCGGGTGTCCTCGCTGCAGCTGGTGGGCGTGCGGATCAGCGACACGATGGACCTGGCGGGCGGCACGGTGGTGCCCTACGTCGAGCTGCGGCGCTGCCGCTTCGAGCGGGAGGTGCTGCTGCCGGAGACCCGGTTCACGACGGTGCGGCTGGTGGACTGCGCGGTGCCGCGCCTGGAGGCGGCCCGGCTGCACACCGAGGGCGACCTGCATCTGCCGCGCTCCCGCTTCCCGGGCGGCATCCGGCTCACCGACGCGCAGATAGGCACCGACCTGCTGCTCAACCAGGCGATCGTGCACCGGGACCGCAGCGGGCGTTCCATCGCCGCGGACGGCATGACGGTCGGGCAGGACCTCCAGGCCGAGATGCTGGAGTCGCACGGCGAGGTGAGTCTGCGCAGCGCCCAGGTGGGCGTCTCGCTCAGCCTGCGCGGCGCCCGGCTCCTCAACCCGTACACGCGGCACGCGCTGAACGCTCCGCAGCTGACGGTGGAACGCACGCTGTACCTGACCCCGGCGGGCCTGGGCAGCCCGCTGCTGCGCGGCACCACCCCCGCGCAGGGCACCCGCATCCAGCGCTTCGAGTGCGAGGGCGGGGTGCGGCTCGACGACGGGCGGTTCGGCGACGCGCTGGACCTGGAGCACGCCCGGTTCACCTTCACCGACGACCAGGAGCTGTCGCTGCGCCGGGTGCAGACGCCCGAGCTGCGCTTCCTGGGCGAGCGTCCGGCGCGCGGGCGGGTGGTGCTGTCGGGGGCGCGGGTGGTCAACCTGATGGACCGGGCGGACAGCTGGCCGGGCCCCGGCCGGCTGCACATGGGCGGCTTCGCCTACGAGAACCTGGTGCCGCGCGGGCCGTTCCCGCTGGAGAAGCGGCTGCGCTGGGTGGGCGCCGCGACCGCCGAGTACCACCCGGAGCCGTACGAGCGCCTCGCCGCCGTGCTGCGGGCGGGCGGCGAGGACGAGGACGCCCGCGAGGTGCTGCTCGCCAAGCACCGCAGGCGTCGCGAGAGCCTGCCGGTCGCCGCGAAGCTGGTGGGCTACGCGCAGGACTGGACGGTCGCCTACGGCTACCGGCCGGGCCGGGCCGCGGTCTGGATGGCGGTGCTGTGGGCGGCAGGCTCCCTCGCCTTCGCCCGAGCGGAGCCGCCTCCGCTCAAGAGCGGCGAACACCCGGACTGGAATCCCGCCCTCTTCGCCCTCGACCTCCTCCTCCCGGTGATCGACCTGGGCCAGGCGGGCTTCTGGCAGCTCCACGACGGCTGGCAGTGGCTGTCGACGGCCCTGGTCCTGCTGGGCTGGGTCCTGGCGACCACAGTGGCAGCGGGCGCCACCCGCCTGCTCCGCCGCAACTGACCCGGCCGGGCGGACCCCGGCTCGCCCCCATCGCAGGCCGGGCTCCCGGCTCCCGGCTCCCGGCTCCCGGCTCCCGGCTCCCGGCTCCCGGCTCCCGGCTCCCGGCTCCCGGCTCCCGGGGAGACTCGCCCGCTCCGCCCGGGGCCGCCCCACCGACGGTGCGAGCCCCGGAGCCCGGTACGGCTCGGCGCCCGGCCGGAACGGCCCGAAACCCACACCGGACAGGCCCGGACTCCGGGCGGGAACGCCTGCCTGCGCCCCGCCACGCTCGGGGCCCCAGCCTTGAAGGCCCGTCCCACGCCCGCCAGGCTCACTCCCCGGTCCCCGAAGACCCGTCCCACGCCCTTACCGGCCCGGAGACCGCCACCGGAAGACCGGACCCCGGCTCCAGGAGGGCGACCCGACTCCGTACCCCCCCGCGCCGCTCCGGGGCCACCCGGAGGCTCGTCCCCGGCCCCGCCGCGGCGACGGCGCCGGGCCACCATGCCCGGAGTGCTCGGCACAGTTCTCGGGCGCCCCCTCAGCCCGCCGCCGGAAAGCCGCCGACGGCGGGAGGTCCCGCGACGGCCGCCCGCACCCGGCGACGCGGGCCGCGCGGAGCGGTCCGGGCCGGAATCCACGATCGGCCGAAGGCGGAGCCGGGGCCGCACAACCATCCCGAACCCTCGGCCGTCGTACTGGCATGCTGCGCGCGTTCCTGCGGACCGCGGCTGCCCGGGCCCGGTCCCGGTCACCGCGACCCGCCCCCGACGACGACGTGCTCCTCGACGCCCCCGACGACCGCCTCGCCCCCGCCCTCGTCGCCGCGGCCCGGGGCGAGCACGGCCCCGCGGCCGTCCTCCTCGCCGGTACCCGCGAGAACGCCGAATGGGACCACCGCGACCGTTACGCGACCCGGCTCGCCGCCTTCGCCCGCTCCCGCTCCGGTTGGCTCGACACCTGGCGCGCCGCCGCCCCGGACGACCCCGACGCCCTGCTGGTCGCGGCCCGTCTGACGGTCCACCGTCACTACGACTCGCCGGCCCGCGCCGAACTGCTGCGCCAGGTGCTCCCCACGGTCGTCGCCGCCGCCGACGCCGCCGGTCCCGACGACCCGGTGCCGTGGCGGACCGCGCTGGACGCCGCGCGGGGCGCGCGTGCCGGGCACGCCGAGTTCGAGCGCCTGTGGGAGCAGGCGGTCCGGCGCTCCCCGCACCACTACGGCAGCCATGTCGCCGCCCTGGAGTACCTGGCCGCCGCCTCGCCGGACGCCCAGGGCGAGTGCCTGGACTTCGCGGAGACGGCCGCTCAGGACGCCCCCGAGGACGCGCTCGTACGGGCCCTGCCGCTGCACGCGGCCCTGACCTGCCCGACGCCCACCGCCGTACGCGCCCACCGCCCTCGCCTGGACGCGGCCGCGGACCGCGCGATCGCCCTCTCCGCCGCCCACCCCGCGGCCGATCCCTGGGCGGCGGAGCTGCGGAACCTGCTCGCCCACACCCTCGTACGCCTGGACCGCCACCGGGAGGCGGCCGAGCAGCTGCGGCTGACCGGCCCGTACGTCACGTCCTTCCCGTGGGACCGGGACTCGGACGACCCGCTCGGCGGCTTCCTGCGGGTGCGCGCGGAGGTCCGTGCCCGCCTGGGCGGAGCGGCCGCCACGCCCGGTACGGCGGGCCCGGGACAGCCGCGAAGTGGGCACGGCGGTCGCGTCCGCCCCGGCGACCATTAGGCTTCTGCGTCGTGACCACCGTCCGGCTCCCCCTCTTCCCCCTGAACTCGGTCCTGTTCCCGGGGCTGGTGCTCCCGCTCAACATCTTCGAGGAGCGCTATCGCGCCATGATGCGCGAGTTGCTGAAGACTTCCGAGGACGAACCACGCCGGTTCGCCGTCGTGGCGATCCGCGACGGCCACGAGGTGGCCCAGACCGCCCCCGGCCTGCCCGACCCGACGGCCACCCTCGAACGCGGGCCGGCGGCCGGCTTCGGGACCGACCCGCTCAAGGCGTTCCACAAGGTGGGCTGCGTCGCCGACGCGGCGACGATCCGCGAGCGGGCCGACGGCACCTTCGAGGTGCTGGCGACCGGCACGACCCGGATGCGGCTGCTCTCGGTGGAGGCCTCGGGGCCGTTCCTGACGGCCGAGCTGGATCCGCTGCCCGAGGAGCCCGGCGACGAGGCGGGCGCCCTGGCGGAGGGGGTGCTGCGCTCCTTCCGGCAGTACCAGAAGCGGCTGGCCGGGGCGCGCGAGCGGTCGCTGGCGACCGGCGCCGACCTGCCGGACGAACCGGGTGTGGTCTCCTACCTGGTCGCCGCCGCGATGATGCTGGACACGCCCACGAAGCAGCGCCTGCTCCAGGCCCCGGACACCGCGTCGCGGCTGCGGGACGAGCTGAAACTCCTTCGCTCGGAGACCTCCATCATCCGTACGCTGCCGTCCCTGCCGGCGTCGGAACTGACGCGCTCCCCGACGAGTCTCAACTGAGGTACTGGCCCGCATGGCGAAGAACAAGCCGAGCAAGGCGAAGAAGCAGCAGCCGGGCGGCACGCCCGCCACGGTGGCGCTCACGGCGGCCGGAGTGACGTACACGGTCCACGCCTACGAGCACGACCCCGCCCACCCGTCGTACGGCGAGGAGGCGGCCGAGGCGATGGGCGTCTCGCCGGAGCGGGTGTTCAAGACACTGGTGGCGGACGTCGACGGCGCCCTGACGGTCGCGGTGGTGCCGGTGGCGGGCCAGCTGGACCTCAAGGCGCTGGCGGCCGCGGTGGGCGGCAAGCGCGCGGCGATGGCCGACCCGGCGCTGGCCGAGCGGACCACGGGGTACGTGCGCGGCGGCATCTCCCCGCTGGGCCAGCGCAAGCGGCTGGCGACGGTCCTGGACGCGTCGGCCGCGGAGCACGCCACGATCTGTGTCTCGGCGGGCCGCCGCGGCCTGGAGGTCGAGCTGTCCCCCGGCGACCTGGCCAGGCTCACGGACGCGGTCCTGGCCCCGGTCGGCCGCGCCTGACCTCTCGACAGGCCCCCTGTCATCGGCCGGCCGGACAGGTCCTAGGCCGACTTGTCCCCGTGCGGCGCCGACGGGTACTGCCCCGGCGCCGGCCAGGGGTCGGGCTCCGGGTCACGGGGCCCGAACAGGCCGGTCAGCCCCAGGTGGACCACCAGCGCCGCGAGCGACCAGGCCAGCAGCGCCCCCTTGGCGCCCAGCTTGAGCGGGGCGGAGAACGTCACCCCTTTGCCCACGTCCTTGGCGTGCGCGATCACGTCCTGCGTCGGCCCGAGCCAGACCCCGAGCCGCCAGGCCAGCAGCGAGCCGAGCAGCCCGCCGACGCCGAGGGCCACCACCAGCGGCACGCCCCCGCGCCGCCGCAGCAGGAAGACCACGACCGCGCTGAGCGCCCCGAACGCCAGCGCGAGCAGCGTGAACGTTCCGTCGACGCCGATCGCCTGCTCGCCCTCGGAGTCCTTGAGGTAGACGACCCAGCTGTCGTTGACCACCTCGCCCACCAGCGGCACGCTCGGTGCCAGCTTCCACCACAGCACGCCCAGCAGCGCACCGGAGAGCGCGACCGCCACCGCGGTCACGGCGGCCTGTCGCACTTCGGTCAGCATCCCGGGGCCGTCCTGTTCGCCGTGCGGGCCGTAAGGGTCGTGGGAACCGCCGGGCGCGGCTCCCACCGCGTGTGCGCCGACGGGCTGCGGCACCGGCCCGCCCTGGTACGACGGGCGTTCGTTCGGCGGCGGTGGCGGAGTCAAGGGTGCGGTCACCGTGCCATCGTGCCAAACCCGCCTGTGCGGCGCGTCACCGGACGGCGGCCCGGCGGTACGCCCAGGTCGCCACCGCCAGCGAGATCACCCCGACCGCGGCGCACACCGCGAGGTCGCCGAGGACGAAGCCCCAGTCGGGCCGCTCGCCGAAGGTGCGCGCGAAGGCCTCCACGCCGTACGTGGAGGGCAGCAGGTCCCGGGCCAGGCGGACCACCTGCGGCATCCGCTCGGGCGGCAGCACGCCGAGGAGCAGGGCCGCCGACATGCCGAGCTGGCCGAGGAGCGTGGCGAACTCGGGCCGGGGGGCGAGCAGGCCCAGCGCCGCGCCCAGTCCGGCGAGGGCGGCGCCCGCGAGCGGGATCACGGCCACCAGCACCCACAGGTGGGTCATGGGCAGCCCGAACAGCAGGCACCCGAACACCGCCGTCACCACGGTCCCCGGCACGGTGAAGGACGCGTAGGCGCCCGCCGCGCCCAGCACCACCGCGGCGGGCGGCACCGGCAGGGTCGCGTAGTGGTCGAGGCCGCCGCTGGCGCGCAGCTGGCCGAAGTACTGGGCGAGGAGGTTCAGCGCGACGAAGGCCACGACGAGCACCGCGGACCCGGCGACCACGGCCCGTGCCTCGCCGCCGCCGTCCACGACGCCGCGCATCAGGATCATGATGCCGACCGATTGGAAGGTCGCCACGAACAGCAGCGGGATGCGCGCGACCCGTGCCCGGGACAGCTGCGCCCGGTACACGGCCACCAAGGAGGGCCACAGCCGTGCCCTGGGCCCCAGCTCGGCCGGGCCGGCCACACGCCGCCCCTCGGCTGCCGGGGCGGCACCCCGCAGGGCATCGGCGGGTACGACACTCACGTCGCGCAGCTCCCCTTCGCTCGGGTCGTTCGAAGCGGTCGCCCCGGCCGGGACGGTCGCCCCGACGGGTACGGATGCGGCGGCCGGTGTTCTCACCGCTCGCGTGCTCACGCCCTCACCAGCCCCTGTCGCGCGGCGCCACCCAGCGCCAGGTACACGTCCTCCAGGCTGGGCGTGGCCAGGGTGAAGTCGTCCAGGGCGGCGAAGGCGGCGCCGCCGGTGACGGTGGCGACGACCGCGCGGGCCTCCTCGGGGGCGAGCCGCAGGGTCCAGCGGCGCCCCGACTCGACGACGCGGTCGCGCAGGGCGGCGACCTCCGGGACGTTCAGCGGCGCGCTCTCGCGCCACACCAGGTCGACGCGGACCTCTCCGGCGACCTTCTCCTTGAGCCCCGAGGGCGTGTCGCAGGCGATGACGCGTCCCCGGTCGAGGACGGCGACCCGGTCCAGCACGGTCTCGGCCTCGATGACGTTGTGGGTGACGAGCAGCACGGTGGCGCCGTGTTCGGCGCGCCGCCGGTCGACGGCCGACCACACCGCGCGCCGGGCCACCGGGTCCATGCCGGTGGTGGGCTCGTCCAGCACGAGCAGTGGCCGCTCCCCCACCAGTGCGGCGGCGAAGCAGGCCAGGCGGCGCTGACCGCCGGAGAGCTTCTTGATCGGGCGGGCGGCGAGGCCGGTCAGGCCCAGCTCCTCGAGCACGGCGTCCCGCTCGGCGCGCGCCCGGCGCACCTCCAGGCCGCGCAGCCGCCCGGTGGTCTCGGCGGCGAGCGACACGGTCAGCTCGTCCAGGGCGCTGGACTCCTGTCCCAGGTAGGCGAGGATCCGGGCGGCCCGCTCGGGGTGGCGCACGATGTCGTGGCCGAGGATCTCCACGCTGCCGCTGTCGGGCCGCATCAGCCCGGTGAGCTGGCGCACCAGGGTGGACTTGCCGGCGCCGTTGGGTCCGAGCAGGCCGAAGATCTCACCGCGGCGGATGTCCAGGGTGACGTCGTCGGTGGCCCGCACCTCGGGAGTGGCGGGTACGCCGCGCCTGCCCCGCAGGGCCGGATAGGTCTTGGTCAGTGCGCGCACCACGCACACGGCATCGCCACCGGGTCCAGGTGCCTGTGCCGCGCGCGTACTCACAAGGGAGGAGACTACGGGGTCGGTCCCCCCGACCCGCTCCCGGGTCCGCCCATAAGTGTCGATTCAGCAGGTGTCGGTCCGGCCGGGGAGCACCCGGTCTCGCCGGGGAGCGCCGGGGCGTCTCACTCGGCGGCGGGAGTGCGTTCGGTCGCCGTGCGCACGTCGATCTCGCGCCAGAAACCGGCCCGGATGGCGTACCGGTCGTGCTCGTCGATCTGGTCGTCCTTGTGGGCGAGCAGCCCGAAGCGGGCCGCGTAGCGCAGCAGCTCCCCGTCGACGCGGTGCGGGATGCGCGGGTACATACCGGACAGTTTCTGCAGGTGGCCGTGGTCGCCGAGGCGTTCGAGCCAGCGCCGGGCGAAGACCTGTCCCACCTCGTACGGGTCGCCGCCGACCGTGGTGATGTCCTCCTCGCGGTCGGCCCAGCGCTGCTCGGCCGTGGTGAGCTGGGCCAGCGTCGGCAGCGAGGCGGCCTCGGACGGCTCGGCCGCGGGCCGGTCGACCCAGCCCTTGTCGGAGGACCAGCGCAGGGTGGCGTTGGCCGGCTGCGGGGCGGGGTGGGGGCCGGGGGCGCGCAGGGCGGCGAGGTCCTTGGGGGTGGGGACGCCCTTGGCGGGCGGCACCCGCTCGTCGGTGGTGCCGCCCTGCCCCGCGGCGGACGTGGTGGGGTGCTCGGGCGTCTCGGCGGGCCGCTGGGCGGCGGAGAGGGCGGACTCGGGCAGCGGCGCGGAGAGGATCGCGGCGATCTCGGGGCGGGGCACGGGCGGCGGCGCGCAGATGCCGCCCAGCTCCTTGGCGCGTACGGCCTTCGTGATCCACGTACGGTCCAGGACGCGGCGTTCGTCGGCCTCGGCGACCAGGTCCTCGGACTGGTTGTAGTCGCCGTCGGCGGCCTGAACGGCCCACAGGTGGACGGCGACGCCGTGCTCCTTGGCGGCCATCATGCCGGGCAGCAGGTCGCCGTCGCCGGTGACCAGGACGACGTCGGAGCAGGCGCGGTTGCGGGCCAGCTCGGTCAGCTCGGCGTGCATGGCGGCGTCCACGCCCTTCTGCGCCCAGCGGCCGTCACTGCGGGTGAGGGCACCGAGCCGGACGGTGACCCGGGGCATCACGCGCAGCCGCCGGTGTTCGGGCTGCGGGACGCGGTCGGGGGCACCGTCGAACCAGTAGATGCGCAGCAGGGGCTGCTGCGTGTCGGACTCGGCGCGGTCGCGCAACCCCTGGATGAGGGCGGCGTGGTCGACGGTGATGCGCGAGCGCGAGGGCTCTCCCGCCAGGAGACTCGCGGCGGCCCCCAGCAGATACCCGGCGTCCACCAGGACGATGCAGCGGTCCACGCGATCCACCCTCTTTCCGGGAGGTTTGCTTCGGGCTTGCTTCGAGTCTGCCCGACCGCGCGGAGGTTAACGGCCCGAACTCGATCTTCGGCGTGGCGTTTCGGCGCCCCGCGCTCCGTCGAGCCGCGTCACGGACGGTAATTGCCCGATATGCGTTCTTTGTTGGGCTATGTGAATCTGGTTCCGGCCCTGGCCCCTAGATCCCCCTCAGGAGGTAGATCACCATGGCCAAGAACAAGAACAACCGTGATCGTAAGCAGCCCCAGGCCGAGCGCTCCCCGCAGGCCGCCGAGTCGGCCGTACTGGACCGCGAGGAGCAGCACTCCCCGCAGCTGACGACGCCCGGTGACGCGGCGTCCCGCAAGCGGCAGAAGCGCTTCGGCCACAACTAACGTCCACGACGAGGGGCGCACCCGGCAACCGGGGGCGCCCCTCGCTGGTTTCTCCGCTCAGCCCGCCAGGCAGGACGGTCCGAGCAGCACCTTCAGGTCGCCGAACAGCGCCGGATCGGGCTTCACCCGGTGCCGGTCCAGGCGCAGCACCGTCGTCTTCGTCGGCCCCTGGAGCTTGATCCGCACCTCGCTGTCGCCGCGGTGGTGGGTGAGGATCTCCCCGAGCCTGCTGACCATCGGCGGGGTGACGCGGGTCGCCGGGATGGTGAGGACGACGGGCGCGTTGGTGCCCGCGTTGGACAGGTCGGGAACCATCAGCTCCATCGCGACCAGCCGGGGCACGTCCTCCCGCTTGTCGAGGCGTCCCTTGACGAACACCACGGCGTCCTCGACCAGTTGGGTGGACACCAGCTGGTACGTCGCCGGGAAGAACATGCACTCCAGCGAGCCGGCGAGGTCCTCGACGGTGGCGATGGCCCAGGCGTTGCCCTGCTTGGTCATCTTGCGCTGGAGACCGGAGATGATGCCGCCGATGGTGACGACCGCGCCGTCGCCGAAGTCACCGCCGGTGAGCTGGGAGATGCCCGCGTCCGCCTTGTCGGACAGCACGTGCTCCAGGCCGAAGAGCGGGTGGTCGGAGACGTAGAGGCCGAGCATCTCCCGCTCCTGGGCGAGGAGGTAGGTCTTGTCCCACTCGTCCTCGCCGAAGACGACGTCGAGTCCGAAGCCGGGCTCGTCGTTCTGCTCGTCGCCCATGCCGCCGAAGAGGTCGAACTGGCCCTCGGCCTCCTTGCGCTTGACCGCGACCACGTTGTCGATCATCGGCTCGTACTGCGCGGTGAGGCCCTTGCGGGTGTGCCCCATCTCGTCGAAGGCGCCGGCCTTGATCAGCGACTCCGTCGTCCGCTTGTTGCAGACGACCGCCTCCACCTTGTCCAGGTAGTCGGGGAAGGACGCGTACTTCCCCTTGGCCTTGCGGCACTTGATGATCGACTCGACGACGTTGGTGCCGACGTTGCGCACGGCGGAGAGGCCGAAGAGGATCACGTCGTCGCCCTGCGCGGCGAAGTTCGCCATGGACTCGTTGACGTTGGGCGGCAGCACCTTGATGCCCATGCGGCGGCACTCGTTCAGGTAGACGGCCGACTTGTCCTTGTCGTCCTTGACCGAGGTGAGCAGGGCGGCCATGTACTCGGCCGGGTAGTTCGCCTTCAGGTAGCCGGTCCAGTAGGAGACCAGCCCGTACGCGGCCGAGTGCGCCTTGTTGAAGGCGTAGCCGGCGAAGGGGACCAGCACGTCCCACAGGGCCTGGATGGCCTCGTCGCTGTAGCCGTTCTTCCTGGCTCCGGCCTGGAAGAGGACGAAGTTCTTCGCCAGTTCGTCCGGCTTCTTCTTGCCCATCACGCGGCGCAGGATGTCGGCCTCGCCGAGCGAGTAGCCCGCGATGATCTGGGCGGCCTTCTGCACCTGCTCCTGGTAGACGATCAGGCCGTAGGTGACCGCGAGGACCTCCTGGAGGGGCTCCTCCAGCTCCTTGTGGATCGGCGTGATCTCCTGGAGGCCGTTCTTGCGCAGCGCGTAGTTGGTGTGCGAGTCCATGCCCATGGGGCCGGGACGGTAGAGCGCGGAGACGGCGGAGATGTCTTCGAAGTTGTCGGGCTTCATCAGCCGCAGCAGGGAGCGCATCGGACCGCCGTCGAACTGGAAGACGCCGAGCGTGTCGCCGCGTTGCAGCAGTTCGAAGGTCTTGGGGTCGTCCAGCGGCAGCGACAGCAGGTCGAGGTCGATGCCCTTGTTGGACTTCACCATCTTGACGGCGTCGTCCATGATCGTGAGGTTGCGCAGGCCGAGGAAGTCCATCTTCAGCAGGCCGAGCGACTCGCACTGCGGGTAGTCCCACTGCGTGATGGTCACGCCGTCGGTGTGCCGCACCCAGATCGGGGCGTGGTCGACGATGGGCTCGCTGGACATGATCACGCCGGCCGCGTGCACGCCCATCTGCCTCACCAGGCCCTCGACGCCCTTGGCGGTGTCGATGACCTTCTTCACGTCCGGCTCGTTCTCGTACATCGAGCGGATCTCGCCGGCCTCGCTGTAGCGCGGGTGCGTCGGGTCCGTGATGCCGTTGAGGTCGATGCCCTTGCCGAGGACGTCGGCGGGCATGGCCTTGGTGAGCCGGTCGCCCATCGCGTACGGATAGCCCAGCACGCGCGCGGAGTCCTTGATGGCGTTCTTCGCCTTGATCTTGCCGTACGTGCCGATCATGGCGACCTTGTCGGCGCCGTACTTCTCGGTCACGTACCTGATCACCTCGACGCGCCTGCGCTCGTCGAAGTCGATGTCGACGTCGGGCATGGAGACGCGCTCGGGGTTGAGGAACCGCTCGAAGATCAGGCCGTGCGGGATCGGGTCGAGGTCGGTGATGCCCATCGCGTACGCCACGATCGAACCGGCCGCCGAGCCTCGGCCGGGGCCGACCGCGATGCCCTGGTTCTTGGCCCACATGATGAAGTCGGCGACCACGAGGAAGTAGCCCGGGAACCCCATCTGGATGATGACGTCCATCTCGTACTCGGCCTGCTTCTGGCGGTCCTCGGGGACGCCGCCGGGGAAGCGGCGCGCCATGCCGCGGCGCACCTCCTCCTGGAACCAGGTGATCTCGGTGTAGCCCTCGGGGATGTCGAACTTCGGCATGAGGTCGCGCTTCTCGAACATGCCGGTCGTGTCGATCATCTCGGCGATCAGGCGCGTGTTGGCGCAGCCCTCCTGCCAGGCGTCGGAGGAGTCGATGGCGTACATCTCGTCCGTCGACTTCAGGTAGTAGCCGGTGCCGTCGAAGCGGAAGCGGTCCGGATCGGAGAGGTTCTTGCCGGTCTGGATGCACAGCAGCGCGTCGTGGGCGGTCGCCTCGTGCGCGTAGGTGTAGTGCGAGTCGTTGGTGACCAGCGGCGGGATGCCGAGCTTCTTGCCGATCTCCAGGAGTCCGTCGCGGACCCGGTGCTCGATCTCGATGCCGTGGTCCATCAGCTCCAGGAAGTAGCGGTCCTTGCCGAAGATGTCCTGGTAGTCGGCGGCGGCCTTCAGGGCCTCGTCGAAGTGGCCCAGGCGCAGCCGGGTCTGCACCTCGCCGGAGGGGCAGCCGGTGGAGGCGACGATGCCCTCGGACCACTGGCTGATGGTCTCCTTGTCCATCCGGGGCCACTTCTGCAGCCAGCCCTCGGCGTACGCGTCGGAGGAGAGGCGGAAGAGGTTGTGCAGTCCCGTGCTGTTCGTCGCCCACATGGTCTTGTGGGTGTAGCCGCCGGAACCGGACACGTCGTCCCGCTTCTGGTGCGGCTGACCCCACTGGATCTTGCGCTTGTTGCGCCGGGACTCGGGGGCGACATACGCCTCGATCCCGATGATCGGGGTGACTCCGGCCTTCTTCGCGGAGTGGAAGAAGTCGTACGCCCCGTGCAGGTTGCCGTGGTCGGACATGGCGATGTGCGTCATGCCCATCTCGTTGCAGGCGTCGAACATGTCCTTGAGCCGCGCGGCACCGTCCAGCAGCGAGTACTGGGTGTGGACGTGCAGGTGCGTGAACGGCGGCTTGGACACGTGCGGCCTCCTGGGAAAACTGGGGACGACTGACGGCGGTCGGTCCGGGGGGTCAGCGTCGAAGTCTATGCCTCGCCACTGACACTCCGAGGCCCACCACGCGTACCTTCTGGGGCGGGCACTCCCGCTCCGGCTCGAACGTTGGCCCGAGTGGAGATCCGCTCCATCCGTGAGGCACCACCCGCACCAGGAGGCACCAGGCATGTCGGTCCCGCAGCTCAACGAGGAGCACCGCGGCGAGGAGATCCTCGCCGTCTTCGACACCGCCTTCGGCCAGCTGCTGGCCGCGGATCCCGCGGCGTTCCGCGTGAAGTTCCGGAAGATGGCGGCCTCCGCCTTCGCGTTCTACCGCGGCACCGCCGGCCTCTTTTACCGCGATTTGACCGAGGATCCGGAGTTCGGTGATCAGCCGGGCGGCGCCTACCTGGACGAGCGGACCTCCCGGGTGTGGATCCACGGCGACCTCCACGCGGAGAACTTCGGCACGTACATGGACTCCACCGGCCGGCTGATCTTCAACGTCAACGACTTCGACGAGGCCTACGTCGGCCCCTTCACCTGGGACCTCAAGCGCTTCGCCGCCTCCGTGGCGCTGATCGGGTACGCCAAGGCGCTCAGCGACGAGCAGATCACCGAGCTGGTCCGGGTCTACGCGGGTGCGTACCGCGAGCGGATCCACGCCCTGGCCACCGGCGCCAAGAGCGACGAGGTGCCGCCGTTCACGCTGGACACCGCGGAGGGCCCGCTGCTGGGCGCGCTGCGGGTGGCCCGCTCGCTGACCCGCTTCGGGCTGCTGGACTCGATGACCGAGATCCGTGACTTCGAGCGCCGCTTCGCCCCCGGCGGCGGTTCCATCGAGCTGGACGCCGCCACGCGCTACAAGGTGCTCGCGGCCTTCGACGGGTACCTGGAGACGCTCCCCGAGTCCTCCCTGGCCCGCCCGGACTCCTACCGCGTGAAGGACGTCGTCGGCCGCCGGGGCATCGGCATCGGCTCGGCCGGCCTGCCCTCGTACAACATCCTGCTGGAGGGCAACAGCGACGCCCTGGAGAACGACGTCGTGATCTACATCAAGCAGGCCCAGACCCCGGCCGTCTCCCGGCACATCACCGACCAGTCCATCCGGGACTACTTCCAGCACGAGGGCCACCGCACGGTGATCTCCCAGCGCGCCCTCCAGGCGCACGCCGACCCGTGGCTGGGCTGGACCGAGCTGGACGGCGCCGGCCAGCTGGTCGCCGAGGTCTCGCCGTACGCCGTCGACCTGGACTGGGGCGACATCGACGACCCGGAGGAGATCGCCGAGGTCGTCGCCGACCTGGGCCGGGCCACCGCGACCATGCACGCGGCGGCCGACGACCAGTCCGGGGAGTCCCTGGTGCCGTTCTCGACCGAGCGGGCCATCGACGCGGCGATCGCGGCCGACGAGGAGGGCTTCGCGCCCCTGCTGGTCGACTTCGCACACCGCTACGGCGCACGCGCGCGTGCCGACCACCAGACCTTCGTCGACCTGTTCCGCAACGGCCGGATCCCGGGCCTGTAGCGGGCCCGGGCCTGTCGGTACTCTCACAGGAAGCCTTTAGGGGTCCCTTACCGGACCCCGTGACACACTCTTCTACTGCTATGGACATATCCGGAACCCCGCTCAGAGCCGTACGCGCGGCGCTGTTCACGGCACTCGCCGTGACCCTCAGCACCGCGTCGCACGTGCTGCTGTCCGGGGTTCCGCTGCCGCTGCCCACGGTGGCAGCGGTGGCCGCCGCCGTGTTCCTGATCGCGTACGCCCTGGCCGGGCGGCGCGAGCGCGGCTTCGGGCGGATCGCCGCCCTGCTGATCCCGCTGGAGCTGGCCGCCGACACGGTCTTCACCACCGGCCAGCACGTCTGCTACGGCCGGGCGGGCGGCCCGGTCGCGGGCCCGCTGCGCTCGGTCGGCTTCGACGTGCTGTGCGGCGACGGCACCGGCATCCACGCCGGGGTGACCGCGCCGCTGACCCGGGTGACCGGAGCCGAGACCGACCGGATGGCGTCGGTGCTGGCCCAGGCCGCCCCCGGCACCGCCTGGCTGCTGCTGGGCGCGCACGTCGGCGTCGGACTGCTCGCGGCGGCCTGGCTGCGGCGCGGCGAACGGGCGCTGGCCCAGCTGCTCGGCGCGGTGGCCGCGACCACCTTCCGGCCGCTGCTGCTCGCCGTCGCGGCCGTGGGCGTACGCCGGGCCCCGGCGATGCGCCGCCCCGCTCCCCCGGCCCGCCGCACCGCCGGCGCCCGCGAGCGGATCCTCACCCACTCCCTGGGACGTCGCGGACCGCCGTACCCGGTCGTCGCCCTCGTCTGACCCGGCACCGGCCGGGTCGCACGAGCACCACCGAGCACGGCAGTCCCCCGTACGTACTTCCGCACACCCCCGTGTGCGCGTCCCCGGAGAGATCACCAACATGAGCAAGCGGAACAGCCAGGCGGCGAAGACGGCGGCCCGTGAGCGCCTGCGCCAGGAGCGCGAGCGTCAGGCCAAGCGCGACAAGGTCAGGCGGCAGGTCATCGTGGCCGCCTCCATCGTCGGCGTGCTGGCGATAGCCGGCGGCATCAGCTACGCCGTCGTGCAGGGAAACAAGCCGAGCGGCTGGGACAAGGCCGCCGAGGCGAAGGTGGTGGCCCCGGCCAACACCTCCGGCAAGGACGGCACCACCGTCGTCATGGGCGAGTCGAAGTCCGACAACGTCATCCACCTCTACGAGGACCCGCGCTGCCCGGGCTGCGCGGCGATGGAGCAGAGCATCGGCGAGACCGTCAACAAGGGCATGGAGGACGGCGACTACAAGCTGTCCTTCACGATCGGCACCTTCCTCGACGGCAATCTGGGCGGCGAGGGCTCGAAGAACGCGCTGAGCGCGCTCGGCGCGGCGCTGAACGTCAGCCCCGAGGCGTTCGTCGACTACAAGACCGCGCTGTACTCCACCGAGTACCACCCGGAGGAGTCGACCGACGAGTTCGCCAAGGACGACTACCTGATCAAGGTGGCGAACACGGTCGACGCGCTGAAGAACAACAAGAAGTTCCAGGACGCCGTGGAGAAGGGCACCTACGACGCCTGGGCGATGCGGATGAGCAAGTCCTTCGACAAGGCCGAGGGCGTCCAGTCGACCCCGACCATCAAGATCAACGACAAGGTGATCGAGACCCCGAGCACGCCCGACGCGTGGCAGAAGGCGCTGAAGGACGCGGGCGTCACCAAGTGACCCGGTGATCGTCGTCTGACGAGTGGGCGGACTCTCGCGAGTTCGCCCACTCGCGCGTGTGCCTCCGCACCCCGAGCCGCCGCACCGTCGTCGAGGCCGCGGCGGCCGGTGCCGTCCGGGCGCCCCGTCCGCCCGGGCCCGCTCCTACCGCACGCGCAGCGGGTCGAGCGCGTCTACGACCCGGCCTGAGCCTCCCGGAGGGACTCGAGGAAGCCGAGCGCCACCCGCCAGGTGGCCTCGGCCGCCTCGGCGTCGTAGTCGGGCAGCTCCGGATCGGTGTAGAGGTGACCGGCCCCGGGATATCTGTGCACCTCGACGTCGGCGCCGATGCGGCCCATCTGGAGGTACCAGGCGCTGAGCCAGTCGTCCGTCTCGAACGGGTCCGGCTCGGCCACGTGCAGCTGGACCGGCAGCTCGTCGACCGAGGCGTTGGGCGCGAGGTCCGAGGTGCCGTGCAGGAGCAGCAGTCCGCGCGCCCGGTGGTCACCGAGGGCGAGGGTCTGGGCGATGGAGGCGCCGAGCGAGAACCCGGCGTACACCAGCCCCCGCTCCGAGTAGGGCGCGGCGGCCAGCACGGCCCGCTTCAGCAGCTCCTCCCGGCCGATCCCGTCCTGATGGGCCATGCCCTCCTCGACCGAGTCGAAGGTCCGGCCCTCGAAGAGGTCCGGGGTCCACACCTGGTGCCCGGCGTCGCGCAGCCGGTCGGCGGCCTGCCGCACCGCGGGCCTCGGGCCGAGGGTCGAGTGAAAGAGCACGATGTTCATGAGGCCATGGTGCCAGCCGGGTGTGACAGGGCCGCCCACAGCCATACCCCGGACGGGACACAGGTCACAGGTTCACGACGCCGTGCGGCCGGTTACGTTCGAGGGATGGAGACGATACTCCGCCCGCTGATCGTGGTCGGCGGCTCCGTCCTGCTGACGCTGGTCATCGGCTGGGCCACCGACCTGTTGCTGCGCAAGGCCGACGGACGCCACCCCGAGACACCGCTGTGGGGGCTGCTGCGGCGCGCCCGCGTGCCCTACCAGATCCTGATCTGCGCGGCCCTGCTGAGAGGGTCGTACGTCGAGGCCGGGGTGTTCCCCGAGCACCGGACCGGGGTCGGCCGGACGCTGACACTGGCGCTGATCGGCTCGGCGGCCTGGCTGGTGGTCCGGATCGCCGCAGCGGTCGTCGAGACGTCCTACTCCCGTTACGCGCACGCCCACGCCGAGCGGGACCCCGCCCGGGTCCGGCGGGTGCGGACCCAGGTGTCGCTGATCATGCGGGTGGTCACGGCCATCGTCGGCGTGGTCGCCGTCTCGTCGATGCTGCTGACGTTCCCCGCGATGCGGGCGGCGGGCGCCTCGCTGCTGGCCTCGGCCGGCATCATCGGCATCGTCGCCGGTGTGGCGGCCCAGTCCACGCTGGGCAACCTGTTCGCCGGGTTCCAGATCGCCTTCGGCGACATGGTGCGCATGGGCGACACGGTCGTGGTGGACGGCGAGTGGGGCACCGTCGAGGAGATCACGCTGACGTACCTGTCCGTGCGCACCTGGGACGAGCGCCGGATCACGATGCCGGTGTCGTACTTCACCTCGAAGCCGTTCGAGAACTGGTCGCGCGGCACCCCGCAGATGACCGGGACCGTGTTCTGGCACCTCGACCACTCGGCGCCGCTGGACGCGATGCGGGAACGGCTGCGCGACCTGCTGCGCGAGTGCCCGGCCTGGGACGGGCGCAGCTACAACCTGACCGTCACGGACACCACGCCGACCACCATGGAGGTGCGGGCCCTGGTGACGGCGAAGGACGCCGACGACATCTGGACGGTGCGGGTCGCGGTCCGCGAGGGGATGATCCGCTGGCTCGCCGACGAACACCCCTACGCGCTGCCGCGGGTCAACACGGCGGACGCGGCCCTGCGCCCGCCCCGCACGGGCTTCCCGCACGCCCGCCGGTCCCCGGACGCGGACCCCCGCCGCTCCGCCGACGGGGACTCCCGCCGCTTCCCGGGCCGCCCGACCAAGAGTCTGTGACCGCGGGGCCGCGCACCCGGCTCAGCGCAGGCTGCGCACGTCCAGGTGGCGCAGGACCCGGTCGACGATCTCCGGGTCGGCGCCGGGTTCGCTGCGGGCGGCCAGCACCTCGTGCCGGGCGGCGCTGAGCATCTCGCCCTGGATGCGCCGCACGCGTTTGATCCGCCGGGCCCGCTGCTCCTGTGCCTCCCGGCGCTCCTCGTCGCCGAGGTCCGGGCTGATCCGTATGCCGATGTCGAAGGCGCGCCGCAGCATCTGCTCGGACAGCTCCTCCGGCAGTTCCTCCACCGCCTCGATCTCCTTGAGCCGCTGCTTGGCCGCTTTGGCGGCCCGCAGGGCCAGGTCCCGCTCGAACTCCTGCTCCCGCTCGGTGTCGGCCCGCACCCCCAGCCGGCCCACCAGCCAGGGCAGTGTCAGGCCCTGCAGCAGCAGCGTGCCCATGATCACCCCGAACGCGATGAAGACGATCTCCTCCCGGTGCGGGAAGGCCGCCCCGTCGTCCGTCTCCAGCGGGATCGCCAGGGCCAGCGCGACCGAGGCCACGCCCCGCATCCCCGCCCACCACATGACGACGGTCTCCCGCCAGCTGGTCGGGATGTCCTCGTCCTGGTCGCGCCTGGCGTGCAGCCGCTGGGTCAGCCAGGTGGCCGGCAGCAGCCAGAGCAGCCGGACCAGGACGACGACGCCGAGGATCGCCGCCGCCCAGCCGAGCAGTTCCGTCCACCGGCCGGAGGCGGTGCGGACGGCGTTGTGCAGTTCCAGTCCGATCAGTCCGAAGGCCACTCCGGTGACCAGGGTGTCGACCACGTCCCAGACGGTGTGACCGCCGAGCCGGGTCATCACGTCGTCGGCGTCCGAGGCGTACTCGGCGAGGAACATGGCGGTGGTGAGCACGGCGAGCACGCCCGAGCCGTGCAGTTCGTCGGCGGCGACGTAGCTGACGAACGGCACCAGCAGGGTCAGGCCGATCTGCAGCGTCGGGTCGCCCAGCACGTCCATGAGTTTGTTGGAGCCCCAGCCCAGGGCGAGCCCGATCACGACGGCGACGACGGCGGACAGCACCAGGTCGAACCCGGCCCGCCAGGGCGAGAAGGAGCCGCCGACCGCGGCGGCGATGGCCACGTGGTACAGGACGATGGCCGTCACGTCGTTGAAGAGTCCCTCGCCCTCCAGGATGGACACCAGGCGGCGCGGCAGCCCCAGTTGGCCGGCGACGGCGGTCGCGGCGACCGGGTCGGGCGGTGCCACCAGCGCGCCCAGCGCGAAGGCGGCCGCGAGCGGCAGCCCCGGCACGATCGCGTGGGCCACGGAGGCCACGCAGACCATGGTGACGAAGACCAGCGCGACTGCCAGCAGGAAGATCGGGCGCTTGTTGGCCGCGAACTGCCGCCAGGAGGTGCGCCGCACGGCGGCGTACAGCAGCGGCGGCAGCAGCGCGGGCAGGATCAGTTCGGGCGGGATGTCGACGTTGGGCACGAAGTCGAGCAGGGCCAGGACGATCCCGAGGAGCGTCATCAGCACCGGCGCCGGCAGCCCGAGCCGGGCACCGATCGGGACGCTCAGCAGGGCCCCGAGCAACAGCATGAACAACAGGGCCAGCTGATCCACGGTCACCGCTCCGGTGGGGTCTCGGCGTTACACGGCGGACCTCAAGCGTGCCACGCGACCGGTCTCACCAGCCCGTTCGCCGCCCCGGCTACAGGGCTCGCCGCATCGCGCGGTGCGGAATCCCGGCGTCCGGGAACTCGGGTCCGTAGGCCTGGTACCCCAGACGTTCGTAGAATCCCAGGGCGTGGGTCTGCGCGTGCAGGTCCACGGCGGTGAGTCCACGCGCGCGTGCCGCCTCCTCGACGGCCCGGACCAGCGCGGCCCCGACGCCCAGGCCGCGGGCCGCGGCGGTCACCGCGAGCCGGCCCAGGGAGCCCACGGCCGGGTCGCCGTCGCCGTTCTTCGCGGCGGCGGCCGCACCGTGCAGGAGCCGCCCGGTACCGAGCGGCACGCCGTCCTCCCGGACGGCCAGGACGTGCACGGCGTCGGCGTCGTAGGCGTCGTACTCGATGTCCTCGGGGACCTTCTGCTCGGCGACGAAGACGTCCTTGCGGACGGCGAAGCAGGCCTCGCGGTCGGCGGGGTCCTCGGCGACACGCACCTCGTAGGCGGCCGGGGCCGGGCTCGGGGTGCTCATCCGTAGGTCTCCTCGCGGACCAGGTCCAGGGCCTGCTGGAGGTCATCGGGGTAGTCGCTGGCGTACTCGACCCAGTCGCCGGTGCCGGGGTGCTCGAAGCCGAGCCGCACGGCGTGCAGCCACTGGCGGGTCAGGCGCAGCCGCTTGGCGAGGGTGGGGTCCGCGCCGTAGGTCAGGTCGCCGACGCAGGGGTGGCGGTGGGCGGCCATGTGGACGCGGATCTGGTGGGTGCGGCCGGTCTCCAGCTTCACGTCGAGCAGGGAGGCGGCGCGGAAGGCCTCGATGAGGTCGTAGTGCGTGACGGAGGGCTTGCCCTCGGCGGTGACGGCCCACTTGTAGTCGTGCTGCGGGTGGCGGCCGATGGGGGCGTCGATGGTGCCGCTGGTCGGGTCGGGGTGGCCCTGCACGAGCGTGTGGTACCGCTTGTCGACCGTGCGCTCCTTGAACTGGCGCTTGAGCGAGGTGTAGGCGCGCTCCGACTTGGCCACCGCCATCAGGCCGGAGGTGCCGACGTCGAGGCGGTGCACGATGCCCTGGCGCTCGGCGGCGCCGGAGGTGGAGATGCGGTACCCGGCGGCGGCCAGTCCGCCGATGACCGTCGGCCCGTTCCAGCCCGGGGACGGGTGGGCGGCGACGCCGACGGGCTTGACGATCACGACCACGTCCTCGTCGTCGTGCACGATCTCCATGCCCTCGACCGGCTCGGCGACCACCTGCACGGGCGCGGGCGCCTGCGGCATCTCGACCTCGAGCCAGGCGCCGCCGTGAACCCGCTCGGACTTGCCGACCACCGATCCGTCGACCTGCACCTTCCCCGCCGCCGCCAGCTCGGCGGCCTTGGTGCGGGAGAAGCCGAACATGCGGGAGATGGCGGCGTCGACGCGCTCGCCCTCCAGGCCGTCCGGCACGGGCAGGGTACGGATCTCGGGAATCGTGCTCACCCGTCGAGTATGCCGGACGGCCCGGACACTCCCGAACGCGCGCTCAGTCCCGGTGCCCGCTCAGTCCTTGTGGACGGTCCCGTCCGGGTCCAGGCCCCGGAAGGAGAGGATCACGATCAGGATGCCGCCGCAGACGATCGCCGAGTCGGCGAGGTTGAAGACGGCGAAGTGCTTGGGCGCGATGAAGTCCACGACCGCGCCCTCGAAGACGCCGGGGGCGCGGAAGATCCGGTCGGTGAGGTTGCCGAGGGCGCCGCCGAGCAGCAGGCCGAGCGCGATGGCCCAGGGCAGGCTGTGCAGCTTGCGCGCGAGGCGGGCGATCACCACGATCACGCCCGCGGCGATCACCGTGAAGATGATCGTGAAGGCCTCGCCGAAGCCGAAGGCCGCGCCCGCGTTGCGGATCGCGACGAACCGCAGCCAGTCGCCGATGATCTCGATCGGTTCATGGTGCTCCAGCTTGGCGACCACCAGCATCTTGCTGCCCAGGTCGAGCAGGTACGCGCACAGGGCGACCGCGAACAGCACGGCGACCCGCCGCTTGCCCCGGGGGCGCTCAGGAGCCTGCTCCTGCTTGTGCTCCTGTTCGGCGTCGGGCCGCTCCCGCCCGTCGCCCGCCGCGTCCGGGGTGTCCGGAGTACCGATGATGCGCTCCGCCTCTGCCACGTGAGTCCCTCAGCCTAGGTCCTTGACTGAGCACGAGGGTACGGCACACTTCCCGTCCCGGCTGCGGCTCAGTACCGGCGCTCCTGCTTCTGCTTGCACTCGACGCAGAGGGTGGCCCGCGGGAAGGCCTGCATCCGCGCCTTGCCGATCGGGTTGCCGCAGTTCTCGCACAGGCCGTAGGTGCCCGCGTCCAGGCGTTCCAGGGCGCGTTCGGTCTGGGTGAGCACCTCGCGCGCGGTGGCGGCCAGCGCCAGTTCGTGCTCGCGCGTGATGTTCTTGCTGCCGGTGTCCGCCTCGTCGTCGCCCGCGCCGTCGCCGGAGTCCCGCATCATGCCCTGCAGCGACCGCTCGGAGGAGTCGATCTCGGTACGCAGCCGGTCGGCCTCGGACTGGAGCTCGCCGCGCGCCTCCTCGACCTCCTGCGGGGTCCAGGGTTCCTCGCCGGGGCGGACCGCGAGGTCACCGGGGTCCGCGGCGGTGCCGCGGGCCTTGGGAACAGCGGTCTTGGCCGCCGTGGCCGTGCCAGGAGTCTTCTTCGCAACCACCGTCGTGGCTCCCGTCTGCTCCGCGGCCTCGGCCGCGCCCACTTTCTTGGCCGTGCTCTTCTGCGCCGTGCTCTTCGCCGTGCTCTTCTGCGCCGTGCTCTTCGCGGTGCTCTTCTTCGCGACGGCCTTCGCCGCGGTCTTCTTCGCCGGGCTCTTTCCTGCCGCCGCCTTCTTCGCGGGGTCCTGCTCCGCGGCGCCCTCCTCGGCGGCGCTCCGCTTCGCGGCCGTCGTCTTCTTCTTCGCCACCATGGCCGCGGCCCCTTCACATATTGTGATCTTGCGCGCGAATCGTGCTGGGACGATAAATCGACTCCGCCCTCGCGGCAACGGGGCACGCCGCCCGATTCGCCCGCCCACCGTGCGCCGCGCGGCGAGCATGCATGCGTTGTGCCCAGCTCCCCGCCCGGTAATCCGCCCGCGGCCCCCCGGCCGGGCCACCCGGGACCCTGATCCGGGACGGCGGCATTCGGGTCACTCCAAAACCGGTCGGCCGCTGTCCGCGCGGCGCCGTACACTGGGCGCAGCGAAAAGCGTGGATGGGGACGAGTAGCGGCGTCAGCAGCCCAGAGCGACCCGGGGACGGTGTGAGCCCGGGGGTCAGCGCGACGTGAAGATCACCCCGGAGCCGCCGGAAGAAAGCCGTGGCAGGACAGTCGCGGCGAGTAGAACCGGCTCGCGACCCCAATGAGGGGGCTCACCGGAGCACACGACGCGCCGGCGGGCCAAGGAGGGTGGTACCGCGGGAGCACGGCTCTCGTCCCTCCGACGGAAGGCAGCACGTCCGCCGGAGGAAGCTCGTTGAATACGCAGCCGCAGTACCGCCAGGTGCCCGCCCAGGTCGACCTGCCCGCGCTCGAACACGCGGTGCTCGACTTCTGGCGTGAGCAGAAGATCTTCGCCAAGAGCCTGGAGCAGTCCGAGGGCCGCCCCGAGTGGGTGTTCTACGAGGGCCCGCCCACCGCCAACGGCATGCCCGGCGCCCACCACATCGAGGCGCGCGTCTTCAAGGACGTCTTCCCCCGCTTCCGCACGATGCGCGGCTACCACGTGGGCCGCAAGGCCGGCTGGGACTGCCACGGCCTGCCGGTGGAGCTGGCGGTGGAGAAGGAGCTGGGCTTCTCCGGCAAGCAGGACATCGAAGCGTACGGCATCGCCGAGTTCAACGCGAAGTGCCGCGAGTCGGTGACCCGCCACACCGACGCCTTCGAAGAGCTCACGACGCGCATGGGGTACTGGGCCGACCTCCAGGACCCGTACCGCACGATGGACCCCGAGTACATCGAGTCCGTCTGGTGGTCGCTGAAGGAGATCTTCAACAAGGGCCTGCTGGTCCAGGACCACCGCGTCGCCCCCTGGTGCCCCCGCTGCGGCACCGGCCTGTCCGACCACGAGCTGGCCCAGGGCTACGAGACGGTCGTCGACCCGTCCGTCTACGTCCGCTTCCCGCTGACCTCGGGACCCCTGGCCGGCGAGGCCGCGCTGGTCGTCTGGACGACGACCCCGTGGACCCTGGTCTCCAACACCGCGGTCGCCGCGCACCCCGACGTCACCTACGTCGTCGCGACCGATGGCGAGGAGAAGCTGGTCGTCGCCGAGCCGCTGGTGGACAAGGCCCTCGGCGAGGGCTGGGAGACCACCGGGCAGTCCTTCACCGGCGCCGAGATGGAGCGCTGGACGTATCGGCGCCCGTTCGAGCTGGTGGAGTTCCCGGAGCCCGCGCACTACGTGGTGAACGCGGACTACGTCACCACCGAGGACGGCACCGGCCTCGTCCACCAGTCCCCCGCCTTCGGTGAGGACGACCTCAAGGTCTGCCGCGCCTACGGCCTGCCGGTGGTCAACCCGGTCCGCCCCGACGGCACCTTCGAGGAGGACGTCCCGCTGGTCGGCGGCGTCTTCTTCAAGAAGGCCGACGAGAAGCTGACCGAGGACCTGGACACCCGGGGCCTGCTCTTCAAGCACATCCCTTACGAGCACAGCTACCCGCACTGCTGGCGCTGCCACACGGCCCTGCTGTACTACGCGCAGCCGTCCTGGTACATCCGCACCACCGCCATCAAGGACCGCCTCCTCCAGGAGAACGAGAAGACCAACTGGTTCCCGGACGCGGTCAAGCACGGCCGGTACGGCGACTGGCTGAACAACAACATCGACTGGGCGCTCTCCCGCAACCGCTACTGGGGCACCCCGCTGCCGATCTGGCGCTGCGAGGAGGACCACCTCACGGTCGTCGGCTCCCGCGCGGAGCTGACCGAGCTGTCCGGCACCGACCAGTCGGCCCTGGACCCGCACCGCCCGTTCATCGACGACGTGACCTTCACCTGCACCCACGAGGGCTGCTCCCGCGAAGCGGTGCGCGTGCCGGAGGTCATCGACGCCTGGTACGACTCGGGTTCGATGCCGTTCGCGCAGTGGGGCTACCCGTACAAGAACAAGGAGCTGTTCGAGAGCCGCTACCCGGCGCAGTTCATCTCCGAGGCCATCGACCAGACCCGCGGCTGGTTCTACACGCTGATGGCGATCGGCACCCTGGTCTTCGACAAGTCGTCCTACGAGAACGTGGTCTGCCTCGGCCACATCCTCGCCGAGGACGGCCGCAAGATGTCCAAGCACCTGGGCAACATCCTGCAGCCGATCCCGCTGATGGACCAGCACGGCGCCGACGCCGTCCGCTGGTTCATGGCGGCCGGCGGTTCGCCCTGGGCGGCCCGCCGGGTGGGCCACGGCACCATCCAGGAGGTCGTCCGCAAGACGCTCCTCACCTACTGGAACACGGTCGCCTTCCAGGCCCTGTACGCCCGCACCTCGGGCTGGGCGCCGAGCGGGGCCGACCCGGCCCCGGCCGACCGCCCGGTCCTGGACCGCTGGCTGCTCTCCGAGCTGCACGCGCTGACCGACCAGGTGACGCAGGCGCTGGACGCGTACGACACCCAGCGGGCCGGCAGGCTGCTGTCCGCGTTCGTCGACGACCTGTCCAACTGGTACGTGCGCCGCTCCCGCCGCCGCTTCTGGCAGGGCGACAAGGCCGCGCTGCGCACGCTGCACGAGGTCGTCGAGACGGTCACCAAGCTCATGGCCCCGCTGACCCCGTTCATCACCGAGCGGGTCTGGCAGGACCTGGTCGTGCCGGTCACCCCGGGCGCGCCGGAGTCGGTGCACCTGTCCTCGTGGCCCGAGGCCGACCTGTCGGCCATCGACCCTCAGCTGTCGAAGCAGATGGTCCTGGTCCGCCGCCTGGTCGAGCTGGGCCGTGCCACGCGCGCGGAGTCGGGCGTCAAGACCCGGCAGCCGCTCAGCCGCGCGCTGATCGCGGTGGCAGGCTTCGACACGCTCTCCCCCGAGCTGCACACGCAGATCACGGAGGAGCTGAACGTCGCCTCCCTCGCGTCGCTGAGCGAGGTCGGCGGCTCCCTGGTCGACACGACCGCGAAGGCCAACTTCCGGGCGCTGGGCAAGCGGTTCGGCAAGCGCGTCCAGGACGTGGCCAAGGCCGTCGCCGCCGCGGACGCCGCCGCGCTGTCCCTCGCCCTGCGCGAGGGCACGGCCTCGGTGGAGGTCGACGGCGAGACCGTCACCCTCGCTCCCGACGAGGTGATCATCACCGAGACGCCGCGCGAGGGCTGGTCGGTCGCCTCCGACTCGGGCGCGACGGTGGCGCTCGACCTGGAGATCACCGAGGAGCTGCGCCGCGCGGGCCTCGCCCGGGACGCGATCCGCCTGATCCAGGAGGCCCGCAAGAACAGCGGCCTCGACGTCGCCGACCGGATCGCCCTGCGCTGGACCGCCACGGACCCGGCGACGATCGCCGCCCTGACCGACCACTCCGGCCTGATCGCCGACGAGGTCCTGGCGACGGACTTCGCCCAGGGCGAGGCGGACGACACGTACGGGGAGCCGTTCACGGACGAGGGCCTGTCCCTGGTGTTCCGCCTGCGCAAGCAGTAACCGGGAAGAGCGACGAGGGCCCGCATCCGGGGGGTGCGGGCCCTCTGCCACGACCGCGGGCAGCCGTGGCCCCGGCTGCTCCCGGCACCGACACCAACGCCCCGCACCCGGAGCCGCGCACGACAAAGGGCGGGCCCCGGGTCAGAAACCCGGGGCCCGCCCTGAACGCTGCCGACGGCTGCGCCGTACTACCTACCGGACGTCAGTCCGACACAGCTCAGTTGTCGTCCTCGTCGATCAGGAACCCGCGCATCGGCGAAGGCGCCTGCCCCATCGGCGACGGCCCCTGGGGCCGCACCGGTGCCATCGGCTGGGTCATCGCCGGCGACATCTGCTGCTGGCCGCCGTAGGACGGGCCGGACTGGCCCGGACCACTGCCCATCGACTGGTTGCCGCCGTAGGACGGGGCACTGGCGCCGGCCGGTGCCATCGAGGGCGCCGGGGACGGCGGCAGGGAGGCCGTCGCGGGCGTGCGCGGCGGGGCGAGCGAGTCGTCCGCCTGGGTCTCCAGCTGACGCAGCTGCGACTCCAGGTAGGACTTCAGCCGCGTGCGGTACTCGCGCTCGAAGCCGCGCAGGTCCTCGACCTTGCGCTCCAGCGTGGCGCGGGCGGACTCCAGGGAGCCCATCGCGACGCGGTGCTTCTCCTGCGCGTCCCGCTCCAGGGCGTCCGCCTTGGCACGGGCGTCCCGCTCCAGACC
Source organism: Kitasatospora aureofaciens (assembly GCA_000720845.1). Classification (GTDB taxonomy): domain Bacteria; phylum Actinomycetota; class Actinomycetes; order Streptomycetales; family Streptomycetaceae; genus Streptomyces. The sequence goes on along the minus strand of JODU01000018.1, from coordinate 86,464 downwards.
CTCGGCGCGCGAACGGGCCTCGCCGACGATCTTGTTGGCCTCGGAACGGGCCTCGGCGATCGCCTGGTCGGCGGTCTGCTGGGCCAGCGAGAGCACCCGGGCGGCGCTGTCGCCACCGGGGCCGCCCTGACCGGGCATGCCGGGCCCACCGGGACCCTGCGGGCCGCCCATGGGGCCGCCCATCGGACCGGGACCCATCTGGCCCTGCATCGGACCCGGGCCCTGGCCCATCGGCCCCGGACCCTGGCCCATCGGGCCGGGACCCTGCGGGCCACCCTGTCCGCCGGGGCCGGCGGGCAGCTGCGGGGCACCGCTCGGCAGCTGGGGCGGACCACCCATGGGGCCACCCATCTGCTGCTGCGGCGGGCCCGATATGCCGGCGGGCACCGGAGCGCCGGGACCTCGCATGCCCTGCTGCGGCATACCGCCCTGCTGCTGGGGATGCCCCTGCTGCTGGTGCTGCGGCGGCTGCTGCTGATCCTGCGGAGGTTCCGGAGGCTTGCGCATGTTCTGCTGGTTCTGCGCGGCCGCGCGCGTGGCCGCGGCCAGCTTGGCGCGCAGGTCCTCGTTCTCGCGGAGCAGCCGGGTCAGTTCGGCTTCGACCTCGTCGAGGAAGGCATCGACCTCGTCCTCGTCATAGCCTTCTCGGAGGCGGACGGTCGTGAACTGCTTGTTCCGCACGTCCTCGGGGGTCAACGGCATCTCTTCACCTCAACGTTGTCGTCGGCATTCGGCAAGCCCGTATCTCTCTCATCGATCACAGCCGGCTCACGATCGAGATCAGGATGTAGACGATGATCATCAGTACGAAGAAGGACAGGTCGAGCGCCACGCCCCCGAGACGCAGCGGCGGGATGAACCGCCGCAGAAGCTTCAACGGTGGATCGGTGACAGTGTAGGTGGCCTCCAGAACGACCACCATCGCCTTGCCGGGTTGCCACGAGCGGGCGAACTGGAAGACGTAGTCCATGACCAACCGGAAGATGAGCACGATGAGGAAGCACATCAGCGCGATGTAGACGACATCCAGGACCACGCTCATGACCTGTGCTTCCCTCTCCCCTGAACCATCTCTCGGACCCTGACTCGGGCCCGTGTTCTTGCTCTGTACCGGTGGTGCGTCTCAGCTCTGGTTGAAGAACCCGCCCTCTGCGATGCGGGCCTTGTCCTCCGCCGTGACATCGACGTTAGCAGGAGACAGCAGGAACACCTTCTGCGTCACCCGCTCGATACTGCCGTGAAGACCAAACACCAAACCGGCCGCAAAGTCGACAAGTCGCTTCGCATCTGTGTCATCCATCTCAGTGAGATTCATGATCACCGGCGTGCCCTCACGGAAGTGTTCCCCGATGGTACGGGCCTCGTTGTAGGTCCGGGGGTGAAGTGTGGTGATCCGGTAGGGCTCTCGTTCGGACACGACCTTGGGCATGATGACCGGTGCGCTCTTTTCCAGGCTTGCGCGTTCTTGTGTGATGGACGCCACGGGCGCGATCCGCGCCGGACGGCCGGATTCCGCCGCGAGCGAAGCGGAACGGGGCATCGGCTCGCGCTGCGCGGGGGGTTGTGCGACTCGTACCTCTTCGTCCCTTTGGGACTGATGCGCACCATGTGACTGGTGCGCTGGTTCGTGGCGCCGGTGATCCCGCTCGGGTTCCGGGTCCAGTTCGGGTTCGAAGTCGTCGTCGGGGTCGAACCCCCGGCCGTCGTACCCATCGTCCTCCACGAGGCCGAGGTAGACCGCCATCTTGCGCATCGCGCCGGCCATTCTCTGAGTCCTCCGCTCTGTGGTGGATCTGCTGACGACTCCAAGTGCCTGCGATCCACGAGGTCGTTGCCTCCGCCTTTCGGCGGTAATGACCATATTTTCTGCTGTGGTCCGACTTCTTGGCGACGTTACCCGAGCCTGGGTCGGACTCCGAGTACCGCAGTGCCGACGCGTACATGTGTCGCTCCGGCGGCCACGGCCTGTTCGAGGTCCGCACTCATCCCCGCGGAGACCATGTTCGCAGCCGGATGGGTTCGGCGCACGTAGGTCGACAAATCCATGAGGTGCTCGAACGCCTCCTGTTGGCGTCCCGCGTACTCACCGGTGAGCGGGGCCACGGTCATCAGCCCGTCGAACCGCAGCCCGTCCGATCCGGCGACCAGGTCGGCCAACTCTTCGATTCCGGCGGGCGGGACACCGCCGCGCTCCCCGCGCCCGCTCTCCCCCGCGTCGAGCGCGACCTGGAGGAGACAGCCCACCTCGCGGCCGGTCCGTACGGCCTCCTTCGACAGGGCCGTGACCAGCTTCGCCCGGTCGACCGACTGCACGACGTCCGCGTAACCGACCACGGACCGCACCTTGTTGGTCTGCAACTGGCCGACGAAATGCCAGGAAAGCGGCAGATCCGAGCAGGCAGCGGCCTTGGGTGCCGCGTCCTGGTCGCGGTTCTCCGCGACGTGGCGCACCCCGAGTTCCGAGAGAATGCGCACATCGTCCGCCGGATAGGTCTTGGTGACCACGATGAGGGTCACGTCCTCACGCGGACGGCCGGCGGCCGCGCACGCGGCGGTGATGCGCTCTTCCACTTTCGCCAGGTTCGCGGCGAGTTCGTGCTTACGGTCCGTCATGCCCCATCAGTCCAGCCACACATAGCCCGCGAGCCGCCCTGTGGTGCGGTCGCGTCGGTACGAGAAGTGGTCCTTCGACTCCCGGGTGCACACCGGCGACTGCGCCCGGTCGCGCACCCCGAGTCGTTCGAGCTGCGCGTGCACCCCGGCGCTCACGTCGAGCGCCGCAGTGCCCCAGCTGGTGTCGGCGTACGCGGCCGGCTCGACGGCGGCCACCTCGGCGCGCATCTCCTCGGGCACCTCGTAGCACCGGCCGCACACGGCGGGTCCGGTGCGGGCGACGATCCTGGCGGGGTCCGCGCCGAGTCCGGTCATGGCCCGTACGACGGCGGGGACGACCCCGGCGACCAGCCCCGGCCGGCCCGCGTGGGCCGCGGCGGCGACGCCGGAGACCGGGTCGGCGAGCAGGACGGGCACGCAGTCGGCGGTGAGGACGGCGAGAGCGAGACCGCGTTCGGCGGTGACGACCGCGTCGACCCGCGGGACCGGGCGGTCTCCCCAGGGCCCGTCGACCACGGCGACGTCGGCGCCGTGCACCTGGTTCATCCAGACCACCCGGGCGGGATCGACGCCCAGCGACTTGGCCGCCAGCTCCCGGTTGGCCAAGACGGCGGCGGGGTCGTCACCGACCGCGCCGCCGAGGTTGAGCTCCTCGTACGGAACGGCGCTCACTCCGCCCCACCGGTCGGTGAAGCCGAAGTGCGCGCCGTTCACGGTGTCGCGCTGTCCTATCACTTCAGGAAGTCCGGCACGTCCAGTTCCTCGGCCGCGCTGTCCGAGTAGGTCCGCGACGGCGGAACCGGCGGCGGGGAGACCGGCGGAAGGTCGGCGACCGGCTCCGGCGCGGGCGCCTGCTCGGGCTCCTCCTTGGGCTTGACACTGCCGAGCGAGCCGAAGGACGGGCGGCTCTCGGACTGCCGGGCCGGGGTGGGCTCCTCGCGCTTGGCCGAGGAGGACCCGAGGACGTTGTCCCGCTTGGAGGGCGGCTGGCCCCCGTCGAAGCCGGCCGCGATCACGGTGACCCGCACCTCGTCGCCGAGGGCGTCGTCGATGACCGCGCCGAAGATGATGTTGGCCTCGGGGTGGGCCGCCTCGCTGACCAGCTGGGCGGCCTCGTTGATCTCGAACAGGCCGAGGTCGGAGCCGCCGGAGATGGAGAGCAGCACGCCCCGGGCGCCGTCGATGGACGCCTCGAGCAGCGGCGAGGAGATCGCCATCTCGGCGGCGGCCACCGCGCGGTCGTCGCCGCGGGCCGAGCCGATGCCCATCAGCGCCGAACCGGCCTCGGACATGACCGACTTCACGTCGGCGAAGTCGAGGTTGATCAGGCCGGGGGTGGTGATGAGGTCGGTGATGCCCTGCACACCCGACAGCAGCACCTGGTCGGCGGACTTGAACGCGTCGAGCACGCTGACCTGGCGGTCCGAGATGGACAGCAGCCGGTCGTTGGGGATGACGATGAGGGTGTCGACCTCTTCGCGGAGCTCGGCGATGCCGTCCTCGGCCTGGTTGGCCCGGCGCCGCCCCTCGAAGGTGAACGGGCGGGTGACCACGCCGATGGTGAGGGCGCCCAGCGAGCGGGCGATGTTGGCCACGACGGGCGCGCCGCCGGTGCCGGTGCCGCCGCCTTCACCGGCTGTCACGAAGACCATGTCGGCCCCCTTGAGGACCTCCTCGATCTCCTCGCGGTGGTCCTCGGCGGCCTTGCGGCCGACGGCCGGGTTGGCTCCGGCGCCGAGTCCGCGGGTGAGTTCGCGGCCGACGTCGAGCTTGACGTCGGCGTCGCTCATCAACAGCGCCTGTGCGTCGGTGTTGATGGCGATGAACTCGACGCCCTTGAGACCGACCTCGATCATCCGGTTGATGGCATTGACACCACCGCCGCCGACACCGATGACTTTGATGACTGCGAGGTAGTTCTGCGGTGCTGCCACGTCGAAGGCCTCTCGCCTCGAGTTACGTGTCGCCGACCGCCGAAGCACTGATGCCCCCGCGACCCGACGACTGATGCCGATTGGGACGGTCCGTAGCGCCGACCCGAACCCTAACGCTGAAGTTTAGGGTTACCAGTGTGTCTGTTCCTTGGACTCTTCCGAACAGGACACTAAGTCGACAAGTGGCGCACGTTCAACGAACACGCCGAACCTCCCGTTTTTCTTTTCACCCTATGTGATCAGCCGTAGCGCTGCCCAACCAGGGTGCTGGCCTGCACGGATACCCGTCAACTCCCCGATGACGCGGGGGCGGTGGGAACACTCACGTCGAAGTGCCGCGCGTCGGGCGTCGCTTTCATGAGGGCGGTGAGCGCGCGGGCCTTGCGCACACCCTGCTCACCGCTCCCCCACGACACGGTCCGGTCGCCGCTCAACTCCAGCGAGATGTCGTCGTAGGAACGGACCTTGACGACCTGTGTGTCCCGGGCGACCCGGCCAGGAAGCCGGCCGGCCACCCGCACCGCCTCGCGCACCAGGCGGTCGTCGTCGAAGCGGCGCAGACTCGCGGCGGCGGAGCCGGAACGGGCGGGTTCCAATTCCAGCACGGGCACGCCTTTCGGTGCCTTGGAAACCGTGGCGAAACGGACGCCTTCATCGTCCACTTCCACGAAGTTTCGGCCCTTTTGGGTAATCAGGACCGGAGTGCGCTCAGTCACTTTCAGTCCGATTCCGTGCGGCCAGGAACGCTCCACCTCGACCTCGTCAATGCGGGGCATTTTCCGGCGCAGCCGGGCCTCGACCGCCTCCGTGTCGACCGAGACCAGCGGGTCCCCGACCGGCACGTCGGCGGCCTCGCGCACCTGCGCGGGCGTCAGGACACGTGTTCCCGACACCGACACCTGTTCCAGTCGCGTCCAGTTCGAGCCGTAGAGCACCCAGACGGTTCCGCCCGCGACGCACACGAGCGCGACGGCGAGAATGATGATCGTACGAAGGCGAGGCGGGCGGAACCGGCGGGTCCGGGGCGGGCCGGACGACTCCTGCTGGCGTGCACCCCGCTCGGCGGTGGTCGGTCCGGCCACGCTCCCCTGCCTTCCGTCAGCGTCTAGCGACGCGCACCCGCGGCGATCGCCTCGTACACCATGCCGACGAGGAGGTCGTCGGCGTCCCGGCGCCCGAACTCGGCGGCGGCGCGGGACATCTCGTACAACCGGTGCGGGTCGGCGAGCACGGGCAGGACGTTCTGCTGGAGCCACTCGGGCGTGAGTTCCGCGTCGTCGACCAGCAGGCCGCCGCCGGCCTTGACCACCGGCTGGGCGTTGAGCCGCTGTTCGCCGTTGCCGATGGGCAGCGGGACGTAGGCGGCCGGGAGCCCGACGGCGGAGAGTTCGGCGACGGTCATCGCGCCCGCGCGGCAGAGCATCATGTCGGCGGCAGCGTACGCGAGGTCCATCCGGTCCAGATAACTTACCGGGATGTACGGGGGCATTCCCGGCATCTGGTGGACCTGCGGCAGTTCGTTCTTGGGGCCGACCGCGTGCAGGATCTGGATGCCGGCCTGCTGGAGCCAGGGCGCGACCTGCTGCACCACCTCGTTGAGGCGCCGGGCGCCCTGCGAGCCGCCGGAGACCAGCAGCGTCGGCAGGTTGGGGTCGAGCCCGAACATCGCGCGGGCCTCGGGACGCGCGGCGGCGCGGTCGAGGGTGGCGACGGAGCGGCGCAGCGGGATGCCGATGTAACGGGAGTTGCGCAGCTTGCTGTCGGGAGTGGAGACGGCGACCTGGGCGGCGTAGCGCGAGCCGATCTTGTTGGCCAGTCCGGGTCGGGCGTTGGCCTCGTGGACGACGATCGGCACACCGAGCCGCTTGGCCGCGAGGTAGGCGGGCAGCGCCACGTAGCCGCCGAAGCCGGCCACGGCATCCGCCTTGGTGCGCTCCAGGATCTGCTCGGTCGCCTTGATGGTGCCGCGCAGCCGGCCCGGGACGGTGATCAACTCGGGGGTGGGCTTGCGCGGCAGCGGTACGGCCGGGATCAGCGCCAGCTCGTAGCCCCGCTCGGGCACCAGGCGGGTCTCCAGGCCGCGTTCCGTGCCCAGGGCCGTGATCCCCACGGTCGGATCCTGCCTGCGCAGGGCGTCCGCGAGGGCGAGCGCGGGCTCGATGTGGCCCGCGGTTCCTCCGCCGGCGAGTACGACATGCACCGAAATTCACCGCTCTCCGGACGAGCGCGCCGCCGAGGCGCGCCGTCGCATCGTGTTCCAACTCCCAGGGCTCCGCTTGGCAGCGGGTCCCCCGGCTCCCCGCTTTCTACCAAAGCGAGGTTGCCGCAACGCAAGCGCCGCCCGCGCACCGGGTTCGTCACGCGCGAAGGCGATCAGCAGCCCGATGGCGAACATGGTCGGCAACAGGGCGGAACCCCCGTAGGAGAACAGCGGGAGCGGAACACCCGCGATCGGCAGCAGCCCGAGGACCGCACCGATGTTGATCACGGCCTGGGCCGTGATCCAGGTGGTCACGCCTCCCGCGGCATACCTCACGAAGGGGTCCTCCGTGCGTCCGGCCACGCGGATACCCGCATAGCCTAGAGCCGCGAAGAGGGCGAGCACCGACAGCGTCCCCGCCAGACCCAGTTCCTCACCGGTGACGGCGAAGATGAAGTCGGTGTGCGCTTCGGGGAGTTGGCCCCATTTCTCCACACTGGCACCGAGCCCGGATCCGAACAGTCCGCCCGAGGCGAGGGCGTAGATGCCGTGCACGGCCTGCCAGCAGGAGTCGCCCGGTCCCGGGTCGGTGGCACCGAGGCAGTTGAGCCTGGCCATGCGGTTGGCGCTGGTCTTGATGAGGATGAAGCCGAGCAGCAGGGCGATCGAGAGCACGCCCGCGAACATCCGGGTGGGCGCCCCGGCCAGCCACAGCAGGCCGAAGAGGATCGCCGTGAGGATGATGGCGGTACCCATGTCGCCGCCGATCATGATCAGCCCGAGCAGCATGAAGGCGGCCGGCACCAGCGGCACCAGCATGTGCTTCCACTGGGTCAGCAGCTTCTTGTCGTGCTTGCGGGCGAGCAGGTCCGCGCCCCACAGCACCAGGGCCAGCTTGCCGAACTCGCTGGGCTGGATCTGGAAGGAGCCGCCCAGCGAGATCCAGTTCTGGTTGCCGTTGACCGCGACCCCTATCCCCGGCACCTGGACCAGGATCATCAGGAACACGGCCCCCGCGAGGATCGGGTAGGCCAGCGCCCGGTGCAGTTTGACCGGCATCCTCATGGCGGCGACCAGGAGGCCGGCGCCGATGAGCGCCGCGAGCGCCTGCTTGCGGAAGAAGTACGAACCGGGCAGCGACAGCTGGAGCGCGGTGATCTGGGACGCCGAGTAGACCATCACCAGGCCGAGCACGGTGATCAGCAGACTGCCACCGAAGATCAAGTAGTACGCGGTCAGCGGCCGGTCCCAGGCACGGCGCAGCCGGTGGTAGAGGCGGAGCACGGGGTTCTCGTGCGGCGGCCCCGGTGTGACGGGCCGCTTGACGGACCGCTGTACGGGCGGACGTCCGGTGCGGCTCTGGGGACTACCGGGCATCGCGGCCTCCGCTGTACGTCGGCATGGACCGTCCCACGCGTCCTCCCGAGTTCACCCGGCGGCAGGAGACGGCCGGGTCAGGCGCCGAGTTCGCGAACGGCCTGCGCGAACGCGTCACCGCGCTGGTTGTAGTTGGTGAACATGTCCATGGAGGCACAGGCCGGTGCCAGCAGCACCGTGTCGCCGGGCCGGGCGAGCCGCCGCGCCTCCTGGACGGCCTGGAGCATCGCACCAGTGTCGGTCCGGTCGAGGTCGACCACCGGTACTTCGGGCGCGTGTCGCGCCAGGGCTTCGCGGATCAGGGCGCGGTCGGCGCCGATGAGGACGGCGCCGCGCAGCCGCTTCGCCGCCCCCGCGACCAGTTCGTCGAAGGTCGCGCCCTTGGCCAGTCCGCCGGCGATCCACACGATCGACTCGTACGCCGCCAAGGAGGCCTCGGTCGCGTGGGTGTTGGTGGCCTTGGAGTCGTCCACGTAGGCCACCTCGTCCACGTCGGCGACGTGCGCGATGCGGTGGGCGTCCGGTGTGAAGGCGCGCAGCCCGTCCCGTACGGCGGCGGCGGAGACGCCGAAGGCGCGGGCGAGGCCCGCGGCGGCGAGGGCGTTGGCGATGTTGTGCGGGGCCGGCGGGTTGACGTCGGAGACCTCGGCCAGCTCCTGGGCGTTCTTGTGCCGGTCCTCGACGAAGGCCCGGTCGACCAGGAGGCCCTCCACGACGCCGAGTTGGGAGGGGCCGGGTGTGCCGAGCGTGAAGCCGACCGCCCGGCAGCCCTCCTCGACGTCGGCGGCGCGGACCAGGTCCTCGGTCGCCTTGTCGGCCACGTTGTAGACACAGGCGACCTGGTTGCCCTCGTACACACGGCCCTTGTCGGCGGCGTAGGCCTCCATCGAGCCGTGCCAGTCGAGGTGGTCCGGGGCGAGGTTGAGCACGGCGGCGGAGTGGGCGCGCAGCGAGGGCGCCCAGTGGAGCTGGTAGCTGGACAGTTCCACGGCGAGGACGTCGTACTCCTCCTCGCCGGTGACCGCGTCCAGCAGGGAGACGCCGATGTTGCCGACGGCGGCGGTGCGCAGCCCGGCCGCCTTCAGGATCGACGCGAGCATCTGGACGGTCGTCGTCTTGCCGTTGGTGCCGGTGACGGCCAGCCAGGGCGCGGCGTCCGGGCCGCGCAGCCGCCAGGCCAGCTCCACGTCGCCCCAGACCGGGACGCCGGCCTGCTCGGCCGCCGTGAACAGGGGCTTGGTGGGCTTCCAGCCGGGTGCGGTGACGATCAGCTCGGTGCCTTCGGGCAGGGTGTCGCCGTCGCCCAGGCGCACGGTGACGCCGAGCGCCTCCAGCTCCGCCGCCTGCGCGCGTGCCCGCTCGTCGGCGCCGTCGTTGACGACGGTGACGTGCGCGCCGAGCCCGTGCAGCACCTTGGCCGCAGGGACGCCGGAGACGCCGAGCCCGGCGACGGTGATGTGCTTGCCGGTGAATTCCGAAGGCACCGAGGAGGTCACTTGTCCGTTGCCCATCCCGCGTAGAAGAGACCGAGTCCGACGATCACGCAGATGCCCTGGATGATCCAGAAGCGGACCACGACAAGGACCTCGGACCAGCCTTTGAGTTCGAAGTGGTGCTGGAGTGGCGCCATCCGGAAGACCCGCTTGCCGGTGAGGCGGAAGGATCCGACCTGGATGACCACCGACATGGTGATCAGGACGAACAGGCCGCCGAGGATGGCCATCAGCAGTTCGGTGCGCGAGCAGATCGCCAGACCCGCGAGCACACCGCCGAGCGCGAGCGAACCGGTGTCGCCCATGAAGATCTTGGCCGGCGAGGTGTTCCACCACAGGAAGCCGAGGCAGGAACCCATCAGCGCGGAGGCGACCACCGCGAGGTCGAGCGGGTCTCTCACCTCGTAGCAGGCACCCGGGTTGGTCAGGGTCAGCGCGTTGGCGCAGGACTCCTGGAACTGCCAGACGCCGATGAAGGTGTAGGCGCCGAAGACCAGGACGGAGGCGCCGGTGGCCAGGCCGTCCAGGCCGTCGGTGAGGTTCACGCCGTTCGACATCGCGAGGATCATGAACAGCGCCCAGATGACGAACAGCACCGGGCCGATGGTCCAGCCGAAGTCGGTGATGAACGACAGCTTCGTGGACGCCGGGGTGTTGCCCCGGTTGTCCGCGAACTGCAGCGCCAGCACGGCGAAGGCGATGCCGACGGTCAGCTGGCCGATCATCTTCGCCCTGGCCCGCAGGCCCAGCGAGCGCCGCTTGACGATCTTGATGTAGTCGTCGAGGAAGCCGACCAGGCCCATGCCCACCATCAGGCCGAGCACCAGCAGACCGGAGAAGGTCGGCCCCGCGTCGATGTCCGGGTCCAGATAGCTGGTGATGCCCTTGGCGAGGAAGTACGCGACGACCGTCGCCAGGATGAAGGCGATGCCACCCATGGTCGGCGTACCGCGCTTGCTGGCGTGCTCGCGCGGTCCGTCGTCGCGGATGTACTGGCCGTAGCCCTTGCGGGCCAGGAGCTTGATCAGCAGCGGGGTGCCGACCAGCGTCAGGAAGAGGCCAATGACTCCTGCGAACAGGATCTGCTTCATCATCGGGCGGCAACCTCACCCTCGGCGCCGGTCTCCAGCAGCGCCGTGGCGACGCTCTCCAGACCCACCGAACGGGACGCCTTCACGAGCACGACGTCCCCCGGGCGCAACTCGCTGCGCAACAGGTCGACCGCCGCCTGTGCGTCGGACACGTGCACCGACTCCTCACCCCACGAACCCTCGTTATATGCGCCCAGTTGCAGCCATTGGGCTTCCCTGCCCCCGACCGCGACGAGCTTGCTGACGTTGAGCCGGACGGCGAGCCGTCCGACCGCGTCGTGCTCGGCGAGCGCCTCGTCCCCGAGCTCGGCCATCTTGCCGAGCACCGCCCACGTACGACGCCCCTTTCCCATGGCCACCAGCGCACGCAGTGCGGCCTTCGTGGACTCGGGGTTCGCGTTGTAGGCGTCGTTGACGACCGTCACGCCGTCCGGGCGCTCGGTGACCTCCATCCGCCAGCGGGAGAGGGAGCCCGCCTCGGAGAGCGCGGTGGCGATCTCGTCTGCGGACATGCCCAACTCGTGGGCGACGGCGGCCGCGGCGAGCGCGTTCGACACGTGGTGCTCACCGTACAGGCGCATGGTCACATCGCTTGCACCGGAGGGTGTGTGAAGGCTGAAGGAAGGCTGTCCGGTGTCCGTGAGTCGCACGTTCTCGGCGCGAACGTCCGCTTCGCCGGACTCTCCGAAAAGGATCACCTTCGCCTTCGTTCGGGAGGCCATGGCCCGTACGAGCGGGTCGTCCGCGTTGAGGACCGCGGTGCCGCCCTCCTCGGCCGGCGGCAGCGCCTCGACGAGTTCGCCCTTGGCCTGGGCGATCTGTTCCCGGCCGCCGAACTCGCCGATGTGCGCGGAGCCGACGTTGAGGACGAGACCGATCCTCGGCGGGGTCAGCTCGCACAGGTACCGGATGTGGCCGATGCCGCGGGCGCCCATCTCCAGGACGAGGAACCTGGTCTCGTCGGTGGCGGTGAGCGCGGTGAGCGGCAGCCCGACCTCGTTGTTCATGGAACCGGGCGTGAAGACCGTGGGCGCCTTGCGGCGCAGCACCTGGGCGATCAGGTCCTTGGTGCTGGTCTTGCCCGCCGACCCGGTGAGGGCCACGAGGGTGGTGCCGAGGCGGCGTACGACGTGCCGGGCGAGGGCGCCGAGGGCGGTCTGGACGTCGTCCACGACGATCGCGGGCACGCCGACGGGGCGGGAGCCGAGGACGGCCACCGCACCCGCTTCGACGACCTGCGCGGCGTAGTCGTGGCCGTCCACCCGTTCGCCCACGAAGGCGACGAAGAGGCTGCCGGGCACCGCTTCCCGGGAGTCCCGGACGACCGGCCCGGTGATCTCGGCGGAGGCGTCCGGTATGTCGTGCATCCGCCCGCCGACGACTTCTGCGATCTCGGCGAGTGAGAGGGTGATCACAAGTTCGTCCCCTGGATCGGGATCAGGATCGGCTGGATCATTCGGGATCTCATCCCTGGTTCTTCTGGATGGCTTCGCGGAGCACCTGGCGGTCGTCGAAGGGACGGACGACCCCGGCGATGTCCTGGCCCTGCTCGTGGCCCTTGCCGGCCACCAGCACCGTGTCGCCGGGCTCCGCCCGGGCGACGGCGGCGGCGATCGCGGCGGCCCGGTCCTCGAAGACCTGCACCTCTCCGCGCTCGTGCGCGGGCACGGACGCGGCGCCCTGGAGCATGGTCGCGAGGATCGCGAGGGGGTCCTCGGAGCGGGGGTTGTCGGAGGTCAGTACGGCGGTGTCGGCGAACCGGGCCACGGCGGCGCCCATCGGCTCCCGCTTGGTGGTGTCCCGGTCGCCGCCGCAGCCGAGCACCACGTGCAGCCGGCCTTCGGTGACCTTGCGCAGGGCCCGCAGCACCGACTCGACGGCGTCGGTCTTGTGGGCGTAGTCGACCACCGCGAAGAAGGGCTGGCCCTCGTCCACGCGCTCCAGCCGGCCCGGCACGCCCGGTACGGCGGCGACACCGTCGGCGGCGCTCTGCGGATCGAGTCCGGCGGTGGCCAGGGCGACGATCGCGGCGAGGGTGTTCGCCACGTTGAACGGCCCGGCCAGCGGCGACTTGGCGGCGATCCGCTCGCCCTTGGGCCCGAGCACGGTGAACGTGGAGTCCAGCGGGCCGACCTCGACCTCGTCGGCGCGCCAGTCGGCGTCGGGGTGGCCCTCGGCGGAGTAGGTGACGACCGGGACGGTGGCCTCGCGCGCGAGCCGGCGGCCGTACTCGTCGTCGACGTTGACCACGCCGAGTCTGCTGCGCTCGGGGGTGAAGAGCTGCGCCTTCGCCTGGAAGTAGTCCTCCATGCCGGAGTGGAACTCCATGTGCTCCGGGCTGAGGTTGGTGAAGACCGCGATGTCGAAGACGCAGGCGTCGACGCGGCCGAGCACCAGGGCGTGGCTGGAGACCTCCATGGCGACCGCCTCGGTGCCGCGCTCGCGCATGACCGCGAACAGCGCCTGGAGGTCGGTGGCCTCGGGCGTGGTGCGCTCGGACTTGATGCGCTCGTCGCCGATGCGCATCTCGACCGTGCCGATCATGCCGGTGGACTTCGCCGTGCGCAGCCCGCCCTCGACGAGGTAGGCGGTGGTGGTCTTGCCGGAGGTGCCGGTGATGCCGATCTGGAGCAGGTCGCGGCCCGGGTGGCCGTAGATCGTGGCCGCCAGTTCGCCCATCCGCGCGCGCGGGTCGTCGACGACGAGCGCCGGCAGGCCGGCGGCGGCCGCCCGCTCCGCGCCGGCCGGGTCGGTCAGCACGGCGGCCGCGCCGAGGCCGGCGGCCTGGGTGACGAAGTCGGCGCCGTGGAGGCGGGCTCCGGGAAGGGCGGCGTAGAGGTCACCGGGGCGGACGGCACGCGAGTCGTGGGTGATGCCCGTGATCTCCGCGGAGCCGTCCGGCGCGGGGACACCCAGCTGATCGGCGAGTTCCGCGAGGGGTGTGGCGGAGATCCGCACCGGCCGGGGCGGTCCCGGGTATGTCACGGGGTGGCCCTTCTGGGTGGTTTGGGACTGATCAGGGTGTGGCACGGCGGTGAGCGTACCGGGAGTACCCGCTTCCCGGCGAAGCGAGGGCTGGGAGGAGGCCTGGGAGGCGCTCCGGTTCCCGGGGTCGGGGGTGATCGTTGTCACGGGTGGTTCCTGGTGGCTCGGTACTGAAACGGCGCTGGCTCGGTACGGGCTCGGTGCGGGGCGGGGGTCACGGCTCAGGGTTCGAAGGTGACCGGGAGCCTCGCGGGGGCGGCCCCGGTGGGCGGGACCTGGAGGGTCTTCAGGGCGAACTCCATGACCTGCTTGTAGATGGGGCCGCAGATCTGGCCGCCGAAGTAGCTGCCCTCGGTGGCGTTCTGGATGGCGCAGTAGACGGTGACGCGGGGCTTGTCGGCGGGGGCGAACCCGGCGAACGACGAGGTGTAGCCGTGGTACTTGCCGGTGGCCGGATCCACCCGGTTGGCCGTGCCCGTCTTGCCCGCCACCCGGTAGCCGGGGATGCGGGCCTTGGTGCCGGTGCCCTCCTCGTCGTCGACCACGGACTCCAGCATCTGCGAGAGGGTCTTGGCGGTCTTCTCGCTGGTCACGCGGGTCTTCTTGGGTTCCGGGGCGGGGGTGAAGCGTCCGTCGTCGCCCTTGGTGCCGCGGACGAGCGTGGGTTCGATCCGGACGCCGCCGTTGGCGATGGTCGAGTAGATCGAGGCCGCCTGGAGCGCGTTCACGGAGACGCCCTGGCCGAAAGGAATCGTGTACTGCTGCGAGGTCGACCACTGGCCGGGCGGCGCCAGGATGCCCTTGGTCTCCCCGGGGAAGCCGAGCCCGCTGTAGCCGCCGAGGCCGAACTTGCGCAGGTAGGAGTAGAGCACCTGGTTGGCCTCGGCCTGGGTCTTGCCCAGTTCGCCGGTGGCCATGATCGTGCCGATGTTGCTGGACTTGGCGAGCACACCGTTGAGCGTGAGGTACCAGGTCGGGTGGTCGATGTCGTCCTTGAACAGCCGGTCGCCGCGCTTGAGCCGGTTGGGGACGGTGATGTGGGTGCCCGGGGTGGCGACGTTCTCCTCCAGCACGGCCGCCATCGACAGCACCTTGGCGGTGGAGCCCGGTTCGAAGGCGTCCTGGAGGGCGGCGTTGCCCAGCGCCTTCGGGTCGGCGTGGGCGAGGTCGCCCGGATCGAAGCCCGGCGAGTTGGCCATGGCGAGGATCTCGCCGGTCTGCGTGTCCTGGACGATGACGTAGCCGCCGTCCGCCTTGGACTTCTCCACCTGCTCGCTGATGGCGTGCTGCGCGGCCCACTGGATGTCGCGGTCGATGGTCAGCTCGACGTCGCTGCCGGGCACGGCCGGGGTCTCGGTGGAACCGGCGGTGGGCACCTGGCGCCCGCCGGACTGCGCGTAGCGGATCTTGCCGTCCTCGCCGGCCAGCGTCTTGTCCAGCTTCCGCTCCAGGCCGCCGCCGCCCTTGCCGTCGGCGCCGACCCAGCCGAGGATGCCGGCGGCGAGGTCGCCGCCCGGGTACACGCGCTTGCTGCTGGGGTCGGCGAAGACGCCCCCGAGTACGTTGACCGTCGACCTGTCTGTCTCCGCCTTCGTGGTGAGCGCGGTCTTCAGGTCCTTGATCTGGTTCCAGACCTGGGGGGTCTGCCGGCGCGCGAGGCGGACGTAGCGCAGGTCCTTGTTCTTCGGGCGGAGCACCTTGGCCAGCTGCTCCTGGTCCTGGCCGAGGATCGGTGCGAGGAGCGCCGCCGCCTGCTCGGGCCCGTCGTCGACCTTCAGCTGCTCGCGGGTGAACATCGTGGGGTCGGCGGTGATGTCGTAGGAGTCCACGGTGGTCGCGAGGGCGACGCCGTTGCGGTCGGTGATCCCGCCGCGCTCGGCGGGCAGGGTGTGCACCACGTAGCGGTTCTGCTCGGCCTTCGCGGAGTACGTGCCGGCGTCGACGGCCTGCACCTGGAGGAGCCGGACGACGAAGGCGGCCAGCACCAGGGTCAGCGCGAGGCCGATCATGCGCAGCCGGGGGCGCGGGCTGCCCGGCCGGAAGGCGCGGGGCGCCGGCCGGGGCGGTCCTGGCCTGCGGGCCGGCCGGGAGCCCGGACCCGGGCGGCGCCCGCCGCCGGGGCGGACGGGCCTCGCGGGTCCGGGCACCCGGCGGCGCGGCGGTTCCCTGTCGGACACTTCCGTCACCTGCCGGGAGTCGGGGTCGGGGTGGGCGTCGCCGCTGCGGTGGGGGTGGCGGCTGTGCTGGGTGTGGCCGCGGTGGTGGGCGTGGGGGCCGGTGCCGACGGCTCGGTGTAGGGCGAGGGCGTGCCGGTGGCCGCGCCGGCGGACGTCGAGGCGAGCGCCTCGGGGGCGAGCACGAGCGGGGTGGCGGCGGCGGGCGCCGGGCTGGGCGCGCCCTTGACGGTGCCGTCGGGATCGAGGAAGGCGGGGTCGCCGCCGGGCACCATTCCCAGTTCGCGGGCGCGGCGCTGGAGGGCGCCGGGGGCGGAGTAGGCGTCGATGTCCCGTTGGAGCGCCTGTTCCTCGTCGGTCAGCTCCTTGGTGCCCTGCTTGAGGTCGTCCAGCTGGAAGGAGCCCTCGCTCAGGGCGGAGTTCAGCACGAGGAGCACGATGAGGCCGCCGCCGAGGAGGGCGACGACCAGGAGGACGAAGGGCGCCCGGGCCGCCTGGCCCCGGGTGCCGCCGGTGGGCAGGAGCCGGGCGAGCCGGGCCGCCCTGCCCTTCAGTTCGGGTTTCCTGCTCACGTGCCCTCCCCCCGGCCCGGGATGGGCCGTCCGCACCCGTGCCTGGCCTGCCTCGTTCGGTCCACCCGAGGGACTCCCATCACCCGAGGGACTCCCTGATGCGCTCGGCGCCGCGCAGCCGTGCCGGTGCCGCGCGCCGGTTCTCGGCGATCTCCTCCTCGGTGGGGAGTTCGGCACCGCGGGTGAGCAGCTTGAGCCGCGGTGCGTAGCGTTCGGGGACCACAGGCAGGCCGGGCGGCGCGGTGTTGGCGGCGCCGGCCGCGAACACCTGTTTGACCAGTCGGTCCTCCAGTGAGTGGTACGACAGCACGGCGATCCGTCCGCCAACCGCGAGGGACTCGACGGCCGCCGGGATCGCCCGTTCCAGGACCGACAGCTCGCCGTTCACCTCGATGCGCAGGGCCTGGAAGGTGCGCTTGGCCGGGTTGCCGCCGGTGCGCTTGGCGGCCTGCGGCAGCGCCGCGCGGATCAGCTCCACGAGGCGGGCACTGTTGGTGAACGGCTCCTTCTCGCGCTCGCGGACGACCGCGGACACGATCCGCTTGGCCTGCTTCTCCTCGCCGTACGCGCGCAGGATGCGGACGAGTTCGCCGGGCGGGTAGGTGTTGAGGACCTCGGCGGCGCTCATGCCGGTCGTCTGGTCCATCCGCATGTCGAGCGGGGCGTCCTGGGCGTAGGCGAAGCCGCGGTCGGCCTCGTCGAGCTGCATGGAGGAGACGCCGAGGTCGAACAGCACGCCCTGGACGCGGGGGACGCCGAGCCGGTCGAGCACGTCGGGCAGCTCGTCGTAGACGGCGTGCACGAGGGTGGCGCGCTCGCCGTACGGGGCGAGCCGCTCGCCGGACAGGCGCAGGGCCTCCTTGTCGCGGTCGAGCGCGACGAGCCGGGCCTCGGGGAAGCGTTCGAGGAGCGCCTCGCTGTGCCCGCCGAGCCCCAGCGTGCAGTCGACGACCACGGCTCCCGGCTCCTGAAGGGCGGGCGCCAGCAGGTCCAGACACCGCTGGAGCATCACCGGGACGTGTCGACTCTGGCTCAAGTGGGGCGGCCTCTCAGGTCCGGCGCGGCGTCACGCACTGCCGGGTCCCCTCCCGCTCGCATCTGAAGGGGAGGCCTGCCGGCGCCAAGAGCGTCGGCCGGCCGGGAGCGGGAGGAGGCCGAGCCGTACGTACGCGCCGCGCACGTGGGGAGATCTGGCGGGACGTCGCCCAGGTCTCCGGGGAATTCAGTCCAGCAGGGAGGACCTCGCCTCCCGCTTCGCGTCACTTTAGTCCACCGTGTCGCCCGGTCAATCAACCGGCCTGCGCGTCGCGGACCCCGGCGTCCGCAAACCGGCGTCGCGCCGCTTTTCACTCGTACGGCCGCGTCCGCTCCGCCCTGTGGGTTGGCTCACAACAAGCCTCGATGACGTTCTTTGTCCCGCTTCACAGCGGGCCACGGGCGGGGACGGCCAGTAACGTCATGGATATGACGACTTCTGCATCGGTACCCGCTGGCCCCGAATCCGCCATAGTGGCCGACCACACCGTCACCGACCGGCTCGTCGAGGCGAACGAGCGCTACGCCGCCGCGTTCACCGACCCCGGGATGGACGCCCGGCCCGTACAGCGCGTGGCGGTCGTCGCCTGCATGGACGCGCGCCTTGACCTGCACGCCGCGCTCGGTCTGAAGCTCGGCGACTGCCACACCATCCGCAACGCGGGCGGTGTCGTCACCGACGACGTGATCCGCTCCCTGACGATCAGCCAGCGGGCGCTCGGCACCCGCAGCGTGGTCCTCATCCACCACACGGGGTGCGGCATGGAGTCCATCACCGAGGAATTCCGGCACGATCTGGAGCTGGAGGTCGGCCAGCGTCCGGTGTGGGCGGTGGAGGCCTTCCGGGACGCCGACCAGGACGTGCGGCAGTCGATCGAACGGGTGCGCACCTCGCCGTTCCTGCTGCACACCGAGGACGTGCGCGGTTTCGTCTTCGACGTGAAGACCGGCCTGCTGCGCGAGGTCGCCCCGGCCTGATCCGGCGGCCCGCCCCGACGTCCCGCGGTGCAAGCTCCGCAAAGGCCGTAAGGGCCGACATATCGCGGCCAGTTGTCCACAGGCGAGTGACACGAATCGGTAACGGCGGCAAGAATGCGGGAAGTGGCGTCGCGCGGAACTTTTTCCGGGCGGTGTCCGTGATTCGGGGTGGGCCGGTCCGCGGTGCGGGGCCTGCCCGGCAAGTTGGGGAACCTCCACTTCCCAGGGAGTGCGGGGCAAGGCCGAGGAGGGCCGGGTGACGACCTATGACGATCGAGCGAGCCTCACTGATCTGACCGCGGTGGTCGAGCGGGTACGCGGTTCGGTGGAGGACGTGATCGAGGGCAAGCCCGAGGTCGTACGGCTCTCGCTGACCGTGCTGCTGGCCGAGGGACACCTGCTGATCGAGGATGTGCCGGGGGTCGGCAAGACCATGCTGGCCAAGGCGCTGGCGCGGTCCATCGACTGCTCCGTGCGCCGGATCCAGTTCACGCCGGACCTGCTGCCCTCGGACATCACCGGGGTGTCCATCTGGGACCAGCAGCGCCGGGACTTCGAGTTCAAACCGGGCGCCATCTTCGCGCAGGTGGTGATCGGCGACGAGATCAACCGCGCGTCGCCGAAGACGCAGTCGGCGCTGCTGGAGTCGATGGAGGAGCGCCAGGTCACCATCGACGGCCAGACCTACGAGCTGCCCAGCCCGTTCATGGTGGTGGCGACGCAGAACCCGGTCGAGATGGAGGGCACCTACCCGCTCCCGGAGGCCCAGCGGGACCGCTTCATGGCCCGGGTCTCCATCGGCTATCCGAGCCCGGAGGCCGAGCTCCAGATGCTCGACGTGCACGGCGGGGTCAACCCGCTGGACGATCTGCAGCCGGTGGCGCACGCGCACGAGATCCTGAAGCTGATCGAGGCGGTCCGCGGTGTCCACGTGGCGGACCCGGTGCGGCGGTACGCGGTGGACCTGGTCGCGGCCACCCGCGCCCACCCCGACCTCAGACTCGGCGCCTCGCCGCGTGCCACGCTGCATCTGCTGCGCGCGGCGAAGGCGTCCGCCGCCCTGAGCGGCCGGGAGTACGCGCTGCCGGACGACGTGCAGGCCCTCGCGGTCGCCGTGCTGGCCCACCGGCTGCTGCCGACCGCGCAGGCCCAGCTCAACCGCCGCACCGCCGAGCAGGTCGTCGAGGAGATCCTGCAGCGCACCCCGGTGCCCGCGGCGCCGCAGCAGCAGACGGGCTTCGGCGTGGGCCGCGGCACGTCGGCGTACGGTCAGCAACCGCCGCGGAGGCTGTGATGGACGCCGGGTGGACGGACCGGCCCGAGGCCGACCGGGGCGAGGGCGGCGGTGTCCGGACCGCCCTGGCCGGTCTGACCACCCGTGGGCGCTCCTTCCTGGCCGCCGGCATCGCGGCCGCGGTCTGCGCGTACGTCCTGGGGCAGAGCGATCTGCTGCGGGTCGGGCTGCTCCTGGGGGCCCTGCCGCTGGTCTGCGCGGCCGTGCTCTACCGCACGCGGTACCGGGTCGCGGGCAGTCGCCGGCTCTCCCCCGTGCGGGTGCCCGCGGGCAGCGAGGCCCGGGTCCACCTGCGCGTCGACAACGTCTCCCGGCTGCCCACCGGTCTGCTGATGCTCCAGGACCGGGTGCCCTACGTGCTCGGCCCGCGCCCCCGCTTCGTACTCGACCGGGTGGAGCCGGGCGGCCGCCGCGAGGTGTCCTACCGGGTCCGCTCCGACCTGCGCGGCCGGTACCCGCTGGGCCCGCTGCAACTGCGCCTGACCGACCCGTTCGGCCTGTGCGAGCTGACCCGCTCCTTCTCGACGTACGACACGCTGACCGTGATCCCGCGCGTGGAGGCGCTGCCGCCGGTGCGGCTGAGCGGTGAGGCGAAGGGGTACGGCGAGGGCAGGCAGCGCTCGCTGGCCCTGGCCGGCGAGGACGACGTGATCCCGCGCGGGTACCGGTACGGCGACGACCTGCGCCGCGTGCACTGGCGCTCCACCGCGCGCTACGGCGAGCTGATGGTGCGCCGCGAGGAGCAGCCGCAGCGGGCCCGCTGCACGGTGCTCCTCGACACCCGGGTGGTGGCCTACGAGGGTGCGGGCCCGGACTCGGCCTTCGAGTGGGCGGTGTCGGGCGCCGCGTCCGTGCTGGTGCACATGCTGGAGCGGGGCTTCTCCGTCCGGCTGCTCACCGACAGCGGCAACTCGGTGCCGGGCGAGGGCGCCGACGGCTTCGCGGGCGCGAGCCAGGGCACGGCCGACGCGGCCGGGCTGATGATGGACACCCTCGCCGTGATCGACCACTCCGACGGCACGAGTCTGTCGCGGGCGTACGACGTGCTGCGCGGTGGGAACGAGGGGCTGCTGGTGGCGTTCTTCGGCGACCTGGACGAGGAGCAGGTCACGGTGGCGGCCAAGATGCGGCAGCGCAGCGGCGGCGCCGTCGCCTTCGTCCTGGACAGCGAGACCTGGGCCCGGGAACCGGCCGACGCGCCCGGCCCGTTGGACAGGGGCGGGGAGCGGCTGCGGATGCTCCGCGAGTCGGGCTGGACCGCCGTGACCGTGCCCCGGGGTGCCACCGTGGAGGAGCTGTGGCGCCTGGCCGACCACGAACGCACCACCCTCACCACGCCGACCGGCGGAAAGGGGATGCGATGAGCGCGCGGGAGGCGACGCGATGAGCGGGCGGGCGCGGTTGGCCGTGTGTGCGTGGGCGGCCACCCTGATGGCGGCCTGTGCGTTGTTGCCGTTGGTCGAGCCGGCCACGTGGATCCTGCAGGCGGCGGTCCTGCTGGCGGTGCAGTCGGCAGTGGGCGCGGTGGCGCGGCGGGTGCCGCTGGCGCGGCCGCTGACCATCGCGGCGCAGGCCCTGGTCACACTGCTGCTGCTGACCCTGGTCTTCGCCCGGCAGCAGGCGCTCGCCGGGCTGCTCCCCGGCCCGCAGGCCTTCCAGCGCTTCGCCGACCTCCTCCAGCAGGGCGGCGACGACATCGCCCGGTACGCGATCCCGGCGCCACTGGAGTCCGACGGCATCCGGCTGATGCTGGTCGGCGGCGTCCTGGTGATCGGGCTGCTGGTGGACACCCTCGCGGTGACCTTCCGCAGCGCCGCCCCGGCCGGCCTGCCGCTGCTCGCCCTCTACTCGGTGGCCGCTGGGCTGTCCGAGGGTGGCGCCGACTGGCTGTGGTTCCTGGTCGCGGCGGTCGGCTACCTGATGCTGCTGCTGGCCGAGGGGCGCGACCGGCTCTCCCAGTGGGGCCGGGTCTTCGGCGGCGCGGCGCGCGCCCCGGGCCCGGAGCAGGGGCGCGCCCTCGCCCCGGTCCGCACGGGACGGCGCATCGGCGCCTTCGCGCTGGGCATCGCCCTGGTGGTGCCGCTCGCCCTGCCCGCGATGGACGGCGGGCTGCTGGACGGCGCCCGCGGCGGCGTGGGCTCCGGCACCGGTGGCGGCGGCACGATCTCCGCGGTGAACCCGCTGGTGTCCCTGCGGGACAGCCTCAACGTCAACGAGGACCGCCAGGTCCTCTCCGTCCAGACGGACTCCGAGGACCTGTCCAGCCTGTACCTGCGCATCGTGTCCCTGGACGACTTCGACGGCACCACCTGGAAGCCGTCCAAGCGGCACATCACCGCCGTGCCGGACGGCACGTTCCCCACCCCGGCGGGGCTCGGTCCCGACATCAAGCGCACCGAGACCCGGACCCTGGTCTCGGCCGCCGACTGGTACGCCCAGGACTGGCTGCCCATGCCCTACCCGCCCAGCGGCGTGCGCGTCGCGGGCAACTGGCGCTACGAACCCGTCGGCATGACCCTGGTCGGCGATCACGGCCAGAACACCCGCGGGCTGAGGTACGAGGTACGCAGCCTGAACGTGCAGCCGACGGCGGAGCAGCTCGCCGCGGCGCCCCAGCCCTCGGCTGCGCTCCTGCGCGAGTACACGCGGCTGCCCGACTCACTGCCCGCGGTGGTCTCCCGGACCGCCCGCGAGGTCACCGCCGGCGCCGCGAACCCCTACCAGCAGGCGGTCAGGCTCCAGGAGTACTTCGCGATCAACGGCGGCTTCGAGTACGACACCCAGGTCAAGGTCGGCAGCGGCTCGGACGCGATCGCCCGGTTCCTGAAGGACAAGGAGGGCTTCTGCGTCCACTTCTCCTTCGCCATGGCGGCGATGGCCCGCTCCCTGGGCATTCCGGCCAGGGTCGCGGTGGGCTTCGCGCCGGGCTCCCCGCAGGCGGACGGCTCGGTGTCCGTGGGGCTGCGGGACGCGCACGCGTGGCCCGAGGTGTACTTCGAGGGCGTGGGCTGGACCCGCTTCGAGCCGACACCGACGCGTGGCTCGACGCCGTCGTACACCATCACGGACCGGCCGGGCAGCTCGGTGCCGGACCCGGCGCTGCCGTCGCAGAACACGGAGACGGAGCCGTCGGCGGCGCCCTCGTCGAGCGACACCTGCTCCCCGCAGGACAAGAAGCTGGACGCCTGCTCCACCGAGTCCGCGGTGGCCGTGCCCGTCACCGGCGGCGGCGGACCGCAGTGGTACGCGCTGCTGGCCTGGGCCCTGGCCGGGCTCGCGGTGCTGCTGATCCCGCTCGCCCCGATGCTGTGGCGGCTGCGGGCCCGGGCGGTACGGCTCGGTTCGCACGGCCGCGGTGCGGCGGACGCCGCCCCGCACACCCTCGCGGTGTGGCAGGAGCTGACCGACACGGCGTGGGATCTCGGCATCCCGCCCCAGGAGTCGCAGACCCCGCGCAAGGCGGCGGCCCGCATCGTCCGGCTGGGCCGGCTGGAGCCGACGGCCGCGCAGGCGGTCCATCGGGTGGCGGACGCCGTGGAGCAGGTCCTCTACGCGCCGCAACCGCGTCTGACGGCTGGACTGACGGAGGACGTCCGGCTGGCGGCCGCCGGTCTGCGGGCCGCGGTCGGCCGCGGCACCCGGCTGCGCGCACGGTTCGCCCCCCGTTCGGCCATTCGGGTGACCTGGACGGTGTCGGCCCGCTGGACGGCCCTGAAACGACGAGCCGCGGCGGCCCGCCCGGTATGGCGAAAAACGTCGGACCAACAGGGCTGAGGCCGAGGGCCGGACGGCTGAGCCCATGGGCCTGGATGAGCCCGTCGGCCGGTTGGGCCCGGCCTGTCGGCCGTTGGCCGGAGCGGCGGCGGCCGTGGTCCGGTGGAGCAGAGCCCCGTCGAGGCCGTGGGTCAGTGCGGCAAACCCGTCGGCCGATAGGACGAAGCCCGGTCGGTCGGGCGGCCGAGACCACCGAAAGTGGAGCTGAGCCCTTCCGCCGGGTGACTGAGCCGGACAGCTGAGACAGCGGGTCCGTGGGTCAGTGCGGCAAACCCGTCGGCCGATAGGACGAAGCCCGGTCGGTCGGGCGGCCGAGGCCGCCGAAAGTGGAGCTGAGCCCTTCGGCCGGGTGACTGAGCCGGACAGCGGGTCCGTGGGTCGGTGTGGCAAGCCCGTCGGCCGATGGGGCCAGGCCTGACAGGGGAGCGGCTGAACCCGGCGACCAGTGGGACCTAGCCCGGCAGCAGAGCGGCTGAACTCGTCGGCCGGGCGGCCGAGTCCCGCGGCTGGTCGGGCTTCCCCTTCGGCCGGGGGCTGAGCGGGGGGGCGTTGGTCCTCGCCTCTGGGCGGCGGCGCGGGCGCGCTCGGGCGTGAGTGAGGGGGTGACCACCCGGACGGTGGTCACCCCCTCACACGCGGATGTCCTGGTGAGCCGCTGCCCCGACGGGGCTACTGGCCGCCCTGCTGCTCATCTCTGCGGCGCTGCCAGCGCTCGTCGATGCGGTCCATCATCGACCGTTTCTGTCGTCCTTGGCGGCGCGCTGCCTGCGGACCGGCACCGGCCGCCGGCTGCTGCTCGCCGGGTTTGGGGGCCTTGCGCCAGCCGGTCACGGCGAGCACCGCGCACCCCAGCATGACGAGGAAGCCCACCACGCTGAGCCACACCTGCTGGGCGACCATACCGGCCATGAGGAGCGCAATACCTACGAGGAAGCCCGCGACCGCCTGGTAGACCCGTCGCCGGGTGTACGTACGCAGCCCGCTTCCCTCGAGCGCTGTCGCGAACTTGGGATCTTCGGCGTACAGCGCTCGCTCCATCTGCTCGAGCATGCGCTGCTCGTGCTCCGAGAGCGGCACGGAGTCCTCCTCATCGTGCAGTCGCCGGGGCGACCCGGGGGGTCCCTTCAGGATAGGCAGGGAATCGCCCCCGTGAAACCCGCCCCTCTGCGCCAATTGACCAACCGGACTCCGTCATGGCCGTACCGGCTCGCTGAAGTTCCCATTCCCCAGCGGCCGACCCGTCATGCCGGGCGGTCTCCCTCGATCATACGGCGACTGCCCCCCGTTCGGGGGGCCTGTGGCGTACTCCATCTGCAGTCGCGCCCCTGATCAGCGCCTTACCCCACCGGTCGGCTCAGGCCCCCTCGGCCTCTCGCGTCTCACCGAGCACATGGAGCTGGGTGGCCACGGAGTGGAACGCGGCGAGTTCGGCCGCCGCGGCCTCCAGTTTCAGCAGGGCGTCCATGGCCCCGGGCTCGGTGTCCACCAGCCCGCCGGGGACGAGGTCGGCGAAGACCCGTACGCCGTGCACGGCGCCGATCCGGAGCCCGGCGGCCTCGACCAGCCCGGTGAGCTGCTCGGCGGTGAACCGGCGCGGCACCGGGTCCCCCGTGCCCCAGCGGCCGTCCGGGTCGCCCAGGGCCTGCCGGGCCTCCGTGAAGTGCCCGGCGAGGGCGCGCGCGAGCACGGCGCCGCCCAGGCCCGCGGCGAGCAGGCTCAGGACGCCGTCGGCGCGCAGGGCCGCCACCGCGTTGCGGACGCCCTCCGCGGGGTCGTCCACGTACTCCAGGACGCCGTGGCACAGCACCACGTCGTAGCCGGCCCGCTCGACCACGTCGAAGAGGCCGCCGGCGTCGCCCTGGACGCCTCGCACGCGGTCGGCGACACCGGCCTCGGCGGCGCGGCGCTCCAGGGCGAACAGGGCGTTGGGGCTCGGGTCCACGACGGTGACGCGGTGGCCGAGGCCGGCCACGGGCACCGCGAAGTTGCCACTGCCGCCGCCGGTGTCCAGGACGTCCAGCGTCTGGCGGCCGGTGGCCTTGACCCGGCGGTCGAGGGCATCCTGGAGGACGTCCCAGACCACGGCGGTGCGCAGGGCGGCCCGGGAACGGGAGGGCTCGGAGCGCGGAGCCGCCGGGTGCGGTCGGGGCTGGGAGGCGGGCGGGCGCATCGGGTCCGACACGGCAGTTGACTCCTCGGCGCGGCACCGCCTCGGGCACGGGCGGAGCGAACGGGCTGCCGCCCCCAGCCCAGTGCGGTCAGGGGGAGGCTTCAGGCGAGTCCCACCCTATTGCCTGCGCCGCGCCCGCCGGGCACCCGTCCGCCCCCGCTCATCCGGTGTCCGGCAGGTCGCGGCCCGGGGGACCCGCGTCGGAGCGGCCGGGCCGCTCGGGGCCCGGCCGATCGGCGTCGGGCCGGGGCTGGGGCAGGACCGGCTGGAGGACCAGCATCCGCTCCACCAGGCGCAGGAACATCGCCACGTCCCGTATCAGGTCGTCGGCGTCCCGGCGGCCCGCCGCGCCCTGGATGCCCGCCTCGGCGCGGGCGCGGCGCCGCGCGCCGGAGGCGAACAGCGCGCTCCAGTCGGACAGCTCGGGCGCGATCTCGGGCAGCACCTCCCAGGCGCTGCGGATGCGGGCCCTGGCCCGCGGACTGGTCTCCGGGCGGCCGCGCGCGGCCAGCACGGCGGCGGCGGTGCGCAGGGCGGCGAGGTGGGCCGTCGCGTACCGCTCGTTCGGCGTTTCCAGGGCGGTGGCCTCCTCCAGTCCGGCCCGGGCCTGGGCGAGCAGGTCGAGGGCGGCGGGCGGGGCGGTCGTCCGGCGGAGCACGGGGTGCACGTCGCTCGCCGGTCCGGTCAGTGAGGGTGCAGGGCCGGCTGCGCGGCGCCGCCGGGCGGCGGCTGCGGACGAGTGGGCCATGACGATCCTCCTGTCGTCTCCGTGACGGCACGCCCCGGGCAGGAGGTGCCGTATGTGCCCATCGTGAGGTATGGCACTGACAATCCGTTCTGACCTGGACCTTTGTTTCGATCGACAGTTCGGTTCGGGTCCCGGGCGGGCCTGCGGTGACGTCCCCGCGCAGGGTGCTGTGAGAATCGGGACCATGGAAAGCAGCAGCACCGCCCCGCAGAGCGGCAGCCGTCGCGAGGCCACCCGGCAGAAGCTCTACGAGGCGGCGGTCACTCTCATCGCCGAGCAGGGCTTCTCCGCCACCACCGTGGACGAGATCGCCGAGCGGGCCGGGGTCGCGAAGGGCACGGTCTACTACAACTTCGCCAGCAAGTCCGTCCTCTTCGAGGAGCTGCTGCGGCACGGTGTGGGTCTGCTGACCGCCTCGCTGCGCCAGGCCGCGCAGCAGGCGGCCCGGGAGGGCCGCGGCCGGGTCGACGCCCTGGACGCGATGATCCGCGCGGGGCTCGTGTTCATCGACCGCTACCCGGCCTTCACCCAGCTGTACGTGGCCGAGCTGTGGCGCACCAACCGGGCCTGGCAGTCCACGCTGCTGGTGGTCCGCCAGGAGGCCGTGGCGGTGGTGGAGGGCGTGCTGCGCGAGGGCGTGGCGAGCGGTGAGTTCAGCGAGGAGATCGACGTGCCGCTGACCGCCGCGGCGCTGGTCGGCATGGTGCTGGTGGCCGCGCTGGACTGGAAGGCGTTCCAGCCGGAACGCTCCCTGGACGACGTGCACGCCGCGCTGTCGCGGCTGCTCCAGGGGCGCGTCAGCGGCCGGGGCTGAGCGCGGGCCGCGCACGAAGAACGCCGGTCCGTGGTGGCCGCGTCCCCCGCGGGCCGCCGTCGGACCGGCGCCTTCTCCTGCTCCCCCGTACGTCCCCCCGTCGGAACTCCCGTCACCGGTCGTCCCTCCGGGCTCCCCCGTGCCTCGCTCCCGCCGACCACGGTCGGCGGAAGGAGCGGATCGCGGGCCCGGCTCCGTTCCGGCGCCCCGTGCCGCCGGTGCCGGAGCCGTGCCCCTCTCCGTGCCTCCACTCTCTCGTTCCCGCAGGTCGGAGCCCATCCGTGCGCGTACTCATCTGGCGGACTGAGTACGGCTACTCAGCCCTGGGCACCCCGGCTCACGGCGCGGCGCCGCCGGCCGGTCACTTGGACGTCCGCTTTGGTGCTCAGCCCTCGCACGGCGGTGTCGGTGGCGGCGGATAAAGTCCCTGGCATGGCACGGATTGCGGTGATCGGCGCCGGGATGGGCGCCATGGCGGCGGCCGCCCGGCTGGCCGTCGCGGGCCACCGGGTGGTGGTGTACGAGCGGACGCGGACGTACGGCGGAGCCCTGGGCCGCTTCGAGCGTGACGGGTTCTCCTTCGACACCGGCCCCGGTCTGCTCCCACTGCCCGCGGTCTGGCGCGATCTGTTCGTCAAGACCGGCAAGGAGCCGCTGGAGTCGTGCGTCCAGCTGGTCCAGGTCGACCCGTCGTCCCGGCACGTGTTCGCCGACGGCACGGAGGTCTCGCTGCCGAACGCCTCGCGGGCGGGTGTCGTCGCCGCCCTGGACGCGGCGCTCGGTGCGGGGGCCGGGCAGCGTTGGGGCGACTTCCTGGTGCGGGCCCGGGAGACCTGGGACCGGACCCGCCGCCCCCTCCTGGAGGAGCCGCTGTGGCCGAACTGGCGGGTGCTGGCCGGGCGCGAACCCTATCCGGCGGTCCCGCACAAGCGGCTGCTGCGCACCCGCCGGGCGGGCACGCTCGCCGAGGTCGGTGCCTGGGAGCTGCGCGACGCCCGGCTCACCGCCCTGCTGGAGAGCCACGCGCTCGCCCATGGCCTGGACCCCCGCACCGCCCCGGCGAACGGCGCCGTCCTGCCGTACATGGAGTACGCGTTCGGCGTCTGGTACGTGCGCGGCGGCGGTCTGCGGGAGCTGGCGCGGGCGGTGTACGAGCGGTGTCTGGCCCGCCGCGTCGAGTTCCGCTTCGGCGCCGAGGTCACCGGGATCGTCGAGAAGGACGGCCGGGTGGCGGGCGTGGAGCTGGCCGAAGGGGCCGTGGCGGAGGCCGAGTTGGTGGTCTCCGGCGTGGCGCCGGACGTGCTGGACCGCCTGTGCGGTGGCTCGCCGGTGCGCGGCGAGGACGAGGTGCCCGCACGGCGCGGTGGGGCGAGCCGGCTGACGGTGCTGCTGGCGCTGCGGGGCGGCCGCCCGGAAGGCACGGCGCACCGGACGGTGGTGCACGCGGCGGACCGCGAGGTGGAGTTGGACCGCCTGTTCGGCGCCGCTCCCGGGATGGCCGCGCGGCCGACCGTCACGGTCCTGCGGCCCGACGACCCGGCGCTGGTCCCGGACGCGGACCATGAGGCGGTCACCCTCTCCGCGGCGGTGCCTGCCCTGGGCGGCGCGTCGGACCGGCCCACGACCGAGGAGATCGACCGACGGGCCGAGCAGTTGATCGACGTCGCCGCGCGGGCGGTGCCCGGCCTGCGCGACCGCCTCCTGTGGCACGAGGTGCGCGCCCCGGCCGAGGTCGCGGCGGACACCGGTGTGACGGACGGCGCGATTCCGGCGCCGGCGCTGGCGGGCGCCGGCGGACGGCTGCTGCACCCGGCGAACGGCACGCGCAGGGAGGGTCTGTTCACGGTCGGCGGCTGGTCGCACCCCGGCGGCGGTCTGCCGCACGCGGGCATGTCGGGCGCGCTGGTCGCCGGACTCGTGGTGGAGGGACCGGAGTTCCGCGGTTCCCAGTGAGCGGTCCGGGCGGGCCGCTCAGTAGCGGTACTGCTCGTCGTAGCCCTGGTCCTGAGGCCGGCCGTTGCCCTGGTAGGGGTACGGCTGCTGCTCGGGCGGGAGTTCGCCGCCGTAGGGGTCGTCGGTGCTGCGCTGCTGCGGCACCCACACTCCGCCGGCCGGGGTCTCGCCGCCGTGGCCGCCGGGCGCCCCGGTGGCGTACTGGTCCTGCCCGTAGGCCTGCTGGCCGTAGTCCTGCGCACCGGTCGTGTCGTAGCCGCCGGTGTCGTACGCCCCGCCGCCGTAGGTGGGGGTGCCGATGTACGGATCGGAGTAAGCGGCGTACGGCTGCTGGGCGCCGGTGTCGTAGCCGTAGTCCTGCTGCTGGCCGTAGCCGGAGTAGTCGTAGGTGTAGGCCTGGTCGGCGCCCGGCGCGGTGGCCGCCTGCTGCTGGCCGGTGCCGTAACCGGCGTCGGCGTACACGCCGTACGAGCCGGTGTCGTCCGGCATGGGCTGCGGTTCGTAGACGGCGGTGGTCTCCGCGGCCGTGGGATCGGCGGGGCGGGCCGGGGTGAAGACGTCGTCGCGGTCGTAGTCGTCGTGCCCGTACGGCGCGTCCTGACCCGGGGCGGGCGCCTGGGCGCGCTCGGCGTAGCCGTCGTGGTGGTCCCGGCCGCCCTCGGCGGGTCCGAGCCCGGAGACCTCCAACGACGGTTCCCGGCGGCCCCGTTCGGGACGTCCGCGCTTGCCGACGAGGCTCGCCGGGGCGTTGACCGCCCAGCCGGCCTCGAAGCCGCGACGGAACGACAGGGTGACGTAGGTCTGGCCGACCGCGAAGGCGGCGGCGCCGAGACCGATGACGAGCACGTTGGACATCAGCACGCCGGCGACGACGCCGACGAAGCCGCCGAAGGCGAGCAGCCGCCAGCGCAGCCGCGCCTTGTACTGCAGCAGCACCTCGCCGAGCAGCCACAGCGCGACGACGCCGAACGCGATGTAGAGGACCGTCCAGCCCATGTACGCCCCTCTCCCAGTGGCCGTTACGCAGTGTGTCGCAAATACGTGCGGCCGGTCTAGGCCCGCGGTGGGTGGTGCAGGCCCAGGTTCTCGTAGATTTCCAGGGTCGCCGTGGAGTTGTTGAGCGTGATGAAGTGCAGTCCTGGCACACCCTCGGCCAGCAGCCGCGCGCAGAACTCCGTGGCGAACTCGATGCCGATCGAGCGTACAGCCGCGGGATCGTCCTTCGCTGCGAGGATCCGCTCTTTCAGCTCCGGCGGGAACGAGGCGTTGCTGAGCTTCGGCAACCTCTCCAGCATCTTCACACTGGTCACCGGCATGACCTCGGGAATGACCGGGGTCTCGCATCCTGCCGCGACGACCCGGTCGCGCAGCCGGAGATAGGACTCGGGCTGGAAGAACATCTGGGTGATGGCGTAGTCGGCGCCGGCCCGGCACTTGTCGACGAAGTGCGCGACGTCCGCGTCCCAGTCGGCGGAGCGCGGGTGCATCTCCGGGAAGGCCGCGACGCCGACGCAGAAGTCGCCCGACTCCTTGATGAGCCTGACCAGTTCGGCGGCGTACGTCAGGCCCTCGGGGTGCGCGATCCAGTCGGCGCCCGGGTCGCCGGGCGGGTCGCCGCGCACGGCCAGCATGTTGCGGATCCCGGCGTCGGCGTACTGACCGATGATGTTGCGCAGCTCGGCGACGGAGTGGTCGACGGCGGTGAGGTGGGCCACCGGGGTCAGCGTGGTGTCGGCCACGATCTGCTGGGTCTCGCGGACCGTGCCCGCGCGCGTGGAGCCGCCCGCGCCGTAGGTGACGGAGACGAAGTCCGGGGCCACGGCCTCGACCCGCCTCAGCGCGCTCCACAGGTTCTTCTCGCCCTTGGGCGTCTTCGGCGCCGAGAACTCGAACGAGTACGTCGTCTTGCCGGTGGCGAGGATGTCACGCACCGTGCGGGCGCGATCAGTCCTCGTGCTTGCGGTTCCGAGGGCCATATGGGCAGGTTAGCCAGGGTGCGGCGGTCGCCCAACCGGATGTGGGACATTTGTCCACATTGTCGAGTTGTTGTCCATCCCTTGGACACCCGCTCGCCTCCTGCTCACCTCCCGCTCACCGGCTCGCCTCCTGCCCGCCCGCGCCGACGCTCGGCTACGCCTGTGCCGGGGCCTGCCGCAGCCGCTTCGCGAACTCGGCCGCCGCCGCGCCCGGGTCGTCGGCGGCGGTGATCGCGCGGACCACGACCACCCGCCGGGCACCCGCGTCCAGCACCTCGTCCAGGTTGCCCAGGTCGATGCCGCCGATGGCGAACCAGGGGCGGTCGGTGCCCAGCGCCGCCGTGTGGCGGACCAGGTCCAGGCCGGGTGCGTGGCGACCGGGCTTGGTGGGGGTGGGCCAGCACGGACCGGTGCAGAAGTAGTCCACGCCCTCCTGGGCGGCGGCAGCGGCGGCCTCGGACTCGGCGTGCGTGGAGCGGCCGACGAGGACGTCGTCGCCGAGGATCGCCCGGGCGGCGGGCACCGGCAGGTCGCCCTGGCCGAGGTGCAGCACGTCGGCGCGGGCGGCGTGGGCGACGTCCGCGCGGTCGTTGACGGCGAGGAGTCTGCCGTGGCGGGCGCAGGCGTCGGCGAAGACCTCCAGGTGCTCCAGCTCCTCCCCCGCCTCCATCCCCTTGTCCCGCAACTGCACGATGTCGACGCCCGCGGCGAGCACGGCGTCCAGGAAGTCGGGCAGGTCGCCCTGGCTCCGGCGGGCGTCCGTGCACAGGTAGAGCCGGGCGTCGGCGAGCTGCGCGCGGGCGGTGGTCGCGGCGGTGTCGGGCATGCGGGTGTCCCCCCGGGTCGGGTGGCGCGGGCCCGCGACGGGCCGCGCGCCGGTGGCGTACGGGCACGGGCGCCCGGCGTGCGTGGGCCCGCACGCCGGGCGGTGTGGCGGATCGGCGACGGGGCCGGTCAGACGGCGAGCGCCTGGGCGCGCCGCTTCACCTCCGTACCGCGATTCTCACTCAGGGCCTGGGCCGGGGTGCCGGGCAGGCTCGGGTCGGGCGTGAAGAGCCACTCCAGCATCTCCTCGGCCGTGAAGCCGTCGTCCCGCAGCAGCGTCAGGGTCCCGGCCAGGCCCTTGACGACCTTGTCCTCGTCGATGAAGGCCGCGGGGATGTGCAGTGCGCGGTTCTCACCGCGGCGTACGGCGATGAGCTGGCCTTCCCTGATCAGCTGGCGTACCCGGGTCACCTCGACACCGAGCTTCTCGGCGATGTCGGGAACGGTGAGCCAGGCGGGTACGAGAGCATCGGTCTTTGCGTCAATCTCGGTCACGTCTACAGCCTGCCACCTGGCACTGACAGTCGGAAACCGGACTACGCCGTGGCCGCCGTCGCCGCCTTCAGCGGCTTCGCCGGGTCGGCCAGCAGGACCGGGTCCATGGCCGTCCCCGCC
The DNA here is from genome assembly GCA_000720845.1 of Kitasatospora aureofaciens. Taxonomy (GTDB): domain Bacteria; phylum Actinomycetota; class Actinomycetes; order Streptomycetales; family Streptomycetaceae; genus Streptomyces. The sequence continues at coordinate 53,843 of JODU01000018.1, read as the reverse complement.
TCGATCAGGCGTCTGCCCTGCGCCAGGTCGCGGGGACGGCCCACCGCCAGCAGGGCGACCAGGCGGCCCTCGCGCAGCCAGCAGACCGTCCACGCCGGGCTCGCCGGGTCGCCGCGCCACAGGGTGGTGTCCGCGGACGCGTGGTGACCGGCGTACTGGACGAAGCGGCCGAACTGCTCGGACCAGAAGTACGGCACCGGGTCGTAGGCCGGCGGGACCGAACCGCCCGGGGCGCCGACGATGTCGGCAGCGACCGTGCGCGGGCCCTGGAGGGCGTTGTCCCAGTGGTGCACCAGCAGCCGCTCGCCGTAGCGGGCGGAGGGGAAGGACGCGCAGTCGCCGACCGCGTGGACGTCCGGTGCGGAGGTGCGCAGGTGGTCGTCGGCCAGGACCTCGCCGTGCGCGCCGAGGGCGATGCCGGACCCGGCCAGCCAGCCGGTGGCGGGGCGGGCGCCGATGCCGACGACGACCGCGCCGGCGGGCAGCCGGGCGCCGTCGTCGAGGACGACCCGGCCGGGCTCACCGGGGCCACCGGGCTCGACGCGCTCCACGCGCGCGTGGGTGCGCAGGGCGGCGCCCGCGTCGGCGTACCAGGCGGTCATCGGCGCGGCGACCTCGGCGGGCAGCGCGTCGGCCAGCGGCCGGCCGGCGGCCTCCACCACGGTCACCGCGCAGCCCGCCTCGCGCGCGGCGGTGGCGAACTCGGCGCCGATCCAGCCCGCGCCGACCACCACGATGTCGTGCTGCCGGGCGAGCACGGGCCGCAGCCGTTCGGCGTCGTCCAGGGTGCGCAGCAGGTGGACGCCGGGCACGCCCTCGGCGCCCGGGAGGCGGACCGGTTCGGCGCCGGTCGCGAGGACCAGGACGTCGTACGGCACGGGTCCCTCGGAGGTGTCCAGGACGTGCTCGCCGGGGCGGACGCCCAGGGCCTCGCAGCCCAGCCGCAGGGTGATGCCGAGCGCCTCGAAGTCGACGTCGAAGGCGGAGCCCTCGGCGGTGCCGAGCAGGACAGCCTTGGACAGCGGGGGGCGGTCGTACGGTTGGTGCGGCTCCGCGCCGATCAGGGTCACCGGGCCGGTGAAGCCCTGTTCCCGCAGGGCGACCGCGGTCTGCACGCCCGCCATCCCCGCGCCCACGACCACCGCACGCCGCTCGGCGTCCGCCGCCGGTCCCTGTCCCCGTTCCCGCGTCTGCTCGCTCACCTGATCACCATAGACACCTGACGATCCGCCGGTCAGTGCCCGTGGCGGGTGAGCTGCCCGGCGGCTCCCGGCCCCGTGGCGCGGTGAGGCTCCCTTACAGGTGAGCCGCCCCGCGGGCTAGGGTGGCCGGCGTAAGGCACTCGCGGGAGCCCGGACGCACCGGGCTGAGAGGGAGGCTGGCGGCCTCCGACCGTACGAACCTGATCCGGGTCATGCCGGCGAAGGGAGGGGCTGGACGCCCATGTCGTCTCCACCACACATGCCTCGTACGCCTCATGCGTCTCGTACGCCCGACGTTCTCGTCGTCGGCGGCGGGATCATCGGGCTCGTCACCGCCTGGCGGGCCGCGCAGCGCGGGCTGGCCACGGCCCTCGTGGACCCCGAACCGGGCGGCGGGGCGGCCCAGGTGGCGGCCGGGATGCTGGCCGCCGTCACGGAGCTGCACTACGGCGAGGAGACGCTGCTCGCGCTGAACCTCGCCTCGGCCCGCCGCTACCCGGAGTTCGCGGCCGAGCTGACCGAGCTGACCGGCCACGACCTCGGTTACCGCCGCTGCGGCACGCTCGCCGTCGCACTGGACGCCGACGACCGCGCCCACCTGCGTGAACTGCACGCGCTCCAGCAGCGCTCCGGCCTGGACTCCGAGTGGCTGTCGGGGCGCGAGTGCCGGCGTCTGGAGCCGATGCTCGCGCCGGGCGTGCGCGGGGGACTCCGGGTGGACGGCGACCACCAGATCGACCCCCGCCGTCTCACCCACGCGCTGGTCGCGGCCTGCGAACAGGCGGGCGTGGCCTTCCACCGGGTGTGGGCCGAGCGGCTCACCGTCGGGCGCGGGGACCGGGCCACGGGCGTCGTCACCGCCGACGCCACCGCGCTGGAGGCCGGGCAGGTGGTGCTGGCCGGGGGCAGCCTGAGCGGGCGGCTCACGGGCGTGCCGGAGGCCGTGCTGCCGCCGGTGCGGCCCGTGAAGGGGCAGGTGCTGCGGCTGACCATGCCGCGGACGCCGGGTCCGCTGCTGAACCGGACCGTGCGCGCCGTGGTGCGCGGCAACCACGTCTACCTGGTGCCCCGGGAGAGCGGCGAGCTGGTCGTCGGCGCCACCAGCGAGGAGCTGGGCTGGGACACGACGGTCACCGCGGGCGGCGTCTACGAGCTGCTGCGCGACGCGCACGAGCTGGTGCCCGGCATCACGGAGCTCCCCTTGGCGGAGACCCGCGCGGGTCTGCGCCCCGGCTCCCCGGACAACGCCCCGCTGCTCGGCCCGACCGCCCTGGACGGTCTGCTGCTGGCCACCGGTCACTACCGCAACGGCGTCCTGCTCACCCCCGTCACCGGCGACGTCATGGCGCACGTCCTGACCACCGGGGAGCTGCCGGACGAGGCCCGTCCCTTCACCCCCCGGCGCTTCGCCGCCGCCCCCGCACTCCCGGAACTCTCGGAGCAGCCCGCATGAACATCTCCGTCAACGGCGAGCCGCGCGAGGTGGCTCCCGGCACCGCCCTGGACGCCCTGGTGGGCACGCTCACCCGGGCCCCGTCCGGAGTGGCCGCCGCCCTGAACGAGACCGTCGTCCCGCGCGCGCGGTGGTCCGCCACCGCGCTGTCCGAGGGCGACCGCGTCGAGGTCCTCACCGCCGTCCAAGGAGGCTGACCATGGCCGACGATCCCTTTGTCCTCGGCGACGCGACGTACGCGTCCCGCCTGATCATGGGTACGGGCGGGGCGCCCAGCCTGGAGGTGCTGGAGCGCGCGCTGGTGGCCTCCGGGACGGAGCTGACGACCGTCGCGATGCGGCGGGTGAACGCCTCGGTGCATGGGTCCGTGCTGTCCGTGCTGGAGCGGCTCCGCATCCGGGTGCTGCCGAACACGGCCGGCTGCTTCACCGCCGGGGAGGCGGTGCTCACCGCCCGCCTGGCGCGCGAGGCGCTCGGCACGGACCTGGTCAAGCTGGAGGTCATCGCCGACGAGCGCACGCTGCTGCCGGACCCGGTCGAGCTGCTGGACGCGGCGGAGACGCTGGTCGACGACGGGTTCACCGTACTGCCGTACACCAACGACGATCCGGTGCTCGCGCGGAAGCTGGAGGACGTCGGGTGTGCGGCGATCATGCCGCTGGGCTCGCCGATCGGGTCCGGGCTCGGGATCCGCAACCCGCACAACTTCCAGCTGATCGTGGAGCACGCGCGTGTGCCGGTGATCCTGGACGCGGGGGCCGGTACGGCGTCGGACGTGGCCCTGGCGATGGAGCTGGGGTGCGCGGGTGTGATGCTGGCCTCGGCGGTGACGCGGGCGCAGGAGCCGGTGCTGATGGCTTCCGCGATGCGCTCCGCGGTGGAGGCGGGGCGGCTGGCGCGGCGGGCTGGGCGGATTCCGCGGCGGCATTTCGCCGAGGCGTCGTCTCCCGCGGACGGCTTGGCGGTACTGGATCCGGAGCGGCCGGCTTTTTAGGCCCGGGCGTCGGGGCCGGCAGGGCTGCCCGCAGCCGTGTTCGGTACGTCACAGACGCGCTGCAGTCCCGGTGCGATTGCGTTCGGCGACGCGGGGTGTCCGTGGCGGCTCGTAGACTCACCTGCGTGGACACGACCCTTCAGGACCCTCTCGTCGGGCAGGTGCTCGACGGCCGGTACCGCGTCGAGGCGCGGATCGCGGTCGGCGGGATGGCCACGGTCTACCGGGCCGTGGACACCCGCCTGGACCGCGTGCTCGCGCTGAAGGTGATGCACCCGACGCTCGCGACCGACGCCACCTTCGTCGAGCGGTTCATCCGCGAGGCCAAGTCGGTGGCCCGGCTCGACCACCCGAATGTCGTCCAGGTCTTCGACCAGGGTGCCGAGGGGGCGTACGTCTACCTGGCGATGGAGTACATCGCGGGCTGCACCCTGCGGGACGTGCTGCGCGAGCGCGGGGCGCTCAGGCCGCGGGCCGCGCTGGACATCCTGGAGCCGGTGCTCGCCGCGCTCGGTGCCGCGCACCGGGCGGGGTTCGTGCACCGGGACATGAAGCCGGAGAACGTGCTGATAGGCGACGACGGCCGGGTCAAGGTCGCCGACTTCGGTCTGGTCCGTGCCGTGGACACCGTCACCAGCACCACCGGTGCCGTCCTCGGCACCGTCTCCTATCTGGCGCCCGAGCAGATCGAGCACGGCACCGCCGATCCCAGGGTCGACGTCTACGCGTGCGGTGTCGTGCTGTACGAGATGCTGACCGGCACCAAGCCGCACGACGGGGACTCGCCCGCGGCGGTGCTCTACAAGCACCTCCACGAGGACGTGCCGCCGCCGTCGGCCTCCGTCCCGGAGATGGCGTACGAGCTGGACGAGCTGGTCGCCGCGGCGACCGCGCGTACCCCGGGGATCCGGCCGCACGACGCCGTGGCGCTGCTCGCGCGGGCCCGCGAGGCGCGTGAGGCACTGAGCGCGGCGCAGCTGGACGCGGTGCCGCCGCAGGCGCTCGCCACGGAGCACGACAACGCCGAGGACCGCACGAGCGTGATCCCGCGCGCGCTGACGATGCCCCGGCCGCTGCCCGTCAACGAGGACGACGAGCCCGCCGGCACGGAGGGCCGCTTCGCCTCGGACGGGATCAACCGCACCAGCCGGCTGGCGGCTCCCCCGCCTGCCTCCTCCCCGTCCCGGGGCCTCCGGCTGCGCCGCGGGCCGCTGACGGTCGTCGTGGCCGTCCTGCTGGTGCTCGGGGTCGGCACGGGCGTCTGGTACATCAACTCCGGCCAGTTCACCAAGGTGCCGCCGCTGCTCTCCAAGACCGAGGCACAGGCCCGGGACCGGCTGGACGACGCCGGTCTCGACGTCGGCAAGGTGCGGCACGCCTACAGCGACACCGTGGAGCGCGGCAAGGTCATCAGCACCGACCCCGGGGTGGGCGACCGCATCCGGAAGAACGACTCCGTGTCCCTCACGGTCTCCGACGGCCCCGACACCGTGAAGCTGCCGGACGTGTCGGGCTACAAGCTGGACAAGGCGCGCACCCTGCTGGAGGACGAGGGGCTGGAGCCGGGCATGGTGACCCGGGCGTTCAGTGACGAGGTGGCCAAGGGCTTCGTGATCTCCACCAAGCCCCGGTCGGGCACCACGGTGCGCGCGGGCTCGGCGGTCGCCCTGGTCGTCAGCAAGGGCAGCCCGATCGACGTCCCGGACGTCACCGGCGACGACCTGGACGAGGCGCGGGCCGAGCTGGAGGGGGCCGGCCTGAAGGTGAAGGTCGCCGACGGGCAGGTCAACTCGGAGTACGACAGCGGCCAGGTGGCCCGGCAGACGCCGGAGCCGGGCGGCCGGGCCGCCGAGGGCGACACGGTGACGCTCACGGTGTCGAAGGGCCCCCGGATGATCGAGGTCCCGGACGTGGTCGGGGACAGCGTGGACGACGCCAAGGGCAAGCTCCAGGACGCGGGCTTCGAGGTGGACGAGGACCGCGGTCTGCTCGGACTGTTCGGCGACACCGTCAAGAAGCAGTCCGTGGACGGCGGGGACACGGCTCCCGAGGGCTCTACCGTCACCATCACGATCCGCTGACACACGACTGGCCCCGGCGACGGGGCACGGGACCGGGCGCCGCGCGCGGCAGCCGCCCGAGTCGGTCGAACAGGCCGAACATCTGGTCAACCGGCCGTGCGCAAAGGGCTGTTGCCCTCCCTGCTCCCCCAGGCGGGGACCACTGCTTCCGCGGCCGGTCGGGGCCCGCCGCCCGCGCCGGGGCCGCCGGACCCGGACGACGGCCCGTTCGACGGCGAGGCGGTGGACGACGCCCCCTGCCGGCTGCTGCTCGACGGCCGGCTCGCGATGCCCGGCCCGGTGGCGCGAACCTGACGACGCCCCCATGTGCGCCCACCGGGCTCGGCAGCGCCGGCGCGGTCGTACCCTGACCCGGGGTCCGCCCGCACGCCCTGGCATCCTTGGTGCGGACATGAGCACCGCATCCTTCTCCCCCGTGCCGCGCAACCCCGTCGGCGGCCACGTCCCCGTGGCCGGCGGGCTGCACTCCGTCGGCCTGTCCTACGCCCGTGAGCTGAAGGCGGAGACCGTGCAGGTCTTCGTCGCCAACCCGCGGGGCTGGGCCACCCCGGCCGGCAATCCGAAGCAGGACGAGGCCTTCCGCGAGGCCTGCGCCGCCGGATCGGTCCCCGCGTACGTGCACGCGCCGTACCTGATCAACTTCGGTTCGCACACCGAGGCGACGGTGGAGCGGTCGGTTCAGTCGCTGCGGCACTCGCTGCGGCGCGGGCGGGCCATCGGGGCGCGCGGCGTGGTGGTGCACACCGGGAGCGCGACCGGTGGACGGGAGAGGTCGGTGGCGCTGAAGCAGGTGCGCGAGCACATGCTGCCGCTGCTCGACGAGCTGGCCCACGACGACGACCCGTACCTGCTGCTGGAGTCCACGGCCGGCCAGGGCTCCTCCCTGTGCTCGCGGACCTGGGACTTCGGGCCGTACTTCGAGGCGCTGGACGCCCATCCGAAGCTGGGCGTGTGCCTGGACACGTGCCACATCTTCGCGGCGGGGCACGACCTGACCGGCCCGTCCGGCATGCACCGGACCCTCGACCTGCTGGTGGACACGGTCGGCGAGGGCCGGCTGAAGCTGATCCACGCCAACGACTCCAAGGACGTGGCCGGAGCGCACAAGGACCGGCACGAGAACATCGGCGCCGGCCACATCGGCGAGGACCCGTTCCGCGCGCTGATGACGCACCCGGCGACCGAGGGCGTGCCGCTGGTCATCGAGACGCCGGGCGGCAAGGAGGGGCACGCGGCGGACGTGGCGCGGCTGAAGAGGCTGCGCGACGGCTGACCCGCGAGGGGCCGCGCCGGGTCACAGCTCGGGGCCCTCCCCGGGCTCCTCCTGGTAGGAGTAGCGCTGCTCCCGCCAGGGGTCGCCGATGTTGTGATAGCCGCGCTCCTCCCAGAATCCGCGCCGGTCGGCGGTCATGTACTCGATGCCGCGCACCCACTTCGGGCCCTTCCAGGCGTACAGGTGCGGGACGACCAGCCGCAGCGGGAAGCCGTGCTCGGCGGTGAGCAGCTCGCCGTCCTTGTGGGTGGCGAAGAGGGTGCGCTCGGCGGCGAAGTCGGCCAGCCGGAGGTTGGAGCTGAATCCGTACTCGGCCCACACCATCACGTGCGTGACATCGGGCGCGGGCGGGGCCAGCCGAAGGATCGTGGCGGCCGGGACGCCGCCCCACTCGGCTCCGAGCATGCTGAACTTCGTGACGCAGTGCAGGTCGGCGACGACCGTGGTGTAGGGCAGGGCGGTGAACTCGTCGTGGGTCCAGCCGTGCTTCTCGTCGTCGGTGGTGGCGCCGAAGACCCGGAACTCCCAGCGCTCGGGGCGGAACTTGGGGACCGGTCCGTAGTGCGTGACGGGCCAGCCGCGCTGCAGCCGCTGCCCGGGCGGGAGCTCGAACCGCGGCGCTCCTTGCGAACCGTCTTCTCCCGATCCGTCTTCCACCGGCTGACCCATGCCTCCATCCTGACAGACCCGGACCGATGCCCCTCACCCACCTCACTTACATTCGGGCAAATAGCAACAAGCACGACGAAGCCGACTAAGCCTGTACTTACTTACTAAGTCAACACTTACTGGACGATCTTCGACGCCGGTGCAATCATGCCGCGCAACACGCCTGTTCCCGTTCGAAGGAGCGTCAAGCGATGCAGGGCGACCCGGAAGTCATCGAGTTCCTCAATGAGCAGCTGACCGCCGAGCTGACGGCGATCAACCAGTACTTCCTGCACGCGAAGCTGCAGGACCACAAGGGCTGGACCAAGCTCGCGAAGTACACGCGCGCGGAGTCCTTCGACGAAATGCGCCACGCCGAGGTGCTCACCGACCGCATCCTGCTCCTGGACGGCCTGCCGAACTACCAGCGGCTCTTCCACGTGCGGGTCGGCCAGAGCGTGACCGAGATGTTCCAGGCCGACCGGGAGATCGAGCTGGAGGCGATCGACCGGCTGCGCCGGGGCATCGAGGTGATGCGGGCCAAGCACGACATCACGTCGGCCAACGTCTTCGAGGCGATCCTCGCCGACGAGGAGCACCACATCGACTATCTGGAGACCCAGCTCGACCTGATCGAGAAGCTGGGCGAGTCGCTGTACCTGTCGACGGTGATCGAGCAGACCCAGCCGGACCCGTCGGGACCCGGCTCGCTCTAGCCGGGCAGGGGCCTCAGGCCGCCTCGGGAAGCTCCGCGAGGACCGGGGCGCCCTGGTCGGCCAGCTGCCGACGGGGGCAGGCACCGCGTCCGAGCAGGGCCTGGATGCGCCGGACGCAGCCGCCGCAGTCGGTGCCCGCCTTGCAGGCGGAGGCGATCTGCCGGGGCGTGCACGCGCCGGCCTCCGCGTGAGACTTCACCTGTTCCTCGGTGACACCGAAGCAGCTGCAGACGAACACGCGGTTCACCTCCCGGACGGAGTACAAGGTCGTGCCGTACCGACGACCGGAGGGCCCGACTGATCGGTGAGGCAAACCTAACCTTACCCATCGCGCAAGGCCGGCAAAAGTGGGAGGGGCGCGGATCCCGTGTGACCCGCGCCCCATTTCACCCGCCCGCCCGGGGGCGGTCCGTCACTGGTCCCGGTACATCTCCGCCACCAGGAACGCCAGGTCGAGCGACTGGCTGCGGTTCAGCCGCGGGTCGCAGGCCGTCTCGTAGCGCTGGTGCAGGTCGTCGACGAAGATCTCGTCGCCGCCGCCCACGCACTCGGTGACGTCGTCGCCGGTCAGCTCGACGTGGATGCCGCCCGGGTGGGTGCCGAGCGACTTGTGCACCTCGAAGAAGCCCTTGACCTCGTCGAGCACGTCGTCGAAGCGGCGGGTCTTGTGACCGGAGGCCGCCTCGTAGGTGTTGCCGTGCATCGGGTCCGTGATCCAGGCGACGGTGGCGCCGGACGCGGTGACCTTCTCCACCAGCTCGGGGAGCTTGTCGCGGATCTTGTCCGCGCCCATCCGGACGATGAAGGTCAGCCGCCCGGGCTCACGCTCGGGGTCCAGGCGCTCGATGTACTGCAGCGCCTCCTCGGCCGTCGTCGACGGGCCGAGCTTGATGCCGATCGGGTTGCGGATCTTCGAGGCGAACTCGATGTGCGCGTGGTCCAGCTGCCGGGTGCGCTCACCGATCCACACCATGTGCCCGGAGACGTCGTACAGCTGCCCGGTGCGCGAGTCGACGCGGGTGAGGGCCGACTCGTAGTCGAGCAGCAGCGCCTCGTGCGAGGAGAAGAACTCGACGGTCTGGAACTCGGCCGGGTCCGTCCCGCAGGCCCGCATGAAGTTCAGCGCGTTGTCGATCTCCCGGGCGAGCTGCTCGTAGCGCTGGCCGGAGGGGGAGGACTTCACGAAGTCCTGGTTCCAGGCGTGCACCTGCCTCAGGTCGGCGTAGCCGCCGGTGGTGAAGGCGCGCACCAGGTTCAGCGTGGACGCCGAGGCGTGGTACATGCGCTTGAGCCGCTCGGGGTCCGGGATCCGGGCCTCTTCGGTGAAGTCGAAGCCGTTGACGGAGTCGCCGCGGTAGGTCGGCAGGGTCACGCCGTCGCGGGTCTCGGTCGGCTTGGAGCGCGGCTTGGAGTACTGGCCGGCGATCCGGCCGACCTTCACCACGGGCACGGAGGCGGCGTACGTGAGCACGGCGCCCATCTGGAGGAGGGTCTTCAACTTGTTGCGGATGTGGTCCGCGGACACCGCGTCGAAGGCCTCGGCGCAGTCGCCGCCCTGGAGGAGGAACGCCTCTCCCTTGGCGACGGCCGCCATCCGGGCGCGCAGCTGGTCGCACTCGCCCGCGAAGACGAGCGGCGGATACGACTCGAGGTCCGCGATCACTGCGCGCAGAGCCTCAAGGTCGGGGTACTCGGGCTGCTGCGCCGCGGGCAGGTCTCGCCAGGTGTTGCCAGCGCTCGGGCTGGTCTTAGCGTTCACGGTCACCCCTCAACACTACGGGGTCGCGTCACACGGTTTTCGCGTGGCTCGACAGGTGAGACGGGACCCCGGTGCGGGCCGCCGTAGCCGCATTGGTAGTCTCACGCGCCTTCGAATTCGAATCGCGGGCAACTCGAATTCATATCGAGCACATATCGGGGTGGGGTTTTGAGCGCGGATCATCGCAGAGACCGCAAGAAGAAGAGACTGCTCGTCTACGGCGTCGCCTCGGCGGTGGCCGTCGCCGCCACGGCCGGCGGCCTGGCCCTGGCCTCGCCGGGCCTGCTCGGCGGGGACCAGGCCCAGGCCGCGGTGGCCCCGGGAGCCCGCCTGCAGAGCGAGTTCGAGCAGGCCGCCGAGGAGTTCGACGTCCCGCAGAGCGTCCTGATGGCGGTCTCCTACCGGCAGACGCGCTGGGAGGACCACGACGGGCTGCCGAGCACCACCGGCGCGTACAACGTCATGGGCCTCACGGACGTCGACGCGGACAGTCTCGAGAACGACGGCGCCGCCGAGGAGCGCGAGCACCGGCTCGAGCACATGAACCGCAGCGGCGACCCGGTCGTCGAGAAGCACTTCGACGCCGACAAGGCGCTCAAGAGCCTCGACGAGGAGCCCGTCGACACCGACGACCCGCGGCTGCACACCCTGGACGAGGCGGCCGGCCTCATCGACGCGTCGGCCGAGAAGGTGCAGAGCGACACCGGCGAGAGCATCCGGGCCGGCGCCGCGCTGCTGGCCAAGTACCAGAAGGACGCGACCGGTTCGCTGCCCGAGGACCCCGGCGCCTGGTACCCGGCGGTGGCCCGCGCCAGTCAGGCCCCCGACACCAAGGGCGCGCAGCTCTTCGCGCAGCGCGTGTTCGAGTCGATCAAGACCGGTGAGCAGCGCGTCACCGCCGACGGCCAGTCGCTCAGCCTGCCGGCCGACCCGGCGGTGAAGCCGCAGAAGACGACGGACCTGGAGCTGGCCGCGGCCTCCGCCGCCCCGGCCCCCGAGTGCCCGTCCGGTCTGCACTGCGACTTCCGTCCCGCCGCCTACAAACAGAACGGCGCCATCGACGACTGGGGCAACTACAACATCGCGAGCCGCCCCACGGCCGGACACGAGATCACCTCGATCGTGATCCACGACACCGAGGGCAGCTACAGCAGCGCCCTGGGCGTCTTCCAGAACTCCCTGTCGTACGCCAGCGCGCACTACCTGATCCGCGCCTCCGACGGTCTGGTCACCCAGCTGGTCGAGACGAAGAACGAGGCGTGGCACGCGGCCAACAAGACCCTCAACATGCACTCGATCGGCATCGAGCACGAGGGTTACGCGATCAAGGACGGCAGCTGGTACACCGAGCCGCAGTACGAGTCCTCGGCCGCGCTGGTGAAGTACCTGGCCGGCAAGTACGACATCCCGCTGGACCGTGAGCACATCCTCGGCCACGACGAGGTCCCGGGCGTCCTGGACGGCAACGTGAAGTCCCAGCACTGGGACCCGGGCCCCTTCTGGGACTGGAACCACTACATGGGCCTGCTGGGCGCCCCCACCGGCGCCGAGGGCCCGGGCGGCCCGTACAAGGCCGGCCAGGTGATCCGCGTCGTTCCGCCGTTCACCACGGCCAACCAGCCGAAGATCACCAACAGCGGCTCCTCGGTCCCCCAGCAGCCGGCGAACTTCACCTACCTGTACTCCTCGCCGTCCACCTCCTCGGCCACGCTCACCGACCCGTACCTGGGCAGCCAGACCTGGACCGAGGGCTGGAACTGGGGCAACAAGGTCCTGGCCGGCGGCGAGTTCGTGGTCGCCGAGGCCCGGCAGGACTGGACGGCCATCTGGTACGGCGGCAAGAAGGCCTGGTTCTCCAACCGGAGCGGCCAGTTCGCCACCCCCGTCGGCACCCCGGACGTCGTCACGCCCAAGGCGGGGTCCAGCTCCGTCCCGGTGTACGGGCGCGCCTACCCCGAGGACAGCGCGTACGCGGGCACCGGAGTGCCGGTCCAGAGCAAGAACAACGAGTCGCTGACCAAGTACGGCGTCCTGGCCGGGCAGAAGTACGCGCTGGCCGGTGGGGCCCTGAAGGGCTCGTACTACAACAGCGGCAACATCGACGGCTCGGGCGAGGGCTCGCGCACGGTGGTCGTGGGCAGCACCACGTACTACCCGATCCGCTTCAACCACCGCATCGGCTACGTCCGCACGGCCGACGTCCAGCTGGCCAAGGGCACCGCGCCCGACGCCGGCACCGACCGGTACGACGTCCTCGGCCGGGACGCGTCGGGCGTGCTGTGGCAGTACCAGGGCACCGGCAGCGCGTCCTCGCCGTTCTTCGGCCGCTTCCGCGTCGGTGGCGGCTGGAACACCTACAACGCGGTGACGACGATGACGGCGCTGCGCGCCGACGGCACCGGCGACGTGGTGGCCCGCGACAAGAGCGGCGTGCTCTGGTACTACAAGGGCAGCGGTGACCTGGCGAAGCCCTTCGCGGCCCGCACCCGGGTCGGCGGCGGCTGGTCCGCCTACGACACGGTCATCGGCGCCCGGGACCTCTCGGGTGACGGCAAGCCCGACCTGATCGCCCGCGACAAGAGCGGCGTGCTCTGGCTCTACAAGGGCACCGGCAGCACCTCCGCGCCCTTCGAGACCAAGTCCAGGGTCGGCGGCGGCTGGTCGGTCTACAACACGCTGACCGACACCGGCGACCTCACCGGTGACGGCAAGGCGGACCTGATCGCGCGGGACAAGAGCGGTGTCCTGTGGCTCTACAAGGGCACCGGCAACGCCGCGTCGCCGTTCGAGGGCCGCAGCAGGGTCGGCGGCGGCTGGTCGGCCTACGACGTGCTGAACGGGCCGAGCGACCTGAACCGCGACGGCGTGCCGGACCTGATCGCCCGCGACAAGGACGGCGTGCTGTGGTTCTACCAGGGCACCGGCGGCGCCTCTGCGCCGTTCAAGGCCCGCGCCAGGGTCGGCGGCGGCTGGAACACGTACGGCATGATCATCTAGCGAACCGCCGTCGGCCCGCGCGCGGATGCGCTAGGGTCGGCGGCATGCTCGCGCACTCGATCCAGAACTGCCAGAACTGGTGGTGGACCGCTCATCCGGCGGCCCACTGACTGCGCGTGACGTAAGACTCGCGAAGGCCGCCCGAGGGGCGGCCTTCGGCGTTTGTGCGGCCGGGACCGTTCCTCTCCACGAACCGAGAAGGACACGGACCCATGACACCGCTCGACGGCTTGCTGACCGACCCCCGCCCCTTCGCCCTGCTCCGCCGCCGGGCCCCCGGCCACGACCACGACCTGGTGGAGCTGCTGGTCGGCCCGGTCACGGAGCACGACCGGCTCGCCGGCCTGCCCGAGGAGGGGCTGGCGCTCGTCCCCTTCCGGCAGATCCGCGAGCGCGGCTTCGACGTCCGCGACGACGGCACACCGCTGCTGATGCTCACCCCCGAGGAGCGCCACGACATCCCGCTCGCCGAGGCGCTGGACCGGCTGCCCGCGCACGAGGTGCGGGTCGAGGGCGGCGGCTTCGACGTCGGCGACGAGGAGTACGCGCGGATCGTCGGGCGGGTCCTCGACGAGGAGATCGGGCGGGGAGAGGGCGCCAACTTCGTGATCCGGCGGACCTACGAGGGCCGCGTCCCGGGGTTCGGGCGGGCCGACGCGCTGGCGCTGTTCCGGCGGCTCCTGGAGGGCGAGCGGGGCGCGTACTGGACGTTCGTCGTGCACACCGGGGAGCGGACGCTGGTCGGGGCGAGCCCCGAGGTGCACGTCCGGATGTCCGGAGGCACGGTCGTCATGAACCCGATCAGCGGCACGTACCGCTACCCCGCCGAGGGCCCGACGCCCGAGCACCTGCTGGACTTCCTCGCCGACGGCAAGGAGATCGAGGAGCTGTCGATGGTCGTCGACGAGGAACTGAAGATGATGTGCACCGTCGGCGACATGGGCGGGGTGGTCGTCGGGCCGCGGCTGAAGGAGATGGCGCACCTCGCCCACACCGAGTACGAGCTGCGCGGCAAGTCCTCCCTGGACGCGCGGGAGGTGCTGCGGGAGACGATGTTCGCGGCGACGGTCACCGGCTCGCCGGTGCAGAACGCCTGCCGGGTGATCGAACGGCACGAGAGCGGCGGGCGGGGCTACTACGCGGGCGCGCTGGCCCTGCTCGGGCGCGACCCGGGGGACGGGCCGGGGCGGCCGGCCGGTGCGCAGACCCTGGACTCCCCCATCCTGATCCGTACCGCCGACATCGACGCCGAGGGGCGGCTGCGGGTGCCGGTCGGCGCCACGCTGGTGCGCGGCTCGGACCCGGCGGGCGAGGTCGCGGAGACCCACGCCAAGGCGGCCGGGGTGCTGGCCGCGCTGGGCGTCCGTCCGCCTGGGCCGCGCGCGGAGGCGGAGCGGCCGAGGCTGGCGGACGACCCCCGGGTGCGGGCCGCGCTGGACGGGCGCCGTTCCTCGCTGGCGCCGTTCTGGCTGCGGATGCAGGAGCCGTCGGCCGCGCTCACCGGGCACGCGCTGGTCGTCGACGCGGAGGACACCTTCACGGCGATGCTCGCGCACCTGCTGCGCTCGTCGGGGCTCGCGGTGAGCGTGCGGCGGTACGACGAGCCGGGGCTGCGCGAGGCGGTGCTCGGGCACGAGGGCGGCCCGGTGGTGCTGGGGCCCGGCCCCGGCGATCCCGCCGACCCGGCCGACCCGAAGATGCGCTTCCTGCGGGCGCTGACCGCCGAGGTGCTCCGGGCGAACCGGCACGGCGTCCTCGGCGTCTGCCTCGGGCACGAGCTGATCGCGGCGGAGCTGGGGCTCGACACCGCTCGCAAGGAGGTGCCGTACCAGGGTGCGCAGACGGAGATCGACCTGTTCGGGCGGCCGGAGACGGTCGGCTTCTACAACAGCTTCACCGCGCGCTGCGACGACGGGCGTGCCCTGGAGCTTGCCGCCCAGGGCATCGAGGTGAGCCGTGCGGCGAACGGCGAGGTGCACGCCCTGCGCGGGCCGGGCTTCGCGGCCGTCCAGTTCCACCCCGAGTCGGTGCTGACGCTGAACGGCGCGGCGATCGTGCGGGAGCTGACCGGTCAGCTCCGCGGGACCAGTACGTTCTCCGAGCGGCGGCCCTCCCGGTAGTCGAGGACGTTCTTCACCGTGGCGTCGACGATCTGACCGACGGCGTCCTCGGTGTAGTACGCCTGGTGCGAGGTGACCAGGACGTTCGGGAAGGTGACGAGGCGGGCCAGGGTGTCGTCCTCGACGGCCTGCAGGGACCTGTCGAGGAAGAACAGGCCCGCCTCCGCCTCGTACACGTCCAGCCCCACGCCCGCGAAGCGGCCCGCGCGCAGCTCGCCGACGAGGGCCGCGGTGTCGATCAGGCCGCCGCGGCTGGAGTTGATCAGGATGGCGTCGTCGCGCATCGCCTTCAGCGCGGCAGCGTCGATCAGGTGCCGGGTCTCGGCCATCAGCGGGACGTGCAGGGTGATCAGGTCGGACCGGGCGAGCAGCTCGTCCCTGGCGACGTAGCGCATGCCGAGTTCGGCGCAGGCCGGGTTCTCGGCGACGTCCCAGCCGAGCAGGCGCATGCCGAAGCCGTGGGCGATCCGGGCGAAGGCCTCGCCGATCTTCCCGGTGCCGAGCACCCCGGCGGTGCGGCCGTGCAGGTCCCGGCCCATCAGGCCGTCGAGGCGGAAGTCGAAGTCGCGGGTGCGGGTGCAGGCGCGCACGATCCGCCGGTTGACGGCCATGGCGAGGGCCCAGGCGAACTCGGCGACCGAGTACGGCGAGTAGTACGACACCCGGGCCACGGTCATGCCGAGCCGCTCGGCCGTGTCCAGGTCGACGTTGTTGAAGCCGGTGGAGCGCTGGGCCACCATCCGGGTGCCGCCGGCCGCGAGGATCTCCAGGACGGCCGCGCCGAGGTCGGCGTTGACGGACGTGGAGACGATCTCGTGGCCGGCCGCGATGGGGGCGGTGTCCTCGTTGAGGAAGACGTCCAGGCAGCGGACGTCCTCGTGGTCGCGGAAGGCCCGCTCGATCAGGGGCTTCTCGTCGGCCTGGACGCCGAAGGCAAGGATCTCCATGACCGCTCCCGTCCTGGTGGGCTCCGGGCCGAATATACGGCCCTCGGCCCGCCGTCGCCGGTCAGCAGCCGTTCCGGCCGGACGTCAGCCGAAGAACACGCCGACCTCCTCGTACAGCGCCGGGTCGACCGTCTTCAGGCGGGCGGTGGCCTCGGCGATGGGGACGCGGACGATGTCCGTGCCGCGCAGGGCGACCATCTTGCCGAAGTCCCCGTCCCGGACGCATTCGACGGCGTGCGGGCCGGTGGGGGTCCCCCCACGCCGTTCAGGCAGTGGGGGAGGGTGGCGAGCCAGCGGTCGAAGGCGCTGGGCGTGCCGCCGCGCTGGACGTGTCCGAGGACGGTGGTGCGGGCCTCCTTGCCGGTGCGCTTCTCGATCTGCTTGGCCAGCCACTCGCCGACCCCGGACAGCCGGACGTGCCCGTAGGAGTCCAGGGACTCGTCCTTGAGCACCAGGTCGCCGTCGCGCGGCATCGCCCCCTCGGCGACGACCACGATCGGGGCGTAGGACGCCCGGAACCGGGAGGCCACCCAGGAGCACACCTGCTCGATGTCGAAGCGCTGCTCGGGGATGAGGATCACGTTGGCGCCGCCGGCCAGGCCGGAGTGCAGCGCGATCCAGCCGACGTGCCGGCCCATGACCTCGACGACCAGGACGCGCATGTGGGACTCGTCGGTGGTGTGCAGCCGGTCGATGGCCTCCGTGGCGATGCCGACGGCGGTGTCGAAGCCGAAGGTGTAGTCGGTGGCGGACAGGTCGTTGTCGATGGTCTTGGGGACGCCGACGCAGGGCACGCCGTACTCGTCCGCGAGGCGGGTGGCGACGCCGAGGGTGTCCTCGCCGCCGATGGTGACGAGCGCCTCGACGCCGAGTGCGGCGAGGTTGTCCGTGATGCGCCGGATGCCGTCCCGCTGCTGCAGCGGGTTGGTGCGCGAGGAGCCGAGGATGGTGCCGCCGCGGGGCAGGATGCCGCGGACGGCCGAGATGTCGAGCGGGACGGTGTCGCCCTCCAGGGGGCCGCGCCAGCCGTCCCGGAAACCGGTGAACTCGTAGCCGTACTCCTGGACGCCCTTGCTGACGACGGCCCGGATGACGGCGTTGAGCCCGGGGCAGTCACCGCCGCCGGTCAGTACTCCGACCTTCATCGCGTGATCCCCTTGCCACAATGGGTGGTTGAGGCCACTGCCACTGTCCCGCGCGGGTCACGCGTCGTCCAGACCCCGTTCTATCGCGTACCGCACCAGCTCCACCCGGTTGTGCAGCTGGAGCTTGCCGAGGGTGTTCTGGACGTGGTTCTGCACGGTGCGGTGGGAGATGACGAGGCGTTCGGCGATCTGCTTGTAGCTCAGGCCCTTGGCGACCAGGCGCAGCACCTCGGTCTCCCGGTCGGTGAGCCGGGGCGCGCCGGGGTCGTCGGTGCCCGCGGCGGGGGCGGGCTCGGAGGCGAGGCGGCGGTACTCGCCGAGGACCAGTCCGGCGAGCCCCGGGGTGAAGACCGGGTCACCGGCGGCCGTACGGCGCACCGCGTCCCGCAGCTCCTCGGTGGAGGCCGACTTCAGCAGGTAGCCGGTCGCGCCGGACTTCACCGCCTCCAGCACGTCGGCGTGCTCCCCGCTCGCCGAGAGCACGAGGACGCGCAGCCGCGGGTCGGCGCCGACGACCTCCTTGCAGACCTGGACGCCGGGCTTGCCGGGCAGGTTGAGGTCGAGCACGAGGACGTCGGGGGCGGCGGCCCGGGCGCGGCGCACCGCCTGGTCGCCGTCGCTCGCGGTGGCGACCACGTCGAAGCCGGACTCGGCCAGGTCCCGGGCGACCGCGTCGCGCCACATCGGGTGGTCGTCGACCACCATGACCTTGATCGGGTCCGGTCCGCCGGGCTGCTGTCGTTCCCGGTCCTGCCGCCCAGGGCCCTGTTGCTCACTCATGGTCCGCTGCCTTCCCCCGTGCGGTGGTGCCGACGGTCTTCTTCGGTGCCTTCAGTTCGACCTCCGTGCCCTGTCCGGGCACCGAGATCAGCTCGGCCGTGCCGCCGAGGTCGCGCAGCCGCCCGCGGATCGACAGGGCCACGCCGAGCCGTCCCTCGCCCTCGGCCTCGGCGAGCCGCCCGTCCGGGATGCCGGGCCCCTCGTCGCGGACGGTGACGACCACCTCGTCCGGTTCGTCCTCGACCAGGATCCAGGCGCGCGCCCGCTCGCCGACGTGCCGGCGGACATTGTCCAGCGCGGCGCCCACGGCGGCGACGAGCTCCCGTGCGGCGTCCGGGGCCAGGAGGACCGGAGCGCCCGGCTCGGCGAGGTTCACCAGGGAACCGGCGTACGGGGCGAGCAGGGCGCGCAGGTCGAGGGGACCGTCCGGGTCCGTGCCCTCCGGTTCCTCGACCACCCGGACGACCGCGCCCTCGGCGGCGTCCTCCGACACGCGGGAGACCGGCACCAGGCCCCCGGAGACCAGGGTGCGCAGGGCCACTTCCTGCTCGCCGGCCAGCCGGCCCAGCTCGGCCGCCTCGCCGCCGATGACGGCGCCCCGGCGCTGCACCATCGCCAGCACCTGGAGGACGCTGTCGTGGATGTCCCGGGCGAGCCGCTCGCGTTCCCTGGTCGCCGCCTCGATCTCCAGGGCGCGCGCGAGGGTGCGCTCGGAGGCGCGGGCGACCTCGACGACGTAGCCGATGGCGATGGAGGCGACCCAGACGAGGATGACGTTGTGGACGGTGTCGCGGGCCGGGGTGCCGCGTTCGACCAGGTTGGCGACGGCGACGAGGGTGGAGGCCACGGCGGCCCAGCGCCAGCCGCCCTTGACGGCGAAGGCGAGCACGGAGCCGGCGGTCCATATCGACGGCAGGGTCGGGCCGCCGTCCATGACGCGTTCGTGGGCGTCGGCGAAGGGCGTGAGCAGGATGCCGGCCAGCGCCACGGTGAGGTCGGCGGCGAGGAACCGCTTGGTGCAGCTCGCGGCGTTCGCGAGCTTGGGGAGGGTGGCCAGGGTCCAGACGAGGAGGACCGCGTAGTAGCCGACGGCGAGCCAGGGGCGGGCGAAGCCGGACCAGGCGGTGGCGAAGAAGCCGATCGCGTACAGCATGGTGAGCACGCGGTAGCCGGCGAGCGCGCGCCACAGCGGCTGCTCGACCGACATCCTCATGACTCTCTCGCGTCTGGCCATGTCCCCCGTCCCCTCCCCGGCAGCCGGTGCCCGGGCTATGTCCCGGCCCGGTCCTTCTCGGCCTTCGCCGCCTTCTCGGCCTTGGCCGCCTTCGCCGCCTTCTCGGCCTTCGCCGCGTCCGCGAGCTGCCGCTTCATGGCGGTCGCGTACATGTCGACGTACTCCTGGCCGGAGAGCTTCATGATCTCGTACATGACCTCGTCGGTGACCGCGCGGAGCACGAAGCGGTCGTGCTCCATGCCCTGGTAGCGGGAGAAGTCCAGCGGCTTGCCGATGCGGATGCCGGGCCGCATCAGCTTCGGCATCACCTGGCCGGGCGGCTGGATCTTCTCGGTGTCGATCATGGCGACCGGGATCACGGGCGCGCCGGTGGCGAGGGCCACGCGCGCGAGGCCGCCCGGCTTGCCGCGGTAGAGGCGGCCGTCCGGAGAGCGCGTGCCCTCCGGGTAGATGCCGAACAGCTCACCGCGCTCCAGGACCTCCATGCCGCTCTTGACGGCGGCCTCCCCCGCGCCGCGCGCACCGGAGCGGTCCACCGGGAGCTGGCCGACCCCCTTGAAGAAGGCGGCGGTCAGCCGGCCCTTGACCCCGGGGGTGTTGAAGTACTCGGCCTTGGCGATGAAGGTCACCTTGCGGTCGAGGACGGCGGGCAGGAAGAACGAGTCGGAGAACGACAGGTGGTTGCTCGCCAGAATGGCGGGACCCTCGGCCGGGATGTGCTCCAGGCCCTCCACCCAGGGCCGGAAGGTGAGCTTCAGCGACCCCCCGATGGTGACCTTCATCGCGCCGTACAACAACCGTGTGCCTCCCGTGTCCGTGGGTCAGACCTTAACCCGCGGCGCCGTCAATGGCCCCGACGGCCCTGGTCGGTGTCCGTGCGGTCGCGTACGGTGAAAGACCCGCGAGTACCCCGAGTACCCCTGACGACAGGAGACCGAGACGTGTCGGTCCTGCCCGGAGCCGAGCCGTACCGCCACGAGGGCGGTGAGGCCGGCGTCCTCCTCTGTCACGGTTTCACCGGTTCCCCGCAGTCGCTGCGCCCCTGGGCCCGCTACCTCGCCGCGCGCGGCCTGACCGTGGCGCTGCCGCTGCTGCCCGGGCACGGCACCCGCTGGCAGGACATGCAGGTCACCGGCTGGCAGGACTGGTACGCGGAGGTGGACCGTGAGCTGCGGGTCCTGCGCGAGCGCTGCGCACGGGTCTTCGTGGCCGGGCTGTCCATGGGCGGCGCGCTGGCGCTGCGGCTCGCCGCCGAGCACGGGGAGGCGGTCTCCGGCGTCGTCGTCGTCAACCCGGCGAACCGGATGCACGGCGTCGCCCAGCACGCCCTCCCGCTCCTGCGCCACCTGGTGCCCGCGACCAAGGGCATCGCCAGCGACATCGCCAAGCCGCTCAGCACGGAGCTGGGGTACGACCGGGTGCCGCTGCACGCGGCGCACTCGCTGCGCGCCTTCTTCCGGCTCGCCGACGGCGACCTGCCGCAGGTGACCCAGCCGCTGCTGTTGCTGCGCAGTCCGCAGGACCATGTGGTGCCGCCGGCCGACTCGGCGCGGATCCTGGGCCGGGTGTCGTCGACGGACGTGACGGAGATCCTGCTGGAACAGAGCTACCACGTGGCGACGTTGGACCACGATGCGGACCGGATCTTCGCTGAGAGCGTCGCGTTCATCGGCCGGCTCGCGCCCGGTTCCGTCGGGGAACCGGAGTCCGGTCTCGGCAAGGAAGGGACGACCGCAGGTGGCTGAGCACGACTCCGACCGCGAGGACCGCGAGGACCGCGAGGAGCGGGACCTGGAGCGGGAGCGCCGCGAGGGACGGGAGCGCGCGGCGGACGGCGGGCCCGAGGCGCAGGACGTGTCCTTCGACGAGGACGCGGCCTGGGCCGCGATCGTCGCCGGGTACGGGGAGGAGCCCCCGGACCCGCCGGGTTCGAAGCCGTTCAAGTCGGTCGAGGACCTGGCCCTGCTGGAGCCGGAGGTGAACGACGAGAAGCCCTCGGCGGACCGGCCCGCCTCGGACCGGCCGCTGGGCGGCTCCGTCGCCTTCGCGCCCGGCGTCGGCCCCCGGGACCACACGCCCGCCGAGCCGTCCGACGACGACTTCGACGCGGACGACGAGGGCCACTTCGTGCCGCCCGAGCCGCCACCGCTGCCCGACGCCGACCCCACCGCGAAGTTCGCCTGGCTGGGCGTGCTCGGCGGCCCGGTGCTGCTCCTACTGGCGGTGGTGCTCGGCTGGGACATGACCTGGTGGCTGACGACCCTGAGCATCGGCGGCTTCCTCGGCGGCTTCGCCACCCTGGTCATGCGGATGCGCACGGGCGAAGAGGACGACGACGACCCGGGGCGGGGCGCGGTGGTGTAGCCGGGCGGCCGGCCGGGCCCCGGGGTCAGGCGGTCGCGGGTACGCGGAGGGCGGTCAGGACCGGCAGGTGGTCCGTGGCCGCCCTCAGGTCGTCCTCGGCCACCCCGGGCAGCCCCGAGGGCACCCCGCAGCCCAGCACCTCGACGCCCTCGGTGACGAAGACGGCGTCGATACGGCGGTCCGGGGCGGTGGCCGGGAAGGTGTACTCGCCGCCCCATGGCGCCGCGGTCCAGCAGTCGCGCAGCCCGTCCCCGAGCCGCCGGAAGGTGCGGCCGCCGGGGCGCTCGTTCAGGTCGCCGCCCGCCACCGCGTGTTTCACGCCGAGGGCGGCCAGGTGGTCGAGGAGCAGCCCGGCCTGTTCGTGGCGCTCGTCCGCGTCCAGGGACAGGTGGGTGCTGAGCACGCCGAGACGGGCCCCGCCGATCCGGACCACGGCGGTGGCCAGGCCCCGGCGGTGCCGGCCGGGGGTGAGCGGGAGCAGCACGTCCTCGGTGCGCTCCACGGTGGCCCGCAGGGAGCAGAGCAGCGCGGGTCCGGCGGCGGGACCGCCGCCGGAGAGGAGGACCAGGTCGGACGCGGCGGCGAGCCGGGTGATCTTCTTGCGCCAGCGGAAGAGGCGGGGGGCCTCCTGGAGGAGGACGAGGTCGGGCTCGCAGGCCCTGACGACGCGGGCGAGGGCGTCGGTGTCGTCGCGCAGCGAGCGGATGTTGTAGCTCAGGACGCGGATGACTGCGGAACCGTCGGGTTCTGTCTGGGAGTTGGGGAGCTGCTCCATGTTGATCAATGTACGCCTACGAGCTCGGGGCGCGGGGTTCGTGGGCGACTGCCGGTGGTACGCGGCTTGTCGCGCAGTTCCCCGCGCCCCTTGGGCGCTCGCAGTGACCGCCTTTACATGATCGGGTCGGGTTCCCTTGCCAGGTCGGCTGCGCCCACCAGACCGGCCTTGTTGCCGAGCTGGGCGGCGATCACGTCGGCGACCGGGCGCCAGTTGCCACCGACCAGCCAGCGCTTGTAGGACTTGCGGATCGGGTCGAGGACCAGGTCGCCCTCGTCCGAGAGACCGCCGCCGACGATGAAGGCGGACGGGTCGAAGAGCGAGGCCAGGTCGGCGAGGCCGGCACCGGCCCAGCGGGCCAGCTCCCGGTAGGAGTCGACGGCGACCGGGCAGCCCTGGCGGGCGGCGACCGAGATGTGCTTGCCCTCGATGCCGTCGGGGGTGCCGTCGCCGAGCGCCAGCAGCACCTCGGCGCGCTCGGGGGTGGCGTTGGCGCGCTGTTTGGCGTACCTGACCAGCGCCCGGCCCGAGGCGTACTGCTCCCAGCAGCCCTGCGAGCCGCAGCCGCACAGCAAACCGTCGGGCACCATGCGGATGTGGCCGAACTCGGCGGCCACGCCGAAGTGACCGCGGCGCAGCTTGTTGCCGATGATGATGCCGCCGCCGAGGCCGGTGCCGAGGGTGATGCAGATGACGTTGCGGTGGCCCTTGCCGCCGCCGAACTTGTACTCGCCCCAGGCCGCGGCGTTGGCGTCGTTCTCCACGACGACCGGGAGGCCGACGCGGGCCTCGACCTTCTCCTTGAGCGGCTCCTGGCGCCAGTCGATGTTGGGCGCGAAGTAGACCATGGAGCGCTGGCGGTTGACGTATCCGGCGGCACCGATGCCGACGCCGACGATCTCGTGTCCCACGCGCGCGCCGTCCACCGCGGAGGCGATGGCGTCCACGATGGCCTCAGGTGTGGTGGGGGTCGGCACCTTGTGGGTCGAGAGGATGTTGCCTTCCTCGTCGACCACGCCGGCCGCGATCTTCGTGCCGCCGATGTCGACGCCGATGGTGAGTCCCATGAATCCCTCAGTTCGGTCGAGCCCCGCTAAGGGCAACCGTACCCGAGGCGGGGCTCAGTCCAGGTCGATGCGCTGTCCTGGTCCGGTGCCCCCGTCGCCCTCGTCTCGGCCGTCGGCGCCGCGTTCGTCCAGGTCGCGGGGGTCGCGGGGGTCCTCGGGCGCGGTGTCGCCGGTGGTCCAGCGGCGCTCCTGGTTCTGGACGGCGGAGCGGTAGGCGGCGAGGAGTTCACCGCCGGCGGCGGCGAGGTGGTCGAACACGTCCGGGTTGCGCTCGATGACCGGTTCGACGGCGGCCTTCGCCTGCTGCACGACCTGCCGGACCACCTGCTGGGCGGCGGGTCCGGCGACCTGGCCGAGCAGCGGTGACTGGAGACCGGACAGCTTGTCCGCGACGGTGTCGACGAGCCGGCGCAGCTCCTCGGCGGCCGAGCCGGGCGGCGGCCCGTACTCGGCACGGCGGCGGGCCTTCTCGGCCTCCAGGTCCTCGGCACAGGCCGTGGCCCAGGCGTCGGCGTCGGCGTCGGTCGCTCGCGTCTCGTCGACCGCGTCGGCCTCGTCGGGGCGGGGGGCCTCGGACGGGGGGAGCTCTTCGCTCATGACGGACTCCTGACTACGGTTCGTCCTTACGACGTTACCCGAACGGGCCCGTGCTCAGGGGGTCCCGCCGGGTCAGCGTCCCCGCGGCCACAGCTGCGGGTCGGGCGCGAACCGGACGGCGAGCGTGCCGTCCCGCAGCGCGGCCCCGTCGACGGTGCAGCGGCGCAGCACGGAGGGCAGCGGAACGATACGGCGGAAGGGTCCGGCGGCGACGACCAGTTCGTCACCGCGGCGGATCAGGTCGAGCTCCTCGCGCACGGCTCCGGGCAGCGGGATGTGCCAGACCAGCACGCCGTCCGCGGCCAGCCGGTCGGTGACGGGCCACTCGACCGGGGAGGCGTCCGGGTTGACGCCCGGCACGTCGAGGGCGGCCAGGTCGTCCGGGCCGCGCGGGTCGCGGCCGAGATGGGCGACGGCGCGGACGTCGTGGGCCCCGCGCCACTCCTCCAGGGTCTTGCGCTGCTGGGCGAGGGGGCCGCTGAGCCAGCTGTCCGCGGGGGTGTCCTCCGGCAGGACGCGGTTGGCGACCAGGCAGTCGGTGCGCAGGCCGCGCAGGGCGAGGCCGAGGGCGGTGGCGCGGACGGCGTCGGCTCCGGCCGGGCCGGGTTCGGCGACCAGCCGTACGACGGTGTTCCGGTCGGCCAGTACGGCCTCGGCGGCGGCGAGTTCGAGATCCCAGCGGGAGGCTGCCTCGTACAGCGCCTCGGTCGGCATGGGGACGCCCGCGAGCCGGCCGAGGACGGGGCGCAGGGCGCGGGCGGCCTGCCGCTCGGGCGGGAGCAGGCGGCCCAGACAGCGGCGCAGTTCCTCGGGCGCGGCGAGCAGGGCGAGGGCGCGGGGCGCGGGCGGGAGGTCGACGACGAGGAGGTCGTGCGCCTCGGCGAGGGCGGCCTCGCGCAGGGCGCGCAGCAGGGCGAGGTCCTCGGCGCCGGGCAGCGGGGTGAGGTCCTCGGGGTCGAGGCGGGCGGCGCCGAGCAGGTCGAGCGCGGAGGCGGCGCGGTCCTGGAGGGCGGCGAGGCCGTCGCGGAAGCCCTGGGCGGCGTCGGGGCGCCAGACGGTGAGGCCGGGTTCGACGGGGGTCGGCGCCGGGCCGGTGCGCAGGCCGAGCGCGGCGCCGAGGGTGTCGTCGCGGTCGGTGCCCAGGAGGAGGGTGCGGGTGCCCTGCCGGGCGGCGGCGAGCGCGGTGGCGGCGGCGACGGTGGTACGGCCGGTGCCGCCGGGGCCCGTGATCAGGAGGGTGCGCATGGGGGTGAACGGTACCTGGGGGCTCCGCCGGTCGGGCCCGTCACGGCGTCGCGGGCGCCGCGGCGCCCACCGCGGGCCACCGGTCAGGGGTTACTTCGACTCCACCCGCTTCTTCAGGCCCGCCAGGGCGCGGTCCGTGATGACCTTCTCCGCCTTGCGCTTGATCATGCCGAGCATCGGGATCTTGACGTCCACCGTGAGGCGGTAGGTGACCTCCGTGCCCGTGCCGGCCGGCCTGAGCAGGTAGGTGCCGTCCAGGGAGCGCAGCATCTGGGACTTGACGAGCGTCCAGGAGACCTCGTGCTCGCCGGTCCAGGTGTAGGCCAGCGTCTGGTCGTCCTTGATCGCCCCGGCGTCCATGACGAGCCGGACCTGTTCGGCGCGCCCCTGCGCGTCGGTCGCGAGGACCTGGGCCTCCTTCACCTCGCCGGTCCAGTCCGGGTAGCGGGCGAAGTCGGCGATCACCGCCATGACGTCGGCCGGTGCCGCCTCGATGGTGATGCTCGAGCTGGTGTGTTCCGCCATCGCCGTGGCTCCTCCGGATGCGGGCCGCTACTGAGGTCGTCGCGCGCCGATGGCGCGCACGTGTGTGCCGCGTGAAGGCTATCGCCTACGGGGAGGGCGCATGTCACCACCCACCTGCGCGGCTCGGCCGCACACGGTCACCACTCCAGCGCCCAGGGCCGTCCCGTCGACGCGAAGTGGCCGACGTTCACGCATTCGGTGGCACCGACGCGCATCCGCCGTGCCAGCGGCTGGTGGACGTGCCCGAACAGGGCGTAGCGCGGGCGGGTGCGGCGGATGGCGTCCAGCAGCGCGCGGCTGCCCCGCTCGAAGCGCCGGGCCACCGTGTCGTAGACCAGTTCCGGCACCTGGGGCGGGATGTGGGTGCACAGCACGTCCACCTCGCCGACCGCTTCGAGCTTCGCGGCGTACTCCTCGTCGCTGATCTCGTACGGCGTCCGCATCGGGGTGCGCAGCCCGCCGCCGACGAAGCCGAAGACACGGCCGCCGATCTCCACCCGCTCCCCGTCGAGCACGGTGGTGCCGGGGCCGGCGTACTCGGGCCACAGCGGGGGCACGTCGACGTTGCCGTAGGTGGCGTACGTCGGGGTGGGGAAGGCGGCGAACAGTTCGGCGTACTGCTTGCGCACCGCCCGCTCGATCAGCTCCCGCCGGTCCCCGTCGACCCCGGCCCACAACCGCGCCCCGAACTCCCGTGCCTCGGCGAAGCGGCGGGCGGTGCGCAGCTCGACGATGCGGTCGGCGTTCGCGACGCCGAACAGGTCGGGGAAGATGCCGCGCGAGTGGTCGGCGTAGTCGAGGAAGAGGACCAGGTCCCCGAGACAGATCAGGGCGTCGGCGCCCTCGCCGGCCCTGGCCAGGTCGCGGGCGTTGCCATGGACGTCGCTGACCACGTGGACGCGCGTGCTCGTGTTACGGGGCGGTGTGGGTGCCATGGCGATCAAGCGTAAGCAGCGCGTGCCTGATGTGAACAGTGGCGGTCGGACCTGCGGTTACTGGCTGGTCCGTTGATCCGTCGACTACTGTGCGCACAGCAAACCCCATCCGTGTGACGCAGCGAACATCTCGCGGGGACCCCCTGTCGGAGAACGCATACCGGCGGGTAACGTCCGGGCAGTCCAGTCGTGCTCTGGATTTCAACATGTGAATCCCGCATGAGTCCTCCGGAGCCACAGCCCGAGCCTTGGACCGCACCGTCGCATCACACAACGTCGTGGCGCCGGCGCCCTATGAGGAGCAGCAGTCTTGCGCGAGTTCAGCCTTCCGGCCTTGTACGAGGTCCCCGCGGACGGAAACCTGACCGACATCGTCCGCAGAAACGCCGCGCAGCATCCCGACGTCGCCGTCATCGCCCGCAAGGTGTCGGGCGCCTGGCAGGACGTGACCGCACGCGCCTTCCTCGCCGAGGTGCACGCCGCGGCCAAGGGCCTCATCGCCTCCGGTGTCCAGCCCGGCGACCGGGTCGGGCTGATGTCCCGCACGCGTTACGAGTGGACCCTGCTGGACTTCGCGATCTGGAGCGCGGGCGCGATCACCGTGCCGGTGTACGAGACCAGCTCGCCGGAGCAGGTGCAGTGGATCCTCGGCGACTCCGGTGCCACGGCGTGCGTCGTGGAGTCGGCCGGGCACTCGGCCGCCGTCGAGTCGGTGCGCGAGCAGCTGCCCGCCCTGAAGAACGTCTGGCAGATCGACGCCGGCGCCGTGGAGGAGCTGGGGCGGCTGGGCCAGGACGTCACGGACCGGACCGTCGAGGAGCGCGGCTCGATCGCGAAGGCGGACGACCCGGCGACCATCGTGTACACCTCCGGCACGACGGGCCGCCCCAAGGGCTGTGTCCTGACCCATCGCAGCTTCTTCGCGGAGTGCGGGAACGTCGTCGAGCGGCTGCGCCCGCTCTTCCGCACCGGTGAGTGCTCGGTCCTGCTCTTCCTCCCGCTCGCCCACGTCTTCGGACGGCTGGTGCAGGTCGCGCCGATGATCGCGCCGATCAAGCTGGGCAACGTCCCCGACATCAAGAACCTCACCGACGAACTGGCCGCCTTCCGGCCCACGCTGATCCTCGGCGTGCCGCGCGTCTTCGAGAAGGTGTACAACTCGGCGCGCGCCAAGGCGCAGGCCGACGGCAAGGGCAAGATCTTCGACAAGGCCGCGGACACGGCGATCGCGTACAGCAAGGCCCTGGACACGCCGTCCGGCCCGTCCGTCGGCCTGAAGCTCAAGCACAAGGTCTTCGACAAGCTCGTCTACAGCAAGCTCCGCACGGTCCTCGGCGGCCGGGGCGAGTACGCCATCTCCGGCGGCGCCCCGCTCGGCGAGCGGCTCGGGCACTTCTTCCGCGGCATCGGCTTCACGGTCCTGGAGGGCTACGGCCTGACCGAGTCCTGCGCGGCCACCGCCTTCAACCCCTGGGACCGCCAGAAGATCGGCACGGTGGGCCAGCCGCTGCCCGGCTCCGTGGTGCGCATCGCGGACGACGGCGAGGTGCTGCTGCACGGCGAGCACCTGTTCAAGGAGTACTGGAACAACCCGGGCGCGACCGCTGAGGCGCTGGCCGACGGCTGGTTCCACACCGGCGACATCGGCACCCTCGACGAGGACGGCTATCTGCGGATCACCGGCCGCAAGAAGGAGATCATCGTCACCGCCGGCGGCAAGAACGTCGCCCCGGCCGTCATAGAGGACCGCATCCGCGCGCACGCGCTGGTCGCCGAGTGCATGGTGGTCGGCGACGGGCGGCCCTTCGTGGGCGCGCTGGTCACGATCGACGAGGAGTTCCTGGGCCGCTGGTGCGAGGAGCACGGGAAGCCGGCCGGGTCGACGGCGGTGTCGCTGCGGCAGGACCCGGATCTGCTCGCGGCGATCCAGGACGCGATCGACGACGGGAACGCGGCGGTGTCGAAGGCGGAGTCGGTGCGGAAGTTCCGGGTGCTGGGGGCTCAGTTCACCGAGGACTCGGGGCACTTGACGCCTTCGCTGAAGCTCAAGCGGAATGTCGTCGCCAAGGACTACGCGGACGAGATCGAGGCGATCTACGCCAAGTAGCGGGGCCGGGGCGCCTGGTGGAGGTGCCCCTTGCTCACCGCGGGCGGGTGCCGGTTCGTCGTGGCTGGTCGCGCGGTTCCCCGCGCCCTTGGGGCGTTGTCCTACAGCAGCGTTCTCAAGTGCTCGGCCAGCAGGTCCCAGCGCCATTTCTCCTCCACCCAGGTCCTGCCCCGCTCGCCCATCCTGCGGCGCAGTTGCGGGTCGGCGAGGAGGGTGGTGATGCGGTCGGCGGACTCGTCCGGGTCTTCGCCCCGGACCACCCAGCCCGTCTCGCCGTCGAGTACGGCGTCGGGGGCGCCGCCCGAGTCGCCCGCGACGACGGGCAGGCCGGTCGCGGAGGCCTCCAGGTAGACGATGCCCAGGCCCTCGACGTCGAGGCCGCCCCGGCGGGTGCGGCAGGGCATGGCGAAGACGTCCCCGGCGCCGTAGTGCGCGGGCAGTTCGGACCAGGGCACGGCGCCGGTGAAGTGGACGGAGGCGGCGACGCCCGTCTCGACGGCGAGCCGGCGCAGGTCCTTCTCGTAGGGGCCGCCGCCGACGATCAGCAGGACGGCGTCCGGCTCGGCGGCGAGGATGCGGGGCATCGCGCGGATCAGGGTGTCCTGGCCCTTGCGCGGGACCAGGCGGGACACGCAGACGACCACGGGGCGCTCGGTCAGGCCGAGGCGGGCGCGCACCTCGTCGCCGCCGCTGGCCGGGTGGAAGGTCTTCTCGTCGACGCCGGGCGGCAGTTGCACCATCCGCGCGGCCGCCTCGGGCGTGAGCGC
This sequence comes from Kitasatospora aureofaciens, assembly GCA_000720845.1. Classification (GTDB taxonomy): domain Bacteria; phylum Actinomycetota; class Actinomycetes; order Streptomycetales; family Streptomycetaceae; genus Streptomyces. Next base: position 24,112 of record JODU01000018.1, on the reverse strand, counting down.
GCCCGCGATGCGGGAGCGCGTGTACTCGCCGAGGTAGGTGATCGTGTCCGTCGACTCCCCGATCCGGCGCAGCAGTTGCCGGGCGCCGGGCAGCTGGGCCCAGCCCGCCTCGTGGCCGTGGGTGGTGGCGACGAGACGCTCGGCGCCCGCTCTGCGCAGCGCCGGGGCCATCAGGCCGAGGGGTGCGGCCGCCCCGAACCACACGGAGGTGCAGCCGTGCTCGCGCAGCAGGCCCACCGCCCGCCGGGTGGCGCCCGGTGTCGGCAGCAGCATCGTGGTGCGGTCCCGTACGACGGTGAAGGGCTGCTCGGCGTCGAAGGCCGCGGTGGCCTCGGCACCCTCGCGGCCGCGCTTCCAGGTGGAGGCGTAGACGACCAGCCGCTCGGGGTCCAGCCGTAGCGCCATGTTGTGCAGGAAGGCCTGGATGCCGCCCGGGCGGGGCGGGAAGTCGTTCGTCACGATCAAGGTCTTGCGCACGCCGCCGACCCTACCGAACCGGTCGCGGGGTGCCGGGCGCGGCTGCGTCCTGTGGCACGCCCACAGGGGTCCGGGTCATCATGGCCGCACCGGCGGACAAGCCGGTACGGGGCGGGGACGGGCAGGTACGAGGCGGGCACGGACGGGCAGGGAGCACGTGGAGACGAGGGACGCGGGGCGGTCACCGGTGTGGTTGCCGACGGTCTGGGGCGCCACGCGGCTGGTGCTGCTGCTGTTCGTGCTGAAGGTGCTGGTCTTCCCCGGACCGGACGTCACCAGCGACGTGTCCGTCATCTACCGGGACTGGTCCGACGTCCTGCGCACCGGAACGTTTCCGCTGGAGGACGTCACCTGGCAGTACCCGCCGGCGGCGGCCTTCGCGGTCCTCTCCCCCACCCTGCTGCCCTTCCTGGAGTACGCGACGGCCTTCTTCGTCCTCGCGTGTGTCACGGACGCCGCCGTCCTGGCGCTGCTGTGGCACGCGGGGCGGGGCGCCGGGCGGTCGCCGCGCGGGGCCTGGGTGTGGGTGGTGGGCGTGCCGCTGCTCGGGCCGACTGTGTACGCGCGCTACGACGTGATGGTCACGGCGGTCGCGGTGGCCGCGCTGCTCGCCGCCGGGCGGCATCCGCGGGTGGCGGGGGCGCTGGCGGCGCTCGGGGCGCTGCTGAAGGTGTGGCCGGCGCTGGTGCTCGTCGGGATGCGGGGGCGGGGGCCGTGGATCGCCGCCGCCGTGAGCGGGGCGGGGCTGGCCGCGCTGTTCGCCGTGTCGATGCCCGGGGCGTTCGCGTTCCTGACGTTCCAGCGCGAGCGGGGCGTCGAGGTGGAGTCGCTGGGCTCGCTGGTCTTCCACGTCGCCCGGCACTTCGGCTGGGAGGGCGGGGTGTTGCTGAACTACGGCTCGATGGAGTTCCTGGGGCCGCACGTGGACACGGCGGGCACGGTCTCCCTGGGGCTGAGCGCGGTGGCGTTCGGCTGGCTGCTGCTGTGGCGGCTGAGGGCCTCGCGGTCTGCGGCCCCCCGGTTCGCGGCGCACACGGCGGCGGACGCGGCCTTCGTGGCGGTGCTGATGTTCACGGTGACCAGTCGGGTGATCAGCCCGCAGTACCTGGTGTGGCTGGTGGGCCTCGGTGCGGTCTGCCGGTGCTTCCGGGCGAGCCGGATGCGGGTGCCGGTCGCGCTGGTGCTGGCGGCGACCCCGCTGACGGTGCTGGAGTTCCCGGTCCTGTTCGCGGACGTGGTGGCGAGCACCCCCCTCGGCATCACACTCCTGTTCGTCCGCAACGGCCTGCTGGTGGCCGCCGCCCTCCTCGCCGCCCGCGCCCTGTGGCGGAGCACGGTACGCCCCGCGGCCCCGCCCCCGGCCGCGGAACCCGCCCGCCTCAGCCGAGCCACCCCCACGGACACACCTGCCGGCACGCCGTGACCCCGGCACCCTCCCCCGGCAGCCCGCCCCCACACCCCCGCCGCACGTCCCGGTAGGCCCCCGGCTCAGCCGAGACCCGTCCGCAGATACTCCCGCCAACGTGCCGTGAAGTCGTCCGGGGTCGTGCCGAGCACCTCGTGCAGGGCGTCCTCGACCGCGCCGGCGCGCTCGTCGTGGGCTCCCACGGCACGGTAGAACGCGTCCAGCCGGCCCTCGCCCCACTGCTCGGCGATCATCCGGCAGGCCAGCCAGCCGCCCTCGTAGGCCCGGGCCAGTTCCTCCGCCTCTGCGGTGAAGCCGAAGTCCTCGTCCGTCGGCAGCCGCGCGGGCACCCGGCCCTCGGCGACCGCGTCGGCCAGTTCGGGGGCGGCCTGGGCGGCGGTGCGTCCGCTGCCGCGGTAGCCGACCCAGTCGGCGTAGCCCTCGGAGAGCCACAGCGGGGTGGCCGAGGTGGTGTCGGCGCGGGTGGCCACATGGGTCGTCTCGTGGGTGAGCACGACCTGCTTGCCGAGGCTGCCGAGCAGCCCGTAAGCGTCGGGGTTGACGATGATCCGGTCCGCGGGAGCGTGCTCCCGGCCGCCGGTCTCCCCGGTGGTGACCGCGGCGATGCCCCGGTAGGACGAGGCCGGGGACCCGAGCAGGCCCGCCATGCCCTCCACCGACCGGGGGACGACCACGACCACCCGGCGGGACCAGTCGCCGTCCCAGGCGTCCGAGACGGCGGGCACCGCCCGGTCGGCCAGGCCGGCGTAGCCGCGCAGGGAGGCGGTGGACTGCCCGACGCCGAGGACGAGGCTGTGCGTGCCGCGCACGACCTGGACCGCGCCCTGGTCCCAGGGCTGCTGGCCGGACTCCTTGGCGGGGCGGTCGGACTCGACGGCCCACGCCCCGCCCGTGCCGTCCCGGCCCAGCCGCACGGTGCGGCCCGCGGTGACGGCGCCCCGGTCGTAGCCCTCGACCCGGTAGCGCAGCTCGACGTCGGCGGTGGCGGTGTCGCCGGTGCGCTCGACCTCCCGTACCCGGTAGGACCACGCGGCCAGCGGGATCGCGCTCAGGCGGTCGAAGCCGGTACCGGTGCCGGTCCGCGCGTATGCGGCCGCGTCATGGGCCAGAACGGCCGCCGCGCGCCGGTCCAGGATCCGCTGGACGTCGGCCTGTGCGGGGTCGGCCGCGGTCCGGCCGCCGCAGGCCACCAGCGCGACCAGCAGCAGGCACAGCGCCACCACCGAGGAACCCGACACCCGCCTTCGACCAGCCACCTTCCCGATCGTACGGGCGGGGGAGGGCGGAAGGCACCGGGCGGGATGAGCGCCGGGGCCGGGAGGGGCCGTGGCGTCACACCCTGGTGACCGAGGAGACCGGCATCATGCCGACCGGGTCGTAGCGCACCGGCGCGCCGGAGTAGGGCGCGTGGATCACCTGGCCGTTGCCCGCGTACATGCCGATGTGGCTGGCGTCGTCGCGGTAGGCGACCAGGTCGCCGGGGCGCGCCTCGGACAGGGAGACCCGCCGCCCGGCGCCGGACTGCGCCTGGGAGGTGCGCGGGATGCCGACGCCGGCCTGTGCGTAGGCCCACTGGGTCAGCCCCGAGCAGTCGAAGCCGGAGGGGCCGTTGGCGCCCCAGACGTAGGGCTTGCCGAGGGCGGAGCGGGCGGCGGCGAAGGCGGCCGCGGCCCGGCCGGAGGCGGGGGCGGCGGCACCGGCGAGGGCGGTCAGGTCCTCGCGCCCCGAGCGGGACCCGCGCCGGTAGGCGTCGCGTTCGTCGTCCGGCAGGGCGGCGAGCAGCGCGCGGGCCTTGGCGAGCTTGCGCTCCACGGTCTTCTTGTGGGCGGCGACGGCCTTGCGGCCCTTCTCCAGTTCGGCGAGCTTGCGGGCCGCCTCGGCCCGGTCCTGGCCGAGGTCGCGCATCGCCTGCTGGAGTTGCCTCAGCTCACCCGCCTGACGAGTGGTGATCCGGTCGAGCACGGACGCCCGGTCGAGGTAGTCGTCCGGTTCGGCGGAGAGCAGCAGCGCCAGCGACGGGTCGATGCCGCCGGAGCGGTACTGGGCGCCGGCCAGCGAACCGAGCGCGTCCCGCATGGTGTTGACGCGCTGCTGCTGCCGGGCGATGGAATCCTGCGCGGTCGAGACCTCCTCGCGCAGCGCGTCGGTGCGCGCGTCGGCCTTGTTGTAGGCCTCGGTCGCCTGCTCCGCCTCGGTGTGGAGCCGGTCCACCTCCGCCCGCCGGTCGTCGTGCGGAGCGGCCGCGGCCGGTACGGCGCCCAGGAGTGCGGCGGCCACGGAGAGCAGTCCGACGGCGGCGGTGGAGCCACGGTCGAACCCGGATGGTGCAAGGCGGCGATGGGACCCCACGGGAAGCCGCACTCCTTCCGCTGGCGGACGGGGAAACGCGGCAGACAGTAACCCCACGGCGGGGCACCGGCCAACGACCTACGGGGCCGCGCAACACGGCGCCCCGCCGCTGACGCAGGTCACCGGCGGGGCGGGGGTCACAGGGCCCGGACGTGATTCGCCCGAACGGGCGGCACGGTGGGGGTGACTTCGGGTGGCGCGGGGCGTCCGGGCCGGGCCCGTCCGCGGAGCACGGTCAGACCCGTACGCCGAACATGAACGGGCCGCCGATGGTGCTCATCGACTCGTAGCGGACGTTCGTGCCGGTGCGCGGCGCGTGCAGGACCTGGCCGTTGCCCGCGTAGAGGCCGACGTGGTGCAGGTCGCTGAAGAAGAAGACGAGGTCGCCGACCTGGAGGTCGTTCATCGAGGAGATGCGCGTGCCGTAGTTGGCCTGCGCCTGCGAGGTGCGCGGGATCCCGACGCCGGCCTGCGCGTACGCCCAGGAGGTCAGGCCCGAGCAGTCGAAGGAGGACGGGCCGGTGGCGCCGTAGACGTACGGCGTCCCTATCTTGCCCTGGGCGGCGGCGAAGGCGGCGCCCGCGCGGCCGGAGGCCGGGGTGGACTTGCCGCCGGTGAGCACCTGGCGCTCGCTGGCGCGGTTGGAGCGCTGCTCCTCGTCCTGGAGGGCGGCCTTCTCCTGCGCGGTGAGCGTGTTGAGCAGCTTCTGCGCGGAGGAGAGCTTGCCCTGGACCTGCTTCTTCTTCTTGCCCAGTTCGGTGCGGGTGGCGGAGAGGTCCTTGAGCTTCTCGGAGGCCTCGGAGCGCTGCTGGGCGAGGTCGCGCTGCTTGACCTGGATCTTCTTCAGCGCCTCGACCTGCTGACCGCTCAGCTGGTCGAGGGTGGAGGCCTTGTCCAGGTAGTTGTCCGGGTCGGCGGACAGGAAGAGCTGGAGGGAGGGGTCGATGCCGCCGGAGCGGTACTGGGCGCTGGCCATCGAACCGAGGCCGTCGCGCAGCTCGTTGAGCTCCTCCTGGCCGCGGGCGACGTTGTCCTGGAGGGTGGAGATCTCCTTCTGGAGCTTCTCCTGCCTCTCCTTGGCGCCGTTGTACTTCTCGGTGGCCTGCTCGGCCTCCTCGTAGAGCTTGTCGACCTTGGCCTTGACCTCGTCCTTGCTCGGCTTCTCGCTCGGGGCGGCGTTGGCGGCCTGGGAACTGAGAGCGACAGCGGCGGCGGCAGCGGTGGTGAGCACGGTCACGCGCGTGCGGCTCGGCTGCTTGGGACGACGGTGGGACGCCACGGAGACGAGCTCCTTCTTGAGAGGGATCACCCGTTCGAGGGTTCGAAGGGTGACCCTAGTGACCCACTCGTGATCAGTTCAAATCCTCCGCCGAAAAATCACGGTTACGCACCGCGTTTTTCGCCGCAACTCACCTGCAGTGACACCCTTCTGACGCTACGTTGCGTGACGGTTCCGTCAATTCGGGCATAGGGCGCCTACGTTACGGTTGGTGCGGAAGTGAAGAGAAGTGGCCGGAAGCCGACGGCCGGCTAGGAAAGCCGCTTGAGGAGCACCGCGGACGCCACCGGGCGTGCGCCGGCGCGCGCCACGCCGTCGGCGACCTCGCGGTCGGTGGAGACGACGATGACCGGCCGGCCCGGCGGCTCGGCCCGCACCAGCTGGCGGATCAGCTCGTCGGCGGTGACGCCGGGCTTGGAGAACAGCACCCGCACCCCGCGCGGCGGCGCGAGCAGCACGGGCGCCACCAGTTCGGCGCCGTCGAAGACGCAGGTCATCTCGGCGCCGGTCTGCGCGGCGAGCTGGGAGAGCTGGCCGAGCAGCCGCAGCCGCTGCTTCTCCAGCGGCATCTGCGGATAGCCGGTCTTGGTGACGTTGTAGCCGTCGACGACCAGATGCGCCTGGGGCAGCGCCAGCAACTGGTCGAGGATCGCCGGGTCGTTCTCGGACAGGGCCCGGTTGGCGATGTCCTTCGGCGTCATCCGGCCGGGCTCGACCGCGTCCACGGTCTCGGCGGGCCGCACGGACACCGGGGGCAGCGCCAGCTCGCGCCGCAGCCCCTGGGTGGCGTCCAGGAGGGTGTCCAGGAGCAGCCGTACGCGCATGTCCTCGACGCTGCGCCCCTCGCGGGCGGCCCTGCGGGTGGCCTCCAGGGCCGCCTCGGCCTCCCCCAGGCGGGCCTTGAGCCGCCGGGCCTCGCTCTCGGCGGCGGACATCTGGATCTGCCCCTCGGCCCGTACGGCGTCCAGCTCCGCCTGGACCTTGCGCAGTGCCGCCTCGCCGCGCTTGACGTCACTGAGGGCGGAGCGCAGCTTGCGGTGCAGCGACTCGGTCTCCCGCTTCGCCGCGTCCAGCTCGGCGCGCAGCCGCTCGGTCTCGGTCCTGGTGTGCTCCCGGGCCCGGGCCAGCTCCTCGTGCAGCCGCTCCAGCTCCGCCCGGTTCTCCTCGTCGGCACGCTCGGCGTCCGCGCGCTGCGCCTCCTCGCCGGCGGCGGTGACCAGCTTCACCCAGCCGTGCGGGCGCAGTACGTAGGCCGCGGCGGCCACGTCCAGCGGGTCGGCGGCCGGGAGCGCGGACCCGGCGTCCAGCGCGTCGGCCAGCTCGGGCTGGGCGTCGCGGAACTTCTCACCGATGCGCCGGCGGAAGAGCGGGTCGGTCTCCACGGCGGCGGCCATGGCGTTGCCGGCGAACTTGGCCCTGCGGTTCGGGGCGAACCTGGCGTACTGCCTCAGCTGTGCGGGCAGCTCGCCGAGGGTGAGCGAGCCGAAGCCGTCGGACACGATCTGCACGACCCGGCGGCGCACGCCGTCGGGCAGCGGGCGGTCGAGCACCTCAGCGGCGCCGTCGCCCGGCCCCCCGCCGTGTGTCTCCACCATCCGTCACCCCAATGTCTCAGGGCGATCCCGGGCCGGAATCGCCTTGTGCGGGGCCGCTCCGCTCAGGAGGCGGCACCCGGCCTGTCCACGAGTTCCACCTGGTCCACGGCGTTGCACCAGCGGCACCGCACCGACTCGATGGTCTCACTGAGCACCTCGCGCTCCTCCACCGTCGGCTCACCGGCCAGGTCGAGGTGCACGTACTCGACGACCTTCGAGGCCCGGGTCACGTCGAAACGGGTCAGGTTGCCGCAGAGGGTGCAGCGCCACCGCGTCGTGTCGGTCGGCAGGGGAACCGTCATCGTGGCTGTTCACTCTCTTCCAGTGTCGGTGACGCGCCGGACTCCCCCGGTGCGTGTGGCACGTAACCCTACGGCCTGGCGGGTACCCGACGCCCGCGTGTCCGCGGCGGCGAGGCGCTATGAGCCCTCGCGCCCGTTACGTCATGCTCTGTGTCCATGATCCGCAACTGGAGCAAGGCGGTCCGCGCAACGGTCAGCGCGGTCGGAACGTCCGTCGGCGCCCGCTCGTCGCGGCGCCGGGCGGCGCCGGTGACGTACACGCTGATCACGCTGTGCTGTCTGCTGTTCCTGATCAGCCCGGCGGCGGGCCTCAACCCTGCGTACGGCAGCGGGGAGGAGCTGCTGGCGGCGCAGCGCGCCTACTTCCGGCGCTGGGGCGTGATCCCCGCAGAGCTGTTCGAGGACTCCCCCGGGTCGGCGCTCACCCCGGCCACGGCGCTGTTCGTCCACGGCAGCTGGGTGCACCTGCTGGGCAACATGCTCTTCCTCTACGTCTTCGGCGCGATGACCGAGGAACGGATGGGCCGGCTCCAGTTCGCCCTGTTCTACCTCGGCTGCGGCTACCTGGCCCTGCTGGGCTACGCGGGCGCCAACGCCCACTCCCAGGAGTCCCTGGTCGGCGCCTCGGGGGCGATCTCCGCGATCCTCGGCGCGTTCCTGTTCCTCTTCCCGCGGGCCCGCGTGACCAGCCTCCTGCCCTTCCTCTTCTTCCTGCCGCTGCGCTTCCCGGCCTGGGTCGTCCTGCCGTTCTGGGCGGCCCTTCAGTGGATGGCGGCGGGGCGGGCCGGGGACGGGCCGGGGGTGGCGTACCTCGCGCACCTGGTGGGTTTCGGGCTGGGCTTCGCCTTCGCCTGGGTGCGGTTCGGACGTACGACTAGAGTTGATGGCGTTCCAGTGGCGGCGCCCGAGGGAGAGAACCAGCCGTGATCAGCGCGATCGTGCTCATCAAGACCAGCGTGGACCGCATTCCCGAGATCGCGGAGCAGATCGCCGCGCTGGAGAGCGTCAGCGAGGTCTTCTCCGTCACCGGCACCTACGACCTGATCGCCATGGTGCGGGTGAGCCGGCACGAGGACCTGGCCGAGGTCATCCCGGGCCGGATCAGCAAGATCCCGGGTGTGGAGGGCACCGACACCCACGTGGCCTTCCGCACCTACTCCCAGCACGACCTGGAGGCGGCCTTCGCCATCGGCCTGGACAACTGATCGCCCCGAGCAGGAAGCGCCCCAAAGGGGCGCGGGGAACTGCGCGACCAGCCACGGCGCGGCCGCAGGCGACGGACGGTCCGAGGAACCGGATGAAGAGTTCTTCATCCGGTACTCATCCGGCCCGCCGGAATCCTCGCCCAGAATCCCGGACATGGTCTTCTCCCGCCGCATGGCGGCCCTCGCGGCCGTCGTCCTGATCCCCCTCGGCATCGCCGCGACCAGTTTCGCCCTGACCGACAGCCCGCAGGAGCCCAAGGTCCCGGCCAAGGTGGAGCTGGAGAGCGGCTCCCCCAGCCCGGAGCCGGCCTCCTCCTCGCCCGAGCCGACACCCAGCGACCAGGTGGTGACGCGGCCGCCGGTCACCGACGGCCCCCCGGATGACGACGATGACGACGACCGGGGCCAGGACGCCGACGACGGACCCGGCGAAGGGTGAGCGCGAGCGCCGCCGGGTCTCGGCCCGGGTCCGCATCCTGCTGTGGCTGCTGCTCGTGATGGCGGTCGCGCTGGCCTCGGTGGCGGCGACCACCCGCTCGATCCTGCTGCGCGACACCGACCAGCGGATCAACGGCCTGCTCGCGCAGGAGGCAGGCGAGTTCGCCAACTTCGAGGAGCAGGGCTTCGACCCGGAGACGGGCCGCCCGTTCACCGACCCGGGCCGGCTGCTGCGGGTCTTCCTGGAGCGGCAGTACGCCGACCTGGACGAGGAACTGGTCGGGCTGGTGGGCGAGGTGGGCAGCAGACCCACGCAGATCATCCAGCAGCGCGAGATCCCGGTCGGCCGCCCGCTCCACGAGGACGCCGACGCCCGGCGCCGCATCCACGCCTCCCCCGACTCCACCGGCACCCTGCACCGGCCCGAGGGCGAGATCCGCTGGGCCAAGGTCACCGTGGCCCGCTACGGCGGCGAACCGGCGGCCGCCTTCGTGGTCGCCTTCCACCCGGGACGCGAACAGGCGCGCGCGGATGAGGTGTTCCGCGTCCTGCTCGCCATCTCCGGCGTCGCCCTGCTGATGACGACCGGCATCGCCTGGGTGGTCGCGGGACGCATCCTGAAGCCGGTGCGGCTGGTGCGCACGACCGCCGCCCAGCTCACCGAGCAGGACCTGACCCGGCGCATCCCGGTGCACGGCCACGACGACGTGGCGGCCCTCGCCGAGACGTTCAACGCCATGCTGGACCGCCTGGAGCGCGCCTTCGCCACCCAGCGCCGGTTCGTCGACGACGCGGGCCACGAGCTGCGCACCCCGATCACCATCGTGCGCGGCCACCTGGAGCTGATGGGCGACGATCCGGCGGAGCGCGAGGAGACCGTCCGGCTGGTCACCGACGAACTGGACCGGATGAGCCGCATCGTGGAGGACCTGCTGCTGCTCGCCAAGGCCGAACGCCCCGACTTCGTCACCCCGGAGCCGGTGCAGCTGGCCGAACTCACCGCCGACGTCTACGTCAAGGCCCGCACCCTCGGCGACCGGGAGTGGGTGCTGGACTCGGTCGCCGACCGCGAGGCCCACCTCGACCCGCAGCGGATCACCCAGGCCATGGTGCAGCTCGCGCAGAACGCCGTGCAGCACACCACGGCCGGCCAGCGGGTCAGCATAGGCTCCCGCGCCGACGGTCCGCGCATCGAGCTGTACGTCGCCGACTCCGGTCCCGGCGTCCAGCCGCAGGACGCCGAGGTGATCTTCGAGCGGTTCCGGCGCGGCACGGCCCGGCGCGGGATGCGCGGCTCGGGCGCCGGGCTCGGGCTGTCGATCGTCCGGGCGATCGCCGAGGGCCACGGCGGCCGGGTCGACCTGCGCACCACCGAGGGCGGCGGCGCCACCTTCGTACTCACCCTGGACTGAAACCGAAAGCCGGACCGAAACCCGCTGAAGAGGCTCCCATGAACCGCATCCTCATCGTCGAGGACGAGGAGCGCATCGCCTCCTTCGTCGAGAAGGGCCTGCGCGCCAACGGCTTCACCACCACCGCGGTCGCCGACGGCGACGCCGCCTACGAGTACGCCCTCACCGGCGGCTTCGACCTGATCGTCCTGGACATCGGGCTGCCCGGCCGGGACGGCTTCACGGTGCTGCGCGAGCTGCGTGAGGCCCGGGTGACGACCCCGGTGATCGTGCTCACCGCCCGGGACTCGGTACGGGACACGGTGGCCGGCCTGGAGGGCGGCGCCGACGACTGGATGACCAAGCCGTTCCGCTTCGAGGAACTGCTCGCCCGGGTGCGGCTGCGCCTGCGTACGGCGGCCAGGGCACCGGAGGTGACGGTGCTGAGGTCGGGGTCGCTCAGCCTCGACCTGCGCACCCGCCGGGCCCGCGCCCAGGGCCGCACGGTGGACCTGACGGCCCGTGAGTTCGTGCTCCTTGAGCTGTTCCTGCGCCATCCGGGGCAGGTGCTGTCCCGCGAGCAGATCCTGTCGCACGTGTGGGGCTACGACTTCGACCCGGGTTCCAACATCGTGGACGTGTACGTGCGGGCCCTGCGCAAGAAGCTCGGCGCCCAGCAGGTGGAGACCGTGCGCGGGATGGGGTACCGGCTGCCGACCTGGTGAGGCCCGCCTTCCGCGCGGCCCGGTGAAGTTTCCTTCATGTGACCCTCATTGAGGGCTCACCGCCCCCGTGGACGCTCGAGGGCGTGACGCTGAACCTCCGCCTCGCGGCGGCCCTGTGCGCGGCGCTGTCCCTGTGCGCGCTGCTGGCGGTCCCCGCCAACTTCCCCGCCCTGGGCGGCGACGCGCGCCTCACCCTCGCCGTGTTCGCGCTGGCCACCTGCGCCTGGATCGGTACGCCGGTCGACGACACGTACATCGCGCTGGGCGCCGGACTGGCGCTGACCGCGACCGGCGTCATCAGCAGCGACACCCTCTTCGGCACCCTCGGCGACGCCACCGTGTGGCTGCTGATCTGCGCCTTCGTGCTGGCGGCCGCGGTCGCCCGGACGGGGCTCGCGGGGCGGGCGGCGGCCTTCCTGGTGGGCGGGGCGCGCACCGTACGGCAGTTGGTGCACCTGACGACGGCCGCGCTGGTCGTCACCGCCTTCGCGGTGCCGGCCACCTCGGGCCGGGCGGCGCTCGCGCTGCCGGTGTTCCTCGCCCTCGCCAAGGCACTCGCCGACCGGAAGCGACTGGTCGTGATGCTGGCGCTGCTGTTCCCGACCGTGATCCTTCTGTCCGCGGTGGCGACCCTGATCGGTGCGGGTGCGCATCTGATCACGGTGTCGGTCCTGTGGGAGGCGACCGGGGACCGGATCGGCTTCACCCAGTGGCTGCTGCTCGGCCTGCCACTGGCGGTCGCCTCCTCCCACCTCGCCGCCGAGACGGTCCTGCTGACCACCACACGGCGCACGGACCGCGCGGGCCCGGTCCGCATCACCGCGGAGGAGATACAGCGGCACAGCGAGAGCCCCGTCACCGGTCCGTGGACGCAGGCGGAGAAGCGCTGCGCGCTGCTGCTGGCCACGGTGGTCGCCCTGTGGTGCAGCGAGCCCCTGCACCAGGTGTCCCCCGCCGTCGTGGCGCTGATCGGCGCGGTGGTCGCCTCCTCCCCCGCGCTGGGCACCGTACGGCTGAAGGACGCGCTGAAGACCGTCCCGTGGTCGCTGCTGCTGTTCATGGCGGCGACGATGGCGATGGGCGTCGCGCTGGCCGACTCCGGGGCGGCGAAGTGGCTGGTGTCGGGCCTGCCCGCGGACGTCGCCCCGGGCGTCTTCCTCGGCGTGGTGGTCGCCGTGAGCACGGCGGCCCATCTGGTCCTCCAGTCCCGTTCCGCCCGCTCCTCCGTCCTGGTCCCGCTGGTGATCTCGGCGGCTGTGGGCGCGGGGGTCAACCCGGTCGCCGCCGCGCTGGCGTCGACGGCGGCAGCCGGGTTCTGTCACACCCTCCCGGCCTCCGCCAAGCCGGTCACGCTCTTCTCCGACGTCCCCGGCGTCCCCACCTACACCCCGCGCGACCTGCTGCGGCTGTCCGCCGTCCTGGCGCCGCTGACCGCCCTGCTCGTGCTGTTCTTCGCCGCCGCGGTCTGGCCGCTGCTCGGCGTGCCCGTGACCCGCTGAAGGAGCCCTCCATGTCCTCTCCGTCCCCTGTGCTGAACCGCGTCGTCGTGGCACCCAGCGGCTTCAAGGAGTCCCTGTCCGCCCAGGCCGCCGCCGACGCCATCGCGGCGGGCGTCCGCCGGGTGCTGCCGTACGCCGAGATCGACCGGATCCCCCTGGTCGACGGCGGCGAGGGCACCGCCGTCGCGCTGGCGTCGGCGACCGGCGGGCGGCTGGTCGCGCTGGCCGCCACCGGTCCGGTGGGCGACCGGGTCGGCACCCACTTCGCGCTGCTCGGCGCCCGGGACACTGCGGTGGTGGAGATGGCGGCCGTGGCGGGCCTGTCCCTGGTGCCCCGCGCCCTGCGCGACCCCGGTGTCACCACCACGTACGGCGTCGGCGAGCTGATCCGCGCCGCGCTCGACACCGGGGTGCGGCGCGTCCTGGTCGGCTGCGGCGACTCGGGCACGTCCGACGGGGGCGCGGGCGCGCTCCAGGCGCTCGGGGCCCGGCTGCTGGACGCGGACGGCTTCGAACTCGCGCCCGGCGGAAGGGAGCTGAACCGACTCGTCCGCATCGACCCGTCCGGTCTGGACGCCCGACTGGAGGACACCGAGCTGCTCGTCGCCTGCAACCCGTACAACGTGCTGTGCGGACAGCGGGGCGTGGCCCGGGTGTTCGGACCGCAGAAGGGGGCGACGCCCGCGCAGGTCGAGGAGTTGTCGGCCGGGCTGGAGAACTGGGCGCGCGTCCTCACCCGCGACCTCGGTGCCGTCGGCACCGACCTGCGTACGGGTCCGGGTACCGGCGCCTCCGGCGGTCTCGGCGCGGGTCTCGCCGCCGTCGGCGCCCGGCTGCTGCCCCGCTTCGACGTGCTCCTCGACCATCTCGACCTGGACGCCCGCCTGGCCCGCGCCGACCTGGTGCTCACCGCCGAGGGCGCCCTGGACCACCAGACGCCGCGCGGCAAGGTCCCGGCCGAGGTGGCCCGCCGCGCCAAGCTCTCCGGGCGGCCCGTACTCGCCCTGGCCGGCACGCTCGGCGAGGGCGCGCACGAGGTGCCGGGGGTGGACGCCTGCCACGGGATCATGCCGGCGCCGATGGCCCTGGCGGACGCGCTGCTGCGCGCCTCCGAGCTCCTCACGGACGCCACGGAGCGGGCGCTGCGGATGGTCGTGCTGGGGTCGCGGCTGCCGGGCCGGGCGGCTCAGGCGCCGGTACCGGCGGCGGGGGTGGCGGAGGTGGGGTCGGGCACGCAGCGCCCGTCCTCGGTGCGGTAGTTCCAGCGGGCGCCGTCGCTCACCAGCTCCCTGACGGCGCCCACGAACCGCTCGACGTGCTCGTCCGGGGTGCCCGCGCCGAAGCTGACGCGGATGGCGTTGAGGGACTTCTCGCCGGGCGCCGCCTCGGGCGCCCCGCACTCGCCCTGCGTCTGCGGGTCGCTGCCGAGCAGGGTGCGCACCAGCGGGTGGGCGCAGAACAGGCCGTCGCGCACGCCGATGCCGTACTCGGCGGAGAGCGCGGCGGCGAAGTGCGAGCTGTTCCAGCCCTCGACGACGAAGGAGAGGACGCCGACGCGCGGCGCGTCGTCGCCGAAGAGGGACAGCACCCGCACCTCGGGCACCCCGGCGAGGCCCTCCCGCACCTTCCGGATCAGGTACTCCTCGCGGGCGACCAGTGTGTCGAACCCGGCCTCGGTGAGCGCCTTGCAGGCGGAGGCGATGGCGTAGGCGCCGATGACGTTGGGCGACCCGGCCTCGTGCCGCGCGGCGCTGTCGTGCCACTGCACGTCCACACCGCCGTCCGCGCGCCGGGAGACGCTGCGGCTGGCGCCGCCGCCCGCGAGGTACGGCTCGGCCTCGCGCAGCCAGTCGGCGCGGCCGGCGAGGACGCCGGACCCGAAGGGGGCGTACAGCTTGTGCCCGGAGAAGGCGACCCAGTCCACGTCGAGGCCGCGCACGTCGACGGGGTGGTGGGGGGCGAGCTGGGCGGCGTCCAGGACGATCCGGGCGCCGTGCGCGTGGGCGGCGGCGGCCAGTTCCCGCACCGGCCACAGCTCACCGGTGACGTTGGAGGCGCCGGTGACGCAGACCAGGGCGGGCCCGTACGGCTCACGGGCGGCGAGGGCCCGCTCCAGGGTCGCGACGGCCTGCGCGGGGGTGCGCGGGGCGTCCAGGTAGGTCACGTCGGCGTCCCGCCAGGGCAGCAGCGAGGCGTGGTGCTCGGTCTCGAAGACGAAGACCCGGCAGCCGGCGGGCAGCGCGGCGGCGAGCAGGTTCAGGGAGTCGGTGGTGGACCGGGTGAAGACCACCTGGTCCTCGTCCCGGCAGCCGAGGAACTCGGCGACGGTCCTGCGGGCGTTCTCGAACAGGTCGGTCGACAGCTGCGAGAGGTACCCGGCGCCCCGGTGGACGCTGCCGTAGTACGGGGCGTAGGCGGCCACGTCGTCCCAGACCCGCTGGAGCGCGGGCGCGCTGGCCGCGTAGTCGAGCGCGGCGTAGGTGACCTCGCCGCCGGTGACGAGCGGGACGGTGACGTCGCGGCCGAGGACGGGCAGCGGGGTGGCGACAGCGGTGGGTGCGGACATGGCGGACTCCCGTGAGGACCAGCGCGCGGAAGGGCGCTGTGAAGAGGCGAAGTGAAGAAGAGATGTGCGGAGGCGGGGCTCTGCGGCCGAGGGCCTGTCCTTCGGACCGGCCCTATCGCATTCGCTGGTTCACGGGAGACTCCCTCGGACGACCCAGGACCCCTGGTTTCGCGAGGGGTCCGCGCTTGCCGTGGACCTTGCTGTCCACGACCTGGTCTTCACCCGGGGCACCCCGCCACGGACGGAGGGTTGCCGGACAGTCGGCCGGGGCCTCATGACTGTCACTCATGACCTGTCGAAAAACCTAGGGGAAATGATCGGCGCCCCGCAACCCGAGTCCGGATCGCGGGACGCACGTCACATCGGGGGGCGACGCGCTACGCGTGGCTCGCGGCCACCCAGCGGTCCAGGACGCCCTTGGCGGCCCCCGAGTCGATCGCCTCGGCCGCCCGGTCCATCCCGTCCCGCAGCCGCTCCGCCAGGGGTCCGTCGCCGGGGTTCAGGGCCACCAGGGCGGCCGCCGAGTTCAGCAGGACCGCGTCCCGCACCGGACCCGTCTCTCCGGCCAGCAGGCGGCGGGCGACGTCGGCGTTGTAGGAGGCGTCGGCGCCGCGCAGCGCCTCGACCGGCACCAGCTCGATGCCGACCTCGCGCGGGTCGAAGGTCTCCTCGCTCACCCGGCCGTCGCGCACGGTCCAGACCCGGGACGTGGCGGTGGTGGTCAGTTCGTCGAGGCCGTCGTCGCCGCGGAAGACCAGGGACGAGTGACCGCGCTCGGCGAAGACACCGGCGATGATCGGCGCCATCCGGGCGTCGGCGACCCCGATCGCCTGGGCCCTGACCTGGGCGGGATTGGTCAGCGGACCCAGGAAGTTGAACACCGTGCGGATGCCGAGCTGGCCGCGGGCCGCCGCCACGTGGCGCAGCGCCGGGTGGAACTTCACGGCGAAGCAGAAGGTGATGCCAGCTTCCTCGGCGACCTCGGCCACCCGCTTCGGCGTCAGCTCCAGATTGACGCCGAGTTTCTCCAGGACGTCGGAGGCCCCGGACGCCGAGGAGGCGGCCCGGTTGCCGTGCTTGACGACCTTCGCACCCGTGCCGGCCACCACGATCGCCGACATGGTGGAGATGTTGACCGTCTTGGCGCCGTCGCCGCCGGTGCCGACGATGTCGACGGTCTCCCCCGGCACCTCGATCACGTTGGCGTGGTCGTACATGGTGCGGACGAGCCCGGAGATCTCCTCGACCGTCTCGCCCTTGAACCGCAGGCCCACGGCGAACGCGGCGATCTGCGCGTCGGTCGCCTCGCCGCGCATGATCACGTCCAGCGCCCAGGCGGTGTCGTCCGCGCTCAGGTCGCGGCCGTCCAGCAGTCCGTTCAGCAGGGCCGGCCAGGAGCGGGCCGCCGTGGTGTCTCCTCCAGCGGGGGTCACAGCGCTCATCGGCCGCTCCTGAATCGTATGGGTCGTCGAACAGAGGATGTGGCTCCCACCCTATCCAGCCCCGGGCACGGCGAAGGGCCCCGTCCGCAGAACGGAACGGGGCCCTTCGACCGTGGTGTGGCGACGCTGGAGGGTCAGTGGTGGCCGTGGCCGCTCGTGATCTCCTTGTACTCCTCGACGGTCGGCTTCGGAATCTGCGACTCCTCGCCGTAGTAGGCCTCGCTGAGCTTGGCGCGGAGCTTCTGCGTGCCGGTCGGCTTGCGCTCGACGCCGTTCTCGTCGACCGTCGGGCCGATCTCCGCCGGCTTGTACTGCTCGTGCGCCGTGAGCGTGTGCAGCTGCTCCTGGCTGAGCGGCTCGTGCACCTCGATGAACTCACCGTGCGGCAGGCGCTTGATGATGCCGGACTCGCGTCCGTGCAGCACCTTGTCCTTGTCCCGGCGCTGGAGGCCGAGGCAGATCCGCTTGGTGGCGATGAAGGCGACGACCGGGCCGACGAAGAACGCGATGCGGACGAACCAGGTGATCGCGTTGATCGACAGGTGGAAGTGCGTGGCCCACAGGTCGTTGCCGCCACCGATCAGCAGCACGAAGTAGACGGTCAGCCAGGCGACACCGAAGGCCGTACGGGTCGGGGCGTTGCGCGGGCGGTCCAGGATGTGGTGCTCGCGCTTGTCTCCGGTGACCCAGGACTCGATGAACGGGTAGACCGCGATCGCCGCCAGGACCAGCGGGAAGATCAGCAGCGGGACGAACACGCCCAGGACGAGTGTGTGGCCCCAGAAGTTGATCTCCCAGCCAGGCATCACCCGGATCAGGCCCTCGGAGAAGCCCATGTACCAGTCCGGCTGGGCTCCGGTGGAGACCTGGTCGGGACGGTAGGGGCCGATGGCCCAGATCGGGTTGATCGTGGCGATGGCCGACACGACGGCGATCACACCGAAGACCAGGAAGAAGAAGCCTCCGGCCTTCGCCGTGTACACCGGCAGCAGCGGCATGCCGACGACGTTCTTGTTGGTCTTGCCGGGACCCGCGAACTGCGTGTGCTTGTGGTAGAAGACCAGGATCAGGTGGCCCACCAGCAGGCCGAGCATGATGCCGGGCAGCAGCAGGATGTGGATCGAGTAGAACCGGGACACGAAGTCGTGGCCGGGGAACTCCCCGCCGAAGAGGAAGAACGAGATGTACGTGCCGACGATCGGCACGGACAGGATCGCGCCCTCCATGAAGCGGATGCCGGTGCCCGAGAGCAGGTCGTCCGGGAGCGAGTAACCGGTGAAGCCGGTGAACATGCCGAGGACGAGCAGCAGGAAGCCGAACAGCCAGTTGACCTCGCGCGGCTTGCGGAACGCGCCGGTGAAGAAGACGCGCATCATGTGCACGAACATGCCGGCCAGGAAGATCAGCGCGGCCCAGTGGTGGATCTGCCGGATCAGCAGACCGCCGCGGACGTCGAAGCTGATGTCCAGAGTGGAGGCGTACGCCTCACTCATCATCTGGCCCTGCAGCGGCACGTACGAGCCGTGGTACTCGACCTCGGCCATCGACGGGTGGAAGAACAGCGTCAGGTACACACCCGTGAGGATGATGATGATGAAGCTGTAGAGGCAGACCTCACCCAGCATGAACGACCAGTGGTCGGGGAAGATCTTGCGCATGTTGGCCTTGGCCAGGGAGTAGATCCCCAGCCGGCCGTCGGCCCAGTCGGCGACACGCTCGCCGGCCGGTGCCTTCCCGCGCGAGCGGGACGGTTCGTTGGCTGCAGTACTCATCCGCGCTCCCAGAAGGCAGGACCGACGGGCTCTTCGAAGTCGCCGAGCGCTTCGAGGTAACCCTCGTCGTTCACGCCGATGCGCAGCTGCGGCAGGGCGTGACCGGCGGGACCGAAGATCACCCGGGCGCCGTCGGCAAGGTCGAAGGTGGACTGGTGGCAGGGGCAGAGCGCGTGGTGCGTCTGCTGCTCGTACAGGGAGATCGGGCAACCGACGTGGGTGCAGATCTTCGAGTACGCCACGATGCCCTCGTGCGACCACTCGAGCTCGCGCTTGTCCTTGATGGAGTCCGGCTCCAGCCGGATGATCATCAGGGCGGCCTTGGCGATCTCGTTCTGGAAGTCCTCGTCGTGCTCCTCCAGGCCCTCGGGCATGGCGAAGGTGAGCGAGCCCACCGCGACGTCGGAGGGACGCAGCGGCTCGTTGGTGTTCATGTTGACGAGGAGCTTGCCCTTGGACCACAGGGTGTGGCGGAGCTTGGTCCCGGGCAGCGGGCCGAGGTCGCGCAGCAGGACGACGCCGGAGAGCGGCACCAGGGTGAGCGCGCCCAGCATCGTGTTGCGGATCAGCTTGCGGCGCCCGATCACGGACTCCTTGGCACCCTGCTTGAAGTCCGCGTGGACCTTGGCGCGGACCTCGGGGGACGCCTCGATGGGGTGACGCTCGTCGGCGACCTCCTCGTCGGACATCAGGGTGCGGGCCCAGTGGACCGCGCCGGCGCCGATGGCGAACAGCGCGACGCCGAGCGTCATGCCGAGCGCGAAGTTCAGCGCACTGATGTGACCGAGCGGGAAGATGTAGACCGACTTGTCGACCGGGATCGCCACGAACGAGGCGATGAAGCCGATGGTGGCCAGCATCGACAGCGTGAACAGCAGGGCGACCGTGCGCTCGGACCGCTTGGCGGCCCGCTCGTCGACGTCCTGGACCCGCGGCTCGTGGGGCGGCAGCCCCGGGTCGGCGAACGGGTTGGTCTCGTCCGCGGGCCGGGCCGCCGCGCCGTGCGGGCGGTCCTGCACGGCCGGCAGGTTCTCTTCTGGAATGTCTTGGCTACTCATGACTTCTTGGCCTTTGCGGTCCGAGCGGCGACCCAGACGGCGACGGCGATCAGCACGCCCAGTCCGAACACCCAGGCGAACAGACCCTCACTGACCGGGCCGAGTCCGCCGAGGCTGAGACCACCGGGGCTCTCGGTGTCGTCACCGTTGACCGCGTCCAGGTAGGCGATGATGTCCTTCTTGTTCTGCTCCGACAGCGTGGTGTCGGGGAAGGAGGGCATGTTCTGCGGGCCGGTCTGCATGGCCTCGTAGATGTGCTTCGGGTCGACACCCTCGAGGCTCGGCGCGAACTTGCCGTGCGTCAGGGCGCCACCCTTGCCGGTGAAGTTGTGGCACTGCGCGCAGTTGGTGCGGAACAGTTCACCGCCCTTGGCGATGTCGGCGCCCTCGGGGCCGTACTTCTCCTCCGAGGGGATGGCCGGACCGGCACCGAGCGACGCGATGTAGGCCGCGAGCTGGTCGATCTCCGCCTGGGAGTAGATGACCTTCTTCTTCGGGACCTGCGCGCCGGGCTGCTGGGCCGGCATGCGGCCGGTGCCCACCTGGAAGTCGACGGCCGCGGCGCCTACGCCGACCAGGCTCGGACCGTCGCTGGTGCCCTGCCCTCCGGTGCCGTGGCAACTGGCACAGCCGACGGCGTAGAGCTTCTTGCCCTCGTCGATGGCGAGGGACTGGGCGGATTCATCGGCCTGCGCCTTGCTCGCGGGTGCGAACGCGGCGTACAGCCCCCCTGTGCATGCCAGCGCGAGGAGTAGGACGACGAGGGCCGCCAGCGGATGGCGTCGTCGTGCGGAGAGCTTTTTCACGGATTACCCCGGTGTCAGGATCTTCTGCGTCGATGCTTCTGGTATTGCGCGGGTGCGTGCCGCGACTACTTGATCAGGTAGATCGTGGCGAACAGGCCGATCCAGACCACATCGACGAAGTGCCAGTAGTAGGACACGACGATGGCGGCGGTCGCCTGCTCGTGGGTGAACCTCCGGGCCGCGTAGGTGCGGCCGAGGACCAGCAGGAAGGCGATGAGGCCGCCCGTCACGTGCAGTCCGTGGAAGCCGGTGGTCAGGTAGAACGCCGAGCCGTACGGGTCGGACGAGAGCGAGATGCCCTCGTGCTTGACCAGCTCGGTGTACTCGAACACCTGACCGCCGATAAAGATCGCACCCATCACGAAGGTGACGATGAACCACATCCGGAGCTTCTTCACGTCACCGCGCTCGGCCGCGAACACGCCGAGCTGACAGGTGAGCGAAGAGAGCACCAGGATCGTGGTGTTCGTCGCGGAGAACGGGATGTTCAGCGCGTCGGCCTTCTCGGACCAGAAGTCCGGGCCGGTCACCGATCGCAGGGTGAAGTACATCGCGAAGAGGGCCGCGAAGAACATCAGCTCGGAACTCAACCAGATGATGGTTCCGACGCTGGTGAGGTTCGGCCGGTTGACCGACGGGTGCGCGTGCCCGGTTTCTACTGTCGTTGCTGTCGCCACGACCGACATTATGTCGGTCGCTTATCCCGCCCTCACCCCGGGGGGTGCCGTTCGGTGTGTTCCCCCTGCTGGTACGGCCCGGATGGCCCATCGAACGGCCCGTCGAAGCCCTGTCCGAACCACTGCTGACGGGACGTTCGAGGGAGTAGCATCCGCCCCAACGGGCTACGACAGCCTTCACCGGTCTCACCGCGTATCGGAGGAAGCATGCAGGCGACCGCCACGGTGCTGGTCTACAGCGACGACTCCAACACCCGCGAACAGGTGCGGCTCGCGACCGGCCGCCGGCCGGCTCCGGACGTGCCCGTGGTCGAGTTCGTGGAGTGCGCCACCCCGGCCGCCGTGCTCAAGGAGCTGGACCGGGGCGGGATCGACGTCTGCGTCCTGGACGGCGAGGCCGTGCCCATGGGCGGCATGGGCATGTGCCGCCAGATCAAGGACGAGGTCTTCCAGTGCCCGCCGGTGCTGCTGCTCATCGCCCGGCCGCAGGACGCGTGGCTGGCCACGTGGAGCCGTGCGGAGGCCGCGGTGACCCTGCCGGTGGAGCCGGTGGAGTTCGCGTCCGCGCTCGCCGCGCTGCTGCGGGAGAAGCGGCTGCAGGGGGTTTAGAGGCGCCCAGGATCCCGGGGCTCGGGGCGCGTGGATGAGTGCGGCGCCGTCGTGGCCGGTGGCGCAGGTCCCCGCGCCCCTGGCGACGCTCCCCTGATCGGCGTGTTCACGCGCTCTCCGGTCGCAGCCGGGCTTGCTCCGCCGTACCGCCGGACGCATCGCTCGCGCCGCCCGTCAGGGCGCTGCCCGTGCGCCATTTCGTCCAGTCCATGTTCCAGTCGCCGAAGCCGTTGCCGAAGGGTTCCATCGTTTCGCCGCCCGAGTTGACGACCTCCACGAGGTCGCCCTCCTGGACGGCGTTGAAGAACCACTCCGCGTTGTCGGTGCTCATGCCGACGCAGCCGTGGCTGACGTTGGCGATGCCCTGGGAGCCGACGGACCAGGGAGCGGCGTGCACGTACTCGCCGCTCCAGGTCACCCGGGTGGCCCAGTAGACCGGCAGGTCGTACGACTCCGACGAGCCCTCGGCGATGCCGACGGTGGTACTGCGCATGCGTACGAAGGATTCCTTGCCGAGGACGACCTTGACGCCGTTGCGGGTCTCGAAGCCGGGCTTGCCGGTGGTGACCGGGATCTCCCGGATCGCCTCGCCGTCCTGGTAGACCGTCAGCGTGTGCGCGGAGGCGTCGGTGACGGCCACGACGCGGTCCTCCGTGGTGATCTTCAGGGGCTTGGCCTTGCCGCCCCACATCCGGTCGCCGATCTTGATGCCGTCCAGGGTGCTGTGGACCTTGACGGTGGCGTGGGCGGGCCAGTACTCCTCGGGCCGGTAGTGGAGCTTCTTGTCGTCCACCCAGTACCAGGCGCCCTGCGCCGCGGGGGTGGAGTCGACCTTCAGGGCACGCTCCACTATGGCCCGCTGCGCCGGGTCCCGGACCGGCTGGCTCAGCTCCGCCGTGATGGGCTGACCGACGCCGTACGCGCCCGCCTTGGGCCCGAAGGTGACGTCCAGGGTCTTCTTCGCGCCGGGCTTGCCGGTCTCGAAGGTGAGCACCTTGCGGCCGGGGGCGCCGTCCCCGTCCTCGGTGCTGACGCGCACCGTGTAGCTGGCGTTGGCCGCCAGGGGCGAGGTGCTGCGCCAGCGGGCGCCGTCGGCGGACAGCTCGCCCGCGACGTGGCGTCCGGCCGCGTCCATGGCCGTGACGTCCGTGATGCGCCCGTCGGCGCCCTCGGCGACCACCTCCAGGGGTTTGTCCGGGTCGGCCTTCTTCCCGGCGTCCGTGGGGCCGTTGAAGGAGATCTGGCCGGCCGCGTCGTAGGGCGTGGCGGACAGCGGGTTGTCGTCGTCACCGAGGCAGGCGGTGCCGCTCGCGCCGAGGGCGATCACCAGCAGGGTGCAGCCGACGACCGTACGCCCCCGCGCCTGGAAGTGTGCCGTGATGCTCATGGCCTCACGCTAGGGAGAGACGTCAACGGCGGCACGGTGGGTAAGCCGGAAGGGTGAGCGACGGTACGGCAGACGAAGGGGCCCGGACGCTCCTGGCGGAGTGTCCGGGCCCCTTCGTGCTCGACGCGTGCTACTGGGTGCGGTTCTCACCGCGGTAGTACTCGAAGACCCAGCCGAACAGGCCGACCATGAGGATCGGTGCCGAGAAGTACATGACCCACCAGCCGACGGCGATGCCCAGGAAGGCGAGGGCGCCACCGACGGCGAGGGACAGCGGCTGCCAGCTGTGCGGGCTGAAGAACCCGATCTCGCCGGCGTCGTCCGCGACGTCCGCCTCCGTGTTGTCCTGCGCACCGGCGTCGACCCGCCGCGCCGTGAAGGCGAGGTAGAAGCCGATCATGATGGCCAGGCCGAAGGCCAGGAAGAGCGCCGTGGTACCGGCCGGCTCCTTGGACCAGTAGCCGTAGACAACCGCCACGGCGAGGATGAAGACGCTCAACCAGATGAACATCTTGCCCTGGATCTTCACTTCCCGGCCTCCTTGCCGCCGGCGAGGGCCTTCTCACCGTGGCCGATGTTCTCCAGCTGGTCGATCGCGGAGATCTCGGGGTGGTGCAGGTCGAAGGCGGGGGATTCACTGCGGATGCGCGGCAGCGTGAGGAAGTTGTGCCGCGGCGGCGGGCAGGAGGTCGCCCACTCCAGCGAACGGCCGTAGCCCCACGGGTCGTCCACCTCGATCTTCTTGCCGTACTTGGCGGTCTTCCAGATGTTGTAGAAGAACGGCAGTATCGACATGCCGAGCAGGAACGAGCTGATCGTCGAGATCGTGGTGAACTTCGGCCACCAGAAGTGGAAGCCGGCGAACATCGCGAACACCACGGTGCCGAACACCACGTAGTGGAAGTGCGCCACCACGAAGTACGAGTCCGAGACATGGAAGTCCAGCGGCGGCGAGGCCAGGATGACACCGGTCAGACCACCGAAGAGGAAGGTGATCAGGAAGCCGGTGGACCAGAGCATCGGTGTCTCGAAGGACAGCGAGCCCTTCCACATGGTGCCGATCCAGTTGAAGAACTTCACACCGGTCGGGACCGCGATCAGGAAGGTCA
>JODU01000017.1 GCA_000720845.1 Kitasatospora aureofaciens | reverse complement strand
AGCGGATCAACGTGCTGTTCGCGATGCTCCGCGACGGCACCTTCTACGAACCCAGAACCCCACGCCTCGCTTGACGAAAGACATAGAGGCACCCCCCCCGCTCGGGCGACCCGGGCAAGGAGGCCGCTCGCTCCGGTGTCCCGCATCGCAGGCACGGCCACCGTTCCTCCGGGAGCACACCGGGAGGCCGGCCGGACCCGTCCGGCCGGCGTGCCGCTCAACAGGGTGCGGGGCCGCCGTTGGTGGTGGGGAGTCGGCCGCGCCGTCGGCGAGCGCCCCCCGGCACCGGGAGAACACTGTCCGGCGGGACGCCGTGGACAGTCGCCGACCGGCTGTGATGTGATCCCTGCGGCGGCATGTCCTCAGCCGCTCGTACCGCCCGCCGGCCCGCCCCCGCGTCCTCACGACGGCCGGACGGGTCCCCCCCCAGGCTCGAAAGTTCCGTACACATGCAGAAGACCAAGGCCGCACTCTGGGAATTCCTCCAAGGGCTCGGCAAGACGTTCATGCTCCCGGTGGCCCTGCTCGCGTTCTGCGGCATCATGCTCGGCATCGGCTCCTCGCTGTCCAGCGACGCGGTCACTGACAACGTTGCCTTCCTGAAGGGCGAGGGCTTCCACCTCGTCTTCACCTGGATGGCCAACACGGGTCTGGTCGCCTTCACGTTCCTGCCCGTGCTCTTCGCGATGGCCATTCCGCTCGGCCTCGCCCGGGAGGACAAGGGCGTCGCCGCGTTCTCCGGCTTCGTCGGCTTCGTCGCCATGAACCTCGCGGTGAACTTCTACCTCACCGCAAAGGGCGTGGACTTCGAGGACGAGAAGGCGATCGAGCACTACGGCATAGCCGACGTGCTGGGTGTGCAGTCCATCGACACGGGACTGCTCGGCGCCGTGGCCGTTGGCATCGTTGTCAGCCTGCTCCACCGGCGCTTCCGCACCCAGCGGATGCCCGACGCGCTGGCCTTCTTCGGCGGGCTGCGCTTCGTCCCGATCGTCTCGGCGCTGGTGCTGAGCGTGCTCGGTCTGCTCATTCCGCTGGTGTGGCCGACCTTCAACGGCTGGATCAACGCGGTGGGCCGGGGCATCGGGCACACCGGGGTCTTCGGGCCGTTCTTCTTCGGCATGGGCGAGGTCCTGCTGCGCCCGATCGGCCTGCACCACATCCTCGTCGCCATGTTCCGCTTCACCGACGTCGGCGGTTCGGGAACGGTGTGCGGCGACCACGTCTCCGGCGCGCTGAACCTGTTCTACGCCCAGCTGGACTGCTCGGCGGCGCCGAACGCGGCCGTCACCGACGCCACGCACTTCCTCTCCCAGGGCAAGATGGCCGCCTACCTGGGCGGCCTGCCCGGCGCCGCGCTCGCGATGTACCACTGCGCGAGGCGCCGGATGCGGCCGGAGATCAAGGCCCTGCTGGTGTCCGGCGTGGTCGCCTGCGTGGTCGGCGGCATCACGGAGCCGCTGGAGTTCCTGTTCCTCTTCGTCGCCCCGTGGCTGTACGTCATCCACGCGGTCCTCGTGGGTCTGGGCTTCCTCACCGCCGCCGTGCTCGGCGTCTTCATCGGCAACACCGACGGCAACGTCATCGACTGGCTCGTCTTCGGTGTGCTCCAGGGCTCGACGACCAAGTGGTACCTGGTACCGGTGATCGCGGCGGTGTGGTTCGCCGCGTACTACTTCCTGTTCCGCTGGGCCATCACCCGCTTCGACCTCAAGACGCCCGGCCGGGAGGACCCGTCGGCGGACGGCGAGCGCGGAGAGGCAGATGACCTGGAAGACGGCGAGGAGCACGACGAGGACGGGGGCGGCCGCGCTCCGGAGCGGGCGCGCGAACTGGTCGCGGGGAAGTACGACGCCGCCGCCATGCTCGACGCGATCGGCGGCGCCGGCAACATCCGGTCCCTGGACAACTGCATCACCCGCCTGCGCATGACGGTGGCCGACGCCGAACGGGTCGACGAGGCCCGGCTGAAGAAGCTGGGCGCCGTGGGCGTCATCAAGCTCGACGGGCACAACGTACAGGTCGTCATCGGCCCGCAGGTCCAGTCCGTGAAGGACGCCATCGCGACGATGATCCCGGTGGGCTGACCATGACCCCGCACTCGTCACCGGCCACGTGGACGCCGGAGCCCGCCTCCGCGCCGTACGACTTCGACACGCCGGTGGACCGGCGCGGCACCTGGTGCACGCAGTGGGACTACGTGCAGGACCGTTTCGGCGTACCGGACCTGCTGCCGTTCACGATCTCCGACATGGACTTCGAGACCGCCCCCGAGGTGCTGGCGGCGCTGCGCGGCCGTCTGGAGCACGGGGTGCTCGGCTACTCGCGCTGGCGCCAGGACGACTTCCTGTCCGCGGTCGTCCACTGGTACGCGTCACGGCACGGCACGGACGTGGACCCCGGGTCGGTCGTCTACGCGCCCTCCGTCGTCTACCAGGTCTCCCAGCTGCTGCGCCTGTGGTCGCGGCCGGGTGACGGGGTGGTCGCCCACACCCCGATGTACGACGCGTTCCCCAAGACCGTGTCCGCGAACGGGCGGCGGCTGCTGGAGTGCCCCCTGGACGACTGGGCGGAACTGGAGCGGCTGCTGGCGCTCCCCGACACGGCCGTACTGCTGCTGTGTTCGCCGCACAATCCGACGGGCAGGGTGTGGTCGGCCGGTGAACTGGACCGGATGGCGCGGCTGTGCGCCCGGCACGGCGTCGCGGTCGTCAGCGACGAGATCCACTCCGACCTGGCGTACGCCCCGCACGTCCACCGCCCGTGGGTGCGGCACGGCGGCGACGGCCGCTGGGCCGTGGTCACTTCGGCGTCCAAGTCCTTCAACATCCCGGCGCTGACCGGCAGTTACGGGATCATCGGCGACCCGGTCTCGCGCGACGCCTACCTGCGGCAGCTCAAGGACGCCGACGGACTCTCCTCCCCCGCGGTGCTGTCGCTGGTCGGTCACATCGCCGCGTACCGCGAGGGGGCGCCCTGGCTGGACGCGCTGCGGACGTATCTCGCGGGCAACCTCGCGATGGTCTCCGACCGTCTCCACGAGGCGTTCCCCCGGCTCGACTGGCGGCCTCCGCAGGCGGGCTACCTGGCGTGGATCGACCTGCGCCCGCTGGGCGTCGACGACGCGGAACTGCAACGCGAGCTGGTGGAGGTGGAGAAGGTGGCGGTCATGCCCGGGGCGGCCTCCGTTCGGAGGGGCGCCGTTCGGAGGGGCGCCGTTCGGAGGGGCGCCGTTCGGAGGGGCGCCGTTCGGAGGGGCGCCGTTCGGAGGGGAACAATTTCGTAATGAACATCGTTTTCATGTAACGTCGGCGGTCCCACGCCCGGCTCCCTCGCTCCCCGAGCGCGCGCAGCCGGGCGACCGTCTGTCGAAAGGACCCTGCCCATGGCCGTCCCCAAGCGCAAGATGTCCCGCAGCAACACCCGCCACCGCCGGGCCCAGTGGAAGGCGATCGTGCCGGACCTGGTGCCCGTGACGGTGGACGGGGTGACCCTGCGGGTCCCGCGGCACCTGGTGCCCGCCTACCGGCGCGGTCTCCTGCGCCCGGAGGACTGACCCTCCTCCCCCGCGTTGCGGGTGTGCGGGCCCCGGCGGAGACTGGCGGTGAGCGACTGGCGGCCGGAGAGGGCCTGGGCGATGGGCGACTACGCGGACCTTCCCGGGGTCAGGACCTGGTACGAGACCGAGGGAGACGGCGAGCCGCTGGTCCTGCTGCACGGCGGTCTGTGCACCAACGACACGTGGGGAGCGCAGCGTCCCGATCTCGCCGCCGGGTACCGGGTCTTCCTGCCCGAGCGGCGCGCGCACGGGCACACCCCGGACGTGCCGGGCCCGCTCACCTACCAGGACATGGCCGAGGACACGGTGGCGTTCGTCGAGACCGTCGTGGGCGGCCCCGCACACCTGGTCGGCTGGAGCGACGGCGGGGTCGTCGCGCTGCTCGTCGCCGTCGCCCGGCCCGATCTGGTGCGCGGGGTCGTGGTGATCGGGGCCAACTTCCGTCCCGCGACCGAGTGCTTCGCCGCGCCCGGCATGCTCGACGCGATGACGCCCGAGGGACCGGACCTGGCGTTCTTCCGCGAGCTGTACGAGGCGGTCTCGCCGGACGGCGCGGACCACTGGCCGGTGGTGGCGGCGAAGGTGCTCGACATGTGGCGCACCCAGCCGACGCTCACCACCTACGAGCTGGCCCGCGTCCGGGCGCCCACCCTGGTCATGGCCGCTGACGACGACCTGATGACGCTGGAGCACACGACCGCCCTGTACCGCGCCGTGCCCGGTGCCCAGCTCGCCGTCGTGCCCGGCGCCTCCCACCTGGTGCCGCTGGAGAAGGCGACCTTGGTCAACGGACTGATCCTGGACCACCTCGGCCAGGGCGAGGTCGAGACGCTGCTGCCGGTCAGGCGGGCGCCGGCACGCAGCGGGTGACCCGGCGTCAGGGCCGCGCGGCCACCGGGGCCAGGGGGTCGAGCGCCAGGGCGGCGAAGGTCGCCAGCCAGTGGTCGGTGGTGAAGTCACCGCGCTCCACCGCCGGCAGGCCCGCGGCGAGATGTGCCCGGGCCGCCTCGTCCAGGCGGGCGCGGACCGGCCCGTCGGCCAGGGCGTCGGCGAGGGAGCGCAGCGCGGCGGCTCTGCTGAGCGTCAGGCCGAGCAGATGCCCGATCTGCGGGTCGGCGTGGTCGGAGACGACCGGCACCTCCAGCAGGGCGCAGGGGGCACCGGCGCCGAGTCCGGGCAGGAAGCGGTCGAGCCACCGCGCGAGCCGGTCCGGCGCGAGGACCCTGCGCATCGCGTCGGCCTCGGTGAGCGCCGGGGACAGGAAGTCCTGCCCCGACGGTTCCCAGTGCGCGGGCGCGTCGTGGTCGTCGGCGAACCAGCTGAGCAGGCGCTCCCGTACGGCTCGGTCTGTCCCGGCGGACAGTTCGCCCGAGTCGAGTGCGAGGCCCAGTGCGAAGGCGCTGTTGGGGTGGTTGCCGTGGCGCACCGGGTAGGTGGCCTTGGGCAGCCAGTCGGCCAGCAGCCGGTCGACGGCGTCCACGGCCGGCTTCAGCGCACCGGCCCAGCGCTCGCCCTCCGTGCCCCCGTGTGCCCGGCACTCGGCGGCGAGCGCGAGCAGCCACGCCCAGCCGTAGGGGCGCTCGAAGGAGGGACGGTCGCGCAGGTACGCGGCCTCGGTGGCGAGGTACTCGGGGGTGAGGTGGCGGTCGAGCGCGGCGACGGCGGCCTCGGTGTCCGGCAGTGCGGGGGTGCCGCCGTGGCGGCGGAGCAGGCGGACCAGCAGCCAGTGCATGTGCACCGAGGAGTGCCAGTCGTAGGCACCGTAGAAGGCGGGGTGCAGGGAGCGGGGTGCGAGGTGCTCGTCGGCGGAGGTGATCAGGTGGGCGGGGAAGTTGGGGTACTCGCGGGTGATGTTCGCCAGGGCGAGCTGGGCGAAGGGGGCCGCGTGGGCGCTGAGCGGCATCAGTGGGTGGCTCCTTCGGTGACCTTGAGGTCCTGCGCGGCGGGGGTGCGGGCGGCGGTGGCCAGCAGGGCGCGCAGGCCGTGCGCGACGGTGGCGGGCGGGAGGGCGGGCGCGGTGCCGTCGGGCACCTGTTCCGGGGCCCAGGGCACGTGCGCGAAGCCGCCGCGCAGGTGCGGGAACTCGGTGGCGATGAGGTGGCCGAGGCCGTAGGCCACGTGGTTGCAGACGAAGGTGCCGGCCGTGTTGGAGACGGCGGCCGGGACCCCGGCCTCGCGCATTGCGGCGACGCACGCCTTGACGGGGAGGGTGGAGAAGTAGGCGGCGGGGCCGTCCGGGACCACCGGTTCGTCGATGGGCTGCCCGCCCGCGTTGTCGGGGATGCGGGCGTCGTCGACGTTGATGGCGACCCGCTCGACGGTGACGCCGGGGCGTCCGCCCGCCTGCCCCAGGCAGAGCACCAGGTCGGGGTCCTGCGCCCGGACGGCGTCGCGCAGGGCGTCCAGGGACTCGCCGAAGACGCAGGGCAGTTCGGCGGCGGTGACGGTGAGCCCGGCGGGCGGTTCGGCGGCCACCAGACGGGCCGCCTGCCAGGACGGGTTCACGCGCTCCCCGCCGAAGGGGGCGAAGCCGGTGATGAGGACGCGGGTCATGGGTGTTCCTTGCCGTGCGGGTCGAGGTGGCGGGGATCAGAAGGCGAAGAGCGCCATGATGACGGTGCAGCAGCCGAGCAGGGCGATGCCCGTCGGCAGCTGTGCCTTGATCGGCCCGTACTGGTCCTTCAGTTCGAGCAGGGTGGCCGGGACGATGTTGAAGTTGGCGGCCATCGGGGTGCACAGGGTGCCGGCGAAGCCGGCCAGCATGCCGATCGCAAGGACGGCGGGCTCGTTGCCGTGCATCTGCTGGATGAGCACGGGCCAGCCGATCGCCGCCGTCATCACGGGGAAGGCGGCGAAGGCGTTGCCCATGATCACGGTGAACAGGAACATGCCGACGCAGTAGGCGAGTACGGCGAGGTACTTCGAGTCGTCGGGGAGGACCTTGTTCATGATGTCGCCGACCTGGTCGCCCACCCCGGCGGCGGCGAAGATCGAGCCGAGTACGGCCAGCAGCTGGGGCAGCAGCAGGGCGGAGCCCATCGCCTCCAGCATGGAGCGGCCGGAGTGGACCGGGACGGAGACCCTCTTCTCGCCGGTGACGAACATGCCGACGACGAGTGCGGCGATGCAGCCGAGGCCGAGCCCGAGGAGGGTGGCCTTGCCCGACTCGAAGAGCCCGGACTCGTCGAGGACGGAGGCGCAGACGATGGCGACGAGCGGGATGGTCAGCGCCGGGATGAAGATCTTGTTGCCGAGCCGGGCGGCCGCGGCCTCGCGCTGTTCGCCGGTGGTGGTGACCGGGACGCCCTTGCCGAGGAAGTTGAAGCCGGCCAGCACGATCAGGGCGAGGACGGCGACGCCGAGCGGTTCGGCGGGCAGGGTCCAGCCACCGTTGTCCGCGGTGGCGTTGGCGACGCCGGTGCCGTAGGGGAAGGTGAGTCCGAGCAGGCCCCAGAACGCGGCGGACGTCCACCGCTTGGGGTTGCTGCGGTCGGTGGCCATCTGCACGGCCATCACGACGAAGACGAGGCCTATCAGCCAGTACAGCCATTCGACCTTGATCATTTGTCGGCCCCCTCGGGAAGCGGCAGGTCGTGCTCGGCGGCGGCCTGCGCCATCTCGCGTTCGAGCTGCTTGTCCATGAGCAGCAGCCGGGCGCCGTGGATGAGGAAGGCGCAGACGGCCAGCGGGATCGCCCACAGGGCGAGCTGGGTCGGCTCGATGTCCTGGTGGTACGTGGAGTTCACGAAGCCGGTGATCAGGAGGATGGAGCCGATGGCGATGAAGCAGTCCTCGCCGAAGAAGACGCCCACGGTGTCGGCCGAGGCCGAGTAGGAGCGGACCTTCTCGCGCAGCTTGTCGGGCAGCTTGGCCCCGGTGGAGCGTTCGGCGGCGGCCTCGGCCATCGGTGCCACCAGGGGCCGCACGGTCTGTGCCGGGCCGCCGATGCTGTTCAGGCCGAAGGCCGCGGTGACCTGCCGGACCAGCAGGTAGACGGTGAGGAACCGGCCGGCGCTGAGCTTGCCCAGGCGGCCGATGAGATTGCGGGCCTGCTCGCGCAGGCCGTAGCGCTCGAGCAGCCCGATCACCGGGAGCACGATGGCGTAGACGGTGACCGAGCGGCTGTCGGCGAACGACCGGCCGAAGGCCGCGAGGACCTCCAGCGGGTTCATCTTGCCGAGCAGTCCGGTGACGATACCGGCGACGCCCACCACGAGGACGGGGTTGCGGCGCGTGACGAATCCGAGGATCACCACGACCACACCGAGGAGAACGATCATTCGGTGGCCTTCTTCAGGCATGAGGGGGCAGGGCACGGATCCGGAGCTTCGGAACGTGACTCATCGGTCCCGGGGACCATAGCTCCAGATACGTGGCAGATGCACGGACACTAGCGATCGTTGAACGATCTAACAAGAGGTGAATTCCCTCGTCCTCGCGGGCGGCCGCACGGGCAGTGTCTTGTCGGATCGTTCAACGATCGTTTACTTTCAAGGTGTGATCGACCTCAACGCAGATCTCGGTGAAGGCTTCGGCCGCTGGACCCTCACCGACGACGACGCCCTGCTCTCCGTCGTCACCAGCGCCAACGTCGCCTGCGGCTTCCACGCGGGCGACCCCGCGGTGATGCGCCGTGTCTGCGACCTCGCCGCCGAGCGCGGGGTGCGGATCGGGGCTCAGGTGTCCTACCGCGACCTGGCGGGCTTCGGCCGGCGGGCCATGGACGTGCCCTCCGACGAGCTGGCGGCGGAGGTGGCGTACCAGATCGGCGCGCTCCGGGTGTTCGCCGAAGCCGCCGGGGCCCGGGTGGCCTACGTGAAGCCGCACGGCGCCCTCTACAACCGCACCGTCCACGACGACGAGCAGGCCCGCGCCGTGGTGGCCGGGGTACGGCTGGCGGGCGGCGCGCTGCCCGTGCTGGGACTCCCCGGCTCGCGGCTGCTCACGGCCGCCGCGGACGCGGGGCTCACCGGCGTCCCGGAGGCCTTCGCTGACCGCGCCTACACCGCGGCGGGCACCCTGGTCCCCCGCCGTGAGGCGGGCTCGGTGGTGACGGACGAGGACGCGGTCGTACGGCGTGCGGTGGCGTTCGCCGTGGAGGGCTCCGTCGAGGCCGCGGACGGTACGACGGTCGCGGTGGCCGCCCGCTCCCTGTGCGTGCACGGCGACACCCCGAACGCCGCCCGGATCGCGGCCCGGGTGCGCGAGGCGCTGGAGACGTCCGGGGTCGGGATCGGGGCGTTCGCATGACGGACGACGGCCCCACGACGCACACCGGGTCGCTCACGGCCCGCCCCGCCGGTCGCCACGCCCTGCTCGTCGAGCTGCCCGACGCCGGGCGCACCGCCGCCTTCCACGCCGAGGTGCTGCGCCGGCGCGCGGCCGGGACCCTGCCCCCGGTCGGGGAGATCGTGCCGGGGGCGCGGACCGTGCTGCTGGACGGGGTGCCGGACCCCGAGGCGCTGGCCCACCGGATCGCCGGCTGGGAGGTGCCGCCGGTCGCGGACGACACCGGGGACGTGGTGGAGATCCCCGTGCGGTACGACGGCCCGGACCTGGCCGACGTGGCGGCCCTGTGGGGCGTCGGTAGTGACGAGGTCGGCGCCCTGCACGGCTCGCACACCTACCGGGTCGCCTTCTGCGGGTTCGCGCCCGGGTTCGGCTACCTCACCGGACTGCCCCCTCGGCTGCACGTCCCCCGCCGGTCCACGCCCAGGACCCGCGTCCCGGCGGGCGCGGTGGCCCTCGCCGGTCCGTACAGCGCGGTCTACCCCCGCGCCACCCCCGGCGGCTGGCAGCTGATCGGCACCATGCCCGACCCACGGCCGCTGTGGGACCCGGCACGGGAGCGGGCCGCGCTCCTCACGCCGGGGACGCGTGTGCGGTTTGTCACGGCGGACGGCGCGGCTACGGCGGGCACCGCGACCGGCGGCACCGGGGCGGTCGGGACGGGACCGGAGGCCGGGGCATGACGACGAAGCTCACGATCGTGCGCTCCGGGGCGCTCACGACGGTGCAGGACTCGGGCCGGCCCGGTCACGCCCATCTGGGCGTACCCCGCTCCGGTGCGCTGGACGCGCCCGCGATGCGGCTGGCCAACCGTCTCCTGGGCAACGCTCCGGACGCCGCCGTCCTGGAGACGACCCTGACCGGCTGCGCCCTGCGGCCCGACCAGGACGTCACCGCCGTGGTCGGCGGTGCGCCCTGCCCGGTGACGGTCGACGGCGGACCGGTCGCCTGGGGCGCCCCGGTGCGGGTGCCGGCGGGTTCGGTCCTGGACGTGGGGGCGGCGACCGCGGGCGTCCGCTCGTACGTGGCCGTCGCGGGTGGCATCGCCGCCGAACCGGTCCTGGGCAGCCGCTCGACGGACCTGCTGTCGGGTCTGGGCCCGGAGCCCCTGCGGGACGGGGACCTCGTCGCGGTGGGCACCCCCGCGCGGCCGGTGCCGGCGCCGGTCGCCGCGCCCTGGCCCGGACCGCCCGCCGAACTGGTCCTGCCGGCACGGCTCGGCCCCCGCGCCGACTGGTTCACCCCGGCCGCCCTGCGCACCTTCACCTCGGCCACCTACCGTGTCTCCCCGCACAGCAATCGCATCGGCCTGCGCACCGAGGGACCCTCGCTGGAGCGCGCGTCGGCCGGCGAACTGCCCAGCGAGGGCATGGTCCTGGGCGCGGTGCAGGTGCCGCCGGACGGACGGCCGGTGCTCTTCCTGCACGACCACCCGACGACGGGCGGCTATCCCGTCGTCGCCGTCGTCCCGGAGCCCGCTCTGGCCGCGGCGGCCCAGGCCGTGGCCGGAACCCCGGTGCGCTTCACGCTCGCCTGACGGCCAGCAGGCCGGTCGCCGCGCCGACCGCGTACCAGAACAGGTCCGGTGCGTTGAAGGTGGAACCCAGGACCAGACGGGCCGCCGTGCTTTGCCGGGCGAGGTGCGCGGGCACGTCGGTGAGCTGGAGGAACTCCACGCCCCAACTCACCGCCAGGGCCGACGCGGCGGCCTTCGTCGGTGCCGTCCTCGGCGCCACCAGGAGGACGAGGGCGAACAGCAGCAGGGTGTACAGCGCGTCTCCGCCGTACTTGGCCACCGCGCCCGCCGCCACGGCCCTGAGCCCGAGTCCGGCGCCGACGATCACCGCTGCGGCCAGGGCGGCCGTGAGGCGGGTGCGCGTGGGCGTCTGGTCGTCCCGCACGGCGACCCGGGTGGAGGGGGAGGTCATGCGTCCATTGTGCGGCCGGTTCCGCCCTGTCGGAGGGTCGGCAGGTGGGGACGCCCGGGAGCCGGGCGTCGGCCACGTCGATGAAGACGTTGAAGACGTTGGAGACGTAACCGTCGTGGTCGGGCTGTCGGGGCCGGGCGGCGTTGCCGTGGCCGTCGTGGTTCACGAGCCGGCCGTGGTCGACAGGGGCGTGGTGTCACCGCCGCTCTCAGTCCACAGGTAGGTGACGGTCACCCAGCCGTTGTCGTCGAGACCGACGTTGTAGAAGGTGCCGTCGGCGAGGTCGATGCCTGCCGGGTTGGCGACCTGCCGGCCGAACTCGTCGCGCCCGCCGTTGTAGCCGTCCTCGTAGGCGGCCTGGGCCTGGGCCAGCCCCCGCGGCAGGTCCTTCCACTGCTCGCGCTGCGCCGAGGGGTTCCAGTGGTCGTCGTGCGTGTTCCACGGACCGACGTCCCAGACCGGCGCCGTCTCGCAGCGGGCGGGCCCGCACACCTGCACCGAGTACTGACCGCTGCCCTTGGGCGACAGGGCCCGACGCGAGGGGAGGGCCACGAAGTGGTCGTCGGCCTCGATGACGTGCCCGTTGGCGGTGGTGTACCCGACGAGTCCCTCGCGGGTGGCGTAGACGCGGGCGGAGAAGGCGGCGGCCCTGGTCGTCGGCGCGGGCTCGGCGGGGGCGGTGCCCGCGTCGTCCGCCGTCAGGGTCACCGCCCGTACCACCGCGGTCGGCCCGCCCTTGGCGTTCCACAGGGTGAGCCGGGCCTGGACGTCGACGACGTCACGGGGCAGTTCGGCCGGGGCGCCGGGCGCCGCACCCCGCCACTCGGTCCAGGTGCCGTCGGCCGCGCGTCCGCGTACGTCGGCCTCGACGCTCGCCGTGTCGGGCACCGTCGCGTCGAGGGCCACGGCGACCCGGTTCACGGGACGGCCCACGGGGTGCGGGTCCAGTACCGCGGACGCGTAGCCGCGGTCCCGGCCGAGGGAGGCGGGGCTGACGGAGCCGTCGCGCACCCGTAGGGCGCCCGAGTCGTACCGGACGTTGACGTCGTCGGTGCCGACCGGGGCCAGGTCGGCCCGCCAGGACACCGGAGCGGATGGGTCGAAGCCCTCGGCGCCCTCGGCGGGCACGGTGGCGAGGGCCGTGCCGACGAGGGCGAGCAGGCACACCGTGCCGCTCGGGGCGCGGGTGGTGCGAGGTCTGGGGCGGGGGGAAGGGGTCAGCATGTGGGCACTCCGGGAGCCAGGCGTCGTCGAGGTCGAGGAAGGTGCGGGAGACGTAGCCGCCGTGGCCGGGCAGACATGACCAGGCGTCGTTGCTGTAGCCGTCGTACTCGACGGGGCCGCCGTGAACCGGGCAGGCCACGCGGAGGGACCTCGGTCCGGGCGGAGTCGCCACCCGTGCGGAGTCGGCCGTCGGCTGCTGACGGGTGCTCACCGACCCCGACGAGACCCGGCGTCTCCGCGGCCGCCTTCGCGAGCCTTGTGTACAGGTCAAGCTGTACAGCTCAACCTGTGGACATTATTCTGGGGGCATGAGCGAGAACGAGAGCCCCTCACCGTCGGCCGTCCAGGCCTCGCGGGAGGTCCGGGCGGTCATCAGCCGGCTGCGCAGGCGCATCCTCAAGGCGTCCGAGGTCGAGGACCTCACCCTGGGCCAGGCCTCGGTGCTGGCCCGGCTGTCCGACCATGGGGGCGTCACGGCCAGCGAACTCGCCGCGACCGAAGGGGTCAGGCACCAGTCGATGACGGCGACGGTCACCGCCCTCGCCTCCATGGGGCTGGTGGAGCGGCACCCCGACCCCGACGACGGACGGCGCCTGCTGATCACGCTGACCCCGGAGGGCGTCCGCCGCGTGGAGGAGGGACGGCAGGCCCGCACGGAATGGCTCGCCGCGCGCCTCCAGGACCGGTGCACCGAGGAGGAACGCCGGACCGTGATCGCGGCCATGGCCGTGCTGGAGCGACTGAACCGTGACTGACGCGAAGGCGGACCCGGAGGTCGGCACGGAGCGGCCCGGCTTCGACCGCGGACTGCTGCCGCCGATGCTGCTCGGTTCGGTGCTCAACCCGATCAACTCGACGATCATCGCGGTCGCCCTCGTCCCGATCGGCAGAGCCCTGGGCGCGCCGGCCTCGCAGACCGCCTGGCTCGTCTCCGCCCTCTATCTGGCCACGTCGCTCGGACAGCCGGTCGTCGGCCGGCTCATCGACGTCTTCGGACCGCGCCGGCTCTTCCTCCTCAGCACCGGCCTCGTCGGCGTCGCGGGTGCCGTGGGCGCCCTCGCGCCCGACCTGGGTGTGCTGATCGGCGCGCGGGTCCTGCTCGGGTTCGGCACCTGCGCCGGCTACCCCGCGGCGATGGCCCTGGTGCGCAGCGAGGCCGAGCGCACCGGACGGAACAGCCCCGGCGGCGTGCTCACCGCGCTGGCGGTGGCCAACCAGACCATCGCCGTCGTCGGCCCGCTGCTGGGCGGCCTGCTGATCGCGGTGGGCGGCTGGCGCGCCACCTTCGCGCTGAACGTGCCCCTGGCCGTCGCGGCCGTCCTGCTGGGGCTGCTGCGGCTGCCCAAGGCTGCGCCCGCGGCGCGGTCCACGGCCGAGCCCGCAGCGGAGTCCACCGCGGAGCCCG
Organism: Kitasatospora aureofaciens; assembly: GCA_000720845.1. Taxonomy (GTDB): domain Bacteria; phylum Actinomycetota; class Actinomycetes; order Streptomycetales; family Streptomycetaceae; genus Streptomyces. The sequence goes on along the minus strand of JODU01000017.1, from coordinate 305,369 downwards.
CGGACCGGTCCGCGCGGCGCGGGAGCCTGGCCGCCCGCCTCGACCTGCCCGGCATGGGACTGTTCGCGGCGATGCTGGTCTCGCTGCTGCTCTTCCTGATGAACCTGCACCTGCGCGACTGGTACCTGCTCGTGCTCGCCGCCGCCGCGGGAGCGGCGTTCGCGGTACGGGAACTGCGCGCCGCCACGCCCTTCATCGACCTGCGGGTGCTCGGCGGCAACACTCCCCTGCTGGCCACCTACGGGCGGGCCCTCGTGGCCTACGTCGTCGCGTACTCCTTCCTCTACGGCTTCACCCAGTGGACCGAGGAGGGCTTCGGGCTGACGCCCTTCCACGCCGGCCTGGCGCAGATCCCCATGTTCCTGCTGGCGATAGGGGTCTCGCTCGTGTCGGGGCGCAGCACCGGCGTCCGGGGGAAACTGCTGCTCGGCGCGGTCGGACAGATCGCCGCGTGCCTGGTGATCCTCACGCTGGGCGGCGACAGCCCGCTGTGGATGCTGCTGCTGGTCGCGCTGATCTTCGGCGTCCCGCAGGGGCTCAACAACCTCGCCCTGCAGAACTCCGTCTACTTCCAGGCCGACCCGGAGCGCACCGCCTCCTCGGCCGGGTTGCTGCGCACCTTCGCCTACATCGGCTCGATGGTCGCCTCCTCCGCGACCGCGGCCTCCTTCGGACAGCGCGCGGACACCGGCGGCCTGCACCGGCTGGCCTGGGTGATGCTCGGCGCCGGCGTGCTCTATCTGCTGCTCACCCTCTTCGACCGCACGCTCGGCCGGGCGGCGGGGGCGGACACGCGGGTGTCGGCCTGAGCAACCCCCGAAGGGGCAGACCTGAGAGGCCGCGGGCTCAACAACTGTTTCCCGCAAGTGCATTGACCACGACCACGTTTGTGCCTAGCGTCCCGGTCAAGCTTCATTGAATCCTTTCAGTGCCCTGGCCCCACGCTCGGGCGGCCCTCCGAAAGAAGCACATGCACAACACCCCCTCACGCCGCGCCGCCGTACTCGTCGCCGCCGTGTCCTCCCTCAGTCTCCTCACCGCCGCGTGCGGTGAGGGTGACAGCCCGGCGGGCGACACGGCGGCGAACGCCAAGAACGCCGAGGCCTCCCCCAACGCGCCCACCAAGACCGGCCTGACCGTCGGCTTCCTTCCCAAGCAGGTCAACACGCCGTACTTCTCGGTCGCCGACCGGGGCGGGGAGCGCGCCGTCGAGGCCCTGGGCTCCACCTTCAAGGAGGTGGGCACGGACCAGGGCTCCGACGCCTCCGGGCAGGTGTCCCACATCAACGACCTCACCGAGCAGAAGGCCGACGCGATCGCCGTCTCGGCGCTGGACCCCGACGCGCTGTGCGACGCCCTCAAGCAGGCCATGGCGAAGGGCGTCAAGGTCGTCACGTACGACTCCGACACCAAGCCCGAGTGCCGCTACGCCTTCGTCTCCCCGGCGAGCGCCGAGGACATCGCCGTACGGCAGCTGGAACTGCTCGGCGAGCAGATCGGCTACAAGGGCGACATCGCGATCCTGTCCGCCGCCCGGACGGCGACGAACCAGAACGCCTGGATCAGCAGCATCAAGAAGGAGCTGGAGGATCCGCGGTACAAGGAGATGCGGCTGGTGGACGTCGTCCACGGCGACGACGAGGCGGAGAAGTCGTACCGGAAGGCCGAGGAGCTGCTGCGGGACCACGGGAAGCTGAAGGGGATCATCTCCCCCACCACCAACGGGATCAAGGCGGCCGCGAAGTACCTGTCCCAGTCGCGGTACAAGGGCGAGGTGAAGCTCACCGGGCTCGGCGCCCCCAACGACATGCGTCCCTACATCGAGGACGGCACGGTGGAGGCGTTCCTGCTGTGGGACCCGGCCAAGCTCGGCGAACTGGCCGGTCACGCCGCGGTGGCCCTCGCCTCCGGACAGATCACCGGCCGGGAGGGGCAGATGTTCCTGGCCGGCGACATGGGCTGGTACAAGCTCGGCGGGAACGGGGTCATCACGCTCGGCGACCCGACGGTGTTCGACGCCGGGAACATCGACGACTACGACTTCTGACCACCGTGCGCCCGGCCCCGGACGGGTGATGTCCGGGGCCGGGCGGCGGCCGCCTGAAGCGACCGGGCCGGGGTGCCGAGCGCTTGCCGCTCACCGGGCGTCTCCTCCGGGCGGGCCCTGGTTGCCGGAGCCGCCGGCGTTCAGGTGCTGAAGTGCCTCGACCAGCTCGTGGCAGGCGCGCTCCACCGACCGTCTGGTGTTGAGCTGTTCGCTGATCACCGCGGAGAGCAGGAGCGCGGTCAGTCCCAGGGTGCCGTTGAACGCCTGGAGTCGCATCATCGTCTCGATGTCGGTCAGCTTGCTGAAGGAGCCTGCCTCGTGCCGGGCCACGACGGTGGCCGTCACCGACACGAACAGGGCGCACGGGATGCCGCCCGCCAGCTGGAAGCGCAGCGCCGACCAGATCAGGATGGGATACGCCAGGAACAGCACGCTGACCGAGCTGTACATGATCAGCGGCACCAGGACGCACACGACGACGGTGAGCCCGACGGCCTCGGCCCAGCGCGCTGACGGGGGCGGCAGGCGAGCACGGTACAGCAGGAGCAGCAGCGGGGTGACCAGGACGACGCCCATGGCGTCACCGACCCACCAGGCCAGCCAGACGATCTCCAGATGGCCGGTGGGGAGTTTGTCCGCCAGCACGAGCATGCCGACGCCCGTGCCCGAGCTGATCAGCATGGCGGTCAGCGCGCCGAGGAAGACCAGCGCGAGTCCGTCGCGCAGACGGCTCAGGCTCACGCGGAACCCCACCGCGCGCAGCATCAGCCAGGCGCAGACGGGGGCGGCGGTGTTGCCGGCCATGATTCCGACGGCCTCGGCCCCAAGGTCTCCGAGGGAGAGTATGACCAGCAGGGCGCCGAGGGCGATGCCCGGCACGCACCACGGCCCGAACAGGAGCAGGCACGCCACCGCGAGGCCGGTGGGCGGCCAGATGGGCGTCACGACCGAACCGTCGGCGGTCAGCTGCTGCGACAGTCCGAGCCGCCCCGCCGCGTAGTAGCAGCCGGCGACCAGCAGCGTCGCACAGGCGAGGACGACCGGTCGCGGCCATGCACGGATACCCACCACAGCAGCCATCAGACACCGGTGCCGCCGGGTCGGCGAGGTGACAGGCGCGCCGACCCGCCCTACGGCGTAACGCCCCGCCTGTCATGGCCGACGACGAGCACGGCGGCGTCGTCCTCGTGCCCGATCAGCTCGGCGTTCTTGAGCACGGCGGCCGCCAGCGCGTGCACCTCCATCCCGGCGACGGCGGCGAGGCCGGCCAGCCGCACCACCCGTTCCAGGCCGTCGTCGACGCTCAGGGAGGGGCCCTCCACCACACCGTCCGTGACCAGGACGAACACCCCGCCGGTGGCGAGCCGGTACCGGGTCACGGGGTAGTCGGTGCCCTCCAGGACGCCCAGCGGGGGCCCGCCCTCGTCCCGGCAGACCTCCGCCCTGCCGTCCGCCGTGGCCCGGACGCAGGGGACGTGGCCGGCCCGGGCGCTCTCCAGCAGGCCGGACGCCGGGTCGTAGCGCATGAAGGTGCAGGTGGCGAACAGGTCCTTGTTCAGGGAGAGGACCAGCTCGTTCGTGCAGGCGAGGAGGTCACCGGGTTCACTGGTCACGGAGGCGAGCGCTCGCAGGCCGACCCGGACCTGGCCCATGAAGGCGGCCGCGTCGATGGCGTGGCCCTGGACATCGCCGACGGAGAGGCCGATACGGCCGTCGGGGAGGGTGAAGGCGTCGTACCAGTCGCCGCCCACGTTGAGTCCGGCGTACGCGGGCGAGTAGCAGGCGGCCAGGTGAATGCCGGGAACGACGGGCAGGTCCGCCGGGAGCATGTCGCGCTGCAGGGCGATCGCCAGCTCCACCTGCGACCGCCGCAGCTCCGCGAGCTCCTTGGCCCGGGTGGTCAACGAGGCCAGCCGGGCGAGCAGCTCTTCACCGTCAGGTGCGGGCTGTTTGCGGAACATCGACCACTCCCCGCCAGGCCGCCTCCCGGCAGGAGCCTCTCGGCCCCCTGGACAGTGCAAGTCTGTCACCCGGGGCGGAAAAGGTCATGCGGGAGCCGCCCGGGGGCGGCGGCGGAAGGGTGCGCGGGCACGCGGAGAAGGGCGACCGACGGGCGGGTCCCGCCGCCATGCCGGGGTGGGCGGCACCCACCGCGCCGGGAAACAGGACGCCCCCGCTGCAAGCCACCCGCGCGTACGCCTCCCGCACGCCGGGAAGCGCGGCGGGTTCCGTACCCTTGCCGCATGCGCATGCGGCCCACTTTGAGCTGGACCCCGGGAGCGGACCTGCCGCCGGGCACCACGGGCCTGGCGCCCGTCGCCGAGGCGCTGCGCGCCGGGGGTGTGCTGGTGCTCAGCGGGGCGGGCATCTCCACGGAGTCGGGCATCCCCGACTACCGGGGCGAGGGCGGCAGCCTGAGCCGGCACACGCCGATGACCTACCAGGACTTCACCGCCCATCCCGACGCCCGCCGGCGGTACTGGGCACGCAGTCACCTCGGCTGGCGCACCTTCGGGCGGGCCCGCCCCAACGCGGGGCACCGGTCGGTGGCGGCGTTCGGGCGGCACGGTCTGCTCACCGGCGTGATCACGCAGAACGTCGACGGGCTGCACCAGGCCGCGGGCAGCGAGGGCGTCGTGGAGCTCCACGGCAGCCTGGACCGGGTCGTCTGCCTGACCTGCGGCGACCTCAGCCCCCGCCGCGAACTCGCCGGGCGACTGGAGGAGGCCAACGCGGGCTTCGCGCCGGTGGCCGCCGGCATCAACCCGGACGGCGACGCCGACCTCACCGACGAGCAGGTCGGTGACTTCCGGGTGGTGCCGTGCACGGTCTGCGGCGGCATCCTCAAACCGGACGTGGTGTTCTTCGGCGAGAACGTGCCGCCACAGCGCGTGGAGCACTGTCGCGAGCTGGTGCGCGAGGCGTCCTCGCTGCTGGTCCTCGGCTCCTCGCTGACGGTGATGTCCGGGCTCCGTTTCGTCCGCCAGGCGGCCGAGGCGGGCAAGCCGGTCCTCATCGTCAACCGCGACGCCACCCGCGGCGACCGGCTGGCCGTCACCCGGGTCGCGCTCCCGCTGGGACCGGCCCTGACGAGTGTCGCCGACCGGCTCGGCCTCTCCGTCGAGGCAGCGGCGACGGCCTGACCAGGCAACCCGCGTCCCGCCGAGGAGCGCAATTCCCCGCGCCACCCCCTTGACCGTGGTCCCCGCACTCCATACAGTCCTCGCACCTCACGAGGTACATCGATTAACCAATCGTTAACCGCTTGGTTGGAGACCACCCCTGTGCGCTCATCGCTGACGCGGCGCGAACTGCTCGCCGCCGGTTCCGGTCTGGCCGCGGCCGCTGCCCTGCCCGCTCTGTCCGGCTGCTCGTCGTTGGCGTCGGCGGACTCCGACCCGGACACCCTCGTCGTCCACACCCAGCTCGGCACCACCGCGCCGGGCTCCCCCACGTACCTCGCGGCCGTGGACCGCTTCCGCGAGGAGAACCCGGGGGTGAAGGTCAAGAACCTCGTCAACGGCGACGACCTCGCCCAGGTCTACGAGACCTCACGGCTGGCCCGCAAGGAGGCCGACATCGTGATGGTCAACCTCTACGACAAGACGCTGGCCTGGACGGACGTGGGCGCGACCGTGGACGTCAAGCCCTACCTCGACGACTGGGGGCTGCGCGGACGCGTCCTGCCCGCCGCGCTGGCCGACTGGACCGACGACGAGGGCCGGGTCCGTGCCTTCCCCTACTTCGCCACGAACTGGCCCGTCGCCTACAACCGCGCCCTGCTCGACCGGGCCGGTGTCGACGCGATCCCCACCACGGGTGACCAGCTGATCGCCGCGGCCCGCAAGCTGCGCGGCAAGGGCATCGCCCCGGTGACCGTGGGCGGCAACGACTGGACCGGCCAGAAGCTGCTGGCGCAGATCATCCAGACCTTCCTCTCCCAGGAGGAGGCGCGGCACGTCTACGCCACGGGGGACTTCTCCGGGCGCGGAGCCCGCCGGGGCATCGAGTACTTCACCCACCTGCGCGACGCCGGTGTGTTCGCCGACAAGGCGCAGGGCCTCACCTCCGACTCGATGACCACGCAGTTCAACACCGAGGAGGCGGCCGTGCAGTCGGCGATGTCCTCCGCCCTGGCCAAGGTGCCCGAGAAGGTGGCCCGGCACACGGAGGTCGGCGGCTGGCCGCTGGCCGACGGGGCGGCGCACGACGGTCCCACCGTCATCCGCGCCTACACCCTCATCGGCTTCTGGATCAGCCCCAACGGCGTCCGCAAGATCGAGCACGTCGAGAGGTTCCTGCGGTTCATGTACCGCGAGGACGTCGTGGCGCGGTTCGTGACCGAGAGCGGCCGGGACATGGCCCTGCGCACGGACGCCGTCTCCACCGGCTTCCCGCTGGTCGGGGCGGCCCAGCGGCTCGGCTCCGGGGTGAGCCAGGTCCTGCTGCCCGACGTGTATGTGCCGCCCGCCGCCGCGCAGCCGCTGATCACCGCGACCAGCACCTCGTTCACCCGGGGCACCAGCCCGGCCCGGGTGCGCGCCGCCCTCGAATCCGCGTACCGGTCCGCATGAGCCGCCCGGACACCCCCGGCTCCCCCGCCCGGTCCTCCCTCGTCCCCCTCCCCCGTTCCACCTGTTCTCCGGGAGTCACCGCATGACGACGCTCACGACGACGCCGGGCGGGAGCGCGGCCCCGAGGTCCGCCCCGCCCGCCTCCCCCGCCCCGGCCGCGCGCCGGCCCCGGCAGGGCGGCACCGTCCTCGCGGTGCCCGCGCTGGTGTGGTACCTGGTCTTCATGGTCGGGCCGCTGCTCGCCATCTTCGTGATCGCGGCACTGCACTGGCCCGGCATGCTCCAGCCGGTGTCCTTCGCCGGCCTCGACAACGCCCGGGTGGTGCTGGACGACCCGGTGTTCTGGGACGCGGTGCGCAACACCGCAGTACAACTGGCCGTCGCCGTCCCGGTGATGATCGTCTGCGCGTACATGCTGGGGTACTACGTGGCCCAGCGGCCGCCCGGGCACCGGGTCATCCGGTACCTGCTCTTCATCCCGGGGCTGATCTCGACGCCCGCGAAGGCGATGGTGTTCTACGCCGCCCTGTCGCCGGACGGGCTGCTCAACGGCGGGCTGGAGAGCGTCGGCCTCGGCTCCCTCTCCGACGCCTGGCTGGCCTCGCCGTCGACGGCCCTGGCGTGTCTGATCGCCCTGGACATCTGGGCCGGCATCGGCTTCACCGCCGTACTGTTCGCCGCCCGGCTGGGCAGCGTGCCGGACGAGCTGGGCGAGGCCGCCCAGCTGGACGGGGCGGGGCACTGGCGGACGATGTGGTCGGTCCACTTCCCCGTCATCCGTGACTACGTCGGCGTGGTGACGATGCTCCAGTTCCTGTGGACGCTGTTCGGCTCCGCGCAGCACGTGCTGCTGCTCACCCAGGGCGGTCCCGGCACGTCGTCCACCACGCTGTCGTTCCTCGTCTACCAGAAGGCGTTCATCGCCGCCGACCTCGGCTACAGCCAGACGGTCGGCGTGCTCCTCTTCCTGGTCGGACTCGTCGGGCTGCTGACGATCCGCCGTGTCTTCCGCCAGAACTACTGATCGGAGCAGCACTGATGAAGCTCGGCAAGCGCTGGCTCCCGGCCCACATCCTGGTGTGGACGTACGCGGTGCTGCTCGTCGTCCCGCTGTACTACTTCCTCGCCTCGGCCTTCAAGTCGAACGACGAGATCTTCGCGCACCCCTTCGCCCCGCCGTCCTCGCTGGGCCTAGGCAACTTCCGCACCGCGTTCGAGAGCGCCGACCTCGGGCCGGCGGTCGTCAACTCGGCGCTGGTGACGGTGTTCTCGCTGGCGCTCACGCTGCTGCTGGCGATCCCGGCCTCGTTCGCGCTGGCGCGTTCGACCGGGCGGCTGGCGGGCGTGGTCGAGAAGGTCTTCTCGCTGGGCTTCCTGATCCCGACGTTCGCGGCCCTCTTCCCCACCTTCCTGCTCGCGGCGGCCACCGGGCTGTTCCACACCCGGATCTTCATGGTGCTGTTCCTGCCGGCCACGGCGCTGCCCCTGTCGGTGGTGATCCTGGTGCAGTTCATGCGCACCATACCGCCGGAGATGGAGGAGGCCGCCCGGCTGGACGGGGCGTCCACCTTCGCGGTGCTGCGGCACGTCTACACGCCGATGTGCCTGCCGGGCATCGCCACCGTGCTGCTGCTGAACTTCCTGACCTTCTGGAACGAGTACCTGTACTCGCTGGTCATCATCGGCCCCGACCCGGCGCAGCGCACGGTGCAGGTGGCGCTGCCCACACTGAAGTCGATCACCGGCACCGACTACGGTGTGCTGACGGCGGGCACGGTGCTGACCCTGGTGCCGGTGTGGCTCGTCTACACCCTGCTGCAGAAGCGCATGCAGCAGGCCCTGGTCAGCGGGGCGGTGAAGATGTGAGCGTCTCCACCGAGCGGCCGGGGCGCCGGCCGACCATCAAGGCGGTCGCGGCGGCGGCCGGGGTGTCGACGGCCGCCGTGTCCCAGGCCTTCAACAACAAGGGCCGGCTCTCCGAGGCGACCCGCCGCCGGATCCTCGACGCCGCGCTGGAGCTGGGCTGGTCGCCCAGTGCCTCCGCCGCGGCGCTGCGCAACGCGCGCACCCGCAGTCTGGCCCTGGTGGTGCGGCGCCCCACGGACGTGCTGGGCTCCGACCCGCACTTCAGTGAGCTGATCACCGGCATAGAGGGCGAGTTGGCGCCGCGCGGTTACGGTCTGCTGCTGCACCTGGTCAGCGGTCACCGCGAGGAGAACGCGCTGTACGAGCGACTCGCGGCCGAGGGCCGGGTGGACGGCGCCGTACTCACCGACGCCCGCGACGACGACGCCCGGCCCGCGCTGCTCGCCCGGCTCGGGCTGCCCGCGGTGCTGCTCGGTTCGCCGGACGACACAGCCGTCGTGCCGCGCGTCGGACTGCGCGACCAGGGCGCGGGGATCGCCGAGGCCGTCACGCACCTGCTGGGCCTCGGCCACCGGCGCGTCGCCTACGTCAGCGGGCCGCCCGAGCTCCAGCACACCCGCGTGCGCCGGGCCGCCTTCGAGGGCGCCCTGCGCGAGGCGGGCCTGCGCCCGTTCGCGGTGCTGCCCACCGACTTCAGCGAGCGGCGCGCCGTCGGCGCCACCGAGGCGCTCCTCGACGCCGCCGACCGGCCCACCGCGATCGTGTACGCCAACGACTCGATGGCGGTCTGCGGCATCGGCACCGCGCAGCGCGCCGGACTGGCCGTCCCCCGGGACGTGTCCGTCGTCGGCTACGACAACCTGCCGCTCGGTTCCTGGCTCCATCCCCGGCTGACCACCGTGGACCAGCAGGTGCAGCGGGTGGGCGCGGCCGCCGCGCGCATGCTGCTCGCCCTGTGCGGCGAGGAGGTCGAGGACACCGCCCTCGCCGAACGGCCGCGCCTGGTCGTCCGCGAGTCCACGGGGCCCGCGCCCACCTGACCACCGGACGCGGCACGCCGCCGCGGCCACGCTCCATCCGCACCCTCACCACCCGAGAAGGACCATGCGACGCCACAGCGCCCAGCTCACCCACCAGCCCGACGTCCTGCCCTGGCTCGGCGCCAACTTCTGGTCCCGCACCGGCGGCCCGCTGATGTGGCGGAACTACGACCCGGCTGTCGTCCGTGACGAACTTCGGGTGCTCGCCGGCCACGGCCTGAACACGACCCGGTCCTTCTTCTACTGGCCGGACTTCCACCCGGAGCCGGACCGGATCGACGACGAACTGTGCGCGCGCTTCGAGGACTTCCTCGACGCCCACGTGGAGGCGGGCATGGGGACCGTGCCGACGTTCATCGTCGGCCACATGTCCGGCGAGAACTGGGACCCCGTCTGGCGCGGCGACCGTGACCTGTACGAGGACGTGTGGATGGTCGGCCGTCAGGCGTGGTTCGTCTCCCGCATGGCGCGCCGCTTCAAGGACCACCCGGCGGTCACGGGCTGGCTGATCACCAACGAGATGCCCGGCTACGGGCGGATCTACCAGGTCGACCCGCCGTCCACCGAGGTGGTGACCGCGTGGGCGCAGGCCATGTGCAACGCGGTGCGGGCGACGGGCGCGAGGCAGCCGGTGTCGCTGGGCGACGGGGCGTGGGGCATCGAGGTCACCGGCCGGGACAACGGCTTCTCGCTGCGGGAGACGGCCGAGTACGTCGACTTCGTGGGCCCGCACGTGTACCGCTCGGACACCGACCGGCCGCGCCAGCACTACCGTGCCGCCTTCGAGTGCGAGCTGGCCTCGGTGACCGGACAGCCCGTCGTGCTGGAGGAGTTCGGGCTGTCCACCGACACGGTCTCGGCCGCCAACGCGGGGATCTTCTACCGGCAGACCCTGCACAACTCGCTGCTGGGCGGGGCGACCGGCTGGCTCGCCTGGAACAACACCGACTACGACGACCTGTGGGACCAGTCCCCTTACGACCACCACCCCTTCGAGATGCACTTCGGGATCACCGACTCCACCGGTGCTCCCAAGGAGCCGCTGCGGGAACTGGCCGCCTTCACGGGTGTGTTGAAGGCGGTGGACTTCCGGCGCTGCTCCCGGACGGACGCGGACGCGGCCCTCGTCGTCCCGGCCTTCCTCGAACGGGGCTATCCCTACAGCCGCCCCGCCGACCGGCCGCTCATCTTCACGTCCCTGCACCAGGGTTACGTCACCGCGCGCGCCGCCGACCTGCCGGTGGCCCTGACCCGTGAGGCCGACGGACTGCCGGGCGAGGCGTCGCTCTACCTGCTTCCCGCCACCCGGCAGCTCACCACCCGCACCCGCAGGGAGCTGGCCCGCCGGGCCGCCGAGGGCGCCACCGTGTACCTGTCCTTCTGCTCCGGCGAACACCCGGTCACCCGCGGCCCCTGGTTCGACGACCTCGACGGGTTCTTCGGCGTGGAGCTGCAGTTGTCCTACGGCGTCGCCGAGCCGATCGAGGACGACGTACTGGAGATGACGTTCACCGAGGACTTCGGCGGCCTGCGCGCCGGCGAGGTGCTGCGCTTCCCGGTCGCCGGGAACGAGGACAGCCGCGCCTACCTTCCCGTCGTGCCGCGCGCGGGCCGGGTCGTCGCGGTGGACGCCCACGGGCGGCCGGCCCTGGTCGTCCACGAGACGGGGGCGGGCCGGACGGTGCTGGCGACGTATCCGCTGGAGCACATGGCGGCCCGCACGGCACGCGTCAACCCCGAGGTCACGCACCGTCTCTACGCCGCGCTGGCGCGGGTGGCGGGCGTACGGCGACCCGTCACGGTCGCCGATCCGCACGTCTCGGCGGACGTCCTCGTCCACGCCGACGGCCGCCGCTTCGTGTGGCTGGTCAGCCAGAGTCCCGAACCGCTCGTGGTCCGCCCGGCCGCCGAGGGGAAGCTGCACGACCTGACGGACGGCACCCCGGTGGAGGACGTGGCGCTGGAGGCGTACGGCGTCGCGGTGCTGGAGCTGCGATGAGCCTCCCGCGTTACCGCGACCCGGCCGCGCCGGTGCCGGACCGCGTCCGTGACCTGCTGGGCCGCATGACCCTCGCGGAGAAGGTCGGTCAGCTCAACCAGCGCATGTACGGCTGGGACGCCTATGAGCGCGCCGGAAACGACCACCGCCTCACGGACGCCTTCCGCGCGGAGGTCGCCGCCTTCGACGGCATGGGCGCGCTGTACGGACTCCAGCGGGCCGACGCCTGGTCCGGCGTGGGCTTCGCGGACGGGCTCGACGCGCGGGACGGGGCGCGGACGGCGGCAGCGGTGCAGCGGTACGTCAGGGACCACACCCGGCTGGGCATACCCGTCCTGCTGGTGGAGGAGATGCCGCACGGCCACCAGGCGCTGGACGGCACGGTCCTCCCGGTCAACCTCGCGGTCGGCGCCACCTGGGACCCGGAGCTGTACGCGGACGCGGTGGCCGGCGCTGCCGCCGAACTGCGGGTGCGGGGCGCGCACATCGCGCTGGTCTCCGCCCTCGACCTGGTGCGTGATCCGCGCTGGGGACGCAGTGAGGAGTGCTTCGCCGAGGACCCGTATCTCGCCGCGCGGATGACCGAGGCGCTCGTCGAGGGCGCGGGGCGGGCGGGGGTGGCCGTGGTCCTCAAGCACTTCGCCGGGCAGGGGGCCACGGTCGGTGGCCGCAACAGCGCGGCGACGGAGCTGGGACCGCGTGAACTGCACGAGGTGCACCTGGCGGCGGCCCGGGCCGGGGTGGCGGCGGGCGCGGCCGGGGTGATGGCCGCCTACAACGAGTTCGACGGTCTGCCCTGCGTCGCGAACCGGTACCTGCTCACCGATCTGCTGCGTGCGCGGTGGGGATTCCAGGGGGTCGTCATGGCGGACGGCACCGCGGTGGACCGGCTGGTGCGGCTGACCGGCGATCCGGTGTCGGCGGGGGCGCTTGCCCTGAACGCCGGGTGTGACCTGAGCCTGTGGGACGAGTCCTTCACCCGGCTGGGCGAGGCCGTGGAACGCGGGCTGGTGTCCGAGCCGGCGCTGGATGCCTCGGTGGCGCGGGTCCTCGCGCTGAAGTTCCGGCTGGGCCTGTTCGAACAGCCCCTGCCTCCGGCCCCGTCCGAGGCCACGGGGCTGCCGGACCCCGCCGAGCTGGGCGAGCGCGTCGCCCGTGCGTCGGTGACCCTGCTCACCCACGAGGGCGGTGTGCTCCCGCTGTCCCGTGCGGTGCGGCGGATCGCGGTCCTCGGTCCGAACGCCGACTCCTTGTCCCAGCAGATCGGCGACTACACGGCGCCGCAGCGGCCCGGCGAGGGGATCACCGTCCTGGAAGGCATCCGCGCGGCGGTCGCGCCCGGCACCGAGGTGGTGCACGGGCGGGGGTGCGGCCTGGTGGGCGACGACGTGTCTGACGTTGCCGCGGCGGTCGGTCTGGCGGCCGGTGCCGACGTGGCCGTGCTGGTGCTGGGCGGCTCCAGTGCCCGCAGCGCGGACACGGCCTTCGACGCGAACGGGGCGGCCGTCACCGGTTCCGGAGCGCCGTCCGGCATGACCTGCGGCGAGGGTGTCGACCTGGCGGACCTGGCGCTGCCGCCCGCGCAACGGTCCCTGCTGGCCGCGGTGTCGGCGACCGGGACCCCCGTCGTGGTGGTGCTGGTCCAGGGCCGCCCGCACGCCCTGCCCGAGCTAGACGCGCCGGCGGCGGCGGTGCTCAGCGCCTGGTACCCGGGGCCGCGGGGCGGGCGCGCCGTGGCCGAGGTGTTGTTCGGCGATGCCGAGCCCCGCGGCCGGCTGCCGGTCTCCGTGCCCCGGTCGGCCGCCCAACTGCCCGTCCACTACAACGGGAAGGACCACGGCTACCGCGGGTACGTCGACCAGAGTGCCGGGCCGCTGCACGCCTTCGGGCACGGCCTGTCGTACACGAGCGTCGTGTACGGGGCGCCGCGGCTGTCGCGCTCCCGGGTCGGCGCGGACGCCCCGCGGCTGACCTGCCGGGTCACGGTCCGCAACACGGGGGTCCGGCCGGCCGAGGAGACGGTGCAGCTGTATGTGCGCCGGCTGTCCGGGGGCACGTCCTGGCCGCGGGTGCGCGAACTGCGGGGTTTCGTCCGGCTGGGCATCGCGCCCGGCGACGAGGCCGAGGCGGTCTTCGAGGTGGGCCCGGACACGCTGGCCTCGGTGGGGCGCGACCTCCGGCTCGTGGTGGAGCCGGGGGTGGTCGAGCTGGAGACGGGCCCGTCGTCCGACCGCACGACGGGCACCCGTCTGGAGATCACCGGCTCGGAATCGCACGCAAGTTAGGCTAGCCTTGCCTTCATGGCGAAGGTTCGGCGGCTCACGCCCCAGCACCCGGAGATGTTCCGCGCCCGCGTGGTGCGGACCGAGCGGGTCTCCCCGTCCATGCAGCGCGTCACGGTCACCGGACCGGGGCTCGGCGGCTTTCCGTGGCTGGGGTACGACCACTGGTTCCGCCTGTTCCTCCAACTGCCCCACCAACGGGAGCTGCGTCTGCCGGAGTTCACCGGCTCCCAGTGGTGGCAGCCCTACCTCGCCATCCCGGAGGACGAGCGGCCGCACTGCGCCAACTACTCCGTGGCCGACTACCGCAGGGCAACGGCCGAGCTGGACATCGACTTCGTCGTGCACCGGGGCCCCGCCGGCGAGGTCGAGGGCAGGGCCGCGGTCTGGGCCTGCGGCGCCCGCCCCGGGGACGCGCTCGCCCTGCTCGACCAGGGCATCCTCTTCGACTGCCCGCGGGACGCCTCCGAGGTGACCGTGGTGGCCGACGAGACCGGGCTGCCCGCGACGGCGAGCATCATGCGCTCACTCCCGGACGGCACCGTGGGGCGCCTCATCCAGGAGATCCCCACCGACGCCGACCGCCGTGAGCTGAACGCCCCGGCCGGTGTGGCCGTCTCCTGGGTCGTACGGCGGGACGCCACCGCGGTCCCCGGCGCCGCCGCGCTGCGCGAACTGCACCGGCTGACCCGCGCCGACGCGGCGGGATACGCCTTCGTCGTCGGCGAGTCGACCCTGGCCACCGAGGGGCGCAGGCACCTGCACCGCCTGGGTCTGCCGAAGGAGCGCATCACCTTCTCGGGGTTCTGGAAGCACGAGGCGATGGCGGCGGCGGTCTGACCCCGGCCGTGCTCGCTACGCCTGGGCGCCCTTGACGCGCTCGTAGTGCCGCCGGGCCTTCATCCGGTTCCCGCACTCGGCCATGGAGCACCAGCGGGCAGTGTTGGGCTTGCTGCGGTCCAGCAGGAAGCGCCGGCATTCCGGGTTGCCGCACGGCTTGAGCCGTCCCGGCCGGGTCTCCTCGACGTGCGCCCAGGTCAACAGCAGCTCCACGGTCAGGCGGCGCGCCTCGGGGACCCGGAGGGTCCATTCCAGCCTGCCGCCCTCGAAGGACGGCACGCTGCTCACGCCTTCGAGGAACCGGCCCAGGCACTCGGGGCCCCGCCGCCCCCGGACGACGTCCTGGAGCGCGTCCCGCGCGGCGACCAGGAAGGCGACCTCCTCGTCCGACCCGGCCCCTCCGTGACCGCGTACCCACGCGCGCCCTTCGGCGGGCGTGCCCAGCGCGTCGGCCACCGATCCCCGCGTGACGGGAGTCGTGTTGAGCAGTTCCAGGAGGACGTCCTCCGCGGCCGTGCCGGTCACCGCCGTCACCCCTAACCGTTTCGTCGACATTGGCAGGTTACAACAACCCCATCTAACCCCTTAAGGCCGCTTGACAGGTTAACCCGGGAGTGCTGGACTCTACCTAACCACCAATAACCGATTAAGGGGTTGCGATGAGCGTCGTCGTGCACCACAGGACCACCACCGTCGACGGCCTGGACGTCTTCTACCGGGAGGCCGGTGACCCGCAGGCGCCGAGTGTCGTGCTGCTGCACGGCTTCCCGACGAGCAGCCACATGTTCCGCGACCTGATCCCGAAGCTCGCGGACACCTACCACGTGATCGCACCCGACATGATCGGCTTCGGGTACTCGGCCATGCCTCAGGCCGACGCGTTCGACTACAGCTTCGACTCCCTCACGGACGTGACCGTCGGGCTCCTGGACCGGCTCGGCGTGGAGCGCTTCGCGGTGTACGTGCAGGACTACGGGGCACCGGTGGCGTGGCGCATCGCCGTCCGGAGCCCGCACCGCATCACCGCGATCGTCACGCAGAACGGCAACGGCTACACCGACGGCCTGGTCAAGGAGTTCTGGGAGGGGCTGTTCGCCTACACCGACGACCCGACCCCCGAGACGGAGGCGCTCGCCCGGGCCGCGCTGGCCCCCGAGTCGATCCGCTGGCAGTACCTGAACGGCGTCCCCGACCAGAGCCTCGTCAGCCCCGACACCTGGACCCTCGACCAGGCGCTGCTCGACCGGCCGGGCAACGACGCCGTCCAGCTCACGCTGTTCCGCGACTACCCGACGAACGTCGCCCTCTACCCCCGGCTCCAGCAGTACTTCCGCGACACCCGGGTGCCGCTGCTGGCCGTGTGGGGGGCCAGGGACGAGATCTTCGGCCCCGAGGGCGCCCACGCGTTCCGGCGCGACCTCCCGGACGCCGAGGTCCACCTCCTGGACACCGGGCACTTCGCCCTCGAGACCCACCTGGAGGAGATCACCACCCACATCCGGGACTTCCTCGCCCGGACCGCCAAGTAGACCGCCGCGCCGTCACGATCCGGCCGGCCGGCCCAGGGCGTACGGCGCGAGGATGTCGGCCACCGTCCGGTTGCGCGGAACGGGAACGCCGAACCGGCCGGCGAGGTCCACCACTCCCCCGCTGAGCCAGGGCAGTTCGAGGCGGTTGCCCTTCTCCAGGTCGTTGTGCATGGAGGAGGTCATGGCCGCGGGAAGCGTGTCGCAGAAGTTGAGCCGGTCCTCGGCGAAGCCGTCGTCCAGCCGCACCCCCGACGCCTGCGCCACGGCCACCGTCTCGGCCATGACGTCGTACAGCAGCCGCCGGCTGTGCTCGTCGGCGCGGACGACGCCGATCGGCCGGCGGACGGCCGCCGTCGTCGCCGACAGGCCCACGAGGAACACGAACTTCTCCCAGATCGCCCGCTCGATGTCGTCGCTCTCCTCGGTGTCGATCCCCGCCTCCCGGAACACGGCGAGCACGGTCCGGCTGGTCGCCGACTGGCCGGACCGGTAGGGGCCGAGAACGACCTTCTGCAAGGGGCTGTTGTGCCTGACCACCCCGGGCTCCTCGATGAAGGCCGAGATGAAGCAGACACCGCCCAGGACCTGTTCGTCCGTCAGCCGGGCGCGCAGGACGGCGTCCTTGTGCACCCCGTTCTGCAGTGACAGCACCGGTGCCGCGTGCGCCGCCGAGGACCGCAACTGCTCGGCGACCGCCTCGGTGTCCCACAGCTTGACAGCGACGAGCACGAGATCCACGGGGCCCAGCTCCGAGATGCTCCCCACGACGGAGTCGGGCGAGGTGTGCAATTCGCCCAGCGGACTGTGGACGACCAGTCCGGACCGGCGCACGGCATCGAGGTGCGCACCGCGGGCCACGAAGGTGACCTCGTTTCCCGCGGCGGCCAACCGGGCCCCGAAATAGCCTCCGACCCCGCCCGCCCCGATCACCGCGATGCGCATGGCTCCGCCCCCACCCTCTTAGTAACCATCAGAACGGTTACTATAGAACCATGGACGCCGAGCGGCCCGGACCGCGCAGCAGGGTCACCGCCCGGCAGCGGGAGCTTCGTTTCGACGCCGGGACCCTGTGCCTGAACCTGGTGGCCACCGTGGGCCGCAGGCCCGAGGCCCCCGTCGAGCGGATGGGCGACACCGAGCGCCTCGAAGCCTGGTGCCGGGGGGTGGGGGTGACTCTGGAGGAGGGGTACGACCCCGAGGACGTCCTGCGGTCGCTGCACGCGCTGCGCGCTGCCGCCCACGACATCGCCTCCGGTGCCGTCGACGGGCACCGGCCGCGGCAGGAGTCGGTCGACCTGGTGAACCTCCTGGCCAGGGCCGAACCTCCGATACCGCAGATGGAGTTGGCGGAAGACGGCACATGGGTGCCGAAGGGGAGCGGGACGCTGACGAAGGAGTCCCTGCTGTCGATCGTCGCGCGGGACCTCATCGATCTCATGACCGACGACGCCCGCCGGTCCCGCCTGACCGCCTGCGCCTCAGCGGCGTGCCGGATGCTCTGCCTCGACTCCGGCGGCGGACGGCCGCGCAAGTGGTGCTCCATGCGCCGCTGCGGCAACCAGGCCAAGGCGGCCGGCCGCCGCCTGCGGGAATCGGCGTCCTGAGGATGGCACGTCGCCGGGCGAGGCGTCCGTTCACAGACCGCGGGCCAGCAGCAGGGTGACGTCGTCGGGCGGGGGTGCGGTGGGCAGGGTGCCGATCACCGCCGTACCCGGTTCCTCCAGGGAGGAGGCGCCGCGGGTCAGGGCGCGGCCCACCCGTCGCAGACCGACCTCGATGTCCTGGTCGCGCGGAGCAGGCCCACTCCGAGCGGAAGGCCGTGCGGAAGACCGGGGAAGAGGGAACGGCCGTCGGCGTCGTGCAGGCGCACGAACGAGGCCGAGAGGGCGCGGTCGCCGCGGCTGCCCGCCTGAACCGGGACCCGGTACTCACGGCCGGTGGCACACCGACCGGTGGTCAGCACCCGCCGTACGAGCGCCGCCAGTGCGCCGGCGTCCCCGGCCGGCGACTGCCGCGGGCGCCGGCCCAGCCTCCGTTCGCGGGCGATCCCGTCGTGACGTTCGAGGGCGTCGTTGACCCGGACGCACCGCAGGCCGGTGTCCCACACGGCGAGACCGACGACGGAGTCGGTCAGCAGGGCGGCATCGGCCCAGCCCTCCGGGAACCGGCTCACGCCCACACCCGGACTACGACTTCACGAAGGCCAGCAGATCGGGGTTGAGGATCTCCGGATGGGTCGACAGCATGCCGTGCGGGAGCCCTTCGTACGACTTGAGCGTGCCGTTCGCCAGGAGTTCGACCGACTTCGGCGCCGCGTCCGCGTAGGGCACGACCTGGTCGTCCGTCCCGTGCGCGACGAGGACCGGGACCTCGATCCGCTTGAGATCGTCGGTGAAGTCGGTCTCCGAGAACGCCGCGATGCACTCGTAGTGCGCGTTGGCCGCGCCCGTCATCCCCTGGAGCCACCAGTGGTCGATCAGCCCCTGCGAGACCGTCGCGCCCTCCCGGTTGAAGCCGTAGAAGGGGCCGGACGGCACGTCGATGTAGAACTGCGCGCGATTGGCGGCGAGGGCGGCACGGAACTCGTCGAAGACCTCGATCGGCAGGCCCTCGGGGTTGCTCTCGGACTTCACCATCACCGGCGGCACGGCACTGACGAGGACGGCCTTCGCGACGCGGCCCGGCTCGGCCCGCGCCACATAGCGCGCGACCTCGCCACCGCCGGTGGAGTGCCCGATGTGCACGGCGTCCCGCAGATCGAGGGCCTCGGTCAGCGCCGCGACGTCGGCGGCGTAGGTGTCCATGTCGTGGCCGGTGGAGGGCTGGTCCGAGCGTCCGTGTCCGCGGCGGTCGTGGGCGATCACGCGATAGCCGTGGGAGAGGAAGAACACCATCTGGTTGTCCCAGTCGTCGGCACTGAGCGGCCAGCCGTGGTGGAAGACGACGGGCCGGCCGTCGCGCGGGCCCCAGTCCTTGTAGAAGATGTTCGTGCCGTCCGAGGTGGTGACCGTACCCATGGCTGATCCTTCCGCGTGTGCGACTGATCCCCGCGAGCCACCTTACGCCGATAACCGACATACCTCACTTTTCACTCATATCGACCAGTTCACGAAGGACCGAGGGGCGGAGGAAGCGATGGCGGCGGGGCCGCACAGGGTGGGCGTGCTCGTGTTCGACGGCATGAAACTGCTCGACCTGTCGGGACCGGCGGAGGTCTTCAGCGAGGCCAACCGGTTCGGTGCCGACTACCGGATCAGCATCGTCTCGGCGGACGGGTCGCCGGTGTCCTCGTCCATCGGCATGCGGGTGCCGGCCGACACGGACGCACCGGCGGCGGCCTTCGACACTCTGGTCGTGGTCGGCGGCGACGCGTTGCCCGGCTCCCCCGTGAGTCCCGCTCTCGCCACCGCCGCGAAGGTTCTGGCGGACCGGGCGGGGCGCGTCGCCTCGGTGTGCACCGGCGCCTTCGTCCTGGGCGCGGCGGGCCTGCTGGAGGGCAGGCGCGCGACGACGCACTGGCAGCACACCGCGGCACTGGCTCGCCGGTGTCCGACGACGCGGGTCGAGCCGGACGCGCTCTTCGTGAAGGACGGCACCACGTACACGTCCGCGGGCGTGACCGCGGGCATCGACCTCGCCCTCGCCCTGCTGGAGGAGGACCACGGTCCGGCCCTGGCCCGCGAGGTCGCGCGCTCGCTGGTGGTGTACATGCAGCGGGCCGGCGGCCAGTCGCAGTTCTCCGCCTCGCTCCAGGGCCCGGCGCCGCGCACACCGGTGCTGCGACTGGTCCAGGAGGCGGTGCAGAGCGACCCGACGGCGGACCACGGCCTGGCGGCCCTGGCC
The DNA here is from genome assembly GCA_000720845.1 of Kitasatospora aureofaciens. Classification (GTDB taxonomy): domain Bacteria; phylum Actinomycetota; class Actinomycetes; order Streptomycetales; family Streptomycetaceae; genus Streptomyces. Next base: position 285,349 of record JODU01000017.1, on the reverse strand, counting down.
GCGCGCGTGCGGGTCAGCCCACGTCATCTGACACGCATGTTCCGGGCCGAGCTGGACACGACGCCGGCGAAGTACGTGGAGCTGGTCCGCTTCGACCTGGCCAAGGCCCTGCTCGACGCCGGGCTCAACGCCACGGAGGCGGCCACCCGATCGGGCTTCCCCAGCTACGAGAGTCTGCGCCGGGCCTTCGCCCGGCACCTGGGACTGTCCCCCATCCGGTACCAGCAGCGCTTCGCCACCACCGCCCGGGAGTCGTGACCGGTTTCGAGGGACATCTGTCCATCGCGGAGCGGACGCGGCCCGGCCGTCCGGCGCAGGGTGGGAACCGACACGACAGGCACCCACTCGTGAGGACCGCCATGACCGAGACCATCGCCGGAATCGACATCCCCGACAGCTCGCTCGCGCGGGAGGCGACCGAACTCGTCCGGGACACGACACCGCCCTTGATCTTCCACCACTCGCGGCGCGTCTACCTGTTCGGCAGTCTCCAGGCCGCCGCCCTGGGACTGCGGCCGGACCCGGAGCTGCTGTACGTCGCCGCGCTCTTCCACGACACCGGCCTGGTGCCGCCCTACCGCGGCGACGACCAGCGCTTCGAGATGGACGGCGCCGACCAGGCACGGGCGTTCCTGCTGTCCCACGGCGTGCCCGGGGCCGACGCGGACACCGTATGGACGGCCGTCGCGCTGCACACCACCCCGGAGGTCCCCTACAAGCTGGCGCCGGAGATCGCGGCGACCACCGCGGGCGTCGAGACGGACGTGCTCGGTCTGCATCTGGCCCGCATCACCCGGGCGGAGATCGACGCGGTCACCGCCGCCCACCCCCGCCCCGACTTCAAGAAGCAGATCCTCCAGGCGTTCACGGACGGGTTCAGGCACCGCCCGCACACCACGTTCGGCACGGTCAACGCCGACGTCCTGGAACATTTCGTGCCCGGCTTCCGGCGGACGGACTTCGTCGAGGTGATCGAGAACTCCGCCTGGCCCGAGTGACCCCGCACGAGGCTCCTACGGCCTCGGATTCCCGCGCGGGGAGAGGGTGGCGTTGGGGAGTACGGGCGCCGGGAGGCGGTCGCCGGGGTAGCCCTCGACCCGGCCGAAGCGCCCGGAGTCGTTCTCCCAGTCCGCCCTGGCCGCCACGATCTCGTCGTGGGTGCGTCCGATGAAGTTCCACCACATGACGATCTCCTCCGGGAAGGGCGGACCCCCCAGCACCAGCAGCCGGGCGCCCGCGGGCGCCGCGTTCGTCAGCGTGAGCGTCCTTCGTCCGGGCGCGGTGTAAGCCAGTTCGGCGGGGCGTACGGCCGTGCCGTCCAGGCGTACGTCGCCGCTGTCGACGAGGACGCCGTGCTCGAAGCCGGGGTCGACGTCGAGGGTCACGCCGGCGCCCGGGTCCAGGGTCACCTCGGCGCCGAGCAGGGGTGTGAAGGTCCCGACCGGTGAGGTGGCCCCGGCGAGTGAGCCGAGGAAGACGCGCGCCTCTCCGCCGTCCAGGCCGACCGGGGCGGGCACGTGGTGCTGGAAGTCCGGAGCGGTGTCGCGGTGCTCCGAGGGCAGCGCCACCCAGAGCTGGACGCCGTGCAGGATCGCGGTGTCCGGCGTGGACACCTCGGAGTGGCTGATGCCGCGGCCGCCCGTCATGAGGTTCACCTCGCCCGGCCTGACGAACGCCTGGCTGCCCAGACTGTCCCGGTGCTCGATCTCCCCGCTGAACAGCCAGCTGACCGTCTGGAGGCCGATGTGCGGGTGGGGAGCGACGTCCATGCCGCCCGACTCCCGGACCTCGTCGGGGCCGTAGTGGTCGGCGAAGCACCAGGCTCCGATCAGTGTCCGGGCCCGTTGCGGCAGGGTGCGGCGCACCTTCATGGCGCGCGGTCCGCCGAGCGGGACGTCCCGTGCGGTCAGGATCTCCACCCCGGCGGCGGGCGACCCGTCCTCCGGTGCCCCGCACCTGACTTCGGCGGGGTGCGCTTCCGTGTTGCTCACCGCTTCGTCCTCCCACTGACCCTGAAAGTTTCAATTTCAACTTCTATGGTTCGATAATAGGACCCGACAAACGCCAGCGCGCAACGGAGGCCACCCCGCATGACGCAGACGCCCGTACGCACCGATGCAGGAACCCCTCAAGGCACCGACGAGCGCCGCGTGTTCATCGACAAGCAGAGCCCCGGGGCCTACACCGCACTGCGCGCCACGGCGGAGGCGGTCCGGGGCGTGGCCGAAGCGGCGGGGCTCGACCGGACCCTCGTGGAACTGGTCAACATCCGCGTCTCCCAGCTCAACGCCTGCGCCTACTGCCTCAACGTGCACACCAGGGCCGCACTGCGGGGCGGCGAGACGGCCCAGCGACTCGGGGTGCTGGCGGCCTGGCGCGACACCGAACTGTTCTCGCCCGCGGAACGCGCCGCACTCGCCCTCGCCGAGGCCACCACCCATCCCGCCGACGCGGGCGCGCAGAGCGCCGCGTACGCGGAGGCGCGGGGTGTCCTGCCGGACGAGCAGATCTCCGCCGTGATCTGGGTGGCGATCAGCATCAACGCCTTCAACCGGGTCTCCGTCCTGAGCAAGCACCCGGTGCGCGGCGCCGCGCGCGCCTGAGCGTCGGTGCGTCCGCCCGGTCCGACGGGTCCGGGCGGACATTCGTACAAGACCCGTGACCGGCACCGGGCACACGATGGCGGCATGAGTCAGTACGACGCCGATCTCTCGCGCGGAATGCACGTGGTGCACGACGGCCCGCCGCAGGCGCCGCCCTTCCTGCTCATCCACGGTTCCGGTGCCTCGGGCGCCTCGTGGAGCCCGGTGGTCCCGGCACTGGCCGAGCACCGGCACGTCCTGCGTGTCGACCTCCCGGGCTGCGGCAAGTCCCCGCCCACCCCGTCCTACGACGTGCCGCAGCAGGCGGGCCGGGTGGCGGCTCTCCTGGACGACCTGGGGCTCCGGTCCGTGACGGTGGCCGGCCACTCCAGCGGCGGCTACGTCGCCACGGCGCTCGCCGAGCGGCGCCCCGACCTGGTGGGGGCGCTCGCCCTGGTCAGCACGGGGCCGGATCTGGACGCGCTCCTCCCGCAGCCGGTGATCCTGCGGCTGCTGCTGGCCCCGCCCTTCGGCCCGCTGCTGTGGCGGCGGCGCACGGACGCGATGCTCCACAGGGCGATCGCCGCGACGGCCGCCGGTCCCGTGGACGTTCCGGCCGCGATGATCGACGACGTGCGGGGCATCTCGTACCGCTCCTTCAGGACGGTGGCGCGCGGGAACACGGCCTACCTCGCCGAGCGCGGCGTGCCCGAGCGCCTGGCCGCCCTCGACATCCCGGTGCTGGTGCTCTTCGGTGCCGCCGACCCGCGCTGGGATCCGTCGTCGGCGCACCGGTACGAAACCGTGCCGGACACGCGGCTCGAGATGCTGCCGGGCGTCGGACACCTGCCGCCGCTGGAAGCGCCGGGGCCGACCGGAGCGCTGCTGCTCGGCTTCACCGCCCGGGACGCGGACCTCCCGGCCGTCGGCCCCGAGACCTAGACTGACCGGGTGTTGGCCACCGAGGCACCGACCGGGGCGCCGCCCGACTGGTCGATCGTGGACGTCGCCGTCCCGCGCCCCTCGGCCCGGCTCGCGGGGATCAGCATGGCCGGGTTCAGCCAGCACGTGTCCGCGTTCGTGGACATGGCCATGGTGGCGCATCCGTCCGTCACCCTGCTCATCGACCTGAGCGAGGGCGAGGGCATCCGGTACAGCGCCCGGGGCCGACAAGGGCACGGCAGCTTCGCCGCAGGGCTCGCCCCGGGGGACCTCAGGGCAGCGGGCCGGGTGGGCGCGTGTCTGCAGATCCGGCTGGAGCCGGCGGTGGCGGCCGCGGTGCTCGGCCCGTCGGCGGCGCTCGGCGGGAGGGTGGAGTCGTTCGGGGACGTCTGGGGCCGCGAGGCGGAGCGGGTCCAGGACGAGCTGCGCGCCGCCGGGTCGTGGGACGAGCGGTTCGCGTTCGCGGCGGACCTCCTGCGCCGGCGTATGGCGGACCGGGCGCCGGTCGATCCCGAGGTCGCCCACACCTGGCGGACGACGCTCGGCAGCCGGGGGCGCGTACGGGTCGACGGTCTGGCCGAGGAGGTCGGCTGGAGCCGCAAGCGGCTGTCGGCCCGTTTCCACGCGCAGCTCGGCATCACGCCCAAGCGGGCCGCCCGGCTGGTGCGGTTCGACCACGCCGCCCACCTGCTCGCGGCCGGCCTGGCCCCGGCCTCCGTCGCCTTCGAGAGCGGCTATGTCGACCAGTCCCACCTGCACCGGGAGGTCAAGGCGTTCACCGGGCTGACCCCCACGGCCGTGGCCGGCGCACCGTGGCTCGCGATCGACGACGTCGCGTGGCCGGGCTCGTCACCGGCGCGGCCCACGAACTCCCTTCGGTCCGCGGGGGCCGCCGGAGCCGCACCGCGCCGAATGGCACCGCCCGGCCGTGCGTGGAATCGTGGACGGACGGCATGGACGGATGCGCACTGACACGCAACGCGCACCGAGCAGACGTCTTCCGAAGGAGGCACGCATGTCCTCGAAGCGACGCCGCAAGAAGAAGGCACGCCGCAACCACCCCGCCAACCACGGACGGCGGCCCCAGTCCTAGGGCACCGGTCCGGTACGTACCCGGGTCCGCGGCCCGTTGCCGGGCCCGCGGGTCCTTGGTAGGCAGGTGGTGTCCCGGAGGGTTTCGGCCCGCCCGAGCACCTCGTGTCCCACGGCCCGGAACCCAGTACCGGAGATGACCCCATGAAGATCAACCTCACCAGCGTCTTCGTCGACGATCAGGCCCAGGCCCTGCGCTTCTACACCGAGGCGCTGGGCTTCCTGAAGAAGCACGACGTGCCGGTGGGGGCGGGCGGGGACCGGTGGCTGACCGTGGTCTCGCCCGAGGCTCCCGACGGGACCGAGCTGCTGCTCGAGCCCTCCGGTCACCCCGCGGTGCGGCCGTACCGGACGGCGCTGGCCGAGGACGGCATCCCGGCCGCGTCCTTCGCCGTGGACGACGTGCGGGCGGAGTACGACAGGCTGCGCGGGCTCGGGGTGCACTTCGTCCAGGAGCCGCTGGAGACGGGCTCGGTCACCACGGCGGTCCTCGACGACACCTGCGGCAACCTGATCCAGATCATGCAGGCCGGGTAGCGCCAGATCATGCAGGCCGGGTAGCGGACGAGGGGCCCGGTGGCGCGTCCGCTACGGTCCGGCTGTCGCGCTCTCGATCCGGTCGGCCAGGGTCGCGGCGAACTCCTCCGCCCGCGCCAGCCGGGTGCGCAGGTCGGCGACCCGCTGCCGGGCGGCCCGCTCGAAGACACGCACGCGCTCGAGGAGTTGCTCGCGCTCGCCGGCCGACAGCTGCCCCTCGGCGCGGTCCAGGCGGTCGGTCGCCTCCAGGAGGTCGCGCATCTCGTCGAGGGTGAAGCCGAGCGGCTTCATGCGGCGCACGACCATGAGGCGGGCGACGTCGGCCTCCGTGTACAGGCGGAAGCCGCCCTGGGAGCGGGCGGACGGGACGACCAGGCCCGTCTCCTCGTAGTGCCGGATCGTGCGCAGCGACAACTCGGTCCTGGACGCCACCTCACCGATCCGCATGTGCCCGCCGTTCACGCGTGCGCCTTCCTCGTCGTCCGTCCGGCCGCCGTCGCGACGGCCGGACTCTACCGTAACGTTAGGGTAGAGTCGTCGGGTCCCGTACCGACGCCAGGCAGGAGAGAGCGAGCGCATGCCGATGACGCCCAGCGCCGCCGTCTGCCCGCCGTGACGCTCCGCCCCTGAGGAGCGGCCGCCCGTCGGCACGCCGCCTCTTGCCCGACTCCGGGTCCGCCGCGACGCGGCCCTCGCGCAGGACCGGCCCGGCCCGCGCGCTCCTCCGCACGTTCCCCGCCGCCGGGCGTGCCCGACCACGACAGGTACCTCCCTCTTGTCTGCTCCCGCGCTCTCCCCCGCCGCGCGCCTGCGCGGTCTCAAGCCCGACTGGATCTCCGACCCGAAGGCGTGGCGCACCGAGGTCCTCGCCGGACTCGTCGTCGCCCTCGCCCTGGTCCCCGAGGCGATCTCCTTCTCGATCATCGCCGGGGTCGACCCGGAGATCGGGCTGTTCGCGGCGTTCACCATGGCCGTCACCATCTCGGTCGTCGGCGGCCGCCGCGCGATGATCTCCGCGGCGACGGGGGCCGTCGCCCTGGTGATCGCCCCGTTGAACCGTGAGCACGGGCTGGGGTACCTCGTCGCGGCGGTCATCCTCGCCGGTGTCTTCCAGATCGTCCTCGGCGCGCTCGGGGTGGCCAGGTTGATGCGGTTCGTGCCGCGCTCGGTGATGACCGGCTTCGTCAACGCCCTCGCCATCCTCATCTTCATGGCGCAGGTGCCCGAGATGACCGATGTGCCCTGGCCGGTGTACCCGCTCGTGGTGGCCGGGCTCGTGCTGATGGTGCTCTTCCCCAGGATCACCAGGGTGGTCCCGGCGCCGCTGGTGTCCATCGTCGTCCTGACGGTCGTCACCGTGGCGGCCGGCATCGCGGTACCGACCGTCGGTGACAAGGGGGAGCTGCCGCACGCGCTGCCGGTGCCGGGGCTGCCCGACGTGCCCTTCACCCTCGACACGCTGACCACCGTCGCCCCGTACGCGCTCGCCATGGCCCTGGTCGGGCTCATGGAGTCGCTGATGACGGCGAAGCTGGTGGACGACATCACCGACACCCACTCCGACAAGACCCGTGAGTCGATCGGTCAGGGCATCGCCAACATCGTCACCGGCTTCTTCGGCGGCATGGGCGGTTGCGCCATGATCGGCCAGACGATGATCAACGTGAAGGTGTCCGGCGCGCGTACCCGCCTGTCCACGTTCCTGGCGGGTGCGTTCCTGATGGTGCTGTGCATCGTCTTCGGCCCGGTCGTGTCCGACATCCCGATGGCCGCCCTGGTCGCGGTGATGGTGATGGTGTCGTTCACGACGTTCGACTGGCACTCCGTCGCTCCCAGGACCCTCGGGCGGATGCCCGCCGGCGAGATCCTCGTCATGGTGGTCACCGTCGCCGTCGTGGTCGCCACCGGCAACCTGGCCATCGGCGTCGTGGTCGGCTCCGTCACCGCCATGGTGATCTTCGCCCGGCGGGTGGCCCACCTGGCCGACGTCACCTCGGTCACCGACCCCGACGGCGGCCAGGTCGTCTACTCCGTCACCGGCGAGCTGTTCTTCGCCTCCAGCAACGACCTCGTCACGCGCTTCGACTACGCGGGTGACCCCGAGCGGGTCGTCATCGACCTGTCGGCCACCCACATCTGGGACGCCTCGTCCGTCGCCGCACTGGACGCGATCGAGACCAAGTACGCGCAGCGCGGCAAGCGGGTCGAGATCGTCGGTCTCAACGAGCACAGCACGCTGATGCGCGAGAGGCTCGGCGGCGCCCTCGCCGGCAACCACTGACCGTCTTGCGGGCGTCACGCGCGGGGCGGGCGGAACTGGGGGCCGTAGTTGCCCCGGGCGCCCGGGATGCCGGTTTCCATCAGTTCCAGGGCGGTGCCCTCCAGCCCGCGCATCGTCCGCACGGCCGAGCCCAGGGTGCGTGCGTCGCCGTGGGCCCAGGCCGCCTCGAGGGTGCTCAGCACCTTGGCGTAGGCGGTGTCGAACCGGTCGAGGAGGTCCGCCACCCGCTGCGGCGGGTCGGGCCAGCCACCGGCCGGGACCCGGGCCATGGGGCGTGCGTCGGGGAAGGGCACGGGGGCGCCGGTGAACCGCCAGCCGTCGTCCTCCCGGCGCAGCTGCCGTCCGTGGTAGATCTCGCCGAAGGCGTAGTAGTGGGCCGGGTAGTCGTCGCCGAAGGCGTCCTCGGGGGAGCTGGTGGTGCCCTCGCCCTGTTCCTTGATGATCTCGATCGCCCGCTCGACGCCGTCGAGGTCGGTGACGGGTTCGAGGACGTCGGAGCCGATGTGCTGGGACAACTGCCCGCGGGCGGACAGCGGGGGCGCCGTGGACCGGAAGGCGCGCAGCAGGTCGTCGTAGAAGTGGCCGATGCTGGGCGAGTTGTTCACAGCGCGGGCCAGGGGCGCCTCCGGGGCCTCGATCGCCATCATCACGTCGTGCACGAAGGGCCTGGTGAGGCCCGAGAGGTAGACGTTCACCCCGTCGCGCACCCCGCCGGGGAGCGGGCCGGGGTAGGCGGGGGCCGCGTCCGTGACCCGCGGCCGGCCGCCCACGGCCACCAGCAGGTTGCAGACGACGCCCATGTGGAACATCTCGTCGCCGATGATGCGCCGGATCAGCCGTGCGACGTGGCTCGTACGGTCCCCCACGGACCACCATCCGCACAGGTAGGGCGGGATCGTGGCGAGTTCGAGCGCTACGGCGACCTGGAGGGCCTCCCTCAGCCAGTCGACGCCGCGACCGCTTTCGGGGACGGCGAGCAGCCGGGCCACGGCCCGGCAGCCGGACACGGCGCCCTCCGGCCGCCCGGCCGCCCGGACCGGGGCGGCGGCCGAGACGGGGACGGCCGCCGTCAGGACGGCCGACGCCATGAAGGTCCTTCGCCCGAACGGGCCGCCCGCCCCCGACGATTCCTCGCGCACACCAGTCACCCGTACTCCCTCTCCACGCCGACGCCCGCCTCTGTCCGAGACGTCCGGATTCCTCCGACGGCTGGCGAAACTAGCAGCGCCGGGGCCGTTTCCCGGGCGGGCGGCACCGCGCGGTGCATCCTCTACCCGGTCGGCCCTACCGCGTCGGTTCAGGAGGCCCCGGCGGCACCGCAGGGACGACCGGTGTGGAGGTTGTCCGTGGCGCCGGTGATGACGGAGTCGAGTCTGTCCCGGGTGCCGACCAGTTCGGTGATCCGGCTCTCGACGCGGTGCCGTTCCGCGGACAGGCGGTCGAGCAGTTCCGGCGTGGCCCTGCCGTCGGCCGCGTACGGCATGAGGTCGACGATGGTCCGGCTCGACAGGCCCGCGGCGTAGAGCTGCTGGATCAGCCGGACGTGGCCGACGGCGCTCTCGGGATAGTGCCGCTGACCACTGTGGCTGCGCTCCGCGACGAGCAGGTCCTGCTCCTCGTAGTAGCGCAGCGCCCGCACGCTGACGCCCGTCCTGGCGGCGAGCTCCCCGATGCGCATCCCGCGCCTCCTCTCCCTGAGCCGGGCCGGGCGACTTGCCCCTCACGTCAACGTCAGGTTTTAGCGTAACTCCCGAGGGCCCCACCCAGTCCCGGGGCCCTTCTCCCCACCCCTGGCCGGCAGAAAGAAGGGCCCCGTCATGACCACACCCGTCCGCGCCACGGCCGGCGTCGCCACCACCGAACCGGTCGTCTCGGTCAAACCCGTCGTGCTGCGCGCCCCGGAGCGCGGCGAGGACCTGCGCGTGCGCGTGTCCGCGCCGGTGACCGGGCACGGCCTGCCCGTCGTCCTCCTCTCGCACGGCTTCGGCTCCTCGCTCGACGGCTACGGCCCGCTCGCCGACCACTGGGCCGCCCACGGCTTCGTGGTGGTCCAGCCCACCCACCTCGACTCCAGGACGTCGGGCCTTCCCGAGGACGACCCGCGCCGGCCGGGGTTGTGGCGCTCGCGCGTCGAGGACATGCGGCGCGTCCTCGACGACCTGGACGTGGTGGAGGCGACCGTCCCCGGCCTCGCCGGGCGGCTCGACCGAACCCGCGTCGCGGCGGCCGGCCACTCCTTCGGCGGCCAGACGGCGGGCATCCTGCTGGGCCTGCGCGTCCGGGACCCCGCCACCGGTGAGGCGGCGGACCTCTCCGACCCCCGGGTCGGGGCGGGCGTGCTGCTCGCGACGGCCGGCGCCGGCGGCGACGCCCTGACGCCGTTCGCCGCCGAGAACCTCCCCTGGCTGAGGCATCCCGACTTCACGCACATGACCGCCCCCGCCCTCGTGGTCGCGGGGGACGAGGACGACCTCCCGCTCACCGTCCGCGGCGCGGACTGGACGGCCGACCCGTACGTGCTGAGCCCCGGCGAGAAGAGCCTCCTGACGCTCTTCGGGGCGGAGCACTTCCTCGGCGGCATCTCCGGCTACGGCGCCGCCGAGACCACCGACGAGAACCCCGCCCACGTCGTCCTGGTCCAACGGGTCACCCTCGCCTACCTCCGCCACGCCCTCGGCATCGACAGCACCGGCTGGACGACGCTCCGGAGGGACCTGGCCGGGGACGCCCATCCCCTCGGACGGCTCGAGTCCAAGTGAGCCTCCGACTGATCACCCGGCACTCCCGCCGTCGCCGGCTCCGACCAACGCGGGCTCTCCGGGGCCCGGTTCGCCGGTGACCCACCCTTGACACGGTCACGTCGACCGCTTGTATGGTCTAGTCCAAAAGAACTCACCGCTCCGTTTACGGAGTTGAGCCCTGCCGGGGTCCCACGCCCCTGCGAGGACGGTGAGTGCGCGTCACCTTCGCGCCTCCTGGCCCCACCCACGAGAGGCCGTACTCGGCGTGCGCGTGGTCCCCCCACACATGGCCGCGCGCGCCCGGAACGGCCGGATGTGAAGGAGTTCCCATGCACGCACGTCGGAAGACCGCTGCCCTGATCGGCGCGGTCCTCGCCCCTGTCGTGGCCGTGAGCCTGCCCGCCTCCTCGGCGAGCGCGCACGGCTACATCTCCGACCCGCCCAGCCGTCAGGCCCAGTGCGCCGCGGGCACGGTGTCCTGCGGCGACATCACGTACGAGCCGCAGAGCGTCGAGGGCCCCAAGGGCCTGACCAGTTGCAGCGGCGGCAACAGCCGCTTCGCGGAGCTGGACGACGACAGCAAGGGCTGGAAGGTCACGCCGGTGGCGAAGACCACCACGTTCTCGTGGCGGCTCACCGCTCAGCACGCCACCAGCACGTGGGAGTACTACGCCGGCGGTCAGCGGATCGCGCTGTTCGACGACGGCGGCGCTAAGCCGGGCGCGGTGGTGAACCACCAGGTCGACTTCGGTGGACTCACCGGACAGCAGAAGGTCCTCGCCGTCTGGAACGTCGCCGACACGTCCAACGCGTTCTACGCCTGCATCGACGTCAACGTCGGCGGCTGACGGGCCGGGTGGAGCGGCCCGGGAGCGACCACGGCCCTTCCGGGGTGCACGCCCCCGCGGGGTGCCCGGTCGCTTCCCCGCTCCGCCCTCCCCCGCCCTCTCCCTCCCATCGAGCAGGAGTACCTACCGTGCTGCACCGCAAGCTCGCCCTGCTGGCCGCCACCGGCGCGGCCGCCGCCCTGTGCACCCTGACCATGGCGCCGTCGGCCGTCGCCCAGAAGCCCGCGAAGCCCGACACCCGAGCCGCCGCCGCCGAATTCGTGGTGAGCGAAGGCCAGTTCGACCAGATGTTCCCGAACCGGAACTCCTTCTACACCTACAGCGGTCTCACCGCCGCGCTCAGCGCCTACCCGGGGTTCTCGAACACCGGCAGCGACACGGTGAAGAAGCAGGAGGCAGCCGCCTTCCTCGCCAACGTCAGCCACGAAACCGGCGGACTGGTCCACGTCGTGGAGCAGAACACCGCCAACTACCCGCACTACTGCGACGCGTCCCAGCCGTACGGCTGCCCGGCCGGCACCGACAAGTACTACGGGCGCGGGCCCGTCCAGCTGAGCTGGAACTTCAACTACAAGGCCGCCGGGGACGCCCTCGGCATCGACCTGCTGGGCAACCCCGACCTGGTCCAGAACGACTCGGCGGTGGCCTGGAAGACGGGCCTGTGGTACTGGAACACCCAGTCAGGTCCCGGCACCATGACCCCGCACGACGCCATGGTCAACGGCGCCGGGTTCGGGGAGACCATCCGGTCCATCAACGGCAGCCTGGAGTGCGACGGGCGCAATCCCGCGCAGGTCCAGAGCCGGATCGACAACTACGAGCGCTTCACCCAGCTCCTCGGCGTCGAGCCCGGCGACAACCTGAGCTGCTAGCGGGCCGAGCCCGGCCCGTCCGCCCCCTCGTGCCCGCCGGCGCGCCCGGTCGCGAGGGGGCCGCGCCGACGGCCGAACCACCGGCCCGCGCGGCGCCGCTGCCGGTGCGGGCCGCGGCGAGCCGGCCGGCCGGCCTCCGCACCGGCGCGGTCCACCGCGGCGGGAGCCCGCCGCCAGTCGTCGTCGGGCGACAGGAGCGGGGACCTGCGTTCCGCCTGGGCCCGGATCTCGACGTGGGACTCGTACGCCGTGGCGCGGAAGGCCTCCTCGTACGAGGCCAGCGCCGCGCCCACCGCCCCGCCCGCCGCGCCCCGGCGGCGCACGCGGGACGCCAGCCAGGTGAAGGAGCCGAGGACCGCGGCGAGGCCACCGGCGAGGAGCACGAACGGCAGGAGCGCATCCATGGGCGCGACGCTACCGGCCGGGCACGCGTCACGCCCCCGGCCCGTGGCCCGCTCCGGGCCCACCGAACCGGGCGAGGTCCTCGGCGTCCGGCTCCTCCAGCAGGAATCCCGCCCCGCCCTCCAGCATCCCGGCGATCTCGGCCGAGCGCGGGAGCATCGTCTTCTCGTAGGTGCGTACGGCGTCGTCGACGGTGGCGGAGCCGGCGAGGGCGAGCGCGAGTTCCGCGCCGTCGAGCATGGCGAGGTTGACGCCGACGCCGAGCGGGGGCATCAGGTGGGCGGCGTCTCCCAGGAGCGTCACGCCGGGCGTGTGCCGCCAGGTGTGCGGCACCGGCAGGGCGAAGAGCGGGCGGTCGACGTAGGGGCCGTCGTTCTCGGTGATCAGGCGGAGTATCCGCGGTGACCAGCCCGCGTACTCGGTGAGGAGCCGTGCGCGGATGCCGTCGGTGTCCTGCGGACGCAGCCCGCTCGCCGCCATCCAGTCCAGGGCGACCCTGCGCATGAGGTAGACGCGCATGTGTCCACCGCTGTTGCGCTGCGCGAAGAGACCTCGCTCGCCGTCGGCCACGTGCGCGCTGCCCTGGCCGACCAGCTCAGCCAGCTCCGGGTGCGCGGACTCCATGTCGTCGAACCACGCTTCGAGGAAGCCGACGCCGGTGTAGCGCGGTACGGCGTCGGACAACGCAGCGCGGACGCGCGAGAAGGCGCCGTCCGCTCCGATCACGAGGTCCGTCTCCACGGTGCTGCCGTCGGCGAACGTCAGGGTCCGCGGCCCGCCGGCCGGCCCTCCCACCGATTCCAGGGCGTGCCCCCACCGCACCGTCCCGGCATAGAGCGAGCGCAGCAGGAGGTCCCGGAGCTGGCCCCGGTCGATCTCCGGGCGGGCCGTCTCGCCCTCCTCCGGCAGCCGGTGGCCGAGGAGGCGCCCCCCGCTGTCGAAGCGGCGCTCCTCCTGGCTCTCGAACCTGGCGAGCGCGAAGAACTCCTTCAGCAGACCCGCTTCGCGGAGCGCGAGCTGGCCGTCCTCCTCGTGCAGGTCGAGCGATCCTCCCTGGTCCCGGGAGGCGGCGTCCGGGTCGCGGTCGTACACCGTCGCCGCGATGCCGTGCTGCCGCAGGACACGGGCGCAGGTGAGCCCGCCCGGGCCCGCGCCGATGATGCTGATCCGCGCACCCGAGGGCGTCGGAGCGTTCATGGTGGCTTCCTTCTGTTGGTGGGTCCCCCGTGGAAACCACCAAAGCAGAAACGAGTGAGAAAGTGCAACTGTTTCAGTTTCTCAATCGCTCAGATTTCTGCTTGAGGCCGCTTTCTGTCTCGTTCCAGTCGTGCGCTAGAGTGGCGCCATGCCCGACTCCCCGACCCCAGGCCGTCGCGAGCGCAAGAAGGCCGCGACCAGGCAGGCCATCGCCGACGCCGCCCTCGAGCTCTTCCTGGAGCACGGGTTCGACCGGGTCAGCGTCCGCGACGTCGCCGAGCGGGCCGACGTCTCGACGACGACTCTCTTCGCCCACTTCCCGAGCAAGGAGGCGCTGGTCTTCGACCGCGAGCAGGACGTCGACGCCGCGCTGGCCGCCGCCGTCCGCGAGCGACCCGCCGGCCAGGGCGTGGTCGAGGCCCTCCGCGCGCACGCCCTGGATTCCTGGGTGCCGATCGCGACCGATCCGCGCCGGGCGGGCTTCACCGCTCTGGTCAGCGACACGCCCGCGCTCCGCGAGTACGGGGAGCGCATGTGGATGCGACACGCCGACACACTGAGCGCCGTGATCGCGGAGGAACTCGGCCGGGAGCCGGATGACCCGGCGTGCGCGGCGCTGGCCCGGTTCGTCCTGGAGGTCCCCGCCCTGACCACGGGACGGCGCGATCCCCGTGCGACCGTGGAGACGGTCTTCGATCTGCTCCTGCACGGCTGGCGAGCGCAGGCGGGCCCGACGGACGGGCCCGCGTCCGCTCAGACGGCCGACGGGTAGTCGGGCAGTTCCAGGGACGAGTGGACCGCGCGCCCCTCCTGCGCGCTCGCGGTGACCATCGCCCTCGCCGCCGCCTCCGGGTCGCGCAGCAGGGCGTTGCGGGCCTCGATCTCCTGCCGCGTCGTGGGGGTCACCGCCGAGCCGCCGCTGGTGGCGAGCGCCTGGTTGCGCTCCGCGAAGGGACGCATCCGGCGCTCGTAGGCGGCGAAGGCGTCGGCGTGGTCCGCGTGCGTGGCCAGTTCGCCGGCCAGGACGTACGCACCGACGAGCGCGACGCTCGATCCCTGGCCGGAGATGAACGACGTGGCGTGCGCGGCGTCGCCCGCGAGGACGACACGCCCGTGGGACCACGTACGCATGTGGATCTGGCTCACGATGTCGAAGAACAGGTCGTCGGCCTCCCGCATGGCCTCGACCAGGCGCGGCAGGTGCCAGACCCGCTCGGGGAAGCATGCCGCCACCAGGTCGCGCTGGGCCCGGGGGTCACGGAAGGCATCGAAGGGCGGGGTGTCGCGGGTGAAGGTGAGGAAGCCGTGCACCCGTTCGGAGGGCTCGTGGGCGTAGAGGACGGCGCTGCGGCCCGGCTCGTTCCAGATCACGGCCTCGTGGGCGAGCCCGAACTCGTTCGGCAGGGTGAAGCCCGCGAAGACGTGCCCGAGGTAGCGGTGGAACGGCTCCTCAGGGCCGAAGACCAGCCTGCGCGTGTTCGAGTGCAGCCCGTCCGCGCCGACCACCAGGTCGAAGGTGCGGCGCGCGCCGCTGTCGAAGACGACGTGCACGGCGTCCCCGGTGTCGTCGAGTGTCGCGATCGAGTCGTCGAAGAGGAACTCGACCCGGCCCCGCAGCGGGGTGTAGAGAGCGTCGGCCAGATCACCGCGCCGGACTTCGAGATCCACCCCGGCCTCTCCCCCGGTCAGCTGCTCGGGCTGCAGCGAGCCGACCCTCTCCCCCGCGGCGTCCACGAAGGTGATCCGCTGGCTGTCGACGTGCGCCTTGGTCAGCGCCGGCAGCAGGCCCATGCGGTCCACGGCCTCGCGTGCCGTGCCGCGCACGTCGATCGCGTAGCCGCCCCCGCGGACGGCGGCAGCCTTCTCGACGACGGTCACCTCGAAGCCGTACCGGTCGAGCCAGTGCGCGAGCGCGGGGCCCGCGATACTTGCTCCGGAGATCAGTACGCGGCGAGCGGGACGGGACGTGTGGGTCATGACTTCTCACCCTTCCACCGGGGCGGACCCCGGGAAGACGGAGGCACGTGTCGCATCGACGGCAAACATACGTACCTTAGGTATCTTTATGGAGGCCATACGGCACCCTCCCAGGCACCGGCCGCTCCCCACGATATAGATACCTAAGTCAGGTATGCAAATGGAGACCTCATGACCCACGAACCCCCCGGACCCGCCGAGCCGGACGACCCGCACTCCGGGCTGCTCGACGTGCTGCCGCGGCTCACCCAGCTCAGCGCGGCCTTCACCAAGGGCCGGCTCACGGAGCGCGCCGCCGAGGCGGCCGGGCTCGCCCTCGACCGTCCCGCCATGGGCGTGCTGGTGACCCTCCGTACGGCCGACCAGCCGCTGCGGATCGGCGAGATCGCCGACCGGATGCAGGTCGTGGGCCCGCACGTCACCCGCCAGGTCCAGGCACTGGAGAAACGCGGTCTGGTACGCCGGGTCGCCGACCCCCACGACCGCCGCGCGAGCCTCATCGAACCGACCGGGGCTGGCACCGAGGCCGCCAACCGGTATGTGACATCGCTGCTCGGCTGGTTCGCCGAGGCGCTCGCCGACTGGCCGCGGCAGGACCGTGAGGACCTCACCCGCCTCCTCACCCGTCTCGCCGACGACGTGACGGCGCGTCTGGCCCGGTTCGACGCGCAGGAGTGAGCGCTCGGCTCGCGCGGCGCACGGCCCGGCGGACCATCGCGTCCGCCTGCTCCGGGTGTTGCTCCAGCAGGTGCCGAGCCCGGCGATCGCCCGGCCTGGTCCCCTACCCGGCGCTGCCGGAGCGGGTGGCCCGCCACAGGTCGCGCAGGAGGGCGATCTCGGCCATGTGGTGGATGAACTCGAGGCCGGCCCCGGCCACGACGCCGATGTAGGGGTCGTCCGGGTCGGAGCCGTACGGGTACTGGGAGAAGCCGACGGTGTCGAGCTGCTCGTCGGTGACGCCCCCGACGTCCTCTCGCCAGCGGTCGATCACCGCCCAGAACCGTTCGAGTTCCAGGGCGGCGGAGGGGGTGAAGTCGACCAGCAGCCGCGGATCCCGGCGCCGTTCGCCGAAGGTCCACTCCCACTGACCCGCGAAGCAGGAGTGCAGGTGCGCGAGCCGCCAGGCGATGGTGGTGATCGGCGTCGCGTCGGGCTCCGGCGTGCCGGTGTGGGCGAGGACCTGCTCGACGCGCTCGACGCTCACGCTCCAGTCGTCGGCGATCTTGGTGACCGTCATGCCGCTCGCGGCCTGCCGGGCCACCTCCGCGTACTCGTTCGCCGGGATGTCGGGGGCACCCTTGTCGAGCACCCACTCACCGGGCCCGTACGCCCTGGGCGTCACCGCCTCGCCCCGGCGCCGGATCGACCAGCAGCCGGCCGCGGGCTCCCACAGGTACTCCTCGTCACTCAACCCCGCCAGTCGCACCTGGGCCATCTCCCTGGCCTTGTCGAACTGGTCGAGCAGCACGCCCAACCGGTCCGTCCGCGCGCCCTCGATCTCCATGCCCGGCCCCTTTCACGGTCCACGGTGCGCCCGCGCCACGCGGCGTTCCGGCGGAGGCCGAGGCTAACGACTCGCGGCCCGCGGGCGCGACCGAATTCCTTCCGCACGGCGGGACGGCGACCACCGCGGCGCGGTACCGCCGTTGTCGCATCCCTTGATGCGGCCCGCAGCGCGTGCGTAGGATCGTGAGGACGGGGATTGAATCGTTTCAACCCCAGCGATCCCCACCGCCCCCACTCCGCTCCACCTCACTCCCCGTCAATCCGTACGTCCAGGCAGCCGACGCGAGTCACACGCGCGGTTCGTTCCCGCTGCGTCGGCACGACGAGCAAAGGCGGACACACATGACCGACGAATCGGCCGAGGGCACAGCCGGGGGATGGAACCGCAGAGTCTTCCTCCGCGGCACCGTGGCGACCGCGGGCGCCGCCGGCGTCACCGCGCTGACCACCGGCGGCGCGGCCGCGGTGGGCGGAGCCGGCACGGCGGGCCGCCGGCCGGAGACTGGGCCCGGACTCCGCGTCGTGCGCACCAGCGTCGAGTACGCCGAGAACCTGCTCGGCACGGACGTCGAACTCCCCCGGCTGTCCTGGGAGCTGGCCGCTCCCGGTCACGGCGCCCGGCAGACTGCCTATCACGTCCGGGTCACCAGGGACTCCGTCGGCCGGGGCCCGCGCACCCACACGGTGTGGGACTCGGGAAGGGTCGCATCCGACCGCAGCGTCGGCGTCCCCTACGGCGGTCCGGTGCTGCGGCCCCGTACCCGCTACCACTGGCAGGTCCGGGTCTGGGACGCCGCCGGACGACGCTCCCCCTGGAGCGAGACCCGCTGGTGGGAGACCTCGCTCCCGGCCGACGGCTGGCGGGCGAGCTGGATCGGCGCCGAGGAGCCGCCGGCCCCGCCGTCCCTGGAGGGCGCCTCCTGGATCTGGTCCCCCGGCGCGACGTCCTCGGACGCACCGGAGGGCGAACGCCGGTTCCGCGCCACGCTCGCCCTGCCCGCGGGCTCCGTGGTGAAGCGGGCCGTCGTGGCCGCCACGGCGGACGACGACTTCACCCTCTACGTCCACGGGCAGCAGGTGCTCCACGCACCGCGGCAGACCGACGGCTGGCGCACCGGCCGCACCGCGGACGTCACGGAGCAGGCCCGCTCGGCCGACGGCGAGATCCTCGTCGCCGCCCTCGCCACCAACCGCGCCGGGGCCAGTGTCAACCCGGGCGGTCTCCTCGCCCGTCTCCTCGTCGAGACCGAGGACGGACGCACCCACGAACTGCGCACCGGCGACGGCTGGCGCACCTCGGACACGCCGCGGGAGGGCTGGGAGCGCCCGGGGTTCGACGACGGAGGCTGGGAACCGGCCGCCGTCCTGGCCCCCTACGGCCAGGGACCCTGGGGCGCGAACGTCTCCGTCACCGCCCCCGAGGCACCCGCCCCTCTGCTGCGCCGCTCCTTCACCGTCCGCGGCCGTGTCACGCGCGCCCGCCTGCACATCAGCGGGCTCGCCTACTACGAGGCGGAGATCAACGGAAGGCGCGTCGGCGACCAGGTCCTCGACCCCGGCTTCACCGACTACGACGAGACGGTGCTGTACGCCGTCCACGACGTGACGGAGTTGCTGAGGCGCGGTGAGAACGCCATCGGGGTCGCCCTCGGGCGCGGCTTCTACGGCATGACCACGCCCAACGTGTGGAACTGGCACCGCGCCCCCTGGCACGGCGAGCCCCGGCTGCTCGCACAGTTGGAGATCGACCACCCGGACGGGACCCGCACCACCGTCGCCACGGACACCGAGTGGCGCATCACCGAGGGACCGACCCTGTCCAACTCCCTGTACGCCGGGGAGACCTACGACGCGCGGCGGGCGCCCGACGGCTGGTCCGGGCCCGGCTTCGACGACTCCGGGTGGCGGCCGGCCGGTGTGCGCGAGGCGCCCGGCGGCAGGCTGCGGGCGCAGCCGCACGACCCGATCGGGATCGTCGACACGGCGCGCCCGAAGGCGATCGAGGAGCTGCGCGACGGCGTGTACGTCGTGGATATGGGCCGCACCATGGCTGGCTGGACCCGGCTGACCGTGCGCGGGGCCGCCGAGGGCACGGTGGTCCGGCTCGTCCACGGCGAGAAGCTCAAGGACGACGGCAGTGTGCACGCGGAGACCGGGCACGTGCCGGGCCGCTTCCAGACCGACGAATACGTGTGCGCCGGCCGGGACGAGGAGGTGTGGGAGCCGAGCTTTACGTACAAGGGCTTCCGGTACGTCGAGGTCCACGGCCTGCCCGCACGTCCGGCGCCCGGGGACGTGCTGGGCCGGCTGGTGCACTCCCGGGTGGAGGAGGTCAGCTCGTTCACCTGCTCGGAGCCGTTCTACGAGTGGCTGGACGGAGCCATGCGCCGCACCGTCCTGAACAACCTGCACGGCATCCCCACCGACACGCCGATGTACGAGAAGAACGGCTGGACCGGCGACGCGCAGCTCGGCACGCCGGTCATGACGTACGCGTTCGGGATGCAGCGCTTCCTGTCGAAGTGGCTCGGCGACCTCGCCGACAGCCAGACCGGCGACGGACAGCTCCCGGTGATCGTGCCCAGCGGCGGCTGGGGCTACGGCGACCTCGGACCCTCGCCCGAGTGGACGACCGTGTACCCCTTCGTGGTCCGCGAGTTGTACCGGGTGTACGGCGACGAGCGGGCGGCCCGGGAGCACTGGACGACCCTGACCCGCTACCTGGACTGGGAACTCGGCCGGCTGCGGGACGGCCTGGCCGTCACCGCGCTCGGCGACTACCTGGCACCCGGCTACGGCGGCAACCCGCCCGAGGACACCCGGCTGACCGCCACGGCCTATCTGTACCGGGCGCTGCTCCACACGGCGGAACTGGGCGAGGCACTCCCCGGCCTGCCCGGCGACAACGATGTCCCCCGCCGCTACCGTGCCGCCGCCGAGGGACTGCGGACCGCGTTCAACGAGGCGTTCCTCGGTCCGGACGGGCACTACCGCACGGCCAAGGACCCGGACTACCGGCAGACGTCCAACGCGATACCGCTGGCGTTCGGACTGGTGCCGCCGGGAGCCAGGGCCACGGTCCTGGAGAGCCTGGTCGCCGACATCGGCAAGCGCGGGAACCACCTCAACACGGGAGCCCTGGGCACGAGTGTGCTGCTGCGGGTCCTGTGCGCGCACGGCCGCCCGGACGTCGCCCATTCCGTGGCCACCCGGCGCACGTACCCGAGTTGGGGCTACTGGCACGACAACGGCGCCGACACCATGTGGGAGATGTGGCCGCTGGACTCGCGCTCGCGCGACCACTACTTCCAGGGCACCGTCGCCCAGTGGCTGTACGAGAACGTGGCCGGGCTCAGACCGGGCGACGCGGGGTGGCGCACCTTCGCCGTACGACCCGACGCCCGTACGGGTGTGGACTGGGCGCGCACCTCGATCCGCACCGTGCGCGGGGAGGCGGCCGTGGCGTGGTCCGCCGTGGACGGGAGGCTGCGGCTCACGGTCCGGGTGCCCGTGGGCTCGCGGGCGGAGGTCCACGTGCCGGTGTCCGCGGGCGGGCGCGCGAGCGTGCCGGACGGTGCGGAGTTCCTGCGGTCGGTGCCCGGCTTCGACATCCTCCGGGTCGGCCACGGCAGTTGGGAGTTCACCGGCGACGCGTGACGCGGCCGGCCTCAGGCGTCCGCGGACCCGGCCAGGGAACGCGGGCGCAGGTCGGTCCAGTTGGCCTCGACGTACGCCAGGCAGGCGTCCCGGGTGTTCTCCTCGAAGACGGTCGTCCATCCCCCGGGCACCGCCGCGAAGGACGGCCAGAGCGAGTGCTGGCCCTCGTCGTTCACCAGGACGAGGAACCGGCCGTCGGGGTCGTCGAAGGGGTTGGTGCTCATGCGCGCTACCTCCCGTTTGAATTAGGTTAGGCTCGCCTAATGCGCGATGAGCTTAGCCTTCTGGATTTCCGCTCCACAAGGAGACGTTCATGAGCCGGACGGGGCCGGACGCCTTCGCCGCGTACGGGCTGCCCGGGAAGCCCGGCACCGACGCCTTCTGGGCCGCCGTGACGACGCCCTTGGCGGTCCCCGACGGCGACGGGTGGACGACCCTGTTCCTGCGGCGCGGGTCGCGGGCGGCCAGCCTGGTCTTCGAGAGCTGGTCGGCTCCGGTGCCCCTGCGGCGGTGGGGCGACACGGACTGCTGGTACGCCAAGGTGCGCATGCCGGCGCGGCTGCGGGTGACGTACCAGTTCCTGGTGGACGACGCGGCGTATGCCGACCCCCGCAACCCCGCGGGCGCGGGCGGCGAGCGGTCCGTCGCCGCCACCCCGGACGCCCCGGCCCAGCCGCACTGGCCCCTGCTCGACGCCGGCGACGTCCTGCCCCTGCCCCGCACCCGGCTGCGCTGGACCAGCGAGCGGCTCGGCGGGCGGCGCACCGTGCGGGTCCATCCGGTGGGCGGGGGCGGGCCGTTGGTCCTGCTGCTCGACGGCGACGACTGGCTGTACCTGCACCCGGCGACGGCCGCCTTCGACTCGGCCGTCGCGAGCGGTGAGATGCCACCGGTCACCCTGGTGTTCCTCCCGGCCAAGGACCGCGGGGCCGAGTTCGGGTGCCGGCCCGCGCTGTGGGAGGCGGTGCGGGACGAGTTGCTGCCGCTGGTGGCCGATAGCGGGGTGCCCGCCGATCCCGGCCGGACGGTGGTCGCGGGGCAGAGCCTGGGCGGTCTCAGCGCGCTGTACGCGGCGCTGGAGTTCCCGGACATGGTGTCGCGGGTCGCCTGTCAGTCGGCGTCGCTGTGGTGGACGCCCGAGGCCGCGGATCTGGCGGACCCCCTGAGCGGTCCGGTGGGCGGCACTCTCGCGGCGCGGCTGCGCGCGCGTCCCGACCTGTCCGGGCTGCGGATCGCCTTCGACGTGGGCGAACACGAGACGCGGATGCTTCCCCACTGCGCCCTGGTGGAGACCCTGACCGAACAGGCCGGTGCCACCGTACGGGTCTCCAGGTCGGCCTCCGGCCACGACCGGGCGGGCTGGCGGCACGCGCTGCTCCGGGACGTGGCCTGGGCGCTCGCGTAGGACCGGGGCGGATCGCGCACCTGGTCACCTGGTCACCGCCAGGCAGTACGCCTTGTCGGTGGCGAGGAGGTTGCGGTGTGTGTCCTCGGCGGTGACGACGCCGTCGTCGAGGACGAGGACGCGGTCGGCGACGTCCAGGAGGGCGGGGCTGCTGGTGATCACGAGGGTGGTGCGGTCCCGGCGCAGCTTGGCGACGCCCCGCGCGATGAGCTGTTCGGTCACCGCGTCCACCGCCGTCGTCGGATCGCGCAGCACCAGGACGTCGGTGTCGGCGGCCAGCGCGCGGGCCAGGGACAGCCGTTGGCGCTGCCCGCCGGAGAGGTTGGCACCCCGGTCGCGGACGGCGTGGTCGAGCCCTTCGCGGTGCAGGGCGACGACGTCGGTCAGCATCGACGCCTCGACGGCTTCGGGGACCGTCCCGCTGGTGCCCGACGGGTCGATGTTGGAGCGCAGGGTGCCCGCGAAGATCTCGCCGTCGTACGGGTTGACCAGCAGGTGCTCGCGGATCCCCTCGACCGACAGGTCCGCGAGGTCCCGTCCGCCGACCCGCACCGTCCCCTCGTACCCGTCGGGCGGCACGTTCAGCGCGAGGACCGCCGCGAGGTCGGCCGCCGCGCGCGGATCGTACGCGGCGACGGCCACGAACTCGCCGGCCCGGACCCGGAACCGCACCTTGCGCAGCGCCCCGTGCCGGACGCAGTCGACCTCCAGGTCACCGCCCCGGGCCGGTCGCTGTGCCCCCGGTGTCGTCACCGGCGGTGCGGTGAGGACGAGCGCCATCCGCTCGGCCGAGGCACGCGCGATCATCACGTACTTCGGCATCTCCGAGAACAGCTTCAGCGGTTCCATGATGAACTGCGCGAGGCCCACGGCCATGACCAGCTCGCCGATGGTGATCCGGCCCCGGAAGGCCAGCCAGCCCGCGGTGAGGGTCACGGCGGCGGCGAGCACCGCGTTGAGGGCCAGTGCGGTGCCCGCGTAGACACCGCTCACCCGGGCGACGGTGACGGACTGCCGCCTCGCCTCCGCACTGACCTCGCGGTAGGAGCGGAACGCCGCGTGGTTGCCGCCGAAGCCGTGCAGCGGGCGCAGGCCGATGATGAGGTCGGCGACCTTGGCGCCCGCCCGCGCCACCCGGGCCTGCTGCTCACGGGTGCTGGAGCCGATGCGTCTGGACATCACGCTCAGGACGGACAGGATCGCGACGGTTCCCACGACGACCAGCAGCCCGAGCCGGAGGTCGGCCAGCCCCAGCGCGAGGGCCGCGATCAGCACCGCCACCAGCGAGCTGATCAGCAGCGGCACCACCTCGATGATGTCGGCGGTCTGGTCGGCGTCCTCGGTGGCGATGGTCAGCACCTCGCCGGACTTGAGGTCGGCGTCCCTGGCCACCGGCTGGAGCCCGCAGCCCGCGACCCGGACCCGCCAGCGGTGCGCCTCGGTCGTGTTGGCCTTCTGCAGGATCCGCATCCCGAACCGCCAGGACAGGGACACGGTCGTGATGATGACGGCCAGCGCTGCGACGGAGACGCCGAGCGCGTCGAGGCTCCGGTCCCGCATCGTGTGTTCGACGATCAGGCCGAGCGCGATGGGGAAGGCCGTCTCACCGGCCTGGTAGAGGCCCATGAGGAGGGTGCCCCAGGCCATCGCGCCGACGTTGCGCCGCAGGGCGCTACGGAGGATGTCGGACCCCGCGCGGGGCCGCTGTGTGTCAGGAGTCGTCATCGAGGTGGCGGGCAATCGCTTCCGGGGTTCGCAGGGTGAACAGATCGCGGATGGTGATCACTGGACCGTACTCCCGGCGAAGCAGTCCGGTCAGCCGCACCGCCAGCATGGAGTGCCCGCCGAGGGCCATGAAGTCGCTCACGGCGCTCACCTCGTCGTCGTCCAGGTCCAGTGCCTCGGCGAAGAGTTCGCACACCGTCGTCTCGGTCTCCGTCTCCGGTGCGCGCTCCCCCGCCGTGGTCAGCGCACCCAGCGGCTTGGCCTCCGGGAGCGCCTTGGTGTCGGCCTTCCCGTTCACGGTCAGCGGGATGGCGTCGACCCGGGCGTAGTGGGTGGGGCGCAGGAAGTCCGGCAGCCCGGCGCCCACTTCGGCGGCGACCTCGGCCAGGTCGGCGCCGTCCAGCACGAGGTAGGCCGCCAGCCGGTGGGCGCCGTCGACCTGCGGGTCGGGCTGGGCGACAGCGGCGGCGAACCGCACCGCCGGGTGGGCGGCGAACACGGCCTCGACCTCGCCGGGTTCGACCCGGTGGCCGCGGATCTTGACCTGCTGGTCGGTGCGGCCGAGGTACGTCAGGTTCCCGTCGGGCCGCCGCACCACCAGGTCGCCGGTGCGGTACATGCGCTCGCCGGGGGCGCCGAACGGGCAGGCGACGAAGCGGTGCGCGGTCTGGGCGGGCTGCCCGAGGTAGCCGCGCGCGATACCGGTGCCCGTGACGTACAGCTCGCCGGGGACGCCGTCGGGCAGGGGGCGCAGCCACGGGTCCAGCACGTACACGTCGGTGTTGTCGATCGCCACGCCCACCACCGGGTCCGGGCATTCGAAGGTGCCGACTCCGAGGGTGTTGATGGTGTACTCGGTGGGTCCGTACAGGTTGTAGCCGACGGTCCCCTCGGTCTCGGCGAGCCGCCGCCACAGCGCCGGGGTGACGGCCTCGCCGCCGAGCAGCACCAGCGCGGGCCGGCGGGCCGGGTCGTCGAGCAGACCCTCGGCGACCAGTTGCTGCGCGTAGGTCGGGGTGACGTTGACGACGTCGATCCCGTGCTCCAGGCAGTACGCGACCAGCCGGGGCGCGTCGCGGCGCAACTCCTCGTCGCAGATGTGCACTTCGTGGCCGTCGGCGAGCCACAGCAGCTCTTCCCACGACATGTCGAAGGCGAACGACACGGTGTGGGCGACGCGGAAGGTCCGGTGGCCGTGCCGCGCCAGGACCGGTTCGAAGATCCGGCGCTGGTGGTTGACCAGCATGTTGGTGAGTCCGGCGTACTCGGTCACCACCCCCTTGGGCCGGCCGGTCGAGCCGGAGGTGTAGATCGTGTACGCGGGGTGCCGCAGCCGGTCCGGGTCGTCCGGCGCGAACGTCGTGAGCGGCTCGGCCTCGGGCAACGGCCGGTCCAGCTCGACCAGGTCGACCTCCCCGGTGAGCCGGTGCGCGACCGCGCTCACGGTGAGCACGACCTCGGGGCGGGCGTCCGCGACGATCGCGGCGATCCGCTCGTCCGGGTGGTCCAGCTCCAGCGGTACGTAGGCGGCGCCGGTGCGCAGGACGGCGAAGAGGGCCACGATCGAGTCGAGGGAGCGCGGGAGGGCGAGGCCCACCATCGTCTCGGGTCCGACGCCGCGCCGGGCCAGCACGCCCGCCACCGCCCGGCTGCGGTCCCGCAGCTGGGCGAAGGTCATGGTGGAGCCGTGGGCGACGAGTGCCGTCCCTCGCGGGTCCCGGTCGGCGGCGCGGTCGAAGCGGTCCACGACGGTGTCCGTGCCGATGTCGGTGCGTGCGGCGGGTTCGGGTGCGGGGACCAGGCCGGGGAGGGCCCCGACCGGCTCCGCGGACCCGGTGCGCCCGGCGAGGTCGTCGAGCACGCGCAGGTAGTCGTCGAGGAGGCGCCGGGCGCCCGCGGTGTCGTGGTCGCGGTACTCCAGTTTGACGGTGAGCCGGTCGCCGGGGGTGACCACCCAGGTGAACGGGTAGTGGGTGGAGTCGTCGGCCCGCACCGACGTGATGCCGTGCCGGGCGTTCATCTCGGCGAAGGCGTCCGGGTCCAGGAAGTTCTGGAGCACGAACAGGTTGTCGAACAGCGTGTCGTGACCGCCGGCCCGCTGGATCTCGCCGAGCCCGAGGTGCTCGTGCTCCATGGCGTCGACCCTGGCCGCCTGCACCGCCGTCAGATAGGCGCGGACCGTGTCGTGCGGCCGGGCCCGCGTCCACATGGGCACGGTGTTGAGCAGCACGCCGACGACGTCGGCCAGCCCTTCGCCCTCCCGGCCGGAGACGGTCACGCCGAAGACGGCGTCGGCGCGGCCGGTGCGGGCGCCGAGGAAGAGGCCGAAGGCGCCGGTCAGCACCGAGTTCAGCGTGACGCCGTAGGTCCTGGCCGCCGACCTGAGCGCGTCCGACCGTTCGGCGGTCAGCGTGTGCACGAGTGCGCGGGGCAGGTCGTCGCAGAGGGCGGGCGCCGGTCCGGCGAGCAGGGTCGGTCCGGACAGTCCGGCCAGGTGGCGCGCCCAGAAGCGTTCCGACGGGGCCGGGTCCTTGGCGGCGAGGGCCCGGGTGTGGTCCTCGAAGCCGGGCGTGGCCGGCACGGCGTCGAGGGGCGCCCCCTCCAGGACGGCACGGTAGGCGTCGAACAGGTCGCGCAGCACGATCTCCCGCGACCAGCCGTCCCACAGCAGCAGGTGGTAGCTGAGCAGCAGGCCGTCGCGGTCGTCGGGCAGCCGCACCACGGTCAGCCGGATCAGCGGCGGCTCGCCGGGGTCGAATCCCCGCTCCCGGTCCCCCAGGCGCAGGGCGTCGACGTCCGCGTCCGTCCCCGCCTCGACGGTGCGGACCCCGACCCGGCGGCCCGCGGCGAGGACCTGGACCGGGTTCCCGTCCTCGTCCGTGGTGAAGCCGGCGCCGACGGCCGGGTGCCGTGCGAGCACGTGCTCCATCGCCCGGGACAACGCGTCGGCGTCCAGGCGCCGTTCGAAGGTGAAGTAGCTCTGGGCGACGTAGTGTCCGGCCGGGCCGGTCAGCTGGGCCTGGAAGTACAGGCCCCGCTGGAGGGGGCTGACCGGTGCCGTGCGCTCGGCCGTCGCGGCGGCCTCCGCGATCCGTTCCAGCGCGCGGCGCCAGTGCCCGGTGATCTCGTCGGGGACGCCCTCGGCCAGGGTGAAGGCGGCGTGCAGGCTGCCGGTGGCCGCGTCGGTCCACGCGTTCACCTCGACCGCGTACGGGGTGGCGCCCTCGTCTGTGTCCGTGAGGCGCGGAGCGTCGGACTCGCCGCCCCGGCCGAGGTAGTTGAGGAGGACCTGCGGTCGGGCGGTGAGCAGCGGGGCGGTCTGCGGGTTGAGGTACCTGAGGGCGCCGTAGGCGACGTGGGCGCGCTCGTCCGGCCGGCGTTCGGCGACCTCGCGTGCCGCGGCGACGGGGTCGGTGTGCGCGGTGAGCCGTACGGGCGCGATGGCGGTGAACCAGCCGACGGTGCGGGTGTAGTCGTGCCCGTCGAGGGCCGGGACCCTGCCGTGCCGCTCCAGTTCGACCGCCAGGTCGGTGGGCGTCGGCTGGACGCGGGTCAGCGCGGCGCGCAACGCCCCGCACAGCAGCTCGGTGAGACCGAGACCCAGCGCGACCGGTGCGGTACGCGTGACGCGGTCGCTCACGCCGGGGGCGAGTACGACGGTCCGCTCGCGCGGGTTCACCGCGGCGGGCAGCGGGGTGGGGGCCTGGAGGGTGGTGATCCAGTGGGCGAGGCCGTCGGTCTCCTCACCGGACCGGTGGGTCAGTGCTCGGGCGTACTCGGCGTAGGGCGTGGTCTGCGGTGCCGGGTCCGCACCGCGCATCGCGTCGGCCAGGTCGTCCAGCAGGATCAGCCAGGACACGGCGTCTACGGCGAGGTGGTGCACGGCGACCACCAGCGTCCGGGTCGCCTCCAGCCACGTGAAGGCGACGACGTCGCCGTTCTCCGGGTCGAGACGGTCGGCCGCCCGGTCGGCGGCGCCCGCCGCGTCGGTCCCGGTTCCGCGGACCACGGTGACCTCGCCGACGGGTTCGGTGCGCAGGGACCACGCCCCGTGGTCGACGCGCAACCGCAGCCGCAGCGCCGGGTGCGTGGCGACCACGGCACGCGCGGCACGCTCCGCGTCGGCGAAGCCGGTGCCTTCGGGCGCCGTCAGGGTCCTGGCCTGGGCGAACCGGGCGAGCGATCCGCCCAGTTCACGCCGGCGCAGGATGATCGGCGTGGGCGGAAGCGGGCCGTCCTCCTGGCGGGCCGACGCGGACGCCTCGGACCGCGGGGTGCGGGTGCCCAGGTGCTCGGCGAGCGCGCGGGGCGTCCGGAGCAGGAACACGTCGCGCGGCGTCATCGGCAGGCCGAGCGCCCTGGCCCGGTTGATCACCGTGATGGCGACGATGCTGTCGCCTCCTGCGGCGAAGAAGTCCGTGTCGGCGTCCGGGGCGCAGCCGGGCAAGGCCGCGGCGAAGATGTCGACGAGCGACGCGAGGGCGGAGGCGGAGGCATTGCCGTGGGCCGGCGCGCCGCCGTCCGTGGCACCGCCGTCCCACGCACCGTTGCTCGTGGGCGGCGTCAGTGCCGCGCGCTCGGTCAGCGCCCTGCGGTCGAGCTTCCCGTTGACCGTCAGCGGCAGGGCGTCGACGGGCAGCACCCGGCCCGGCACCATGTGCGCGGGCAGCTTCGCCGACAGCAGCGCGGTGAGGTCCGCGGGCACCCGGCCCACGACGTGCGCGACCAGGTGGTCCTCGCTGTCGGCGACCGTGACGGCGGCGTCGGCCACGCCGTCGAGGTCCCGGATCGCGGCCTCCACCTCGCCCAGCTCGATGCGGAACCCCTTCAGCTGTACCTGGTCGTCGGCGCGGCCCACGAACTCCAGCTCGCCGTGGAGCGTGCGGCGGGCGAGGTCGCCGGTGTGGTACATGCGGGAGCCGTCCGCCCGGAACGGGTCGGCCACGAACCTGCCCGCGGTGAGCCCCGGCCTGCCCAGGTAGCCGAGCGACACCTGGTCGCCGGCGACGTAGATGGCGCCCACCCGGCCTGGCGGCACCGGACGGAGCCGGTCGTCGAGGAGGTGGGTCACCAGGCCCGGGACCGGGCCGCCGATGGGGCTGGTGGCGGCCTCCCCGGCGGCGAAGTCGGCGGCGGTCAGCACCCGGTGGGTGACATGGACGGTGGTCTCGGTGATGCCGTACATGTTGACCAGTTCGGGCGATTCGGTGCCGTGCCGCTCGACCCAGCCGCGCAGCCGCCCGAGGTCCAGCGCCTCGCCGCCGAAGATCACCCGGCGCAGTGCGGGCAGTGGTCCGCCCGCGTGCCGGTCGGCCTCGGCGAACCGGTGGAACGCCGACGGGGTCTGGTTGAGCACGGTCACCCCGCGCTCGCGGACCATCCGGTGGAAGTCGACCGGGGAACGGGTCAGCCCGTACTCCGGCACCAGGAGTTCACCGCCGTGCGCGAGCGCGCCCCACAGCTCCCAGACCGCGAAGTCGAAGGAGAAGGAGTGGAACTGGACCCACACGTCGTCCGGGCCGAAGCCCATCAGGGGCCGGGTGTTGGCGAGCAGCGTCACGACACTGGAGTGCGGGACGACGACACCCTTGGGCCGCCCGGTCGATCCGGAGGTGTAGATGACGTACGCGGGGTCGTTCCAGCCGGCACCGGGTCCGGGCTCCGCCGCGGTGGGCGGGTGGTCCTCCCCCGGTACGAGCACGCGGGCCGGCACGCCCGCGCGGTCCAGCAGCCTCGTGAACCGGTCACGCCGGTCCGGGTCCACCACGACGACCTGGGGGGCGGAGTCGGCGAGGACGTACTCCAGGCGGTCGTCCGGGTACGCCAGGTCCAGCGGTACGTAGGCCCCGCCCGCGGCGACGACGGCGATCAGCGCGACGACCTGCTCGACGGAGGGCGGCACGGCGACGGCGACCCGCCGGCCGGGACGGACCCCGGCCGCGCACAGGGCCGCCGCCAACTCGTCCTTGGCCGCGGCGAGTTCGCCGTACGTCAGGCACCGGACGGAGCCGTCGAGGGCGCACTGGGTGACGGCGGTGGCGGCCGGGGCGCGGCGGGCCGCGGTGTCGAACAGTTCACCCAGGGTGGTCGGGGCGACCGGCTCGGCGCGCCCGGAATCCTCGGATGCCAGCTCGCCGACCCGGGCGTCCGGCCGGGTGAGCAGAGCGGTGAGGTTCCGGGTGAAGGTGCGCAGGATCTCGCGGACGCCGCTCTCCTCCAGCAGCTCGGCGTCGTGGATCAGGCTGAAGCGCGGGCGGCCGTCCGGCGTGCGTTCCACCACCAGCGTCAGCGGGTAGTGCGGGGCGCCCTCGTTGACGATGCCGGTGACGGCGAGGGTGTCGCCGGGCCGCCGCAGTGCGTCCACGTCGGTCGCCACGTCGAACACCACCAGGGTGTCGAAGAGCGCGCCCGCGCCGGCCCGGCGGGCGATCCGGGCCAGTGAGACGTGCTGGTGCGGCAGTACCGCGCTCTGGTGTGCCCGGACGGAGGCGAGCAGTTCGCGCGCGGTCGTGCCGGCGGCCCAGCGGGCGCGCAGGGGGACGGTGTTGATGAGCAGGCCCACCATGCCCTCGATGCCGGGCACGTCCGCGTCGCGGCCGGAGACCGTGGAGCCGAACACTACGTCGTCGCTGTGCAGGATGCCGCCCAGGGTCAGGGCCCAGGCGCTGTGCACGGCGACGCTCAGCGGTACGCCGGCCGACCGGGCGGCCGCGTCGACGTCGGTGTCCGCCGTCATGGCGATGTCGGCGAAGTGTGCCGAGGGCGGGTGTCCCTCGGCGATCAGCGACGGGCCGGGGAGTCCGGCCAGTTGCTCGTCCCACACCCGGTCGCTCACGGCGTCGTCGAGCGCGGCCAGGTGGCGCACGTGCTCGGGGAATCCGCCGAGCACGTGTGCTGAGCCCGGCGCGTGGTATTCGGCCAGCAGGGTGCGCAGCATGGGCGGCACCGACCAGCCGTCGGCGACGATGTGGTGCACCGTCTGCACCAGGACGTGCCGGCCGGCCCCCGCGCGGATGAGTGTGTACCGCATCAGTGGGCCGGTGGCCAGGTCGAATCCGGCGCGGCGGTCCCGCTCGGCGTGGGCACGGATCTCTTCGTCGGTGATGCCGGGCCGGTCCAGGGTGGTGAAGGGCGCCTCGACGCCGCTCTCCAGCACGCAGACCACACGGCCGTCGGCCAGGGCCACGAAGCGCGCGGCGAGGTTCGGGTGGAGGGTGAGCAGGCGGGTGGCCGCCGTCGCCAGCCGCTCCGGGTCCACCTCGCCCTCCAGCGTGAGCAGTTGCTGCTCCACATAGCTGCCGGTGGCCTCGTCGTCGTAGACCGAGTGGAAGTACAGGCCCTCCTGCAGCGGGGTCAGCGGAAGGATGTCCCGCAGCGCCGGGCCGTCCAGCGCGTCTACGTCGGCCTGGGTGAGCGGCAGCGGGCGGAAGTCGCTGGGTGAGTGGCCGCCCTCGTCCAGCGCGGCGAGACCCGTGAGCGCCTCCTGGTAGTAGGCGCCGAGGGTGCTGATGTCCGCGTCGGTGAACATGCCGTCGGGCCAGGAGATGGCGGTGACCAGCTCGTGGGCTCCCTTGGGACCGGGTTCGGCGATCGCGTTGAACTCCAGGGCGCGGGGCAGCCGCATCCGCGGGTCGCGCCGCTCGCCCAGCTGACCGGTGGTGCGGGCGAGTTGCCAGTCGCCGGACGAGCCCGCGTCGAAGCGGCCCAGGTAGTTGAAGAGCACCTGCGGTGCGGGCGCGTCGAAGTCGACGTGGGCCAGATGGCGCAGGGCACCGTAGGAGACGCCGTTGTCCGGAACGCGCGCGAGGTCTTCCTTGACCGCCTTGAGCGCGGCGGCCAGGTACCCGGGTGCGGTGGGGTCCGGGGCCGTGCCGGGGTCGACGGTCACCGGGAAGAGGGTGGTGAACCAGCCGACGGTCCGGGAGAGTTCCGGCTCGAAACCGGCGGTCGGGGCGACGAACCGGGACTCGCGGCCGTGGCCTTCGAGTTCGATGTGCGCGAAGGTCTGGTCCTGGCCGAGGTCGCGGCGGCGGCGGGCGAGGGCGACGGCGAGCGCGGTCACCAGTACGTCGTTGACACCCGCGTGGAACTTCGCGGGGGTCTCGCCGAGGAGCGCGGCGGTGGTCCGCGCGCCGACCGCGACGGTCCGGGTCCGCTCGTGCGCCACGGTGTCGTCGTCGGACAGCGCGCGTCTGCCCAGCGGCTCGTCGGGTCCCGGCAGGGGGCGGCGGAAGCAGGCGCTGTCCGCGTCGAACGCGGCGCGTTCCAGCAGCTGGGTCCAGCGCCGGAACGAGGTCCCCTCCGCCGGGAGTTCGAGCGGTGTGCCCGAGGTGAACTGCCGCCATGCCGTGGCCAGGTCGTCCATCAGCACCCGCCAGGACACACCGTCGATCACCACGTGGTGGACGACGACGGCGAGCTGCCGTGCCTCGCGGCGCCACACGGCGCGCAGCATCGCCCCGCCCGTCGGGTCCAGTTCCCCGGTGGCGAGGGCGAGGCACTCCTCCAGTGGCCGGCCGCTCTCCCGCCAGAGGGCCTCGGCCGGGACCGGTTCCGCCTCCGGGATGTCGAAGCTCCAGCGCTCACCGCGCACCAGCCTGGCCCGGAGCATGGGGTGCCGGCGCACGACCGCGGCGAGGATCGCGTCGAGGGCGTCGCCGGTGAGGTCCGCCGGGGTGTTGAGCACGACCGACTGGACGAAGCCGTCGATCGCGTCCGTGGTCTCGCCGAGCCACTGCACGACCGGCGATCCGACGACCGTTCCGGTCGCCACGTCGCGGTGGTCCACTGCCGTGGTGTCCTCGCGGCTCGCCACCGCCGCCAGCGCTCCCAGCGTGCTGTGGGTGAAGATCTGCCGGGCGGTGACGTGGAGTCCGGCGTCGCGCAGCGCGCTCAGCAGCGAGATGGCCAGGATGCTGTCGCCGCCGAGCCGGAAGAAGTCCTGGTCGACCCCCACCTGGTCCAGCTGGAGCAGGGCCGCGACCGCCCCGCACACCGTCCGTTCCTCGTCGGTGCCGGGCGGGACGAGGGAGGCCGTGGTGATCACGGGTTCGGGCAGCGCGTTCCGGTCGAGCTTGCCGTTCGCGGTGAGCGGGAACTCGCTCATCACCACGACGTGGGCGGGCACCATGTACTCCACCATGTGCTCGCCGGCCCACGCCTTGACGTCGTCCGCGCGCAGGTCCTCGTATCCGGTGGCCGGGATGACGTATCCCACCAGGTAGGTGCCGCCCGCCGTGTTCTTCTTCGCGACGACGCAGGTGTGGCGCACGTGGGGGTGCTCGGCGAGGCCGATCTCGACGTCCTCGATCTCCAGGCGCATGCCGCGGATCTTGATCTGGTTGTCCGCGCGGCCGAGGAAGTCGAGCGTGCCGTCGGGGGCGAAGCGGGCGAGGTCGCCGGTCCGGTACAGCCGGGAGCCGTCGTCGGCGAAGGGGTTCGCCACGAACCGGGAGGCCGTCAGGCCCGGTGCGTTCACATAGCCGCGCCCCAGCAGCAGCCCTCCCGCGTACAGTTCGCCGCCGACGCCGACCGGGACCGGGCGCAGTTCGTCGTCCAGGACGTACAGCCGGGTGTTGGGGTTGGCCCGGCCGATCGACGTCGACAGGCGCTCGGCCGCTCCCCGGTAGACGACGTGCGAGACTCCGATGGTCGTCTCGGCGGGGCCGTAGCCGTGGTACAGGGGGATGTCGAGCCGGGTGCGGAAGCGCTCGTACAGTTCGGGCGTGAGCACCTCGCCGCCGCACCAGACGTGCCGGAGGCTGTCGAGGCTCCCGGAGTCGCCCGTCATCTCCAACAGCACGTCCAGCATGGACGAGACGAGGTAGGTGAAGGTGACGCGCTGTTCGGCGATCACGCTCAGCAGGTGGTGCGGGTCGCGTTCGCCACCGGGGCGCAGGACCACCAGTCTGCCGCCGCTGACGAGGGGCAGGAAGATCTCGTTGATGGAGATGTCGAAGGACAGCGGCGCCTTGAACAGGGAGGCGTCGTCGGGTCCGAAACCCAGGATCTCGTGGATCTGCCACAGCAGGCGCTCGCTGATCGCCTCGTGCCGGATCATGGCGCCCTTGGGCCGCCCGGTCGAACCCGAGGTGAAGATGACATAGGCCAGGGCGTCGCCGGGGGGTGTGATCCCGGTCCCCTCGGTGGGATGGGCGCCCAGCCGCCAGTCGCCGAGGTCGACGGCCACGGCTTCCGGTTCCCCCCGGGCGTGCTCGCCCGAGGAGTTGAGCTGTACGACGACGCCCGCGTCCTCGATGACGACGGCCCGGCGTCCGGCGGGCCAGTGCGGGTCGAGCGGGACGAACGCGCCGCCCGCCTGGAGCACTCCGAGCAGTCCGATCACCATTTCGGCGGAGCGTTCCAGGGAGATCCCGACGACGTCTTCTGCGGTGAGTCCGCGGGCGATCAGGTGATGGGCCAACTGGGCGGACAGCTCGGCGGTCTGGCGGTAGGTCAGGGTGCGGTGTCCGTCGACGACGGCGACGGCGTCCGGCCTGGCGCGCGCCTGTGCGCGGAACATCTCCACCAGGGTGGGGCGGTCCCGGTCGGCGTCGGTGTCGTTCCACCGGGCGAGGAGCTCCAGCCGCTCCGCCGGGCCGGCGGGGCCGATGGTGCCGAGCGGGCGGTCCGGGAAGTCGGCGAGGTCGTCGAGCGCGAGCTGGGCGTCCTCCGGTACGACGCCCTCCGGGAGGCCGATGGTCCGGCCGTCCGCGCCGACGGCCCACCCCGCGGGCGCCGTACCGCCGTTGTCGGTCCAGCCGAGCACGTCGGTGAACAGGGTGCTCGCGGTGAGGTCGAGTCCGGCGGGGCCGCGGCCCGAGGCCCAGTACGCCAGTGAGACGGCGCACGCCTCGGCGACGGCCCGGTCGGAGAAGTCTCCGGTGCGCCGGCGTATGCCGGTCAGGTGCCTGGGAGAAAGCCGTACGAGAGAAGCGGTCGGTTCCATCATCGAAGACTCAACACCCCTTCCAAGGAATGAAGGCAGGCTAACCTAACTTAGGCATGCCTAACTACCCTGCCTGGCCTCCCTCGCGCCAGGCCCGCCACAGCCGTGCGTAACGGCCGCCCAGAGCCACCAACTCCGCGTGCGTGCCCTCCTCTACGACCCGTCCGGCGTCCAGGACGGCGATCCGGTCCGCCGCCGTCGCCTGGGTCAGGCGGTGCGCCACGAACAGCGTGGTGCGGCCCGCGCACGCGGCCAGCACCGCCCGTTCCAGCTCGGCGGCGCCCTCGCTGCCCGCCTCCGCGGTCGACTCGTCGAGGACCACCACCGGCGCCCGCCGGAGCACCAGCCGGGCCAGCGCGATCTGGGCGGCCTTGGTCGCGTCCAGTCGCTCACCGCCCTCACCCACGAGCGTGTCCAGCCCGTCGGGCAGCGCGTCCACCCACTGACCGGCGCCCACGGTGCGCAGGGCGTCCAGCAGTTCGGCGTCGGTCGCCCGCGGCGCGGCCAGCCGCAGGTCGTCGGCGAGCGGCCCGGAGAAGACGTGGGTCTCCTGGGTCAGGATGCTCACCAGGGCCCGTGCCCCGGCCTCGTCCAGTGCGGCCAGGTCGGTCGGCCCGACCCGCACCGACCCCGCCTGCGGCGTCCCGATGCCCGCGACCAGCGCGGCCAGGGTCGTCTTGCCGGCGCCCGTCGCCCCCACGAGGGCGAGCGAGCCACCCGCCGGGATGGTCAGGTCGACGTCCCTGAGGACCGGTTCCTCGGCACCCGGGTAGGTGAACGTCAGCCCGCGCACCGTCACCGGGTACGGCCCGGCCGCCGCGCCGACGGACTCGTCGCCCACCAGCCGGTCCGCGGCGTCCTCCCCCAGCACGCCGACCAGACGGGTCAGGCTCGCGCCCGACTTCTGCGCCTCGTCGAAGGTGAACATGATGGCGCCCAGCGGGGTGAACAGCCGGTGGAAGAGCAGCGGGGCCGCCGACACCTCGCCCAGCGTGGCCGCGTCCGCCTCCAGCAGCGCGTAGCCCACCACGATGATGAGCGTCAGCCCGATGAACTCGGCGCGGTTCTCCCGGCCGACGAACCGGCCGAAGAACCGGAACACCTCGATGCCGAGGTCGCGCACCCGCCACGACTCGCGGGTGACCCGCTCGCGGAAGGCGTCCTCGAGCCGGTAGGCCCGGACGGTGTCGATGCCGTTCAGGCCGCTGATCAGGGCCTGTGCCCGGTCGGCCTGGGCCACCCGCTGCTTGCGGTACAGCGGGGCGGACCTCGGCAGGTACCAGCGCAGGGCCAGCGCGTAGGCGGGCAGCGCGCCGGCGCCCGCAAGTCCGAGCCGCCAGTCCAGGCCGAACATGCCGGCCGTGGCGATGGCGACGAGGACACCTGCCGAGAACACCGTGGGCACGGCCGTGCGGATGCCCCTGGAGATCACGGCGACGTCGTCGCCGACCCGGGACAACACGTCGCCGCGGCCCACCTCTTCGACGCGCGCGCTGGGCATCGCCAGGACGGCGCGGACGGCGCCCTCCCGCAGCCGGGCTAGCAGGTCGGCGCCCAGCCTCCCGATCAGGTAGGTCGACACCGCCGTCGCCGCCGCGCCGAGCAGCGCCGCGGCGACCATCAGGACCCCGATCACGACCAGGACGGACTGCGACTCACCCCCGGCGACCGCGTCGACCACACGGCCCAGCAGCAGCACGGGGAGCACCTGGAGGGCCGCTCCGGCCACCGTGCTGAGCACCGTGGCGGCCGTCAGCCAGGGCGCCTCGCGGCAGTGGACCGCGACCCATCGGCCGGCCTCGCGCCCGGTCGCCGTACGCAGGACCGACGGCGGGACGCGGATGTCGGTGACGCTCACCCCTGCCCGGCCGCCTTGACGAGCTCGTCGACGGCGTACGGCATGGACAGCAGGGTGCCCTGGGAGATGGCCGCACCGACCGCCGGGCCCTCGCTGTCCAGGAGGTAGGAGACCTTGCCGTTCTTGACGGCGTCCAGGTTGGTGAACAGCTCGAACTTCTTCAACGCGTCCTGGTCCGCCTTGTCGTTGATGACGAAGACGCGGTCCACGTCGACCAGGTCGACGCGCTCGGGCGAGAGCGTGGTGTAGAAGTCGCCGCCGGCGACCTTGTCGATCTCGGTCTGGTACTTGAAGCCGATCCCCGTCACCAGCCGCCCGCGCACGTCGGTGGAGGTGAACGGTGCCACCGAGTCCTTGTACCAGGAGAGCACCACCGCGGTCCGGTCCGCGAACTCGGGATGGGCCTGCTTGGCCGCGTCCAGCTTCCCCTGGATGCCGGCGACCATCTTCTCGCCCTCCTCGGCCTTGCCGAGCGCCTTGGCGATGTGCAGCGCGTTGTCCTGCCACGGAGCGCTGAACGGCTCCTTCTCGCCCTTGGTGCGGCCCACCGTGGGCGCGATCTTGGACAGCTTGTCGTAGGCGGCCTGGTCGATCTCGGAGTAGACCGCGACAATCAGGTCCGGGCGCAGGGCGGCGATCTTCTCGTAGTTGGGACCCGTGTCACCGTTCTTCATGACGACCTCGGGCTCGGCGTCCCCCCACTTGTCCTTCACCCAGGGCCACTGGGTGTTGATGTCGGGGCTCTGCCCGGCCGGGTTCGGGTACTGGTCGACCATGCCGACGGGCTTGATGCCGAAGGCCAGGACGCCCTGGTCGTCGGTGTAGCCGACGGTGACGACCCGCTCGGGAGCCTTGTCAATCTTCGTCGTTCCGAACGCGTGCTCCACGGTGACCGGGAAGGCACCGGCGGCGGCCGGGGTGTCGCCGCCGGTCTCGTCCGCCGAGTCGTCCGAGCCGGAACCGCATCCCGCGAGGAGTCCGGCGCCGAGCGCGGCGGCGGACAGGGCCGCCGCGAGTCGTTGCCAGGGCTGCTTACGCGTCGTTCTGAGGAGCATCCGGAGATCCCTTTGCTGTCGCGCCGTCCACTGCGTCCCCTCTGAGGGCAGCAAACCTTACCGCGCCCGAGTGAGGTTAGCCTACCCTCACCGGGACAACTCCGGTTCCGACTAGTGGAGTTCGACGTGGGTGCGCCCGATCGGCACGATGAGGGGGCGGTCACCGACCGGGTCGTCGATCACCTTGGCGCGCAGTCCGAACGCCTCGTGCAGCAGGTCCGCGGTGATCACGTCGCGAGGGTGCCCCTGCGCCAGGATCGCGCCCTCCCGCATGACGACCAGGTTGTCGCTGTAGCGCGTGGCCAGGTTGAGGTCGTGCAGCACCATGACCACGGTGCGCCCCGACTCGTGCAGGTCGTCCACCAGGTCGAGCACGTCGACCGCGTGCGCGAGGTCCAGGTAGGTGGTGGGCTCGTCCAGCAGCAGCAGGTCGGTGCCCTGGGCCAGGGTCATCGAGATCCACACGCGCTGGCGCTGTCCGCCGGAGAGCGAGTCGACGGGACGGTCCGCGAGATCCGAGACCCCGGTCATGGTCAGCGCCCGCCGTACGACGTCGGCGTCGTCCGAGGACCACTGCCGCAGCCAGCTCTGGTGCGGGTGACGGCCCCGGGCGACCAGGTCGGACACCGTCAGCCCCTCGGGGGCCACCGGCGCCTGGGGCAGCAGGCCGAGCTTCTTCGCCACGTCGCGGGTCCTGAGCGAGGCGATGTCCTCGCCGTCCAGCACGACCGTGCCGCCGGTCGGCCTGAGCAGCCGGGACAGGGTGCGCAGCAGGGTCGACTTGCCGCAGCCGTTCGGCCCGATGATGGTGGTGATCACCCCGGGCGGGATCGCCACGTCGAGACCGTCGATGACGGACCGGGCCCCGTAGCCGACGGTGACGCCCCGGGCCGCCAGCCGTGAGGCGGCGTCAACTTCCGTATCGGTCCCGGTGATGGACTGAACGACCACAAGGCCCCCTCGATTAGGCTCGCCTTACTTTGTACCAGCTATCTGCGGTTCGCCCGCACGAGCAGATAGACGAGGAAGGGCCCGCCGACGGCGGCGGTGACCACTCCGACCGGCAGCGAGACGGGCAGCGCGGTGCGCGCGACCAGGTCGGAACCGGTCAGCAGCAGCGCCCCCACCAGGCCGGAGGCCACCAGCGGCGGCGTCGGGCACCTGGCCAGCCGCATCGCCACCTGCGGCGCCACCAGCGCGACGAACGGCACCGGTCCCGCCGCGCTCACCGCCACGCCGGCCAGCAGCACCGCGCACAGCAGCAGCACCGCGCGCACCGCCCCGTACCGGACGCCGAGCCCGGCGGCGACCTCGTCGCCGAAGTGCAGCGGCTTGAACTGGAAGGCGACGCAGGCCACGACGGCCAGCAGGACGAGCGTGCACCACAGCGCGATGTGCACCTCGCCCCACGACCGGTTGTCCAGCGAGCCGACCAGCCATGCCTGGGCCCGGGCCACGTCCCGGATGTCGGCGGTGACCAGCAGCCAGGTCGTGATCGCCTGCATCACGGCGTTCACCGAGATGCCGATGAGGATGAGCCGGAAGCCGTCGATCCCGCGCCGCCACGCCAGGAAGTACACCAGCAGCCCCGTGCCGAGACCGCCCGCGAGCGCCGCCGCCGACAGGCCCACGGAGTCGGCCACGGCCGTGGCGGCGCCGCCCGACACGGTCACCAGGAACACCGCGACCGCGCCGGCGCCGCTGGTGATGCCGAGGACGTCCGGACTGGCCAGCGGATTGCGGGCGATCGACTGGGTGAGGGCGCCGCAGACCCCGAGCGCGACGCCCACGACGAGTCCGGCGAGGGCGCGCGGCATCCGCAGATCCATGATCACGAACCGGTCGACCTGCTCGCCCCCGCCGAGGACCGTGGCCATGACCCGGGTCAGGCCGACGGGGAAGTCCCCGACGGCGATGGACAGGCAGAACACCAGGAAGACCGCCACCGCCAGGAGCAGGCTGACACCGGCGACCCAGGGCCGCCACACGAAGGACACACCGCCGAACCGCACCCCCGGCGCCACCGAAGCCCGTACGTCCTCCTTCGCGTCCACTTCCGCGTCCGCCCCGTTCGCCTTCGCGTCCGCCCCGTTCACGCGTTCTTGAACTTCCCGCGCCACACCAGGACGGCGAAGAACGGTGCGCCGAGGAGCGAGACGACGACCCCGGCGTCCAGTTCCCCCGGCCGTACGACCAGGCGCCCCACGATGTCGCAGACCAGCAGCACCACGGCGCCGAGCAGACCGGCGCAGGGCACCAGCCAGCGGTAGTCCGGGCCGGACAGGTACCGGGCCACGTGCGCCACCATGAGCCCGAGGAACGCGATGGGGCCGCAGGCCGCCGTCGCCGCCCCGGCGAGCAGGGTGATGGCGACGATGCCGACCGTGCGGGTCAGCGCGATGTTCACCCCGAGCCCGCGTGCGACGTCGTCGCCCAGGTTGAGCAGGTTGACGGAGGGCAGCGTGGTCAGCGCCAGCAGCAGCCCGGCGGCGACGAAGGCGGACACGGGCCAGATGACGTCGAAGCCGACACCGGTCAGCGAGCCCGCGTTCCAGAACCGCAGGGCGTTCAGCGAGGCCTTGTCCGTCAGCGCGACCGCCGTGGTCATCGCCGCGAGGAACACCGTGACCCCCTGCCCGGCCAGCGCGAGCGTCAGGGGGTTGCCCGCCCCCCGGCCGATGCTCGACAGCCCGAACACGACGACACCGGCGACCGCCGCGCCCAGGAAGCCGAACCAGACGTACTGGAACGGGCTGGTGAGACCGAAGGCGGCGATCCCCGACACCACGGCGAAC
Organism: Kitasatospora aureofaciens; assembly: GCA_000720845.1. Classification (GTDB taxonomy): domain Bacteria; phylum Actinomycetota; class Actinomycetes; order Streptomycetales; family Streptomycetaceae; genus Streptomyces. Next base: position 244,929 of record JODU01000017.1, on the reverse strand, counting down.
GAGGCGCCGGAGTTGACCCCCAGCAGCCCCGTGTCGGCGATGGGATTGCGGGTGTACCCCTGGATCAGTGCCCCTCCGACGCCCAGCGCGATGCCGGCCACCACGGCGAGCACCGTACGGGGCACCCGCACGGTCCGCACGATGAGCCTGATCTCGGTGAGCCGCTGGTCGGACTCGGGCGCCGCGAACAGCCCGTGCCAGACCTCGGCGGGACTGAGCGCACGCGCGCCGACGGCCAGCGAGGCCGCCGCCACCACCACGAGGAGCGCCGCGAGCACACCCAGACCGGCAACCCGGCGCCGCCGGGCGTCCGTTGGGCTCCCGGGCGCGGACGCGGGGCGCTGGGCCGCAGTCGTGGTCATGGCGACGTACACTAACGCGCGCCGGTGCCGGTTCCGTCGGCGACCGTACGGGTCTCGTCGGAGGCGGACTCGGCGCCCCGGTCGAGGAGCGATTCGAGGATCTCGCCGACCCGGACGGCGGTGTTGGACAGCAGCGACGACGTGATGCCGTGCGAGTGCTCCGTGCCGCCCTGGAGGTAGATGCCGCAGCGCAGGGCCGGGTCGGTGGCGACGCGGTAGTCGCGCTCGACGCGCACCCGTCCCTCGTCGTCGCGCAGGCAGCGGTCCGCGACCTCGCCGAGCAGGCCGAGGGGGTCGGCCGGTCCGTACCCGGTGGCGAAGACCACGACGTCCGCGTCCAGGAGGCTCTCCTCGCCGGTGACCAGGGACGTCACGGTGGCGCGCACCCGGTCCGGCGTCTCCTTGACGTCGGAGATCCGGGACACGTTGAGGAAGCGCAGCCGCTCGGTGCCCAGGACCTTCTCCCGGTACGTCTGCCGGTACAGGTCGTCGATCAGCTCGATGTCCACCACGGAGTAGTTGGTGTTGCCGTGATAGTCCATCAGCCGTCGTTTGACGCTGCCGGGCGCGGTGAAGTAGTCGTCGACGGCCGACGGGTCGAAGATCCGGTTCGCGAACGCGCTGTCGTCGGCGGGGCTGTAGCCGTAGCGGGCGAAGACCGCGCAGACCTCGGCCGCGGGGAAGCGGCGGTGCAGGTAGGCGACGTTCTCGGCGGCACTCTGCCCGGCGCCGACGACGATGAACCGGGAGGGCGACGTGCCCTCCAACGCATCGACCCTGGCCAGCAGTTCGGAGTTGTGCCAGACACGGTCGCCGCGCTCCACGCCCTCCGGCACGAGGGGGCGCAGTCCGGTGCCGACGACGAGGTTGCGCGCCCGGTGGAGTTCCAGCCCCTCCCCCGAGCGGACCGTCACCTCCAGGTGGTCCACGACTCCGTTCCGCACGACGGGTGCGACACCGACGACCTCGTGGCCGTAGGAGACCATGTCGTCGACCTTGGCCGCGGCCCACTCGAAGTAGTCGTGGAACTCGACCCGCAGCGGGAACAGGCTTTTGTGGTTGATGAAGTCGATCAGCCGTCCCTTGCTCTGCAGGTAGCAGAGGAAGCTGTACTCGCTGGCCGGGTTCCGCAGGGTCACCAGGTCCTTGAGGAAGGACACCTGCATGGTCGCGTCGTCGATCAGCATGCCGCGGTGCCAGCCGAAGCGCGGTTGCTGCTCGAAGAAGCGGGCGTCGAGCGCCTCCTGCCCGCCGGCCCGTGCGTTGTGTTCGCGGATCGCGATCGCCATGGCGACATTGGACGGTCCGAAGCCGATACCGATGAGGTCGTGGACCAGCGTTGAGCCAGCAGGAAGAACCTGTGACATGTCACTCCCCTCGTGCGCCAGAAACTTAGGTGAGCCTAAGCTAATGAGATACGGCTGTCGATAGGGCCCGCGGGGAGTCGATTCACGCCAACTGTGCTGCCTCACATGGGTGTTGCAGACTAAGGTAAGCCTTGCTTAACTGCCCGGATCAGTCCCTGCCTTGAGGAGGAACCCCATGCGGGTCGTCATGTTCGGCTACCAGACCTGGGGGCACCGCACCCTGCGAGCCCTGCTGGACTCCGAACACGACGTGGTCCTGGTGGTGACCCATCCCAAGAGCGAGCACGCGTACGAGAAGATCTGGAGCGACTCCGTCGCCGACCTCGCCGAGGAGCACGGCGTCCCGGTACTGATCCGCAACCGCCCGGACGACGACGAGTTGTTCGAGCGCCTCCAGGACGCCGATCCGGACATCATCGTGGCCAACAACTGGCGGACCTGGATCCCCCCGCGCATCTTCGGCCTCCCGCGGCACGGCACGCTCAACGTGCACGACTCACTGCTGCCGAAGTACGCCGGGTTCTCCCCGCTGATCTGGGCGCTGATCAACGGCGAGACGGAAGTGGGCGTCACCGCGCACATGATGAACGACGAGCTGGACGCCGGTGACATCGTCCGGCAGGAGGCGGTGCCGGTCGGACCGGCGGACACCGCCACGGACCTGTTCCACAAGACCGTCGACCTCATCGCCCCGGTCACCATCGGCGCCCTCGGACTCATCGCGGCCGGGCAGACGGAGTTCACCAAGCAGGACCGTTCCCGGGCGAGCTTCTTCCACAAGCGGTCCGCCGAGGACATCCGCATCGACTGGAGCTGGCCGGCCGAGGACCTGGAGCGTCTGGTGCGGGCCCAGTCCGAGCCGTACCCCAGCGCCTTCACCTTCCACCGGGGCAAGCGGCTGGAGATCCTCGCCGCGGTGGTCTCCGAGGGCCGCTACGGCGGTACGCCCGGCCGGATCTTCTACCGCGAGGGTGAGGGCGTGGTGATCGTCGCCGGAGCCGACGCACGCCGGGGCCGCAATCACGGCCTCGCCGTCACGCGCGTACGCACCGAGGACGGACGGGAGTTGGCCGCGACGGAGTACTTCACCTCCATGGGCGGCTACCTGACGTCCCGTCCCTGAGCCCCCTGCCGGCCGTCCGCAACGGGCAGGGCCCGACCGTGCTGCCACGGTCGGGCCCTGCGCGGGACGGTCGTGCGCGGCCTCAGCCGCTCTTGCGCCGGAACGAGCGCTGACTGGCGGCGGGGCCGTGGGTGCCCCGGATCTTCGCCACGTCGGCGCCGGCGGCGAGGGCCGCGGCCTCCGCCTGCTTGCCGCGCTTGCGCTCCAGCGCCTGGCGGAACTTGTCCTTCAGGTCGTACTGACCGTCGGCGTCGGGTGTCAGGGCGGTGCGCTCGTCCTCCGCCGGCTCCGAACCTGCTTGCGATGAAGACTCTTCAGTCATGACGACCTCCTGGGCTCGGACAACAGGAGCACAGCTTGTCACGACCGGCCGCCCGGAACCACCGAGAATGTGCCCGGGCCCGCCGGCAGGCTCACCGTGTACTGGCGCAGGTACGTGTCCAGGAACGGCGACCGGTCCCCCTGGGTGGCGATGTCGTCGGCCGGGTCGTCCAGGGCCAGGTCGAGCCTGGCTCCCCTGACCTCGATGGTCTCGCCGGAGGGCGTGTCGCGCCAGGAGCCGGTCTGGACGGAACCGATCTCCACGGCCAGGACGTGCCCGGCGGCCAGGGTCCAGTCGGTCGCCTTGAGGTCGACGCTCATCCGGCCGGGCTTCACCAGGGAGACCTGCTCGTCGAACATGACGGCGGTGCCGTCCGGGGCGACGTCGTACAGCTTGAGCATGACGTTGCCCTCACCGCGGGCCGTCAGGGAGATCCGCGGGGTCCCGGTGACGCGCGTGTCCTTCTTCAACTGCTTCGACCAGACGAAGAAGCTGGAGGCGGCCTCACCGGCACGCTGGCGCTTCGCCAGTTCCGCGGCCAGACCGGCCGGGGCGGGCTGCTCGGTCGCGGGCGCGTTCTCCATGTCCCACCTGCCCGTCGGCTGCGGCGGGGCCTTCGGCGCCGGGCTGCCGGACGCGGTCAGGGCCGCGCGGGCGGACACGCCGCCGTCGTCCACATAGGAGCCGCCGCCCAGCGCGAGAGCGACCGACCGCTCGGTCACGGGCCAGGTGCGCTGGGCCCGCCAGGCACCGGTGGAGTCCTCGACGGCGTAGGCCGGGTAACGCACCGTCGGCCTGGTGCCCTTCAGGTACTGGTCGTAGAAGGCGAGGGTCTCGTCGTACCAGCCCTCACGCCCCATGGCCAGGCGTCCGTCCTCGACGCGGTCGCCGCCGCGCACGTGGTCCCACTGGCCGAGCCAGCCGCGCTCGGGGCCGCGGTGGTTGTCGAGGTACTCCTCCATCTCCTCGGGCTTGGTGTTGTTCTCGACGAAGCCCTGCGTGACGAAGAGCGGGGTGTCGCTGCCCCTGGCCATCCTCGCCAGGTCACGGGAGGTCCAGTGCTCGTCCCGCCGGTCGGATATCCGGTATCCGGCCGAGTTCTGCGTCAGGCACTCCGGGTGGCTCTCCTCGTAGCGGGCGGCGGCCTGGTAGCGGGGGTCGTCGTCCGCCATCGGCGGCATCGAGGCGATGGAGTTGTACGCGTCGGCGGTGCCCGTCACGTTCGGACGCGGCACCCCGTTGGAGTAGATGTACGGGTACATGTCCCACAGTGGTTCCTGGGCGACGACGGCCTTGAGCGCGCGCTGGTCCAGGTTGTTGCCGATGAGGCCCGTGACGGCGTCGTACGACTTGCCGTACATGCCGACCGCGCCGGTGGACCAGGGCTGCTTCGCGGCCCAGTCGATCGCGGCCCTGACGTCGGCCTGTTCGCCGGGTCCGCCCCAGTCCAGACAGCCGGTGGAGCCGCCGAAGCCGCGCAGGTCCACCATGACGAAGGCGTACCCCTGGTCGAACAGGTCGGCACCCTCGATGAAGTCCTGGAAGCGGGCGGAGGGTCCGGAGCGGGTCCAGCCCTCGGGGCCGGTCTGGCCCGCGTGGGCGAAGTAGGGGCCGATCGACAGGATGACCGGCACCTTCTCCTTCCGCTTCAGCCCCTCGGGCAGCAGGACGTCGGCGTGCAGCCGGGTGCCCGAGCGGTCGGAGGACGGGAAGTAGTGCTGGGTCCAGACCGAGCCCTGAGGGACGCGGTCGTTCTCCTCGTGCGTGACGGGGCCGGTCCCGGTGGCGGGCGGACCGGCCTCCGCCTCGTGCGCCGCGACGGCGGGGCCGCCCAGGCCGACGGTCAGGGCGAGGGCGGCGACGAGTGCCGATGCGGTCCGGACGACCGCGCGACGGGGTCTCACATGCTCCTCCTTGGAAGGCGGGGTGCAGGTGGTACGGGTGGTGCAGGTCTAGCAGCGAAGTCCCCGCACGTCGATGGGGCCGAATCGCAACTTCCCCTGCCACATCGGGCGTTGGCGGACCCGAACGGACACCCGTCTCCGGCTGGGCCCGCCGGACACGGCACCCTGGTCCGCACCGGCCGTGCGCACGGCTCCGCGTCCGTGTCCGCTCCTTGAATCGCCCGCGCCCCGATCCCTGCCTAGGCTGGGGCACGCCGACGGAACCGGATTCCTTGCCGACCGCAGGAGAGTGGGGCGCCATGGCGCGGGGTGTCGATTCGATCCGGCGCACCGCCGTGGGTGTCCTCGGTGCCGTTCTGCTGCTGATCGGCGTCGCGCTGCTGGTGCTGCCCGGGCCGGGACTGCTGCTCGTCTTCGCCGGGGTGGTGCTGCTGGCGCGCGCCGTTCCGGCGCTGGACCGGTTCGTCGCCCCGGTGCGCGTCCGGGCGATGCGGGCCGCCGAGGAGAGCGTCTCCTCCCGATGGCGGATCGCCGGTTCCGTGCTCGTGGGGCTGTTCCTCCTCGCCGCCGGCGTCGCGTGGGGCCTCGTGCCCGAGCTGCCGTACTCCGGATGGGCCACCGGGGCGAGCCTGATCGTCTCCGGCTTCGTGCTGTTCGCCCTGCTCGGGTGGAGCCACCGCCGTGTCCGGGCGGCGCGTCACGGCTCACCACCGGCTCCGGGACGTACGCGTTGACTAAACGGGACGGCGTTCCGTATATTTAACCGGGACAGCGTTCCGCTTTTCTCGCGCCGACGCACCCCCTCCCGTACGGCCTCGCCGTCTCCGCCGTCGACCCATCGAACGGACCCACGCATCATGAGCGCACAGTCCCACCCGACCGGCTTCGTCTCCCCGCCCGCTCCCGTCCTCTCCGTCGCCCCGGTCGTGCTGCCGGCCCCGGGGCGGCCGGTGGACCTCCAGGTGCGGGTCTCCGCGCCGGTGACGGGGACCGGCCTGCCGGTCGTCCTGCTCTCGCACGGCCAGGGCTACTCGAACCACCTCTCCTCCCTCAACGGCTACGCCCCACTCGCCCACTACTGGGCCGCGCACGGCTTCGTCGTGATCCAGCCGACCCACCTCAGCTCGCGGACACTGGCGCTGGATCCCGGGACCCCGGGAGCACCCCTGTTCTGGCGGTCGCGCGCCGAGGACATGACGCGTGTCCTCGACGGACTCGACGTCCTGGAGGAGGCCGTACCGCAGCTCTCCGGCCGACTGGACCGCGACAGGGTCGCGGTCGCCGGGCACTCGATGGGCGGGCACACCGCGAGCCTGCTGCTCGGCGCCCGGCTCACCGATCCGGACGACGGCACGGAGGTGGACCTGGCCGAGCCCCGCGTCAAGGCGGGCGTGCTGCTGGCCGCGCCCGGCCGGGGCGGCGACGCCCTCAGCGCGTCCGCCGCCGAGAACATGCCCTTCTTCCTGACCACGGACTTCTCCCGCATGACCACGCCCGCGCTCGTCGTCGCCGGCGACAAGGACGACTCCGCCCACCTGACGGTGTCCGGGCCCGCGTGGCATGCCGACCCCTACTCCCTCTCCCCCGGCCCCAAGTCCCTGCTGACCCTGTTCGGCGCGGAACACGGGCTCGGCGGGGTGGCCGGATACGACGTCGCGGAGACCACCGACGAGGACCCCGGACGGGTGGCCGCCGTGCAACGGCTCACCTGGGCCTACCTGCGCTCCGCGCTGTATCCGGGGGACACCGCCTGGCAGCGGGCGCGCGACGGTCTGGCGGCGGGGCCGGACCCGCTCGGACAGGTCGAGTCCAAGTAGGCCCGCCCGAGCGGGCGCGGGGCGCGGGCGGGTCCGCTGGTAAAATGGCGTCACGCTTTGAGGCGCCCGGGTCCGTACCGAGGGGTACGGGCCCGCTCGCGTTCCGGGCGCCTGATCAGAAAGGTCCCCCATGAACGCGAAGCCGACCGCCTCCTTCGACGGCCTCGGGCTGCCGCCCGTGCTGGTGGAGACGATGACCGCCCTCGGGGTGACGCGGCCGTTCCCGATCCAGGCGGCGACCCTGCCCGACGCACTGGCCGGGCGCGACGTCCTCGGCCGGGCGCGGACCGGCTCCGGCAAGACGCTGGCCTTCGGGCTCGCCCTGCTCGCCCGGACCGCCGGCCGGCGCGCGGAGTCGAAGCGGCCGCTGGCCCTGGTCTTGGTGTCGACCCGGGAACTGGCCCAGCAGGTGAGCGACGCGCTGGCGCCGTACGCGCGGGCGCTGGACGTCCGCCTGACCACGGTCGTCGGCGGGCTGTCGATGAACCGGCAGACCCAGGCGCTGCGCGACGGCGCCGAAGTGGTCGTCGCCACGCCGGGCCGTCTGGCCGACCTGGTCTCCCGCCGGGACTGCCACCTGAACCAGGTGCGGATCACGGTGCTGGACGAGGCGGACCAGATGTGCGACATGGGGTTCCTGCCACAGGTCACCGGCCTCCTGGAACAGGTGCCCGCCGACGGGCAGCGGCTCCTGTTCTCGGCCACGCTCGACGGCGACGTCGACCAGCTGGTGCGGGACCACCTCCACGACCCGGTTCTCGCGTCGGTCGACCCGGCGTCGGCCTCGGTGACCACGATGGAGCACCACGTGCTGACCATCCACCCCGCCGACAAGTACGCGACCGCCACCGAGATCGCCGCCCGCGACGGCCGGGTGCTGATGTTCCTGGACACCAAGGCGGGGGTGGACCGGTTCACCCGGCACCTTCGGGCCGCCGGTGTGACCGCCGCCGCCCTGCACAGCGGGAAGTCGCAGCCGCAGCGCACGCACACCCTCGCCCGGTTCGTGGAGGGCGAGGTCACCGTGCTGGTGGCCACCAACGTCGCGGCGCGGGGCATCCACGTCGAGGCGCTCGACCTCGTCGTCAACGTCGATCCGCCGGCCGACGCCAAGGACTACCTGCACCGCGGCGGGCGTACCGCGCGGGCCGGACGGGCCGGGAGCGTGGTCACGCTCGTCACGCCCGACCAGCGGCGCGAGGTGAACCGGATGATGTCCGAGGCCGGGATCCGGCCGACGGTGACCCCGGTGCGCTCGGGCGAGCAGAAGCTGACCGACCTCACCGGCGCGAAGCGCCCGCCGGCCCCACCGGCCCAGGAGGGCGGCAACGCCCCCTTCCGCGGGATGGGCACCCGCCCGGGCCGCGCCGCCAAGGGGTCCCGCAAGGCCGTCGAGGCGCGCAAGGCCGCGGAGGCGCGCGCGGCGGCCCGGGTGCGCAGGGGCCGCTGACCCCGCGGGCGAACGGGCCGTCCGGAACGGGGACTTGACGCCGAGAACTTTGCACACAGTGATGACAAAGTATGGACACGTCGAGCGGAAGTCTCCTACCTTGGCGGCGGAACGTCCGTCCTACCGCACAAGACCGGAGCGACATCCGGCACGGTCCGGTCCCCATCTCCCGGAGGACCAATGCACCCACGGCTGTTCTCGCGCGCCCGAAGACACCTCATCCTCCTGCTGACGTCGGCCGTCGCGCTCGGCGGCGCCTGGGCCGCTCCGGCGTCCTCGGCGGCGCCCGCCGACATCCCGCCGCAGGAACCCGGCGTCACCCTGCGCGTGTTCGACGTCCAGACGCCACTGAACGAGCTGTGCACCCTCAAGCCGGGCCAGACCCCCAACCACGACAAGCTGATGCCGACGGTCGACTGGTCCAGCACCGCCGACTTCGGCGGCATCGCCGACAACTTCGTCTCCCAGGCGTCCGGTTACCTGGTCGCCCCTCGTGACGGCACCTATGTGTTCCGGCTGGTCAGCGACGACGGTTCCCGGCTGACCCTCGACGACGCCACGGTGATCGACCACGACGGGCTGCACGGCGCGGAGCCCAAGGACGGGACGGTCGACCTCACCGCGGGAGCGCACCCGCTGCGCATCGAGCACTTCGACCGCGGCGGCGGCCAGCAGCTGCAGCTGTCCTGGATGCCGCCGGGCGAGAGCGAGTTCACCGTCGTACCCACCGAGGCACTGAGCACCGACGCCGGGGTCGTCCGGGTGACGGCACCGGGCCGCAAGGAGTGCGAGGCCGGGCGCGACACCCCCGGCGACGGTCTGCCGCTCACCTCCGTGCGCCCCGACCTCGACCTCACCGACCTGCGCCCCGACGGCTTCGAACCGCAGGTCACCGGCATGGACTGGCTGCCCGACGGCCGCCTGGCGATCAGCACCTGGGGCGGCACCGACAACGTTGCTGGAGAGGTCTACCTCCTGGACAACGTCACCGGTGAGACCAGCCGCGACAAGGTGAGTGTCGAGAAGGTGGCGAGCGGGCTGCGCGAGCCCATGGGCATCAAGTACGTGGACGGTTCGCTCTACGTCTCGCAGAAGCACGAGCTGACCCGGCTCGTCGACCGCGACGGAGACGACGTGACCGACGAGTACCGCACGGTCGCCACCTGGCCCTATGGCGGCAATTTCCACGAGTTCGCGTTCGGCCTGCTCTACCGCGACGGCTACTTCTACGTGAACCTCTCCGTCGCCATCGACCTCGGCGGCGCCACCACCACCCCGCAGCCGGCGCCCAACCGCGGGACGACGTACAGGATCAGCAAGAAGACGGGGAAGATCAGCCCGGTCGCGGGCGGGCTGCGCACGCCCAACGGCATCGGCTGGGGTCCCGGCGGCGACCTGTTCGCCACCGACAACCAGGGCGGCTGGCTGCCCGCCTCGAAGCTCGTCCAGATCAAGCAGGACCGCTTCTTCAACCACTACACCGAGCCCGCCGGACCCTTCGAGGGCTCCCCCGTCACCGAGCCGGTGCTGTGGCTGCCGCAGAACGAGATCGGCAACTCGCCCTCGACCCCGCTGTACCTCACCAAGGGCAGGTTCGCGGGCCAGATGCTGATCGGTGACGTCACCTACGGCGGTCTGCAGCGCGCCTACCTGGAGAAGGTCAAGGGGCAGTACCAGGGCGCCGTCTTCCGCTACACCCAGGGCCTGGAGGCGGGCGTCAACCGGGTCTCCATGGGCCCCGACGGCGCCATCTACACCGGCGGCCTGGGCGCCGACGGAAACTGGGGGCAGGAGGGCAAGCTGAAGTTCGGCCTGCAGAAACTGACACCCAACGGCGGAAACACCTTCGACGTCCAGAGGATGCGGGCCGTGCCGGGCGGCTTCGACCTCACGTACACCCAGCCGGTGTCCGAGGAGACGGCCGCGGAGCTCGCCTCCCGCTACGAGGCCGAGCAGTGGCGCTACACGCCGACCGGCGACTACGGCGGCCCGAAGATCGCCCAGGAGGAGCTGGCCGTGCGGTCCGCGACGCTCTCGGACGACGGCCGCACCGTGCGGCTGCGGCTGGACGGCCTGAGGCCGGACCGCGTCGTGCACGTGCGCTCCCCGCGGCCGTTCACCTCGGCCTCCGGTGAGACGCTGTGGAGCACCGAGGCCTGGTACACCCTCAACGAGATGCCCGGCAAGCAGCCGCCGGCGGCCACCCTGTACGAGGCCGAGGAGGCGCGGCTGACGGGGAAGGCGGGCATCAACACCGACCACGCCGGCTACTCCGGCAGCGGCTTCGTCGACCGCTACGCCACCGAGGGCAAGGCCACCACGACGTTCGACGTGACCGTCCCCAAGGCAGGCACCTACGACGTGGGCCTGCGCTACTCCAACGGCCCGAACCCCTTCGAGGGCACCAAGTCGCTCTCCCTGTACGCCGACGGGAAGAAGGTCCGCCAGACCCAGCTCCCCTCCACCGGGGACTGGGACACCTGGTCCACCCGGACCGAGTCACTGCGGCTGCGCGCCGGACACAACACGGTCTCCTACCGCTACGACCCCGGCGACACCGGGCACGTCAACCTCGACCTGATCACCGTGCGCCCGCACGGCGCCCCGGTCGCCCTGTTCGACGGCACCGCCGCCTCCCAGGAACAGTGGCAGCACACGGACGGCAGGAAGGTGGCCTGGCCGCTGGCCGAGGAGCGGTCGATGGAGGTCTGCTGCGGCGACATCCGCACCAAGGACGCCTACCAGGACTTCAAACTGCACGTGGAGTTCCGCGTACCCCTGCTGCCGGACGACGTGACCGGCCAGGACCGCGGCAACAGCGGCATCTACCTCCAGGACCGCTACGAGCTGCAGATCCTCGACTCCTACGGTGACACCACCCTGGACACCAACGAGGCCGGGGCGATCTACCTGAAGAAGGCACCCGACACCAACGCGGCGACGGCCCCGGAGACCTGGCAGACGTACGACATCGTCTTCCGTGCCGCCCGCTTCGACGAGAACGGCGCCAAGACCGCCGACGCGCGGGTGACGGTGGTGTGGAACGGCAGGACGGTCCACGACGACGTCGCGCTCGACGGGCCCACCGCGGCGGGCCGGGCCGAGACACCGGCCGCCGGGGCGATCCGGCTGCAGGACCACGGGAACAAGGTCCGGTTCCGCGACATCCGGGTCGAACCGCTGGACTGACCCGCAGCCGTGCGGGGCGGCCCCTGACGGCCGCCCCGCACCTCCCGCCCCACCGGACGGTGGGTCCGAGTTCCCCGGACGCCTGTGGGTAGGGTGAATCGAGAACTGCCCTGCCCGTCGAACAAGGAGCGGAATTGAGCGAGCCGGCGTCCATCGCCCTGCAGAAGGAGATCGCCCGGGAACTGGAGGTCGCGGAGACCTTCGACGCCGAACAGGAGATCGAGCGCCGGGTGGCCTTCCTCGCCGAGCGGCTGACCTCCACCGGTCTGCGCGCGCTCGTGCTCGGGATCAGCGGCGGGGTGGACTCGACCACCGCGGGCAGACTGTGCCAGCTCGCCGTGGAGCGGGCCCGCGCCGCGGGGCACGAGGCCCGTTTCTACGCGATGCGGCTGCCGCACGGCGTCCAGGCCGACGAGCACGACGCCCAGCTCGCCCTGTCGTTCATCCGGGCCGACCACGTACTGACCGTGGACATCAAGCCCGCGAGCGACGCTGCGCTCGACGCCCTGCTCGCCGCCGACGTGGCCTTCCGCGACGCGAGCCACCAGGACTTCGTGCACGGCAACATCAAGGCCCGGCAGCGCATGATCGCGCAGTACGCGGTGGCCGGGGCGCACGGCGGCCTGGTCGTCGGCACCGACCACGCGGCCGAGGCGGTCTCCGGCTTCTTCACCAAGTTCGGCGACGGTGCCGCCGACCTCGTACCGCTGACGGGCCTCACCAAGCGCCGGGTGCGTGCCGTCGCGGACGCGCTGGGAGCGCCCGCCGAGCTGGTCCGGAAGGTGCCGACGGCCGACCTGGAGACCCTCGATCCGGGCAAGGCCGACGAGGATGCCCTCGGCGTGACCTACGAGGAGATCGACGACTTCCTGGAGGGCAAGCCGGTGAAGGAGCAGGTCTTCGAGACGATCCTCACCCGCTACCGGCAGACCGACCACAAGCGCCGGCTGCCGATCGCTCCCTGACCGCCGGCCACCGCGCCGAGTCTGTCCTTTATGTGCGGTTTGCCGGAACCGGCCTTAGTCTGTCCAAGGGTGCCCGAACCAGGGCCGACACCGGCCAAAGAGGCGGAGCGAACATGGCGGACTTCATCGGCGCGGTGGACCAGGGGACCACCAGCACGCGGTTCATGATCTTCGACCACGGGGGCAACGAGGTCGCGAAGCACCAGTTGGAGCACGAGCAGATCCTCCCGCGCTCCGGATGGGTGGAGCACGACCCGGTGGAGATCTGGGAGCGCACCAACTCGGTGATGCAGAACGCCCTGCGCAACGGCGGACTGTCGGGGAACGACCTGGCGGCCATCGGCATCACCAACCAGCGCGAGACCACGGTGGTCTGGGACCCGCGCACCGGCCGCCCCTACTACAACGCCATCGTGTGGCAGGACACCCGCACCGACGCCATCGCGGCCAACCTGGAGCGGTCGGGCCGGGGCGACGTCATCCGCCGCAAGGCGGGGCTGCCGCCCGCGACGTACTTCTCCGGCGGGAAGATCCAGTGGATCCTCGAGAACGTCGACGGCGTCCGCGAGGCGGCGGAACAGGGACACGCGGTGTTCGGCAACACGGACTCCTGGGTCCTGTGGAACCTGACCGGCGGCCCCGACGGCGGCATCCACGCCACCGACGTGACCAACGCGAGCCGCACCATGCTGATGGACCTGGAGACGCTCGACTGGGACGACGAACTGCTGGGCTTCTTCGGCATCCCCCGCGGCATGCTGCCCACCATCAACCCGTCCTCGCACCGGGAGGCGTACGGCACGACCCGCACCTCCCGGCCGCTGCGCGCCGCCGTGCCCATCACCGGTGTGCTGGGCGACCAGCACGCGGCGACCGTCGGCCAGGTCTGCTTCTCGCCCGGCGAGGCCAAGAACACCTACGGCACCGGCAACTTCCTGGTCCTCAACACCGGCACCGAACTGGTCCGCTCCCAGCACGGCCTGCTGACGACCGTGGCCTACCAGTTCGGCGACAACCCCCCGGTCTACGCGCTGGAGGGCTCCATCGCGGTGACGGGGTCCGCCGTGCAGTGGCTGCGCGACCAGATGAAGATCATCAAGACCGCGGCCGAGAGCGAGGAACTCGCCCGCACCGTCGAGGACAACGGCGGCATGTACTTCGTTCCCGCCTTCTCCGGCCTGTTCGCCCCGTACTGGCGCTCCGACGCGCGCGGCGCGATCGTCGGCCTCGCCCGGTACAACGACAACGCGCACCTGGCCCGGGCGACGCTGGAGGCCATCTGCTACCAGAGCCGCGACGTCGTCGAGGCCATGGAGCAGGACTCCTCGGTCCACCTGGACGTGCTCAGGGTCGACGGCGGGGTGACCGCCAACGACCTGTGCATGCAGATCCAGGCGGACGTGCTCGGCGTTCCCGTCAGCCGCCCGGTCGTCGCGGAGACCACCGCCCTCGGCGCGGCCTACGCGGCGGGGCTGGCCACGGGCTTCTGGCGGGACACCGACGAACTGCGCACTCACTGGAGCGAGTCCAGGCGCTGGGAGCCGCGGTGGTCCGAGGAGAGGCGCGCGGAGGGGTACGCGGGCTGGAAGATGGCGGTCGAGCGCACCCTCGACTGGGTCAAGGTCCCCGAAAGCTGATCCGGGACCGGTGCGACCGGCACCGGGCGGGCCGGGCCCCACCCTCGCGAATGCGGTCGCGCCCGGGCGGGCGGTGGTGTTGGCTGTCGGGCGTGGATCTCTTCAACCGCTCCTGGTCGGCGCTGCTCGCCGCGGTCGCCGACCTCTCCGACGAGGACTTCGCCCGGCCCTCCGGCTGCACCGGCTGGCTCGTCCGGGACCTGGTCTGCCACCTGGTCATCGACGCCCAAGACGTCCTGATCACCCTGGCCACCCCGACCGCCGAGGAGCCGACCCGGGACGCGGTGACCTACTGGCGGGTCGTCGAGCCCCCGACCGGGGACGACCCGCTCGACGCGCTCGTCGTCCGCCTGGCCGCCGCCTACGAGCAGCCGGGGCTGCTCAAGTTCCATCTCGACGACGTCGGTTCCGCCGCCGGGCGCGCCGCGGCGCTCGCGGATCCCACAGGCAGGGTCGGCACCCAGGGCCAGGTGCTCACGGCCGGCGACTACCTCTCCGCGTACGTCCTGGAATGGTCCCTGCACCATCTCGACCTGGTCGCGCACCTCCCGGAGGCGGCGGCGCCGCCCGCGGAGGGGCTCGGGCGCTCGCGGGAACTGCTGGAGGGCGTCGTCGGTGCGGCGTTCCCCGCCTCGTTCACCGACCGGGACGCGCTGCTGATCGGCACCGGACGGCGGACGCCGACCGCGGCGGAGACGGCCGCGCTGGGCGCGTTGGCGGCGCGGCTCCCCTTCCCGGTCGGCTGACCCGCCGCGTCCCGCGCGCCGGGCCGGGCCGGTGGGCCGTCCGGCGGTTGGCCCGGCGGGCGGTCCGGTGGGCCGGTGGCCCTCCAGCGGCGGTCCGGTGAGCCAGGGAACCGTCCGGCGGCGGTCCGGCGGTTCCGGTGGCCGTCCGGCGGCCCACCAGCGGCGGTCCGGTGAGCCAGGGAACCGTCCGGCGGCGGTCCGGTGGGCCGGTGGCCGTCCGGCAGCGGTCCGGTGGTGCGGCGGCCGTCCGGCGGCGGTCCCGTGGGCCCGCCGGCCGTTCGGTGGGCCGGGGGGGCCATGGGCCGGTCGGTGGGCCCGTAGGCCGTCCGGCGGTTCCGGTGGCCGTCCGGCGGCCCTCCTGGGGCGGGCCGGTGAGCCGAGGGGCGTTCCGGCGGCGGTCAGGTGAGCCCTTAGGCCGTTCGCCGGCCCGGTGGGCCGCCCGGCGGCCTTCCCGTGGGCGGTCCGGGGCCCGGGTAGGCCGGGCGGTGGGCCGGTGGGTCCGTGGAGGTCGGTCGGGGGGGGCCGGTGGGTCCGTGGGGGTCGGTCGGGGGGTCGTCCGATTGGACGACAGGGCCGTCGTCCGTCCGGCCGGGGGGAAGGAGCCGGTGCGTCGACCCGCGTGGTTGCTCCGCGGGCCCAAGCTGGAGGCATACGTCCCCGACACCGCGGAGCTGTCCCACCATGACCGCCAAGCCACCCACCCCCGCCGACCTCGCCCTGTCGGACGCCGTTCGCCGCGGTGACGCCGACGCCGCCCGGGCGGCGCTGCGGGCCGGTGCCGACCGGGAGCTGCGCGACGAACAGGGCCGCACGCCGCTGCTGCGGGCGGCCCTGGCCGACCGGGTCGCGGTCGCCGAGGTCCTGGTCGCGGCCGGCGCGGACGTCAACGCGCAGGACGCGCGGGACGACAGCGCGTGGCTGGTCACCGGGGTCACGGGCAGCGTCGCGATGATGCGGGCGCTGCTGCCCGGCGGTCCGGACCTCACGCTCACCAACCGCTTCGGCGGCGTCTCGGTGATCCCGGCGAGCGAACGGGGCCACGTGGCCTACGTGCGGGCGGTGCTCGCCGAGACGGACATCGACGTCGACCACGTCAATCGGCTCGGCTGGACGGCGCTCCTCGAAGCGGTCGTCCTCGGCGACGGCGACCGTACGTACCTGGACGTCGTGGCCGCCCTGCTCGCCGCGGGCGCCGACCCCTCGCTGCCGGACGGCGACGGTCTCACGGCCCGTGCCCATGCCGAGCGCAGGGGCTTCGTGGCCATCGCGGACCTGCTGCGCCGGGCCGAGTCACGCGCGGAGGGTGGCCGGCGGTGAACCGGCGTTCCCTCGCGGGCCGCCTCGCCGCCCTGGCCGCCCTCACCGCGACGCTGGCGGGATGCGCGTCGGACGGAGGCGGCGACAGGTCCGTGTCCCCGGCGCCCACCCCGCCCTCCACCACAGCACCGCGCACTCCGGAAGGCACCCTGCTGGTCACGGACTTCGGCGCCGACACCGTCACCTTCGTCGACCCCGCCGGGCGGGGCGATGCGGCCGACCTGGGCTCGGTACGGGTCGGGACGGCGCCGTACGGGATCGCCCTGGGCGAGGACGGCACGGCGTGGGTGGCGACCGCGGAAGGCGTGGCCGCCGTGGACACCCGCACCCGCGAGCGCACCGCCCTCATCCCCTACCGGACGGACACGGGACCCGTGACGACGGGCGAGTACCGGGGCGGCGGCATGGGCATCGCCCTGTCCCCCGACGGCCGCCGCCTCTACGTCGGAGTCAACGTCCCCGGCGGCAACGGCACGCTGGAGGTGGTCGACACCGGGCGGCGGCAGGTGACGCGGGTCGTGCCGGTCGGCCGCCGCCCCTTCGACGTCGACGTCTCGCGTGACGGGCGGCAGGTCTACGCGACCAACCACGACTCGTTCGACGTGAGCGTCGTCGACACCGACGCCTGGACGACCCGCCGCATCGAGGTCGCCCCGTACGGCACGGAGGGCGGCCTCGACTCCTGGCTCAAGCCGCACTACACCGCCGTACGCCCCTCCGACGGAGCCCTGCTGCTGCCCTTCGAGGGCGAGCGCCTGGCGGTGGTCGACCCCGGCACCGGGCGCGTCGACATCGAGGACATGACCGCCGACACCCACCAGCACGGCGTCACGGCGGGCACCGACGGCACGCTCTACGTGGTGGGTACCGGCCCGATCGACCCGGACGAGGACGACGGCCCGTCCCTGACCGTCCGCACGCCCGACGGCGACGAACGGATCATCCCCCTGGACGGCCCGCACGAGACCGTCGCCCTCTCCGCCGACGGCGGCACCGCCTACGTCTCGGGCGGCTTCACCCGCGACGGCTACTGGAACGGCCTGAGCGTCGTCGAGGTCGGCACCGGCCGGGTGACCCGGCTGCCGGTGGGCGAGCGGCCCCTGGCCGTCGCGGTCCTCGGCGACGGCCAGGGGCCGCCTCGTCCGGCATGACAGTGCCTGCCCTCGCGTAGACTCCGCGGCATGGGTCGATGGGAGCCGAACGCGCGCGGCCGCCTGGAGCAGGCGGCGCTGGAGCTGTACGTGGAGCGCGGCTACGAGCAGACCCCCGTGGCCGAGATCACCAAGCGTGCGGGCCTGACGGAACGGACGTTCTTCCGGCACTTCGCGGACAAGCGCGAGGTCCTCTTCGGCGGTTCCGGCCGGCTGGAGGAGCTGTGCGTGGGCGCCGTCGCCGCGGCACCTCCGACGGCGACGCCGATGGAGGCGGTGGCCGCGGCCCTCGGCGCCGCGGCGGGCGCCTTCGAGGAGCGCGGCGATCTGGTCCGCCTGCGGCAGGGCGTCATCGACGCCAACGCGGAGCTGCGGGAGAGGGAGCTGACCAAGCTCGCGTCCCTGTCCGGCGCGCTCACCGGCGCGCTGCGTGAGCGCGGCGTGGACGAGCTGACGGCGCGGCTGGCCGCCGAGGCGGCGATCGCCGTACTCAAGGTCGCCTTCGGCCGCTGGATCGACGAGGAGCGGAAGCCGGCTCTGCGACCGCTGCTCACCGAGTGCTTCGACGTGCTGCGCGCCCTGTCCGAACGGTCCGGGCCGCCGGCTCTCTAGCCGGCGCCCGACGGCCGTTCGAAGAAGATCTCCTTTACCACCGTTGACGTGCTGTTCGCGCAGCTCCCGGGCTACGTTGAACGAGGTACTGATCACCCGCGCTGAGAGGACACCATGTCCACCGACGGCCCGTACGAGATCCTGGACGACCGCTTCCGCATCGGACGCTGTGCGAACGGAGACAGCAGGCTGGAGGTCCTGTACGACGGCTGCCGCTGGGCCGAGGGCCCGCTGTACCTACCCGCCTGGCGCCAG
The DNA here is from genome assembly GCA_000720845.1 of Kitasatospora aureofaciens. GTDB lineage: Bacteria > Actinomycetota > Actinomycetes > Streptomycetales > Streptomycetaceae > Streptomyces. Next base: position 226,712 of record JODU01000017.1, on the reverse strand, counting down.
CTGATCTGGAGCGACATCCCCAACGACCGCATCCTGCGCTGGGACGAGGCCACCGGCTCGGTCGGCGTCTTCCGCACTCCGGCGGGCCACAGCAACGGCAACACCCTCGACCGGCGGGGCCGCCTGGTCACCTGCGAGCAGGGAAACCGGCGAGTCACCCGCACCGAACCCGACGGGACGGTGACCGTCCTCGCCGAGCGCTTCGACGGCAGGCGGCTCAACAGTCCGAACGACTCCGTCGTCCGCTCGGACGGCACCATCTGGTTCTCCGACCCGGACTTCGGCATCACCAGCGACTACGAGGGCCATCGTGCCGAGTCCGAGATCGGCGCGTGCAACGTGTACCGGATCGACCCGGTGTCCGGGGACGTACACCTCGCCGCCGACGGGTTCGACGGGCCCAACGGCGTGATCCTCTCCCCCGACGAGCGGCGGCTGTTCGTCTCCGACTCGCGGGCCGCCCGGATCCACGCGTTCGACGTCCGGGAGGACGGCACCCTGTCCGGCCGGAGGGTCTTCGCCGAGGGCCGGGGGGACGTGCACTTCGACAACATCCGCTTCGACGACGAGGGCCGCCTGTGGGCCGCCGCACTGCACGACGGCGTCCACTGCTACGACCCCGACGGCACGCTCATCGGCCGTCTCCGCGTGCCCGAGCCCGTCTCGAACATCACCTTCGGCGGTCCGAAGGACAACCGTCTGTTCATCACGGCCACCACGTCCCTGTACTCACTGGTGATGTCGGTGACGGGCGCGCCGCGCGTCTGAGGGGCGCCCGTCACCGACGGCACCCCGGCCCCGGCCGGGCCCGTCGGCGTCCGTCAGCCAACCGGTGTACAGAAAGGGGCCGTTGCGACGTAGGTTGTGGTCAAGCACCCACGCCTCGGCTGAAAGACGGACCGCACCCATGAGCGACCCCTCGACGACTCCCGGCCACGCCGCGCAGCAGAAGATCGACACGTCCGTGCCGCACTCGGCCCGGATCTGGAACTACTGGCTCGGCGGGAAGGACAACTACCCGGTCGACGAGCAGGCCGGGGACGCCTACACCGCCGTCTTCCCCGGCATCGTCACCGTCGCCCGCAGCAGCCGCGCGTTCCTGCGCCGCAACATCACCCACCTGGTCGCCGAGGCGGGCATCCGGCAGTTCCTCGACATCGGCACCGGTCTGCCGACCGCCGACAACACCCACGAGGTCGCCCAGCGCATCGCGCCCGAGAGCCGGATCGTCTACGTCGACAACGACCCGATGGTCCTGGCCCACGCCCGCGCGCTGCTGTACTCCACCCCCGAGGGAGCGACCGCGTACATCGACTCCGACGTACTCGACCCCGACACCGTCCTCGCGGCGGCCGCCGAGACGCTGGACTTCGACAAGCCCATCGCCCTGATCCTCAGCAACATCCTGGGCCACATCCCGGACTACGACCGAGCGCGTTCCGTCGCCGCCCGGCTCGTCGACGCCCTGCCGTCCGGCAGCTACCTCTCGATCAACGACGGCTCGCGCGGTATCGACCCGGAGTTCGACCGGGCCCAGGACGCCTACAACGAGAGCGGTGCCGCGCCGTACATCCTGCGCACCGTCGACCAGATCGCCGCGTTCTTCGACGGGCTGGAGCTGGTGGAGCCGGGCGTCGTCCCGGTGACCCAGTGGCGTCCGGACGCGGACGCCGACGACGCCAAGCCGATCGGCGAACACGGCGGACTCGCGCGCAAGCCCTGACGCGGACGACCTGACCCGCGCCGGACCGAGAGGAACCCGCACCATGTCCGCATGGCCGTTGCCCGAGTCGTTCGCCGGCGCCTCGGGCACCGTCCGCTGGAACCGGCTGGGCGCCCCGGACGGGCGCCCGCTGGTGCTGCTGCACGGCACGCCGTTCTCCTCGTACGTCTGGCGCGCGGTGGCCCGCTCGCTGGGGCGTCACCATCAGGTGTTCGTCTGGGACATGCCCGGCTACGGGCTGTCGGAGAAGAGCGCCGGACAGGACGTGTCCCTGGCCGCGCAGGGCCAGGTCTTCGCCCGGCTGCTGGACCACTGGGGGCTGGCGGAGCCCCTCGTGGCCGCGCACGACTTCGGCGGCGCCGTCGCCCTGCGGGCGCATCTGCTGCACGGCGCCCGGTACGGGGCGCTCGCCCTGGTCGACCCGGTCGCGCTGGCGCCCTGGGGGTCGCCGTTCTTCCGGCTCGTCCGCGAGCACGCCGAGGTCTTCGAGCAGCTGCCCGAGGCGCTGCACCGGGCGCTGGTGCGCGAGTACGTCGGCTCCACCGGCGGCCCGGGACTGCACCCGGCGGTCCTGGACCGGCTGGTCGAACCCTGGCTCGGCGAAACGGGGCGGCCGGCCTTCTACCGGCAGATCGCCCAGGCGGACCAGCGGTACACGGACGAGATCCAGGACCGGTACGCGGGGATCGACGTCCCGACGCTGATCTGCTGGGGCGAGGAGGACGCCTGGATCCCCGTGGCCAAGGGCCGCGAACTGGCCGGTCTCGTCCCCGGTGCCCGGTGGGAGCCGATCGCCCACGCGGGCCATCTGGTCCAGGAGGACGCGCCCGCCGAGCTGACGGCCGCCCTGCTCGACTTCTTCCGCGGCGTTCGCTGACGGCCGCCCGTCCCGCGCGTCGCCCGTCCCTCGCGGGACGACATGCCACAGGGCGGGGTCCCGGGGAACGAGCGTTCCCCAGGACCCCGCCCTGCTCGGCGATCTCCCGATCAGGCGGGGGTGATGTTCTCCGCCTGCGGGCCCTTCTGGCCCTGGGTGATGTCGAAGGTGACGGCCTGGCCTTCCTGCAGCTCGCGGTAGCCCGTCGCGTTGATGTTGGAGTAGTGCGCGAAGACGTCGGGGCCGCCGCCGTCCTGCGCGATGAAGCCGAAGCCCTTTTCAGAGTTGAACCACTTGACGGTTCCGCTGGCCATGCCTTTTGCCTTTCAGCCGATATCGGATCCGCACCGCGCGAACCCGGAGGTGGTCGTCCTGGTCCTCCGGCATTGCACAGCAAACCGCCCGCACTCCGGCGCGGGCGGTCTGGGCGAACCACGACATCTGCTGCTGACGCTACACGGCATGTCCGAGCCCCACCAGTGAGTAAGGGGTGTGAGCACGAACCTTGTTGCCGACACGCGGCCTCGGTCCCCGCCGCGCGGCCCGCCGCTGCGCCATCCGGGGGAGACGGCGAGGCGGCCGCACACCCCGGTTCCTGAAGTGGTCTAGCTATGAAGAGTCCACCCACGGAGTCGGAGATCGATATGACCGTCAGGAAAGCGCTGGCCCTGGTGATCGGCGCTGTCATGTGCACCGGCGTGCTGGCCACCGGCTGCACCGGGGAGCCCGCGGGCGTCTCCTCGCAGGACGCGCACGCACCCGCGAGTTCCGCGGCCCCGCGCCCCGCTCCCCCGCGCTCCTTCCCCCGTCCGCTGCCCGGGGTCGGGCCGGTCATGCGGGACCGCCTCCCGGACGGCACCCGGCAGGCCCTCGTGGTCACCGGCGAGACCGAGGACTCCTCGGACGCACAGGTGGTGCTCTACGAGCAGTACCCGGCCGAGGGCTGGCGCGCGGTCGCCGGTCCCTGGCCCGCCCACAACGGCCTGCGGGGCTGGACCGACGACCACGAGGCGGGCGACCTGCACACGCCCATCGGCGTCTTCGGCCTCAGTGACGCCGGGGGCCGGCTGCCCGACCCGGGCACCCTGCTCCCCTATGACGAGGACCCGGAGTTCTCCGTGTCGGGTACCGGGTACCTGGGTGAGCCCCTGGAGGGGTCTTTCGACTACGTGGTCGCCATCGACTACAACCGGGTGCCGGGCACCACCCCGCTGGACAAGACCCGCCCCATGGGCGAGGACAGGGGCGGCGGGGTCTGGGTCCACGTGGACCACGACGGGCCGACCAACGCCTGCGTGTCCCTCAGCGAGGAGCACATGCGTGCGCTGCTGACGGCCCTGGACCCGGGCAAGGAGCCCGTCATCGTCATGGGCCCTCGGGAGGTTCTGGCGCGGTAGGCCGCCGCGGAGGGACGACCGCCCTCAGGGCGTGGTGCCCGTGGGCCGTGCTCAGCCGACGGGCGGCATGTCGGTGGGCGCCGAGTCCAGACCGGGCCTGCGCTCACGCCAGGCGCCCCGGGTGAAGTCCGGGATCTCGACGGGGCGGCCGCCCTTGGCCAGCGACATGACGCTGAGCGGGACGGGCGAGCACCAGGCGGCCGAGTCGTAGACGTCGATGTCCGGTACCAGACCCGCGCGCATCAGCTGGACCGTGCGCCACTGCAGGACGTAGTCCATGCCGCCGTGGCCGCCGTTGTTCGCGGCGTCGTCGCCGACCTTCTGCCACAGCCAGTGGTCGTACTCCTTGCGGTAGCCCTCGAAGTCGCGCCAGGTGTGGCCGCTGTGGTCCGGCTCCACGTAGATGCGGGCGCCGGTCGGGGCGGGTCCGGCGTAGTCCTCGACGATGCCCCGGCTGCCCGCGAGGGTGTTGATCCGGCTGTAGGGCCGGGGCGAACTCACGTCGTGCTCCGCGCGGATCGTCCTGCCCTTCGCCGTTTCGATCATGCAGGTGACCAGGTCACCGTTGATGTAGGTCTCCTTCCAGGACGGGTGGTCCCGTGGGACGAAGCGGGCCCGGTAGTCGGCCAGCCCCTTCGGGGCCGTCGCGGTGGCGCGCAGGGTGGTCATGCGGTCGCCGCGGTTGACGTCCATGGCCGCCGCGATCGGGGCCAGCCCGTGCATGGGGTAGAAGGAGGCGGTGCTGCGGGTGTGCCACAGCCGTCGCCAGGAGTCGGTGTAGTAGGTGTCCGAGAAGAGCAGTTCGCGCAGGTCGTGCAGGTAGCCTCCGTGGCCGTTGGTGAGGTCTCCGAACAGGCCGTCGTGCGCCGCCTTCAGCATGGCCAGTTCGTTGCGGCCGTAGTTGCAGTTCTCGGACAGGAGCAGGTGCCTGCGGGTGCGCTCGGAGGTGTCGACGAGGTCCCACAGCTGGCGCAGCTCGGTCGCGATGGGCAGTTCCACGACGGCGTGCCTGCCGCTGAGCAGCGCGGCCCGGCCGTGCTCGTAGTGGAACTCCCAGGGCGTGGCGACGTACACGAGGTCGATGTCGTCGCGGCGGAGCATCCGGGCGTAGGAGTCGGCGGAGCCGCCGTACTCGGCGGGACGCGGGTGGCCCTTGCCCTCCAGGCGGTCGGCGGCACGCTGGGCCCGGTCGGCGCGGATGTCGCAGACGGCGGTCACGGTGCAGCCGGGCACGGCCGCCCAGCCGGTGATCATGCCGCCGCCCCGGTTGCCGAGGCCGATGACCGCGACGCGGACGGTTCTGTGGGCGGCGAAGGGCACGCCGGTCATCGACTTCTGGCCGGGCCTGCGGCGGGGCGCCTGTTCGGCCGCCGACGCGGACGGGGCGGCGGCCCCGATCCCGGCCGCGAGGGCACCGGTGGCGGCGGCGGAGCCCAGGAGCAGTCGGCGTGAGACAGCGGGCGTTTCGGACATGACGGCAACACTCCTCGTGGCGGTTCGCATCACGTTCGGGGCGCGGTCGGGCAACGTCGGGCTGTCGAACACTTTCGGGGCATGACTCTGCGGGGTCAGCCGAGACATGTCAATACGTGCTCGATACAAAGCCGTTCCGAGCACTTACGCGCACCTGGGGTGCCGCTACATCCCGTCCTGCACCACCCCGCGAGTGGAGAGCGTGACGGGGTCCTTGGTGGTGAAGTCCCCCGGCGGGATGCCCGGATGGTGGCCGTGGTCCGACGGCGGCGTCCGGTCACGCGGGCCCAGGGTGAGCCGGGAGACGATCCGGTAGCGGTCGCCCCGGTAGAGGGAGTGCACGTACTCGACGGGCCGGCCCCCGGTGTCGGTGGTCAGGCGCTCGAAGAGCAGCGCCGGGGAGAGTTCGGGCACGTCGAGCAGGTCGGCCTCGGCGCGGGTGACCACGGTGGGTTCGATGGACTGCACGGCCTCGCTGACCCGGACGTCGTGCCGCTCGCCCAGGTGCTCGTACAGGTCGCCCTGCTCCAGTTCCTCACTGGTCAGGTCCGAGACGAGGTCGGCCGGCACGTGCAGGTACTCGATGGCCATGGGCGAGCCGTCGACCAGCCGCAGACGTGCCACGTAGTGGATCCGCGCCGCCGGCGACATGCGCAGCTTGCGGCCCACCCGGGCGCCCGCGGGCAGGGTGCGGACCTCAAGGAGCCTGCTGGTCCAGGCGCCCGCGGCCTGGGGGAGGCTGAAGGCCCGGCGGTCGGAGACCAGTTCCTGGGTGATCTTCTCGGCGGCGACGAACATGCCCCGGCCGTGCTCGCGCACCAGCAGCCCGGCGACCACGAGTTCGTCGACCGCGGCGCGCAACGTCGGCCGGGACACGCCGAGTTCGGCGCACAGGGTGCGCTCGGAGGGGATGGCGTCCCCGGGGCGCCGTTCCTCGATGAGTTCCAGGATGGCGTCGCGGACGCGCTCCCGCTTGAGCACCGCACCCGAGGCGGCGGCGTCGATCTCCATGCAGTACTCCCGTAACTGGTCTGCTGGTCAGCCGAGCTTACCTGTCCACATCAGGCGCAAACCAGCCACTCCCCGCATCCCGATCGGCCGAAAACCCGGGCATACGGGAGGGGTTGACGCCCTCATTGGTCCATGCCACCTTCGACCAACGCCGACTGGTAAGCCCAGCGCCCCTTACTGGTCAAGTGTGGGTGCGTCGTCCCTTCCAGCTCTCCCAGAGGTGAACCGTGAAGTACCGTTCGCTCGCCCTGCTCTCCGCGCTGGTGCTCAGCGCCGGGCTCGCCGCCTGCTCCTCGTCCGGCGGCTCCTCCGACGGCGCCGGGGACGGCAGGACCGCCCTCGACGTGTGGCTCATGCGTGACAGCGTCTCGGCGAAGTTCCAGAAGGAGTTCGAGACGGGCTTCGAGAAGGCCCACCCCGACATCGACGTGAAGATCCAGATCCAGGAGTGGGAAGGCATAGGCGAGAAGGTGACCGCGGCCCTGGCCAGCAACGACGCCCCGGACGTCATCGAGGTCGGCAACACCCAGGTCGCCCAGTACGCCCAGAGCGGCGGCCTCACCGACTTCTCCGACCGGGTCGGGGACTTGGGCGGCGCCGACTGGCTGGAAGGTCTCGCGGAGCCCGGGTCGTACGAGGGTAAGCAGTACGGCATTCCCTACTACGCGGCCAACCGGGTGGTCATCCACCGCACCGACCTGTTCGAGAAGGCCGGGATCGATCCCGCGCGGATCAGGACCAGGGACCAGTGGATCGAGGCCACCCGCAAGCTGAACACGGGCGGGACCCAGGGCATCTACCTGCCGGGGCAGAACTGGTACGTGCTGTCCGGCTTCGTCTGGGACGAGGGCGGCGACCTGGCCGTGAAGTCCGACGGCGAGTGGAAGGGCGGTCTCGACAGCCCCGGGGCACTGCGGGCCATGGACTTCTACCGGCGCCTCCAGGCCCTCGGCAAGGGCCCCAAGGACTCGGACGAGGCCCGGCCTCCGCAGGCGGAGGTGATGGCGAAGGGGCAGGTCGCACAGATCATCGCCGTGCCGGGCGGGGCGAAGGTCATCGAGGAGCAGAACCCCGAGCTCAAGGGAAAGCTGGGATTCTTCCCGATCCCCGGCAAGACCGCCGACCGTCCGGGCGCCGTCTTCACCGGCGGCTCCGACCTCGTCGTCCCGGCCGTCGCCGCACACCAGGAGGAGGCGTTCACCCTCATCCGCGAGCTGACCGGTGACGCCTGGCAGAAGAAGCTCGCCGTCGCCATGAGCTACGTACCGAACAAGACCACCCTGGCGGGCGCCGTGGCCGACGACCCGGGCACGGCGGCCATGGCGGCCGGCGCCGCGAACGGCCACGCCACGCCCAACACGCCCCAGTGGGCGGCGGTCGAGGCCAAGAACCCGGTCAAGGAGTACATGACGGCCGTGCTCACCGGCAAGGACGCCGAGTCCGCCGCGGCCGGGGCGTCCCGGACCATCACCGAGACGCTGGGCAGCGACTCCTGACCGCCGTCGTCCCCGACACCACGACCACGAGACCAGGAGGCGACGTGTCGACCGTCCGTGAGCGGAGCGTGCCGCGCGGCACGGCAGGCCGGGGAGCCCTCTGGCCCTACCTGCTGGTCGCCCCCGCCGTGCTGGGCATGCTGTACCTGCTGCTCTATCCGCTGGCCCGCGCCGTGCTCATCTCCTTCCAGGACTTCCGGCTGCGTCAACTCATCCTGGGTGACGCCGAGTTCGTGGGTCTGCGCAACTACCGGACGCTGCTCGGCGACCCGGAGTTCTGGGAGGTGGTGCGCCGCACCTTCGTGTTCATGGCGGTCAACGTCGTCGCGATCATGGTGCTGTCCACCCTGGTCGCGCTGATGACCGAGCGGCTGGGCCGGGCGGCCAGGACCGTGGTGCTCAGCTCCCTGGTCCTGGTCTGGGCGGTACCGGTGGTCGCGGCCACCACCGTGTTCCAGTGGCTGTTCCACTCCGAGTTCGGCATCGTCAACGAGACCCTCACCGGCCTCGGATTCGAGTCGTACGAGGGCTATCCCTGGTTCGCGCACGGCGGGGCCGCGTTCGGCATCGTGGTGGTGCTGATCGTCTGGCAGTCCGTGCCGTTCGCCGCGATCACGCTCTACTCGGCGCTGGTCACGGTGCCGGCGGAACTGTACGAGTCGGCGCGCATGGACGGCGCGGGGGGCGCCCGCGTCTTCCGTTCCGTCACGTTCCCGCTGGTCCGGCCGATCTTCATGCTGGTCCTGTCCCTCGAAGTGATCTGGACGTTCAAGGCGTTCGTGCAGATCTGGGTGATGACCCGCGGCGGGCCGGGAGAGGCCACCACCATCCTGCCGGTGTACGCCGTGCAGACCGCGCTGGCACACCAGCGCTACGACCTGGGCTCGGCCGCCTCGATGCTCACGGTCCTGCTGATGAGCGGCGTCCTGGTCCTCTACTTCCGCCAACTGTTCCGTCAGGAGGGCGAGCAGCCGTGAGCACCCCGCGTCCCCGTCCCCCCGTGCGCCGCGCGCTGCGCCGCCTCCCGCTGAACGCCGCCGCCGCGCTCACCGTGGTGGTCTGCCTGTTCCCCGTGTACTGGATGGTCACGACCGCGTTCACACCGTCGACGGACATCCAGTCCTACGACCCCCGGCTGGTGCCGCGCGCCTGGACCCTCGAGCACTTCCGCGAGGCGGTCGGCGCCGACGGCTTCGCACTGTTCTGGCGCAACAGCCTCCTGGTCACCCTGAGCGCGGTCCTGCTCGCCCTGCTGGTCGCCCTCGGCGCCGCCTACGCCGTGGCCCGCATGCGCTGGCGCGGGCGCCGGCAGTTCATGCTGGCGGTGTTCGTCGCGCAGATGGCGCCCTGGGAGTCGCTGATCATCCCGGTCTACATCATCTCCCGCGACACCGGGATGCTGGACCGGCTCCCGACGCTGACCCTGATCTACTTCATGATCACGCTGCCGTTCACGGTGGTCGTGCTGCGGGGCTTCATCGCGGGCATCCCTCGGGAGCTGGAGGAGGCGGCACAGGTCGACGGCTGCACCCGGGCCGGGGCGTTCCGCAAGGTGGCGTTCCCGCTGCTGGCTCCGGGGCTCATGGCCACCTCGCTGTTCGGCTTCATCACCGCCTGGAACGAGTTCACCTACGCCAACTTCCTCATCATCAAGCAGCAGGACAGCCGCACGCTCCCGGTGTGGCTCTCCTCGTTCCAGTCGACCTTCGGCACCGACTGGGGGGCCACCATGGCGGCCGCCACGCTCTTCGCGCTCCCCGCGCTGATCATCTTCCTCTCCCTGCAACGGCATGTGACGGCCGGGCTCGCCTCGGGAGGCGTCAAGGGCTGACCGCGTCCGCCGCCCGCCGTTCCCCGCCCCTCTCCCCCACCCTCGCGCACCGCCTTCCCGCCGTCACGCACCGCCCGCCCGCCGTAGCCCACCTCCGACCACCGGAGTCGCCCCGTGGACCTGCCACGCCCCGAACTGGCCCTCGTCCCCCGTCCCCGCCGCCTCTCCACCCGCTCCGGCCGCTTCCGCCTCGACGGCACGACCCGGCTGCGGGTCACCCCGGGGGCCGGTGCGGCCGCGGCCCTGCTGCGCACCCTCCTCGCCCCGGCCACCGGGCTGCGCCTGGACTCCGCGACCGACGGCGCCTTCGTGCTCGCCCTCGACCCGGCGCTGACCGGCCTCGGCGAGGAGGGGTACGGCCTGACCGTGAGCCCCCAGGGCGCCCTGCTGCGGGCCGCCCGCCCGGCCGGGCTCCTGCGCGGAGTGCAGACGGTGCGGCAGCTCATGCCCTACGACGCCCTGTCCGGGCGGCCGGTGCGCGGGGTGCCGTGGGAGCTGCCGGCCGTGGAGATCACCGACGTACCCCGCCACGCCTGGCGCGGTTCCATGCTCGACGTGGCCCGGCACTTCCAGCCGGTGTCCTATCTGCGGCGCTACGTCGACCTGCTCGCGCTGCACAAGCTGAACGTCCTCCACCTCCACCTCACCGACGACCAGGGCTGGCGGATGCCGGTGGCCGCCCGTCCCCGGCTCACCGAGGTCGGCGGCCGGCGCGCGGAGTCGATGGTGGGCCCCGCGGGCAGCGACCGGTTCGACGGCGTGCCGCACGGCGGCTCCTACACCCGTGCCGAGCTGCGGGACCTGGTCGCGTACGCGGCGGAGCGGGGCGTGAGCGTACTGCCGGAGACCGGCGTGCCGGGGCACGTCCGCGCCGCCCTGGCCGCCTACCCCGAGCTGGGCACCGACCCCACCCGCCGACTGGACGTGTGGACGCGCTGGGGCGTGTGCGAGAACGTCCTGGGCACCGGCGAGCACGTCCTGGACTTCTTCCGCACCGTCCTGGACGAGGTGATGGACGTCTTCCCCTCGCCGTACGTGCACATCGGCGGGGACGAGGTCCCCACCACGGAGTGGGAACGGAGCCCGGCGGCGCGGGCCCGCGCCGCCCGGGAGCGGCTGGCGGGTCCCCGTGCGCTGCACCCCTGGTTCATCGCGCGGCTGTCCGAGCACCTGGTGCGCGCCGGACGCAGGCCGGTGGTCTGGGCCGAGAGCGGCGTAGCCCTCCCCCTGGACTGCACGGTGATGAGCTGGCGCGAACCGGCGCACGCCCGGGCGGCGGCCCTGCGCGGACACCAGGTCGTGCACGCCGACCACCGCGCGACCTACTTCGACTACGCGCGCGGCCCGGGCCCCGGCGAACCGCCCGCCCAGCCCGGGATGATCGTCGACCTGCGCGCCGTCCACGACGTGGACCTCGCACCGCCGACGCCGGAGGCGGCCTCCCGGGTGCTGGGCGCCCAGGGCCAGTTGTGGACGGAGTTCGTGCGGACCCCCGAGCACATCGAGTACCTCACCTTCCCCCGGCTGTGCGCGCTCGCCGACCGGGTCTGGGACGGCACGTCGGGCTGGCTGGACTTCACGGGCCGGCTGGCCGGGCACCGCGCCCGGCTGGACGCCCTGGACGTCCCGCACTCCGGCCCGCCGCCCGGGCTCCCCCTGACGTTCCCCCACACCACGCACCATCCACCGACGCTCCCGCGCCGCCGGGAGCCGTGCCGAAAGGATCCCGCATGAGAACCCGACCCAACGGGGGCCGCGCCCGCCTGGCGCTCGCCCTGTCCGTCCTCCTGGGCGGCGGTGCCCTGACCGCCCTCCCCGCCCACGCCGCTCCCGCCGCCGAGGGCGTCACCGTCCAGTACCGCACCAGCGCGAGCGGGGCCACCGCGGAGCAGACGGAACCCTGGTTCAAGGTCCGCAACACCGGTTCGTCCACCGTGCGGTTGAGCGAGGTGAGGATCCGCTACTTCTTCAAGGCGGACTCCCCGAGCGCCTCCTACCGCTTCGCCTGTTCCTGGGCGGTGCGCGGCTGCGCCGCCGTCACCGGCACGTTCGGCACCCTGGGCAACCCGACCGCGACGGCCGACCGCTACCTGGAGATCGGCTTCACGGCGGCGGCCGGCACCCTGGCCCCCGGCGCGGACACCGGTGACCTGCAGCTGCGCTTCCACCAGAGCAACTGGCAGACACTGCGCCAGAGCGACGACTACTCCTTCGGCGGCGGCCAGACCTCTTACGCGAACTGGGACAGGGTCACCGCCCAGCTGGCCGGCGCCACCGTCTGGGGGACGGCTCCCGAGGGCAACGACCCCACCGATCCGACCGATCCGACGGACCCCACCGATCCGCCCGGCGGCGGCCAGAGCCTGTTCGACGACTTCGACTACGGCTCGCACACCGATCCCGCGCTCTCCGCGCACGGCTGGAGCGTGCGCTCCGACTCCGGCGGGCCCGGCGTGCCCGGAGCCACCTGGGACCCGTCGAAGGTCACCTTCGTCTCCACGGGCGGCAACTCGGTGATGAACCTGGAGACCTCCACCGCCGGAACCGGTGCCTCCACCACGCAGACCGAGGTCCTGACCAAGTCGACGAAGTTCAAGAACGGCACCTACGCCGCGCGCGTCAAGTTCGCCGACACGCCTAAGTCGGGGCCCGACGGGGACCACCTGGTGCAGACTTTCTTCACCATCAACGACCTCAAGGCGCCGATGGCCGACGACTACGCCGAGTACGACTTCGAGTACCTGCCGAACGGCGGCTGGGGCGAGCCGTCGAACATCCTCTACACGACCTCCTGGGAGACCTACGACCCGGATCCCTGGCAGGCCGTCAACCAGCACTCCGAGCAGCGCGGCAGCTACGCCGGCTGGCACGACCTGGTGGTGACCATCGACGCAGGTGCCATCACCTACTACGTGGACGGGCAGCTGTTCGGTACGCATGACGCGCAGTACCTGCCCGAGCGGCCGATGTCGATCAACTTCAACCAGTGGCTGATCGATCTGAACGGCCAGACCGCGACGTCCTCACGCGCCTACGACCAGCAGGTCGACTACGTCCTGCACGTCAAGGACCAGGTGCTCACCCCGGCCGAGGTGGCCGCGAAGGTCGCCGGGTACCGCGCCGCCGGTACCGGGTTCGTGGACGAGGTGCCCGCCCCGTGACCCCTGGCGGGGACGGTCAGAACAGCCGCTCCTGACCGGGCGCGGGCCGTCCCCGCCGGTGGCGCGGCCGGGTGCCGGGTGCCGGTGCCGTCTCGCCGAACAGCGGGGCGGTGCCGTACTCGTCGGGCTCGGCCGGGACGGTGGCGGGGCCGGTGCCCACGTTGAGGACCAGGGGGGCGTCCCGGTCGAAGTCGCCCGGCGTCATCGCCGTCCAGTCACGGTCCTGCCGCTCTCCCACGCACCGACACCTCTCTCGCGCCGCCCGCCGCGACCACGCGACGCTACCAGCCCCGCGGGAGCCGCGTGATCACGGCTCCCGTCCGGCTCGTATCCATCGTTCCCGGACATCCGGGAACCGACGCCTGGTGATTGATTCTGCACCGTACGAGCTGATTTCGATCACCTTCATGCATGACCTCTCTCGTTTCGAACCCTTGACAGGGCCTGGACCCGGTCGATTTACTCCCGGTCAACGCCGATGTCGTGTGATCGGCGGCAGAGGTACGCCCAGCCGGTAGCTGGCCTCGCGCCAGGAGCCCGGACTGAGTCGCCAGGACGTCCACGCGCGTCCGAGGCGGGGACGTGCCCACCATCCTCCGGAGCTCGAACGATGAGCCGTACACAGGTGCACACCCCCAGGAAGCCGGTACTGGCCGGCATAGGTGCCACCGCCGTCCTCGTCACCGCCGCCGCTCTCGTCCCGGGCAGCAGCCCCGCCGAGGCGGCGACCTACACCCCGCCCCCCGCCCACGCGGGCTTCGACTACCAGATCGGCGGCGCCTACACCCCGCCGGCCGGTGTGCGAGTGGTCAGCCGAGACCACACGGCCTCCCCGGCGCCGGGCCTGTACAACATCTGCTACGTCAACGCCTTCCAGGCCCAGCCCGGCGCCGAGCAGGACTGGGACGACGACCTGCTGCTGCGCGACGCGAACGGCGACGTCGTCTACGACACCGACTGGGGCGAGGCCTTCCTCGACATCCGCACCGCCGACAAGCGCGAGCGCATCGCCGAGAAGGTCGGCACCTGGATCGACGGCTGCGCCGACAAGGGCTTCCAGGCCGTCGAACCGGACAACTACGACAGCTACACCCGCGCGGGCGACCTGCTGGACGCCGCCGACGCACAGGGCCTGATCAAGCTGCTGGCCGAGCGCGCGCACTCCGACGGGCTGGCCATCGGGCAGAAGAACACGGTCGAGCTGGCCCCGAACCGCGAGCGAAACGGGCTGGACTTCGCGGTCGCCGAGGAGTGCGGCGAGTGGGACGAGTGCGGCGACTACACCGCCGAGTTCGGCGACCGGGTGATCGTCATCGAGTACACCGCCAAGGGCCTTTCGAAGGCGTGCGCGGGTTTCGGCGACGAGCTGAGCATCGTCCGGCGCGACCTGGACGTGTCGCCGAAGGGCAGCAGCGGCTACGTCCGTGAGACCTGCTGACACCGCCCGACGGCCAGTCCAGTCCTTGGAGGTACAGATGGATGCGGTCCGACGTGCCGCGCGCCCCTCGCGCCGGGGTGTGCTGCGGGCCGGCGGTGGCGCCGCGCTCGCGGCGGTCGCGGGCACCGCGGTGACCGGCTGCGGTGCCGGTACGGACGACGGCGTCGCGGCCGACGGCACGGTCACCGTCGAGATGTGGCACGGCCAGGCGGACACGGCGAAGAAGGTCCTGGAAGGGCTCGTCGCCGACTTCGAGCGGGCCCACCCGAAGATCAGGGTGAAGCTGGGCGGCGGTGTGCTGTCGGACGTGATGCTGCAGAAGGTGACGGCCGCCCTCGCCGCCGGTTCCTACCCCGACATCGCCTACATCTTCGGGTCGGACCTGGCCCGGGTGGCCCGCAGCCCGCAGGTCGTGGACCTCACCGACATGGTCGGGGCGGGGCCCGTGCCGTGGAAGAACTACTGGGCCGCCTCCAGGGACGCCGTCACGCTCAACGGCAGGGTCAGGGCCGCTCCCGCGGTGCTCGACTCGCTCGCCGTGGTCTGCAACAAGAAGCTGTTCGGCGAGGCCGGTCTGCCCCTGCCGAAGGCGGGCTGGACCTGGCGGGACTTCGTCTCCTGTGCGCGCACGCTCACCGAGTCGGGCCGGGGCAGGTTCGGCACCGGCTGGCCGGGCACCGGCGACGAGGACACCGTGTGGCGCCTGTGGCCGCTGATCTGGGACCTGGGCGGCGACGTCGTCGACGACGGCGGCAAGGGCATCGGCTTCGCCGACACCGGAGCCCGGGCGCTTCAGGTGGTGGCCGACCTGGCCCGGGACAAGTGCGTGTACGTCGATCCCAAGCCCGGCAGTGAGCAGATGTACCAGGTGTTCCAGTCGGGCCGCATGGGCATGGTGGTCACCGGCCCGTGGCAGCTGCCCGACATCGAGAGCGCCGGGGTCGACTACCACGTCGCTCCCCTGCCCTCCTTCAGCGGACGCCCGGTCACCATCTCGGGTCCGGACACCTGGACCGTGTTCGACAACGGCGAGGCCCGGTCCGAGGCCGCCCGGACCTTCCTGACCTGGCTGGCCCGGCCCGAGCAGGACGTGCGCTGGGACATCGAGGCCGGCAGCCTCCCGCTCAGCCGCCGCACCGAGGCCCTGCCCGCCTGGCAGGACAAGGTCGCCCGCACCGAGGGCCTGAACGTGTTCACCACGGCGTTGGAGACGGCGCGGGTGCGTCCCGTCCACCCGGCGTACCCGGAGGTCTCGCAGGCGCTGGGGCAGGCGGTCGTCGCCGTGCTCCTGGGACGCAGCACCCCCGAGAAGGCGCTGCGTGCCTGCGCCGACGAAGCCAACGCCGCCCTGCTCATCCCGCGTTGAGGAGCCACACCGCCATGCCGCGCCTCCCCCGCCCCATCACCGTAGAGGGCCCGCCGCCGGACCCACGGCCACTGCGCCGCAAGCGCCGGCGCGAAACCGGCACCGCCTGGGCGTTCGTCTCACCGGCGGTCCTGATCGTCCTCGGCCTGAGCATCGTCCCGGTCGTCTGGTCGCTGCTGCTGTCCTTCCAGGCCAGCGACCTGGTCACGCCCAGCCGCTGGGTCGGCCTGGACAACTACCGCGCCCTCGCCCAGGACCCGAACTTCAGCCAGGCGGTCCGCAACACCCTGCTCTACACGGTGCTGTACGTGCCGCTGAGCCTGCTGCTGGGACTGGCTCTCGCCATGGTCCTGAACCAGCGCATCCGCTTCGTCGGCCTCTACCGCACCCTGATCTTCGTGCCGTTCGTGCTCTCGGCGACCGCGCAGGGCGTGCTGTTCTCCTTCATCCTGGACCCGGAGTTCGGCGCCGCCAACTCGGTGCTGCACCGCCTCGGCGTCTCGTCGCAGGGCTTCCTGTCCGATCCCTCCCAAGCACTGCTCGTGCTGGTGGCGATCACGCTGTGGAGCGGCACCGGGTTCTGTGTCGTCGTCTACCTCGCCGCCCTCCAGGACGTGCCGCAGTCCCTGATCGAGGCCGCGCGCCTCGACGGCGCCGGGCGCCGGCACCTGCTGCGCCACGTCACGCTGCCCACGCTCACGCCGGTCACCGTCTTCCTGGTGCTGTGGCAGGCCATCCAGTCCCTCCAGGTCTTCGACCTCGTGTACGTCACCACCAAGGGCGGTCCGCTCGGTTCGACGACGGTGATCGTCTACTTCATCTGGGAGCAGGCCTTCAAGAACGCCACCGCCGGATACGGGGCCTCGGCCGCCTACGTCCTGGCCGTCGCCCTCGGCCTGGTCGCGGGTGCCGTCCGCATCGTCCGGCGTCGGGGACGCCACCGTCTCGAAGGGGCCCGATCATGACGGCGACCTCCACCCCGGGCACCGCGAAGGCCCTGGCGGCACAGCCCGCCGCCGCCGAACGGCGGCGCCCGCGGCTCCCGTTCAGTCCCTGGCACCTGCTGCTCGCTCCGCTCGCGCTGGTCTTCGCCGTGCCGCTGGTCTGGCTGGTACTCAGCTCGGTCATGAGCAACGCGGAGATCAACCGGTTCCCGCCGGCCCTGTGGCCGTCCGGCATCGACCTCGGCGGCTACCGCTATGTGCTGGGCAACGCGATGTTCCCCCGCTGGTTCGTCAACTCGCTCATCGTCTCCGCCGTCACGGTCGCCGCGAACCTCGTCTTCGGCTCGCTGGCCGGGTACGCCTTCGCCCGGATGCGGTTCGCGGGCTCCCGGGTGCTGATGGGGCTGATGCTGGCCACCATGGCGGTGCCGTTCCAGCTGACGATGATCCCGACCTTCCTGGTGATGAAGAAGCTCGGCCTCATCGACACCCTGGGCGCGCTGATCGTGCCGTCGCTGGTCACGCCGTTCGCGGTGTTCCTGCTGCGGCAGTTCTTCCTCTCGCTGCCCAGGGAGCTGGAGGAGGCCGCCTGGATCGACGGCTGCTCACGGCTGCGGGTTCTGTGGCGGATCGTGCTGCCGCTGTCCCGTCCGGCGCTGGCCACGGTGGCCGTGCTCACCTTCCTGACCACCTGGAACGACCTGACCTGGCCGCTGATCGCCATCAACCACGACACGCAGTACACGCTGCAACTGGGCCTGACCACCTTCCAGGGGCAGCACCACACGCAGTGGGCGGCCGTGATGGCGGGCAACGTCATCACCGTGCTGCCGGTCCTGCTCGCCTTCCTCGGCGCGCAGAAGACCTTCATCCAGTCGATCACCTCCAGCGGGCTCAAGGGCTGACCGCCCGCCCTTGGTCCGCCGTCCACCCTCACTCCAGGGAAGACCCATGCCGCACAGCCTCGACCTGCTCGTCGTCGGCGACGCCAATCCCGACGTCGTCGTGGGGTCCCTCGACGCCCCTCTCGCCTTCGGACAGCGCGAACAACTCGTCCCGGACGGTGCCCTCACGCTCGGCGGCTCCGCCGCGATCATGGCGTGCGGGGCCGCCCGCCTCGGCCTGCGGGTGGCGTTCGCCGGCCGCGTGGGCGACGACGACGCGGGCCGCTACGTCCGCGACACCCTCGGCGCCCACGGGGTCGACACCGGTGCCCTGCTCGTCGATCCGCGACGGCCGACCCCGCTCACCGTCGTGCTCACCCGGGGCGACGACCGCGCCATCGTCACGGCCCCGGGCACCCTGCCGGCCACGACGGCCGGGGACGTCCCGGCCGGGTTGCTCACCGCCGCCCGGCACGTGCACGCCGCGTCGTACTTCCTGCTGCCCGGCCTCGCCGCGGGCCTGCCCGGCCTGCTGCGCACGGCGCGCTCCCACGGGGCGACGACGTCCCTCGACACCAACGACGACCCCGCCGGCCGCTGGGACCCGGCCGGGCTGGACGCCGTACTCCCGCACGTCGACTACCTGCTTCCCAACGCGGCCGAGGCCCGGCGGCTCGCCGGACTCGACGGCCCGGACCTCGGGAAGTCCGCCGCCGCGCTCGCCGACCGGGGACCGACGGTCGTCGTCAAGAACGGGGCCGAGGGCGCCCTGTGCCACGACGGGCAGACCCTGATCACCACGCCCGGTATCCCGGCCAGGCCCGTGGACACGGTGGGCGCCGGTGACAGCTTCGACGCCGGCTTCGTCGCCGCGCTCCTCGCCGGACTCGCCCTGCCCGAGGCCCTCGAACTCGCCGCCGTCTGCGGCGCGCTGTCCACCCGCGCACACGGCGGCACCACTGCCCAGCCCACCTGGGACGAAGCGATAGCCCAGGTCACCCGCAACGGAAAGAACCCCGCATGAGCACCGCCCACCCGACCGCACCCAAGATCACCTTCGTCGGAGCCGGCAGCGTCGTCTTCACCCAGGGTCTGCTCGCCGACCTCTTCGCCTTCGACGAGCTGAAGTCCGCGCACATCGCGCTGCACGACATCGACCCGGAGCGCCTGGCCACCGCGCGGGCCGCCGCCGAGTACATCGCCGCCGAACGCGGTGCCCGGCCGCGCGTCACCGCGCACGCCGACCGCCGCGAGGCGCTGGTCGGCGCCGACTTCGTCATCAACATCGTGCAGGTCGGCATGGGCGAGGCGACCCGTACCGACTTCGAGGTACCGGCCCGGTACGGACTGCGCCAGACCATCGGCGACACCCTCGGCGTCGGCGGCATCTTCCGCGCCCTGCGCACCTTCCCGCTGCTCAAGGCGCTGGGCCAGGACATCGCCGAGGTCTGCCCGGACGCCTGGCTGCTCAACTACACCAACCCGATGGCGATGAACGTCCAGTACCTCGCCGAGGCGACCGGCCTGACACGGGTGGTGGGGCTGTGCCACTCCGTGTACTGGACCGTCCAGGGCCTGTGCGAGCTGCTGAAGGTCCCCTACGAGGAGGTCACCTACCGGGCCGCGGGCGTCAACCACCAGGCGTGGGTGCTGCGCCTGGAACACGCGGGCGAGGACCTCCACCCGCGTCTGGACGCCCTGATCGCCGAGGACCCGCAGCTGCGCCGCCGGGTCCGCATGGACATGTACCGGCGCCTCGGCCACTACCCGACGGAGACCAGCGAGCACTCCTCCGAGTACGTCCCCTGGTACCTGCACCACGACGGCGAGATCGACCGGCTGCGGCTGCCCGTCGGCGCCTATCTGGGCATCGTGGACGAGAACGTGGCCGAGTACGAGCGCACCCGCGACGCGCTGGCGTGCGGGGCGCCGCTCACGGTCGAGGGCACCATGGAGTACGCGCCGCAGATCATCCACAGCATGGTGACCGGCACGCCCCGCACGGTCTACGGCAATGTGCCGAACCACGGGCTGATCGAGAACCTGCCCGCCCGGGGCACCGTCGAGGTGCCGTGCCTGGTCGACTCCGCGGGCCTCCAGCCCACCCGTATCGGCGCGCTGCCCCCGCAGCTGGCGGCCCTGAACCGGGCCTACCTCAGCACCACCGACCTGGTGGTGCGGGCGGCGACGGAGGACGACCCGCGACACATCAGGCACGCGGCGATGGCCGACCCTGCGACGGCGGCGACCCTCACGGTCGAGGAGATCTGGCGGCTGTGCGACGACATGGTCCGTGCGCACGGGGACCGGCTGCAACCGGGACTGCGGGGCGCACTCGCCCTCTGAGCCGGACCGCCTCGCGGCCCCACTGGTGCGGCCCCGCGTACGGGGGAGAACGCGGGGCCGCACCTGCAAGCTATCGGAGTAATCAGCCGCCTGCCAGACCCGGCGCTCCCGGACGGGCACGGACCTTTCGCACCAGACCGCCACCGACGCCCCTCTCCCCGGGCTTTCACCAGGCGGCTTCACCCGACCGGCGGACAGAAGCGCCGCCGGGGGCGGGGCGCGCCGCGACGGCGCGCGCTGCGGGGCGAGCCGTGCGGGGCCCACACTGAGGTCATGGGTTACCCCGATCCGCCGCCGGCGGCGGTGTCACGGTGTTTTCCCGACGGGCCGGTGAGCGTGGCGGCGGCCCGTCGGTTCGTGTGTGCCGCGCTGGAGGGTGCCCCCTCCGACCTGGTGGGAACGGCCCAGCTCCTGGTCAGCGAGCTGGTCACCAACGCGGTGCTGCACGCGCGCACCGAGGTCGAGGTGAGTGTGGCACGCCTGGACGGCCGGGTGCGGGTACGGGTCGGGGACCGGCGGCCGAGCCGTGGACTGGTACCGCAGCGCTGCTCACCGTACGCGGGTACGGGACAGGGACTGGCGCTGGTGGAGCAGTTGGCCTCCCGGTTCGGGGCCCACAGCGGCGACGCGGGCAAGACGGTGTGGTTCGAGTTGTGGCACGACGGTCCGCCACCGCCGTCGGCCGGGTGGGAGACCGCCGTGCCGCCCCGACGCGCCGAACGGACGGTGACGCTCGTCGACCTGCCGGCCGCCCTGGAGTCCGCGTGCCGCCAGCATCGGCACGCGGTGCTGCGCGAGCTGACCCTCGCCGCGTCCGCGGGAGACCTCCTCGGGGTGCCGCCCGAGGACCTCGCGGCGGCCAACGACGTCAACAACGTGATCAGCGCCGGTGTGGCGGCCACGCTGGAGGACCCGGTCCCCGAGTCCGGTCTGCGCACCCTGCCCCTCCCCCTGTCGGCCGACGCCCTGCCGGCGGTGCGGGCACTGCGCCGCGTACTCGACCTGGCCGAGGCACGGGCGCGGGAGGAGCGGCTGCTCACGCTGCCGGCCCTGCCCCGCGGCCGCGCCTTCCAGGACTGGCTCTTCGACGAGATCGTCGGGCAGCTGACCGGGGGCCGGCCCACCGCGTGGACGGTGGTCCCCCGTGAGCCGGAGGTCAGCTCCGCCGAGCTCGTCCCGTGGGACGCCGGCCAGGTGCGGGCCAGCAGGATGCCGATCGTCGCCGCCGACGAGGGCAACCGGATCGTGGCGGCCAACGGGGCCGCGGCCGGCCTGCTGGGCTGGGACCCGGACGACCTGGTCGGACGCCGTCTCACCACCCTCGTCCCGGAGCATCTGCGCGATCGGCACACGGCGGCGTTCACCTCCATGCTGCTCACCGGCCGCACCCGCATCGTGGGGCGCTCGGTGCCGCTCCCGGCGCTGCACCGGGACGGCCGGCTGGTCCCGGTGCGGCTGTACATCCAGACGCAGGAGACGGCCGACGGCCGCACCGTCTTCGTCGCCCAGCTCGTCCCGCGGGCCACCACCTTCCTCGACGGACCACGCACTCCCGGCAGGATCCGGAAGGCGGCGGTCGACGAGCCCGACGGGGACCGGTCACCGGCCGTTTCGGAGGCCGACGCCAGGACGGCCGGTGCCCGGGGCGGCATGACGCCGCTGGCCCGGCTCACCCTGCTGGCCGACCTCGCGGCGCAGCTCAACAACACGCTGGACCTGGACGAGGGGCTGCAGCGCGCCGGCCGGCTGCTGACCCGGCGGCTGGCCGACTGGTGCGTGGTGGACCTGTTCACCTCCGACACCCGGGTGGACCGGGTCTGTGTGGTCCACCGGGACCCCCGGGCCCTGCGCCCGGGGGCGTACGAGGGGGCGCTGCCGGGGGTCTCCGAGGAGTCGCGGGGCCCGCTGGCCCGGGTGCTGCGCGGCGCCGGGCCGCTCCTGCTCACCGACGCGCCGCAGCCGGGCCAGACCGAGAGCGCGCTGGACAGGGAGTACGTCGACCTGTTCCGGGAGCTGGGGGCGGGCAGCGCCGTCGTCGCTCCGCTGCGGGCCCGCCGGAAGATCTTCGGCGCCCTGACCCTTGCCCGTGCGGCCGGCGGGCCGCCGTTCACGCAAGAGGACCTGACGCTGGTCGACGACCTGGTGCACGGTCTCGCTCTGGGGGTGGACAACGTCCGCCTCTACCAGGACACCCGCTCCATCGCCGAACGGCTCCAGCGTTCGCTGCTGCCGGTACTGCCGGAGGTCGAGGGCCTGCGGCTGGCCGCCCGCTACGCCGCCTCCTCGACCACCGCGCAGGTCGGCGGGGACTGGTACGACAGCTTCGTCCTGCCCGGCGGCAACACCGCGCTGGTCATCGGCGACGTCACGGGGCACGACCTCGACGCGGCCATCGCGATGAGTCAGTTGCGCAGCATGCTGCGCGGCATCGCGGTGGACCGCGAGGAGCCGCCCGCGGAGGTGCTGCGCCGGCTGGACCTGGCGAATCACAGTCTCCACCGGGAGGCGACCGGCACCTGCGTCTACGGCCTGATCAAGGGGCCTCCCGAGGGGCCCTGGGAGCTGAGGCACTCCTCGGCCGGCCATCTGCCGCCGCTGCTCACCACCCGGGACGGCCGGACCCGTTACCTCGACGGCGGTGCCGGTCTGCTGCTCGGCATGGACCCGCACGCGGCCCGTGGCACGGCCCGTGACGCGCTGCCGGCCCACTCGACGCTCCTGCTGTACACCGACGGCCTCGTCGAACGCCGCGATGAGTCCCTCGACAGTGCCCTGGACCGGCTGCGCCGACACGCCGGCGACCTGGCCCGCGAGCCCCTCGACACGTTCTGCGACGAGTTGCTGATCGGCCTGGGGGCGGACAGCGCGGACGACATCGCGGTCCTCGCCGTCCGTCCCTCGCCGCCCTGAGTCCTGTCCGTTCGGGCAGCTCCTTCTGCCTCGACGGCTCCTGACACCGGTACGGGGCGGCGATAGCGTCCCCTCGTGAGCATCACGTCCCGGCGAGCGGCCAGATGAACGACGAGTGGCTGACCGTGGCGCAGACGGCCGACGGCACGGACGGCCCACGGCCGGCACGGAACCAGCCGGAACCACCGGAGCAGCTTCCGGACCAGCCGGACCGGGCGCAGCAACCGGACCAGCCGCAGCAACCGGATCAGGCCCGCAGGCGAAAGCGCCGGGGGCCGGGGCCCTTCACCCTGTTGGTGCTGCCGGCGCTGGTGACCGTCACCGGTGTGGCCGCCTTCCTCGCGCTCGGCGGACTGCCGGACCCGTGGACCGACGACTCCGACGCCAACGCGTCCGCCGGGGCCGACATCGACCCCTCCTACGTCCCGTGGCTGCGCAAGGCCGCCTCGGCCTGCACCGTGCTGGAGCCGTCCGTGCTGGCCGCGCAGATCGACCAGCTCTCGGGCTGGAGCGACGACTCGGACGAACTCTCGGGACAGAAGGGCATCGCCGCCTTCACCGACAGCGAGTGGCGGACCTGGGGCAAGGACGACGACGGCAACGGGCACGCCTCGCCCCGCGATCCGGCGGACGCCATCATGGCGCTGGGCCGGCGGGACTGCTCGCTGGCGAAGAAGGTGACCGAACTGCGCACCGAGGGACGGGTCAACGGCGACCTCGTGGAGCTGACCCTCGCCGCGTACGCCGCGGGGCCGGCCGCCGTGACCGAGGCGGGGCGCGTACCCGCGGAGGCGGAGACGTATCTCGACGAGGTGCAGGCCCTGCTGCCGCGTTACGAGGCGCTCGACCGGGAGGACTCCGGCGGCGCGGGCGGGCCCGCGGGGGCCCTGCTGACCGCGCCGGTGAGCCCGCTCACCATCACCTCGCCCTTCGGTTCGCGTGAGCATCCGCTGACCGGGGTGACCAAGCTGCACACCGGCGTGGACTTCGCCGCCCCGCAGGGCGCGCAGGTCGTGGCGGCGCGGCGGGGCCGCGTCGTGTTCGCCGCGCTCACCAGCGCGTACGGCAACCGCATCGTGATCGACCACGGGACCATCCAGGGCAAACGGGTGGAGACTACCTACAGCCACCTCTCCTCACTGGGCGTGGCGGTGGGCCGGTCCGTGGAGGCCGGGGCGCCGATCGGACGAGTCGGTTCCACGGGCCTGTCCACCGGACCGCACCTGCACTTCGAGGTGATCCTCGACGGGTACTACACCGATCCGCGCCCCTGGGTGGTCCCGAACGGGGTTTGATCCGGCGGATCGTGCCGAAGGACTCAACATGACCCAGTCGAAGCACGAGACAGAGCGGAAGTACGAACCGCCTCCCGGCGGCCTCGCCGGGCTGCCGGACCTCACCGGCGCCGGGCCCGTAGCCTCGGTCACCACGGCGGAGTCCGAGGAACTCGACGCGGTGTACTACGACACCGAGGACCTGCGGCTCGCCGGGTCCTCGGTCACGCTGCGCCGCCGTACCGGCGGTCCGGACGCGGGCTGGCACCTGAAGCTGCCGCTCGCCGGGGACACCCGGGAGGAGGTCCGGGCACCCCTGACGGACGACCTGCCCGAGTCGCTGCGCGAGCTGACCCTGTCCCGCACGCGGGGCGCCCGGCTGCGTCCCGTCGTACGCATCCGCTCCACCCGGACCGTGCGGCAGTTGCGCGACGCGGAGGGCAGGGTGCTCGCCGAGCTGAGCCTGGACGAGGTGCGGGCCGGCTCGGCAGCCGCCGGCGCCGGCCGGGCCGAGTGGGCCGAGCTGGAGGTCGAACTCGGCGAGGGTGTCCACGCCGGGCTGCTGGACCTCGTGGAGAAGAAGCTCCGCAAGAAGGGGATCGTCCGAGCCGACAGCCCGTCGAAGCTGGCCCGGGCGCTGCGGGAGACCGGGTCGGGCGTGGAACGGGCGCCGTCGCCGGAGGTGGTGGCCGCTTCCCCCGGCGCGTACGTGCTCGCGTACGTGGCCGAGCAGGTCGGCCGGCTGGTGTCGCTGGATCCCGCGGTCCGCCGTGACCTGCCCGACGCCGTGCACCAGATGCGCGTCACGTGCCGGCGGCTGCGCGGTTGTCTGCGCTCCTACCGGTCGGTGCTCGACCGCCGGGTCACCGATCCCCTGCGCGCGGAACTCCGCTGGCTGGCGGGCGAGCTGGGGGCCGCGCGGGACCAGGAGGTGCTGGGTGGGAGGATCGGCGCCGCGGTGGCGGAGCTGCCGGACGAACTCGTGCTCGGTCCCGTCGCCGCCCGGCTGCGCGCGTGGGAGGTGTCCCGGGGCGACGAGGTGCGCTCCCGGACGCGGGAGGCCCTGGCCACGTCCCGCTATCTGCGCCTGCTGGACGCGCTGGACACCCTGGTCCGGCGGCCGCCCCTGCGCGCCGGGGCCGCGGGGAAGCCCGCCCGCACGATGGCCCGGGCGGTGATCAAGGAGTACGGGCGTCTCGCCGGGCGCATGGACCGGGCGCTCGCGCGGCCTGCCGGGCGGGCGCGGGAGAGGGAGCTGCACGAGGCACGCAAGGCGGCCAAGAAACTCCGTTACGCGGCCGAGGTCGCGCGTCCCGCGCTCGGCAAGCCGGTCGCCCGGCTCGGCAAGCGCGCCAAGGCGGTCCAGAAGCTGCTGGGCGAGCACCAGGACGCCGTGGTGGCCCAGGACACCCTGCGGCGACTGGCGGTGGCCGCCCACGGGGCGGGCGAGTCCGCGTTCACGTGGGGACTGCTGCACGGGCGGGAACGGGCGGGGGCACAGGCCCGGCAGCGCGAGCTGCCCGGGGCGTGGCGGGCGGCGTCGGATCCGAAGCTGCGTGCCCCGCTCGAACACTGAACCCCGCCCACTGAAGGGCGGCGCCCGTGTCCGGGGCGAACCGCCCTCACGCCGCGCGCGACCGCTCCGGCAGCGCGCGCGGCGACGACGCCGGGGTGCGGGCGGGGCTGACGCGGTAGGTGATCCGGTTCGGGTCGGCGAGCGGCTCACCGAGCGCTATCCGGCCCGCGGAGTGCAGCGAGTCGCACTCCCCGGTCGGCAGCGCGACGTAACAGCCGCCCCGGCCGGTGACGGAGTCCAGCGGGCGCCAGTAGCTGTATCTGCGCCGCCCGTCCGGGCGCACCGTGACGAAGACGGGCGTGCGCGCGTCGGCGATGATGCGCAGGATCTCGGCCTCGGCGGCACCGGGCCGGGCCCGCCCGGTCGCACGGAAGTCGGCGGTCTGCGGACGGACGGCGGTGAGGGGCATCGGCGGTGGCCTTTCCAGGTCAGTGACTCGAGAACGCCTACCCGGTCCGGCCGGTGTTGATCTCGATGCGCCGCATTCTTCAGCACGGCACTGACAAGTCCTGCCCGGACTCTTGCCGGATCAATGGCTCAGCACTTAAATCACACCTTGAACTAAGCCGCTGCGCCAAGCGGTTGACCGGTCCTGTCCGCATCCCCAGAAAGCGCCCGCATGAGACTGAGATCCTTGGGTGTCGCGCTCGTCGCCACGGCGGCGCTCGTCACCCTCCCCGCACCGATGGCGGCCACCGCGGCCGACACTCCCCTCTCCCAGGGCCGGACGGCCACGTCGTCGTCGGCCGAGAACGCCGCGACGCCCTCCGGCAACGCCGTCGACGGCGACACGGCCACCCGGTGGTCGTCGGCCGCGAGCGACGACCAGTGGCTCCAGGTCGACCTCGGCGCCACCGCCTCCGTCACCCGGGTGGTGCTCGACTGGGAGGCGGCCTACGGCAAGAACTACAAGATCCAGCTCTCCCAGGACGGGAGCACCTGGACCGACGCGAAGACGGTCACCGGCGGCGACGGCGGCACCGACGCGCTCGACGTCTCGGGCCAGGGCCGCTACGTCCGTATGCAGGGCGTCCACCGGGCCACCCCCTGGGGCTACTCCCTGTGGGAGTTCCAGGTCTTCGGCACCACCGGCGGCAGCACCCCGGGCGGCTCGTGCGACACGGCCGACGCCGCGCAGGGCAGACCCGCCTCCGCCTCCTCCGTCGAGAACGCCGGGACACCGGCCGCCGCGGCCTTCGACGGCGACGCCGGCACCCGCTGGTCCAGCCAGGCCTCCGACCCGCAGTGGGTGCGGGTCGACCTCGGCGCCGTACGTGACCTGTGCAAGGTGGACCTCAACTGGGAGGCCGCCTACGCCAAGGAGTTCCGGATCGAGGCATCCTCGGACGGACAGAACTGGCAGACGCTGAAGAGCGTCACGGGCGCCACCGGGGGCAAGGCCTCCTACGACGTCAGCGGCTCGGGCCGCTACGTCCGCGTCCACGGCACGGCCCGCGCCACCGGCTACGGCTACTCGCTGTGGGAGGTCGCCGTGCACACCGGCACCACCGGCACTCCCCCGGTCGAGGGCGGCGGGGACCTGGGGCCGAACGTCATCGTCGTGGACCCCTCCACGCCGAACCTCCAGCAGAAGTTCGACCAGGTCTTCGCCCAGCAGGAGTCCAACCAGTTCGGCAGCGGGCGCCACCAGTTCCTGCTGAAGCCGGGCACCTACAACGGGATCAACGCCCAACTGGGCTTCTACACCTCCATCTCCGGCCTCGGCCTGAACCCGGACGACACACAGATCAACGGGGACATCACCGTCGACGCGGGCTGGTTCAACGGCAACGCGACGCAGAACTTCTGGCGTTCGGCCGAGAACCTCGCCATCACGCCGTCGAACGGCACCGACCGCTGGGCGGTCGCCCAGGCGGCGCCCTTCCGCCGGATCCACGTCAAGGGCGGTCTCAACCTCGCCCCCAACGGCTACGGCTGGGCCTCCGGCGGCTACATCGCCGACTCGAAGATCGACGGCACCGTCGGCCCCTACTCCCAGCAGCAGTGGTACACCCGGGACAGCTCGGTCGGCGGCTGGACCAACGGCGTCTGGAACATGACGTTCACAGGCGTCGAGGGCGCGCCGGCGAGCAACTTCGAGACCGGCCCGTACACCACGCTCGACACCACGCCGGTCTCGCGCGAGAAGCCCTTCCTCTACCTGGACGGCACCGAGTACAAGGTGCGGGTGCCCGCCAAGCGCACCAACGCGCGCGGTGTCTCCTGGCCCGCCAACGCCGGTGGCACCTCCCTGCCGCTCAGCCAGTTCTACGTGGTCAAGCCCGGCGCGACGGCGGCGACCATCAACGCCGCGCTGGACCAGGGCCTCAACCTGCTGTTCACGCCCGGCGTCTACCACATCGACCAGACCATCGAGGTCGACCGTGCGAACACCGTCGTGCTGGGGCTCGGGCTGGCCACGATCGTCCCGGACGGCGGCGTCGACGCCATGCACGTGGCCGACGTCGACGGCGTGCGGCTCGCGGGCTTCCTCATCGACGCGGGGCCGGTGAACTCCGACACCCTGCTGCGGATCGGGACGCCGGGCGGGAACGCCGACCACTCCGCCAACCCCACCACCATGCAGGACGTGTTCATCCGCGTCGGCGGCGCGGGACCGGGCAAGGCCACCGACTCGGTGGTGGTCGAGAGCGACGACGTCGTCATCGACCACACCTGGATCTGGCGGGCCGACCACGGCGAGGGCGTCGGCTGGGAGACCAACCGCGCCGACTACGGCCTCAGGGTCAACGGCGACGACGTCCTCGCGACCGGGCTGTTCGTCGAGCACTTCAACAAGTACGACGTCTACTGGAGCGGGGAGCGCGGCCGGACCGTCTTCTTCCAGAACGAGAAGGCCTACGACGCCCCGAACGCGGCCGCCGTCACCCACGACGGCATCGTCGGCTACGCGGCCTACAAGGTCGCCGACTCGGTGAACGTGCACGACGCGGTGGCGCTCGGCAGCTACTGCAACTACACGTCCGACCCGACGATCGTCCAGCACCACGGCTTCCAGGTGCCGGTCAAGCCGGGTGTCAGGATGCGCAACCTCCAGGTGATCTCCCTGGGCGGCATGGGCCAGTACCGCCATGTGATCAACGACACCGGCGCGGCCACGTCGGGGACGGACACCGTGCCGTCCAAGGTCGTCCAGTTCCCGTGAGGGACGACGCGCCCCGCAGTGCTGCGGGGCGCGTCACCCGGGGAGTCCGGCAAGTCCGGGGACGCCTGGTGATCAGGCGAGTTGCGCGAGCAGGTCGCCGCCCTCGACCTGCTGGATGCGGTTGATGGCGAGCCTGGTCACCGTGCCGGCCTTCGGAGCGGTGATGGAGGCCTCCATCTTCATCGCCTCGATGGTGGCGACGGTGGCCCCGGCCTCGACCCGGTCGCCCTCGGCGACGGCGAGGGTCACCACGCCGGCGAACGGCGCCGCGACATGGCCGGGATTCGCCCGGTCGGCCTTCTCCGTCACCGGGACGTCGGAGGCCGCCGAGCGGTCGCGGACCTGGATCGGCCGGAGCTGTCCGTTCAGGGAGGACATCACGGTGCGCATGCCGCGCTCGTCGGCGTCGCCCACCGCCTGCAACTCGATGAGCAGCCGGACCCCGGGGTCGAGGTCGACCGTGTACTCCTTGCCCGGGAGCAGCCCGTAGAAGAAGTCCTTGCTGTCGAGGACGCTGGTGTCGCCGAACGAGGCGCGGTGCGTGTCGAACTCGCGGGCCGGCCCCGGGAACAGCAGCCGGTTGAGCGTCGCCCGGCGGTCCTTGTCCAGTCCGCCGCGGTCGTCCTCGGACAGCTCGGCGGGCGGCTTGGCCTCGGCGCGGCCCCGCAGCGCCTTGCTGCGGAACGGCTCGGGCCAGCCGCCGGGCGGGGTGCCCAGCTCGCCGCGCAGGAAGCCGACCACGGAGTCCGGGATGTCGAACCGGTCCGGTTCGGCCTCGAAGTCCGCCGGGGAGACACCGGCACCCACCAGGTGCAGGGCCAGGTCGCCGACCACCTTGGAGGACGGGGTGACCTTCACCAGGCGGCCGAGCATCCGGTCGGCGGCGGCGTACATGGCCTCGATGTCCTCGAAGCGGTCGCCGAGGCCGAGCGCGACGGCCTGGGTGCGCAGGTTGGAGAGCTGGCCGCCGGGGATCTCGTGGTGGTAGACCCGGCCGGTCGGGGAGGCGAGGCCCGCCTCGAAGGGGGCGTAGACCTTGCGCACGCTCTCCCAGTACGGCTCCAGGTCGCCGACGGCCTGGAGGTCGAGGCCGGTGGGCCGCTCGGTGTGGTCGGTGGCGGCCACGATCGCCGACAGCGACGGCTGCGAGGTGGTCCCGGCCATCGACGCCACCGCGCCGTCGACGGCGTCCGCACCCGCCTGGATCGCGGCCAGGTAGGTGGCGAGCTGACCGCCGGTGGTGTCGTGGGTGTGCAGGTGCACCGGCAGGTCGAACTCCCGGCGCAGCGCGGAGACCAGCGTCGCGGCGGCCGGGGCCCGCAGCAGACCGGCCATGTCCTTGACCGCCAGCACGTGCGCGCCGGCGTTCACGATCTGCTCGGCGAGCCGCAGGTAGTAGTCGAGGGTGTAGAGCCGCTCGGCGGGGTCGGACAGGTCGGCGGTGTAGCACAGCGCGACCTCGGCGACGGCGGTGCCGGTCTGCCGTACGGCCTCGATGGCGGGCCGCATCTGCTCGACGTCGTTGAGGGCGTCGAAGATGCGGAAGACGTCGATGCCGGTGGCGGCGGCCTCCAGCACGAAGGCGTCGGTCACCTCGGTGGGGTACGGGGTGTAGCCGACGGTGTTGCGGCCGCGCAGCAGCATCTGGAGACAGATGTTGGGCACCGCCTCGCGCAGCGCGGCCAGCCGCTCCCACGGGTCCTCGGCGAGGAAGCGCAGGGCCACGTCGTAGGTGGCGCCGCCCCAGCACTCCAGCGAGAGCAGCTGGGGCAGGGTGCGGGCGACGACGGGCGCCACGGCGAGCATGTCCTTGGTGCGCACCCGGGTGGCGAGCAGCGACTGGTGGGCGTCGCGGAAGGTGGTGTCGGTGACACCGATGGTGGACGACTCGCGCAGTCGGCGGGCGAAGCCCTCGGGGCCCAGTTCGGCGAGCAACTGGCGGGACCCGGCCGGGGGTTCGCCGGCGGGTACGGCCGGCAGCTTGGTCAGCGGGTCGATCAGCTCGGGGCGCTCGCCGTGCGGCTTGTTCACGGTGACGTCGGCGAGGTAGGTCAGCAGCTTGGTGCCGCGGTCGGCGGAGTGGCGGGCGGTGAGCAGGTGCGGGCGCTGCTCGATGAACGAGGTGGTGACCCGCCCGGCCTGGAAGTCCGGGTCGTCCAGGACCGCCTGGAGGAAGGGGATGTTGGTGGCGACGCCGCGGATGCGGAACTCGGCGACCGCGCGCCGGGCGCGGTTCACGGCGGTGGTGAAGTCCCGTCCCCGGCAGGAGAGCTTGACCAGCATCGAGTCGAAGTGCGCGCTGATCTCCGTACCGGCGTGGGTGGTGCCGCCGTCGAGGCGGATGCCGGAGCCGCCGGGCGAGCGGTACGCGCTGATCCGGCCGGTGTCCGGGCGGACGCCGTTGGCCGGGTCCTCGGTGGTGATGCGGCACTGGAGGGCGGCGCCCCGCAGCGTGATGTTCTCCTGGGCGAGTCCGAGGTCGGCCAGCGTCTCACCGGCGGCGATGCGCAGCTGGGACTGGACCAGGTCGACGTCGGTGACCTCCTCGGTGACCGTGTGCTCGACCTGGATGCGCGGGTTCATCTCGATGAAGACGTGATTGCCGTCCCGGTCGACGAGGAACTCCACGGTGCCGGCGTTGCGGTAGCCGATCTGCCGGGCGAAGTTCACGGCGTCGGCGCAGATCCGCGCCCGCAGGTCCGGGTCGAGGTTGGGCGCGGGCGCCAGCTCGATCACCTTCTGGTGGCGCCGCTGCACCGAGCAGTCCCGCTCGAAGAGGTGGATGACGTCGCCCTCGCCGTCGGCGAGGATCTGCACCTCGATGTGGCGGGGTTCGACGACCGCCTTCTCCAGGAAGACGGTGGAGTCGCCGAAGGCGGAGGCGGCCTCGCGGGACGCCGCCTCGATGGCCTCGCGCAGCTGCGCGGGCTCCTCGACGCGGCGCATGCCGCGTCCGCCGCCGCCCGCGACCGCCTTGACGAACACGGGGAAGCCGACGTCGTCGGCGGCGCGCACGAGTTCGTCCACATCGGTGGAGGGCGCGGAGGAGCCGAGCACCGGTACGCCGGCCTCGCGGGCGGCGGCCACGGCCCGTGCCTTGTTGCCGGTCAGCTCCAGGATGTGGGCGCTGGGTCCGACGAAGGTGATCCCGGCATCCTCGCAGGCGCGGGCCAGCTCGGGGTTCTCGGACAGGAACCCGTACCCCGGGTAGACGGCGTCGGCCCCGGCACGGCGGGCGGCGCGGACGATCTCCTCCACCGAGAGGTACGCGCGCACCGGGTGACCCGGCTCCCCGATCTCGTAGGCCTCGTCGGCCTTCAACCGGTGCAGCGAGTTGCGGTCCTCGTGCGGGAAGACGGCGACGGTACGCGCGCCGAGCTCGTAGCCCGCACGGAACGCACGGATCGCGATCTCACCGCGGTTGGCGACCAGCACCTTGCGGAACATTCTTGATCCCTTCAGCCTGCCGGGTGACGAGACCATGGTGTCGGCGCCGCCCTCGGTACGCCATGTGAGCCGGGCCACTCCCGGGCCCCCTCATCAAGGCGTGCCGTCGCTGTCGGGTCAAGGGCCTTCGTCACCGCAGGGCGGCGGTCAGGCGATGGCGGATGCGGTCGACGCCGACCGGCGTGCGGGAGGGGGCGGCGGTGGTGCAGCCGGGCAGGACGGCCCTGGCCAGGGTGCTCAGCAGTGCCCGGGGCCCGCAGTCGACGTAGGTGGTGAAGCCGGCCAGGCGCAGCGCGCGCAGTGTCCGGTGGAAGGCGAGCGGCTCGCACAGGTGGGCGGCGGCCACGGTGCGCAGCTGGGCCGGGGTGCGGGCGGGTCTCGCCGTGGTGGCCGAGTAGACGGGGAGGGTGGGCGGGGCGACGGGTTGTGCGCGCAGGAGGCGCCGGAAGGCCCGGTGCACCTCGGTGAGCAGGGGGTGGTGGTAGGCGGTGCGGCTGGCCAGCAGGGTGGCGCGGCGGCCGAGCGCCTTGGTGGCGCGGCGGAGGACGGCCAACTGGTCGTCGGGCCCGGCCAGGACCGTCTGGCCGGGGGCGTTGCGGGCGGCGATGCGTACCTGCGGCAGGTCCTCGGCGCCCAGCAGGTCGGCCGCCAGCTCGGCGGTCAGGTCGGTGGCCAGCAGGCCCGCCGCCGGAAGCGCCGCCTCGCGCAGCAGCCCGTCGCGGACGTGGAGCAGCCGGACGCCCTGTTCGAGGGTGATGACCCCGGCCACGGTGAGCGCCGCGAGGTCGCCCACGCTGTGGCCGAGCACCGCGTGGACGGGCGGCGCCGCGAGGTCGAGCAGGACGGTGGCGGAGGCGACCACGGCGGCGTAGGTGGCCAGGTCGAAGGCCAGGGGGTCGGTACGGACCAGGCGGTCGGGCTCGGGTGCCGCGGCGTCGGTGAGGAGGTGGCCGACGGGTGTGCGGGTGCCGCCGAGCGCGGTGCCGTGGGCGTCCACCGTCCGCAGTACCCGCGAGACGGACGGGACCTCGCTCAGGTGGCGCAGGGCGCCGGGGAGGTAGGCCCCCTGGCCGGGGCACATCAGCACGGTGCGTGGTGTGCCGCCGGCGGGGGCCGGGTGGTCGTTCCTCATGAGGCGTCGGCGAAGGCGAGCGCGACGTTGTGCCCGCCGAAGCCCATGCTCGTGGTGAGGGCGGCCAGGGGACCCGACGGCAGGGCCGCCGGGTCGCGGCCGACGACGTTCAGACCGATCTCGGGATCGACCCGTTCGAGGCTGCACGCGGGCGGCGCGGTCCGGTCCCGCAGGGCGAGGACGGTGAGGACGGCCTCGATGGCTCCGGCGGCACCGAGGGTGTGCCCGAAGGCGCCCTTGGTGGCACTGACCGCCACGTCGTCCACTCCCTTGGCGAAGACGCTGTGCAGCGCCTGCGCCTCACCGAGGTCGCCGAGCGGTGTGGAGGTCGCGTGGGCGTTGATGTGCTGGACCTGCTCCGGGACGAGCCCCGCGTCGCGCAGCGCGGCGTCGACGGCCGCCGCACAGCCCGTGCCGCCGGGCGCGGGCTGGGCCACGTGGTGGCTGTCGTTGGTGATGCCCGCCCCGGTCAGCCGGCCGTGGACGCGGGCGCCGCGGGCGGCGGCGTGCGCGGCGCTCTCGACGACGAGCAGACCGGCCCCCTCTCCCATGACGAAGCCGTCCCGGTCGGCGTCGAAGGGCCTGGAGGCACCCTTGGGGTCGTCGTGGCGCCGGGAGAGGGCTTGCAGCCGCGCGAACCCGGCCAGGGCCAGCGGATGCAGCGCGGCCTCGGCGCCGCCCGCGACCACGATGTCCGCGCGGCCGTCCCGGATCATGCCGAGGGCCTGGGCGAGGGCCTCGGCGCCGGAGGCGCAGGCACTGACGGGGGCGTGCACACCTGCCTTCGCGCCCACCATCAGCCCCACTTCGGCGGCCGGGTGGTTGGGCAGCATGACCGGGATGGTGCGCGGGCTCACCCGGCCCGGGCCCTGCGTCTGAAGGCGGCGGTTCTGTTCCAGGATGCTGGTGAGTCCGCCCAGCCCCACCCCGACGACCACGGCCACCCGCGAGCCGTCCGCGGCGAGCGCCGACACGTCGGGGAACCCCGCGTCGCGAACGGCCTCGCGGGCTGCGACGAGGGCGAACTGCGCCGCGCGGTCGCAGTGTGCCGCCTTGGCGGACGACAGGACCGTCTTGGGGTCGACCGCCGCCGGGGCCGCGAGGTAGACCTGCTCGGGCCCGTCCGGTTCTGCGAAGTCGACGCGCTCGACGCCGCACACGCCGTCCAGCAGGGCCCGCCAGGTGGAGGGGACGTCGCCGCCCAGCGCGGTGGTCAGCCCGAGCCCCGTGACGACGGCGGACCGCTCCTCGCCGCCCGGGCCGGCCGCGTGTCGTGGGCTCACGCGGTGCCGCCCGTGGGGGCGGCGACGGCCGCGGCGAGGTGGGCGGCGATCTCCCGCACCGTCGTGAGCCGGTCCGCCTGCTCCTGGGGCACCTGGATCTGCCAGCGGTCCTCGATCGCGGCGACCAGTTCCAGCCGGGCCAGCGAGTCGACCCCGAGGTCGTCCTGGAGGGAGGAGTCGGGTTCGATCTCCTCCACGGTCAGGTCCTCGACCGTGGCGGCCAGCAGGTCCCGCAGTTCGTCGAGCAGCTGTCGTTCGTCGGCGGTGGACGGCATGTCCGGTACCTCCTTGGTCGGTGCGCGGCGCGCCCGGAGGCGGTGGGCGGGAGGACCCGGTTCCTCGGGCGCGCCGACGGTGTCCGGCGACCTGCCGGTGCACGCCGACAGGCTGTCCGGCCGTGCCGCACGGTAAGCGCCGGGTATGGGGGGACGGCGGAGCATCGGGGGCACGGGACGGGCTCCTGTGAGCACCCGTGTCCTTCCTTCACCTTGAAGCGCCCCGGGACGGACCGAGGGTGGCGGGCGGCGCGGGCGTAAGGGGGCGGGCGGGGCCGGACGCGGTGGTGCGGCACTTCCTCAACGGACTTTGGCGGCTCCCTTAAGGCTTTCTGAAGACGACCTTCGAACGGGCGTTTCCACGCCGGTCGGGTCCTAGGCTCTCGGACGCCCCCCACAGTCCCGGTGGGCGCGGTCGCGTCCACCGGGTACGGGGGCTCCGACAGCCGACCGACAAGCCGAGGTGTCCTGCGCATGGGTTCCCGCCGAGCCGCCCGCCCGTCCCGCTCCCACGCCCGCCCCCGCGGCGGTCTCAGGACCCGCGGTGCCGCGCTGGCGCTCGGCGCCGTCACCCTGACGGCGGGCGTCGGGATCACGCTGGCCGTCACCGACGGCGACGACGGCGGGGCCTCCGACCGCGTCTCCGCGAACGCCGCCGACCGGGCGCCGAACGCCGAGGACGCGGCGGGCGGTGCGGCACCGCTCGCGTCGACGCCGGCCGGCCCGAGCGCCACGGCGAGCGGTTCGCCGAGCCCGAGCGCCGAGCCGGAGAAGAAGCCCGAGAAGAAGACGGCGAGCCCGACGACCAGCGCCGCCGAGGCTCCGGCACCGGCTTCCGAGACTCCCGTCAAGGCCACCAGGAAGAGCGGCGGTGGCGGTGCCGGGTCCGGCGGTGGCAGTGGTTCCGGGTCGGGCAGTGGATCGGGTTCCGGCTCGGGCTCGGGCTCGGGCTCGGGCACAGGCTCCGGCGCGACGGGCGGTGCCGAGGCACAGGTCCTCGCGCTCGTGAACCAGGAGCGGGCCGCGGCGGGCTGCTCGCCGGTCACCGCGAACGACAAGCTCACCCGGGCCGCCGACGACTACAGCGACGTCATGGCGAGCAGCGGCGTGATGTCCCACACGGGCCCCGACGGCTCCACCATGGCCGGCCGGGTCGAGGCCGCCGGTTACCAGTGGTCGACCCTGGGCGAGAACATAGCCCGTGGCCAGGCCGACGCCGCCTCGGTGATGGACTCCTGGATGAACAGCCCCGGCCACCGGGCGAACATACTCAACTGCTCCTTCAAGGAGCTGGGCGTCGGCGTCCACTTCGGCGACGGCGGCCCCTGGTGGACCCAGGACTTCGGCACCGGCCGCTGACGCCGGTCACCACCGCCCGGCCACGCCCGTCACCGTTCAGCCGCCGGCCGCACGCGCGTCCGCCAGCGCGAACGACACCGTCACCCGAGCGCCCCCGAGCGGCGCGCGGGCGATCGTCAGCTCGCCGTCGGCCGTGCGGGCCGCCCGGGCCACGATGTCCAGCCCCAGCCCGGTGGAACCGCCGACGCTGACGCCCCGGGTGAGGGCCGCCTCGGGGTCCGCGACACCCGGTCCGGCGTCGTCGACCGTGAGGTGCACGTGCCGGTCCCGGCGTTCCACGCGTACCACGAAGCGGGTGCCCTGGGGGGTGTGCCGGAAGACGTTGCCGATCAGGGCGTCGACGACGGCGGCGAGATCGTCCTCGGGGAAGGCCACGGGGGTCGGACGCGGGGTGAGGGAGCGCTCGAACGGCCGCTCCTGCTGGGCGGCGAGGACCGACCAGAAGTCCAGGCGCATGGCGACCACCTCGGCGACGTCGCACGGTTTCGCCGTGCCCGCCCCCGGCCCGGCGAGCTGTGCGGCCGCGAGCGGCGTGCGCGCCGCCGCGATGATCGAGTCCAGCTCGCGTTCCAGCTGGCCGGCCGCCTCCGTGACCCGCTGCACGCTGGGCGTCGCGCCCATCCGGTCGGCCTCCAGGTACAGGGCGGTCAGCGGGGTGCGCAGCCGGTGCGAGAGGTCGGCGACCAGTTCGCGTTCGACGGCGAGGAGGTCGACGACCCGGTCGGCCATGGTGTTGAACGCCACTCCGGCCTCCTGGAGCTCGGGCGGGCCGTCCGGTTCCACCCGTACGCCGAGGTCGCCCGAGCCGAGGGCGAGTGAGGCGCGCTTGAGGCCCCGGGAGGAGCGGACCACCCGGGCGCCGAGCCGGTCGGCGACCAGTACCGAGCCGCCCACCAGCCCCAGGGCGAGCAGGGCCATCACCCCCCAGGAGGCCGTCACGCCCCGGGTGAGGTCCGCGGCGGGCACGTAGGCCTCGACGACCGCGACCCGCTCGCCCCGCAGGACGACGGGCTGGAGGTAGGCCCAGCCGTCCGGGGTGTCCACGGCGATCGTCTCGCGCCCCCGTACGGCCCGGTCGAGCGCCTCCTCGGGCGCGTGCGGGGTGCCGACGAAGCCGCCGTCGGGCAGCCGCACGACCAGCTGGTCGGCGGAGCCGAGTTCCGCGACGGCCTGCTGGACGTCGGCGCGCCGGGTGGTGAGGGCGAGCACCGGCGAGAGGGCCGCGGCGCGCTGCTCCGCGGCGGTGGTGACCCGGTCGCGTGCCTGTTCACGTACGAGGAGGGCGAGCGGGATGAGGAACGACAACGCCACCATGGAGGTGACGGCCAGGGCGATCCCGGCGAGGGCACGTCTCATGGCGCGCTGACCAGCTTGATGCCGATGCCGCGCACCGTGTGGAGGTAGCGGGGCTTTCGCGCCTTCTCCCCCATTTTGCGGCGCAGTGCGGAGAGATGGACGTCGACCGTCTGGTCCTCCACGTACGGCTGCTGCCACACCTCGGCGAGTATCCGCTGTCGCGAGATGACCTGGTCGGCGTTGGCGGCCATGTAGGCGAGCAGGTCGAACTCGCGGCGGGTGAGGGACAGTTCCCGGCCGGCGAGGTGGGCGGTGCGTGCGGTGGGGTCGATGCGGAGGTCGGCGACCTGGAGGACGGGCAGCCGCGCGGCCCGCGGGCCGGCGGGCGTGGAGCGGCGCAGCACGGCGGCGAGCCGGGCCGCGAGCTGGCCGCCGGAGAAGGGCTTGACCAGGTAGTCGTCGGCGCCGGCGTTGAGCAGCCGGATGATCTCGCTCTCGTCGTCCCGGGCGGTGGCGACCAGCACCGGGACGCGGGATATCCCCCGGATCATCCGCAGCACGTCGAGCCCGTCGAGGTCGGGCAGGCCGAGGTCGAGCACGACGATGTCCGGCGGGCTCTGGGTGATGTCGCGCAGCGCCTCGAAACCCTGGTGTGCGGTCTTCACCGCGTAGCCGTGTCCGGTGAGGACCTCGATCAGCGCGGCCCGGATCACGGGGTCGTCCTCGACGACAAGTACGGAGGCCATGGGCAGGCACGTTAGCCGGTCGGTCACTATGGTGTCGTGTCCCGCCTCCTGCGCTACCTGATCATCTGGCTGTCCTGCACGGCGGCCAGTGTGACGGCCGTCATCATCACCATCCACTTCGTGGTGGGGTCGACCCGGCCGACCGCGCCGGTCGCCCAGACGGCGCCCAAGGAGTTGCCGGCCCCGCCCAGGCCGACCGTCTCCAAGACCGTGACGGCCACTCCCAGTCCGTCGCCGACCAGCCGCAGGCCCAGTCCGGTGCCGCCGCGCGCCAGCGCCGGGCCAACGCGGCCGAGCGCGACCCCCACGCCGACGCCGAGCCCCCGCACCACCGCCCCGCGACCTCCCGCGGGCGGGGGCGACCCCGGGTGCGAGGAGGGCGGGGCGGGTGTGTACACGGTGCCCTCCGAGGGCGGCAAGGCGACCGTGCGGTTCGGCGGTGGCGGGGTGTGCCTGATCTCGGCGGTGCCGAACCAGGGCTTCACGGCGAGCACGGAGCAGGGCGCGCCGCAGACGCTGAAGGTCACGTTCACGGCGGGCCGCCACCGCTCGGAGATCACCGCGACGACACAGCCGCAGAGCCGGGCCGACGTCCGCGAGGTGTCGTGGTGACGGTCACGTCGTGGCGCAGGAGGCCCCGTTCAGGCGGAACGCGGCCGGGGCCGTGTTGGTGCCGCCCTTCTGGCCGGTGAAGCCGAGGGTGACCGTGCCGCCGGCCGGGATGGTGGCGGTGTAGGAGGCCGGGGCGACGCTCACCGCGCCCGCGTTCTGGGTGGCGGTGCCGCCCCACATGTGGGTGACGGTCTGGCCGTCGGCGAAGGCGAAGGCGAGCGTCCACGGACCGAGGGCGGCGTTCCCGGTGTTGCGGACGGCGATCTCGCCCTGGAAACCGCCCGGCCACTCGCCCACGACGCGGTAGCCGACGGAGCACGAGGCGCCCGGGGTGCCGCCGCCCTCGTCGGTGGTGACCTCCACGGCGGCGGAGCGGGCGGACCGGTTGCCCGCCGCGTCACGGGCCAGGACGGCGAAGGTGTACGTGGTGCCGGCGGCGAGGCCGGTCACGGTGGCGGTGGTGGTGGCCGAGGAGGCGACCGTGGTGTCGGTGCCGTCGTCGACGCGGACGACGTCGTAGCCGGTGACGGCGGTGTCGTCGGTGGCGGCGGTCCAGCCGAGGGTGACGGAGGTGTCGGTGACCGCGGTGGCGGTCGGGGTGCCGGGAGCCGTCGGGGCCTGGGTGTCCGGGTCGCCGCCGCCGTAGACGGTGGCCTCCTTCGAGGTCCGGGCGATGCCGTTGGCGCCGTGGAAGATGCGTTCGCCCCAGTCGCTGAGCCTGCTCGGGTCGAAGTCGAGCGCCAGGTCCAGGACCGGGTCGGTGTTGCCGCTCCACGACCAGGCCAGGTAGCCGAGGTGGAGTCGCTCGGCGGTGGCCATCATGGTGTCCTCGTCCGGGTCGCCGTACTGGTCGGCCGGGCCGCCGAACTCCCCGATGAGGATGGGTAGTTCCGCGTCCACGAAGGCGTTCAGGTAGTCGGTGATCTCCTGGGCGGTGTCGAAGACGCTGTACATGTGGATGGAGAAGATCAGGTTGCCGGTGGGGTCGGCGTCGTAGACGGTCCGCGCGTTGGCGCGCATGACGCCCTGCCAGTCCTGGCCCCAGTTGGGGGCGTCCACCATGATCGTGTGCTGGAGCCCCGCGTCGCGCAGCTTCTTGACGGCGGCGACGGTCGGCTCGGTCCAGCCCGCGGGGTCGGTGTTGCCCCAGGGCTCGTTGCCGATGTTGACGACGACGTAGTCCTCCTGGCCGGCCAGGACGTCCTTGAGGCCGATCCAGTAGTCGGCGGCGTGGTCGAGGGTGCCGGCCGCGGCGTCCTCGCCGTACCCGGTGGTGTCGTGCACCTCCAGCACGCAGATCAGCCGGTTGGCCTTGCACTGCTCGATGACGGCGGCGACGTCCTCGGGGCCGTTCTCGCTCCAGCGGTACCCGTCGGAGAGGACGACCCGGACGCTGTTCGCGCCCAGCGCCTTGACGTCGGCCAGCGACTGCGTCTCGCCGGGGTACCAGGTGTGGGCGTGGTTGACCCCGCGCATGACGAAGTCGTTGCCGTTGCCCTCCACCAGCCGGCCCTCGCTGATGTGCAGGCCGGCCGCCTGCGCACCGGCCGACTGGACGCCCGCGGCCCGCCCGGCCGGCGACTGGGCCACGGCGGCGCCCGGGCAGAGGGCGCCGACGACGACCAGCCCGATCAGTGCGGCGAGGCCGGCCACCAGGCGGGCCGCGAGGGTCTGCGGCGGTGCGGGGGTATCGCGTCTTGCTGTACGCACGGCGACTCCAGGACTGAGTAGTGCGGACACGGGGGCGGAAGACGGTGGGGGTGACGAAGTCAGAGTGTGGGAGCGCTCCCACAAAGTGTCTCCATGAAACTAACCATGCCGCGTACACGTCAAGGCTGCGGACAGAAATCGCTTGCCCCGCCGGAGATGGGGCGGGAACAGGGCAGCACCGGTCCGGCGTCAGTCCACCGTCACGACGACCGAGTGCCGACCGCTGGCGCCGTCGGGCACGGTGCGGGTGCGCCGCGCCGTCTGCACCTCGCCGGCCCGGTCGGTCGCCCGCACGCCGAGGGTGTGACCGCCCTTGGTGGCCCGCCAGGCGTACGACCACTGTCGCCAGGTGTCGCGCGAGTCCCCGGCTGCCAGGGTGGCCTCCTCCCAGGGGCCGTCGTCGACGCGGACCTCGACCTTGCCGATGCCGCGGTGTGGGCCCAGGCGACTCCGGCGACCATCACCGTGCCCGCCTTCGGCCGGGCGAAGGGCTTCGGGGTGTCGATCCGGGACTGCGTCTTGATCGGTGCCTCACGGGCCCAGTCGCGCTTGACCCGGTACGAGTCGTAGGCGTCGAACGTGGTCAGCTCGATGTCCTCGATCCACTTGCAGGCCGAGACATAGCCGCAGAGGCCGGGCACGAGCATGCGGACGGGGAATCCGTGGTCGAACGGCAGGGGCTCGCCGTTCATCCCGACGGCGAGCATGGCGTCGCGGCCGTCCATGACGTCCTCGACGGGGCTGCCGATGGTCATGCCGTCCACGGAGCGGGCCACCAGCTGGTCCGCGGGGCCGCCCGCCGAGGGCGGACGGACGCCGCACGCCTCCAGCAGGCCGGCGAGCCGGACGCCGATCCAGCGGGCGTTGCCGACGTACGGGCCGCCCACCTCATTGGACACACAGGTGAGGGTGATGTCCCGCTCGATCGGCTCCCGCCGCAGCAGGTCGCCGAAGGTCAGCGTCTTCTCCCCGGTGACCCCGTCGCCGTGCACGCGCAGCCGCCAGGTCGTGGCGTCCACCCTGGGGACCACCAGGGCGGTGTCGACCCGGTAGAAGTCACCGTTGGGGGTGACGAAGGGGCTGACCCCCGCCACCCCGACCTGTGCCCGTCGGGGCACCGCCGGTGCTGGTGAGCCGGGCGGCGGAAGGGTGACCTCTTCCCGGGAGGCGACCGCTTCCCGGCCGCCCGCGCCGCCCAGGGCCCGGCCCAGCACACCGGCCCCGGCCGAGGCCGCGGCGGCAGCCGTCGCCGCGATCACGAACCGGCGCCGGTCCCAGCCCGCGCCCCGCTCCCCCGGCGCCTCCCGGCGCGCTACCGGCAGGAGCCCGGCCGGCGCGTACAGGAGTGCCGCGCCGGCGATCGCCCCCAGGACTGAGGGGAAGGCGTCCGTCGCGCCGGTGGAGTCGGGCCTGCCGGGGGCCGCCGCGGCTCCGACGGCTCCGAAGAGGAGGACTCCCGCCGCGCCGGTGCGCCGGTGACGGGCGGCGAGCGCGCCGAGGGCCAGGGCGAACGGGGACAGCACGGCGAGGATGCCGAGCTGGAGCACCAGTTTGTCGTGGGTGCCGAAGGTGCGGATCACCCAGTCCTTCACGGCGGCCGGCGTACGGTCGATCGCGGCGGAGCCGACCGCGACGACCGGGCCGGCCTGCGGGCGTACCGCGGCCGCCGCCAACTCGGCGACGGCGAGCGCGGCACCGCCCGCCAGAAGACCGGTCAGCGCCCCCGGCCCGAGGCGTGTCCAGGTCCTGGCCGACGGTTCGCGCGGGGTCTTGCCGTGGTCGCTCACGCCGGTCATACGGCACCGGGCGGCGGGCGGATTGGTGGCGCGTCGCCCGCGGTCACCGTGCCCCCGTCCCGAAGGTGTGGTCCAGCACCGTGCGCATCGCCCGACGCACCGCCGTGCGCGACTCGTCGGTCACGTCGATGGTCTCGAAGCCGTGGTGGCCGTGCGGCACGTCGATCACCTCCACGTCCGCCCCGCACTCCTCGGCCGCGGCCAGGAACTCCTCGACGGTGGCGGCGAGTTCCGGCATCTCCCGTCCCACCCGGGTGAGCACGACGGGCAGTTCACCCGCCTTCGCCACGGCGGACGCCGGTCGCAGACGGGTCTCGGACAGTCCCCAGTTCGGCAGGGGCGCCAGCACGGGGTAGGTGGCCGCCAGGCAGCGCAGCCAGGCGGGGGGCTCGTCCAGCCAGTCGGCGGCGATCAGGCCCCCGCCGGAGAAGAACCACAGCGCGATCCGGTCCCCGTCCACCCGGGGATCGGCCCGCGCCAGCTCCACGGCGGCGGCCACGTCCGCCGCGGCCCGCTCGTAGTCGCCGAGGTCGTGCAGGCGGTGGTCGAGGAGGACGCCCACGGCTCCGTCCCCGGCCACGCCCCGCGCGTACCCGGTCAGGCCGGGCCACTCCCGCGGGGTCGGCCGGGCGTCGGCGGGGACCGGCCCGCCGTGCACGAACACCACGGCGGGCCGAGGCTCCTCGGCGTCGGGCAGGTAGAGGTCGACGTTCCCGTGCCGCTCCCTCGGGACGTCGGGCACATCCATCAGGAAGGGCCGCAGGTGCCCCGGTCCCGCGGCGTCGTCGACCGGCTCCAGCCGGTGCCCCTCACCCGCCGCGGCCCGCAGCAGGACGTCCGTCAGCTCTTCGGGGCGGGAGAGCATCGGCCAGTGCCCAGTGGGGAGTTCGAAGAAGGTCACCCGGGGGTCGGTCAGGGGGCGCAGCGCGGGATCGCCGAGGCGCACCAGCATCTGGACCAGCTCGATGCTCGTGCCGTTGCCGGTGCACAGCACGCCGGTGCTGGGCACCCGGCCGACCGCGCCGGTCAGCCGCAGCGGCTGGAGCAGGGTGCCCAGGGGCTGGGGCG
Organism: Kitasatospora aureofaciens; assembly: GCA_000720845.1. Lineage (GTDB taxonomy): Bacteria > Actinomycetota > Actinomycetes > Streptomycetales > Streptomycetaceae > Streptomyces. The sequence goes on along the minus strand of JODU01000017.1, from coordinate 183,115 downwards.
CGGCGAGGGCGGTGAGCCGGTCCAGTGCGGCGTCGGGGACTCCCTCGGTGCTGCCCCAGCGCGGCCATTCGTCGTGCGCCGGGGGTGGCAGCACCCCCTCGGCCCGCTCTGCTCCGCCGGTTCCGGCGAGACGCTCGCGCAGGGACTGGTCGGGTACGGCGGCCAGGGCCGGGACGCCGTCCCTCGGCAGGCCCGAGTCCAGATGGACGATCCGCTGGATGCGCTCCGCGCGCCGGTCCGCGGCACCGACGGCCGGGTGGATGCCGTAGTCGTGGCCGACCAGCACGATCCGCCGGTCCTCTGTCACGCCCACCGAGTCGACCGCCGCGAGCACGTCCGCGATGTGGGTGTCCAGGTCCACGGCGGCGTCCGTGGCCGCGCGTGGTCCGTCGAGGCCGGTGAGGGCGACCGTGCGCACCTCGGCTCCCGCCGCGGTCAGGCGCGCGGCGGTGTCCTGCCAGATGTGTGTGCCGGTGAACATGCCCGGCACCAGGATGAACGCGGTCATCATCTGCTCTTCCCTCCGTCCGCGGCGGCGGCCTGGCCCGATCGCCGGGCCGCCGCCGGTACGGTAGGAACTCCCCCTGAGGGAGGTTCAAGTGTCCACGTCGAACGACGGCCTGTGCGGCATCGGCGAGCTGGCCGAGGGCGCGGGTGTCACCGTCAAGACGGTCCGCTTCTACTCGGACCGGGGTTTGCTGCCGGAGGCGTCCCGCAGCGCCGGCGGCCATCGGCGGTACGGTCCCGAGGCACTCGAACGGCTGCGGCTGATCCGCTCGTTGCGCGCCCTGGGCCTGGGCGTTCCCGAGGTACGGCGGATTCTCGACGAGCGGCAAGCGGAAGGCGCGGCGGGCGGCGGTGGAGGGGGCGGAGCGCTGGAGGCCGCGGTGGCGGGCCGGCTGCGTGAGGTCGGCTCCGAACTCAGGGCGTTGCGCTGGCGGGAGGCCGCGCTGCGGCTGGTGCAGGAATCCCCGCCCGGTGAACAGGCCGACCGGCTGCGGTTGATCGGTGCCGTGTCCGTCCCGCCCAGCACGGCGCCGCTGGTGCGGTTCTGGCGCGGCTGGCTGCCGGCGCGGATGCCGGCCCGGTCGGCCGGCGCGTTCCTGGACGTCGCGGTCCCGCAGCCGCCCGACGACCCGGCTCCGGCCCAGGTCCTGGCCTTCGCCCGCCTCAACGCCCTCACCCTCGCCCCCTGCCCGGGCACCGCCCGCCCCCAGCCCGAGGCGCACCGGGCCGCCGACGCCCGGGGGGCCGCCGTACTGTACGCGGGGCTCGCGGAGGCGTACGAGCTGGCCGCTGTGCACCTGCGCCGGGGCCGGGAGCCGCATCAGGGTGAGGCACTGGACGGGTTCGTCGCCGCCTACACGAGTGCGTACGGCGTGCGGGACACCCCCGGCTTCCGCCGCCGGCTGGCCGGGCAGCTCGCGGCCGATCCCCGCCTGGACGGCTACTGGGAGCTGGTGGCCGAGGTGAACACCGCGCCGGGCGGGCGGCCGGAGCCGACGCCCGGGACCGCGCACGACTGGCTGCTGGCGGCGCTGACCGCTCAGACGGGGGTGGTGCCGGATCAGCGCACGTCGCCCCGCCAGTCGAAGCGGCGGGCGTCGCCCGGCCTCGGGACGTAGACGGAGCGGCCGCCCGCCCCGTAGCGGCCTATCTCCGTCGCCAGCGCGACTCCTCGGCCGCGCTCCTGCTCCGTGAGGTCCGTGACGTCCAGCAGCAGGCCGTCCAGGGGGCCGCCCACCAGGTGCGCGTAGACCCGCCCGGCGCGCGGTCCGGGGCTGTCGTGGTCCGCGCCGTAGACCCTGCCCCGCATGAACTCCACCTCATCCATGAGGTGAAGCCTCGCATCCGCCACTGACAACGGCCCGCGCGCCCGGAACCGGCCGCCCGCTACAAGGGGGGTTCGTCCAGCAGTTCGAGGAGACAGCGGGCGCCGGCCGCGGCCGTCGCGGCACCGGCGGCGCCGGACACGGTGGGGAAGAGCCTGCCGTAGGCGGCCGCGCGGTTCAGGGCGCTGAGCCGCCAGGCGAGGCTCACCGCGCGCCGCAGCTGCGCGGGCGTACGTCCGGTGCCCGTCCAGGGTTCGAGGTAGGCGTCGCGCAGGCGCGGCAGCACCCGCCTCCCGTAGCGCTCGCCCGCCCGGCGGGCGGGGACGGCGAGGCTGGAGAAGGGGTGGGCGACGACGGCGTCGCCCCAGTCGAAGAAGGTGAACCTGCCCGGCGCGGGGCAGAAGAGCTGGCCGTCGTGCAGGTCCGCGTGGTCGAGGGAGTCGGGGACGCCCAGGGCCGCGAGTTCCGCGCGCCAGTCCAGCAGGCGGGGGCGCAGTTCGCGGAGCGCGGCCCGGTCCCGGGACGGCAGCGGGGTCTCGTCGAGCCGGTCGAGGGCGCCGGGCAGCGCGTCGGCGGGCACGGCGGGCACACCCAGGCGTTCGATCTCGCTCGCGCGCGGGGTCAGGGCGTGCTGCACGGCCGCGTACTGGCGCAGGAGTTCCTCCCACGCGGCGGGAGTGACCGCCTCCCGTGCCAGGACGTCCCGGAAAAGCGGCCCTCCGTCGGGCAGCAGCGCCCAGCCCCGGCCGGGGTCCACCGCCAGCGGCTCCAGTACGTGCCCGGGGACCCAGCGGGCCAGCGCCGCGGTCAGCGCGCCCTCGAAGGCGCTGGCCGGCGGATTCGCCTTGAACCACACCGCATCGCGTCCCACGACGTCGACCCGCAGCAGGACGGACCACGGCCGCAGCCGCGCCCGCCAGGCTCCCGTGGGCCGCAGGCCGTGGGCGGCCAGGCGGGACTCGGTCCAGCCGATGGCCTCGGTGCGCCAGGCCGGTTCCTCCCAGGGGGTGACGGTGTCCTGGTACCGACCCCGGTCCACGGTCACCGGCGTGCCACTGAGCATCACGCCATCCCAGCACCGTGCGCCGCGCGCGGCCACCGGATTTCGCCCGGCCCGGGACGCCCTGGGGCCCCGGGCCGGGCGAAGGTCGATCAGACCAGGTCGAAGCGGTCGAGGTTCATGACCTTGACCCAGGCGTCGACGAAGTCGTGCACGAACTTCTCCTTGGCGTCGTCGCTCGCGTAGACCTCGGCGAGCGCCCGCAGCTCGGAGTTGGAGCCGAACACCAGGTCGGCGCGGCTGCCGGCCCACTTGACCTCGCCGGTGGCGGCGTCGCGTCCCTCGAAGGTGGTCTGGTCCTCGGACGTCGCCTTCCACGTGGTGCCCAGGTCGAGCAGGTTGACGAAGAAGTCGTTGGTCAGCGAGCCCGGCGTCCGGGTGAACACCCCGAGCTGGGACTGCTGGTGGCCCGCGCCCAGCACCCGCAGGCCACCGACCAGGACGGTCATCTCGGGCGCACTCAGAGTGAGCAGGTTCGCCCGGTCGAGGAGCAGGTACTCGGCCGGCAGCCGGTTGCCCTTGCCGAGGTAGTTGCGGAAGCCGTCGGCGGTCGGCTCGAGCGCCTCGAACGACTCGGCGTCGGTGTGCTCCTCCGTCGCGTCCACGCGGCCCGCGGCGAAGGGCACCTCCACCTGGAAGCCGGCTTCCTTGGCGGCCTTCTCGACGGCGGCCGAGCCGCCGAGGACGATCAGGTCGGCCAGGGACACCTTCTTGGCGCCCGAACCGGCGTTGAACTCCCGCTGGACGCCTTCCAGGACGCGCAGCACCTGCGCCAGCTCGTCGGGCTCGTTGACCTCCCAGCCGCGCTGCGGCTCCAGGCGGATGCGGGCGCCGTTGGCACCGCCGCGCTTGTCGCTGCCGCGGAAGGTGGACGCCGAGGCCCAGGCGGTGGTCACCAGCTGCGCCACCGACAGGCCCGACTCGAGGAGCTTGGTCTTGAGGGTCGCGATGTCCTCGGCGTCGATGGTCTCGCCCTCGGGCTCGGGCAGCGGGTCCTGCCAGAGCAGCGTCTCCTCGGGGACCTCCGGGCCGAGGTACAGGGACTTCGGGCCCATGTCACGGTGGGTCAGCTTGAACCAGGCGCGGGCGAAGGCGTCCGCGAACTCCTCCGGGTTCTCGTAGAACCGGCGGGAGATCGGCCCGTAGACGGGGTCGAGGCGCAGCGACAGGTCGGTGGTGAGCATCCGGGGGCGGTGCTTCTTCGACGGGTCGTGCGCGTCGGGGATGATCTCCGGGGCGTCCTTGGCCACCCACTGGTTGGCGCCGGCCGGGCTCTGTTCCAGCTCGTACTCGTACTCGAAGAGGTTCTTGAAGAAGCCGTTGCCCCACTGGGTGGGCGTGCTGGTCCAGGTGACCTCCAGGCCGGAGGTGATGGCGTCGCCGCCCTTGCCCGTGCCGTGGCTGCTCTTCCAGCCGAGGCCCTGCTGCTCCATGGCGGCGGCCTCGGGGTCGTCGCCGACGGCGTCGGCCGGGCCGGCGCCGTGGGTCTTGCCGAAGGTGTGGCCGCCGGCGATCAGCGCGACGGTCTCCTCGTCGTTCATCGCCATGCGGCGGAATGTCTCACGGATGTCGCGGGCGGCGGCGATCGGGTCCGGGTTGCCGTTGGGGCCTTCCGGGTTGACGTAGATCAGGCCCATCTGGACGGCGCCGAGCGGGTTCTCCAGCTCGCGGTCGCCGGTGTAGCGCTGGTCGTCGAGCCAGGTGGTCTCGGGGCCCCAGTAGACGTCCTCCTCGGCCTCCCAGACGTCGGCGCGGCCGCCGGCGAAACCGAAGGTCTCGAAGCCCATCGTCTCCAGGGCGACGTTGCCGGTGAGGACCAGCAGGTCGGCCCAGGAGAGGTTCTGGCCGTACTTCTTCTTGACCGGCCACAGCAGGCGGCGGGCCTTGTCGAGGTTGCCGTTGTCCGGCCAGCTGTTGAGCGGGGCGAAGCGCTGCTGGCCGGCGCCGGCGCCGCCGCGGCCGTCGCTGATGCGGTAGGTGCCCGCGCTGTGCCAGGCCATCCGGATCATCAGCGGGCCGTAGTTGCCGAAGTCGGCGGGCCACCAGTCCTGCGAGGTGGTCAGCACCTCGGCGATGTCCCGTTTCACGGCCTGCAGGTCGAGGGCGTTGAAGGCCGCGGCGTAGTCGAACTCCTCGCCCAGCGGGTTGGCGACGGCGGGGTTCTTGGCGAGGATCTTCAGGTTGAGCCGCTCCGGCCACCACTGACGGTTTCCGCCGCCCTGCGTGGGGTGGGCGGCGCGTCCGTGGGCGACCGGGCAGCCGCCCGTCTCCTCGGCCTTCGCGTCGGTCACGATGGCGTCGTGGTTCTCGGACATGGGAATCCTTCCGGACGGGGCGGATCAAGGTGCTGGGGAACTGCCGGGGGTGGAGCAGTCGGGGCACAGGCCCCGGTAGATGACCTCGGCCTCGTCTATCACGAAGCCGCGGTCGTCGGAGGCGGTCAGGCAGGGCGCGTCGCCGACGGCGCAGTCGACGTCGGCGAGGGCACCGCAGGACCGGCACAGGACATGGTGGTGGTTGTCACCGACCCGTCCCTCGAACCGCGCCGGGCCGCCGGGCGGTTCGATACGGCGCACGAGCCGTGCCGCGGTGAGGGCGTGCAGGGCGTCGTACACGGCCTGGAGGGAGACGTGTCCCACGCGTCGGCGCACCCCGGAGGTGAGCGCCTCGGCGTCGAGGTGATCCCCCGCCCGTACGGTCTCGAGCAGCGCGACGCGGGCGGCGGTCACCCGCAGTCCCGCCCGACGCAGCTCATCGGCGGTGGCCGGATTCCGGGAGTGCCGGGATGCCGTCATGACGGCGAACCTACTCCCTGAGACACGAACCACTCAAGGAAACGAACGACTCCAGCGTGGTAAACAACGTGCGTGGCGGGCACTGGCATGGGATGCCGCCCCGTACAGCGCGACGACAGGAATGAGTGGCCGGTGCTTTTGAAGACGTTCCGCTGGGCCTTCGCCGTCACGGCCCTCGGCCTGGCGGCGGGCGTGCTCTACGACGGCTGGACCGCCCTCGGCATCGTGGCGATCCTGTCCGTCCTGGAGATCTCGCTGTCCTTCGACAACGCGGTGATCAACGCCGGGATCCTGAAGAAGATGAACGCCTTCTGGCAGCGGATCTTCCTCACCGTCGGCATCGTGATCGCGGTGTTCGGCATGCGGCTGGTCTTCCCGGTGGTGATCGTGGCGATCAGTGCCCGGCTGAGTCCCTGGAACGCGGTGCACCTGGCGCTCACCGACAAGGACCGCTACCAGGAGCTGGTGACGGACGCCCATCCGTCGATCGCGGCCTTCGGCGGCATGTTCCTGATGATGATCTTCCTCGACTTCGTCTTCGAGGACCGGGAGATCAAGTGGCTGGGATGGCTGGAGCGTCCACTGGCCAAGCTCGGCAGGGTCGACATGCTGTCGGTCTGCATCGCCCTGATCGTGCTGCTGGTCTCCGCGACCACCTTCGGCGCCCACGCCCACCAGCACGGCGGGGCGCATGCCGACAAGGCGGAGACGGTCCTGCTGGCGGGCGTCATGTACGTGCGGTCCCTGACCGTGTACCTGGTCCGCCAGGGCACCCTCGACGACTACGTCTACCTGGAGCACGGCGCGCACTACGCCATCGGCGCCCTGTCGCTGATCCTGCTGGTCACCATCCAGTACGAGATCAACGAAATCATCACCGGGCTCGTCGGCGTGGTCCTGATCGGCGCGTCCTTCTGGTCCTCCGTGCGCCGCAACCGCGCGCTGCGGACCGCCTCTTGAGCGGTGGGGCCGGTGCGCTAGATTTTGCAGCGCCTTGACCTCGATCACTCACGATCCCTCACGCTACGGAGCCGGCAACGCCATGAGCGACATCGTCAACGGACTCGGCCGGGCCGCCGCCTACGGCGGCCTGGGTCTGGTCCTCCTGGTCCTCGGCATCGTCCTGGTGGACGTGCTGACACCCGGAAAGCTCGGCCGGCAGATCTGGGAGCAGCGCAACCGCAACGCCGCCCTGGTGCTCAGCTCCGCGCTGCTCGGGATCGGCGGCATCGTCTTCACCTCCATATGGACGACGTACGAGGACTTCGGCAAGGGCCTGGTCTCCACGGCCGTGTTCGGACTGCTGGGCCTGGTGATGATGGCGGTGGCCTTCCTGGTGGTCGACCTGATCACCCCGGGGCGGCTGGGCGCGACGCTGGTCGAGCCGGAGCCGCACCCGGCCGTGTGGGTGACGGCGTCCTGCAACCTCGCGGTCTCCGCCGTCATCGCGGCCTCGATCGCCTGACACCGCCGGGTGCCGTCACCGAAGGCGCCTGATGTCACCGCGCACCCGGTAGAAACCGCCCGACGCGGCGTGCAGCGCGTCGACCACGTAGCGCGCGCCCGGCTCCCGGATCGCCCTCGGGAACTGGACGTTCCAGGACCGGTCGTACCCTTCCGTCACCACGTGGATCCGGGTACGGCCGTTCTCCTGGACGCACTCCACCACGACGGAGCCCGCGGGCGCCGCGGTCACGGTCGTCACCGCGGCCGCGGCGGTGGCGGGCGCGTACGTCGGCAGGGTGGCGGCGAGCTTGACGTCCCGGGCGACGGGCACCGAGCCCTGCTGGGCGGCCGTCACCGCCGTCTCGCTCGCGTCCACGCACACCAGGGAACCGTCGGTGGTGACGAGGAACAGCCGCTCGTCGCGGTACTGCATGGACAGGGCGGAGCCGCCGCCCGTGCCCAGCTTCCACAGCCGGGTGCCGTCCCGGTCGAAGCAGTACACCGAGGACGCGGAGTCACCGGCGAAGACGAACCGGCCACCGGGAGAGGTGGCGCACGAGTACACCGGGCTGTCGCAGTGGTACGTCGCCTCAACGGCACCGGTGGCCTTGGACAGCCGCTGGACCGTGTGCCGCGCGGTGCCCGCGTAGACCGCGTCGTCCTCCTGCCAGCCGAAGAGCACGGCCCCCTGGGTGGGGGTGTGCCACAACTCGGCGCCGCCGTCCGGGGAGTGGGCGGTCACGCCGCGGGTGTGCCCGTGGTAGACGGCCCGGTCGTCGGCGCGCACCATCCAGGCGTGCTCACCGCGTCCGCCGCGCGACCACTGGTGTTCGTCCTCGTGGTCGATCACGGTGAGCCGTCCGGCGCGGTCCGCGACGTTCAGCACGCCCTCGTGGATGTCGAGCCAGAAGATGTCCACGTCGGCCGCGATGTCGTAGGCGGCGAAGGGCAGTTTGGACGACAGGTCGTACACCCGGCCGTCGTCGCAGCCGGCGTAGATCCAGAAGTCGTCGGCGACCAGGCACTTGACGCCGTCCGGCAGTTGGTAGCGGGCGAGGACCTCCCCGCCGTGGGCGAGGGTGTAGACGTCGCCCGCCTGGTTGCCCACCCAGCACTTGTCCTCGTCGATGTGGATGCCGAAGGCGGCGGAGCCGGTGCGGAACCGCCACAGGACCGGTGCGACCGCACGGGCGGTGGACGGCGCGGAGGCCACCTGCCGGCGGGTGACCGCGCGGGGCGCGCGCTGTCCCGGCACGGCGGGCTCGTAGCCCTTGCGCACCTTCTCGCCTATCTTCTTGGCGGCAGCGGCCTCCGCCTTCTGGGCGGTGGGGAAGGTCGACGTCTGGGTCTGTCCTGCCGCGCCGATCCTGCCGTAGCGCACCGTCACGACCTGTCCCTGGACGGTGACTTCGTAGAACTTGTGCGCGCTCCCGTCGTCCTGCGACAGCTCCAGGTACGTGCTCGACATGGCAGACCTCTCCCCGGCCGGTCCCGCGGCGTGTCCGCGAGTTCCACTGATCACACCGTAGGAGGTCCCACTGACAGTCGGCCGTGGCACCGGATCGGCCTGTGCGGTGGCTCAGGAGACGGTCGCGGGCGGCGGGGCCCAACGGCGGCTGCGGGCAGCGGCACCGGAGACGCCGTACTCCTTTCTCAGTTGCTCGGGGATGGCGTAGTGCATGACGCGTCCGCGCGTGAGGGAGGAGAGTTCGAGGGCCGTGGTGAGGTGGCCGAGCCGGTCCAGGGCCCACGCGCCCAGCGGTGAGCGGTCCTCGATCGCCTCCAGGACGCCGAGGAGGTGCGGGGCTGCCTTGACCAGGGTGTCCCAGGCCGTGCGGGGGACGTCCAGCCAGTCGGCGCACGTGTCGCCGACGAGGTAGCGGATCAGGGCGGAGACGACCGGGTCGAAGAGGGTGCCGGGGACGACTTCCTCGTACAGGTCGATCAGTTGCCGGGTGAGGTGGGCGCCCTCCTCGGAGGGACCCATGTGGCGGAGCATGTACAGGTCGAGGAACCGGCGTGCCTCGTCGAGCGTGGTGGGGGCGGCCGCCTGGTCGACGCCGAGCATGGCACCGACGACGCGCCAGGCGTAGTAGTAGGCGTCCGCGCCTTCGGCGGACATGTGGACGCCGAGTCGGTGCAGGCTGTCCAGGACGAGCAGGGAGAAGAACATCTGCCCGCCGATCATGTCCTCCTGGCAGATCGGTACGCCGAGGGCCTCGGTGTCCCAGCGGTTCTCCCGCTTCAGGTGGTGGCGGATGGCGGCGTGCAGCAGGCGCACCTTCTGGGCAGCCGGGATGAAGCGACCCCCGGCCTCGAACGCGTCGGGCCGCATGAGGTAGACGGTGAACTGGCCGGTCTCCGCCATCCGTTTGGAGGGGTAGTTCAGACCGTGGGTGGCCGACAGCAGCCGGGCCACGTGCGGGACGACGTAGCAGGCGGGCATGGACGCGAAGGACAGCGCGGTGGAGATGTGCACGTTGTTGTCGATGAAGAACAGGCGGGCCCGCTCCATCTCGTCCCAGTCCACCCAGTCCGGCGGGGTGCCGGTCACCCGCAGGTACTCCCGGGCGACGCCCGGGAGGCCGTCCGGGAGTTCCTGGCCGCTGGTGGAGACGTAACGCATCAGGGAGTTGAACGTGCCGACCTCGCCGCGTTCGAACAGGGTGGCGACGACGGCGTCGGCCAGTTCGTCGCCGTCGCGGCGCAGGGCGTCCATCGACTTCTCGGTGGGGGGCATCGCGGTCTCCTCGTCAGTGCGTCCGGTCGGTGGCCTGCTGGGCGAGTTCGCGCAGCGCCCGGCGCGCGTGCGGTGGTGTCCCGGTGGCGTCCAGGGCGCGGGTGGCGCGCTCCACGCGGGTCGCGATCAGCTGCTCGATCCGTTGCGGTGCCTTCAGCTCCCGCATGAGCTGGCGCACGTCGCGCAGATGGGTCGCGTCCAGGTCGTCGCGGCCCAGCAGGGCGCCCAGCCAGGCCCGTTGGGTCGCGTCGGCCGCCTTCCAGGTCTCGGCCAGCAGTGCGGTGGGCCGGTGGGCGCGCAGGTCGTCCAGACCCGACTTCCCGGTGCGTTCCTGGTCCCCGAACAGACCGAGCAGGTCGTCGCGCAGCTGGAACGCCTCGCCGAGCGGCAGGCCGTAGGCCCGGTAGGTGTCCCGCAGGGCGGGGGCGGCGCCGGCGAGCAGGCCACCGATGAGCAGGGGGTGCTCGACGGTGTACTTGGCGGTCTTGTAGCGGACGACCTTCAGGGAGGTGTCGGTGTCCGGCGAACCGCCGGTGTGCAGGATCTCCAGGCACTCGCCGGCGATGAGTTCGCGGGCGAGCGCGGTCCACAGGTCCCGGGCGCGGGCGAGATAGGCGGCAGGCAGACCGCTGGTGGTGAACAGGCGGCCCGCGAGGACCATCAGGTGATCTCCCACCAGCAGGGCCAGGGACCGCGCCGCCGTCCGGGCCCCTGGGCGGCCGTCCCGGGCGAGCACGGCCTCCAGGGCCATGTGGGCGGTGGGCAGGCCGTGGCGCAGGGCGCTGTCGTCGATGAGGTCGTCGTGCACGATCGCGGCGGCGTGCACCAGTTCCATGGAGGCAGCCGCCCGGACCAGTGCGTCGCTCTCCGGCTGTCCGGCCCCCCGCCAGCCCCAGTAGCAGAAGGCCGCGCGCAGCCGTTTGCCGTGCCCGGCCGAGTCCCGCAGCCGCTCGGCCACGGGAGCGAGGGCTTCGTCGACCGCCACGAGGTGACCGGCCTCCTCGGCCAGGAAGTCCCGCAGGACGCCGTCGACGCGCGACTTGAAGCCGGCCGGGTCCCAGCGGTCAGACATCGCCGTCGTCGGCTGCCCGGCGCGCCCGCACGTGCCGGGCGAGAACCTCCAGGTGGGCGGGTGGCACGTGCGCGTAGCGGTCCATGACCAGCCTGCCCCGGGCCTGGAGGTCCTCTTCCGCCTCCCGTACGAGGTCGGCGGTGTCCGAGCGGCCGAGGAGCCCGCGCAGCCCGCCCACCGCCGAGCCGATCGTGCTCACCGCCAGGTCGGCGAGTCCGGCGGCCAGCAGCACGGCCCGGTCGTCCTCGCCCGTCCCCCGTCGTCTCGAATGCGTCATTCTTCCGCCCCAGGTGGTCACGTGGTCACGGACGCGCCCGGTCGACGGCGCGTCCGATCAGAGCATGACCGGAGGGACGGGGCGGAAGATCCCGAATACCCCTTTGAGCGATGTGGGGAACAGGTGTCAGGAGGTCCGCTCGACGCTCCACCGCGGCAGCCGCTCGAAGAAGGCGACGGCGTCCTCGCGCCACCGCGGACGCCAGCCGGCCGCCACCTGGCGGGCCCGCTCGGCGTACTGCCGCATGTCCGCGCGCATCCGGTCGTCGACACCTGCGCGTTCGCCGATCGCGCGGATCTCGGCGACGGTCTCCGGTGCGCAGGCGGGGTCGCCCAAGGCCTTTTCCACGAAGGCCCGCTCGGGGCCGCTCACGGCCGACAGCAGGCGGACGACGGTGTACGTGTGCCGGCCCTCGCGGATGTCGGTACCGGTCGGCTTCCCCATCGCCTCCGCGTCGCCGAACAGGTCCAGGTAGTCGTCGCGCATCTGTCCGCAGATGCCGAGCAGGCGGGCGTAGTCGCGCAACTCCGTTTCGTGGGCGGCCGGTTGCTCTCCCGCGGCCAGGAGTCCGAGGCACAGGGGGGCGAGGACCGAGTAGCGGGCCGACTTGTGGTCGGCGACGGCGTGCAGCACGTCGTCGTCCGGGGCGGTGTCGGTGAAGTCGCGTTCCAGGTCGACGATCTGGCCCACGAAGGTGTCGGCCGCGGCCCGGGTCTGGACCTCGACCATCGCCTGCCGCACCTCGGCGGGCAGCTCGGCCTCCAGGAGCACGCGCAGGGAGAGGGCGAGGGCCAGGTCGCCCGCGAGCACGGTGAGGGCGAGCGCGGCCCGCGGGTGGTGGGGGAACCTCTCCCGGTAGGCGTAGTACGTCGTGGGTCCGCCCCTGCGGGTGGCACTGTCGTCGATGAGGTCGTCGTGCACCAGGCCGTGGGTCTGCAGCAGTTCGACGCTCAGCGCGGCGGCGTCCAGCCCTTCCACCGGCTCGGCGGTCACCAGTCGCGCCGCCTCGTGCAACAGCACGACCCGCATCCGCTTGCCGCCGCGCAGCGACAGGTCGCGCAGCAACTCGACGCAGTCCGGGGTGAAGCGGCTGAAGGACGGGGCGTCCAGTGCCGTGCCCAGCCTGTCGAAGTACTCGGCGAAGAGCGCGTTGAACCGGCGCTCGTATCCCGCGACGCGGGCCTGCGGCTGCTCGGTCATGACGAGGTCCTCCTGTGGACGGGACGGATGACGCGCTCCGCAGTGTGTCAGGGCATGCCGCGAGGCGTGCGGCGCGGGTCGGCGGGGCCGCTCGGCGCCCCCAGCCCGTGGCTACGGCGTCGACGTCGCCGGTTGCGCCCGTCTGCCGCGTCCGTACGCGCCAGGGCCCGGCCCCGCCGATCGCGGGGCCGTGCCGTGGAACGCGCGCACGCTCAGCCCTGGCGGGCCTTGAAGCGTGGGTCCTTCTTGTTGATCACGTAGGTCACGCCACGGCGGCGCACCACCTGGGCGCCGGGCCTGGCCTTGAGGGCGCGCAGGGAGTTGCGGACCTTCATGAGTGCCTCCTCGCTCGTCGGGCGCCGTTCAGCGTTCCTCGCGGAACGGCACGTGCTCCCCCGCCACCGGGTCGTACTTGCGCAGGACGAGCCGGTCGGGGTCGTTGAGGCGGTTCTTGCGGGTGACGTAGGTGACGCCGGTCCCGGCGGTCGACTTCAGCCTGACGACCGGGCGTGCGGTGCTGCGTGCCATGGTGCTCCTTCCGACCGCGGCGCGGGCTGCCGTTCTGTCCCGCGCATGTCAGTCACGCCGCACAACGCCGGCAGCCGCCGGGGCATTCCCCACCGGCCGTGCGCGTCAGCACTCCTGCCACAGCCGGGTCATCACCCGTACGCCGAAGCGCAGGCCCTCCAGCGGCACCCGCTCGTCGACGCCGTGGAAGAGGCGGCCGTAGTCGAGGTCGTGGGGCAGCTTGAGCCCCTTGAAGCCGAAGCACCGGATGTCGAGCTTGGTGAAGGCCTTGGCGTCCGTGCCGCCCGGGTTGCAGTAGGGCACGGGGTGGCCGTCGGGGTCCTCGGCGCGTACGGCGGCGCACATGGCGTCGACGAGCGGGCCCTCGAAGGCGGTCTCCATGGCGATGTCGTGGTTGACCCACTCGCGGGACACCGAGGGCAGGAGCAGCGCGTCGATCGTGTCGATCAGCTCCTGCTCGTGGCCCGGCAGGAAGCGGCCGTCCACGCGGGCCGTGGCCCGGCCGGGGATGACGTTGGTCTGGTAGCCGGCCGTGAACATGGTCGGGTTGGCCGAGTTGCGCAGCACGACCTGCATGAAGTCGGCCACATGTCCGAGCTTGGCCAGTTCGGCGTCCAGGTCGTCGGCGTCGAGGTCGAGGTCGATCCCCTTCAGGCGGGCGGCCTCGGCGAGCAGCGCGCGTACCGGTTCGATCAGCCGGACGGGGAAGGTGTGCCGGCCGATGCGGGTGAGGGACTCGGCGAGGTCGGTGACGGCGTTCTCGTCGTTCGGGGAGGAGCCGTGTCCGGCGCGGCCCGACGCCGTCAGCTCCATCCAGGCCATGCCCCGCTGGGCGTTCTCGATCGGGTAGAGGCGCCGGGTGTCGTCCAGGGCGTAGCTGAAGCCGCCGCCCTCGCCGATCGCCTCGGTGACGCCCGCGAACAGCTCGGGCCGGTGCTCGACCAGCCAGTGGGCGCCGTACTTGCCGCCGGCCTCCTCGTCGGCGAGGAAGGCGAGGACGATCTCGCGGGCGGGCCGGGTGCCGGTACGGGCGAAGTGGCGGGCGGTGGCCAGCATGACGGCCACCGTGTCCTTCATGTCGATGGCGCCGCGGCCCCACAGGTAGCCGTCCCGGATCTCGCCGGAGAACGGCGGCACCCGCCACTCGGCCGGGTCGGCCGGTACGACGTCCAGGTGGCCGTGGACCAGCAGGGCGCCGCGCGCCGGATCGGTGCCCGGGATGCGGGCGACGACGTTGGCGCGGCCCGGGGCGCTCTCCACCAGTTCGGAGGCGATGCCGGCCTCGGCGAGCCTGCTCACGACCCAGTCGGCGCAGGCCCGCTCGTCGCTGGTGGGGTTGGAGGTGTCGAAGCGGATCAGCTCCGCGCAGAGGTCGACGACTTCCCGCTGCGCCTCCTCGGAGGCGGGAACGGCCGGAACGGGGCCGGGGACGGTGGTGCTCACGGTGCTCCTACGGTGGCCGTGCCGGTGGCGGCCGCCGGGGTGGGTTCGGTGGTGTCGTCCAGGGCCGTGGTGCCGTACGTCCTGATCCAGCCGGCGAGGCCGAGGACGCAGTAGAGGACGAAGGCGGTCAGCAGGGAGTTCAGGGCGGGGATGCCGCCGTCGTAGAACTTGCCGACGCAGAAGGCGACCGCCCAGATGACCAGGGACATCGGCACCCAGGTCGGCGAGGTGGCGGGCAGGGTCTCCGCCTCGCGGGTGGCGTCCAGGGGCGCCCGCATCCGGCGCACCACCCAGTACTCGGCGACGATGATGCCGCCCACCGGCGGGATGGCGACGCCCAGCACGGAGAGGAAGTCGGTGAAGTGGGTCATGATGCCGACGGCGGAGAGCAGGGTGCCCGCGATGCCGAGGACGATGGTGACCGCGCCGCGGTGCACGCGCTTGCCGAAGACGACCTGGAAGAAGTTCACGACGCCGAGCGAGGAGCCGTACAGGTTCCAGTCGTTGATCTTCGCGGTGGACATCAGCACGACGAGGACGCCGAAGACACCGGAGGTGGAGAGCACGATCTGGGAGACCTGGCCGCTGCCGACCATGTGGCCGAGCAGCACGCCGGTCAGGCCGACGATGTACTCGGAGAGGATCATCGAAGAGGCGCTCTGCAGGAAGACGTGGCTGCCCTTGCGGTTGTAGCGGGTCATCTCCGGGGAGACGATCGCGCCGGTCATGAAGCCGCCCGCGATGGCGGTCGCGGCGACGGCGAGCGGGATGGTCTCACCGGGTGCCGGGGAGTGGACCAGCTCGGAGAACGAGTGGTCGCTCAGCGCGTCGGTGACCGACCAGGCGACCATGGCGAAGAACAGCGGCGTGACGATCTTCGCGAAGACGGCCATGTACCGGAAACCGAAGATGACCAGCACGGTGATGGCGACGCCGGCGGCCGTGCACCACAGCCAGGAGGGACCGCCGACGAGCGCGGACACGCTGTCGCCGAAGATCGTGTTCTGTACCCCGAACCAGCCGACGAGGCTGACCGAGATGACCAGGCTGACCAGTGCCGAGCCGTTGCGGCCGAAGCCCGCCCAGCGGGTGAGCAGCGGGGTGGCCAGACCCTCGCGCATGCCGGCGAGGCCGATCGCGAAGATCACGACTTCGAGGATCACCGCGCCGAGGGTGAACGCGAGGAACGCGTCGCCGAAGGTCATGCCGACGCCGATGGTGGCGCCGAGGGTGAACTGCGAGATGGAGCCGGACTGCGCGAGCCACTGCAGCAGCATGGTCCAGAAGCCGAGCCGCTTGTCGCGCGGGACTCGGGAGAGGGCGTAGTCGTCGCTGCCCACGGCTCCCGGGGCCGAGGCCGCCGGTTCTCCGGCGGGGTTCTTGTGCATGGCCATGATCACGACCCCCCGGGTTCGCGGCCGAGGGTCTGCAGCCGGGTCAGCGAGCCGTAGCGGGACACGAGGGCGTCGAACTCCTGGTCGTCGTGGAAGTCGAGCTGTCCGCCGCCGTAGGCCTTCGCGGTCTCGACGGCGAACCGGGCGGCGGCCGCGATGTCGGTCTCGTGGCTCGCGCCCGTCTGGCAGCCGGGCACCGCGGCCGCGGAGGTGATCGCGAGACCGACCACCGGTGCGGCCGTCGCCGTGGCCGGCTGCAGGATCGAATTGATGTGGTGTACACCGTTACCGTACGGGGTGATGTCCTGGGTGGTCACGGGGTACGTGACCAAGGGCTCACCGGTCACCACGGCCAGCAGCTCACCGAGCCGCTCGCTCACCTTGAGCACCCAGCCCTCCTTGACGGTGGGCGACAGGGCGAGGCCCTTGTGGTTGATGATCCGGTTGCCCTTGGTGGTGTCGACGGAGAGCACGGCCTCCATCTCGCCGGTGACCTCGTGCCGGTTCATGGTCGCGATGTCGACGGGCGAGTCCATGAACGGCACCGGGTCGTGCGGCGCGGTCGGGGCGTTCGGGCAGATGTGCGTGGCCACGATCACGTCACCGTCGAGCACGTCGCCCCGGCGCCGCATGTCGAGCAGCTTCGCGGCCGTGGCGAGCGCGGCGATCGCGCCGTCCGCGTCGGAGACCAGCCCGACGGCTTCCGGGCGCGCCCCGACGCCGCCGAGCCGCCCCACCACGCCCAGCGTCCGCGCGGAACCGCCGCTGCCGCGGCCGGCCCGGCCCGGTATCCGTACGAGCACGAAGTCCGTCGAGCCGCGCTCGCCGGTGACGGTGGTGACCTCGGCGCCGGAGCCCTCGGGGCCCGCTACGGAGTCGAGGTGGGCGGCGACGCGCTTGCCGTCGACGTCGGGATCGTCGAGCAGATCCACGAGGTCCAGGACGTACTTCAACATGGGCAGTTCTCCTGATCCGCACCGGGGGCGGTGCTCCCAGCAGGTTCGGGATGGACTAGCGTTGTCCGCAACTGTTTCCCGTTATCTGCAATACGGGTCTGCATGCTGAGATGTGAGGGAGAGGAGCCGCCATGTCCGGTCGCCCGGTGGAGCCCGTGGACCGCAGGACGCCGGCCGGGGCGCTGCAGACCGTCGACCGCGCCCTGCTGGTGCTGCTGGCCTTCGAGCGCACCCGCCCGGACTGGGGCGTCACCGAGATCGCCGCCGAGTTCGGCTGGGACACCTCGGTCGCCCAGCGTCTGCTGTCCACTCTCGCGGGCCGCGGTTTCCTGGTCTCCGACCCCGCGACCCGCCGCTACCGGATCGGCCCGGCCGCCCTGCGCCTGGGCCGGCTGTGGGAGCGTTCCGGCTCGCTGGAGCTGCTGGCCGAACCGGTGCTCCAGGAGTTGCGGGCCGCCACCGGGGACACGGTGCTCTTCTGCCTGCCCGACAGCTTCCACATGCGCTGTGTCGCGGCCGTCGAGGGCGAGGAAGGACCGCTGCGCTACTACCCGCTGGTCGGCGAGCTGTACCCGGCGCACGCGGGCGCCACCAGCAAGTCGTTCTACGCTTTCCTGCCCGACGAGCAGCGCCACCGGCTCTTCCGCGGGCGCCCGATGGCGCGCTTCACCGAGCGCACGGTCACCGACCCGGACCAGCTGGAGCGCGAGTTCCGCACCGTCCGCGCGCAGGGCTACGCCTGGACGGTCGGCGAGTACGACGCCGGCATCGGCACGGTCGCCATGCCGGTGTTCCTCGGCTCGGAGCCCTACGGCAGCCTCAGCCTCGGCGCCGCCAAGGAGCGCTTCCCCGAGGGGCCCGAGGACCGGCTGGAGGTGCTGCGCCGCGCCGCCCGGCTGCTGGAGCAGCGCCTGACCCACCCGCCCCAGCACCACCGGCGCCCGCGCGCCCCCCGTACGTCCTGACGCACCACCGATCCACCCCCGTCGACGAGGAAGACCCCCGTGAACCTCCTGCTCCTGTCCAACTCCACCCAGCACGGCCGCGGCTACCTGGAACACGCCCTCGACACCGTGACCGGCTTCCTGCCCGCCGGGGCCCGGCTGGCCTTCGTCCCGTACGCGCTGGCCGACCACGACGCCTACACCGCCCGGGTCCGCGGCGCGCTCGCCGGCGCCGGGATCGACGTGCGGGGCGTGCACGAGGGCGGCGACCCGCTCGCACGGCTCGGCGAGGCGGACGCCGTGTTCGTCGGCGGCGGCAACTCCTTCCGGCTGCTCGCCGCGCTGTACCGCACGGGGCTGCGGGATGCGCTGACCGAGGCCGTGAGCGGCGGGCTGCCGTACATGGGGGCCAGTGCCGGGACCAACATGGCGGCGCCCTCGTTGCGCACCACCAACGACATGCCGATCGTCGAGCCGCCGTCCTTCGAGACGCTCGGGCTGGTCCCGTTCCAGATCAATCCGCACTACCTCGACCCGGACCCCGGCTCGACGCACAAGGGCGAGACCCGCGAGCAGCGGCTCACGGAGTTCCTGGAGGAGAACGACGTGCCCGTGCTGGGCCTGCGGGAGGGTTCGTGGCTGCGGGTCGAGGGCGACCGGGCGGTGCTCGGCGGTGAGCGCGACGCCCGGCTGTTCCGCCGGGGCACGGCCCCGCGCGAGCTGGCGGTGGGCTCGGACCTTTCCGAACTGCTCACGGTGCGAGCCGAGTTCGACACCCGCGCCTGACGACGGCGACGCCGGAGGCCCGTACGGGGCTCCGGCGTCGTCCGTTCGGGTGCGGTGCGGTCAGCGCTTGATCTCCTTGATCTTCAGCATGCGCGTGATGACCTTGTCCAGTTCCTCGTCGTCGAAGACCTTCTTCCAGTCCTCGCGCACGATGGACTCCCGGCCGTAGTCCATGGCGATCAGGCAGGCGTCCGAGAAGGGGTTGGAGCCCTTCAGGGTGTTGGCGAGGGCGACCTGGGTGTGGCCGAGCAGCATCGCGCGGGCCGCCTTCTCGGGGACGCCGACGGTGTGGACGGTCTCGTGCAGGGCCTCGGTGAGCAGGGCGCCGACCATGCAGGCGATGGTCTCCACGAGGGTCGGCTCCAGCACGGCGAGCTGCTTGACGGTGACCCAGTGGACGTCGACGACCGGGGCGTACATGACGCGGACGACGGAGTCGGCGAGCTCCTGCTTGGCCGGGTCCCCGCCTTCGTAGGCGGCGACGACCTCCTGCGGGGCGGCGATGCCGCCGAAGGTGTCCTGCCACTCCTCCTTGGTGGTGCGCTCCAGGAACACCGAGGGGTGGCAGGGGTGGGCGCAGGCGTAGTGGATGTCGTCGCGGGCGAAGAGCAGTCCGGCGTAGGCGGCGGCCGGGTCGAGGGTGAGGACGACGGTGCCCGGCTTCATGAGCGGCACGAGTTCCTCGGAGACCTTGCCGAGGACCACGTCGGGCACGGCGAGGATGACGACGTCGGCCTCGGCCGCGGCGGCGGCGGATTCGGTCAGTTCCCGGCCGAGGTCGCGGATCAGCTCCTGGCCCTTGGGCGAGGCCTCGCTGAAGAGCACCCGGAAGTCGCTCCCGACCAGGTTGTTGGAGACACGCTGGCCCATCTTGCCGGCGGCCCCGATGACGGCGACGGTCTGCACGTCGGCGCGGGTCTGGATCTCGGTGGCCATTACTTGCTCCTCAGGAGGGTGTTGATGCTGTGCTGCGTCCACTGGTGTTCGAGCCGGGCGGTGGCGTCGTAGCCCTCGTCCTGCCACGGGAGCCAGTGCTCCACGATCTGGTTGACGCCGCGGTCCCCCGGCCGGGCGGCGTGTACGGCGGCGATCATGCCGTCGTGGTCCAGGAGGCCCTCCCCGAGCGGGCAGCCGGCGTAGGTGAAGCCGACCCAGCCGTCGCGGCGGGTGAAGGCGAAGTCCTTGACGTGGATGTTGACCACGTACGGCGCGGTGGCGCGGACCACGTCGGCGGGGCGTTCCAGCCGGGCGACGCTGTTGCCGGGGTCGAGGACGATGCCGAGGTGTGGATCGTCGACGGCGCGTACGACGCTCACCAGGTCGTCGGTGGCGACCTGCTCGTAGGTCTCCAGGCCGAGGGTGACGCCCGCGTCGGCGTAGCGGGCCACGGCCTCCTTCAGGAGCGTCACCGCCTCGGTGGTGTCCGGACGGTGGCCGGCCGTGTTGAGCATGGAGCGGACCAGGGTGACGCCCAGTTCGCCCGCCATGTCGAGGTAGGTGAGCAGGTGTTCGGGACGGACGCCCCGGGTGCCGAGTTCAAGGGTCAGTCCGAGGTCCGCGGCGGTGTCGCGGAGGTCGGTGAGCCGCGCGCGGTCGTAGGACTCGATGGGCGCGTAGTCGCAGATCTGGAAGACCTCGCCGCCCAGTTCCGCCGTGTCGCGGAGCATCTCCGGCAGGCTCATCGGCTCGGGGGCGCGGTCCGAGACGCGCCAGAAGTAGGCGTAGGTGCTGATGCCGTACGCCATCACGCCACCGCCGCCGGGGCCGGGGAGCGGATCTCGTCGAGGATCGCCTCCACGTTCGCCGGGTCGTGGGCGAAGCGGCCGAGGAACAGGCCCTCGGCGGTGCCGGCCAGCCGGGTCAGCAGGCCGGGGCCCGCGCTGCCGCCGTAGATGACGGTGGAACCGGCGTGCCCGGGGTGGGAGTCGAGCCAGCCGCGCAGCGCGGTGCACACGGCCGCGATGTGGTCGGCGGAGGCGGGCTCGGGGGCGCCGATGGCCCACTGGGGTTCGTAGGCGAGCACGACCGCGCCGCGCAGGCCGCCGAGCAGGCGTTCGACCTCGGCGACCGTGCGGGCGGCGGCGTCGGCCGGGTCGGCCTCGTCGCGTTCGCCGACGCACAGGACGGGGGTGAGGCCGTTGCGCAGGGCGGCGGCGGTCTTGGCGGCGACCACGGTGTCGCCCTCGCCGTACAGGCGGCGGCGCTCGGCGTGGCCGACCTCGGCGTAGCGGCAGCCGATCTCCTTGAGGACAGGGCCGCCGACCTCACCGGTGTAGGGGCCGCTGTCCTCGGTGGCGATGTCCTGGGCGCCGAGGGCGACGCCGTAGGGGGCGAGGATGCCGGTGGCGGGGACCAGGGCCGGGAAGGCGGGGAGGACGAAGAGGCGGGCGGCGCCGGAGGTGACGGCGGGGTGGTGCTCGGCGAGGGCGGCGATCCTGCGGGACCAGTTGAGCGTCTGGTGGTGGCCGAAGTACATCTTGAGGCTCACCCCCAGCAGCACGGGCGACGGTGCGGGGGCGGGCATCAGGCGGCCGCCCCGTCGCCGGCCGCGTTCGCGTCCGCCGCGCCGGCGTCGTCGGCGGTCTCGTAGTCGCTCATCAGCTGGACCTTGGCGGCCGAGGCGGAGCTCTCGTCGAAGCGGTAGGTGAGCCACTCGGCGGCCAGCCGGCGGGCGAGTTCGAGGCCGACGACGCGCTGGCCGAAGGTGAGCACCTGGGCGTTGTTGGAGAGGATCGCCCGCTCGACGGAGAAGGAGTCGTGGGCGGTGACGGCGCGGATGCCCTTGACCTTGTTGGCGGCGATGGCGACGCCGAGGCCGGTGCCGCACACGAGCAGGGCGCGGTCGGCCTCGCCCCGGGCGACCATCTCGGCGGCGGCGATGGCCACCTTCGGGTAGGCGGTGTGGCCGTCGGCGTCGACGCCGACGTCGGTGACCTCGGCGACCAGGGCGCTGGCGCGCAGGTCCTGCTTGAGGACTTCCTTGTACTGGTGGCCGGCGTCGTCGGAGCCGACGACGATGCGGAGCTTGTCGGTCATGGCGGCTTTCCTCAGTGGTGGTCGAGCAGTGCGCCGTGGACGGCGCGGGTGATCAGGGCGAGTGAGTGGGCTCCCGCGTCGGGAGTGCCGAGGGACTTCTCGGCGTGCGGGCGGGCCCGGCCCCTGCGGGGCAGCAGGTCCGCGGTCCCGGCGGCGGCCGCGGTGGCGGTGGTGGCGGCCCGGTCCCAGGCTTCGGCGAGGGCCAGGCCCTCGGCCGTGCCGGCGGCCAGCGTGTCGGCGAAGGGCACGAGGACGTCGACCATGGTCTTGTCGCCGGCCTCGGCCCCGCCCAGCCTGCGTACGGCGGCACAGGCCTCCGTCACGCCTTCGGCGACGCGGGCGGCGTCCGGGGCGTCCCGGTCGCCGAGGGCCGTGCCGAGGGAGCGCAGGATCGTGCCCCACAGGGCGCCGGAGGTGCCGCCCGCCTTGTCGGCCCAGGCGTCGGCGGCGCGGGTGAGGACGGTACCGGCGCCCGCGCCGAGCCCGTGGGCGTCGGTGGCGGCCCGGAGGGCGGCGGTGGAGCCGCGCCGCATGCCGATGCCGTGGTCGCCGTCGCCGGCCACGGCGTCGATCCGGCCGAGTTCGTCGGCGTGGGTGTCGACGACCCGGGCCACCGCGTCCAGCGCGGCCAGCACGGTGGCGGCGGTCCGGCGCGAGGCGTCCGAGGCGGCGGGTACGGCGGTGTCCGCGGATGCGGCGGCGTCCTGGGCGGCCGCGGTCACGGGTGTCCGGTCCTGATCCGGCTCCGGGGCGTCGAGGGCGCCCTTGCGGTAGGCGGGCGTGTCGGCCGGGGCCCGCCACAGCTCCTCCAGCCGGTCGTCCAGCCAGGTCAGCGTGAGCGAGATGCCTGCCATGTCGAAGCTGGTGACCAGTTCGCCGACCTCGGGGTCGACGATCTCCACTCCGGCGTCGCCGAGCAGGGCCGCGACCTTGCGGTAGACGACGAACAGCTCCTCGTACTTGACGGAGCCGAGGCCGTTGAGGATCACCGCGGCACGCTGTCCCGCCGGGCCGGCGACGTCCTCGGGGAGTTCCTTCAGCAGGGTGTCGACCAGCAGCCGGGCCGCCTCGTCGGCGGTGGGCAAGGCCTCCTCGCCGATGCCGGGCTCGCCGTGGATGCCCAGACCGACGGCCATCCGGGCCTCGGGGACGGTGAACAGGGGGTGGTCGGCGCCGGGCAGCGTGCAGCCGGAGAAGGCGATGCCGAAGGAGCGGGTGCGGGCGCCCGCCCGTTCGGCGACGCGCAGCACCTCCCGCAGAGGCAGGCCCTGCTCGGCCGCGGCCGCCGCCGCTTTGAAGACGGGCAGGTCACCGGCGATGCCGCGGCGCTTGGCGGACTCGTCGGGGCCCGCGCTGGAGATGTCGTCGGCGACGGCGAACGTCCGGGTCTCGATGCCGTCGGCGGCCAGTCGTTCGGCGGCCTGTCCGAAGTGCAGGACGTCACCGGCGTAGTTGCCGTACATCAGCAGGACTCCCCCGCCCCCGTGCGCGGCCCTGGCCACGGAGTGGATCTGCCGGGCGGAGGGCGAGGCGAAGACGTTCCCGACGGCCGCGCCGTGGGCCAGACCGCGGCCGACCAGGCCGGAGAACGCGGGGTAGTGGCCCGAGCCGCCGCCGATCACCACGGCGACCTGGCCGGCCGGGGTGGCGGTGGCCCGTACGACGCCGCCGGTGACCGGCCGGACCCAGCGCCGGTGGGCGGCGGTGAAGCCCTCCAGCGCCTCGTCGGCGAAGGCGGCCGGGTCGTTGAACAGGCGGGTCATCGCAGGGCCTCCTCGGCCTGGGGTGCGGAAGCGGGGGCCGGCTCGTCGGTGCGGTTGCGGGCGGCGAGCAGGATCATCAGCGCGGCGGACAGCAGCATGAAGAAGCCGACGAGGTAGAGCGGCAGGTAGTAGGCGCCGCTCCAGTCCTTGAGCCAGCCCGTGATGTAGCTGGAGGCGAATCCGGCGACGTTGCCCGCGGTGTTGATCAGGGCGATGCCGGCCGCGGCGGCGGCGCCGGTCAGGAAGCGGGAGGGCACCGACCAGAAGACGGGCAGCGCGGCGAAGATGGCGCAGGCGGTCACGGTGATGACGGCGACGGTGGCGGTCGGGGAGCCCATGTAGAGGGCGAGCGGGATGGACACGCCGCCGACGACGGCCGGGCCTGCCACGTGCCAGGTGCGGGTGCCGTGGCGGGTGGCGTGCCGGGTCCAGAAGAAGAGGACGACGGCGGCGGGCAGGTACGGGATGGCGGTGATCCAGGCCTTGTCCATG
Source organism: Kitasatospora aureofaciens (assembly GCA_000720845.1). Lineage (GTDB taxonomy): Bacteria > Actinomycetota > Actinomycetes > Streptomycetales > Streptomycetaceae > Streptomyces. The sequence continues at coordinate 159,351 of JODU01000017.1, read as the reverse complement.
ACGCTGAAGGTGGTGTCGTACTGGTCCTGGAAGCCGTTGATGATCGTCGGCAGGAAGAAGGCCAGGGCGTACAGGCCGTAGACGAAGCCGAAGTAGACGGCGGCGAGGGTCCAGACGCGTCCGCTGGTGAAGGCCTTCCTGAGGTCGCCCTTGGCGTGCTTGCCCTCGTGGCCGGTCTTCTGCGCGTTCTCGGCGGCGAGCTCCGCGGTCAGCCAGTCGCGCTCGGCGGGGGTGAGCCACTTGGCGTCGGCGGGCTTGTCGATCAGGTAGAACCAGGCGATGACGCCCAGGGCGATCGCGGGCAGCGAGACGAACAGGAACATCACCCGCCAGCCCTCCAGCCCGAACAGTCCGTGCCGGCCGATCAGCCAGCCCGCCAGCGGGGCGCCGAAGACGGTGGTCAGCGGCTGGGCGAGGTAGAACAGGCCGAGGATCTTGGTGCGGTGGCGGGAGGGCACCCACTGGCTGAGGAAGAGGATGGCGCCGGGGAAGAAGCCGGCCTCGGCGACGCCGAGCAGGAAGCGCAGCGTGTAGAGCTGGCCGCTGCTGCTGACCCAGGTGAAGAGGAGGGAGACGATGCCCCAGGTCACCATGATCCTGGCCAGCCAGCGGCGGGCCCCGAAGCGGTGCAGGGCCATGTTGCTGGGGACCTCGAGCACGATGTAGCCGAGGAAGAAGATCCCGGACGCGAAGCCGAACTGGGCGGCGGTCAGGGCGAGGTCCTGTCCCATGCCGTTCGGTTCGGCGAACGAGACGGCCGTGCGGTCCAGGTAGTTCACGAAGAACATCAGCGCCACGAACGGCACGAGACGTACTGAGACCTTCTTGATGGCAGTTCTCTCGACTGCCGCGGATGGCGCTTGGGCACCCATGGGCGACTCCTCGGCTCGCCCGGACAACTCCGTCCGGGTTGGGTCACTCCGGGTGGTCCGCCACGGGGGCGGCCGACCGGTTCGTCTTCACGCTAAGCCTCCGGACCAAATTGGTCACCAATTTACCAGTGTGGCGAGCGTCATAGATCACCCGACGGCTCAACTCTTGACAAACCGCGGCCGAGCAGGCGATGAACTGCCTGGTCAGCGAGGCGAGTACGGCATCTGGTTCACTGGTGACCGTGACCAGTCAGCCTGATCAGCACAGCTCCGCCGACGCACCCGACCTCGCGCGGCTGCTGCGCCCCGTAGTGCGCGAGTCGTCCGTCAGCGAGGTCGCCAAGCGGCTCCTCGACCACCTCTCGGCCGGCGACATCAAGCCCGGCACCCGGCTGCCCGCCGAGCGGCAGCTGGCCGAGGCCCTGGGTGTCGCCCGGTCCAGCGTGCGCGGGGCCCTGTCGGCCCTGGACGTGCTCGGGATCATCGAGATCCGCCCCGGCTCGGGGTCCTACGTCCGCGAGGGCACCTCGGAGTTCCTGCCCCGGGCGATCAACTGGGGCCTGATGCTGGGCCAGCGGCGCACACAGGACCTGGTCGAGGTCCGCACGTACATGGAGGGCGTCTCGGCCCGGCTCGCGGCGGAGCGGGCCACCGACGCGGACGTGGCCAGGCTGGGGGAGCACCTCCAGCACATGCGCGACGCGGGCGGGGACGTCACGGCGTTCATCGACGCCGACATCGCCTTCCACCTGGAGACGGCCCGCATCGCCCGCAACACCGTGCTCAGCGACATCCTGCACAGCATCCGGGCGCTGCTCCAGGTCTGGATGGAGCGCGTCAGCGACATCGAGGGCACCGTCGGCGGCACGCTGTGCGAGCACGACGCGGTGCTCCAGGCCATCCGGGCCCGCGATCCGGAGGCCGCGGACCGGGCGATGGCCGAGCACATGCGGATGGCCAGCGCCCGGCTGCGCGCCTCGGTGGACGGCGGGGCCTGACCCGGCCCGAACCGCCTCGCCGCGCGGTCTGTCGGAGGTGCCGCCGCGTCAATAGCCTGGTGCGGCCATGCCGTTGCCGACCGAGGAGTCCCATGTCCACCGCGCAGCAGGTCCCCGACATCCTCTCCCCCGAGTTCGCGGCGAACCCGTATCCGGTCTACCGGATGATGCGGGACAGCGCGCCCCTGATCCGGCACGAGGCCACGAAGAGCTGGATCGTCTCGCGCTACGAGGACGTGGAACGCGTCTTCAAGGACCGCGCCGGTCAGTTCACCACGGAGAACTACGACTGGCAGATCGAGCCCGTGCACGGCAGGACGATCCTCCAGCTGAGCGGCCGGGAGCACGCGGTCCGGCGCGCCCTGGTCGCCCCGGCCTTCCGCGGGGCCGACCTCCAGGAGCGGTTCCTGCCGGTCATCGAGCGCAACTCCCGTGAACTCATCGACGCGTTCCGGCACACCGGCCGCGCCGACCTGGTCGCCGACTACGCGACCCGGTTCCCCGTCAACGTCATCGCGGACATGCTGGGCCTGGACAAGGCCGACCACGACCGGTTCCACGGCTGGTACACCTCGGTCATCGCGTTCCTCGGCAACCTCTCCGGAGACCAGGAGGTCGCGGCGGCCGGTGCGCGCACCCGGGTGGAGTTCGCCGAGTACATGTTCCCGATCATCCGGGAGCGGCGCGAGAACCCCGGCGATGACCTGCTGTCCACCCTGTGCGCCGCGGAGGTGGACGGGGTCCGGATGAGCGACGAGGACATCAAGGCGTTCTGCAGTCTGCTGCTCGCGGCGGGCGGCGAGACCACCGACAAGGCGATCGCCGGCATCTTCGCCAACCTGCTGGCCCACCCGGAGCAGTTGGCGGCCGTGCGCGAGGACCGGAGCCTGATTCCGCGGGCCTTCGCCGAGACGCTGCGCTACACCCCGCCGGTCCACATGATCATGCGTCAGACGGCGACGGACGTCACGCTCAGCGGCGGCACGATACCCGCCGGCGCCACCGTCACCTGTCTGATAGGCGCGGCCAACCGGGACGAGAGCCGCTACCGCGACCCGGACCGCTTCGACATCATGCGCGACGACCTCACCACGACGACCGCCTTCTCGGCCGCCGCCGACCACCTCGCCTTCGCGCTCGGCCGGCACTTCTGCGTCGGGGCGCTGCTGGCCAGGGCCGAGGTCGAGACCGGGGTCGGACAGCTCCTGGACGCGCTGCCCGACCTGCGGATCGAGGACGGCTTCGAGGTGGTGGAGCGGGGCGTGTTCACCCGGGGCCCGCAGTCGCTGCCGGTGCGCTTCACGCCCGTGGCCTGAGCGGCGGCGCGGGTCCTCAGGCCACCACAGGGGTGAAGAGCGCGGGCAGGGTGGTCAGACCGCGCATCCAGATGGACGGACGCCAGGTCAACTCCTCCGGCTCGACCGCGAGTACGAGGTCGGGCAGGCGTTCCAGCAGGGTCTCGACCGCGGTGCGGGCGATGACGTCGGCGAGCAGCGGCGCCGGGTACGGGCACCGGTGTTCGCCGTTGCTGAAGGACAGGTGCGCGGAGTTCTCGGCGCCGACGTGTGCCTCGGGCCAGAGCTGCGGGTCCGTGTTGGCCGCGGCGAGGCCGAGCACGAGGCAGTCGCCGGCCCGGATCTGCCGACCGCCCAGCTGGGTGTCGTTGACGGCCCAGCGGCCGATGAAGTTCTGCGTGGGGGTGTCCAGCCACAGCACCTCGTTGAGGGCCTCCCCCACGCTGAGGCGGCCGCCGGAGACGTTCAGGGCGAAGCGTTCGTCGGTGAGCAGCAGGCGCAGCGTGTTGCCGATCCAGTTCGCGGTGGGCTGCTGGGCGGCGGCGATGACCGAGATCAGGTCCTGGACGACCTCCTCGTCGGTCAGTCCCGCCGGGTGGGTCAGCATGCGGGAGGTGACGTCGGGTCCGGGGCGTTCGCGCTTGTGGCGGACCAGCCGGTGGATGCGCTCTCCCACGCGCGTGTAGGCGGCGACCGGGTCGTCCCCCTCGGCCGCGTCCAGGGAGATGCGCAGGTCTTCGACGAGCTGCTGGGTCTCGGCCCCGGTGTGCGGCATCCCGCACATGCGCACGGCGGCGCGCATCGGCAGGGGGTGCGCGTAGCCGCTCATCAGCTCGGCCCGGCCGCTGCCGGCGAAGGCGGCGATGAGCCGGTCGGCGAGCTGTCTGCAGTCCCGGGCCAGCTCGAACTGGTCGATGCCGGCCAGCGCCTGGGTGATGACGCCGGCCCGCCGCCGGTGCTCCTCGCCCTCGGTGAACAGGACGGACGGCTGGTGTCCGACGTAGGGCAGCAGGGGCCAGTCGGGCGGGATGCCGCCCCACTGGTTCCAGCGGCGCGAGTCCCGGGCGAACAGCTCGTCGTGGCTGGTCACGTAGCTGACCTCGGGGTAGCCCAGGACCAGCCAGGCGGGGATGCCGCCGTCGAGGAGCACGGGCGCGACGGCGCCGTGTTCGGCCCGCAGCCCTCGGTACAGCTCCGACGGCGTCTGCTGGTACTCCAGTCCGGCCAGCGGTACGGCGTCGGGGTGCGCGGGGCAGCCCGGCGCGGCGACGGGGTGGGGTGACGGGTCGATGTCGGTCACGATGCGCTCTCCTGGGCCAGGGCCAGTTGGTAGAGGTGGTCCACGAGGGTGACCAGCACGTGCTTGCCCGAGGTCCGCACCCGCGCGTCGCAGTCGATCAGCGGCACGTTGTCGGGCAGCGCGAGGGCCAGCCGGATCTCGTCCAGGGAGTGCCGGGCGGTGTCGTCGTCGAAGCGGTTCACGGCCACCACGAACGGGGTGCGGTGGTGCTCCAGCCGGTCTATCGCGTACCAGGAGTCGTCCATGCGGCGGGTGTCGACCAGGACGACCGCGCCGAGGGTGCCGGAGAACAGCCGGTCCCACAGGAACCAGAAGCGTTCCTGTCCGGGCGCGCCGAACAGGTACAGCACCATGCGGTCGTTGAGACTGATCCGGCCGAAGTCGAAGGCCACGGTCGTGGTGGTCTTGGACACGACCCCGCCGGTCTCGTCGACGCCGACTCCGGCCTGGGTCATGACCTCTTCGGTGTTGAGCGGCCGGATCTCGCTCACCGAGCGGACGAGGGTGGTCTTGCCGACTCCGAAGCCGCCCACGACGACGATCTTCAGCCCGGTCTCCGCGGCGTCGGCCAGGGGCTTGCGTCCGGAGGCGGCGGGCGCCGCGGAGGCCGGGGCCGAGCCGGCGGCGGTCGGTTCGGAGGATTCAGAGGTTGCGGAGCCCATGGAGCACCTCCTGGAGCAGGGCGGTATCGGGGTGCGACGCGGCGGTCTGCCCCAGGCGCGGGTGGCGGGCGGTGATGCTTCCGGTGGCGAGCAGGTCGCCGAGCAGGATGCGGACCACCGTGATCGGCAGGGCCAGCTCGGCGGCGATCTCGACCACGGCCGTGGGGTGCCGGCACAGGTCGAGGATGCGGACGTGCTCCGACTGCATGCCGGCCGACGGCCCGCACTCGGCGACCACCAGGGTGACGAGGTCGAACGTGTCGTCGGCGCGGCTGCGCCCGTCCGTGACCGTGTAGAGCCGGTCGGGTGCGCCGGTGTCCACGGGCCTGCGCGTCACGACGGGCTGCCCCCGGGGACGGCGTGGCGCGGCTCGGCCCTGAGGTGCTCACCGATCTGCTCGACCAGCTCGGTCATCTGGTGGCCCACCACGCCCGGATCGGCGTCCTCCACCGCGACGACGGCCAGGTGCGCGCCCTCGCCCGCCTCCACGATGAACAGCAGGCCCCCGTGGAACTCGGTCATGGAGTGCCGGACGCCGCCGGTCCCGTTGCCGAACTCGACGGAGGCGCCCTGGGCGAGGGCCTGGATGCCCGAGCAGATCGCGGCGAGCTGGTCGGCACGGTCCAGGGTGAGGTGTTCGGTCCAGCAGAGCTTGAGGCCGTCGCGCGAGAGGACGAGGGCGTGGCGGGTGCCGGGGGTGCGGTCCAGGAGGTTCTGCAGGAGCCAGGTGAGGCTGTTGTCGGTGGTCTGCATGATGGGTGCGGGGACGGTGGTTGCAGGTGCTGCGGTCACCGGCCCGTTCCTCCAATCTCACGAGCGACACGGGCAAGAGGGGCGGGGCACCGGTACGGGGCCGTGCGGCGCGGGTGCGAGGGGGCGCGAGGGGGGCGTGGCCCGGTCGCCTAGCCCGGGGCGGGCGGTTCGGAGGCCGGTGTCCCGCCCGCCGCTCCTGACCGGCGCCCGCGATGGAAGGCGCCGAAGCTGGCCCCGGCGTCGCGGGAGGCCGACGCGGCCGGGTCGGCGGGCGGCCGCTGGTGGTCTCGGCGTTCCCGCTCGGCCTCCGCCTCGGCCATCGTGCGGCCCGGGGAGCGCATGGGCAGGCCGCCCGGCGTGGCGGACGCGGGGCCGGGGCGCACCGCCTGTTCGGGAAGGCCGGTCCGCTGTGCCGGGCGGACGTCCGGGACGCGGTGGGTGAACGCCGGGCTCTCCGCGGCCGGGGCGGGACCGGGGACGGTGGAGGCGCCCCTCCCGCCGAAGGTGCGGCCGGTCAGCACGGGTCCCGGGTCCCGCTGCTGGGCGAGCAGTTGGGGCGGCACCAGGACGACGACGCCCGTGCCGCCACGGGACGAGGGCCGGTAGCTCACGCCGACGCCGTACTTGGCGGCCAGCCGTCCCACCACGGCGAGGCCGAGGCGCGTGCCCTGCAGCGAGGCCAGGTCGTTCATCCGCCCCGACACCGCCTGTTCGGCGTGGCGCATGGCGGCGTCGGCCATCTTCAGGCCGCTGTCCTCGATGGTGATGACGATTCCGGCGGTACGTTCCTCCACGTAGACGTGGACCTCGTCGATGGGCGGCGAGAAGTTGGCGGCGTTGTCCATGAGTTCGGCCAGCAGGTGCATGACGCCCTCGGCCGCGTAGCCGGAGATGGCGGCGTCGGTGGAGCAGTGCATCCGCACCCGCTGGTAGGCGGCGATCCGGCCGACGGCGCCGCGCAGGATGCTCTCCATCACGATGGGTCTGTTCCACGCCCGGCTGGAGCGTCCGCCCATCAGGAGGGCCAGCCGGTCGGTGATGAGGCCGAGCTGCGAGGTGCTGTGGTCCAGGCGCAGCAGGTCTCCGAGGACCTCCTCGCCGTGGCGATCCTGCATGTCCCTCAGGTCGGCGAGCATGCTGACGGCCTTCGCCTGGACGCGGCTGAGGGACTTGGCGGAGGCGGCCTGCGCGGCGGCGGTGCGCCGTTCGCTGTGCGCCAGTTCCCGGACGAACAGCTCGGCGCAGGCCCGTGCCGGTGCTCCGCGCGGCCACTCCAGCTCAGCGAGGACGATCTCCGCCGAGGTGCCGTCCCGCAGCTTCTCCACCGCGGCGGGCAGGGTGCTGTTGGTCAGGTGCTCCAGCTCGGCGGTGCCCCGGCGCGCCTCCCGCAGTGCCTGCTGGCGCCGGGACTCGGCGTCCGCGGCGTGCCGTACGGCGTCCTCCACCAGGACGGCGAAGCTCTGCACGACCTGACGCAGGTGGGGGCCCGAGACGGGGGCGGTGTCGGCGACGGCCTCGTCCGCGCCGGTGCCGTCGCGCACCTGCTGGGCGATGCCCGGCAGCGCGACGTTGACCAGGTGCACGAGCCCGGCGTTCTCCTGCGCGAGCTGGGCCTTGAGGGCGCTGATCTCGGACCGGCGGGCCGCCGCGGTCCGGCGCGCCCGTCCGATCAGGTGGGAGCCGAGGACGACGGACACAGCCACGCACAGCCAGGACGTCACGGCGAGGGTGGCGGTCCAGCTCCGGGCGGTCTCGGGAGCGGCCGCCCAGGCGGCACCGGCGGCCGCGGCGGCGGCCGGCAGCACGAGCAGGGGGACGGCTGGGGTGGAGCGGTGAGGTTTCTGCGTCCGGGGCGGGGTGGGGGGTGCAGACACTGACATTCCGCGGTCCCTCGGGTCCTTGAGAGCGGGGAAAGGGCCGGTCGACCTGGGTCGGCCGCGGGCCGGAGCCGTGCCACCGGTGAGTGGTGATCACTCCGGCGGGCTTGCGGCTCATGCTAGTCACCGGGTCGACCGCGCATGCCGGACCGGCCGCAGACCCCACCGAGGAGCGAACTTTCCCGACATCTCGCCAATCGAACTCACCGATGTGGTACAGGCGTTCTGCATGGGGCGGGTGTTCCGGGAAGAGGTCCGGGGCAGGACGCCGGGTGAGTTGCGCTCAGTCGCCCAGATGGCGGGCGAGCGCCCGGGCGACCTCCCGCGCGGCGGGTGCCGTCCAGCGCCTGCGGTGCCGGGCGAGCCGTACCGGCGCGTCCGGGAACGCGGGCCCCTCGACCCGTACCAGGCGCCCGCGCCGGAGTTCCTCGGTCACCGTGGTCAGGGGCAGCAGGGCCAGTCCCAGCCCGGCCGCGACGCAGTTGCGCGCCGCGTCGACACTGCCGAACCTGGTCAGCCGGGGCCCGGCGTCCGGCACCTCCAGCAGCCGGCGGGCCAGCGCGTCGCTGTAGGAGCAGCCCTCCTCCAGCAGGAAGAAGCTCTCCCCGGCGAGCTCCGGCCAGCTCGCCGCGCGCTCCCGGGCGGCAAGGGGGTGTCCGGGCGCGGAGACGAGGACGAGCGGCTCGCGGCCGACCGGCTCCGAGGTCACGTCGGGGAACTCCGTCTCCTCCTCCAGCAGCAGGGCGAGGTCGAGCCGTCCGGACCGCAGCCCCTCGACGCTCTCCCGGGTCCCGGCCGCGTACAGGTGGACGTCCACCTCGGGGTGGCTCGTGCGCAACGCGGCGACCAGTTGCGGCAGGCGGCCGGCGCACAGCGACTCCGGGCTGCCGATCACCACCCGCCCCGACACGGCACCGGCCTCCGCGCTCCCGGCCCGCAGCCGCGCCACGGCGTCGAGCACCTCCTCGGCCCTTTCCAGGAGGCGGCGGCCGGCGTCGGTGAGCAGCGCGCCGGTGGGCAGGCGGTCGAAGAGCCGCACACCGAGGTCCCGTTCCAGGGTGCGGATGTGCACGGTGACCGTGGACTGGGCCAGGTGCAGCTCGGCCGCGGCGGCGGTGAAGCCGCCGGTGCGGGCGAGCACGGTGAAGGTCGTCAGCAGTCGGGTGTCCACGGACTCAGGATATGCGGTTTTGCGATGGAGAGGATCGTGAACGATCGTTGGACACGATCGGACGACACCTGACAGCGTGTCCGCCATGACGACAGAGATCCTGCGCTACTCGGCCTTCACCCACGACCCGGCGGGCGGGAACCGCGCCGGAGTGGTCCTCGACGCCTCCGGGCTGGACGACGCGGCGATGCTGGCGATCGCCGCCGAGGTGGGCTACTCCGAGACCGCGTTCGTCACCGGCGGCGACGAGGAGCGACGGCGGTTCCGGGTCCGCTACTTCAGCCCGCTGGCCGAGGTGGCGTTCTGCGGGCACGCGACGGTCGCGCTGGCCGTCGCCCTCGCCGAGCGGCTGGGCCCCGGCGAGGTCGTCCTGGACACACCCGCCGGTGAGATCCCCGTGTCCACCGCGGCCGACGGGAACGGAGCGGTGCGGGCCACCCTCACCAGCGTGCCGACGCGTTCGCGCCCGGCTCTGCCCGCCGAACGCGACGCCACGCTCCGGGCGCTCGGCTGGACTCCCGCCGACCTGGACCCCGCCCTGCCCGCCCATGTCGCGTTCGGGGGCAACGACCACCTCGTGCTCGCCGCGGCGTCCCGGGCCCGGCTGGCCGACCTCGACTACGACTTCGACGCGCTCGCCGAGGTCATGCGGCGGTACGGCTGGACGACGGTGGACCTGGTGTGGCGCGAGTCGGCCGAGCGCTACCACGCCCGCAACCCGTTCCCCGTCGGCGGCGTCGTGGAGGACCCGGCGACGGGTGCGGCGGCCGCGGCGTTCGGCGGCTACCTCCGCGAACTGGGCCTGGTCACCCGGCCGGGCACGATCGCGATCCGCCAGGGCGAGGACATGGGCCGGCCCAGCGAGCTGCTGATCGAGGTGAGCCCGCGCGATCCGCGCACCCGGGTCACGGGACAGGCCGTGCCCGTCTCAGGGGCGTCGGTCTGAGACCACCCCCAACACCGTCTGGGCGACTGTGGGATGCGGTGGGGCCCGACTGCGGTTCGGATGGGTGCCATGCGCAGACCCATAGCCGTGGCGAAACGCCACTCACGCCTGCTCACCTCAGGCGTCATCCTCGCCGCCCAGTCACTCCTCCTGACCCTGGCCGCCGTCCCGGCCACCGCCTCCGCCGACGACACCCGGACGCCCGCTCGCGGCACCGCCCACATGGGCACCGGCGTCCTCGCCCACGAAGGGGTCCAGGGCCGCCCCGTCGGCACCCGCGTCGCCCAGACCGAGGGGGTGGACGTCTCCAGCCACCAGGGCAACGTCGCCTGGTCGACCCTCTGGAAGAGCGGCGTGAGGTGGGCCTATGTGAAGGCCACCGAGGGGACCTCCTACCGGAACCCCTACTTCGCCCAGCAGTACGGCGGTTCGTACGACGCCGGCATGGTCCGCGGCGCGTACCACTTCGCGACCCCGGACACCGCCGGCGGCGCCGCCCAGGCCGACTACTTCGTCGACCACGGCGGCGGCTGGTCCAAGGACGGCAAGACGCTCCCGGGCGTCCTCGACATCGAGTACAACCCGTACGGGGCCACCTGCTACGGGCGGACGCACAGTCAGATGGTGAGCTGGATCCGGTCCTTCCTCGACCGGTACGAGCAGCGCACGGGCCGGCACGCCGTCATCTACACCTCCACCAACTGGTGGACGCAGTGCACCGGGAACTACAGCGGTTTCGGCGCGAGCAACCCCTTGTGGATCGCCCGGTACGCCTCGACCGCCGGGACGCTCCCGGCCGGCTGGGACTTCCACACGATGTGGCAGTACACCTCGTCCGGACCGACCGTCGGGGACCACGACAAGTTCAACGGGGCGTTGGACCGCGTCAAGGCCCTGGCCAAGGGCTGACGCGATCCGCCGGGTCCCCGAGCCGACCGTCGCGTTCAGCGGCCGGCTCGGGGACCCAGTATGTCGGCGACCTGTTCGCGCACCACGTCCCGGGCCCCGACGGGCAGCGCGCCGAGGTCCGTCCGCTCCAGGGCGTCGAGGGCCCCGTCGGCGCCCGCGTCGCACCCGACGGCCTCGCTGAGCACGTCGTAGCCCTCGCGGACGGCGACGCGCAGCCGGTGCCGGCCGTCGCCGTCGAGGTGCACGGCGGTGGCGACCACCAGGGGCGGCGGACCACCCGCTTCGGCGGGCTGCTTGCGGTAGCCACTGGCCACCGGCGTGCGCCAGCGCAGGCCGAGCAGCAGGTGACGCTTCGCCATCACCTCGGCCAGATCGGTCTCGTAGGGTCGGTCCGGGCCCAGCACCGTGGCGCGGGCGTCCAGCACGAGGGCTGCGGGCAACAGGCAGCGCAGGCTGCTGCCGACGAGGTTGCCGCCGACCGTGGCCGTCCGGCGTACCGCTCCGGTGCCGACCGAGCCCGCCGCCCGGCGCAGCACCTCGGGCACCCGGTCGTCCACGCGGTGCAGTACCACGGCCGCGCCCAGCGACTCGGGTCCGACGACGGTCGCCTCCGGCAGCGCGCGCAGCGACATGGCCAGTTCCGGGAAACCGTCGCGCTGCCAGGTGGCCCACACGAGGGTGGCCCCGCCGATGGGCACCGCGCCCTGCGCCATGCACTCCTGCGCTTCGGTCACGGTGGTGGGCTGACGCAACAGCATGGCGATCGACCTGCTTCCCGGGAGTCGGCGGCCGGACGACACCGCGTCTTCCGCCGGGTGATCACGGTCACAGGGATTGTCCGTACCACGAAGGGGGCGCGTACAGGGCTCACTCGTTTCCCGCGTGCGCCCTCCGCGCGCCGATGGGCAGGGGAAGGCCCGGCTGCCGTCTCACGGGCCGATGAGCGCGTCGGCCAGCTCGGCACCCAGTCGCTCACCGTCCTTGCGGACCAGTTCGGGGACTTGCGCGTTCCATGCCGCCGCCGCGCGCTCCAGGGCATCGGCGCAGGCCCGCCGGGCGCGGCGCCCCAGCACCGCCGTGGCGAGGGGCAGCAGCGGGCGGGCGAAGGAGCGGCCCCTGACCCGTGCCCTCACGGTCACCCGCCATCTTCCGTCCGGGGCGGGGCGCGGTACGACCGTCACCGAGACACGGGCGAGGACATGCGTCACGGTCCCGCTCAGCGGGGCGCGGGACGGAGGCCGGCCGGGACTCGTCGCCTGCCACCACCGGCCGAGGTCGATGTGCAGGCGTCCGGTGCCGCCGAGGTACTTCGCCCACGAGTCACCGCTCGGGCGCAGCGTCGCCGACAGCCACGCCGCCCGGGGCCGTTCGGCGCTCGTGAGCCCGAGGGCGCAGACCAGCCGGACGGGGTGGGCCGGGTCGTCGTCGAGGGTGACGACCTCCAGCGCCGTCTCCCGGCGGCGGTCCCAGGAGACAACGGTGAGGCACTGGTCCGCGTCCGGTTCCCCGTCCTCCTCGCGCACGGGCCGGTACTGCGCGCCCGGCGCCAAGTGCCTCCCCCGTGCCAGGACCACACCGGGCAGCGGACGTCCGTCGGGCAGCCGCAGGCGCCCTTCCTCGGCGTCCGTGCCCTCCGCCAGGTCGTACAGCGCGGCCACGCACGACTCCCACCAGCGGCGGGGTACGGGGACGAGGGTCACGGTGTGCTGGAAACGGGCCATGCGGCGAGGATGGCCGCCCGGAGGGCGCCGCGTCATGGGTGTGACCGGGCAGTGACGGGGCGGCGTCGGCTGCCGGGTTCCCGGGGTGCCTTCCGGTGCCGGCGGCGTCAGTGTCCGTCCGCCTCCGGACGCCGCGCGACGAAGACGAACTCCCGTCCCGCCCGGTCCGGGGCGTCGCGCACCTCCCGTACCACGTACCCCTGTCCGGCCAGGTCGGCCGCCACCTCCTCCCGCTCCCGGAAGCGCAGCGTCGAGTCGGAGGTCAGCACCTCGCCGTCCGCGCCGAAGACGTAGGTCCACCGGAAGGTGACCAGCGGACCGCTCACGTCCAGCAGTCGGCACCAGCTCTCGACGCTGCCCGTACCGGGTACCTCCGTGATCTGGTGCGTGTGCTCGCGGGTCCACTTTTCCCAGGCGCGCCGGGCCGGGTCCCGGGTCTCGAACACGAGGTGTCCGCCGGGCCGCAGGGCCTCGTACGCGCCGCGCAGCGTCCCCTGCCACGAGGTCCGGTCGGTGATCGCCTGGGCGACGTTCGCCGTCATGGTCGCGAGGTCGAGGCGCAGCGGGGGGAGCGAGGTGGCGTCGCCCTCGATCCAGCGCACCCGGTCGGCGCCCGGCCTGCCGCGGGCCACGTCGAGACTGGCCCCGGCGGGGTCGACACCGACGACGTCGAGGCCGCGGTCGGCCAGCAGCACGGCGAACACCCCGGTTCCGCAGCCGATGTCCAGCACGCTCCGCGCGCCGAACTCCTCGGCCATGCGCAGATACGGGACCAGGTCGCCGCGGCCGGTTTCGAGCACGTCGTAGAGCGCGGCGAGCCGTGGATGCCGGAAGCACTCGTCAGCCATACGGCCGACGATAGCGCCGGGTCCGCCGGGGAACACGGGGAGGCATGCGCGCACTCGTGATCAACTGCACTCTCAAACCCTCCCCCCAGCCGTCGAACACCGAGGCGCTCGCCGCCACGGTCATCGCGGCGCTCAAGGGCCACGGGGTGGAGGTGGACGTCGTACGGGCCGTCGACCTCAACCTGAAACCGGGGGTCGAGACCGACATGGGCGACGGGGACGACTGGCCGGGCGTGCACGAGAAGCTGCTGGCCGCCGAGATCCTGGTCATCGCGTCGCCGACCTGGCTCGGCCGCCCGTCCTCCGTCGCCCAGCGGGTCCTGGAACGCATGGACGCCATGCTCGGCGAGACCGACGACGAGGACCGCCCGGTCGCCTACAACCGTGCCGCCGGTGTCCTGGTCACCGGGAACGAGGACGGAGCCCACCACGTCATCAGCGAGATCAGCGGCGGGCTCGCGGACCTCGGCTACACCATCCCCGGGCAGGCCTGGACCTACTGGCACCTGGGCCCCGGGCCGGGTCCGGACTTCCTCGACGACGAGCGCGGTCACGACTGGTCGGTCTCCACCGGCCGGGCCATGGCGTCCAACCTGGTGCACGCGGCGCGCGCGCTCGGCGCGATGCCCCTGCCGGCCCCGCCGTCCTGATCCGGAGGCCCCCCGCGCATGTCTGCCGGAGCCGATACGGGGCATTCGTGCACGAGCAACGACGTACGAAACGCATGAGGAGCTGAGGTCCGCCATGACGCACGACCTGACCCCGAAGTACACGGTCCCCGGCATCGAGCGCGAGGCCGCAGGACGGCTGATCGGTGTGCTGCGACTGCGCCTGCACGCCCTCAACGACCTGCATCTGACCCTCAAGCACGTGCACTGGAACGTGGTGGGTCCGCACTTCATCGCGGTCCACGAGATGATCGACCCCCAGGTCGACCAGGTGCGCGAGATGGCCGACGACGTCGCCGAGCGCATCGCCGCGCTCGGCGGGGTGGCCCAGGGCACGCCCGGGGCGCTGGTGGCCGAACGCAAGTGGGACGACTACTCCATCGGACGGGCCGACGCCATCGCCCATCTCGGCGCACTCGACGTGGTGTACACCGGCGTGGTCGAGGGCATGCGCGCGGCGATCGAGGAGGCCGGCAAGATCGACACGGCCACGGAGGACCTCCTGATCGGCCAGCTCAGGGACCTGGAGCAGTTCCAGTGGTTCGTGCGGGCCCACCTGGAGAGCGCCGGCGGCTCCCTTGCCACCGGCAGTGCGACGTCCGAGACGGAGGCGGCGGCACGCGGCGCAGAAGTCGCCTAGCCGGGCCACACGGCAGCGACGGGGGCGGTGGCCCGGCCGCGTGGCCGCGCCACCGCCCGGGTTCAGCGTCGGCCGAGGCGGCGTTCGCCGCGGCTGCCCGGCTCGTAGGGCAGGTGATAGTGGGCGAAGACGGCGCCCTCGTCCTCGGCGGCCAGCTCACCGTCCGGGTCGATCCCGGGGGCGTCCTTGACCAGCGACTTGTCGTAGGTCACCTTCAGGTAGGACGGTCCGACGGTGGCCTTGTCCACCGGCACGAAGACCAGCCGCCGGCGGGTCGGCAGACCGATCGTGACCGTCGCGAACGCGGGCCGGTCGGTGAGGGTGTCGAAATAGATGGACTCCAGGGTTCCGATCTTGCGGCCGTCGTAGTCCACGACATCGAGGCCGCGCCAGTCACGAATGTTTTCGGCTTCAAACATGCCCAGTCTTCCCTTCCGAGGACGCGCTCAGTGTCTTGTTCCCCGCTTCGCCCCGCTGTCGCCCGCCTGTCCCCTCACCGGCGTAGGGCGCCCGGTCGGGATAGGCTGCCTGGCCGGAAGAAGCGCCCGGGCTCCCGCGGGTGCCCGGTGGAGTTCCGGAGGGGATCGAGTGTGGATGGCACAGGCGCCGAGGACGGCCCGGCCCGCACCCGGAGCGGTGCGCTGCTGGACGTGGGTCCTTTGCCCGGCCGGCCCGGCATCCGGGCCAGTGGTGAGATCAACGTGAGCACCCGGCTCTCCTGGGAGAACGCTCTCACCGAACTGTCCCGGCAGCACACGGACGTGTCCTACGTGGAGCTGTCGGGGGTGCGGTTCGTCGACGTGGCCGGGGTGACGGCACTGGCCGTCACGGCCCTGAACCTGCCGGTCGGCCGGGTCGTGGTGGAGCGGCCGCCGCCGCAACTGCCGCGGGTACTGGACCTGTTCTGGCCGTCCCTGCACCGGATCGAGGTGGCGCCACGATGAGCACGGCGACCACCGACGAGGCATTCACCCATCCGGCGCTGTTCTACCGCTCGGCGGCCGAGTACACCGACCGGACGGTGGCGTTCGTACGGGACGGGCTGGCCGCGGACGAACCGGTGGCGGTGGCCGTACCCGGCCCCAACCTGGAGCTGATCCGGGCGGGACTCGGCACGGACGCCCGGGACGTCACCTTCCTGGACATGACCGAGGCCGGGCGCAACCCGGGCCGGATCATCCCGGGCGTGCTGAGGGCGTTCGCCGACGCGCACACGCGGGCACGGGTGCGGATCATCGGCGAGCCCATCTGGGCCGGACGCAGCGCCGTGGAGTACCCGGCGTGCGCCCAGCACGAGGCGCTGATCAACGCCGCCTTCGCGGGCCGTCCCGCGACGATCCTGTGCCCGTACGACGAGACCCGGCTGGGCGCTGACGTGCTCGCGGACGCCCTGGTCACCCACCCGACGGTCATCACCGGGGGGAGTGAGCGGGTCAGCGAGGAGTACGACTGGCGCGCGGTCGTCACCCGTTACAACGAGCCGCTCGGGCCCGTTCCCGACGCCGGTTCCCTGGCCTTCGGGTCCGGGGAACTGCCCGAGGCCCGCCGTTTCGCGGTCGACCGGGCCGCCTCGCTCGGGCTGACCGGGCGGCGGCTGCAGGACGCGGAACTCGCGGTGTCCGAGCTGATCACCAACAGCGTCGTCCACGGCGGAGGCGACGGAACGGTCGCGGTCTGGGCCGAGGCGGGCCAGGTGGTGTGCGAGGTCCGCGACGCGGGCCGGCTCACGGATCCGCTCGTCGGCCGGCGGCCCCCGGAGCGCGGGCAGATCGGTGGCCGCGGCCTCCTGCTCGTCCACTACGTGGCCGATCTGGTGCGGATCCACACGAGCGACGAGGGCACCGCGGTCCGCTTCTACCTGGGCTTGTGAGGCACCGTCGCTCGGGCCTCGCACACATTGCGGCACTCCGCCATGTGTGCGAGGTCTGAGCCGGGGTAGGCGACGGGTCGTCGGCCGACTAGGTGACACGACGACCGATTTACCGGGAGGGCACATCATGACGACGACGACCGCACAGGCCACCGAGCACGCCACGGCGGAGATGCCGGAGATCGCGGACCCGTCCAAGGTGGCGCCCAAGGACGCGCGGGAGTTGTCGAAGCTGTTCTTCGAGCAGTTGACGGTGCTGGAGGAGGGCACGCCCGAGTACCAGTACGCGCGCAACACGCTGATCGAGATGAACATGTCCCTGGTCCGCTTCGCGGCCGGCCGGTTCCGCAGCCGCGGGCCGGAGGAGATGGAGGACATCGTCCAGGTCGGCATGATCGGTCTGATCAAGGCCATCGACCGGTTCGAACTGACCCGTGAGGTCGAGTTCACCTCCTTCGCCGTGCCCTACATCGTCGGGGAGATCAAGCGGTTCTTCCGGGACACCTCGTGGGCCGTGCACGTGCCCCGGCGTCTTCAGGAGGCCCGCGTCCAGCTGGCCCGGGCCACCGAGGAGCTGCGCAGCCGGCTGGGCCGCAACCCCACCACCCAGGAGCTGTCGGAGCTGATGAGCCTCCCGGAGGACGAGGTCGTCGAGGCCCGGCTGGCGGCCAACGGCTACAACTCCGCCTCCCTGGACGCGGCCATCAGCGGCAGCGAGGACGGCGAGTCGGCGCTCGCCGACTTCATCGGTGCCGACGACGCCGCCCTGGCTCTCGTGGACGACTTCCACGCCCTGGCCCCGATGATCGCCGAGCTGGACGAGCGCGACCGGCAGATCATCCACTGGCGGTTCGTCGAGGAACTCACCCAGAAGGACATCGGCGAGCGCCTCGGCGTCTCCCAGATGCACGTCTCCCGGCTGATCTCGCGCCTGCTGACCCGGCTGCGGGAAGGCATGCTCAGCACCGCCTGAGCGGTGGTCCGGCCTCAGGCCGCGGTCGTCTTCTTCTTCCGGCGACCGCGGCTCTCGCTTCCGCTGAGCGCGTCGACGAGTTGCTGGCGGCTCATCTTCGAGCGGCCGGGGATGTCCTGCTCGGTGGCCCGCTGGTAGAGCTCCGTCTTGCTCAGCTCCCGCAGCTCGCCCCGCGTCGGTGCGCTCCGCCGAGGGGCCCCGGCGGCCTTCCCCCGTGACCCGGCGGCCTTCTTCCGCGAGGCGGGCGGCTTCTTGTCGCCCGCGCCGCCGCCCCTGCCCTTCGCCTGTTCCAGGCTGCCGCGCAGGACGTCCATCAGGTCGACGACGTTGGTGGCCTCGGGTGCCTCCTCGGCAACGGCGACCTCCTCGCCCTCGGCCTTCGCCCGGACCAGCTCGCGGACCTTCTCCTGATAGGTGTCCTGGTAGCGGTCGGGCTCCCAGTCGCCGCTGAGGGCGTCGACGAGACGCAGCGCCATGTCCAGTTCCTTGCCCCGGCCGGCCCGGTCCGACGGCAGATCCGGAAGCTCCTCGACGGGGTCGCGGACCTCGTCGGCCCAGTGCAGCGTCTGGAGCAGCAGGACCCTGTCCTCGGCGCGCAGCACGGTCAGGTACTGCCGGTTGCGCATGACGAAGGTGGCGACACCCGCCTTGCCCGTCTCGGCGAGGGCGGTGCGCAGCAGTTCGTAGACCTTGAGGTACTCCTTGCCGCGCGGGGCGAGGTAGTAGGTGCGGCCGAAGTAGACCGGTTCGATCCGGTCCAGGTCCACGAAGTCGGTGATCTCGAGGGTGCGGGAGCGTCCCGGCGCGATCTCGTCGAGTTCACCGGGCTCCACGACGACGTACTCGCCCTCGCCCACCTCGTATCCCTTGACGATGTCGGCGGCGTCGACCTCCTCGCCGGTGCGCTCGTTGACCCGCCGGTTGCGGATCCGGTCCGAGGTGCCGCGCTGCAACTGGTGGAAGTGGACCGTGTGGTCCTCGGTGGCCGTGAACAGGCCGACGGGCACCGAGACCAGCCCGAAGGTGATGACCCCTGTCCAGATCGCCCGTGCCATGACCGTCCGCTCCGTCCGTCCCGCTCGCACCGCCCGGTCCCGCCACGCTGCCATCCGGCCCGGGGCCCCGCGCGCCGGACGGGGCACACGGGTGGGCGGCCGGCCGACAGCGCGCGGATCGGCCGCCGTCGTTGTTCCCTGTGAGGTGAGCGGGACGGCGGACACGCCCGCGGCCGGCCGTCTCCCCGCCGCACCGCCGCACCGCCGCACCGTCGGACGAACCGTCGATCGAAGCCGAACAGAGGGACCCCCATGAGCTGTCGTCTGAAGCCGATCACCCGCGAGGAGCATCTGCGCTTCGTCACGGCCCGGCCTTCCGTGAGCCACCTCCAAGTCCCCTCCTGGGGCGACGTGAAGCCGGACTGGCGGGCGGAGAGCCTGGGATGGTTCGACGAGGGCGGCGAGCTGGTGGGCGCCGGGCTGGTGCTCCTGCGGCCGCTGCCGCGGCTGAAGCGGTACCTGGCCTACCTGCCCGAGGGCCCGGTCATCGACTGGACGGCGGACGGGCTGGAGCGGTGGCTGGAGCCGATGCTCGCGCACCTGAGGGAACGCGGCGCGTTCACGGTGCGGATGGGGCCGCCGGTGGTGGCACGGCGCTGGAGCGCCGACGCGGTCAAGGCGGCGATCGCCGACCCGGGGACCCGGCGGCTGGGCGACGTGGAGGCGACGGTGCGCGAGCCCGGGGCGGACGACATCGCCGAGCGGCTGCGCCGGATGGGCTGGCGGCGCACCGAGCCGGGCGGCGAGGACGGCTTCGCCGCGGGCCAGCCGCGCCACGTGTGCCAGGTACCGCTCGCCGGGCGGTCGCTGGAGCAGCTGCAGAACGGCTTCAACCAGCAGTGGCGGCGCAACATCAAGAAGGCCGAGAAGGCCGGCGTCAAGGTCGTCCGGGGAGACGAGGAGGATCTGCCCACCTTCTACGAGCTGTACGTGGAGACCGCGCGCCGGGACCGGTTCGTGCCGCGGCCCCTCGCCTACTTCCGGCGGATGTGGCAGGCGCTGACGGCCGAGGACCCGGACCGCATGCGCCTGTACCTCGCCCACCACGACGGGGAGGTGCTCGCCGCGGCCACGATGCTGACGGTCGGCGAACACGTCTGGTACTCCTACGGCGCGTCCACCAGCCGGCGGCGCGAGGTGCAGCCCAACAACGCCCTGCAGTGGCGGATGATGTGCGACGCCCGTGAACTGGGCGCGGCCGTCTACGACTTCCGCGGCATCACCGACACCCTGGACGAGGACAACCACCTGCTGGGACTGCTCCGGTTCAAGGTCGGCGCGGGCGGACAGGCCGTCGAGTACCTCGGCGAGTGGGACTATCCGCTGAACAGGGTGCTGCACAAGGCCGTGTCCCTGTACCTGGCCCGCCGCTGAGCCGGCCCGTCACGCACCGGGGCGGGCGGGAGCACCGGCCGGGGCCGGTGCGTCGAGCGGCGGTGCTGTGACACGGTGGGCGGACGACCCGCCGCTTCCCGGGCGGCGGGGTCGTGTCCGGCGACGAGGCGAAGCGGGGTGGGCAGATGTCGCGGCTCTTGGTGGTGCAGAACCATCGGGGCGGTGGGGCGGGCCGGTTCGGCGACTGGCTGGCCGCGGGCGGGGTGGCACTGGACGTGGTGCACGCGTACACCGGTGCGGCACTCCCCCGGCGTACGGCGCACGACGGCGTGCTGGTGCTCGGCGGTGGCTTCCTGCCCGACGACGACGCGCGCGCTCCCTGGCTCGCCCCCACCCGGGCCCTGGTCGCCGAGGCGGTGGAGCGGGGCGCCCCGGTCTTCGGGATCTGCCTCGGCGGACAGCTCCTCGCCCGGGTCGCCGGCGGCACGGTGCGGGGGCAGCACGGTGAACCGGAGTTCGGCAGCACCCCGTTGACCCTGCGCCCCGAGGCCGGTGCCGATCCGCTCTTCGGCGGACTTCCGGAGCGGGTGACGGCGATCGAGCACCACCAGGACGCCGTCACCGCGCTGCCGCCCGGCGCGACGTGGCTCATGTCGAGCGAGCGGTGTCCGTACCAGGCGTTCCGGGTCGGTGAGCGGGCGTGGGGCGTGCAGTTCCACCCCGAGGCGGGGGCGGACCGGGTCAGGTCGTGGGACGCCGGCCGGCTTCGGGCCCGGGGTCTCGACCCGGTGGAACTCGCCCGCCGGGCGGAACGCGACGAGCCCGCGGCCGAGGCGGTCTGGCGCGAGGTGGCCAGGCGCTTCGCCGCGGTCGTCGTCGGGTCCTGAGCACGGGCTCATGGCGGTCAGCCGCTGAAGGCGCCCCGGTCGGCGAAGGCCAGCTCGGCGAAGCGTTCGCCGATGCGGCGGTGGGTGGCGGCGTCCGGGTGGACGCTGTCCGGCAGGGGCAGGTCTGCCACGTCGGTCTGCCCGTAGAGCTCGCGGCCGTCGAGGTAGTACAGGTCCTCGTCGTCGGCGGCCCGTTGGGCGACGATCCGGGACAGCTCGTCCCGGATGACGTTCAGGGTCAGTTTTCCGCTCGCGCGTTCCGCCGGGTCACCCGTGGCGACGAACCGCAGTCGCCCCTCGGCGATGCCGGAGAAGTCGGGGGCCAGGGGACCGGGGGTGTCCTCCTGGACGGGGCACAGGATGGGCGAGACGACCAGCAGGGGGACGGTGGGGTGGCCCTCCCGGACGGTGTCCAGGAACCCGTGCACGGCGGGGCCGAAGGCGCGCAAACGCATGAGGTCGGCGTTGACCACGTTGATGCCGATCTTGACGCTGATCAGGTCGGCGGGGGTGTCGCGCATGGCCCGTGCGGTGAACGGGTCGAGCAGCGCGCTGCCGCCCAGGCCCAGGTTGATCAGCTCGACGCCACCGAGGGAGGCGGCGAGAGCGGGCCACGTGGTGGTGGGGCTCGCGGCGTCGGAGCCGTGGCTGATCGAGCTGCCGTGGTGCAGCCAGACCCGGCGGCCCGGGTCGGGGGCGGGCTCCACGGGGGCGTTGGTGCGCAGGGCCACGAGTTCGGTGGTCTCGTTGTGCGGCAGCCAGATCTCGATGTCCTTGCGGCCCTCGGGCAGGTCCGTGAAGCGGAGGGTACCCACCTCACCGGGCTCGACGCCCGCGGTGCCGGTGGTCATGTCGATGGTCAGGACGTTGCCACCCGCGACACTGCCCCGGCCCGCCGGACGCCCGTCGACGAGCAGGTCGTAGACGCCGTCCGGGCGTGGCGGGACACCCGCGTAGACCCGCTTGGTGGGCAGGGTGTCCAGTTCGAGGGCGGTGGCGCGGGTGCGCAGGGCAAGGCGTACGCCGGAGGGCTGGGACTCGGCCATGGCCAGCTGTCCGTCGTTGTTCTGCGCACGGGCTCGGGCGGGCAGCCGGTGGGGCAGCAGACCGCGCTCGGTGCGCTCCAGGTCGAGGGCGCCCCGCAGGAGGTCGGCGGTGATGGGCGTGGTGATCCAGTCGTTCGTGCTGCGCATGTCGTCTCCGGCGGTGGTGCGGCTGGGTGAGCGGCTTCTCCCTTCATGGATTGTGCACTGACCTAATCTTCTTAGGCAAATTGCTTATCGTGACAGGAATCCCTACTCTGCCTTCCGTGGCAGAAGTGACGGCTTCCAACGGGAAAACGCCACCCCTGCCGATCACCGCCCCACCAGGAGGTACGTTCCGGCCATGCACACCGTCGCCGTCCTCGCGCTGGACCGGGTGATCCCGTTCGACCTGTCCACCCCGATCGAGGTCTTCACCCGGACCCGGCTCCCCGACGGCCGTCCCGGCTACCGGATCCGGGTGTGTGCCGAGCACCCCGAGATCGACGCCGGCGCGTTCACGATGCGCGCGCCCTGGGGACTGGACGGACTGCGGGAGGCGGACACCATCATCCTGCCCGGTACGGCCACCCCCACCGACCCGCTCTCCCCCGCCGTCCGCGACGCGCTGCGCACGGCCGCCGGGAACGGCACACGGATCGCCTCCATCTGCTCCGGCACCTTCCCGCTGGCCGCCACCGGGCTGCTGGACGGGCTGCGGGCCACCACCCACTGGATCGCCGCGAAAGCGCTGGCCGGCACCCATCCGGGCATCGACGTCGACCCGGACGTCCTGTACGTCGACAACGGCCAGATCCTCACCTCGGCAGGCGCCGCCGCGGGCCTGGACCTGTGCCTGCACATGATCCGGCGCGACTACGGCTCGGCGGTCGCCGCGCACGCCGCCCGGCTGTCGGTGATGCCGCTCGAACGCGAAGGCGGCCAGGCCCAGTTCGTCGTCCACGACTACCCGCCCGTGCCCCGCGGTTCCGCCCTCGAACCCCTGCTGACCTGGCTGCGCGAGAATCTGGCCCGCGACCTCTCCCTCGCCGACATCGCCGCGCACGCCGGGATGAGCACCCGGACGCTGATCCGCCGCTTCCGCGAGCAGACCGGCAGCACCCCGCTCCAGTGGCTGCACCGTGCCCGGGTCCGCCAGGCGCAGCATCTGCTGGAGACGACGGAGCACTCGGTGGAACGCATCGCCGCCCAGGTCGGCTTCGGCTCGCCGACGGCCTTCCGCGACCGCTTCAAGCGCACCACCGGCGTCAGCCCGCACGCCTACCGGCGCACCTTCGGCTGACGGCCGGCGGCCCGGCACCGTGTCCCGGGTGGGCCCCGCTCGGGTCGCGGGGCCGCCCGGGTGACCGTAGACAGAGGGCATGGGCGCAGGCAGCGAGGGAACCGGCGACGGCATGTCGCAGCCCCACCTGGTCACGTTCGGGCACGGCACCGCGGGCCGCGCGGAGCTGGCCGGACTGCTGCGCGGTGCCGGTGTCGCCTCCGTGGTCGACGTCAGGACCGCCCCCGGCAGCCGCCGCGACCCCGACCTGCTGCGGGACCGGCTGGCCCGCTGGATGCCCGAGGAGGGCCTCGCCTACCGGTGGGAGCGCCGCCTGGGCGGGTTCCGCAAGCCCGCGCCCGACTCGCCCGACGTCGTCTGGCGCAACGCGTCCTTCCGCGCGTACGCGGGACACACCCGGTCGCCGGAGTTCGTCGAGGCGATGGACGAGTTGCTGGCCCGAGCGGCGCACGAGCGCACCGCGGTCATGTGCGGCGAGTCGGTGTGGTGGCGGTGCCACCGACGCCTCATCGCCGACTTCGCCGTGCTGGCCCGTGACACCCCCGCGGACCACCTCATGCACGACGGCCGGCTGACGGCCCACTCCCCCACCCCGGGCGTGCGGCTGCGGTCGGACGGCCTGCTCGTCTACGACGACGTGGAGGCGGTGGCGAAGTAGGCCACACCGGCGCCGGGGCGGCCCCGACGGCTCACGAACGACGCCGAGGGACGGACGGTGACGGATGGACGGACGGCGGAGAACGGAGGGCGGAGGCCATGCAGCGCAAGGGCGGGCGTCGCCGGGACTCGGGCGGCCAGGACGCGGAAGCGGTCGAGCAGGTCCTGGACGAGCTGTACACCACGCCTCCCTCCGCCTTCGTCTCCCGTCGTGAGGAACGCGCCGCGGCCGCCAGAACGGCCGGCCGCAAGGAGGACGCCCGCCGCATCCACGCCGCCCGCAGGCCCACGCTCGCCGCCTGGGCGGCGAATCTGCTGACCCGCTCCCGACCCGAGGAGACCCGGCGGTTCCTGGAGCTGGGGCAGGCACTGCGCGAGGCACACCGCACCCTGGACGCCACCGGGCTCAAGGAACTCTCGGCGCAGCGCCGGCGGATCGTCGCCGCCCTCTCCCGGCAGGCCGCACAGCTCGCCGGCGAGACCGGGCAGCGGCTCTCCCCGGCGGCGCAGCGGGAGGTCGAGTCGACCCTGCGCGCGGTCCTCGCGGACCCGGAGGCGGCCGAGCGATGGGCCGGGGGACGCCTGGAGGTCTCCCTGATCCCGCCCTCGGCCTTTCCCTCGGGAACCGCTCCGGCGGAACCCGCCCGGAGCGAACCAGGGGCGGCAGTACGCCCGAAGTCCCGCCGTACCGCCACCGGCACCCGGGCGAGGGACGAACTCGCCGAGCGGCGCCGCAGACGGCGTGAGGAACTGGAGCGGGCCGAGCAGGAGGCCGAGCGGGCCGAGGGGCACCTGCGGGACGCACGCGCCGAGCAGGCCGACGCGCGGGAGTCACTGCGCCGGGCCGACGACGAACTGGGCCGGGCCCGCGAGACGGTGGCCGCCGCCGCGGAGCGGCTGCGCGCGGCACACGAGGACCTCGACCGGGCCGAACGGGAACGGCACGAGGCCGAGGAGCGGGACCGTTCGGCCGCGGACGCCGTCGCGGGAGCCGAGCGGGAGGCACGGGCGAGCGCACGCCGGGTGGACCGTCTCGCCGGCCGGGACAGGTAATACGGCTCGTCCGATTGAGTACTCGTACTCATGAGGCGCTTCCCCCCGCCGGGGGACGCTTGCCGCACCAGCCACCCCCCACCAGGGAGTCAACCGTGCCTACCACCCATCCGTTTCACCGACCGTCGGCCGCGTCCGCCGTCCGCACCGGACGGTCCGTCCGCGGTCTCGTCCTGGCCTGTGTGGCCGCCGCCGCGGTGCTGACCGGCTGCTCCATTCAGGAGGCCAGCTGCGGCGGCGGTGAGTACCCGGTCCTGAGCATCGGTGGCACGGGCAGTGCGTGTGTGCCCAACGGCGAGGAGCCGCCCCAGGGTTACACCCGCTACCCCGAGGGCAAGGTCCCGGAACACGTCGGCGACAAGTGGGACACCTACTGGCAGACACATACCGTCGACGAGCACGGGAAGGTCGTGGAGGTGCCCGAGGGCGGGTGACCGCCCCGCTCCGCGGTCCGAACACCTGCACGGGGTTGCGGCGGCACATACCACGACGGTGGCCATACGTGGTATACCGACTCGGCAGCGAACAGGGCATCAACTGAGGGCTGCGCGTCAGCCTTCACGGCCGCGAACCAAGGAGAGTCCACACATGTCCGAGAGCACGATGCAGTCCGCCACGGAACTGGCGTCGCAGTACAGCGTCCAGGTGACCGACGACCTGGAGCGCAACGTCAAGGAGCAGGAACGTGTCAGCGCGGAGATCACGGCTCTCCAGCAGCAACTGGCCGCGCTCCAGCACGACCACGCCCTGCTGGTGAACATGCAGCAGGCCCTCGGCATCACCTCGCCGCCGCAGTCCGCCGCCGCGACCGAGGCCGCCACGGTGCCGGCACCGCGCGGCGGTGCCGCCCCGCGGCCGGCCACCGGCAAGGCGACGCGGAGCAAGAAGGCCACCACCGCGCCCAAGCGCGCGGCGGCCTCGAAGACGACGGCGAAGAAGGCCGCCGGGGCGACCGCCACGACGACCACCGGGACGGCCGCCAAGACCGCCGACAAGGCGCCCGCGAAGACATCCGCCAAGACGGTGGACAAGGCACCCGCCAAGACGGCCGCCAAGTCTGCCGCCAAGACCGCCGGGAAGCCCGCCACCAAGACCGCCGGGAAGCCCGCGGCGAAGAAGGCGGCGGCGCGGGACGCCGACCGGCCGACCCTGGTGGAGCTGGTGCGCGAACACCTCGCCGGGCAGCGCGAGCCGCGGTCCGCCGCCGAGGTCACCACGGCCCTGGGCGAGGCCCACTCCGGACGTACCGTCAAGGCCACGGTCGTGCGCACCACGCTCGAGGGACTCGTCGCCAAGAACCAGGCCCAGCGCACCAAGCAGGGCACCTCGGTCTACTACACCGCCACCGAGGCCGCCGCGCCCGAGCCGAAGCAGGACGCCGCGGCCGAGGCCCCCTCCGCGCCGAGCGGCAGCTGAGCGGACCCCGGCACCCCGGGCGTGACGCGGCGCGCGGCCGGGGGAGATCGGGGTGAGTATCGGTGGATGGGTGTTGTACTGCCGGTGCTCTTCGCACTGCTCGCCGCCTTCAGCAACGCGCTGGCCACCGTGCTCCAGCGGCGCGCCGCGCTGAGTGTGCCGCAGTCCCAGGGGTTCCGCCCCGGACTCGTCCTCGACCTGTTGCGGCGCCCCGTGTGGCTCGGCGGCATGCTGGCCGTCGTGGTGGCCGGTGTGGGGCAGGCGGTCGCCCTGGCGACGGGGCCGCTGTCACTCGTACAGCCCCTGTTCGTGCTGGAGCTTCCGCTGGCCCTGCTGCTGGCCTCGCTGCTGACCGGCAACCGGCTGCCGCAGGTCATGTGGCTCGCCGTGGGCGGGGTGGTGGTGGGGCTCGGTGTCGCACTGGCCTCGGCGGCGCCGGACGGCGGCGAGGCCGACGTGCCCCTGGACCGCTGGGTGCCGGCGCTGGCGGCCTGTGCCGGGGCGGCCGTACTGCTGGCCGCCGCCGGCCTGAAGCGCCCTGTCGGCAAGGCCCGCGCCGGTTGCCTCGGCGCGGCCACGGCGGTGTGTTACGCGCTGACGGCCGGTCTGATGAAGGACTCCATGCGCGTCCTGGACTCCGACGGCCTGGTGGGCTTCTTCACCGCCTGGCAGACCTACGGCTTCGCGGCGGCCGGGGTGTGTGCCGTGCTGCTGCTGGAGCACGCCATGCAGGGCGGTCCGCTGGTCGCCTCGCAGCCCGCCCTCACGCTGGGCGACGCGACGGTGAGCCTGCTGCTCGGCGTGGTCCTGTACCGGGAGGACGTACGGGGCGACTGGTGGGTCGTGCCCCAGCTGCTCGGTGTGGCACTGATCGTGGTGGGCGTGCTGCACCTGGCCCGGCGCGGCGCGGATCTGCGCACCGCGCAGTGAGCGTCCAGCGGACCGGGTGGCGAAGCGCGCCGCGCTCCCCCACGAACCCGCAGGTCAGCCATTTCCGCAGGTCAACGCGGGTGGCGTAACTTCGGCGAAACATGGTGCGGGTTACCGTGAGCGGCATGGACCACCACGGGGGACGGCCGCGCGCCGAGCGGGCCCGGCAGCTGGCCGACGTACTGCGGCAGCAGATCACGGACGGTGCCTTCGCCGCCGGCACGCTGCCCGACGAACGGGACCTGGGCCGCCGGTTCGGCGCCTCGCGCAACGCCGTGCGGGACGCCCTGGCCCTGCTGCGCGAAGAAGGTCTGATCACCCGGCGGCGCGGGGTCGGGACCACGGTGCTGCTGCCGAAGTACGGGCACGGTCTGGACCGGCTGACCGGGCTGGCCGAGGAGCTGACCGGACGCGGCACCGTGACCAACGAGGTGCGGGTCGCCGCGGAGGTGCCGGTGCTGCCCGCCGCGATCGCCGCCCGCCTGGAGGTGCCGTCCGGGGCGGGCGGGGTGTACGTGGAGCGGCTGCGGTGGCTGGACGGGCTGCCCTTCTCGCTGGACACCAGCTACCTGACCGCCGGCATCGGCCGTGCCGTGCTCGCCGGAGACCTGCGGGAGCGGGACGTGTTCGGCCTGATCGAGGAGGCCGCGGGCGTCCGGCTCGGGCGGGCGGAGGTGGCCGTGCACGCGGTCAACGCGGACCCCGGCACGGCCGGGTTGCTGGGGATCGAGCCCGGGGCGGCGGTGTTCGCCCTGGAGCGGCTGACCCGGCTGGCGGACGGTCGGCCGGTGGACACCGAGTCGATCCGCATCCGCGCGGACCGGATGACCCTGCGCGCCACGCTCCGGCGTGGTGGGCCGCGGACCACCTGAGAGGAGGCCGGCGATGGCCGGTGCGAGTCTGCCCGTGCTGGTGGCGCTGGGGCTGCTGGGTCTGGTCGGCGGGGTGGGCATCACCGCCGTCGGACCGGGCGGGGTGCTGCCCACCATCGGCCTGTTCGCCCTCACCGGTCTGACGCCGGCGGAGGTCGCCGGGACGGCCATCGTCACCCATGTCGCCACCGGAGTCCTCGCGACCGCCGCCTACACCCGCTCCGGGCAGCTGCGCGAGCCGGGGACCCGGCACACCGCGCTGGTCCTGGCCGTGACCGCGGTTGCCGGCACCCCGCTCGGCGTCCTGGCCAACTCGTACGTGTCCGAGCGGATGTTCGGGCTGGTGCTCGCGGGGTTCGTGGCGGGGGTGGCGGGCCTGGTGTGGTTCCGCGAGCGTCGCCGTCCGGCCTCCCCGCGGGCACACCCGCCGACGGCGGTGGTGGCGGGGCTGGGCGGCGCGGTGGCCGTCGCGGCCGGGGTCGTCGGCATCGGCGGACCGATGCTGACCGTCCCGCTGCTGGTCGCCCTGGGCGTGCCCCTGCTGGAGTCCCTCGCCTCGGCCCAGGCGCAGTCCGTCGTCATCGCCGGGGTGGGAACGGTGGGTTACCTGGCCCAGGGAGCCGTCGACTGGCCGCTGGCGGTGCTGGTCGGCGTGCCCGAGCTGGCGGGGGTGCTGCTGGGCTGGCGGATCGCCCACGCGCTGCCCACGCGCCGGCTGAAGTACGTCCTGATCGCGACGCTGTTCGCACTCGCCCCGTACCTCGCCCTGCACGGCTGACCGAGATGCCCGAAGCGCCCACCTGATGCACAGTGGTCCCAATCGAACGGCCCACCCGGAGGGACGGCATGTCGCAGGCCGCTGCTTCCGACGTCGACCGCGAGACCCCGCCCACCGCGAAGGTGGGGCTGTTCACCCTGACCGCCATGGTCGTCGGGTCGATGGTGGGCGCCGGGGTGTTCTCGCTGCCGGCGCGCTTCGCCGAGGAGACCGGCGTCGCGGGCGCGCTGATCGCCTGGGCGATCGCGGGCACCGGCATGCTGACGCTGGCTTTCGTCTTCCAGTCCCTCGCCGTGCGCAGACCCGACCTCGACGCCGGCGTGTACGCGTACGCCAAGGCGGGTTTCGGCGAGTACCTGGGCTTCTTCGCCGCCTTCGGCTACTGGGCCAGCTCGTGTGTGGGCAACGTGACCTACTGGGTCCTGATCATGTCGACCGCCGGGGCGGTCTGGCCGGAGCTGGGCGACGGGGACACGGCCGTGGCGGTCGTGCTGTCCTCCGCCGGGCTGTGGGCGTTCTTCTGGCTGATCCGGCGCGGGGTG
Source organism: Kitasatospora aureofaciens (assembly GCA_000720845.1). GTDB lineage: Bacteria > Actinomycetota > Actinomycetes > Streptomycetales > Streptomycetaceae > Streptomyces. Next base: position 129,998 of record JODU01000017.1, on the reverse strand, counting down.
AAGGAGGCGACGGCCATCAACCGGATCGTCACGGTGGCCAAGCTCGTCCCCATCGTCTTCTTCGTCGTCCTGGCCCTGGTGTACTTCGAACCGGGTGTCTTCGCGGACAACTTCGGCGGTGCCGACTACGCCGGCTCCCTGTTCTCACAGGTGCGCGGCACCATGCTGGCGACCGTCTTCGTGTTCCTCGGCGTCGAGGGCGCCAGCGTCTACTCCCGGCACGCCCGGCGCCGCTCCGACGTGGGCCGGGCGACGGTGCTCGGCTTCCTCAGCGTCTTCGCCGTCTTCGCGTCGGTGACCATCGTGTCGTACGGCATCATGCCGATGGCCGAGATCGCCGACCTGCGCCAGCCGTCCATGGCGGGCGTCCTGGAGGCGGCCGTCGGCACCTGGGGCCGGGTGTTCATCAGCGTCGGCCTGATCGTGTCGGTCCTGGGCGCCTATCTGGCCTGGACGCTGATGGCGGCCGAGGTGCTGTTCGTCGCGGCCAAGGACGACGACATGCCGCGCTTCCTGCGCCGCGCCAACGCCGCCGACGTGCCGGTACCGGCCCTGCTGATGTCCTCGCTGCTCACCCAGGTGGTGCTGGTCGCCACCAGCTTCTCCAGCGACGCCTTCGACTTCGCGCTCAACCTGACCAGCGCCCTGTCCCTGATCCCGTATCTGCTGGCGGCGGCCTTCGCGGTGCGGATCGGCAGCCGGGACGATCCGCTGACCGAGGGCGGCCGCACCTCGCGGCGCGAGCTGGCCGTCGGGGTCGTCGCCACGCTGTACACCGCGTTCCTGCTGTACGCGGCGGGCCTGAAGTTCGTCCTGGTGTCGTTCATCGTGTACGCCCCGGCGACCGTCCTGTTCGTGATGGCCCGCCGCGAGCAGGGCCGTCGGCTGTTCTCGCCCGGGGAACTCGTCGTCCTGGCCGTCTCCGTGACCGGCGCGGTGCTCGGCCTCGTCGCCCTGGTGGCCGGGTGGATCAGCCTGTGAGCCATTCCCCCCGTTCGTTTCCCCGCCTCGTACCGCATCCCCCAAGGAGGCCGTGTGACCAGCAACGAGAGCGCCGCGACGCCCGCGCTCGGCGTCCATTCCGAGGTCGGCAGGCTGCGCAAGGTCCTGGTGTGCTCCCCCGGACTGGCGCACCGGCGGCTGACCCCCACCAACTCCGACGAGCTGCTCTTCGACGACGTCATGTGGGTGGAGAACGCCCAGCGCGACCATGCCGCCTTCGTCGGTGAACTGCGCCGGCGCGGGGTGGAGGTGGTGGAGCTGCACGACCTGCTCGCGCAGATCATGGCGATTCCGGAGGCCAAGGCGTGGCTCCTGGACCGCAAGATCGTCGCCAACCAGGTCGGCATCGGCCTCATCGACGAGACCCGCGCCTATCTGGAGACCCTCTCGCCGCGGGAACTCGCCGAGTACCTCGTCGGCGGGCTCGCCACCACCGACCTGCCGGAGGACTTCCGCTCCCCGCACCTCGCGCTGGCCCGCGAGTCCACCGGCGCCCGCGAGTACCTGATGCCGCCGCTGCCCAACACCCTGTACACGCGCGACACCACCTGCTGGCTGTACGGGGGTCTCACCCTCAATCCGCTGTACTGGTCCGCACGGCACGACGAGACGCTGCTGATGAAGGCGATCTACACCTTCCACCCCGACTTCAAGGGCTCGACGGTGTGGTGGGGCGACCCCGAGCGGGACTGGGGCCAGGCCACCTTCGAGGGCGGCGACATCATGCCGGTGGGCAACGGGGTCGTCCTCATGGGCATGAGCGAGCGCACCTCCCGGCAGGCCATCACCCAGGTCGCCGCCGCGCTGTTCCGCAACGGCGCCGCCGAGCACGTCGTCGTCGCCGGGATGCCGAAACTGCGGTCCGCGATGCACCTGGACACGGTCTTCACCTTCGCCGACCGCGACGTGGTGACCCTCTACCCCCGCATCATGGACGCGGTGCACACCTTCTCGCTGCGCCCCGGCGACCGGGCCCCCGGCTTCGACGTGGTCGACGAGGGGACGACACCTTTCGTCGACGTCGTCGCCAAGGCGCTCGGACTGCCGAAGCTGCGGGTGGTGGAGACGGGCGGCGACGCCTACGCCTCCGAGCGCCAGCAGTGGGACAGCGGCAACAACGCCGTCGCGGTGGAACCCGGTGTGGTGTTCACCTACGACCGCAACACCCTGACCAACGCGCTGCTGCGCGAGGCCCGGGTGGAGGTCCACACCATCGTGGGCGCGGAACTGGGCCGGGGGCGCGGTGGCGGGCACTGCATGACGTGTCCGCTGGTGCGCGACCCCGTCGACTTCTGACCCCCTGCGGCGCGACGGCGGGGCAGGACGTCAGGGGCAGGGCCTCAGCGGCAGAACCCGTACGCCTGCTCCAGCCACCGGCGCAGTGCCGTGTGCACACTGCCGGGGAGCACGCTGAGCTGCTCGATGGCGGCCCGGTCCCCGGCCGAGGGCGCGATGCCGGCTGCGGTCAGCAGGGCGAGCAGGTCGAGGCGGCGCAGGTCGACGGGGTCGACACGGCAGGGGACGCGCCGGGCGGGGTCGGGCGGCTGGAGCAGGTAGTCGCCCGTGTCGCGGGCGTACGAGTGCGTCGGGGCGGCGGCGGTCGGAGCAGTCGTCGTGTGCATACCGCGGTCCTCCACATGATGGGTCGCCTGGTTGGGTCGCCGTTCTTGACGTCATGAGACACCGGGGCGGGGACGGCGGTTGCGGGCCGCGGCGAGCACCACCCGGGGGATGCAATCGGCGTCTTGTCGCACGAACCGCGCGGGCCGGGGCCGGCGCGGCGGCCGGGGCCCCCGGGGGCCCGGGCCGCTGCTCCGTACGAGTGGTGCGTTCACGGACTCGGTCGTACGGTCGGAACGGAGAAGAACCACGGAACGACGGAGAAGGACGGAGAAGACGGAGCAAAGGGGAAAGCGCGGACAAGCGCCCCCGAGACGGCGGGAGCAGACATGGGCAGGAACCCGATGAGGGCAGCGGTCACACTCTGTGCCGCCGCCGCGCTCGCAATACCCCTGGGCACGGCCTCCGCCGCGCCGTCGGCGCAGCCCGCGGCACACAGCCGGCAGTCGCAGGACCCGGTGCTGGTCGACTGCTCCGGGCAGCCGCAGATCGGACCCGACGCGTACGTGCTCGCCTGCGGGGACGGCAACAGCCGCCTGGTCTCCCTGCGCTGGTTCCGCTGGGACCCGCAGGCCGCCGTGGGCCGGGGCACGAACGCCGTCAACGACTGCGACCCGTACTGCGCCGCGGGCGCCTTCCACTCCTACCCGGTGACCGTGCGGCTCGACATGCCGACGGGCGGGGAACAGGGCACGGGCCAACGGCACTTCACCCGGATCACCCTCACCTACACCGACGGCAGGCCGGACGGGTCCCCCCGCACGGTGACCTACCCCCTGCCCGGCTGACGGGCCGGCGGGCCGGCGTGCTGCCGGTCAGTCCGGCAGCACCAGCCGGCAGGTGTCGCCCGGCTGGAGGCGCACCTCGCGGTCGGGCAGCCGGACGTCGATCGGCAGCGGTCCGGCGGCGGGCACGGCGATCTCCAGCCGGCCGTGCTCCAGCCGCAGCCGCACGCCCCAGTGGCCCTGGTAGCGCACGGAGAACCCGTACGACGACAGTTCCGGCAGCGGTACCGGGTCCAGCCACAGGGCGCCCGCACGGGTCTCCAGGCCGGTCAGGCCGCGCTGGACGAGGTCCAGGGTGCCCGCCATGGCACCGAGGTGGATGCCCTCGCCGGTGGTGCCGCCCTGGAGGTCGGCGACGTCGCCCTTGAGCGCCTCCTGGACGTACGTCCAGGCGTCGGCGCGGCGGGCGCGGGCCAGGATCCAGCCGTGGACGAGTCCGCTGAGGGTGGAGCCGTGGCTGGTGCGGGCCAGGTAGTGGTCGACGGTGCGCTGCCAGGTCCGCTCGTCGAGGCTGTAGCCCAACCGCCGGAACAGGGAGCGGAGTTCGGCCGGGGAGAACAGGTGGCCCAGCATGAGCACGTCGGCCTGTTTGGACGCCTGGTAGTTGTTGACGCTGTCGTTCTCGGCCTCCAGGAGACGGTCGAGGCGCCGGATGTCCCCGTACCGCTCGCGGTAGCCCGCCCAGTCGAGTTCGGCGAGGTCGCCGTACCCCTCGAACTGGCTGACGACGCCCTCGTGGAAAGGGACGTGGAGGGTGCGGGAGACGCTGTCCCACTGTTCCAGTTCCGCGTCGTCCAGGGCGGTCCGCTCGACGAGTTCCCGGCGTCGGGGCTCGGGCAGGTCGGCGAGGACTTCGAGGGTGCGGGCCAGCACCCAGGCGGCGGTGACGTTGGTGTAGGCGTTGTCGTCCAGGCCCGGCCGGTCGGCACCCGGATAGGCCTCGTGGTACTCGTCGGGGCCGACGACACCCCGGATGCGGTGCCGCCCGAGGCGCTCGTCCCAGGTGGCGGAGTCGGCCCAGAAGCGCGCGATCTGCAGCAGCATCTCGGCGCCCTTGGTGTGCAGGAACTCGGCGTCGCCGCTGGCCTCGCAGTACTGCCACACGTTGTACGCGATGGCGGAGCCCACGTGGTGCTGGAGGTGGGAGTGGTCGGGGAGCCAGCGGCCCGAGCGCGGGTTGAGGTGCAGTTGCTGGGTCTCCTCGCGGCCGTCGCTGCCGCTCTGCCAGGGGTAGAGCGCGCCGCGCCTGCCGATCGCGCGGGCCGCGGCCCTGGCCTTCTCCAGGCGGCGGTGCCGGTAGTGCAGCAGGGCGCGGGAGACCTCCGGGAAGTGCAGGTTCAGGTAGGGCAGGACGAACAGCTCGTCCCAGAAGACGTGGCCGCGGTAGGCCTCTCCGTGCAGTCCGCGCGCCGGTACGCCCACGTCGAGGTCGGCGGTGTGCGGGGAGAGGGTCTGCAGCACGTGGAAGAGGTGCAGGCGCAGGATGCTGCCCGCCTCCCCGGGGACGTCCAGTTCGGCGCGGCGCCACAACTGGCCCCAGGCGGCACGGTGCGTCACCAGCAGGTCGTCGAAGCCGGGGGCTTCGGCCACCCGGTCGACGGCGGCCTGGAGCGGGTCGCTGATCGCCGGGTCGCGTGAGGTGTGCAGGGCCACGACCTTGTCGACGGTGACGGTGCGGCCCGGTTCGGCGCGCAGGGCGGCGCGCTGGGTGACGCACAGGTGCTCGCGGGCCGAGGTGACCGGCGCGTCCGCGGTGGTGCGGGCGGCCATGCCGATCCGGATGTCCGAGGTGCGGGTCCGGCAGCGCAGCCACACCGTGTCGTCGGTGCTGTCGGTGTGCACGTGGGTGAGGTGGTGGCCGTCGAGGTCCCGGTACCGCGGCACCCCGGCGTTGGTGACGCCGCCGTCGAGGGCCGCCTCCACCTCCAGGTCGGCCGGGCCGCCCTCGACGGTGAACTCCGTGCGCAGGGCGGCCAGGTGGGGATCGGCCATGTGTACCAGGCGCAGCTGGCGCACGGACAGCAGGCGATCCCCGTCGAGCCCGAAGCGGGTGAGGCGTTCCAGGACGCCCGAGTCCAGGTGCACGGTCTGACGGTGGTCGAGCACCTTCCCCGTGTCCGGCGTGAGCCAGTCCCCTCCGGCGGTCCTGAAGCGCAGCGGCAGCCAGTTGGGGAGGTTGACCATGTCCTCGTTCTCCACCTCGCGCCCCGCGACGGCGGAGGTGAGGCGGTTGTAGCAGCCGGCCACGTAGGTGCCCGGGTAGTGCACGTCGTCGGCGGCGCACTCGGGCAGCGCGCCGCGGGTGGCGAAATAGCCGTTGCCGAGGGTGCACAGGGACTCCCGCAGCCGCTCCTCGGCGGCGTCGTAGTGGACGTAGTCCCAGGTCGACGGCGTCGCGGTCACCGCGGGGCCTCCCAGGTCCAGTCGGCGACCTCGGGCAGGTCCACGCCGTGTTCGCGGATCCACTCGTGGTGGCGCTGCCGGGCGTCCTCCATCCGCTGCCGTACCGCCGCCGCGCGCACGGCGAGGCCGGGCACGCGGTCGATGACGTCCATGACGAGGCGGTAGCGGTCCAGGTCGTTGCCGACCACCATGTCGAACGGCGTGGTGGTGGTCCCGATCTCCTTGTAGCCCCGCACGTGAAGATGGGCGTGGCCGGTGCGCCGGTAGGCGAGCCGGTGGATCAGCCAGGGGTAGCCGTGGTAGGCGAAGATCACCGGCCGGTCGGCGGTGAACAGCCCGTCGTACTCGAAGTCGCTCATGCCGTGCGGGTGTTCGCCGCTGGGCAGCAGGCGGGCGATGTCCACGACGTTGACGACGCGCACGGCGAGTTCCGGCAGGTGGTGGCGGATCAGCTGGGCGGCGGCCAGGATCTCCTGGGTCGGTACGTCGCCCGCGCAGGCGAGCACCACGTCGGGTTCGCGGGTGCCGTCCTCGGTGCCGGCCCAGTCCCAGATGCCCGCGCCGCGCGCGCAGTGCGCCTTCGCCTGTTCCATGGTCAGCCAGTCGAAGCAGGGCTGTTTGCCGGCGACGATCACGTTGACGTAGTCGCGGCTGCGCAGGGCGTGGTCGGCGACGGAGAGCAGGGTGTTGGCGTCCGGCGGCAGGTAGACGCGTACGGCCTCGGGGCTCTTGTTGAGGATGTGGTCGACGAAGCCGGGGTCCTGGTGGGAGAAGCCGTTGTGGTCCTGGCGCCACACGTGGGAGGTGAGCAGGTAGTTGAGGGAGGCGATGGGCGCGCGCCAGGGCAGGCGGCGGGTGACGCGCAGCCATTTGACGTGCTGGTTGACCATCGAGTCGACGATGTGGACGAAGGCCTCGTAGCACGAGAACAGTCCGTGCCGGCCGGTCAGGAGGTAGCCCTCCAGCCAGCCCTGGCAGGTGTGTTCGGACAGGATCTCCATCACGCGGCCGTGCCGGTCCAGATCCTCGTCGACGGGCAGCGTCCGCTCCTGCCAGGCCTTGCCGCTGGCGGCGTAGACGGCCTGGAGCCGGTTGGAGGCGGTCTCGTCGGGGCCGACGAGGCGGAAGTCGCGCCGGTCGGTGGTGGCGTCCATGACGTCGCGGAGCAGGTCGCCGAGGACCCGGGTGGGCTCGTGCATGCTGGCGCCGGGTTCGTCGACGGGCACGGCGTACTTCTCCAGCGCGGGCATGGGCAGCTCGCGCAGGAGGAGGCCGCCGTTGGCGAAGGGGGTGGCGCCCAGGCGGCGCGGTCCCTCGGGGACGGCGGCGAGGACGGCGGGCCGCGGGGCTCCGGCGTCGTCGAACAGTTCCTCGGGGCGGTAGGAGCGCAGCCACTGCTCCAGCTGCGCGAGGTGCTCGGGGTTGGTGCGGACGGCGGACAGGGGCACCTGGTGGGCGCGCCAGGTGTTCTCCACGGGCAGTCCGTCGACCTCGGCGGGGCCGGTCCAGCCCTTGGGGGTGCGCAGGACGATCACCGGCCAGCGGGGGCGGCCGCCGGCGCCTTCCTCGCGGGCGGCCCGTTGGATCGCGGCGACGCGGTCCAGGGCGGTGTCCATGGCGCGGGCCATGGCGCGGTGGACGGCGGCGGGGTCGTCGCCGGTGACGTGGATCGGGTCGTGGCCGTAGCCGCGCAGGAGCTCGTCCAGCTCGCCCTCGGGGAGGCGGGCGAGCACCGTCGGGTTGGCGATCTTGTAGCCGTTGAGGTGCAGGATCGGCAGGACGGCTCCGTCGTGCACCGGGTCGAGGAACTTGTTGGAGTGCCAGGACGTCGCCAGCGGGCCGGTCTCCGCCTCGCCGTCGCCGATCACGCAGGCGACCACCAGGTCCGGGTGGTCGAAGGCGGCGCCGTAGGCGTGCGAGAGCGCGTAGCCCAGTTCGCCGCCCTCGTGGATCGAGCCCGGCGTCTCGGGCGCGACATGGCTCGGTACGCCGCCGGGGAAGGAGAACTGCTTGAACAGCCGGGCCATGCCGGCCGCGTCCCGGGTGATGTCCGGATAGGTCTCGGTGTACGAGCCCTCCAGCCATGCGTTGGCCAGCACGGCGGGACCGCCGTGGCCGGGGCCCCAAACGCACAGGGCGTCGAGGTCGCGGGCCTTGATGACCCGGTTGAGGTGGGTGTGGACCAGGTTGAGGCCGGGTGAGGTGCCCCAGTGGCCGAGCAGGCGCGGCTTGACGTGCTCGGGGCGCAGGGGTTCGGCCAGCAGGGGGTTGGCCATCAGGTAGATCTGGCCGACGGCGAGGTAGTTCGCGGCGCGCCAGTGGGCGTCCAGGGCGGCGAGCTCCTCGTCGGTGGGCTCTGGGGGCGCCTGCTGCGTGTCGACGGACATCGGTGGTCCTTCCGTGTCGGGACAGCCGGTCGGGGCGCGCGGGCACGGAGTGCCCGTGCACATCCCAACCCTGCGCCGACCGGGCGGGTACCCGAGAGGGCCGTTCGGCTCACGTGGTGCTCCGAACGGGTCACGGAGCGCCGGTGCCGCGGAGTGCGGCTGCCGCGGGGCGGCGGGCGGCGGCGCGTGACGAGAACAGCACGGCCGTCACCGGCGCCGACCCCGGTGTCGACCGTGCTGGTGCAGCGGATACCCCAACTTCGGCGTCGTACACAGGAGTTGTCCGAACCTCTCGCTCGACTCCGGTACGGCGGCCCGGCGGGCCCGCTTCGCCGCCGGATTCGTGGCGGGCTGTTCCTGGCTCCCGGCGCACGGGCGACCGTCCCCTTCGAGGGGACGCCGGCACGACCGGCGGGCTGATCCGCGCGGCGAACCGACGGGCGCCGATCCCTTCACGGGGGGGGGCGGCCGTCAATTTTGCATGTCGTGCATCTTTGCATACCATGCAACTTATGTCGGAGAAAGGTGCCGCGGGGGGCGGTCTGCGGGAGCGGAAGAAGCGGGCCACACGTGCCGCTCTGGCCGAGGCCGCGGTACGTCTCGCCGCCGAACACGGGGCGGAGAAGGTCACCGTCGAGGCGATCAGCGCCGCCGCCGGGGTGTCCGTGCGTACCTTCTTCAACTACTTCGACAGCCGCGACGACGCCTTCGTGGTCATCGACGCGGACGCGGGCGCACGCATGCGGCGCGCCGTCCTGGAAGCACCGGCCGAACTCTCCCCGCTGGCGGCCCTGCGCGAGGCCATGGCGACGGAGCTGGCCGAGGCGGAACAGCAGCACGAGCTGTGGCGACTGCACGCCCAGGTCCTGCACGCCTCCCCGCACCTCCTGGCGCGCGGCGTCGGGGCCCACATGGCGGCCGAGGCGGACCTGGCCGACGCCATCGCCCTGCGCCTGCGCGGGGACGGCGGCACGGGCGGGGCCGGGCCCGGGCTCTACCCGCGCCTGCTGGCCGCGGTGGCGGGCGCCGCGGTGCGCACCAGCATGGACCACTGGTCCGCCCACCAGGAGGAAGCCGCCTTCCTCGACGTCTTCCACGAGGTGTTCACCCTCCTCGCCGCCGGACTCCCGGCCCCCTCCGCGTAGCCTCCGCGCCGGGCTCGCGACCCATCAGGACCCACCACACGAAAGAGATGCCGTGACCGCTACCCAGGCGCCCGCCGACGCGCCTCCCACCTCGATGACCCACCGGCAGATACTCCAGGCCATGTCGGGCCTGATGGCCGGCATGTTCGTCGCGATCCTGGCCGGCACGGTCGTGGCCAACGCGCTGCCCACGATCATCGCCGACCTGGGCGCCAGCCAGTCGTCCTACACCTGGGTCGTCACCTCCGAACTGCTGGCGATGACCGCGACGGTGCCCCTGTGGGGCAAGCTGTCCGACCTCTTCAACAAGAAGCTGCTGCTCCAGCTGTCGCTGGGCATGTTCGTGGTCGGCTCGCTGCTGGCCGGCTTCTCGCACGGCGTCGGCCTGCTGATCTTCAGCCGGGTGGTGCAGGGCATCGGCGCGGGCGGTCTGACCGCGCTCGCCCAGGTCGTGATGGCCTCCGTCATCCCTCCCCGCCAGCTGGGCAAGTACGCCGGCATCTTCGGTGCCGTCTTCGCCGTGGGCACCGTGGCCGGACCGCTGGTCGGCGGTGTCCTGGTGGACACCTCGTGGCTGGGCTGGCGCTGGTGCTTCTTCATCGGCGTGCCGTTCGCGCTGCTCGCCATCGCCCTGCTGCAGCGCACCCTGCGCCTGCCCACGGTGAAGCGCGAGGCCCGCATCGACTGGCTCGGCGCGTTCCTGATCGTCGCCGGGGTCTGCGCCCTGCTGATCTGGGTGTCGCTGGCCGGCAACGAGTTCGACTGGGCGTCCTGGCAGACCGGTGCCCTCACGGGCGGCGGCGTACTGCTGCTGGTCGCGGCGGTGTTCGTCGAGTCCCGCACGCCCGAGCCGGTGATCCCGCTCGGCATCTTCAAGAACCGCACGGTCACCCTGACCACCGTCGCCAGCCTCCTGGTCGGTGTCGCCATGTTCGGCGGGACGGTCTTCCTCTCGCAGTACTTCCAGATCTCCCTTGGCAAGTCGCCGACCGTCGCGGGTCTGATGAGCCTGCCGATGATCCTCGGCCTGCTGGTGTCGTCCACCGTCGCCGGACAGGTGATCAGCCGGACCGGCAAGTGGAAGCGGTACCTGGTGGCGGGCGCGGTGATCATGGCCGTCGGCCTCGCGCTGCTGGCCACGATCGACGCGAAGACCAGCTTCGGTCTGCTCAGCCTCTACATGGCGATCCTGGGTGTCGGCGTCGGCATGCTGATGCAGAACCTGGTGCTGGCCGCCCAGAACGACGTGGCCGCCACCGACCTGGGCGCCGCGACCTCCGTGCTGTCGTTCTTCCGCAGCATGGGCGGCACCATCGGCGTCAGCGTCCTCGGCGCGATCCTCGCCAACCGGGTCGCCAGCGAGACGGCCAAGGGGCTCAGCGACGCGGGTGTCACCGTCCCCGGTGGCGGTGGCGGCTCGGGCGAGGGCAGCGTCCCGGACATGTCCACGCTGCCCGCTCCGATGCGGACGGTCATCGAGCACGCCTACGCCGTCGCCACGGCCGACCTGTTCCTGGTCGCCACGCCGTTCGCGGTGCTCGCGCTGGTCGCCGTCGTGTTCATCAAGGAGAAGCCGCTGAAGACCACCAGCGGCATGGAGCGCCTGGCCGAGGAGGCCGGCGAGGGCCCCACGGCGCCGACCGACAAGGACCCGGTCGTCGCCTGAGGCACCCGGCGGGAACACAGCGGGGCCGCCCGTCCGGTCGGACGGGCGGCCCCGCTGCCGTGTGCGGCGACGGACCCGGGGTCAGCCGCGGGCCATCGCGATCGAACCGGCCAGCCGCTCCCCCGCCTCGTAGATCATGTACGGGACGCCGTGGTCGGTGCCGAAGGACGGGGAGGCCGCGCGGCCGTTCTCCGGCGCCGAGGCACGGGAGTTGTAGAAGACACCGAGGTGGTCGCGCCGGGAGAAGTCGTTGCCGACCTCCGTGATCATCAGGTCGCCGCCGCTCTCCTTGTCCTTGTTGTAGACGACGTACGTGCTGTTGTTCCGGTGCAGCAGGTGCGGGCCGCCGACGTTGACCGCGCCGACGTCGCCGTGGCGGACCAGGGGCTCCTGGGCGAACGTCCAGGTGCGGCCGTCGGCGGACCAGCCCCAGCCGATGTCGCGGTGGTTGGTGGTGTTGTTGAGCATGAAGACCATGACGTAGTGCGCGCCGCGCGAGGGCAGTTCGTGCGGGAAGACCCGGGCGTAGGAGGTCTCGGTGGTGCCGGACGGCAGCATCGAGGTGTTCAGCACGACCTTGTCGTAGGTGAAGTGGATGCCGTCGAACGAGCGGGCGAGCCTGGTCGTGGTGTTCTCGCCGTGGAAGTACAGCCACATCTCCTTGTTCCCGGCGTGCCACATCACGTGCGGCGAGGAGACGTGGCTGACGGAGTAGTGCGGCGACCACGTGTGGGAGACGATCGGGTTGTCCGGGTACTCCGTGAACGGGCCCTCCAGCGAGTCGCCGTAGGCCAGGCAGATGCCGCCGGGGGCGTCGTGCGGGGCGTAGTAGAGGTAGTAGCGGCCCAGCCGGCCGCTCGCGGGCAGCCGGTCGTAGACGCCCCGGACGGTCGGGAAGATGATCTCGCCGGTGGGGTTGTAGGCCAGCTTGGACGGCGTCAGCAGGGTGCGGACGTAGGTGTAGTCGGGGAAGCCGCCGGGTGCGGCGGAGGCGGTGGGCGCGGCGGCGCCCAGGGCGAGGGCGGCGCCGGTGACGGCGGTGCCCTTCAGGAACAGACGGCGGTCGAGGTGCGGCTCGTGCATGTCGACTCCTGGGAGAGGGGGGAGGTCACAGGTACAGGGCTGCGGTGACGCACATGCCGCCGAGGGCGACCAGCCACACGTAGGGCAGGGTGCGGACCATGACCTGCTGCGGACTGACGCCCGCGTACTGCGCGGCCCACACGGTCTGGGTGCTGGTGGGGTCGGCGACGCCGAAGACCTGGTTGTACGAGGTGGCCATGCCGAGGACGGCGACGGCCGGGTAGATGCCGGTGGCGATGAGGACGCCCGCGATGCCCGCGCCGAGCCCGAACACGTTGAGCGGGCCGCGGTACAGGCACAGCGGCACCAGCACGGTGAAGACGATGACGAACAGCACCGGGTTCTGCGGGCTGACCGCCTTCATCAGCGGCTCCAGCGCGTCGACCGCGCCGGGGAGTTTGACGGCCGCGAGCAGGATGCCGATGGCCACGAACAGGGCCAGCGGCGCCGCGGCCACCTCGAAGCCGCCGTACAGGGTGCGCAGCAGCCGCTTGTTCATCTCGCCGGGCCGGGTGGTGGTGACCAGCGCGTAGAGCACACCGGCCAGCAACGAGGGGATGATGGCCACCTCCAGACCGAGGGCCAGGACCAGCGGGATCACGGGGGCGAGCAGCGCGTACCAGGGTGCGTCGCCGAGGCGTTCGCGGCGCGGGGCGGGGCGCGCGGAGACCGACTTGAGCGACCAGGCGTGCTCGGTGCCGCGCCGCCGGTTCTCGATGACGACGTAGGCGACGGCGGCGACCAGGGCGAACGGAAACAGCTTCACCATGAACCCGCGGACGGTGTCGACCGGCAGGTCGAGCGCGGTGGAGAAGAACTGCCAGACGGGCAGTTCGAAGGGGACCCCGACCGCGATGCCCATCAGCACCGTGCCCGCGGCGGTCACCTTGGGCACGCCGACGGCGACCATCGCGGGGATGCCGATGATGCCGGCCAGCATCGCGGCCGGCGCCGAGCCGGTGACGGTGCCGACGAGCGCGGAGACGGCGAGGACCCCGAGGGCGACGACGGTGGGCCGGTCGCCGCCGAACTCGACGATCTTGCGCACGAGGGTGCCGGCGATGCCGGTCTCGTCGAGCAGCTTGCCGAGCCAGGAGCCGAGGATGATGGCGACCATCGTCGCCGCGAGCGCCGGGGCGCCCTCCTGGAGCACCGTGTCCAGGACGCTGTTCTTGCCCGTCAGGGGCGCACCGGAGAGGAAGGCGATGACCACGGCCAGCAGCACCAGCGCGAAGGCGGTGGGCAGCTTGCGGGTGAGCATCGCGGCGACGCCGGCCGCCATGACGAGGAGGATGACGACACCCATGGGTCAGTTCTCTCTTCTTGCGTCACGTGCGGGTGGTGGGGTGGTCCCGGATGCCGTCCCGGCCTCGGTCTCGGCGGCCAGGGCGGCGGTCAGCAGGAGAGGGCTGCGGCCGAGTCCGCAGACGGTGCGGGCGTAGGCGTGCGCGGCCACCTCCTCGGCCCCGGCGACATGACCGGGGACGCGCAGCCGGCCCAGGCGCAGGGCGCTGTGGCCGAGGGCGCGCTTCAGCTCGGCCTTCGCGAGGCCGTGGTGGAGGTGGACGTGCACCGCCTCGTGGGCGAGGGCGGCCGCCCGTACGGAGCCGGGCGGGTACCAGTCGCGCCAGCCACGGGTGTCGACGACCCGTTCGGCGCGTTCGATGGTGTCGGTGTACAGCTCGACGGTGGGCGGTCTGGAAGTGTACCGGGCGAGCAGGCCGAGTTCGAGGCCGCCGTCGCGCTCGACTATCCGGGCCTCGCACGGCACGGGTGCGAGGGCGGAACCGAACGCGTCCGCCGCCCTCGCCCACCGGCGCAGCAGCTCCGGGTCGCGGTGCTCGTGGGTGGGGGTGGCGGCCAGCAGCCGCACCGCCCAGCCGATGTCGTCGGTGGCGGCGAGGCCGGCCGTCACCGGCGCCTGTGACACGGTCATTCGCGCACCTCCAGTACGGCGACCACCGGTTCGTCGGCGGCGCGGGAGCGCAGTTCGCTGCGGGCCAGCGCGAGCAGCGGCTGCGGGTCCAGGACGCCGGAGAGGTCGGCGATGCGGGAGCCGAGCAGCAGCCGCACGGCGGGGGCGCGGACGCCTCCGTCGCCGTAGGAGGTGTACTCGGCGACCAGCTTGGCGAGCACCTCGGGGGCGGCGGCGACGGTGGTCGCCTCGACCCGGGCGTCGGGTGCGTGGTGGCGTACGACCCCGTCGGCGTCGACGACCCGCACCGGGTGGCGGACGGGCCGGAAGCGGCGGTGGACCTCGGTGCCGTAGACGGTGTGCGCGGGGGTGCCCGCGAGGACGTGCACCTTCGACGGGTCGGTCTTGAGGCTGGTGGCGGCCAGCCGCAGGCGCTCGGCGTCGTCGGCCCGGTGGGCCCGGTCCTGGGTGCGCAGTTCGGTGGCACCGGTGGCGATGGCGCGTACGACGTTGGTCTGCGGGTCGACGGTGACCTCGACCTCGACGCCGTCGGCGGCGGCGCCCTGTTCGACCACGGCGCGCTCGGCCTCGGCGCGGACGGCGAGGATCTGCTCCTGGGTGGCGCCCGGCACGATCCGCTCGACCTGCTCGCGGACCAGGGCGAGGGCGACGCCGATGGGGCTGATGACCTCGTTGTGCCGGGCGATGCGGCCGGTCATGCCGGAGGAGGCGGCCAGGTGCGGGGTGACCGAGGCGGCGCCGCCGCCCCCGCCGACCAGGACCGCGGTGTCGGTGTCGAGGCGGTACTCGCGCACCAGGTCGTCCACGACGGCCTTCACCTGGTCGGTGCCGGCGTCCAGCAGCCGGGCGGCGGCGGTGGGCACGTCGGTGCCGAGGGCGGCGGCGAGCGGGGCCAGCGCGGCGCGGGCGGTGTCGGGGTCGGCGTGGGCGAAGTCCCCTTCGGGGACCCGGCCCAGCGCGTTGGCGGCGCAGGTCATGGTGAGGGCGAACCGGCCGCCCGCCGCGTCCAGGACGGCGTAGTCGGCGGGGTCGCCGGGCAGCGGACTGATCGTGGTCAGCTTGGCGTCCCGCAGGTCGGCCGGGTCGGCATAACAGGCGTACGGCAGCCCGGCGATGTGCGCGCTGCGCGGTCCGGTGCCGGTGACCCGGCCACCCGAGACGCGCACCATGGAGCCGCCGCCGACGCCGACGGTACGGACGTCCAGGGCGTTGAGGTAGGAGGCCCGGCCGAGCAGGACGGCGTGCCGTACCGCGACCTTGCCGCGCCTGACGACGCTGATGTCGGTCGAGGTGCCGCCGGTCTCCAGGAACACGCCCTCGCTGACCCGTTCCTGCATCAGCGCCCCGGCGACCCCGGCGGCCGGCCCGGACAGCACGGTCAGCAGGGGCCTGCGGCGCATCTCGTCCAGGGACATCACTCCCCCGTCGCAGCGCATCACCATCAGCGGCGCGGTGACACCGGCCTTGGTGATGGAGGCGTCGACGAGGTCGGCGGTGGCCAGCATGCGCGGCAGGATCGCCGCGTTGACGACGGCGGTGCGGGTGCGTTTGCGCAGCCCGTACAGGGAGGTGATCTCGTGCGCGGCGGTGGTCGGCAGGCCGGTGGCGCGGGCCGCCTCGGCGACCGCCTCCTCGCCCTCGGGCCGGTCGACGCCGAAGGGCTCGCTGGCCACCAGGGCCTGGGCGCCGGCGGCGGTGAGCTGTTCGACGGCGGCCCGTACGGCGGGCGCGTCCTCGGGGTCGGGCACGTGCGCGTAGTGCAGCGGCAGCCGCTTGCCGGGGGTGAGTTCGAGCTTGGCGAGGGTGGCGAGCCTGCGGGTGAAGTACGTTCCGCCGCCGGTGCCGATGCCGAGCAGGCCGACGGTGGCGACGTCGCCCTCCAGCAGGGCGTTGGTAGCCTGGGTGGTGCCGTGTGCCAGGAAGGCCACGTCGGCGGGTGCGTGTCCGGTCTGCTTCAGCAGCCGGTCGAGCGCCTCGACGATGCCGTGCGCGACACCGTCCTCGTGATGGTGACTCGTGGGGACCTTCACCTGGCCCACGAGCCGGAGCGTCGTGGCGTCGACCGCCACGGCGTCGGTGAAGGTTCCGCCCACGTCGATGCCGACGCGGATGCGGTGGGTGGTCATGTCCGGGCACCTCCTTGTGCTGGGTCGGTCCACGCGCGGGCGGTCACCGGGCGGGGCAGGTGGTGCTGCCCCGCCCGAACTGCCGTCCCGCACGGGGTCGTTCAGTAGCCCCTGACGTCGGGCCAGTGACGCTGTACGCCGTCGCGGTCGAGCACCTTGGCGAACTCCTCGAACCTCTTGTCCTCGGCCTGCACCTGGTGCGGCTCGACGTCCTCGGCGAGGCAGTGGGCGGCGAGGGCTCCGGCGACCTCGCCGACGTTCCACTCCACCGGGTGCAGCCGGTAGCAGCCGTTGGTGATGTGGGTGGTGCCCAGGTTCTTGCCGGCCGGCAGCAGGTTGCGCACCCGGCGCGGGACGAGCGCGCCGAGCGGGATCTCGAAGGGGACGGAGCCGATGTCGACGTAGCCGTCGCCGCCGGTGGAGGGGTGCAGGTCGATGCGGTAGTTGCCGACGCCCACGGAGTCGCGGTGGCGGGTGCGGCCGTAGGGTCCGAGCAGGTCGATGGAGACGTCGTGCTCGGTGACAGTGGTGACGGCCTTGATACGGCGGGACTCGCGGACGTAGGCCGCCTTGGCGAGGCCGTCGGCGGTGCCGGTCACGTCGGGGCGCGGCCGCAGCCCGGGGAAGCCGGTGCCGCCGTCGGTGCGGGGCGCCTCGGTCTGCAGCCAGTACAGCACCGACAGGGACAACTGCCGTGCCTCGCGCAGGGCTTCGGTCTCCTGGCCGATGTAGGGCTTCAGCCAGTAGTCGTTGAGCGGCCAGTTCACGAGGGTGATGTCGGAGTCGAAGGCGCCGTCGGTGTGCAGCTTGCGGGCGAGGATGCGGCGGAAACCCCACAGTTCCTTGTCGCCCGCGTCGGCGCTCTGGTCGGCGCTGACGGCGAGCGGGTCGAGGTCGGGGTTGGGTTCGAAGGTGCGCGGCACCGGCTCCAGGGTGCGCGGGTCAGGGGCCTCGAAGCCGAGCAGCGGTCCCGGCCAGAAGTCGGGCTTGTAGTCGCGCCAGAAGTCGTAGTCGGCGGGACGGTCGATGGTGTGGTCCTCACCCTTGTGGTGGGAGAGGGCGAAGCAGACGGTGATGCCCTGCTGGTTGCCCGGCTGGGCCTGGTCGGGGGCGTGCGGTTCGTCGAACTCGGCCCGCGACTCGGCGCCGTTGACGTGCTCGACGCCGGCGAGGTGGAGCAGTTCACCGGTCTCGGTGGCGTCCAGGACGTAGCGCGCGGGGACGGTGCGGCGGGTGCCGTCGCGGAGGTCCTCCAGGGTGACGGCGCGCACGACATCGTTGTCGGCCTCGGCGGCCACCGGCCGGTGCTCGGTGAGGACGGTGAGCCGTCCGGCTGCCCGGTGCGGGGCGAGCATGCCCTCCAGGACGGCGAGGGCGACGCGCGGCTCGTGGCAGAGCTTGCTGACCCGGCCGGCGCCCGGGTTGAGGTCGGTGAGGGCGGCGGCCTCGGCGCGCAGGGGGTACCACTGCCGGTAGTACTGGCGGATGCCCTCGCGCAGTCGCCGGTAGGTGGCGGTGGTGCCGAACTGTTCGACCCACGGGTGCTCGTCGGGCGGCACGGCCTGGCTGGTGAGCTGGCCGCCGATCCAGTCCGTCTCCTCGGTCAGGACGACGCTGCGGCCGGCCCGGCAGGCGGCGAGGGCCGCGGCGACGCCGCCGAGTCCGCCGCCGACGACGAGGATGTCGGGTTCCGGTATCACGCTGCTGCTCCTTAGGTGGTGCGGTCGGTGCTGTGGGCGGGGTGGGTTCAGAGGGCGGCCGGTGGGCCGGCGGTCGTGCCCGGCCTGAAGGCGCAGGCGACGAGGGTGCCCTCGGCGGGCTGTCCGGCGATGCGGGCGGCGAGCAGTCGTACGGCCTCGGCGCCCAGTGCGGGGCGCGGGATGTCGAAGCCCATCGGCGCCGGTTCGTCCGCGAGGTCGGCGGGCGGGCTGCCGAGCAGCGCGAGCGACACCTGGCCGGGGCAGTCCAGACCGGCCGCGTCGACGGCGGCGCGCAGGGCCCGCCAGGCCGCGCCGGTGTCGGTCTCCTCGGCGACGAAGGCGGTGACGCCGTCGGCCACCCAGGCGCGGACCCGGTCGGCGGTGAGGTCGGCGCGCGGGTCGCCGGAGCGGAACACGGCGTCGGGTCCGGCGGGCAGGCCGCCGGCCAGGAGCCCGTCCAGGAAGCCGCGTTCACGGTCGGTGGAGGCGGGGGCGTCGTCGTCCTCGCGGACGAGGAGGACGCGCCGGTGACCGAGCCCGGCGAGTGTGGTGACGACCTCGCGGCTGGCGCTGACGTAGTCGGCACCCACCCAGGCGAGGCCCGCCGGCTCGTCGCACCGGCCGACGTGGACGACGGGGAAGTCGTCGGCGACCAGTCGGCGCAGTTCGTCGGCGGGGGCGTGGCGGCCCAGGAAGAGGCAGCCGTCCGCCAGCCGTACCCGGTTGAGCGCGCCGGCTCCCCCCGCGCCCGCTCCCCCGATGCTCGACCCGGTGAACAGCACCAGGTCGTAGCCCTGCGCGGCGGCTTCCTGCTCGACGCCGACGAGGAACGGGTAGTACGAGTGCCGCACGTCGGTCGGGAAGGTCGCGGTGAAGCTGAAGACGCCGAGCAGGTTGTTGCGGGCGGCGGCGAGCCGGCTGGCGGCGGGGTCGGGGACGTAGCCGAGGCTGTGTGCGGCGTCCAGGACCTTCGCGCGGGTCTCCGCCGAGATCGGCCGGCCGGTCGCGATGTCCCGTCCGGACAGCACCAGGGACACCGTCGCCTGCGAGACACCGGCGAGCCTGGCCACCTCCGCCTGCCGGGGCCGGGCCCGCCGACCGGCCGGCGCGGGGGTCCTCCCCGGCCTGGCCCGCCCTGCGGCTTCCTTCGCCACCACCGCTCCTCTCCGTCGTGTTAATGCGCATTACCTAATGCGCATTAACAAGCAATGTGAAGGACAGCGGGCGTCGGGTCAAGGGGTTGCGCCGAAGAAATGCAGCGCGGCGGCGGAAGAGACCCCCGCCGCCACCCTGCGTGCCGGATCAGATGCCGAACGGCGCCGCGTACCGGACGGTGCCGGCGGGCAGCGGGTGGGCCGCGTCCAGGGTGAGGGCCATCAGCGCCTCGTCCGGGACGTCGATGCTCAGCCCGATGCCGTAGGCGCAGGCCCGGCCGAAGCCGAACCGGGGGTAGTACTCGGGGTGTCCGAGGACGACGACGTGGCGTTCGCCGAGACGCCCGGCGGCGGCGAGCGCGGCGCGGACGGCGGCCGTACCGGCGCCGCTCCTCTGGTGCTCGGGCCGGACGGCGACGGGTGCCAGGCACAGCGCGGGGCTGTCCCCGATGTGGCAGCGGGTCAGCAGGGCGTGGCCGGCCGGGCGGTCGGCGTCGTCGACCGCGACGAGGGACAGGCCCTCGATCCAGGCCCCGGGGTCGGCGCGCAGCGCGTCGACGAGGGCGGCCTCTTCCGGCGTGGGGAAGGCGGCGCGGACGATGTCGCGGATGACGGGGACGTCGGCGCCGGTCTCGGCGCGGGTGTTCCAGGAATTCCGGGAAGGGGACATGACGGGATGGAAGTCCGTTTCTGGTGTGCGTTCGTGGGAGGCGGGGTCAGGCCGCCGCTCGGGACGCGAGGGAGATCCGGGCGTCGCGAAGGACGGCGTCGAGCACGGTCATCAACCTCACCTCCCTTTCCTCCCGCTCCCCTGGAGCACGATCGAACGCGAACGGCGGCCACTCTACCCGTGGGAAGGTGGGCGTCGGAAGGCGTCACCCCGGTTCCACGCGGACCGTGACCAATCCGCGGGCCGTGACCAATCCGCGGACCGCGGCATGGCCCGCTGGGCGCTGGCCGCCTGTCTGGCCGCGGCGGCGTGCCTCGGCGGCACGGCGGTGTGGCAGTACGAACGCGCGCAGGACGCCGGGCAGCGGGCCGCGCAGGCCGAGCAGCGGGCCGAGACCCTCGCCGGGGTACTGGCGGCGCCGGACGCCGAGTCCCGTACGGCGCGGCTGGCCGGCGGGGCGAGCGGGACGCTGGTCGTCTCCGAACGCCGGGACCGGGCGGTCTTCCTCGCCTCGGGGCTGGCCGAACCGCCGCGGGGCAAGGTGTACCAGCTCTGGTTCGACGACCACGGCACGATGCGCTCGGCGGGCCTGATGGAGACCGGCGGCACGAGTCGGGCGGTGCTGATGGAGGGCGCCGTCGACGGTGCGACGGGCGTGGGCATCATGGTCGAACCGGCGGGCGGCTCGAAGCAGCCGACCTCCGACCCGATCGCGCTGCTGGGCATGCCGGCCTGACGGGGTGGGGCCGCGTACTCGGCCCGTCCCGGGCGGTCCGCCGTGTGCCGCTCAAAGAGTCGCTTCCCGCTGCCGCCGACAGGCAGGTAGCCGGGCGTGCCCGACGGCCTCCAAGGCCGTCCCCACCGCCCGCACGACCGTTCCGGCCCAGGCCGGGACCGGCAGGGCCCCGGACCCGTACGTGGCGGCCGGGCGGGGCGGTGCACCCCGACCGGGTCCTTTCCCGAGCCGGTGCGGGAACCCGGCTGCTAGGCTGGTGGAGACGTTGATCGTGCAGCAAGGGAGTCGCGGACATGGTGGGTGACGACGACATCTCCGGGTGAGACCCGGTTCCGGTAGGCCGCAGCGGGCGTGTTCGAGCGCCGTCGCAGTGGCCCCGTCGTCGTTCCCTTCTCCCTGTCCTCCTCCCGGGCAGAGGTCTGATCTCTGCCCCTCACCGCCACGAGGTCGTCTCCATGTCCGACGCCGCTGTCCGCTGTTCCCACCTGTCCTTCTCCTGGCCCGACGACACCCCCGTCTTCCAGGATCTGTCCTTCACCGTGGGCGTGGGCCGTACCGGCCTGGTGGCCCCCAACGGTTCCGGCAAGTCCACCCTGCTCAAGCTGATCGCCGGTGAGCTGCGGCCCACCGGCGGCTCCGTGGCGGTGTCCGGCGTCCTCGGCCACCTGCCGCAGGCCCTCCCCCTGACGGGAGGCCTCACCGTGGCCGAGGTACTCGGCGTCGACGCCGTGATCCGGGCCATCGACGCCGTGGAGTCCGGTGACGTGGCCGAGGAGCGCTTCGCCACCATCGGTGACGACTGGGACGTCGAGGAGCGCACCCGCGCCCAGCTCGACCGTCTGGGGCTCGGCACGCTCGCCCTGGACCGGCGGCTGAGCACGCTGAGCGGTGGCCAGATCGTCTCCCTCGGGCTCGCCGCCCAACTGCTGAAGCGGCCCGACGTGCTCCTTCTCGACGAGCCCACCAACAACCTCGACGCGGACGCCCGCGGCAGGCTCCACGACGTGCTGATGGACTACAACGGCTGCCTGCTGCTGGTCAGCCACGACCGGGAGCTGCTCGACCGCATGGAGCGCATCGCCGAACTCGACGGTGGTGAACTGCGCTTCTACGGCGGCAACTTCACCGAGTACGAGGAAGCCGTCCGCGCCGAGCAGGAAGTCGCCGAGAAGAACGTCCGCAACGCGGAGCAGGAGCTGAAGCGGGAGAAGCGGGAGTTGCAGCAGGCCCGCGAGCGCGCCGACCGCCGGGCGAGCAACGCCGCCCGCAACCTCAAGAACGCCGGCCTTCCCCGGATCTTCGCGGGCACCATGAAGCGCGGGGCCCAGGAGTCCGCCGGCCGGGCGGGCCAGACCCATGCCCACCGGGTCGGTGAGGCGAAGGCGCGGCTGGACGAGGCGGAGCGGTCACTGCGCGAGGAGCAGAGCCTCACGCTGGACCTGCCGGAGACCCGGGTGCCCGCCGGACGCACCCTCTTCCTCGGTGAGCGGCTGCGGATCCGGCTCGGTGACAAGAACGTCTTCGGGGACCGGGGCGTCGACCTGACGGTCCGCGGCCCCGAGCGGATCGCGCTGACGGGAGCCAACGGCACGGGCAAGAGCACGCTGCTGCGCCTGGTCGACGGCGGCCTGGTGCCGGAGGACGGCGAGATCAGGCGGGCCGACGGGCGCGTCGCGTACCTTTCCCAGCGGCTGGACCTGCTGGACGACGAGCGCACCGTCGCGGAGAACTTCGCCGCCTGGGCCCCGGACCGGCCGGAGGCCGAGCGGATGAACCTCCTCGCCCGCTTCCTCTTCCGGGGCGCCCGCGCCCAGCTGCCCGTCGGGGTGCTCTCCGGTGGCGAGCGGCTGCGGGCCACGCTGGCCTGCGTCCTGTGCGCGGAACCGGCCCCGCACCTGCTGCTCCTGGACGAGCCGACGAACAACCTGGACCTCGTCAGTGTGGGCCAGTTGGAGAGCGCCCTGAACTCCTACCGGGGAGCCTTCGTGGTCGTCAGTCACGACCGGCGGTTCCTGCGGGGGATCGGCGTCGACCGCTGGCTGCGGCTGGCCGGCGGCGAGCTGACCGAGACGGGGGCGCCCGACGAGTAGGCCGTCCGCCGACGGCACCGCGGTGCACCTTCAGGGTGCCGTGGTGTCCGTTTGCGGTCGGAGGGTGCGGGGCGGCAGGCTGCCGGTGTGGCCACTTTGCTGATCGTGCATCACACGCCGTCGCCGAACTGCCGGGCGATGCTGGAATCCGTCGTGTCCGGGGCGAGCGCCCCCGAGATCGAAGGGGTGCGGGTGGTCCGGCGGGCGGCGCTGGCGGCCACGGCCGTCGACGTGCTGGAGGCCGACGGGTACCTGCTGGGCACCCCGGCCAACCTGGGGTACATGTCCGGTGCGCTCAAGCACTTCTTCGACCAGGTCTACTACCCCTGCCTCGACGAGACGCGCGGCCGCCCCTTCGGCTACTACGTGCACGGGGGCAGCGACACCACGGGCGCGGTGCGCGGCATCGAGTCGGTCACCACCGGGCTCGGCTGGCAGCGTGCGGCGCCCTCGGTGAACGTGACCGGTGAGCCCGGCAAGGCCGACCTGGAGGCCTGCTGGGAGCTGGGGGCCACGCTCGCCGCCGGCCTGATGGACGGCTGACCTTCTCCCGGGCACGTCTCGGCCCGGTGGCCCCTCGGACGGACCCTAGCCCGGCAGTGTGCCCAGGAAGCGCACGTGCGGGCGGTCGTCCGGGCCGGCGCGGGTGATCCGGGCGTCGACCCGGTAGACCTTCGCGACCAGGTCCTTTGTCAGGACCTCCGCCGGTTCGCCGCAGGCCACGACTCTCCCCTGGGAGAGGACGACGAGGTGGTCGCAGTACATCGCGGCGAGGTTGAGGTCGTGGAGGGCGACCACGCTGGTGACGGGCAGGGCGGCGACGAGGGCCAGCACGTCCAGCTGGTGCTGGATGTCGAGGTGGTTGGTCGGTTCGTCGAGCAGGAGTTCACGCGGCTGTTGGGCGAGGGCGCGGGCGATCTGGACGCGTTGGCGCTCACCTCCGGAGAGCGTGTGCCACAGCCGGTCGGCCCGACCGGTCAGACCGGTGCGCTCCAGGGCGTCGCTGACCGCCTCCTCGTCGGCCGCCGAGGCGGGCGTCCAGGCGCGGCGGTGCGGGATGCGGCCGAGCCGGACGACGTCCCGGACCGTCAGTTCCACCTGGGTGTCCGTCTGCTGTTCGACCAAGGCCACGCGCCGGGCGACGTCCCGGCGGCTCACCCGGTCCAGGGGGCGCCCGTCGAGGGTGACGCGGCCCGAGGCCGGGGCGAGCACCCCGGCCAGCAGCCGCAACAGGGTGGACTTGCCGGAGCCGTTGGGGCCGAGCAGGCCCGTCATGGCACCGGCCCGAGGGCTCAGGTCGACGCCGTCCAGGATCAGCCGGCCGCCCGCGGTGCGGGAGACCCGCTCGGCGTTCAGGGTCACCGTGCCCTCCCGGTGCGGTACAGCACCAGCACGAAGGCCGGCACGCCGATCAGCGAGGTCACCACGCCCACCGGGACCTCCTGCGGTTCGAGGACGGTACGGGCCAGGGTGTCGACCCACACCAGGAAAACGGCGCCGGCGAGCGCGCAGACGGGCAGCAGCCGGGCGTGTCCGGGTCCGGTGAGCGCCCGTACCGCGTGCGGCAGCACCAGGCCGACGAAGCCGATCGCGCCGGCCGAGGCGACCAGGGCGGCGGTGAGCAGGGCGGTGGCGCACAGCAGCACCAGCCGGGTCCGGGTCACGTGGACGCCGAGCGCGGCCGCCGCGTCCTGACCGAAGGCGAAGGCGTCCAGCGTCCTGGCGTGACCGAGACACACGGCCAGGACCAGCGACAGGACCGCCGCACCGGCACCTACGTCGCTCCAGCCCGCGCCGCCGAGCGAGCCGAGCAGCCAGAACAGCACACCGCGGGTGGTCTCGGCGTCGGCCGCGGTCATCACCACGAAGGAGGTGAGCGCGGAGAACAGCTGCATCGCCGCCACGCCCGCGAGCACCACCCGGTCCGTGCCGCCGCCGAGGCTGTGACTGAGCAGCATCACCAGCGCGAAGGAGCAGACCGCCCCGATGAACGCCCCGCCGGGGACGGAGAGCGCGCCGCCTCCCACGCCGAGCACGACGACCAGGACGGCGCCGGTCGAGGCGCCGGAGGAGACGCCGAGCACGAAGGGGTCGGCGAGCGGGTTGCGCAGCAGCGACTGGAGCACGGCCCCGCACACGGCGAGTCCCGCACCGCACACCGCCGCGAGGAGGGTGCGGGGCAGCCGCAGGTCCCAGACGATGCCGTCGCGGATCGGCGTCACGTCCCCGGCGCCGGTGCCGGCACCGAGGTGGGCGGCGATCACGGACCACACGTCGGCGACGCCGATGTCCGCCGGGCCGATGGTGACGGCTACGGCCACGGAGGCGCACAGGGCGACGGTCCCGGCCGCCGTCCACACCAGGGGCGCGCGGCGGGGCGCGCGTATGCCGGGGACGGACGCCGAGCCCGAGGCGGCCCGGCTCGCGGACGTCACTTGGCGAGCCCGAACTCGCGCAGGGCCGCCGCCACCTGTTCCACGCCCTCGACGGTTCGGATGGTGGGGTTCATGGCCTGCCCGCTGAGCAGTACGTAGCGCTTCTCTCGGACGGCGGTCATGTTCCTGGTCACGGGGTTGGACTCCAGGAACTCGATCTTCTTCGCGGCCGTCTCGGCCGTCTGGGACTTGCGCGTGAGGTCGCCGAGGACCAGGACGTCGGGGTCCCGGTCGGCGACGGTCTCCCAGCCCGCCTGGGGCCACTCCTCGTGGGTGTCGTCCATGGCGTTCCGGGCGCCGACCGCGCGGGTGATGACGCCGGGGGCGCCGCAGCAGCCCGCCAGGTACGGGGAGGTGGAGTTGGCGAACCAGTACATGAGGGTGACACCGGAGGCGTCGATGCCGGACGTCGCCGTGCCGACCCGGGACCTGAGGTCGGCGACGAGCTTCTCGCCGCGCTGTTCGACACCGAAGAGGCTGGCGAGGTCGCGGACTTCGCCGTAGACCGTGTCCAGGGTGAGGGGCTGGTCCCGGACACCGTCGCCGTCGCCGCCGTTGTCCTTGCCGACGCAGTCGGACGGGGACAGGTAGGCCGGCACCCCGAGTTGGGTGAACCGCTCGCGGGTGGCCACGCCGCCGGTGCCGAGCGTGGAGGCGAAGGAGGCGGCGACGAAGTCGGGTTCGGCGTCCAGGACCGTCTCGAAGGACGGCATGTCGTCGGCGAGCCGGGGGACGCCGGCGTTCGCCTTCTCCAGTCCCTTCATGACCGGATCGGTCCAGGTGGCGGTGCCCTCCATGCGGTCGGCGAGGCCGAGCGCGAGCAGGATCTCCGTGGTGCCCTGGTTGAGGGAGACCGCCCGGCGCGGCGGCGCGTCGACCCGGACGTCGCGCCCGCAGTCACGGACGGTGAGCGGGTAACCGGCCGGGGCGGCCGCGTCGTCGGTGGCCGCGCCGGACCCGCAGCCGGAGACCAGCAGGGCACCGGACAGGAGCAGGGCGGGACCGCGCAGGGCGCGGTGGGAAGGGAGGAGTCGTCGGGAGCCGACGGGGCGTGCTGCGGGCAAGGGAGGATCCTCTGGCGTCGAGGGCTCATGCGCGAAGCCCGTCCGTACGATGCGGCCCGCGCCGCACGCGGCACGGGTGCCAGCAGGTCTTCGGACTCGGGATCGACCGGACGGGACGCCTTCCCGGACGGCGTACGCCGCCCAGTGGCCCGTGTCCCGCCCGTCCCCCTCACCGCTGCGCGTCAGCTCCGGATTCGCACCGGATTCCCTGACCCACCAGGTGGGTTCGACTGGCTTGCGCAAGCTACCACAGGGTCACCGCCCCGCCGGGGGGCGGGCCGCTGCCCGGCCCGCTCCCCCGGCCTTCTCCGGCCGCCACACCCGTTCGCGCGCCTCAGCTCTTCGGCATGAGGACGGTGTCGATGATGTGGACGTCGGCGTTCGCGGTCTTCACGTTGCCGCAGACGACCTTGGCGGAGTGGTTGACCTTGTACGACTCGTCCGAGCCCGAGGTGGTCAGCCGGGACTTCCGCAGCGTGTCGAAGGTGCCGTTCTCCAGGTCCGCGGGCGCGAGCTTCTGGCCCACGACGTGGTAGGTCAGGATGCCGGTGAGCATCGCCTTGTCGTTCAGGACCTTGTCCAGGTCGGCCTTCGGGATCTTGGCGAAGGCGTCGTTGGTCGGCGCGAACACGGTGATGTTCTCGGCGTTGTTGAGCGTGTCGACCAGACCGGCCTTCTTCACCGCCGACACCAGCGTGGACAGGGCCGGGTTGTTCGAGGCGGCCGTGGCGACCGGGTCCTTGGCCATGCCGCCGAACGAACCGGCGCCCTCCTTCGGCACCGTGGAGCAGGCCGGGCCGAACGGCTCGTCGGTGTCCGCCGCGCCGCCGGAGCTGTCGGCCGACTGGTCGTCGCCCGTCGCCGGGGCCGAGGAGGCGGACTGGGCGGAGTCCGAGGAGCCGCTGTCGCCGTCGTCGGAACAGGCGGCCAGGGACAGGGGCAGGACGGCGGCCGCGACGACGGCGACAGCGGAGTGGCGGATACGGGCGTTCATGGAGGATCTCCCTGAAAACGGGCAGCACGAGGCTGCGTCGGTACGGAGCAGTGGTCGCGGCAGTGGTGCTGAGTGGTAGTGGTGCTGAGCAGTGGTGCGGAGTCGAAGTGGTGTGCGGCGGGTCGCCGAGTGCGCGATGCCGTTACGCGGCGACCGGCCGATCCGGATCCGGGGTCAGCCGCCGGTTCGCTGTCTGCGTGGTCCCGGTTCTTCCCTCACACGGGGAATCCGGAGCGGGCCCCGTTCCGGATGGGTCACTCACCCGATCGAGTGAGGAAGTTCCGGCGGCACTTCTGTGACCTGCGCGTTTCCCCGCCGGCTCGCGTCAGGGAGTGAAGGGCGCTCAGAACGGCGTCGCGGCCCGCAGGATGAGGAACATCGTGACGGCGGCGTTCGCGGAGGACATCGCCGAGACTGCGGTTCCGGCGGCCGCCGCCCACGCGGCCAGACCCACCGAGGTGAACACCGGGGGCCAGGTGCGGACGGTGGGAGCGGGCCCCAGCAGGGCAGCCACCCGGCGCGGCACCGGGCCGGGCGCCGCGAGGCCGGCGAGGGTGGCGACGGGGGTGCCGCGGGAGACGAGGGCCGCCTTGCCGATCGCGGTCGCCACCGCGCGACGGTCACCGACCGCCCGTGCGGCCGCCTCGTCCGCCCACCGCTCCGCCGTGTAGGACACGGCCGTCCGCAGGGGGCGCAGGAACGGGTTGGCCAGCGCGGCGAGCCGGACGGCGAGGAGGAAGCGGTGGTGACCGGCGGCGAGGTGGGCGCGCTCATGGGCGAACAGGGCGCGCCGCTCGCCCGGTTCGAGGCAGTCGAGCAGGGCCGTGCTCACCACCACGCGGTCCCGGCGTCCCCCGGGCAGCGCGTACGCGTAGGGCACGTCGTCCGGCAGTACGGCCACCCCCGTGCCCGGCAGCCCGGCCAGTGCGCGGTGGGCGCGGCGGCGCACCCTGCCGTGCCGCCACAGGGCCCGCGCCGAGGCCGCGACCACGGCGCAGAGCGCGGGAATGGCCGCCTTGCCGACGACCTCGTCGTAGGGCACCGCCGCCCGCACCTCGGGGTCCGACCAGCCGTCGGGCAGCGGGTTGCCGGGCAGTTGCGCGGTGCCGACCACCATCACCAGGGCCAGGCACACGGTGCTGCACAGGGCCATCACGGCGGCGACGGCGGTGAGCAGCCTGGTCGCGGTCCGCGGGTGCAGGTGCTGCTCGGCGAGCCTGGCGATCGGCCACGCCGTCAGCGGCAGGACCAGCGGCAGGAAGACGAAGACCCCCATAACGGTGTCAGCCGTCCTCCGCGGCGCGCGCCTGTCCGAGCAGTTCGCGCAGCAGCCGCTCGTCGTCGGGGTCGAGGCCCGTGACGAAGCTGGCCAGAACCGCTTCCCGGTCGCTCTCCGCGTCCAGCACCTTGCGCATCTTCCGCGCGGCCAGGCCCGCCTGGTCCGAGGCGGGTGTCCAGGCGAAGGACCGGCCCGCGCGCTCACGGCTGACGGCGCCCTTCTCGAGGAGCCGGGTCAGGATCGTGATCACCGTGGTGTAGGCGAGGTCGCCGCCGAGGCGCTCCTGCACCCAGCCGGCCGTCGCGGGGCCGTCCGCCTCACGCAGCGCGGACAGCACCAGCCCTTCCAGCTCGCCCTGGCCCCGTCGCCGCGGACGCCGGTCATCCGTCACGGCCCGCCTCCTTCCGCCGCCGATCGTCTTCCGGAGCGACATCGTATAGAAGCCTTTCTTCTACAGTGCTGTAGATTGACAGCGGGTACCCGGAACGCAGCGAACACGACGAGGACGAAGGAGAACACCGTGGGAGTTTCCCTGGCCAAGGGCGGCAACGTCTCGCTCAGCAAGGAGGCGCCCGGCCTGACCGCCGTGCTGGTGGGTCTGGGCTGGGACGTGCGCACCACGACCGGCACCGACTACGACCTCGACGCGTCCGCGCTGCTCCTCGACGCGTCGGGCAAGGTGATCTCGGACGGGCACTTCGTCTTCTACAACAACCTCACCAGCCCGGACGGCTCGGTCGAGCACACCGGTGACAACCTCACCGGTGAGGGCGAGGGCGACGACGAAGCGGTCAAGGTGAACCTCGCCACGGTCCCGGCCGAGGTGGACCGGATCGTCTTCCCGGTGTCCATCCACGACGCGGAGAACCGCGGCCAGAGCTTCGGCCAGGTCCGCAACGCCTTCATCCGGGTCGTCAACCAGGCGAACAACCAGGAGCTCGCCCGCTACGACCTGTCCGAGGACGCCTCGACCGAGACCGCGATGGTCTTCGGCGAGCTGTACCGGCACGGCGCCGAGTGGAAGTTCCGGGCCGTCGGGCAGGGCTACGCCTCGGGCCTCGCCGGCATCGCCGCGGACTTCGGCGTCAACGTCTGACGCGCGTCCCGGTCCCGTGCCCCGGAACGGGCCCGGCGGACTCAGTGGTCCGTGGCGCAGCAGCCGGACCCGCCACCGGCGGCCGGGAAGGTGTCGAGCCGGCAGAAGCAGGACGCCTCGACCGGTACGTCCGCCAGCGCGGCGGCGAGCTTCAGCTGCTGCGCCACGATCCGCGCCTGGCCCGCCCTGCCCAGCCGCACCAGGCACTCGTGGAGCCCGTGCAGCGCCCAGACGTTGTTCGGGTGCTGGAGCGGGCGGGGCAGGGTGTCGTCCAGGCCCAGGTCGGCCCGGTAGACCGCCTCGGCCTCGGTGATCCGGCCCTGTTCCAGGAGCAGGGCGCCGTAGGCGTGCCGGGTGGGCTGCATCCACCCCCAGGGCTCGTCGTAGGGGAGGCTGTCGTCCAGCTCGATCGAGCGCTCCAGGGCGGCGAAGGCGGCGGCGTGGTCGCCCCTGCGGTACTCCAGTTCGCCGTCGAGCATGGCCGAGGCGATGGCGAGGATGTCGGCACAGGTGTTGTTGAACAGCGTCCGGGACTCCGGCACCCGGGCGACGGCCTCGCGGAACAGTTCGCGTTCTGTCTCCGCCTGCGCGATCCGGCCGGTGGCCGAGAGGGCGACGCCGCGGGCGTAGTGCAGCATCGCGGTCGTCACGCAGTACAGGCGGGGGTCGGCCGGCCGGGGCAGGGCGAGGATGTCCGCCCAGCGGCCGAAGCGGATCAGGACGTGCACCCGCATGGCCAGGAAGCCCTCGAGCCAGTCGGCCATCGGCGGGCTCTCCACCCGCAGCAGTTCCTCGGGAACGGACGCCTCCAGGCGAGCCGCGGTGTCGAGGGCGACCCGGTACTGCCCCAGGAACATCGCCCCGTAGATCCTGAAGTGGTGGTTGTGCGCGCGGTAGAGGGTGTAGAAGTTCATCGCCCCCGACCGAGCGCGGTACTTCTCGTCGGCGGCGATCGCGGCCTCGTTGTCCGACACCACACGGCGGTAGTCGCCGCACAGCACTTCGAGGTGCGACGGCATGTGCAGGAGATGTCCCGCGTCCGGGACCAGGCCGCGCAGCCGGTCGGCGACCGTGAGGGCCGCCTCGGGGGTGGGCGACATCTCCATCAGGTGGATGCAGAGGTGCAGTACGCCGGGGTGGTCGCGGCCTCCGTCGGCGGCCAGGGCCCGGTCCAGCACCTCCTTCGCCGCCAGGGTGCGCGCGCCCTCGGCGGGCAGCCCGGTGCGCAGGTCCCACAGCCGCCAGGGCGTCAGGTTCATCAGGGCGTCCGCGTAGAGGGTGGCCACGTCCAGGTCGTCGGGGGCCAGTTCGTACACGGCGCGCATGCTGTCGGCGTACGGCGCGTTCCACACCGAGCAGTCCTCGACGGCGCTCGCCTGCGGGTAGCGGGCGCGCAGGGCGCCGATCAGGGCCCGCTCGACCGGAGTGGCCCGGCCCGCCAGGCCGTGGGCGCGTTCGACGGCGGCGTGGGTGCGGTCGACGGTCCGGGTCAGCTCCTCGGTGTCGAAGGCCTCCCAGGGCTTGTTGTAGTTGGGGCCGAGCGCGTGGGCGATGCCCCAGTGGGCCATGGCGCAGTCCGGGTCGGCCGCGGCGGCGGTCTCGAAGCACGCGACGGCCTCCTCGTGATGGAAGGCGTACGTCCACACCAACCCGCGGTCGAACCACCGCTGGGCCTCGGGCGACGAGGTCGTCACGGGGCGCCCGTGGCCACCCAGGTCGTAGTAGTCCATGAGGGGACGTATACCGCACCCGGGAGCGGACACGGGGCGGTTCGGGGGCACCGGTCGCACGACCGGTGCCCCCGCCGGGTGCGGCGCACCCGGCGGGGATGTGGGGGGAGTGACGCGGGTCAGCCGAAGTCGACGTCGCTGCACAGGAAGTACGTCTGGTCCATGTGCGACGCCTGCCAGATCGTGTAGACGACGTGCCGGCCGCTCAGTCCCGAGGTGCTCACCGGGATCTCGTAGTTCTGGCTGGGCCCGTAGCTGCCCGTGCGCGCGACCTGCTGGAGGTCTCCCCAGGTCAGGGCCTGCGTGGCGGGGTCGAAGCCCTGCTTGGTGACGTAGACCAGGAAGTAGTCGGCGCCGTGGCTGGCCTGGTCGTAGAGCTTGACGGTGAAGTCGTCGGTGACGTCGGTGGTCTGCCACGCGCCCACGGCGTCGAGGGAGTTGTAGCGTCCGCTCTCGGTCCGGCCGCCGCTGCACAGCTGGCCGTCGGGGACGACCGCCTGGAAGTCACCGGCCGAGCCGTTGCGGTACAGGCCGTTCCAGTTCCACATGGCGTTGGGGTTGTCCTGCCACGCCTGCCAGCACATGGGGTCCTCGTCGGCCATGGCCGGGTTCTGGAAGTCGTCGCCCCAGCGTTCCCAGCAGCCGTAGTTGCGGGAGGCGGGGTCGACGACCGAGCCGTGGGCGACAGCGGTGCCGCTCCAGGGGATCAGGGTGAGCAGGACCGCGGTCAGGGTGCTGAGGGCGAGGGTCGCCGCCCGGCGGGTCCTTCCGGATGACCTTTGATTGTTGTGATCATGACAAATCATGACGTCCTTCTCTCGCGTGGGGGGACTGCATGGAGCGGCGACATCGCGAGCGCGAGTGGGAGCGCTCCCAAGGCCGACTCGAAGACCAGGCTGCGCCTGGGTAAAGGAATTGGCAACACCCGATTCGAGTCACTTCCCGTTCCGCGATGGCGCGTTCGACGCGGCGGGTGGGCGGGGGACCTTCCCCCGCCCACCCGTCGTCATGCCGGTGACGCGGTCGTCACAGCGCACGCCGCCTGGAACGGATCAGCAGCACGCATCCACCGGCGAAGAGCACGCCGCCGATCGCCGCGGGCCACAGGCCGAGCCCGGAACCCGTCTCGGCGAGCCCGCCCTGCGCCTGCGGTTCGGACGCCGGCCCGGCACCGCCGGCGTTGCCATCGTTGCCGGTGTTCCCGGTCGCCCCGGTTGCGGCCGCGGCGCCGCTCACCTCGTCCGGGGTGTCGGTGGCCGGCGTCGCGGCCCTGGGCTCGGCGCTCGCGGAGGCATCGGCGTCCTTGCCCTCGGCCGGGGGTGCGGGCGCGTCCCCGCCGGTCCGCCCTCCGTTCCGCTCCTCGTTCTGCTCCTCGTTCTGGGCGGGGGCCTTCCCGTCGTTCTTCCCGCCTGCCCGGCCGTCCTGCTGGTCCTGGCCGTCCTGGCCGGTGTCCGCGGGTGCCGAGGCCGTGGCGGTCTGCTCGGCCGGGGGCTCGGCGGTCTGGCCGCCCTCCTCGCCGCCCTCGCCGCCGGGCTGCTCCTCGCCCTCGCCCGGCTCGGACGCCGGAGGCGCGTCCGGGCCGCACTCGCGGCCGGAGTTGATGCACTCGACCATCTCGCGCATCAGGTCCTCGTCGAAGACGTTGATGAAGTCGCTGTGGTCGGTGACCGGCTTGTGCAACTGCTCCGGGAAGGAGTCCACGGCGAACAGCGGAACGGTCCTGCCCCCGTCCTCCAGGCTGGGCGCGGCCACGTCGTAGACGACCCGCTGCACCAGTCGCGGAACGGCCCGGAACCCGTCCGGGCAGCTGCCGTCGGCGGCGGCGAAGGCCATGTGGGTACGGTGGTTGGCGCTGTCGGTGTTGCGGCCGTCCCAGCAGCTCTGGAAGGTGAAGGTGCGCACCACGTCACTGCCCGGAGGGCACAGCGGGTACTTGTCCTTCAGCTGCCGGTCCTCGAACCCGGTGCAGCTCCAGGAGGCGTTCGCGTTGGTGTTGCCGTTGACGAACGCCTTGGCGTCCCCGGTGATGATGCGCAGCAGCCGCGGCATCTCCGTGACCTCGCCGCGCTCGTTGCCCTCGAAGGTGAGGGTGACCTCGGCCGGCGTGACGATCTCGCCCGCGTTGCCCTCGACGCCGCCGCCCGGTGACTGGGCGTCCTGCTCGACGGTGCCGTTCTGGAGCCGTAGCACGGGCCAGTAGTACGAGGACTTGTCGCCCTGGTCGGCACAGCTGGTGTCGGCGGCGGCCAGGTCCTCGTCGCTCGCGAAGGCGTCGTTGGCCTGGTTGCCGACGTAGTCGTGGAAGTGGTGGGCGCCGTTGCCGACGCCGGGGGCGGCGATCAGGTTGTCCGAGTTGAACCGGCCCTCGGCGTTGACTCCGCAGCTGGTGGCGAAGGAGCCGGTCGAGGCCGCCTTCTGCTGCCGGGGCGCCCGCACCACGTCGGGCTGGACGGACTCGATGTCGGCGTAGTCCGCCGCCACGGGGCCGTTGCCCGCCTGTCCGCCGTTGCCCGGCTGCTGCTGCCCGTCACCGGACCCTTCGCCCGCGCCGTCCTGCTGACCCTGCTCCTGGCTCTGGCCCTGACCCTGTTCCTGCTTCTGGCCCTGCGCCTGCCCCTCCTCCTGTCCCTGCTGGTCCGGGTCGCCGCTCCCCGCGTCCCCCGACGCGATCTCGGTGCGGCGCAGGGTGCACTCGGCCAGGGCGTCCAGGCCCTCGGGGCGGTCTCCGGCCTTGTCGACAGCGGCGGCGATGCGTCCGATCGTCGCCGCGCGCTCCTTCTTCAGGGGGTCGAGGATCGCGCCCTCGTCGAGGGTGCCGTCGTCCGCGGTGCGGGCGGCGTCCTGGAGGGCCCGGTAGGCGGCGGCGATCTGTTCGTCGAGGTGGGCGAGTTCGGTGTCGACCTCGGGCCTGGCCTGCTCGGGAACGGCGGTGAGGCGTTCGGTCAGGTCGGGGCAGTCGACGGTGGCCGCGACTCCGGAACCGCCCAGGGGGACGGCGGCGTTGCCGGACTCCGTCGCCGAGGCGAACACGTTCACGGCCACCAGGCCGCTGCCCCCCAGTATCAGCGCGACCGCTCCGAAGGTCGCGCGCCGCGCCCCGGTCGGGCGTCTGCGCCTGTTGTGTCCCAAGGCGTGCTCCTGTGTCGTGACGGACTCGGACGTGAAATGCCCCCGGCTCCATACGGAACCGGGGGCAGGAGCGTTCAAGTGCCTCTGGAATTCTCAGCTTTCCCTCACGTCACGGGCGCAGGACCAGCCGGATCGGGTCGCCCTCCTTCTTCTCCAGCCGCGCGACCGCTGCGGCGGCCTCGGCGAGCGGCAGCACCCCGCTGACGGAACCGGAGAAGTCCAGCCGCCCGCCCTCGATCAGCCGCAGGAGCTGCGGCAGCGCCACCGGCATGTCGGAGCCGTAGTGGCCGAGGATGCGCTGCTGGAGGTAGCTGAAGCGGGTCCCGTCGGTGACGGTGAGCGGCTTGTCGGTCAGGCCCACCAGGACCAGCCGTCCCTTGGGCGCGAGGACGGAGACCGCCTGCTCCCGCACGGGCGGCACGCCCGCGAAGTCGAAGGCGGCGGCGAGCCCGAGGCCGGCGGTCGCCTCCCGGACCGTGCGGCGCAGCTCGGGGTCGGCGGAGTCCAGGGCGAGGTCGGCGCCGGCGGCAAGGGCGCGTTCGCGGGCGACGGGGCTCGGGTCGACGGCGATGACCGGGCAGGCGCCGATCGCCCGGAGCAGTTGTACGGCGTGGACACCGAGTCCGCCGACGCCCCACACGCCGACCGCCTCGGCGGGCCGGACCGCCCCGCTCTCGGTGATCGCGCCCCAGGGGGTGGACACCGCGTCCGGGATGATCGCGCCCTGCTCGAAGGGGATGGTGTCGGGCAGCGGTGTCATGGCGTCGGCGTCGGAGAGGGCGTACTCGGCCCAGCCGCCGTCGTAGTCGACACCGCGGGTGTAGACGACGCCGCCCCGGGTCTCACCGGCGTGCAGCACGACCCGCTGCCCCGGTGACCAGGCGGTGGCACCGGCCCCGGTCTCGGCGACGGTGCCGGAGACCTCGTGGCCGAGGGTGACGGTGTCGCCCCTGAGGAGCAGCGGGGTGAGGGTGCCGTCGATGAGGTGCACGTCGGACAGGCACACGCCGGCCGCCTCGACCTTGACCAGCACCTCCCCCGGTCCGGGCTGCGGGCGGGGCACCTCTTCCAGCCGCAGGGTGCGGCTCGGGACGTGCAGGCGGGCGGCGAGCATCTGCGCCATGACGGGACCTCCTCGGTGCGGTGGCGACCCCGGACGGCCCCCGGCGGTCCATCGCAGTTCGACTTGCGTTAACCGTACACCCAACGCAGGACGACTTGCTTTACGCTGGTCCGATGAGCTCACCGGAACCCGTCGCCCCGCCCCTGCGCCGCCGGGGGGAGCGCATGCGCAGGGCCGTGCTGGCCGCCGCGGTGGACCTGCTGTCGAGCCAGGGCCTGGCGGGCGCGACGGTCGGCGCCGTGGCCCGCGCGGCCGGGGTGCACGAGACCTCCGTGTACCGGCGGTGGGGCACCCGCGAGAACCTGATCCTGGACGCGCTGACCACGGAGCTGGACGCCGCGCTGCCGGTCCCGGACACCGGGCGGGTCCGGGACGACCTGCTGGCGTTCTTCTCCGCGCTGGCCCGGCTCCTGGGCACCGCGCAGGGCCGGGCGCTGCTGCGGCTGAGCGTCGAGCGGGACGACACCCTGGAGGACCGGCGCGGCCCCTACTGGAGCGAGCGTCTCGGCCGTGCCGTGGTGATGGTCCGGCGGGGCGTCGAACGGGGCGAGCTGGCGGCGGACACCGATCCCGGGCTGCTGATCGAGGCGGTCAGCGGTCCGCTGTTCGTGCGGGTGCTGCTCAGCGGGGCGCCGTTGGAAGGCGTACTCGTCCGGGGACTGGTGGACCTGGCCCTGGACGGGGCCCGTCCGAGGTGAGCGGTCGGTCCGGCCCGTAGGCGTTCGACGCCGTCATGAAGGGCCGCGGGAAGCTGGTCACCGGCTCGGCGAGGACCAGGGCCCAGGGGGTGGCGGACAAGGTGCTGCCGGACCGCGTCAAGGCAGCCGTACACACCGGATGGCCGAGCCGGGGACGGTGCGGGGCGCCGACGAGGGCCGGCGCGTCCGGTGGCGTCTGTCGCCCGAAGGGCCCCTTGTGGGGGCTCGCTCCCGGTGGAACGATGCCCGGGCACCGGCTCACCGCACCGAAGGGAACGCCGTGACCGACGACCGGGAACGCCCACGGGCCGCCGCCGCGTTCGACGCGCTGGGCGTCGAGTACGAGAAGGCGTTCGCCGGGTCGAAGAAGCACCGCCACTCGCTGGAGTGGCTGCTGGCGCGGCTCGCGCCGGGCAGCCGGGTGCTGGACGTGGGCAGCGGCACGGGCCGGCCCACCGCCGAGACCCTCGCGGACGCCGGGCACGAGGTGCTGGGCGTCGACGTCTCCCCGGTCATGGTGGAGCTGGCCGCTCGGCAGGTGCCGGCCGCCACCTTCCGGTGCGCCGACATCCGCGACGTGCCGCTGGCGGACGCCTCGTTCGACGCCGTCTGCGTGTACTTCTCCCTGCTCCAGCTGGACCGGGAGGAGCAGAAGGGCCTCGTACGGCACCTGGTGCGGTTGCTGAAGCCGGGGGGCTACCTGGTCCTGGCCACCGTGCCGCTGGACGTGGAGGGCGTCGACGCCACCTTCATGGGTCAGCCGGTGCGCGTCACCAGCTTCCCCGCGCAGGAGCTGATCGACCTGGCGGAGGAGTCCGGCCTGGAGGTGCTGGCGCAGGAGGCCACGATGTTCACCCCGGCCCACCCGGACGCCCGGCCCGAGCCGCACCTCTTCCTGCACTGCCGGCGTACGGGGCAGCCCCGAACGGGGTAACTGCACACGCGGGAACCGGGGTCCCACGGTCACAGTGGGCACATGACAGAACCTGGCGGGCGACGGCACCGCACCACTTCCACGACCACGCGCGAGCGTGACGTGCGGGACGCCCGGGACGCCGCCCGGCGCGCCGCCGACGCCCTGTCGGAGCTGATCCGGCACCACCTCGAAGGGGTCTCCGCGGTCTGCCGGAGCGAGGACGGCGGCTGGATCGTCAACGTGGACGTGCTGGAGGTGGCACGCATCCCCGACACCACCAGTCTGCTCGCCACCTACGAGGTCGAGTTGGACCCGGCGGGCGACCTGGTCCAGTACCGCAGGATCGCGCGCTACCGGCGTGGTGCCCAGGACCAGTGAGCGGGCCGCGAGGCCCGCATCCGGAAGGACCCCCGCATGATCACCTACGACGACGAGGTCGTCTGCGCGCCCCGCGCCGGAACCCTCTACGACGTCCTCGAACTCATCCTCGACCGCGGCATGGTGATCGACGTCTTCGTGCGCGTCTCCCTCGTCGGCATCGAGATCCTCAAGGTGGACGCACGCATCGTGGTCGCGAGCGTCGACACCTACCTCCGGTTCGCCGAGGCCTGCAACCGGCTGGACCTGGAGCACGACGTGCGGTCCAAGACCGTGCCCGAGATGTTCGGGAGCCCGGTGGCCAAGACCGTGGGCAGGGCGGGCGCCAGACGGACGGCACGCTCCCTGACCGACAAGGTGCGCGACGTCCTCGCGCCGGAGCACGAGCCCGAGCCCGAGGAAGAGGCGGACTCCGAAGCCCGTCCCCGCGAACACGCGGAGCGCGGCAGGAGCGCTCAGCGGCCCCGGAGCCGGCCCGCCGCACGCCCCCGCGACGAGGACGACCGCCCCCGTTCCCGCCCCCGCCGGCGCACCGAGGAGGAGGACCGATGACCGCGCCCGCCACCACCGACACGGCCGACGCACCGGCGTCCGCCCTCAAGGCCCTGTACGTCTACGGCATCGCCCCCGCCGGGGTCCGCACCCCCCGCTCCGCCGGCGTCGACGGCGCCCCGGTACGGCTGCTCACCGGGGCCGGACTGTGCGCCGCGGTGTCCGACGCGCCCCCGCGGCTGCGGCCCCGGCGCCGTGACCTGCTGGCCCACCAGGCCGTCCTGGACGAACTGGCGGCCCAGGGGCCGGTGCTGCCCATGCGGTTCGCGGTCCTCAGCCCGCGGTCCGACACCCTGCTCTCCCAACTGCGGTCGGACGCCGCTCACTTGGCGGCACAGCTCGACACGGTGCGGGGGTGCGTGGAACTCAACGTCAAGGGCACGGTGGTGCCCGGCCACTTCGCCGATCTGGTACGCCGGGACGACAAGCTGCGCACCCTGGCCCTGCGGACCCGGCGGCGGCCCGACTACGAGGCCAACGTGCGGCTGGGTGAGGCGATCGCCCTCGGTGTGCGCCGCGAGGCACGGCGCGCGGCCCGGGAGGTCGTCGACCAGCTGGCCCCGCTGGCCGTGCGTACGGTCCGGGGCACGACCGACGACGAGCAGGTGCTCAGCGCGTCGTTCCTGCTGCGCGCGGCCGACGAGGCGCGGTTCAGGGAGGCGGTGGCGGCGCGGGCCCGCGCCTGC
The DNA here is from genome assembly GCA_000720845.1 of Kitasatospora aureofaciens. Classification (GTDB taxonomy): domain Bacteria; phylum Actinomycetota; class Actinomycetes; order Streptomycetales; family Streptomycetaceae; genus Streptomyces. The sequence continues at coordinate 91,415 of JODU01000017.1, read as the reverse complement.
GGTGACCGGCTGGCCCTCAGCGTGACCGGGCCTCTGCCCTGCTACAGCTTCGTCGACCCGGCCCCCGCGACGCCGGCCGGCCGGTGACCGCGTGGGCATCGTGAGCGGTCTCCTCCTGCTGCCCCTGGCACCGGTGCGCGGCACGGCGTGGATCGCCGACCACCTGCTCCAGGAGGCCCGGCGCCAGGCCCACGACCCGCGCGCCGTACAGGCGCGGCTGGCCGCGCTCAACCGGGCCCTGGACGAGGGCGCCGTCGACGAGGCGGCCTTCGAACGCGAGGAGGAACGGCTGCTCACCCTCCTCGAACGCCCGGCCCGGCCCACCGGACCCACGAACACCACGAATCCAGCGCGGAGACGACACGTATGAACGACAACAGGACGGCCATGGCGGCTGCCGTGGCGGGCGGATATCTCCTGGGGCGCACGAAGAAGGCCAAGCTCGCCTTCGCGGTCGGCTCCTACCTGGTGGGCCGACGCGTCGGCCTCTCCCCCGGCCAGGTGCTCGGCCAGGGACTGGGAAGCCTGCAACGGGCACCGCAGTTCCAGGAGTTGAGCGACCAGGTCCGGGGCGAGCTGCTGTCCGCCGGACGCGCGGCCGTCACCGCCGCGGCGAACCGCCGGCTCACCGGCCTCGCGGACAGTCTCCGCGACCGTACCGACGCGCTCACCGGCGAAGGCCGACGGGACGACGCCCGGGACGGCTACGACGACTCCTGGGACGAGGAGGCTCCGGACGAGGACGCCTACTTCGACGAGGAGGACCGGGAGGAGGACCGGCGGCCCGCACCGGCACCACCCCGGAAGACGGCCAAGAAGGCCCCGCCGCGCAAGGCGGCGCCGCCGGCGAAGAAGACGGCGAAGAAGGCGGCCTCGAAGAAGACCGCACCGGCGAAGCGGACGGCGGGCCCGGGCGACAGGCACGGAGGTGGGCGCGCATGACTCCCGACCGGCAGGGCGACGGCGGACCGTCGCCTCTCGGCGACCTCAAGGACGCCCTGGGCGGCTACCTCTCCGCCGCGGGGCACGGACTCGTCGGCAGGGCGGGGGAACGGATCGGGTCCCTGACGGACCGCCTGACCGAGTCCGCCGACGGCGGCGGTTCCACAGATGGCGGCGGTTCCTCAGGTGGCGGTGGTTCCTCAGGTGGCGGTGGTTCCTCAGGTGGCGGCGGTTCCTCAGGTGGCGGCGGCGGTTCGAAGAGCGGCGGCGGCAGCGTCAAGGCGACGCACATCATGGAGACCGTCGACATCGGCGTCCCCCTGCGCACCGTCTACGACCAGTGGACCCAGCTCCGGGACTTCAGCGGCTTCACCAAGGGCGTCCAGAGCGTCAGCCCGCACGACGAGGTGACCTCGGACTGGACCGCCAAGATCGCCTTCTCGACCCGAAGTTGGAAGGCGACCGTCCAGGAGCAGATCCCCGACCAGCGGATCGCCTGGACCTCCGAGGGCGCCAAGGGCAGCACCAACGGAGTCGTCACCTTCCACGAACTGGCACCCCGGCTGACCCGGGTCGTCGTGGTCGTCGAGTACTACCCGGCGGGCTTCTTCGAGAAGACCGGGAACCTGTGGCGCGCCCAGGGGCGCCGGCTGCGGCTGGACCTGAAGCACTTCGCGCGGCACGTGTCCCTGACGGACGGCGAGGAGGTCGAGGGCTGGCGCGGCGAGATCCGCGACGGCGAGGTGGTCAAGAGCCACGAGGAGGCGCTGGAGGAGGAGGACACCGACGCCGCCGACGACTCCAAGGACGCCGAGGACGCCGAGGACGAGTACGAGGACGACGAGGACGACGAGGAAGGTGAGTACGACGAGGAGGAGCCGTATGCGGACGAGGAAGACGACGAGGACGACGAGGACGACGAACGTGCCCGTCCGCGTCGCTGACGCCGCCGTCGCGGGGAGCGGACGGTGACCGAGCTCGACCACCGGTACCCGGGCCCGGGGACAGAGCCTTACGGGCCCCCTTCCGGCAGCCTCGCGGACCTCCTCGAACGGGTCCTCGACAAGGGCATCGTCATCGCCGGCGACATCAAGATCGACCTGCTCGACATCGAACTGCTGACGATCCGGCTGCGGTTGTTCATCGCCTCCGTGGACACCGCCAAGAAGGCGGGCATCGACTGGTGGGAGACCGATCCGGCACTGTCGTCCCGGGCCGCGCGGGATGCGCTCGCCGAGGAGAACGCGCGGCTGCGGGAGCGCCTCGACGCCCTGGAGGGGGCCGCCGAGGAGACGACGGGAGCCGTGCGATGAGTGCGACCCCCGCAGGACCGGCGGCCACCGGCCTCGTGTGCGCCTTCGCCGTCACCCGCACGCCGCCCGACCCGGCCGGTCTGGCGGCGGCCAGGGGGCACGAGGAGGGCGGTCCGCTGCGCGTCCTGAGCGTGGGCGGCCTGTGCCTGATCGTGCAGGACGTCCCCGCGGCCCTGTTCGACGAGGCGGCGCTGGCCGAGCGCCTCAACCGGCCGGACGACCTGGAGCGCTGCGCCCGCGCCCATCACCGGGGCGTCGAGGCCGCGGCGGGGCGGGGCCCCGTCGTACCGCTGCCGATGGCGACGCTGTACCGCGGCGACCTGACCGCCGCGCGGGCGGTGACCGCCCGGCAGCCGGTGCTGGACACCCTGCTGGACCGTCTCCGGGACCGTACGGAGTGGGCGGTGAAGGTGCACGCCGCCGAGGCCGCGCCCGAGGCCCCCGGGGACACCGGCCCCGGCGCCCCCACCGGCTCCGGCGGCGGGGGACGCGCCTACCTCAGCCGGGTCAGCGCACGGCGGCGCGAGCAGCAGGGTGCACGCGGGCGGGCGCTGGCCGAGGCGGAGGCCGTCGACGCGGCACTGCGGTGCCACGCCGTCGCCGCGACGCGGCACCGCCCGCAGAGCGAGCGGCTGACCGGCCGCCGGGACCCCCAACTGCTCAACGCGGCCTACCTGGTGACGGAGGCGCGGCGCGCCGACTTCACCGCGGCCCTGGCCCGGTTCACCGCCGGCGGGCACCCGGCGGTGCGCGTGGAGGCCTCGGGGCCGTGGATCCCGTACTCCTTCGCCCGCTGGGACGAGGACCCGCGGGCCGACCCGCAGGAGGAGGTCCCTTCATGACCGTCCCGGACGCCCGTACGCCGGGCCCGGCCCCCGTGCCCTGGGGCGGCCCGGAGCCGTACGCACCGGTCGGGGTTCCCCTGGTCGACCTGCTGGACCGGGTGCTGGCGACCGGTGTCGTGGTCAGCGGCGACCTGGTCCTGGCTGTCGCCGACGTGCCGCTGGTGCGGATCTCCCTGCACGCGCTGCTGTCGTCGGTGAACGAGCGGGTGCCCGCCCCCTGGCCGGACAGCGGGCCGCTGTGACCGGGCCCCGGGGCCGTGCCGCCCACGCCCTCGACCTGGACCCCGAGCGGGTCACCAACGATCTCGCCGCGCTGGTCCTCACCGTGGTGGAACTGCTGCGCCAGCTCATGGAGCGCCAGGCCGTGCGCCGCTTCGACGAGGGGACGCTGAGCGCGGAGCAGGAGGACCGGCTGGGCACGGCGCTCATGCTGCTCGACGAGCGCATGGACGACCTGTGCGCCCAGCACGGTCTGAGCCGCTCCGACCTGAACCTCGACCTGGGCCCGCTGGGCCCCCTCCTCTCCGACCCTGAACCGTAGGGACACCGGCACCCGGGGCGAGCGATCGTTATGATGGCGCAGAATCGCTCAAACGAACATTCTCGGGTGGGGAGACCTGATGCGGGAGCCGGTCGATCTCAGGCGCCAGCGGATACTGGCGGCGGTCCAGGCGCGCGGCACCGCGCGGGTGCGTGACCTCGCCGACGAGTTGCAGGTCTCGGTGGTCACCGTGCGCCGGGACGTAGAGGAGCTGACGCGCGAGGGCAGACTGAGCCGCGGGCACGGGGTCGTGCGGTCGACGCTGCCGGCCCGGGAAATCGTCGCCGAGGCGGTTCCGGCGGCCGGGGACCGGGTGGCCGTGGTCGTGCCCGTGCGGCACTCGTACCTGACCGAGACCCTGCACGGGGCCCGCACGGTGCTGGAGCGGGCGGGAGTGCGCATGGCCCTGCACCTGGCGCCGCAGGCGTCCGGTGCCGAACGCCCGCTGGTGGAGCGGGCGCTGGCGGACGGCGCGGACGGACTGCTGATCGCCCCGCGCTGGCGCGGCCGGGCCGACGAGGAGGCCGACCACGAGTGGCTGGCCGGGGTCGGGGTGCCGACGGTGCTGATGGAGCGGCGCCCGTGGCGCGGCAGCGCACTGCACGCCCTGGACGCGGTGTGCTCGGACCACTGGTACGGCGCGCACCTGGCGGTGGAGCACCTGGTGGGGCTGGGGCACCGGCGCATGGTGTTCGCCACCCGGCACGACAGCCCCACCGCCCGCTCGCTGCGCGCCGCGTTCACCGGGATCGCCGGGGCGCATCCCCTGGTGGAGCGCTGGGCGTGGACGCTGGTCGCACGGGAGGCCGGGGCCGACGGGCCGTACTCCGGGGACGAGATGGCCGAACTGCCGGCGCTGATGCGCAAGGTGGGGGCGACCGCGATGGTGCTGCACGGCGACGTGGACGCGCTGATGGTCGTGCAGCGGCTCGCGGAGGAGGGGGTGCGGGTGCCGGAGGACTGCTCGGTGGTCGCGTACGACGATGTGGTGGCCGGTCTGGCCTCGCCGCCGCTGACCGCCGTGTCGCCGCCGAAGGCCGAGGTCGGGCACGCGGCGGCGGAGCTGCTGCTGGAGCGGCTGGCCGGGGCGCCCGGCAGCCGGCCGGGCCGGCGGGTGGAGCTCCTGCCGCGGCTGATGGTGCGCGGATCGACGGACCGGTTGACCGAACCAGTCGCCGAATGAGCGTTTGAGCGTTTCATTTTCTTCTGATCGATCTATTGACCGTTTGAGTCAGGGCGTTCAGGATTCCGGTGTCTCGAAGAGTCGTGTCCGCACCGACGCGGACCCGCAGGAGCCGCGGAGGCGCCATGCCCGGACGACCCAGCCGTCGCTCCGTGCTCGCCGCGATGACCGCCCTACCCCTGGCAGGAGCCGCGAGCGCCTGCAGTGGGGGGAACGGCGCATCGTCGGCCCGCACGGGCACCACCACGCGCATCACCTTCTGGTCCGCCCTGCGCGGCAGCCAGGAGGTGGTCGACGCGTTCAACCGCACGCACCGCACCATCCAGGTGGAGTTCCAGCAGATCCCCTCCGGTGGACAGGGCGGTTACGCCAAGCTCAGCAACGCCGCCCGGGCCGGAAACGCGCCCGACGTCGCCACCCTCGAGTATCCGCAGGTCCCCGGATTCGCCATCGACGGCGTCGCCCGCGACATCACCGACCTGATGAGCGACGGCCTGCGCCGCAAGCTGCTGCCGCAGGCGCTCGGCCTGACCACCTTCGAACGCCGGGTGTTCGCGGTGCCGCTGGACGTCGAGCCCATGGTGATGCACTACCGCGCCGACCTGTTCGACCGCTACGGGCTGGAAGTCGCCCGCACCTGGGACGAGTTCGCCGAGCAGGCCGCGACGGTACGCCGCAAGGCGCCCGACCGCCGCCTGGTGCTCTTCCCCACCGACGGGATGACCCAGTTCGCCTGCTACGCCTGGCAGGCGGGCGCCCAGTGGTTCGACACCTCGAAGGGCGCCTGGAACGTCTCGCTGGCCGACGCGCCCTCCCGGCGGGTCGCCGAGTACTGGCAGCGGCTGATCGACCGGGACGACGTCTTCATGAACGCCGTCGAGAGCAGGCAGTCCGACGCGCAGATCGGCAACGGGCTGGTCCTGACCCGCCTCAGCGGCGCCTGGGACGCCGGCGCCCAGATGAACGCGCGGCCCGGCCAGAAGGGCCAGTGGCGGATCGCGCCGCTGCCGCAGTGGGACACCGGCAGCCCCTCGGCCGGCACCCACGGCGGCTCGACCTTCGCCGTCACCGAGGACAGCGAGCACCCGGAGGCCGCGATGGAGTTCATCGAGTGGCAGGTCTCCCATCCCGACGCCCTGCGTGCCCGGCTCTCCAGCGGCACCAGCAGCCAGTACCCGGCCGCGCCCGGCCTGGTCGCGGTGGGCCGAGAGGCCTTCGACCGCTCGTACTACGGCGGTCAGGACATCTACGCCCTGTTCGAGCAGGAGGCCGAGAAGATCGGCGACCAGTGGCTCTGGGGCCCGCGGATGAGCGCCACCCAGAAGGTCATGCAGGACTCCTTCGCCCGCGTCAGCGGCGGCCAGGGCAGCCTCGTCGAGTCGCTGCGCACCGCGCAGGAGGGCACCATGCCCGATCTCAAGGCCCTCGGCCTGTCCACCACCCAGCGCAGCACCTGAGCCGACGAAAGGCAGGTGACACCCCCATGACCACGACGACCCCCGCACGGGTGGTGACCGGCACGTCCCGCGCCACCGCCCCGGACGGCCCCGCCTCCGGGCTGCGTGCCCGCAGAGCGGCCAAACGCCGTCAACTGACCGCCGCAGGCGTCCTCATGACGCCGTTCTTCGCCCTGCTGGTCACCGTCTTCCTGATTCCCGTCGGCACCGCCGTCTACCTCAGCTTCTTCAGCGACGACCAGCCCGGTCTCGGCTTCGGCCCCGAGCGCACGGTCTTCGTCGGACTGCGCTCCTACGCGGCCGTCCTCACCGACCCCACCTTCCTCGGCGGGCTCGGCACGGTCGCCCTGTACTGCCTCATCTACATCCCGCTGATGGTCGTCGGCGCCCTCGCGCTCGCCCTGCTGCTCGACTCCGGCGTGGTCCGGCTGCGCGCCCTCGCCCAACTCGGCCTCTTCCTGCCGCACGCGGTGCCCGGCATCATCGCGGCGCTGATCTGGCTGTACCTGTACACGCCCGGCATCAGCCCGGTCATCGAGCTGTTCGCGAAGGGCGACATCACGATCGACTTCCTGGGCGTGCACACGGTCCTCCCGTCCATCGTGAACATCGCCCTGTGGAGCAACCTGGGCTACAACATGGTGGTCTTCTACGCCGCCCTCCAGGCCGTGCCGCGCGAGGTGATCGAGGCGTCCGTCGTCGACGGCGCCGGGCCGGTGCGCACCGCCCTCCAGGTCAAGACACCGCTGGTGCGGGCCTCCATCGTGATGGTCGCGATCTTCACCCTGATCTGGGCGCTCCAGCTGTTCACCGAGCCGATGCTGCTCAGCCAGTCCTCCCCGATGATCAACTCGCGGTTCTCGCCCAGCATGTACATCTACGACGCGGCCTTCACCCGCAACAACTACAGCCTCGCCGCGGCCGCCTCGGTGGTCCTGCTGGTGTGCACCATCGCCCTGTCCTACGGCGTCACCCGCTTCACCAGCCGCGCCGACTCCGAGGAGGCCCGATGAGCGCCACCGACAGCTCCCTGCTCCGCCCCAGGCTGCTGGGCCGGGCGACCGTCAACGTGGTCGTCGCCGTCTCCGTCCTCTACACCCTGTTGCCGGTCCTGTGGCTGGTGCTGGCCTCCACCAAGAACCGGGACGCGCTGTTCAGCAGCGACCTGCTGTCCCTGAGCGACTTCTCCTTGCTGCGGAACCTCAACGACGTCTTCGCCATGGACGGCGGGCTGTACGGCCGCTGGTACGTCAACAGCCTGCTGTACGCGGTGATCGGCGCCGCCGTCGGCGCGCTGGTGAGCGTGGCCTGCGGCTACGCCTTCGACAAGTACCGCTTCCGGCACAAGGAGAAGCTGTTCGGCCTGGTGCTGGCGGCGGTCATGGTGCCGCAGACGGTGCTCGCGCTGCCGCTGTACCTGATGGCCTCCGAGGCCGGCCTGGTCAACACCTTCTGGGCGGTGTTCATCCCGGTGCTGTTCAATCCCTTCGGCGTCTACCTCGGGCGGATCTTCGCGCGGGGCTACGTGCCCGACGAGGTCCTGGAGGCGGCGCGCGTGGACGGGGCCGGGGAGCTGACCACGTACGCCCGGGTGGCGCTCAGGATGCTGGGCCCCGGCCTGATCACCGTCTTCCTGTTCCAGCTGACCGCGATCTGGAACAACTTCTTCCTGCCCATGGTGATGCTGTCCGACCAGGACCTGTATCCCGTCAGTCTCGGCCTGTACCAGTGGAACAGTTCGGCGTCCGTGTCGCCCGAGTACTACCCCGTGGTCATCATGGGCTCGCTGCTCGCCGTGCTGCCGCTCATCCTCGCCTTCGTGCTGCTCCAGCGTTTCTGGCGCAGCGGCCTGACCGCCGGAGCCGTCAAGTGACCGTGCACGCCCCCGGACCCGGCTTCCGGCCCCGTGCCGCCGTGGCCATGTCCCCGGACGCCGCCTCGGCCGTCCTCGACCCGCAGTCGCTCGCCGCCTTCCGCCGGGTCTGCGACCTCGCGCCGTTCCCGGTGCTCGACGACCTGACCACGGCGCGGGCGAGATCCGTGCTGGCGGACGTCGAGGTGCTGATCACCGGGTGGGGCTGTCCGCCGCTGGACGCGGAGGTGCTGCGGGCGGCGCCCCGGCTGCGGGCCGTGGTGCACACGGCGGGCAGTGTCCGCGGGCACGTCACGGACGCGTGCTGGGAGCGCGGGGTCGAGGTTTCCTCGGCCGCCGCGGCCAACGCCCTGCCGGTGGCCGAGTACACCCTCGGCATGATCCTGCTCACCGGCAAGCGGGTGCTGGAGCGGGCCCGCGACTTCCAGGTCTCCCGGACCCGCGGCAACTGGCTGCGCACCCCGCGCGGCGTCGGCAACTACCGCCGTACGGTCGGCATCCTGTCGGCGTCGCTGATCGGCCGCCGGGTCGTCGAGCTGCTGCGGGCGCACGACGTCGACGTCCTGCTGCACGACCCGTACGTCACGGACGCGGAGGCCGCCGGACTGGGCGTCGAGAACGTGACGCTGCCGGAGCTGTTCGCGCGCTGCGACACCGTCAGTGTGCACACCCCGCTGCTTCCCACGACCCGTGGTCTGGTGAGCCGTTCGCTGATCGAGGCGATGCCGGCCGACGCGGTGCTGATCAACACGTCCCGGGGCGCGGTGATCGACCAGGACGCGCTCACCGACGCCGTGCTGGCGGGCCGCATCCGCGCGGTCCTCGACGTCACCGATCCCGAGGTGCTTCCGCCGGACCATCCGCTGTGGGACTGCGAGCACGCCCTGATCACCCCGCACCTCGCCGGTTCCGAGGGCAACGAGTGGCGCCGTCTCGCCGACCTCGCGCTGGCCGAGACGACCCGCTGGGCGTCCGGTTCCGGCTTCCTCCATCCCGTACGACGCGAAAGGCTGGCGTTCCTGGCATGAGCATCCCGTTCGAACTGCCCACCGAGGACCGTGCGTCGAGCCCGTACACCGGTTACACCCGGGCCCACTGGGAGGCCGTCGCGGACGGGCTGCTGTGGGCCGCGTGGCGCTGGAGCACCCCGGGCCGCGCCCTGCTCGACCTGCCGGGACGGCCCTCGCGCTCGGGGGTGCGCTCCGACGGTCTGGAGGGCTTCGCGCGGACCTTCCTCGCCGCGGGCTTCCGCGTCGCGGGTGCGGACGGCGCGGACCCGCACGGCTGGCTGGACCGGTACGCCGAGGGCCTGGCATCGGGCACCCGCTCCCCCGGCCGCGACGACACCGAGTCCTGGCCGCTGATCCTCGACCACGACGTGCAGGGCCAGCCCATGGTGGAGTCGGCCTCGGTGGCGCTGGGGCTGCGGCTGACCGCGCCGTGGCTGTGGAAGCACCTCGACTCCGCCGTGCAGGACCGGGTGGAGGAATGGCTGCGCGGGGCGCTGCGGCACGTGCCGGCGCCGAACAACTGGTACCTGTTCCCCTATACGGTGGCCGGGTTCCTGGAGTCGGTCGGCCGGGGCGACGCCGAGACGGCCGCCGCCCGGCACCGGGCGCTGGAGCTGATGGAGGGCTGGTACCGGGGCGGGGGCTGGTACGCCGACGGCGACGGACGCGCCTTCGACCACTACAACGGCTGGGCGCTGCACCTCTACCCGGTGCTCGACGCCCACCTCGGCGGCGACACCGACGCCCTCGCCCTCTACGGGGAACGGTTGCGCGCCCACCTGGACGGCTTCGCCCTGATGTTCGGCTCCGACGGGGCGCCGCTGCACTTCGGCCGCTCTCTCACCTACCGTTTCGCCGCGTCGGCGGCCGTGGGCCTGGGCGCGCTGACCGGGCACACCCCGCTGACGCCGGGTGCCTCGCGGCGGCTGGTCAGCGGCAGCCTGCGGTACTTCGTGGACCGCGGGGCGCTGACGGACGAGGGGGTGCTGAGCGCCGGCTGGTACGGACCGCACGAAGCGACCCTTCAGTCCTACTCGGGTCCGGCCTCCCCGTACTGGGCGTCGAAGGCCTTCGTGTCGCTCCTGGCCCCGGCGGACCACCCGCTGTGGACGGCGCCGGAGGAGCCCGCGCCGGTGGAGGAAGGGGACCGGGTCCTCGCCCTGCCCGCGCCGGGGCTGCTGGTGCAGGCGACCAGCGGCGACGGGATCGTACGGCTGCACAACCACGGCAGCGACCATGTCCGCCCGCACGAGGGCGAGTCGGCCGCCGAGGACGACCCGCACTACGGCCGCCAGGCCTATTCGACCCGGACTGGCCCCACGGCGCGGGAGAACGTGCCGGACAACCACCTGTCGGTCGAGGTGGACGGCCGGTCCACTGTGCGACGCCGGATCCATCCGCTGGGGGCGGGGCACGGCGACGGCTGGGGCTGGGCGGCGTCCTGGCACCGGCCCGTCTTCGCGGCCGGGCCGCCGATGGTGCCGGGTCTGCGGGTGGAGAGCGTCACGGTGGCCCGGGGGCCGTACGAGCTGCGGGTGCACCGGGTGGTCGGGGCGCCGCCCGGGGCACGGGTCACCCACACCGGCTGGGCCACCGGTCCCGAGGAGCCCCTGACCTCCGCGCTGCACGGCCTGTACGGCTGGGAGCCCGAGGCGGAGACCGTGCGCGCCCCGCAGGGCACCGCGTACGTGCCGTGGGCGGAGCTGCCCCGGCTGTCCGGCGCGGCCGGCGGCACCTCCGTGCACGTGAGTCTGGCCGCGCTGACCGGCGAACCCGTGAGCGTCCCGGCCGCCGATGCCGTCGCGGAGGTGGTGCCGGGGAAGGACGGCGTGGAGGTGGTCTGGGCGGCCGACGGTGCCCGCACCCGGGTCTCGTTCGAGCCGGTGGGGGTGACGCACACCGAGGCATAGGCCGGTACGCGTTTCGAGGGCCCCGACCCGTGTCCGCGGTCGGGGCCCTCCCGCATGCGCCCTGTCTCATGCCCCTCCCCCGTGCGCGCGTCCCCGGTGGCGTGCCGCGCCCGGGCCGGTGACGCTGGGACGGCACCGGTGAGAAGGAGCCGTACCCATGCGCAAGTCGTCGTGCACTGTGATCGCGGCCCTGGCCGTGTCTCTCCTGGGCACCTCCGGGGCGCATGCCTCGATGCCGCGCGCCGCGCACCTTCCGGGCGATGTGACGGCGACCGAGTGCATCGAGGGCGGCGGAGTGATCATCATTTCGGCGGACGGGGACGGGACCGGCTCCTTCACGACGCTCTGCCGGGGCGGCACCCACGACGGACAGACCATCAGCTGAGCCGACCGCCTCCGTCGCTCGCGCCCGTGCCTTGAGTCCCGAACACTGGGTACGCGGTCACGGCCCACCACGGCAGTCGGTACTCGAACACGACCGGGCGCGTGCAACGGCCCGCCCAGAACGGAGAAAGGCCGATGAGCGAGGCCAATCCCCTCAAGCGAGCAGTCCGCAAGGTGACCGAGGGCCTGCACGGCGAGGCCGGTGGTCCGCCGGACGGGATTCCGGGCCGGCCCGGCCCCGAGTCGCCTCCCGTCGCCGAGCCCACCGAGCCCCGTGAGCCGCTGCCCCCGAAGCCGGACCAGAGCGGCCCGGACACCGTGTCGCCGACCGGTCAGCCCACGGGCGCCGACCAGGCCCGGGTGGCGCAGTCCGGCAGCTACCTGACGGACGCTCAGGGGACGCGGCTGTACGACACCGACCACTCGCTGAAGGCCGGGCCGCGCGGGCCCGTGCTGCTGCAGGACCACCACCTGCGCGAGAAGGTCATGCACTTCGACCACGAGCGCATCCCCGAGCGCGTGGTGCACGCGCGGGGCGCGGGCGCGCACGGGGTGTTCCAGAGCTACGGCACGGCGGCCTCGGTGACCAAGGCCGGGTTCCTGGCGGCGGACGTGGAGACGCCGGTGTTCACCCGGTTCTCCACGGTGGTCGGTTCCCGCGGGTCGTCGGACACCGTGCGGGACACCCGCGGGTTCGCGACGAAGTTCTACACCAGCGAGGGCGTCTTCGACCTGGTCGGCAACAACATCCCGGTCTTCTTCATCCAGGACGCCATCAAGTTCCCGGACGTCGTGCACGCCGCGAAGCCGCACCCGGACCGGGAGATCCCGCAGGCGCAGAGCGCGCACGACACCTTCTGGGACTTCGTCTCGCTGCACACCGAGGCGACGCACCACACCATCTTCTTCATGGGCGACCGCGGCATCCCGCGCTCCTACCGGATGATGGAGGGCTTCGGCGTCCACACCTTCCGGCTGGTGAACGCCGAGGGCGCCACGACGCTGGTGAAGTTCCACTGGAAGCCCAAGCTGGGCGTGCACTCGCTGGTGTGGGACGAGGCGCAGATCATCAACGGCGTCGACCCGGACTTCCACCGCCGGGACCTCGCCGACGCCATCGAGGCGGGCGCGTACCCCCAGTGGGAGCTGGGCATCCAGACCTTCCCCGACAACCCGGAGCAGACCTTCGAGGGCATCGACCTGCTGGACCCGACCAACCTCGTGCCCGAGGAGCTGGCGCCGGTGCAGCCGGTCGGCCTTCTGACCCTGAACCGCAACCCGTCCAACTTCTTCGCCGAGACCGAGCAGATCGCCTTCCACGTCGGCCACCTGGTGCCCGGTATCGACGTCACCGACGACCCGCTGCTCGCGGGGCGGCTGTTCTCCTACCTGGACACCCAGATCACGCGGCTGGGCGGCCCCAACTTCCCGCAGCTGCCGATCAACCGGCCGCAGGCGCCGGTCAACGACATGCTCCGGGACGGCATGCACCAGAGCGCCGTGCACCGGGGCGTGGCGCCCTACCGGCCCAACTCCCTGGACGGCGGCTGCCCGTTCACCGCGGGCGCGGACACGAACGCGTTCATCGAGGCTCCGGTGCGGGTGCCGGAGGGGAGGAAGGTCCGCGAGGCCCCCGAGTCGTTCGCGGACCACTTCAGCCAGCCGCGCCGGTTCTGGCTGAGCATGAGTCCGGTCGAGCGCGAGCACATCATCGGCGCCTACACCTTCGAGCTGGGCAAGTGCTACGAGCAGGCGATCCGGGAACGGACGCTCCAGGTCCTGGCCAACATCGACCCCGAGCTGTGCGCGGGCGTCGCCGAGGGCCTCGGCCTGCCCGCCCCGGCGCCGACCGTCCCGCTGGCGGACGTGGCGCCCAGTCCGGCGCTGTCCCAGGTGGGCGGTACCTGGCCGCTGGACGGCAGGGTGATCGGCATCGTGACCGGCGGGGCCGACCTGGAGGGCGTGGGCGCGGTACGGGAGGCGGTGCTGAACGCCGGGATGGTGCCGCTGGTCGTGGCGCCCACCGGCGGCACCCTCGGCTCCGGCGACGCCGCGCTGACCGTGCAGCGCAGCTATGTCACCGCGCGCTCGGTCGAGTTCGACGCGGTGCTGATCGCGGGGACGCCCGACATGGGCGGCGACGCCTACACCCCGCGCGACTACAAGGCCGGTCCGGCGCCCGCCGGGCCGGGGACGATCGACCCGCGGGTGAGCCTGCTGCTGTCGGAGGCGTTCCGGCACGGCAAGGCGATCGGCGTCTGGGCGGGCGGCGAGCCGGCGCTCCAGGCGTCGGGGGTGCCCGCCGACGCTCCGGGTGTCGTCGTCGCCGACTCCGGCACGGCGGCCCTGGAACAGGTGACGCAGCTGATGGGCTCGCACCGGGTGTGGGAACGCTTCACCACGCCACGGGGCTGATCCGACGGGCCGTGGGGCCGGGCGCCGACGGGCGTCCGGCCCCACGGTGTGTTCAGCACAGGACGCGCAGCGCGCCGGGCAGCACCCTGGCGGTGACTGGCACGACGGCCTCGACCTCGCCGTCGGCGCCGTAGGGTATCGCCCGGTCCGCCTCGATGCGGACCTCCCGGCCGCGCAGGACGCGTACCTGGGGCCGGTGGACGTGGGCGCCCGTGGAGAGTTCGTTCATCAGGGCGAAGAACAGCCGCCGCGGGGCCTGATGGATCATCACCACGTCCAGCAGGCCGTCGTCCACCCGGGCCGAGGGGGCGATGAGGCGGTCGAAGCCGTAGTAGCCGGAGTTGGCGGCCACCACCGTGTAGCCGGTGAAGGCGTGCTCCTCGCCGTCGACCGTGACGCGGTAGCGCGTCGCCCGCCAGCCCGCGACGGCCCGGACCGCCCCCGCGTAGTAGGAGGCGGCGCCGCGCAGCAGGCGCGTGGTGTTGGCGTGCCGGTTGGCGACCGCGTCGACACCGGCGTACACGCTGCCGAGGACGACGGTGCGGTCGTGGACGGCGGAGGTGACCTCGACGGTGTCGACCGGGCGGGGCTCGGCGCGCAGCAGCACCTCGGCCAGTTGGGCCGCTGCGGTGGGCAGCTTCAGGGCGCGCGCGAAGTCGTTGCCGCGCCCGGCCGGGATCAGTCCGAGCACGGTGCCGGTGCCGCTGAGGGCGCCGCCGATGCAGCCCGCCATGCCGTCACCGCCGACGGCGAGCACCACACGGCCCCGTTCCCCTGCCCGCCGGGCGAGTTCGCGGGCGTGCGCGAGGCTGTGGCTGTACTCGGTCTCCAGCCCGGCCCCCGCCTCCCGCAGCAGGCGGGCCACCCCGAGGAGCGCGGCGGCCGAGGTGGCGCCGCCCGCGGTGGGGTTGACGACGGCGGTGAACTGTCGCATCGATGTGCCTCCGGGCCGGCGGGTGGTGCCGGACTGTTGTCTCACGGGGTGGGCGGGTGCCGTGCGGCGGGGTCAGTCGGCGGGCAGCAGGACGCCGGGGCTGAGCAGTCCGGCGGGGTCCAGGCTCCGCTTGACGGCGCGCAGGGCCCGGACGCCGAGGGGTCCGGCCTCGCGGACGTACCAGGCGCGGTGGTCGGTGCCCACCGCGTGGTGGTGGGTGATGGTGCCGCCCGCGGCGAGGATGGCGTCGTTGGCCGCGTGCTTGGCCCGGGTCCAGTGCGCCACGGGGTCCTCGCCCTGGGCGGAGACGACCGTGAAGTACAGGGAGGCGCCGTTCTCGTAGACGTGCGAGATGTGGCACATGACCAGGGGCGGGGTGCCGGCCTCGGTGAGGGTGGCGGTGAGCGCCTCGCGGACCGCGGCGTACAGGGCCGGGAGGCGTGACCAGTGGGCAGCGGTCTCCAGGGTCTCGGCGAGCGCCCCGGCGTCGAGCAGGGAGTCGCGCAGGTACGGCGCCGAGTAGCGGCCGTGGGCCCAGCGCTCCCCCGGCTCCTCCCCGGCGAGGGTGCCGCCGCTCCGGCGCAGGACGGCCGCGGCTCCATCGCGGCGGTGTGCGGTGTCCTCCTGCGTGCCCTCGAAGCCGACGACCGCCAGGCAGCCCGCGTCCCGGTGCTCCAGGGAGGCGCCGACGGCGTCGGGCTGGGCGAGGCCGATCAGGGTCTCGGTCTCGTCGGACAGCCGCAGCACCGTGGGGCGCGGGCCGTCCTGGGCGAGTCGGCGCAGGGCGGCGGCGCCCGCGTCGAAGGAGGCGAAGCGCCAGCCCTCGTAGCGGCGGACGGCGGGCACGGGCCGCACGCGCACGGTGACGGAGGTGATGACGCCGAGGGCGCCCTCCGAGCCGAGGACGAGCTGGCGCAGGTCGGGTCCGGCCGCCGAGCGCGGGGCGCGGCCCGTGTCGAGGGTGCCCTCGGGGGTGGCGAGGGTGAGGCCGAGGACCATCTCGTCGAAGCGGCCGTAGCCGGCGGATGCCTGTCCGCTGGAGCGGGTCGCGGCGAAGCCGCCGATGGTGGCCCATTCGTAGGACTGGGGGAAGTGGCCGAGGGTGTATCCGCGCTCGGCGAGCAGCGCCTCGGCCTGGGGGGCGCGCAGGCCGGGCTGGAGGGTGGCGGTGCGGGAGACCTCGTCGAGGTCGAGGAGCCGGTTCATGCGGCGCAGGTCGAGGGCGACGAACGGGCCCGCGCGCCCGGGGGCGAGGCCGCCGACGACGGAGGTGCCGCCGCCGAAGGGGACGAGGGCCAGACGGTGTTCGGCGCAGGCGGCCAGCACGGCGAGCACCTCGTCGTGGCTGTCCGGCAGGACGACGGCGGCCGGGGTGTCGGTGACATCGCCGGCACGCATCCGCAGCAGGTCGGGGGTGGACTTGCCGCGGGTGTGCCGGATGCGGCTCTCCGCGTCCGTGCGGACGTCCTGGGCACGCTGTCCGACGGCGGCCTCCAGCGCGCGGCGGGCGTCCCCGCCCAGTGGCGAGGCGGGGACGTCGATCTCCTCCAGCGGCAGGGGGGCGGTGTCGCGGGGTGTGACGCCGAGCAGCTCGCGCAGCAGCCCGGTCACCGTGTCGGGCAGCGGCGTCGCCCTGGCCGGGTCGCCCCAGCCGTTCCACAGCATGTCCATTGCCTGTCGTCCTCACGGTCGCTTCGAGGGATGCCGTACGCACGCTCCCTTGGGCGTTACACTGTTACACATGACGCCTAACCGTCACAACCATGCGAGCAGGCCGACCTCCTCGGACAACGACACGGTGCTGGACGCCGTGCGCGACTGCGTGATGGCCGTCGGGGTGCGGCGCACGACCATGACCGACGTCGCCCGCCGCGCCGGCGTCTCCCGGATGACGCTGTACCGGCGCTGGCCGGACGTGCGGTCCCTGGTCGGCGACCTGATGACGCGGGAGTGGATCGCGGTGGCCACCGGCGCGATCCCCGGGCCGGGAGAGGGCACCGACACCCGTCGGCGCATCGTCGAGGGCCTGGTCGCCGGGGTGGAGGCGTTCCGCGCCCACCCGCTCTTCCGGAAGATCGTCGACGTCGATCCGGAGCTGCTGCTGCCCTACGTCCTCGACCGGCGCGGGGCCAGCCAGGAGGCCCTGCTGGGGTTGCTGGCCGAAGCGCTGGAGGAGGGCCACGCCGACGGGTCGGTCCGCCGCACGCACACCGGGCGGCAGGCGCGGTCGGTGCTGCTGCTGGTGCAGTCCTTCGCCCTGTCGCTGCGGACCATGACGGACGAGGACGACGCCGAGCTGACCCCCGCGGCCCTCCTCGCGGAGCTGCGCACCATCCTGGAGAGGACCCTCACGCCATGAGCCCCGTCAGCCGCCCCGCCGCCGGGGCCTCCCTGTCCGCCGCACGGCGCTCGCGCGAGGTGGCCGACACCGTCGGCGGCCCCGTCGTGGACGTCCTGGTCGTCGGCCTCGGCGCGACCGGTGCCGGTGCCGCGCTGGACGCCGCGGCCCGGGGCCTGAGCGTCGTCGCGGTGGACGCCCACGACCTGGCCTTCGGCACCTCTCGCTGGAGCTCCAAGCTCATCCACGGCGGCCTGCGCTATCTCGCCTCCGGCCAGCTCGACGTCGCGCACGAGAGCGCGGTGGAACGCGGGGTGCTGATGGAGCGCACGGCGCCCCACCTGGTGCGCGCCCAGCCGTTCGTCCTGCCGCTCACCCCGCTGGTCTCCCGCGGCCAGGGCGCGCTGGCGTGGGCGGGGTTCCGGGCCGGGGACGCCCTGCGGCTCGCGGCGCGCACCGCACGGGCCACGCTGCCCGCACCACGCCGCCTGTCCGCGGTGGAGACCCGGCACCTCGCCCCGGCGCTGCGCTCCGACCGGCTGCGCGGCGGCCTGCTCTCCTGGGACGGCCGGCTCACCGACGACGCCCGGCTGGTGACGGCGCTGGCCCGGACCGCGGCGGCCCGCGGTGCGCGGATCCTGACCCGGGTCAGGGCGCTGGAGCTGACCGGGTCCGGTGCCCGCGTACGCGACGAGACGACCGGCGAGGAGGGCGTGATACGGGCCCGCGCGGTGGTCAACGCCTCCGGGGTGTGGGCCGGCGACCTCGTGGACGGCATCCGGATCCGCCCCTCCCGCGGCACCCACCTCGTCCTGCGCTCCGAGCGGCTCGGTCCGCTCCCGGCCGGCCTGCACGTGCCGATCCCCGGCGAGACCAACCGCTTCGTCCTCGTCCTGCCCCAGGGCGACGGCCGGGTCTACGTCGGGCTCACCGACGAGCCTGTGGACGGGGACGTGCCGGACGTGCCGGAGGTGCCCGAGACGGACGTCGGCTTCCTGCTCGACGTGCTCGGCTCGGTGCTTCGGTCGCCGGTCCACCGCGAGGACGTGGTGGGTGCCTTCGCGGGCCTGCGCCCCCTGCTCGACACCACCCCGTCGGACCGGCCCGGCGCCGGGCCCCGCACGGCCGACGTCTCGCGGCGGCACGCCGTACTCACCTCGTCCCAGGGCGTGATCACCGTGGTCGGCGGCAAGCTCACCACGTACCGGCGGATGGCCGAGGACGCCGTGGACGCCGCCGTCGCCGCCCGCGGGCTGGCCGCCGGCCCGTCCCCGACCGCCGCGCTGCCCCTGGTCGGCGCCGCCGCCCCGCACACCCTGGCCGTGGTCCCCGCGCCCCGCCGCCTGGTACGGCAGTACGGCACCGAGGCCCCGGCGGTCCAGGCCCTCGCGGCCCGGGAGCCACGCCTGGCCGAGCGCGTACTGCCCGGCCACCCCGTCACCGGGGCCGAACTGGTGTGGGCCCTGCGCCACGAGGGCGCCCTCGACGAGGCCGACCTGCTCGACCGGCGCACCCGCATCGGCCTGGTCCCCGAGGACCGCGCGGCCGCCCTGAACGCCGTCCGCGACCTCGTCGGCGAGGTCACGGCGGAATCGAGCTGACGCCGGCCGGCGCGGGCCGGGCCCGAGGGTCGGGCGGCCTCACACCGGCCGGTCCAGGGCGCGCGCCCTGTGGTCCGCGGCTCGCAGCCGCTCGGCGGCCGGAAGGGGCCGGGGTCGGCCCCTCCCGTCAGGTGCTCCGGTCGTCCTCCTGGACGGCCCTGCGGAGCTTCGCCTCGATCTTGTGCCGGGACTGGCCTCCCTCCTTGACGTACTCTGCCATCGCCGTCCGCGCGTCCCGGTCCAGGTCGCGCCAGGCCCGTACGGCGGTCTCGTACGTGTCCGACTGCCGCGGGGTCCACTGATGCTGCGTGGGAGGCCCGTACGAGTCGCGCAGCTCCTCGACCCGGTGCTGTGCCAGGTCGGCCGCGCGGCGCTTGTGCACGAGTTCCTCGAATGTGTGTGCCACCACACCTCCGACCGTAGTCAGAGGAACGCCGTCGCGCGCGTCGAGCCCCCGCGGTCCCTCCGGCCGATGCGTTCCGGTCTGCTCAAGTGGACCACGCGGGCCGCCAAGGGCCTTAACATCAAGCCACCGACGACGGCCGGGGCATATGCGGCGCACACGAGAGACGAGGGCAGCGTGGCGGAGACCGAGGGAGCGGCAGTACCGGAGCGGCTGCTGATCACCCGTACCACCACGGGCGGCGGCGTCAGTCTCGTGAGCCTCGCCGGGGAGGTCGATCTCGACGGCAGCAGTCAGCTGCGCGAGGTCCTGCTGGCATCGGTGGAGTCGGCGCCGGGCACCGTGGTGGACTTCGGCGAGGTGGGGTTCCTCGACTCCAGCGGCATCAACGTCCTCATCTCCGTACACCGGGCCGCCGAGGCGCGCGGCGTCTGGTTCCGGCTCGCCGCACCGCGCGACCCCGTCGAACGGGTGCTGCGGCTGGTGGGCGTCGACACGCTCATTCCCTGCTACCCGAGCGTGGCGCAGGCCCTGGCCGCCTGAGCGGCGGGTCAGCCCAGCGGCAGGCGCGCGTACACCGTCTTCCCGGCCGCGTGCGGCTTGGTGATGACCTCGCCGCACAACCGGGTCACGATCTCCAGCCCGTGCCGGCCGACCCGCACCGGGTCACGGGGCAGGAACGTGGGGAAGGCGTCCCCCGTGTCCGACACCGCGAACTCCACCCGGTCGTCCACCAGGGTCAGCTCCAGCCGGCAGGGGCCGGGCGCGTGCCGCACTGCGTTCGTGACCAGCTCGGTCGCGACCAGCCGGGCCGCGTCCAGGAAGGCGTCCGTCAGGTCCAGGCCCCGTTCGGCGAGCCGCGCGACGAAGCCGTGCACGACGTCCCTTGAGGCGGGGATCATCGCCGCTCCGCCCCTGAACTCGACGACCGCGGACACGACGGAGGCATCCGCGGTGTCGGGTCCGTGCGCCGGAGTCATACCGAGCCTCACCGTCCGGTCCGGGGCCGAGTGGAAGGAGCGAAGGTCCCCGGGCCTCACGATACGCACCAGGACGCTTCCCACGAACCCTTTGCCCCAACTTCCGCCGGACGCGCCGTTTTTTGAACGAACCCGGGCCGTCCACGCCCGCGCCGGCGCCGTCCCCGTCGATACGGACGGGGACGGCGCCGGCCCCGGTCGGAGGGCCCGCCGGGACGACCGGGTCAGGAGGCGGTGCAGGTGCCGACCGTGGGCGCGGCGTCACTGCCGTTCTTCGCCGCGGTGAACCCGAAGCTGGTCGACGCGCCGGCCGCCAGGGTGCCGTTCCAGCTCGGCCGCACCGTCATGACGTTGCCGCTCCAGGTGGGCGTGCCGTTCTAGAGGGAGGAGACGGACTGCTGCCCGGGCAGGGTGACCGTCGCGGTCCAGGACCTGATCGGCTCGTCGCCCGCGGTGATGGTGACCTGGCCGTTGTAACCGCTGCTCCAGTCCGCGGTCCTGGTGTACGTGGCCGTGCAGCTCACGGTGCCCTCGCCCGGGTCGCCGGGGCCCGCCGAGCCGCCGAGGGCGGACAGGACGGCGTCGTAGGCCGGCTTCTCGCCGTAGTTGCCGTCGAACAGCAGCGGGGTACCGCTGCTGCGCCACGAGTACTTGTCGGTGACGCCCCAGACGGTCATGCCGGTGCAGCGGCTCACCGCGAGGCAGGCTTCCACCACCTTCCGGTAGTCGGCCGCCTGGGCGGAGCCGGAGCCCTCGATGTCCAGCTCCGTGATCTGCACGTCCACGCCGAGGTCGGCGAAGCGCTGGAGGTTCTGCCGGTAGTCGGCCGGGACCGGGGAGTTGCTGTTGAAGTGCGACTGGAAGCCGACGCAGTCGATGGGCACCCCGCGGGACGTGAAGTCCTTGACCATGGCGTAGACGGCATCGCTCTTCGCGTTGACGCCGTCGGTGTTGTAGTCGTTGTAGCAGAGCTTGGCGGCCGGGTCGGCGGCGCGGGCGGTGCGGAACGCCTCCTCGATGAACCCGTCGCCGAGCTTGTCCTGGAAGGGCGAGCTGCGCCGGGCGCCGCTCCCGCCGTCCTGGAACGCCTCGTTGACGACGTCCCAGCTGTGGATCTCCCCCTTGTAGTGGCCCATCAGGCCGTTGATGTGGTCCTTCATGGCCGTGCGCAGGTCGGAGGCGCCCAGCGGGCTCACCCAGGAGGGCAGTTGGGAGTGCCAGACCAGGGTGTGGCCGCGTACGTCCATGCCCTGGCTCCGCGCGTGGTCCACGATCCGGTCGGCCGAGGTGAAGGTGAAGGTGCCGCGGCTGGGCTCGGTGGCGTCCCACTTCATCTCGTTCTCGGGTGTCACCGAGCTGAACTCGCGGTCCAGTGTGGCGGCGTAGTCGGCCTCACCGAGGTGGCCCGCCGCGACGGCGGTGCCGAAGTAGCGGCCCTGACCGGCAGCCGCCGACCCGAGCGTGTCGGCGGCTTCGGCGGAGTGGGCCGCGGCCGTCAGCGCGGCCGCGGCCACGAGACCGGCGGTGACCGCCCTCGACAGGCGTCTCACGATCATGCTCATGTCATCTCGTCCTTGAATCGGTGTGCGGGGCCGTTCGGAAGGGCGATGCGGTTCGAAAGTTTCGGTCTGATTTCCGAATGTCGCGGAGGAGATTACGGACTCCCGTCCGTCAGGTCAACGCCCCGTCACCGCCACGTCACACTCACCCGACCGCGTGCGCGACCCGGGGGAGGTGACGGCTTCTTGCTGCGCCACCCGGACGGACGCACCGCTACGCTCGACCTGCCCGGTGGGGTGGTGTTCGGGGTGGGCCCGGTACACGGGCGGTCTCGTGGAGCGGCCCGGCACCGACACCGACGAGGGCGTCGCCGCCCCTGCGCCTCGCGCAGGCCGGGGCCGGTGCGCCCGCCCCGCGGGCCCCCGTGTCACGGGGGGTGCCCCTCGCCTCTCCGGGCCCGGCAGTGTAGACATGGGCACATGGTCCGACTGATGGGTCGATCGGGAGAACGGTCACCCCGTCGTCCCGGCGGCCCGCACGCCCGACACCGGCAGGACGCGGACCGGTCAC
This sequence comes from Kitasatospora aureofaciens, assembly GCA_000720845.1. Lineage (GTDB taxonomy): Bacteria > Actinomycetota > Actinomycetes > Streptomycetales > Streptomycetaceae > Streptomyces. The sequence continues at coordinate 69,216 of JODU01000017.1, read as the reverse complement.
GGCGGGGAGGGGACGCGGGGCGGCCTGCCTCGGCGGTGCGCTCGGCGCTGTCCGGGCGCAGTGTGGCCGGCCAGGTCTTCGTGATGAACGTCGTCATCGTGCTGCTCCTGGTGGTGGCCGCGGCGGTCGCGCTGGTGCTCCAGGTGCGGCACGACAGCACGGTGGAGGCCCGCAACCGGTCCGTCTCGGTGGCCGAGACCTTCGCCAACTCCCCCGGCATCCTCCAGGCGCTGCGCAGCCCCGACCCCACGGCAGTGCTCCAGCCCCGCGCCGAGGCGGTGCGCAAGGCCACGGACGTGGACTTCGTGGTCGTCACCAACCCCGAGGGCGTCCGCTACACCCATCCCAAGCCGGACCGCATCGGGAAGAAGTTCGTCGGGAACATCGCGCCCGCGCTGGCCGGGAAGACGGTGACCGAGGAGATCGAGGGCACCATCGGCCCGCTGGTCCAGGCCATCGTGCCCATCGAGGACCCCGGCGGGAAGGTGGTGGGCCTGGTCTCGGCCGGCATCACGACCGAGAACGTGGGCGGGGTCGCCGACCGCCAGCTGCCCCTCGTACTGAGCGCGGCGGCCGTCGGGCTGGCCCTGGCGACGGGCGGCACGGCCCTGGTGAGCCGTCGGCTGCTGCGGCAGACACACGGCCTGGGGCCGCACGAGATGACCCGGATGTACGAACACCACGACGCCGTCCTGCACAGCGTCCGCGAAGGGGTGCTCATCGTCGGCGGCGAGGGCAGACTGCTGCTCGCCAACGACGAGGCCCGGCGGCTGCTCTCCCTGCCCCCCGACGCGGAGGGCCGGCACGTCAGCGCGCTCGGGCTGCCGTCCGACCTGGCGGAGCTGCTGGCCTCGGGCCAGGCCGCCACCGACGAGGTGCACCTGGTCAAGGACCGGCTGCTGGCCATCAACCAGCGCCCCACGGACGTACGGGGCGGCCCGGCCGGCAGTGTCGCGACGCTGCGCGACTCCACCGAGCTGCGGGCCCTGTCCGGCCGGGCCGAGACCGCCCGCGAGCGCCTGGACATCCTCTACGCGGCCGGCGTGGGCCTCGGGACCAGCCTGGACGTCACCCGCACCGCCGAGGAACTGGGTGAGCTGACCGTCCCCCGGTTCGCGGACTACGTCACCGTCGACCTCTTCGACACCGTGCTCGCGGGCGGCCAGCCGGGCGGCGTGACGCCGCTGCGCCGCACCGCGCTCAGCGGCATCACCGACGACGTGCCGCTCTACCCGGTGGGCCGGCAGATCCGGTACGTGGACTCGTCCCCGCAGGGCCGCACGCTGCTGACCGGCCGGGCCGTGCTGGAACCCCGCCTCGGCGAGGCCCCGGGCTGGCAGGCACAGGACCTGGAGCGTTCCGCCCAGATCGTGGAGTACGGGATCCATTCGCTGATCACCGTCCCGCTGCGCGCGGGGACCCTGGTGCTCGGGGTGGTGAGTTTCTGGCGGTCGGTGCGGCCCGAGCCGTTCGACGAGGACGAGCTGGCGCTCGGCGAGGAACTGGTGGCGCGGGCCGCGGTCTCCATCGACAACGCCCGCCGCTACACCCGCGAGCACAGCATGGCGGTGACGCTCCAGCGCAGTCTGCTGCCCCGCAGGCTGCCCGAGCAGAACGCGCTGGACGTCGCCTACCGCTACCTGCCCGCGCAGGCGGGGGTCGGCGGGGACTGGTTCGACGTGCTGCCGCTGTCCGGGGCCCGCGTCGCGCTCGTGGTCGGCGACGTCGTCGGACACGGGCTGCACGCCGCCGCCACCATGGGCCGGCTGCGGACGGCGGTGCACAACTTCACCGCCCTCGATCTGCCCCCCGACGAGCTGCTCGGGCTGTTGGACGAGCTGGTCGGACGGATCGACCAGGACGAGACGGCCGACGACAGCACCGCCCCGGTGACCGGTGCGACCTGCCTCTACGCGATCTACGACCCGGTCGCCGGTTCCTGTGTGCTCGCCCGGGCGGGCCATCCGCCGCCGGCCCTGATCCGGCCGGACGGCACCGTGGAGTTCCCGGAGGTGCCCGCGGGGCCCCCGCTGGGCCTGGGCGGCCTCCCGTTCGAGACGACGGAACTGCGGCTGGCCGAGGGCAGCCGGCTGGTGCTGTACACCGACGGGCTGGTCGAGGACCGCGTGCACGACATCGACGTCGGCCTCGAACACCTGCGCCAGGCGCTGGAGACGGCCGGCGAGACGCCCGAGGAGACCTGCCGGACCGTCCTGGACGCGCGGCTCCCGGACCGGCCGGGCGACGACATCGCCCTGCTGGTGGCCCGGACCCGGGTGCTGGGCCCGGACCAGGTGGCCGAGTGGGACGTCCCGAACGATCCGGCGGCGGTCGCCGAGATCCGTTCCCAGGTCACCCGGCGGCTGGACGAGTGGGGCCTGGACGAGCTGGCGTTCACCACGGAGCTGATCCTGAGCGAGCTGGTCACCAACGCGATCCGGTACGGCGGCGAGACGGTCCACGTCCGGATGGTGCGCGACCGCAGCCTGATCTGCGAGGTGTTCGACAGCAGCAGCACCTCCCCGCACCTGCGCTACGCGGCCATGACGGACGAAGGCGGACGCGGCCTCTTCCTGGTCGCCCAGCTCGCGGAGCGATGGGGCACCCGCTACACGCCGGCCGGCAAGGTCATCTGGGCGGAGCAGCCGGTGCCCTGACGGATGCCGGGAGGCGTGGTCGCCTTCGGTCCGTACCAATTTCGCGCCGGACGGGTGCCCAGTGCGCCGTTGTCTGGTAGGAAACTTTCCTGTCAGTGCCCGCACTCCCGACTCCCACTCCCCCCACCTCGTTTGGAGACCCCGTGAGGCACCCCTACCCCGACCCGGCACGCCCCGCAGGTCCCGCGCGCCGTACCGTGCTCGCCATGGCATGCGCGTCCCTGGCGACAGTCCCCCTGCTCATCCCCTCGCGGGCCGCGGCGTCCTCCGCGCGCGCGACGGGACTCGACGACCCGGCGAAGAAGGAGATCGCCATGCAGCTGGTGTCGAGCGCGGAGAATTCCTCGCTCGACTGGAAGGCGCCGTACCGGTACATCGAGGACATCGGCGACGGCCGCGGCTACACCGCGGGCATCATCGGCTTCTGCTCCGGCACCGGCGACATGCTCGATCTGGTGGAGCTGTACACCGAGCGCGGTCCCGGCAACGTGCTCGCGCCCTATCTGCCGGCCCTGCGCCGGGTCGACGGCTCCGACTCGCACGAGGGCCTCGACCCCGGCTTCCCGGACGACTGGCGCCGGGCCGCCGACGAGGACCCGGAGTTCCGCCGGGCCCAGGACGACGAGCGCGACCGCGTGTACTTCGACCCCGCCGTGCGGCGGGGCAAGGAGGACGGGCTGCGGACGCTGGGACAGTTCGCGTACTACGACGCGATGGTCATGCACGGCGACGGCGGCGACCTCGGCTTCGGCAGCATCCGGGAGCGCGCGCTCGGCCGGGCCCGGCCGCCTGCCCAGGGCGGCGACGAGGTCGCCTACCTGCACGCCTTCCTCGACGAGCGGGTGTGGGCCATGAAGCAGGAGGAGGCGCACAGCGACACCAGCCGGGTCGACACGGCGCAGCGCGTCTTCCTGGACGAGGGCAACCTCGACCTGGAGCCGCCGCTGGACTGGCACGTGTACGGGGACGCCTACCACATCGGCTGACCCGCGCCCAGGCTCGGACTTCGGCGCCCTGCCGGGGCGTCCGGACAGGACACGGGCCGCGGAACCGGCCGTCCGCCGGGTTCCGCGGCCCGTGTGCCGCCGGTTCCGTGCTCCGTGTCAGTGCCGGAACGCGTCCTTGCCCTTCTCCTTGGCCTGCCGGGCGTCGCCCTTGGACTGCTCGGCGCGGCCCTCGGCCGTCATCCTCTCGTTACCGACGGCCCGGCCGGCCGCTTCCTTGGCCTTTCCCTTGGCCTGCTCCATCTTGGCCTTGGACTTCTGGTTGCCGGCCACAGTGGCTCACCTCTCGGCGTTCGCGTGCGATGTCCTGTCCGGCGGGTCGCCCGGTGCGGCGGGTTCAAACGTGCGAACGCCCGGCAGGGGTGTCCGGCGGGGCCCCGGGTACGAGCACCGGCAGGACAGCACGCATGGCACGTCGTCGACTCGGAGGAACGTCATGGCCGGAGTACTGGACCGGATCAAGCGGTTCGCGCGCAGCCCGCAGGGGCGCCGGGCGACCGAACAGGTGCGCCGGGCCGCCTCGGACCCGCGCCGCCGCGCGCAGGCCCAGGAGATGCTGCGCAGGTTCGGCAAGCGCCGCTGAGCACCTCCGCGCGCCGGAGCCGGCGGGGCGGTCAGTGCTGACCGGCGTGGGTGTGGCTGTGGGACGTCTCCGGCGGGCAGTCCCGGTCGCCGCCGGGGCGGTCCCGGCGCAAGTCGCGGACCGCGACGGTCAGCGCGCACAGCATGGCGGCGACGCCGGTGCCCACCGAAAGGGCGACGGCCCGGTGGTAGTCGTCGTGGGTGGCGTTCAGCGTCAGGTAGAAGAGCCCCGGCAGCGCGGCGGTGCCCACGGCGCCGCCCAGCCGCTGGCCCGTCTGCAGGGCGCCCCCGGCGGCCCCCGCCATCCGCACCGGCACGTCGCGGAGCGTCATGGTGATGTTCGGGGAGATCACACAGCCGCTGCCGAGTCCGCCGAGCAGCAGGGCCGGGGCGGCGAGCCAGGCGGCCTGGCCGGAGGGCGCGAGCCAGAGCAGCAGCGCGGTCGTGCCCAGGCCCACCATGACGGCGACCAGTCCCCAGACGGTGAGCAGCCGCCCCAGCCGTTCCACCAGCCGCCCCGCCACGGCGGCGGCGACGGCCGAACCCACGGCGAACGGGGTCACCGCCAGGCCGGACATGAGCGGTGAGTAGCCCAGGCCGTTCTGGAAGAAGAGCGCGAAGACGAGCCACACCCCGCTGAACCCCACGAAGTAGAGGGCACCCAGGCCCGCGCCGGTGGCGTAGCCGCGGGTCTCGGTGAGCAGCCCCGGCTCCAGGAGCGGCTGGCCGCCCCGCCGGGCGACGCGGCGCTCCCACCGCGCGAAGGCGATCAGGACCAGCGCCCCCGCCGGGAACAGCCACCACGCCTTGGTCAGGCCGCCGCCCTCGGCGAGGACCAGCGGCAGCATCAGCGCCAGGATGCCCGCGCCGAGCAGGGCCACGCCCACGGGGTCGAGCCGCCCCCGGCCGCCGGGCGCCACCCGGGGCAGCAGCCGGAAGCCGAGGATCAGCGCGAGCAGGCCGACCGGAACGTTCACGTAGAAGATCCATCGCCAGCCCTCGGGCCCCGCGAGGGCCAGGATCAGACCGCCGACGACGGGTCCCACGGCGCTGGAGACCCCCACGGTGGCGCCGAACAGCCCGAACGCGCGCCCGCGTTCCGCTCCCCGGAACAGTTGCTGGATCAGTGCCGAGTTCTGCGGCGCGATGCTGCCCGCGGCGACTCCCTGGGCGAGCCGGGCGGCCACCAGCAGTCCGATGCCGGGCGCGGCCCCCGCGGCGGCGCTGCAGAGCACGAAGGCGGCCAGGGCGACGAGGAAGACGCGGCGCCTGCCGAAGGCGTCGCCGATCCGGCCCGCGGTCACCAGGGTCAGGGCGAAGGCGAGCGCGTAGCCGGAGACGACCCACTGCACGGACGCCGGCGAGGTGTGCAGTCCCTGCTGCATGGAGGGCAGGGCCACGGCGACGATCGTCACGTCCAGCAGGGTCATGAAGCCGGCGACCAGGGTCACCCACAGGGCCCGCCAGCGGTTGGGGTCCAAGCTGTCGTCCGGACGCTGCACACGGGCTCCCCTCGTGAGGCGGCAGAGGACGCACCACTCCGTCCCCACGCCTGCGTCACCCGTGACCAGGGCTTCAAACCCGCGCCGGGCCGTTACGCGCACCCGGACCCCAAACCGGAACCATGAGATCCCATAAGATGTGCTTATGACCTCATAGACCGGACCCGCGTACCGACTTAGGCTTGCCTTAGCTTAGGCTTCCCGGAGAGTCGATCTGTCACCGCTCGAAGGGAACCTGAACATGCCCCGCCCTCTGCGGGTAGCCATCGTCGGATCCGGCCCGGCCGGGATCTACGCCGCCGACGCCCTGCTCAAGTCCGAAGTGGCCGCCGACCCCGGTGTTTCCATCGACATCTTCGAGCGCATGCCCGCCCCGTTCGGACTCATCCGATACGGCGTCGCGCCCGACCACCCGCGCATCAAGGGCATCATCACGGCCCTGCACCAGGTGCTCGACAAGCCGCAGATCCGCCTCTTCGGCAACGTGAACTACCCCACCGACATCAGCCTCGACGATCTGCGCGCCTTCTACGACGGTGTGATCTTCGCCACCGGCGCCACGGCGGACCGGGACCTGTCGCTCCCGGGCATCGATCTCGACGGTTCGTACGGCGCGGCCGACTTCGTCGCCTGGTACGACGGCCACCCCGACTTCCCGCGCACCTGGCCGCTGGAGGCGGAGAAGGTCGCCGTCCTCGGTGTCGGCAACGTCGCCCTGGACATCGCCCGCGTCCTCGCCAAGACCGCGGACGAGCTGCTGCCCACCGAGATCCCGCCGAACGTGTACGAGGGGCTGAAGGCCAACAAGGCGCTGGAGGTCCACGTCTTCGGACGCCGCGGACCGGCGCAGGCGAAGTTCAGCCCGATGGAGCTGCGGGAGCTGGACCACTCCCCCAACATCGAGGTCATAGTCGACCCCGAGGACATCGACTACGACGAGGGTTCGATCGCGACCCGGCGCGGCAACAAGCAGGCCGACATGGTGGCCAAGACGCTGGAGAACTGGGCGATCCGCGACGTCGGCGACCGGCCGCACAAGCTGTTCCTGCACTTCTTCGAGTCGCCCGCGGAGATCCTCGGCGAGGACGGCAAGGTGGTCGGCCTGCGCACCGAGCGCACCGAGCTGGACGGCACGGGCAACGTCAAGGGCACCGGCGAGTTCAAGGACTGGGACGTCCAGGCGGTCTACCGGGCCGTCGGCTACCTGTCCGACCAACTGCCCAAGCTGCCCTGGGACCTGCAGACGGGCACGGTCCCGGACGTGGGCGGCCGGGTCCTCCAGGAGTCCGGCGAGCACCTGCAGTCGACGTACGTCACGGGCTGGATCCGGCGCGGACCGATCGGCCTGATCGGGCACACCAAGGGCGACGCCAACGAGACGGTGGCCAACCTGCTGGACGACTACGCGAACGGCCGTCTCCAGACGCCCGCCTCGCCCGCTCCCGAGGCCGTGGACGCCTTCCTCGCCGAGCGCGAGGTCCGCTTCACCACCTGGGACGGCTGGTACAAGCTCGACGCCGCGGAGAAGGCGCAGGGCGAGCCGCAGGGACGTGAGCGCGTGAAGTACGTCGAACGCGAGGACATGCTCCGCGAGAGCGGCGCCTGAGCCAGGACGTCCGGCACCGGCTGCCTCCTGGCGGGGCTCCGGCGCCGGACGTGTCCGCGAGGTCCGCGGCGGGCGAACGGGCGGTCGGGCTCAGACCTCCAGCTCGTTCTCGATGCGGCGCAACTGGTGGCGGGCCATGGCCAGGTTGGCGCGGCTCGCGTCCAGCACCAGGTAGAGGAACAGCCCGTTGCCGCCGCGGCCCTTGAGCAGCCGGATCATGTGGTACTGGCTGCTCAGGGTGATCAGGATGTCCTCGATCTCGTCCTTCAGACCGAGGTGCTCCATCGTGCGCAGTTTGGACCGTACGACGTCGGTGTTCCCGGCGGCGGCGACCTCGAGGTTGAAGTCCTTGCCGCCGCCCAGGGTGCCGAGCGCCATTCCGCTGGTGTAGTCGACCAGCGCGACGGCGGTCGCCCCGTCGATGGAGCTGAGGCATTCCTTGAGCGAGGTCTCCAGGTTGGCCATGGTGTTTCCTTTCCGGACGTGATCGGTACGCGATCGGTGATCAGGTCGGCCGGTGGTGGCCGCCGGCCTGGGGGGTGGGCTGGTGTGCGGGCCGCTGGGGGGTGCGCACCGGCAGGGTGCCGATGGGGCGGGCCGGCTGAGCGGGGAGTGCGGCACCGTGCTCGTCGGCCGGGGCGCGGCCGCGTTCCGCCCCGATCCCGGCGGCGACCAGTTCCCCGATCCGCGCGCCGCTGCGCCGGCCCTCCAAATGCAGCCGGCCCACGTTGACCCGGCCGTCGGCGAGCAGGGTGAGCACGGCGGCCGGACCCGCGGCGTATGTGGCGACGTAGCCGTCGCTCCCGCGCAGCAGCAGTTCGCGGAAGCCGCCGCGCGCGGTGGCTTCGGCCATGCGGTGCGCGACGCCGAGGGCGGCCGCGGTGAGCGCGGCGAGGCCCTCGGGTTCGGTGCCCGGCGCGTCGTGGGCCAGGACGAGTCCGTCCACGGTGGCCGCGAGCGACCCGGTCAGCTGGGGCACGCGGTTGCGCAGCCGGTGCAGTTCGTCCAGGACGTCGCTCTCGACGGCCATGAGCAGTCTCCTTTCGTCGCGCCGGCGGCGCGCGCGGATCACAGGGCCTCCAAGGCGTCTCGAAGCCGTCGCAGCAGGGCCGTGTCGGGGTCGTCCCACACGACCGACCGCGGTTCGGGGCCGGGGGGACCGGTGGGAGGGGACGGGGCCGCGGGTGGCGCGGCACGGACGAGGCCGTCGGCCGCCAGACGCCGCAGTTCGACCAGGGTGTGGTAGGTGCGGCAGGCGAGCGCCGACGCGATCTGGGCGGCGGTGCGTACGCCGTCGACCTGGGTCAGGGTGCGACCGCGCCGCACGGGCAGCTCGGCGGTGTCCGTGCCCGGCACCCGGGCCAGGGGCTGGGTGTCGATGGCGGGGTCGGGCCAGATCCGGTCCAGCAGGGCACGCCGGCGCCCGGACTCGCGGACGACGACGTCCACCGGGACGGAGCGGACCGCGCCGAGCCAGTGCACCGCGCCGGGCCGGAAGCGCCGGGCGCGCGTGTCGTGGGCCAGCACGAAGTACGCGGCGTCGAACAGTGCGCCCAGGTGGCAGACCTCCAGCGCGCCCGCGGCGAGCCTGCCGCTGTCCACGAGCCGGTGGCCGACCCGGTGCTGGGCGCCGCCCCGGTCGACCGCGTCCCACCAGCCGTCCGGCGGGACCGCGCCGCTGCGGGTGAGCAGCGCGCCGAGGTCGGGCGTCAGGGCCGACTCCACGTGCACGACGCGGCCGGCCGAGAGGTAGACGATGCCCCGCTCGCCCGACAGGGCACCGGTCGCCCCTTCGGCCGCGAGGGCACCGAGGGCTTCCGACGTCGTCCCGTGCGTGGCCCAGGTGGTCGTCACCCGGGTCATCCGAGCACCAGCCGGTCCGCCATCTCGGCCAGCCGGATGCGGGCCAGGGCGAGGTTCCCGTCGTGGCGGTCCAGCCACAGGTGGAGGAAGACGGTGCTGTCGAACGGGGTGCTGACGAACCTGAGCAGGTGGTAGGCGTCGCCGGTGGTGGCGATCAGGTCCTCGACCGGGGGCTCCTTCCCGGGCTCGGCGGTGCCGCCCATCGCCAGGGAGCCGCTCTCCGCGACGTGCCGGCCCAGCTCCGCCGTCTCCGCGGCGGTCGCCTCCCAGTCGCCGCCCGGCGCCTCGCCGACGGCGCCGAGGGCGAGCCCGCTGATCCAGTCGACCAGGGACGCGCCGCGCGCGCCGGGCAGTCGCATGGCTTCCAGCAGACTCTCGTCGATTCCGGGCACGCCGGATCCCCTCCCCTGCACGGCTGTACCGCGAACGTGACGACGACACTACGGAAAGTGCACGCATCCGGTGAGGGCTTTGGCATTTTCCAGAGGAACGTGCGCGCGCTCGGGCATACTGCGGGGTTCGGCCCCTTCCAGGGCCGGTGAGGGAGCGTGCGCACGCCGAGACGGGCAACCCGGGGTGCATGGCCCGACTCCACCTCCCCCGCAGTGGGAAGCACACGAAGGACACCCCGGCGGACGCACCGGGCGGCGAGAGGACGGACCAGGACTACGGTCCCGACGCCGCCACCGAGGACGCCGCTCCCGACTCCCCCACCGAACTGCCCGGGCGTTCGTGGTCCGCGCTGGCGCGGCGCGTGGTCGCCGAGTTCAAGGACGACGAGCTGACCGACCGGGCCGCCGCCCTGACCTACTACGGCATCCTGTCGCTGTTCCCGGCCATGCTGGTGCTGGTCTCGCTGCTCGGCATCGCCGGGGAGTCCGCCACCCAGGAGGTCCTGGACAACGTACAGAAGCTCGCGCCGGGTTCCGCGCGGGACGTGATCACGAACGCCGTGGAGCAACTGCAGGCCAAGGCGGGCCTGGGCTCCGTGCTGGCCGTGGTCGGTCTGGTGGGCGCGGTCTGGTCGGCGTCCGGCTACGTGGCCGCGTTCATCCGCGCCGCCAACGCGGTCTACGACATGCCCGAGGGGCGCCCGGTGTGGAAGGTGCTGCCGCTGCGCGTGGCGCTGACGGTGGTGCTGCTCGTGCTCGCGGTGGTCAGCTCGCTCATCGTGGTGTTCACCGGAAGCCTGGCCCGGCAGGCGGGCACGGCACTCGGTGTCGGCGACACCGCGCTGACCGTGTGGTCGATCGCCAAGTGGCCGGTGCTGGTCCTGCTCGTCACCTTCATGATCGCGATCCTGTACTGGGCCGCGCCGAACGCCCGGGTCAAGGGCTTCAAGTGGATTTCTCCGGGCAGCCTGGTCGCGCTGCTGATCTGGCTGCTCGCCTCCGCCGGATTCGCCTTCTACGTGGCCAACTTCGGCTCGTACAACAAGACGTACGGCACCCTGGCCGGTGTCATCGTCTTCCTGGTGTGGCTGTGGGTGACCAACCTGGCGATCCTGCTCGGCCTGGAGTTCGACGCGGAGCTGGCCCGGCAGCGGGTCATCGACGGCGGTTTCCCGCCCGACGAGGAGCCGTACGTCGAGCCGCGCGACACCCGGGCGTGGAACGAGGCGGACCGGCGGCGCGCGGCCGAGGACGAGTGAGGCCGGGGACGCCGCCGGGTGGGGCCGTGGAACGCTACGGCAGGATCGAGTCGACGTATCCGCCGTCGACCCGGACGGCCGCGCCGGTGGTGGCCGAGGCGAGCGGGGAGCTGAGGTACACCACCAGGTTGGCGATCTCCTCCGGCTCGATCAGCCGCTGGAGCAGGGACTGCGGGCGGTGCTCGCGCATGAAGACGCGCTGTGCCTCGTCCCAGGGCAGGTCGCGGTCGACCAGCTGGTACACGAAGTCCTCGACGCCCTCGGTGTGGGTGGGGCCCGCGATGACGCAGTTCACCGTGACGCCGCTGCCCGCGGCCTCCTTGGCGAAGCCGCGGCCGACTCCGAGCAGGGCCGTCTTGGACACCCCGTAGTGGATCATCTCGGACGGGATCACGACGGCCGAGTCACTCGCGATGTACAGCACCCGGCCCCAGCCGCGGTCCCTCATCCGGGGGAGATGGGCGCGCGTCAGCCTGACGCCCGCGAGGACGTTGATCTCGAAGTAGCGGCGCCACTCGGCGTCGCTGATCTCCAGCGCGGGCGCGGCGCCGAAGACGCCGAGGTTGTTCACGAGGACGTCCACGTCGGGCAGCGCCTCCAGGGCCCGCTCGGCGCCCTCCCCGGTACCGAGGTCGGCCGCGACCGGCACGAACGCGCCGCCCGGCACCTCGGCCCGCAGCTTCTCGACGCTCTCCGCCAGGCGCCCCGCGTCGCGCCCGTTGACGCCCACGGTGGCACCGGCCCGCGCCAGCCCGGCGGCGATCGCCGCCCCGATGCCCTGCGAGGAGCCCGTCACCAGTGCGGTGCGTCCGCCGAGGTCGAGATTCATCACGTCGCTCCCTGTCGTGCCGTACGGTCGGTCGGGTTGCTCCTGCCCACCCTCGCTCACGACGCACCCGCGCCCCGGCCGCCCGCACCGTGCGCCGCGCCGCGGCCCGCCCGGTCGGCGGACCCCGGTGCTCTCGACTGACCTGCGGCGACGATACTTGCCTACGTCCGTGCCCCTGCTTCCAGATGGACCCATGCCGACCTCTCCCACCGCCCGCCCCACGCATCCGCCCACGCTGTGGGCCGCTCGCGGCCGCCATGTCGGCTCCGCGGCCGAGGACACCGTCCTGCGCCGGCTGCGGCGGCTCAAGGACGACCACGTCATCGACGACTTCCTGGAGCCGCCCGACGAGCCGGCGGCCGCCGCGACCCCGGGCCCCCGGATCTTCGAGGCGCGCTGGAAGGCCCCCGGGGCCGTCACCGTGCGGGCCAGGCTGATCCTGGAGCCCGGCTCGGCGGGCGGCCAGGAGTGGACGCTGCTCGCGGAGGCCGAGGAGGCCTGGGACCTCGCCTGGCCCTCCCCCGCCACCGTGTTCTGGCCGGACGACCCGGACGTCACCTGGGACCGGGACGCCGCCACGGGGTTGCGGCTGCGGGGCATCAACACCCTGCCCGACGACGACAAGGCGGTGCGCAGGCTGCTCAAGGAGGCCGGGCGCAGCCCGTGGAACATCCACGTCGTCGTGCACGAGGCAATGACCCCGGACCACCGCGGCCGGGTACCGCTGGCGCAGCGGCTGCCGCCCGGACTGCGGCACCGGGTGGTGGAGCACCGCGCCGCGCCGCAGCAGTTGCGGGTGGTGAACTGGGCCCTGGAGGACTTCGGCGTCCAGGTGCCGCGCGGCGGCGCCGTGGTGCTGCCCGGCACACCGGCTCCGGCCGACTTCGCCGCCGATGACTTCTCCGTGCGCACGGTCTTCCTGGACGGCTCCGAGCCCACCGGGCTGATCGCGGCGGTGACCTCCTTCGCCGCGCTGCCCAGGCCGCTGCCCGACGACGCGGTGGCGGCCCTCGGCTCGCTGCGGGAGGACTGGCGGCTGCTGACGCTGGAGGAGGAGCTGGAGCGCGAGCGCAAGCTGGTGGCGATGTACGCCGAGGCGCTCGAGGCCATGACGCAGTCCCGTGACCTGTACCGGGAGGCGGCGGAGCGCGCGGCCGAGGCCCTCGCCGTGTACCGGGAGTCCGCCGCGGCGGCACCGGCCGGACCCGCACCGTCCCAGACACCCCCGGCCTCCCCCTTGCGGAGTCTGACCCGCACGCTGGAGCGGTTCAGGGGCTCCGCCCGCACCCCACGCCCGGACGCCCCCGCCCGCGACACCCCGGAGCCTCCCGGCACCCCGGGGGCCGACGCCTGACCCCTCCCGTCCGCCCGACCGAACGCGCGGGCCCGGCCGGGAGACCCGGACCCGGGCCGAGGCGACCGGGGCCCCTGCGGCGGCCGCCCCGGAACGCCGCAAGCCTCGGCGGCTCCACCCGGTCAGCACCCCTGTGGCCCACGGCCAGCAGACACCGGGCCGCAGACACCGGGCCGCAGGCCGCAGGCCGCACGAGCGGACCGAACGAGCGGACCGAACGAGCGGGCCGGGCCCGGGCCGGGGGACCCGCGGAGACGGCCCCCGCACGCCGAAAGGCTCGGCTGCTCCAGAGGCACGGCCGCAACCCCCGTCGGACCGCCCCGGTCCCGCGGCTTCCCCCGGCGAATGCCGGACGGGCCGGTGGCCCCGGGCGCAGACCAGTCACGCCGATCGTGGACACCGCCCAGCGCCGGACGCCCACGCGGCAAGGGTGGGCGCGAGGGCGTGGGGTGAGGGCACCCTCACGTGTCATCCGCCGCGAGGTGGATACGCGGACGGCACAGGAGCACGGCCCGTCCCGGAAGGTCATCGACGCCATGGACAGCCAGCACGACAGCGCCCCCGCTTCCCGCCCACCGGAGTCCTCCCGTTCGCAGACCACGCTCCGCGTCAACGGCAAACCGCACACCCTCACCGTCGATCACCGTCGCGTCCTGCTGGACCTCCTGCGGGAGGACCTCGAACTCGCGGGCGCCAAGAAGGGCTGCGACCACGGTCAGTGCGGCGCCTGCACGGTCCTGGTCGACGGGCGGCGCGTCAACAGCTGCCTGCTGTTCGCGGTCGCCCTGGACGGCTGTGAGGTCACCACCGTCGAGGGTCTCGCCGGGGACGGCGAGGAGCTGCACCCGGTGCAGCGCGCCTTCCTGGACCGCGACGCCTTCCAGTGCGGCTACTGCACCCCGGGCCAGATCTGTTCCGCGGTCGGCGCGCTCGCCGAGGCCGCGGCGGGGCATCCGTCCCACGTCACCGACCCCGCGACACCCTCCGGGGAGCCCGTCGCGCTGGGCCGGGACGAGATCCGGGAGCGGCTGAGCGGCAACCTGTGCCGGTGCGGCGCCTATCCGCGGATCGCCGACGCGGTCGAGGACGTGATCCCGTGAAGCCCTTCGCCTACGTACGCGCGGACAGCGTCGAGGAGGCCACCGAGGCCTACGCGGCCCACCCCGGTGCCCGTTACCTCGGCGGCGGCACCAACCTCGTCGACCTGATGAAGCTCGGCGTGGAGACGCCCGCCGCGCTCGTCGACGTCACCCGGCTGCCGCTGGACACCGTGGAGGAGCTGCCGGACGGCGCCCTGCGGGCCGGCGCGATGGTCCGCAACAGCGACCTCGCGGCCCACCCGGCGGTGCGCGACCGCTACCCGGCGCTGTCCCAGGCACTGCTGGCCGGTGCCTCCGGGCAGTTGCGCAACGCCGCCACCACCGGCGGCAACCTGCTGCAGCGCACCCGCTGTCCCTACTTCCAGGACGTGTCCAAGCCCTGCAACAAGCGGGAGCCCGGCAGCGGCTGCGGCGCGCTGGAGGGCGTGCACCGCGATCACGCGGTCCTCGGCCACTCCGACCAGTGCATCGCCACCCACCCCTCGGACATGGCGGTGGCGCTGGCCGCCCTCGACGCGCGCGTGGAGCTGCACGGCCCCGAGGGCACCCGCAGCGTGCCCGCCGCCGACTTCCACCGGCTCCCCGGCCTGCATCCGGAGCGGGACACGGAGATCCACCCCGGCGAGCTGATCACCGGCGTGGTCCTGCCGGCGGCCACGGCCGGGCTGCCCTCGGCGTACCGCAAGGCCCGCGACCGGGCGTCGTACGCCTTCGCGCTGGCCTCCGTCGCCGTGGTGCTGCACCTCGCGGACGGGGTGGTGGAGCGGGCCGGGATCGCCTTCGGCGCGCTGGCGCACCGGCCTTGGCGGGCCCGGCGGGCCGAGGACGCGCTGCTGGGCGCGGCGCCCACCACGGCGGCGTTCGAGCACGCCGTCGACCTGGAGCTGGCCGCGGCGGAACCGCTGCGGGACAACGCCTACAAGGTGCCGCTGGCCCGCCGGCTGGCCCTGGACGTACTGGGCCGGCTCGCCCCGCCCGCCACGACCTGACGACCGAGGCGTCCACGAGGAGGACTCCATGACCGCCACCGATGCCGTCCTGGGCGCTCCCGTCGAGCGCCGGGAGGGGCGGGAGAAGGTCACCGGCACCGCCCGGTACGCCGCCGAGTACCCGGCACCGGGCCGCGCCCAGGCCTGGCCCGTGCCCGCGACCGTCGTACGGGGCCGGGTGACGGGCGTCGACACCGCGCCCGCGCTCGCGCTGCCCGGCGTGCTCGCGGTGCTCACCCACGAGAACGCGCCCCGGCTCGGCACCCCGGACGACCCGACGCTGGCCGTGCTGCAGGACCCGCACGTCCCGCACCGGGGCTGGTTCGTGGGCGTGGTGGTGGCCGAGACGCTGGAGGCGGCCCGCGCCGGAGCCGCCGCCGTCCGCGTCACCTACGAGACCGAGCCCCACGACGTGACGCTCACCGCCTCGCACTCCGGGGCGTACGTCCCCGAGTCGGCCAACGGAGGCTTTCCGGCCATCACCGAGCAGGGCGACCCGGACGGCGCCTTCGCCTCCTCGGCGACCCGGGTGGACGTCGAGTACCGGGTGCCGCCGCTGCACAACCACCCGATGGAGCCGCACGCCAGTACGGCGCACTGGGACGGCGACCGGCTGGCCGTGCAGTGCTCCAGCCAGGGCACCACGGCGGTGCAGAAGGAACTGGCGCGCCTGTTCGCACTGCCCGAGGACCGGATCACGGTGCGCGCCGAGCACGTGGGCGGAGGGTTCGGTTCCAAGGGCACGCCGCGTCCCGAGGTGGTACTGGCCGCGATGGCGGCGCGCGAGACCGGGCGGCAGGTGACCGTCGCGCTGCCGCGCCGCTACCTGCCCGCCGTCGTCGGGCACCGCGCGCCGACCCTGCACCGGCTGCGCCTCGGCGCGGACCACGGCGGCCGGCTCACGTCGCTCGTGCACGAAGTGACGACGCACACCTCGCGCGTGAAGGAGTTCGTGGAGCAGGCGGCGGTCCCCGCGCGGGTCATGTACGCCGCTCCCGCCCTGCGTACGGTCCACCGCGTGGCGGCGCTGGACGTGCCCACACCGTCCTGGATGCGCGCTCCCGGCGAGTGCCCCGGCATGTACGCCCTCGAGTCCGCGATGGACGAACTGGCCGTCGAACTCGGCATCGACCCGGTGGAGCTGAGGATCCGCAACGAACCGGAGAGCGAGCCGGACAGCGGACGGCCCTTCAGCAGCAGGCATCTGGTGGAGTGTCTGCGCGAGGGCGCCCGGCGCTTCGGATGGGAGGACCGCGACCCCCGGCCCCGCTCGCGCGAGGCCGGTCCCCTGCTCATCGGCAGTGGGGTCGCTTCCGCCACCTACCCGGTGCTGGTCTCGCCGTGCGTCGCCTCGGCGCGCGCCCGGCCCGACGGCGGTTTCCTGGTGCGGGTCAACGCCACCGACATCGGCACCGGCGCCCGGACGGTTCTCGCGCAGATCGCGGCCGACGCCCTCGGCGTCCCGCTGGACCGGGTGCGCGTCGAAGTCGCCGACAGCGGCATCGGGTTCGCCCCGATGGCCGGCGGTTCCTCGGGCACCGCGTCCTGGGGGTCGGCCGTCCACGAGGCGTGTGTCCGGCTGGCCGGCCGGCTGGCGGAGCACTCGGGCCCACTGCCGGACGAGGGGGTCACGGCCGAGGCCGACACCTCCGGGACGGCGGACGCGGAGAGCCCCTTCGCCCGGCACGCGTTCGGCGCGCACTTCGCCGAGGTGACCGTGGACACCGTCTCCGGTGAGGTGCGGGTGACCCGGCTGCTGGGTGTCTTCGCCGCGGGCCGCATCCTCAACGCGCGTACGGCCCGCTCCCAGTTCATCGGGGGCATGACGATGGGCCTGGGGATGGCGTTGACCGAGGACAGCACGGTGGACCCGGTGTTCGGCGACTTCGTCGAGCGCGACCTGGCGTCGTACCACGTGCCCGCGCACGCGGACGTCGCGGACGTCGAGGCGCACTGGGTCGACGAGGAGGACGGCCACCTCAACCCCATGGGCAGCAAGGGGATCGGCGAGATCGGGATCGTGGGCTCGGCGGCGGCGGTGGGCAACGCCGTGCACCACGCCACCGCCGTCCGCTTCCGGGAACTTCCGCTCACTCCGGACCGGGTGCTCACCGCCCTGCTGGAGCACGAGCATCCCGCGGGCATGCTGGGCGTCTGACGGCACACGCGTGGTCCGCGCCGGTTCGTCTTCCGGCGCGGACCACGCGCTGTCGGGAGAGGGCGGCGCCGGTCAGTCCGCGGCGGTACGGCCCGGCACGGCCACGGAGCGGGCCGGCCGGCGCCGGGAGTCCTGCGAGGCCACCCGCACGCACAGCGCCGTCAGCGCGACGAGCGAGGCGACCACGGCCACGCCGACCGCGACCCAGACCGGTGCCAGTGTCAGGTCCGTGACCGGGGACACCCGCGCCGCGGGGGTGGCGCTGCCGTAGAGCTTGGCCGCGGCCAGCGCCGCCGGTCCCACGACCGCTACGGCGAGCAGCGGTACGGCAGGACGTACGGTCAGCAGCAGGGCCAGCACCAGGCAGAGCGCCGAAAGGCCGAGTGCCACCCCGTAGGCCTGCGCGGAGGCGTCGCCGCGGTGCAGCGGGAAGTAGGCCACGCCGCACCCGGCCAGCACCGCGACGGTCAGCCAGGCCGGCCAGGCCGGACCGCGGGCCGCCCGCCGCGCCGCGCGGTCGCGCGCCGCACGGGCCGTGCCGCCGTCGCGCGCAGCACCGGATTCCGCCCGGCGCTCCGCACGGGGCCCCCGGCGGTCGCGCGCCGCGCGGGACTCGTCGCGGTCGCGCGCCGCGCGGGACTCGTCGCGGTCGCGGCCCCGGCGGAACGGGTGCGGCGGCCTGCGGCGTTCACGGCCGCGCCGGTCCGGTCCGTCGGCGTCGCCGGTGCGTCCCGCCGACCGGGCGGCGGGCTCGCGTCCCTCGTGCTCGCCGGCCGCGTCGTGGGCCGCCCGCGACCGCCGGGCGTCGGGCCGCTCCGGGCCCAGGTGTCCGTTCTCGGCGAGCCGGCCGATGAGTTCGACCAGTTCCTCCACGGGCCGGCCGGTGGCGGCGGCACGCACGGCCTCCTGCCCGCAGTGCGGTTCCAGCGGCGTGCGGTGCAGCAGCGCCATCAGCCGGGTCACGTCCTCCACGGAGCGGCACTCCGCCGCGGCCCGGATCGCCTCGTCCGCGCTGTCGGACTGTCGCGGCGGCCGGGTCAGCAGGCCGACCAGCCGGGTGACGTCCTCGACGGACCGGTTCACGCCGACGGCGCGGAGCGCGTCGATCGTGGCCTGCGCGTACTGCGGTGACCGTTCCAGCGTCGTGATCAGGTCGACGACCTCGTCCAGCGGCCGGTCGGCGACGGCGGCGCGCACCAGGTCGCCGACGGGATCGCCGTACGCGTGCGCCGCACCGTCGGCGGCATCGGCGTCCGCGTACGAGTCGGCGTCGGGGGCGGTCTCCGCGTCGGGGGCGGGGAGGTCGGGGTCGGGATCGAGTTCGGGGAGGTCGGCGTCGTCGAAGTCGACGTCCCAGATGTCGCCCTCCTGCTCGGGCGAGGGCCGGCCGGCGGACGTCCGGGCCGCGGGTTCCGCGCCCGGCGGTCGCGCCGTGCCGGTGGTCGTGGTCGTCTCCCCGGTGGGCAGGTCCAGGGCGGATATGGCGTACTCGGGCGAGCGGGGTGATGAGGAGCCGGTGGTCATGATCTCTCCGTGTGGTGGGGGTGCGGCCGCCCTGCGTCCCCGACATGCGACTCGCGCTGTGTGCTGCCATTACTAGGCAGGTCCATCGCGCCGTGCCACTCCGGTGGGCCACAGGGATGAGAGACCCCCTCACCGGGTCTTGCCGCGACCGCGAGCGGGCATCCGGGGAGGGAGGCGTGTACCGCGCGCCGAAGGAGGGGTCCGTGGATACGACCACAGTGATCGTCGTGGTGGTGCTGCTCGCGGCGCTGGTCCTCGCGGCGGCTCTCGCCGTCCTGGTGCGTCTGGTCCGCACCCGGCGGGACCTCAGGCGGGCCGGCCTGCCCACGGGACCGCGCTGGGTCTTCTGGGGGGCCGTCCTCTATCTGGTGCTCCCGGCGGACCTGTTGCCCGATCCGGTCTACCTGGACGACATCGGTGTGCTGCTCCTGGCCCTGCGCTCGGCGCGCGGCTCGATCGGCGGGCGGCGCGGCCCGGCGGACGGGCGGCGGGGCACCGGCCCGCCCGGTGACTACGCAGCGTAAGGAAACCAATCACCCGTTCGATTCGTATAAGTCTCTGGAAGCCGAAGGAAGTCGGCGGACCAGGTGACGGCGCACAGGGATCGTCGCCTGATCGGCGCAGCACCGACTAGGGAGAGACGATGCAACCGTTCGCGCTCAACTACGCACGGCCCGCAGTGGAGTTGGAAGCCACCACTCCGTACGTCTACGACTCCGGGCTGCAGTTGAACGTGCTCCTCGACGGGCGGGTGGCCGCCTGCGACCACGCGCTGCTGAGAGAACTGGGGACCACGACCTCCACCGCGGGGTCGAAGACTCACTTCGACGACTGAACACGGGTCGTCGAGGATGACCGTGTTGATCCTGACCAGTGAAGAGGACGTCACCGCGGACATGGTGGTGGTGCACCTGAACGCGTCGGGGGTACCGGTGGTCCGCCTGGACCCCGCCGACCTCACCGACTCCGTCGCGCTGTCCGGCGAGTTCGTGCACGGCTCCTTCCGGGGCCATCTGTCCTCGGGGGGCCGCCTGGTGAGCATCGGCGGGCTGCGGTCCGTCTGGGTGCGCAGGCCGGGGGCCGCGGCCACGCGGGCCGCCGAGCCGTCCGCGTGGCTGACCGAGGAGGCCGGCCAGGCGCTGTACGGCATGCTCCGCGGCTCGGAGGCGCGCTGGATGAACCAGCCCGACGCCGCGCACCGGGCCAGGTACAAGCCCTGGCAGCTGCGTCTCGCCCAGCGGTGCGGGCTGCCCGTCCCCGCGACGCTGATCACGACGTTTCCGCGGGCGGCGCGCGAGTTCGCCGAGCGCTACCCGGATCTGGTGGTCAAGCCCGTCTCGGGCGCCCATCCGCAGGATCCGCCGCTGGCGGTGCCGACCAGCCGGGTCCCGCCCGGGGCCGACTTCTCCGCCGTCGCGCACGGCCCGACGCTGCTGCAACGCCGGGTCGCCAAGCGTGCCGACATACGGCTGACCGTCGTCGGCGAGGAGTTGCTGGCCGCCCGGAAGACGGCGCCGGCGAGCCTGGGCCCCGACGAGGTGGACGTCCGTTTCGCCGCGTCGGCCGAACCGTGGCGGCCGGCCGAGGTGCCGCCCCGCGTCGCCGAGCAGGTGCGTGCCTATCTCCGGGCGGCCGGGCTGGCCTACGGGGCCCTGGACTTCGCGGAGGACGGCGACGGCACCTGGTGGTTCCTGGAGTGCAACCAGTCGGGGCAGTTCGGCTTCGTCGAGGTGGACACCGGCCAGCCGATCGCCCGCACCATCGCCGAGTGGCTGGCCCGGCCCGGCGCCGAGGACGCGAGGGAAGCGGACGGTCCCGGCACGGCGGCGGCCGGGTGAGGTCCGGTGCGCCGGTCAGTGCGGGCGCGGGCCGGGCAGCAGGGCGGTGCGCTGCCAGCCGGCGCCGGGGGACGGCCGGCGCTCGGCGCCCGGCAGGTGCCCGGGGGCGCGCAACGGACGCATGACCACCTCCAGCTCCCTGCTCACACGCTCGGCGTCCCGCCGCACCTGCTCGGGGACGTCACCGCGTTCGGCGACGAGTCGGTCGTAGATGGGGGAATCCTGGAACACCCGTCAACGTGCCTTTCGTGTCGTCCGCCTCCGTACGGAGGCGCGACTGAGCAGTCTAGGCGCCCGTTCACGTGGTGGTGCGCATTCCGCGAGGATGTGAACGACCCCTCAGGCGCCGGTCGTGGAGCCGGGCCGCACGATCATGAGAATGGTCACGCTGGCCCACAGCAGGTTGAACAAGCCGGTGAACATGGCGAGCCGGACCGTGCGGGCCCGTTCGACGGGCTGCCCCTCGGCCAGTTGCTCCAGGAGTTCCTCCTGGCGCGGCAGGACGAAGGCGGCCAGCAGCCCGGCGGCGACGGCGGTGAGGGTGACGGACGCGATCAGCCAGGCGTCCGACAGGACCCCCATGGAGGCGGCGGTGGCGAAGCCGAGGACCGGCACCGCGATGCCGAGACCGGCGTAGACCCGGCAGATCCGGTGCAGCAGCCGGACGGTACGCACCTCCCCTGCGTCCCCCGCTCCCGCGCCCCCTCCCCCGACGGACGCGGCCACCGGCACCCGGCGGGCGGCCGCCGGGAACATGCTGGCCGCGACGGTGACGGGCCCGACGGCGAGGATGGCCGCCAGGACGTGAAGGGACAGCAGGAACTTGGACATCGGTCGGGGCTCCCGGGAGGCAGGGTCGGGCGAGGCGGTGATCGAGAACCAAGGTAGGAAGACGGCGAGCGCTCGCACAGAGGCTGGAACGACAGCTTTCAACGGAATCCCGCCAGCGCCTCCACCAGGGAAGACGCACGTCACCCGAGTTCCGCGGAGGGCTTCTGCGACCGGCGGGAACGCGCCTATGGTGGCGCGCATGCACTCGGTGGCGATCCTGGTCCTCGACGACGTGGTGCCGTTCGACATGGCGGCACCCATGCAGGCGTTCGACTGGGCGCGGCTGCCCGACGGACGCAGCCCCTACCGGGTCGGCCTGTGCGCGGAGTCGGCAGAGGTGCGCACCGAGGGCCTCGCCCTCCGGATCGAGCGGGGGCTGGAGGCGCTCGAGACCGCGGACACGATCATCGTTCCGGGCCGCTCCGAGGAACACGGCCCGCCCTCCGACCGTGTCCTCGACGCGCTGCGTCGGGCGGCCGGCGCGGGTACCCGGATCGCGTCGGTGTGCGTGGGCGCGTTCGTCCTCGCGGAGGCCGGGCTGCTGGACGGGCTGCGGGCCACCACCCACTGGATCGCCGCGGCCGAACTGGCCCGCCGGCATCCGCGCGTGGATGTCCGACCGGATGTGCTCTACGTCGACAACGGGCAGATCCTCACCTCGGCGGGTGCCGCCGCCGGTCTGGACATGTGTCTGCACATGATCCGCCGGGACCTGGGGTCGGCGGTCGCCGCGCACACGGCCCGGATGTGTGTCGTGCCGCTGGAACGAGAGGGCGGACAGGCCCAGTTCATCGTGCACGAGCATCCGCCGCTGCCGCGGGGCTCCGATCTGGAGCCACTCCTGGAGTGGATCGAGGACAACCTGGCCGAGGAGATCACCCTGGGCACGATGGCGGCGCGCTCGGGGATGAGCGAGCGTACGTTCAGCCGTCGGTTCCGCGAGCAGACGGGCACCACTCCGTTGCAGTGGCTGCTGCGGGCGCGGGTGCGGCGTGCCCAGTACCTGCTGGAGAGCGGGGACCACTCGATCGAACGGATCGCCCGCCAGGCCGGCTTCGGTTCGCCCACGGCCCTCCGGGAACGGTTCCGCCGGGTGGTCGGAACCACTCCGTACGCCTACCGCGCGGCGTTCCGGGCCAAGTCCTCCGCCGCGTCGGGCCGCCCATAGGTCCCGCGTTTCGCAACGTCCCGCGTCGCGGACGGGCGTGACCGGACCGTCCGCTCCACGACGCGGGCCCCGGCGGTGGTGTCACACGGCCAGCGACAGGCCGTTCTCGCCGTTGGCGTCCACCGGGTGTGCCTGTGGTGACACCTGTCCCTTGGCGAGCAGCAGTGCGTCCGCCTTCGCGACGGCGTCGTGGACGCTGGTGGTCGCCGTCATCACGCACAGTGTGTAGCTGACGTCGGCCAGCTCCCGTGCCGTCGTCGGCCGCGGCCGCTCGGCGTGAGCGATCCTCAGCGACGCGTACCGCGTCAGCAACTCCCTGACGACCTTCGGGTCCGGTTCAAGCACGAAACGCCCCTCTCTCGGTTGCGCTACGTATGCCCGGCCCCGGCGGGAGCAATCACATCCTTTTTCCCGCCGAGCGCAGTTGACGAGAATCCGTCGGAACCACCCCGGCCGTCACCAGGAGTTCCGGCGTCCGGTCAGGCGACCTGGCCGCTGTGCAGGGCGCTGTACGCGCCTCCCCCGGCCAGCAGTTCCTCGTGGGTACCGGTCTCCTGGATCCGGCCGTCGCCCATCACCACGATCCGGTCAGCGCCCCGCACCGTGGACAGCCGGTGCGCCACGACGAACGTGGTGCGCCCGCGCAGCAGCCGGGCCAGCGCCTGCTGGACCAGCGCCTCGGAGCGGGTGTCCAGCGCGGAGGTGGCCTCGTCGAGGATCAGCACCCGGGGGTCGCGGATCAGGGCGCGGGCGATGGCCAGGCGCTGGCGCTGCCCGCCGGACAGCCGCGCCCCGTGCTCCCCGACGAGGGTGTCCAGGCCCCGCGGCAACCGGTCGACGAACTCCAGGGCGTTGGCGTCGCGCAGGGCGCCGCGCACGGTCTCCTCGTCGGCGTCGTCCATGCCGTAGGCGACGTTCTCCCGGATCGTGCCGTCGAACAGGATCGACTCCTGGGGCACCACCGAGACGAAACGCCGGTACGTGCGCAGGTCGAGGGTGTTCATGTCGATGCCGTCCAGCAGCAGCCGTCCCGAGGTCGGCCTCAGGAAGCCGATCACCAGGTTGAGCACGGTGGACTTCCCGGCGCCGGACGCGCCCACCAGGGCGATGGTCTCGCCCGGTTCGACGGAGAGGGTGAAGTCGCTGACCGCGGGGCGCCCGTCGCTGTCGTAGAGGTGCTCGACACCCTCGAAGGTGACAGCTCCGCGCAGCGAGGTCAGCTCCGTCTTGCCCTCGTTGTCCTCCAGTTCGGGGGCCTGGAGCACCTCGCCGACCGAACGGACGGACTCCAGGCCCTTGGTGATGACCGGCGCCAGGCCCGCCAACGTGGTCGTGGAGTTGGTGAGGGTGGTCAGGAAGGCGCTGAGCATGACCACGTCGCCGGCGGTGACTCCCCAGACGTCGTAGTACGAGACCAGCGCGGCGCCCGCCAGCACCAGGACGCCGACCACGTTGAGCACCACCCAGGACAGCGAGCCGAAGCGGCCGTTGACCAGGTCGAGGCGCATGCCGGAGGTCAGCAGCCGGTCCAGGGTGCCGTCCATGCGGCGCAGCGCCTTGCCCTCCAGGCCGTGGGCACGGGTGACCGGGATGAGCCGGGTCATCTCCGTGACCCGCGAGGACAGGGTCTCGACCTCGTGGCGGAAGTGCTCGTTGTGGGTGCGCAGCCGGGCGCGGAGCCGGGCCACCAGCAGGGAGGCGGCGGGGACGACGACGAGGAAGACCGGCAGGAACTCCGGGGTGCGCACGGCGATGATGACCAGGCCGCCGGTGAGGACGGTGAACGCGCCGAGCCCGGTCTCGGCGGTCTGCTGCACCATCTGTTCCACCGTCTCCACGTCCCGGACGACCTTGGCCTGAAGGACGCCCGCGCTCACCCGTGAGTGGTAGCCGATGGAGAGCTGCTGCATGCGCGTGCACAGCGCCGAGCGGAGCGCGGTGCCCATGCGGCGCACACTGCCGTACAGGAGGCGCACGTACAGCAGGTGGAGCGGGTAGTTGACCACCAGGATGAACATGATGATCCCGGTGCTGGTCCACAGGTCGGAGATGGGCCCGTGCTGGACGACGGTGTCGATGATGGCGGCGGTGATCAGGGGCAGCAGCCAGATGGGGCTGTGCTTGACGGTGAAGACGGCGACCGCGCCGGCCAGTCGGCGGCGGTCGGCGCGGAACAGGTAGACGAGGGTGCGTATCGGGTGTTCGCCCCGGTAGCGGTGATCGAGCGGCTTTTCCATCGACGACGCCATCGGCGTGGTCCTCCTGGTGACCGAGTGGGGCAAGCGCTTGCTTCCCGCGCTTTCCTACCCGCTCGGCCGGGAGTGCGCCACACCGTTCCGCGCCTTGGAAGGGAACCCGCGCCTTCTCCCCCGTGGAGGGCGCGGGCCCCGGTCTCCGGGCGTGCGCGGGGCTCAGTCCCCGAGAGTGCGGGCGAGTTCGGTGGTGGCGCGGGTGATCTCGGTGTCGTCCTCGGCCATCAGCCGTTCCAGGCCGTCCCGCCGGGCGCGGACCGCCTGCCGCGCCGCGCGCTCCCAGGCCACCGGGTTCTCACGGTGGTTGAGCAGCTTGGGGTAGGCGGTGGCGGTGGTCTCCCACTGCCGGGCGTCGGCGATGTTCTTGAGCAGTTGGATGATCTGCGCCCGGCAGCTCACCTGGGGCCGCTGCGCCAGCTCCCACAGGAAGGGGACGGTCGCGGCGGTCGCCTGCTCGACGACGAAACCGTACTGGCAGATGCGCTTGCGCAGGTCGCCGAGGGCGGCGCGGGCGGTTTCGGCGTCGCCCCGGGCGACCTTGCGCAGCAGCCGGGGGATGGCCGCCGCCGAACCGGTGGAGTCCTGGATGTCGCTCCAGGGCACCCCGTCGAGTCCCGCGAGCAGAGTGGTGGTGCGGGGGGAGCCGGGCGACGTGTGACGGTCGGTGCGCTGGATGCTCGGCTCGGGTGTCGGAGCGCTGCGCATGGTGTGGGGCCCTTCCGCGGCAGTCGGGTCAGGTGAGGGGGCAGGTCGACAACGTGGCCCAGACCGTCTTGCCCGCCGGCGGGCGCGGGGTCCAGCCCCACTCCTTCGCGAGGGCGTCGACGATGCACAGGCCGCGTCCGTGCTCCCGGAGCGAGGAGGCGTCGGACGGGTGGAACACGGGCAGGTCGTCCCCGGGGTCGGAGACGCTCAGCGTCAGGTCGCCGGGGCCCAGGGCCAGTCCGAGCCTGATCTCCGGAACACCGGCCGCCGCCGACGGCACCGCGTGCGTCACGGCGTTGGAGACGAGTTCGGTGACCACCAGGACCGCGTCGTCACCGCGGTGGTCGAGCGACCAGCCGCGCAGTGTGTCCCGCGTGAAGACCCGGGCCCGGGCGAACCCCTCCCCGCTGCACGCGACGCGCAGCACGGCGGGCCCTCCGAAGCGGGTCGCCGCGCCTGCCACCGAGACGGATTCGCCGGGCGACCGGAGCGTTGAATGCGCAGGTGACGGCACAGCATCTCCCTGATGCGACGTCAGAACGGGGCATCGACCGAGGGGTTGACGCCACGGCTATTATCCACGCTTAGAGCGCTCGCGTGCAATTGCACGAGAAATTGCGCGAAAAAAATCGGATGGGGGCGCTCGGGGACCGGCACGCTTCGGTCCGCTCCCCCGAACAGCAAGGAGACCGCGGTGCCACCAGTGCGCAACGGAGTGCAGGCCAGCCTGTTGGACGCCTGCTGGAAGAAGAGTCGGCACAGCAACGCCGAGGGCAACTGCGTCGAGGTCGCCCTCGTGGACGGAGGCATCGCGATGCGCAACTCCCGCTACCCCGACGGCCCCGCGCTCGTCTACACCCCGGCTGAGGTGGCCGCGTTCCTGGCGGGGGCGAAGGAGGGCGAGTTCGACCACCTGCTGTAGGCCGGGGCGGCGCGGCGGCCGCCCGGGGGGGGCGCGAACGGCGCGACGGCGCGTCGGTCCGGAAGCGGAGCCCAACTACCCGATTTCTTCAGGCGGATGCGGCGGGCGCCGAAGGGATGAGATAGTCTTTCCTTCAAGTCTGCCGGTCTGCTGGGAGCCAGGATGTCCGCCGCGTCGCATCGCATCTCCCGTCTCGAACCCTATCTGGACCGGGCCGAGCCGGCTCCGACCCTGCTGAAGATGCTCGTCGGCGTGCAGCTGGCGGGTTTCCGCGAGGACGCCGGCCTCTCCCAGGACCAGGCGGCACGCGAGCTGGGCTTCAGCGCCGCGAAGCTCTCGCGCATCGAGTCGGGCAAGGGCCGCAGGCCCCCTTCGGAGAAGGACGTCCGTGCGCTGCTCGATCGGTACGGCACCGATGCCTACGAAGCCTCGGTCCTCCTCAAACTGCTGCAGCGCGCGGGCGAACCGGGCTGGTGGCAGCGGTACGACAAGCGCCTGATGCCCGAGTGGTTCGACCGCCTGGTGGGCCTCCAGGAGGCCGCGGCGACCATCCGTACCTTCGAGATCCAGTACGTTCCCGGCCTGCTGCAGACCGAGGCGTACACGGAGGCCGTGGTCGAGCGCGGTCTGCCCAACGCCCCCGCGAGCGAGGTCCGGCGCCGCGTCGAACTGCGCAAGCACCGGGCGGCGTTGCTGGAGCGCAAGGACGCGCCGCAGCTGTGGGCGATCGTCGACGAGTCCGTCCTGCTGCGCGTGCTGGGCAGCCGTGAGGTCATGCGCGAGCAGCTCGAGCACCTGGTCACGATGGCGAAGCGGCCCCATGTGACGCTGCAGATCGTGCCGCTGGACGTGACGAACGCGTCGGCGCCGGCGATCCCCGTCACCTACTTGCGTTTCGGCGGCACCGACCTGCCGGACGTGGTCTACCTGGAGCACATCGGCAGCGCCAACTTCCTGGAGGACCGGGACGAGACCGAGCAGTACCGGGTCGCGCTGGACCGGCTGGCCGACGAGGCGCTGACTCCGCGCGAGTCGCTGGAGCGGCTGCGCGAGACGATGGCGGCGCGCTATCCCGCGAAGTAGCGCACGACGGAGGAGGGGGCCACGCGCACCGCGCGTGGCCCCCTCCTCCGTCGTGCGGAGCCCGGCTCGGCTCGTCCGCGGTCAGCGCAGACGGCCCAGTCCGCCGAACTCGATCCACTCGTCGGTGAGCTGACGCGGCGCCACCTCGGTGTCCGGACGCCAGGTGGAGACCTCCACCAGACCCGGTTCCAGGATGTCCATGCCCTCGAAGAGGGCCTCGACGTCCTTGGGCTCACGCACCCGGCCCCAGTGGCCCTGCGTCGCCTGGTCCATGAAGTCCGTGACGAACTTCCGCACCTCGGCGTCCTCGCTGACCAGCTGGCACATCACGGCGAAACTTCCGGGCACCAGCCGCTCGGTCACCCGGCGGACGACCGCCTTGGGTCCGTCGGTGTCGCTGTCCGGGATGCAGTGGAACACCGAGTTGAACAGGACGGCGACCGGCTGCGAGAAGTCGATCAGACGCTGGGTGTCCGGGTGGGAGAAGATCTCCTCGGTGGCACGCATGTCGGCGTGGATCACGGCGGTCTGGTCGTTCTGGTCGAGCAGAGCCCGGCCGTGGACCAGCACCATCGGGTCGTTGTCGACGTAGACGACGCGCGACTCGGGTGCGACGCGCTGGGCGACCTGGTGCACGTTGTCCTGCGTGGGCAGGCCGGAGCCGTGGTCGAGGAACTGACGGATGCCGTAGTCCTCGGCGAGGACCCGGACGACCCGCTGGAGGAAACGGCGGTTGTTCAGCGCCAGCCGACGCGTACTGGGGACGACCTTGTCGAGTTCGCCCACGGCCTCGCGGTCGGCCGCGTAGTTGTCCTTGCCGCCCAGGTAGAAATCGTACATACGTGCCGCTGTGGGCACGTTGGCATCGATCTCCGTGGACAGCTGCTTGTCGGCTTGCATCGTTCCCCCAGCTCCGTACCGGCGCCAACTGGACTGGCATGACAGACAGTACATCCTAAAGACCTAGTGGTCAGCCAAACCATAGGCCGGATCAAGTGGCCGTCAAATCCGTTGTCCCCCAGACCAGTTGACGGCCACTCGACCGATCAGCCGCGCCCGGCCAGGTACGCGTCCACTCCGGGCGCCTCGTGGGCCTCCTCCACGCCGACCAGGCCGCCCACCGCCTTGGCGTCGGGCTTCAGCACGTAGGTGGACCGGCTGGCCGGGGCGGTCACGAGGGTGAAGTCCTGCGGGGTACCGAGTCCGGTGTCGGCGTTCTTCTGCGAACGGTGCGCCTTGACCACGTCCTGACGGGCGAGGCTCCCGCCCTCGCAGGCCTTCTTCAGGTCCGCGCCCGTCAGCTGGGCGGCGTTGTATCCGGAGAGCACTCCGGAGTCGACGGGCTCGCCCGGGTACGCCTTCTTGTAGGAGGCGACCATCTTCTTGACACCCGGCAGGTCGGAGCTGACCGCCGGTGCGGCGCTGACGACGTGGACCATGGCTTCCAGCGCCGCCGCCGCGGGCGTCTTGAGCAACTGCGGCGCGTAGCCGGGCGCGCTGCTGACGATCGGCACCTTCAGACCGCGGGCGGCGGCCACGCCGGCCAGGGAGGCGGTCTGGGCGGGGCCCGCGCTGATCAGGATCGCCTGCACCCCGGCCTTGCTCAGGGCGGACACCTGCGCGGTCAGGTCGGTGTCGGTGGCCTTGATCTTCTGCCCGGCGACCTTCATCCCCGCCTGCTCGGCGGCCCACTCGGAGCCCTCCAGCGCGTTGGAGCCGTAGTCGCCCTCGAAGTAGACGTGACCGATGGTGTCGCCCTTGGCGATCTTCTTGGTGCGGGTGAGGAAGTCGACGGCGGCGATCATGTCGAGGTCGTAGGTGGTGCCGAGGACCTGGACGGAGTCCCGGCCGAGCAGACTGGCCGCCCAGGCCTGCGGGAAGGTCAGCAGGTGGTCCCGCTCGATGTCGTCGAGCAGGGCGGCGACCACCGGCGAGCCGATGACCTGGGGCAGGGCGACGACGTCCGGGGCGATGTCGGCGTAGGCGGTGACCGCCTTCTGCACGTCGTAGCCGTGGTCCTTGACGACGATCTCCACCTGGCGTCCGCAGATGCCGCCCGCGGCGTTGGTCTCGTCGGCCCATATCTGCTGGGCCTGCACGATGCTCTTGCCGAGCGTGGCGTAGGGGCCGGTGAGGTCGGTCAGCGCGCCGAGTCTGATGGTCTTCTCGGTGACTCCGGGGCCGGACTTGACGCCGTCGGCGGCGTCGTCGGCGCTCCCGCCGTCCGCCTTGGAGCTGCAGGCGGTGCCCGCGAGCAGCACGGCGGCCAGTGCCGCGGCCAGGGCGGCGGTCCGGGCGGTGCGGGGCCTGGGGTGCGTGACGTTCACGGGGTGTGCTCCTTGGCTCGTGCGGTGGTGTCGGTGGTGTCGGTGGTGTCGGAGGCGGTGCCGGGACCGGCGTGGGTGGGACCGGGCGAGGGCCCGGTTCCGGGCGGGCCGGTGACGGGTGGGCGGCGGCGCAGGCGGACCCGGGTGCGGCGGGCCAGTCCGTGCAGGCCGTCGGGGGCGTAGAGGAGGATCACGACGATCGCCGCGCCGTAGAGGTAACGGGACGCCTCGGTCGGGCCGATGGAACCGCCGCCGGACCCGGGCGCCGCCACCAGGGGCAACTGGTCGGCGTAGCGGGTCATCAGCAGGGGCAGCGCGGTGACGAAGACGGCACCGGCGGTGGCTCCGGCCACCGAGCCGAGGCCGCCGATGACGATCATGGCGAGGTAGTCGACGGAGAGGGCCAGGGAGAAGTAGTCGGGCACCACGCGGCGGAAGGCGAGGGCGAGCAGGACGCCGGCCAGGCCCGCGTACATCGACGAGACGACGAACGCGGCCGAGCGGTACCGGGCCACGTGCACCCCCATCACGGACGCCGCGGTCTCGCTGTCGCGCAGCGCCACCAGGGCGCGTCCGGGACGGCCGCGCAGCAGTCCGCGCGCGGTGAACCAGGTGACGGCGAACAGGACGAGACCCAGGTACCAGAGTCGTTCCTCGGCGCCGAACGGCACGCCCAGGACGGTCAGTTCGGGGTCCGACTCGGCGAAGGTGAAGCCGCCCAGCTCCAGCGGCGGCACCGAACGGCCGTTGAAGCCGCCGGTGACGGAGTCCGCAGTGAGCAGGAGGTGGTGGCCGAGGAAGACCAGGGCGAGCGTGGCGACGCCCAGGTAGATGCCCTTCACTCGTCCGGCGACGGGGCTGAACAGCCCGCCCGCCGCTCCGGCGAGGAGTACGGCGAGGACGGCGGCGACGGCGGGCGGCAGTCCGGGCCCCGGCTCGCCCGCCAGCCAGACGTAGCCGTAGGCGCCGACGGCGAGGAAGAAGGCGTGCCCGAGGGAGAGCTGTCCTGCGGTGCCGCTGAGCAGGCCGAGCCCGACCGCGCCGATCGCCGCGGCCATGGAGAACAGACCGATGCGCAGCCAGAAGGCGTCCAGGTAGAAGGGCAGGGCGCACAGGAGCAGTGCGGCCAGCAGGAGCGGGCCGCGCCGGAGGAGGAGGGGTCGCAGGTCAGACACGGGCCGCTCCCTTGGCCGCGAAGAGTCCGGCGGGGCGCACCAGCAGGACGAGCACCATCACGGCGTACGGCGCGACGTCGCCGAAGCCCTCGCCGAGGACGTGCAGGTCGGACTGGTAGCCGGCGACGAAGGCCTCGGTGAGTCCGATCAGCATGCTGCCGACCAGGGCGCCGACCGGGGAGGTCATGCCGCCGAGGATGGCGGCCGGGAATGCCTTCAGCGCGATCTGCCCGGTGGTGCGCTCCAGGCCGGGCGCCGGGAAGGCGACCAGGAAGACGGCGGCGAGTGCGGCGAGGGCGCCGGCCAGGCACCAGGCGACGGTGCGTACGCGGGTGAGCCGTACGCCCATGAGCGCGGCGGCCTCGCGGTCCTCGGCCGCCGCGCGCAGCGACAGGCCCCAGGGTGTGAACCGGAAGAGGGCGAAGGCGCCACCGATGGCGACGGCGGACACCATGATCGCGGCGACGCGGCTGTCGGCCACGGTCACCGGCCCCAGGTCGGTCACGGCGTCGCCCCAGGGGTCGCCAAGCGGCAGCAGGTCGCCGCCGATGCGCCGGGCGAGGTCGGTGACCAGGACGATGTCGATGCCGATGGTCACGATGGTCTGGACGTGGGCGGCGTGCGGGTCGCTCCCGCCGACGCGTTGCAGCACCAGCCGGTCCAGCACCCCGGCCACGGCCGCCGTCACCAGGACCGCGACGGCCAGCGCGCCGGCGAAGCCGATGTCGTCGTGGAGGACGGCGACGAGGTACCCGCCGAGCAGCAGCAGCGACCCGTGGGTGAAGCTCAGGACGCCGGAGGCCTTGAAGATGGTGACGAAGCCGAGGGCGATCAGGGCGTACACGGAGCCCAGTGCCAGGCCGTTGAAGAGACTGTCGAGGAAGCCGGTCATGCCGCGTCCTCCCCCGTCGTGGTGCCGAGGTAGGCGCGGAGCACCTCGGGGTCCGCCCGGACCTCGTCGGGAGTGCCGTGGGCGATGGCCCGGCCGAAGTCGAGGACGGTGACCTCGTCGGCGAGCCGCATGACCAGGCCCATGTCGTGCTCCACCAGCACGACGGAGAGGCCGAGTTCGGCGCGGACCTCCCGGACGACCTCGGTCATGCGGATGCGTTCGGCGGCGTTCATGCCGGCCACGGGTTCGTCGAGCAGCAGTACACGGGGCTCCAGACAGAGGGCGCGGGCGAGTTCGACGCGTTTGCGGTCGCCGTACGACAGCAGCGCGACGGGTGAGTCGAAGTGGGCGCCGAGGCCGGTGAGTTCGGCGATCTCGCGGGCCTTGGCGAGGTGCTCGCGCTGTTCGCGCACGGCGCGCGGCAGGCGCAGGGCGCTGGCGGCGAAACCGGCGCGGGACAGGGCGTGCCGGCCGAGCATGAGGTTGTCGGCGACGGTGCCCTGGGTGGTGACGATGTTCTGGAAGGTGCGGGCGACGCCCAGGGAGGCGATCCGGTGCGGGGCGAGCCGGGTCAGTTCCGCGGCGCCGAGCCGTACGGAACCGGCGGTGGGGCGGTACAGGCCGGACAGGACGTTGAAGCAGGTGGACTTGCCGGCGCCGTTGGGGCCGATGACGGCGTGCACGGTGCCGGGGGCGACGGTGAAGGAGACGTCGTCGAGGGCGAGGAGACCGGCGAAGCGCACGGTCACGCCCCGCACGTCCAGCGTCGGCGGTGCGGCGGCGAGCGCGGAGGGGGTGGTCACGCGGCCCCCTTGCCTTCGGTGTCGTCGCCGGTCTCGCCCAGGTAGAGACGGCGTACGGCGTCCGTCCGCGCGAGGTCGGCGGCGTCGCCGGACAGCCGGATCTCGCCGACCTCCAGGACATGGGCCTGTCCGGCGAGCGAGAGCGCCATGCCGGCGTTCTGTTCGACGAGGAGGACGGCGGTGCCCTGGGCGTTGATCTCGCGGACGACCTCGGCGATGCGCTCGACCATCATGGGGGCGAGCCCGAGCGAGGGCTCGTCGAGGAGGAGGAGACGCGGGGCGGCCATCAGGGCGCGGCCGATGGCCAGCATCTGCTGCTCCCCGCCGGACAGCAGACCGGCGGCCTGGCGGGTGCGCTCGGCGAGCCGCGGGAACAGGGTGAAGACGCGTTCCCTGGCCTCGCGGACCTGGGCAGGGGCCCGCCGGTTGAGGCCGAGTCCGCCGGCTCGCAGGTTCTCGTCGACGGTGAGTCCGGCGAACACCCGCCTGCCCTCGGGCACCTGGACGACTCCGGCGCGTACGGCGGCGACCGGGTCCCGGCCGTCCAGGACCGTGTCGCCGTAGCGGACCCGGCCGGCCGTGATCGCGCCGCGGTGCAGGCGCAGGGTGCCCGAGACGGCCCGCAGCAGTGTCGTCTTGCCGGCGCCGTTGGCTCCGAGCAGGGCGACGACGGCGCCGTGCGGGACGGTCAGGGACACGGAGCGGAGGGCGGACAGTGCGCGCCCGTACGTCACGTCGAGGCTCTCGACGTGCAGCGCGGGCGCGCCGTCCGGTGGTGCTGCGGGCATCGCGGCTCCTTGGGACCGGGCCGGAACGGCACGGTGACGGGTGAAGGGGGAGCTCACGACAACACGGGCACCGGGGGTCGTACAGGGACCCCGGGCAGGGTCGCTGCGGTGTCCCAGTCCGGGGAGCGCGAGTCTGTGCGGATGCCCAGGGGACCCGCCGAGGGCGGTGGCGGGGCAGCACCCGGCGCCCGCACCGACGGTGCGGCTTGGAGTGCCCGGGGTGCCCACGGTGTCAGAGGTGGCCGGGGGCTCCGGAGTGGCCTGTGCAGGCGGCCGGTCCTCAGGAACGCCCGGAGGGTACGTGGGGCGCCGGGATCACGGCGGTCCCGCCGGGGTGCGCCGGCCTCGACGACCGGTACGGCATCGGCGTGCGGATCGCCGGTGCCGTGGCGGGCCGCGCCCGCCCTCGGCAGCCGCAGCCGACGGCCGCGACGGGCCCCCCGCCGCACCCGGGCGTCCGTCAGCCAGGTGTGGGGCGGCAGCGCCCCCGAAGCCCCGAGCCGCCGCCGAGCGGCGCGGCGGCCGCCGGACACCGGGACCTCCCCGCCACCCGTGCGCGGACCGCCGGGGCCGGGACGGGCGCCCACCGGCGCCGGCGCA
The DNA here is from genome assembly GCA_000720845.1 of Kitasatospora aureofaciens. Taxonomy (GTDB): domain Bacteria; phylum Actinomycetota; class Actinomycetes; order Streptomycetales; family Streptomycetaceae; genus Streptomyces. The sequence goes on along the minus strand of JODU01000017.1, from coordinate 35,013 downwards.
CCGGCCCGCCGCCGTCGTCCGCCTGCTGGGCCGCGAGGAAGTCGAGGGAGCGGACCAGACGCTCCGCGCCTCCGGGGCTGCGGGCCTGCCGGCCCCCACTGGGCTTCCGGGGCTTCCGGGGCTTCCGGGGGATCGCCCCGGATCAGTCGTGCAGGACCCGTCGGGCCGTCAGGGCCAGGCTGAACTCGACGACGTCGGCCGGGCGGGCCAGGGAGCGGCCGGTGAGCTGTTCACAACGGCGGAGGCGGTTGAGGACCGTGTTGCGGTGGCAGTAGAGGCGCTCACCGGCACGCTGGGCCGAACCGTCGCAGTCGAGCCAGGTGGTGAGGGTGTCGAGGAGCACCTCGCGGTCGGCGGGCTCCAGGCGGAGCAGGGGGCCGAGCACCTTCTCGGCGAGGGCCCGGCCCAGCTCGGGGCTGGAGACGACCAGTGCGGCCGGGAGGTGGTCGGCCAGTCGCACGGTTCCGCCCGCCACCGGGCAGATGGCCAGGGCGGTGTCCGCGAGCCTGCGGGCGTCCCCGACGGCGGCGAGGCCCTCGACCGGGCTGCCGACCCCGATCCGGAGCCCCGGTACGGGGGCGGGGGCCGCGGTTGTCGGCTCGTGCGGGTCCGGGAGCCCCTCGCGGGCCCCGACCAGGACGATGCCGTAGTCGGCCTCCGCCCCGGCGTGCCAGTGGACCTGGCTCCCGGGCGGCACGGCGGCGGCGCGGACGGCCCCGGACCGGGCCGGTGGTCCGCCGGTGACGGCGACGACGACGTACCGGCCCTGTTCGGGGAGGCCGAGGATCCGGGCGGCCTCGGGCAGGTCGGCGATGCGGCCGGTGCCGTCGAGCAGGCCGGCCGCCAGCAGCCGGGCCCGGTTCTCGCGGCGCCGGCCGATCTGCCACTCGGTCTGCCGGTAGGCGTCCGCGACGAGGGTGCAGTGCTCGTCGACGAAGTTCCACACGTCGGCGGCCACGTGCACGAGGAGCCGCACGTCCTCCGGGGCGGCCCTGGACGTCTCCTCGACCAGCCGCTGCCACACCAGCGAGCCGCCCAGGCGGAAGGCGTGCAGCAGGGCGTCCAGCGGGAGCCCCTGCTCGGCGCGGGAGGCGCCGATCCGCCAGGAGCAGCGGCGGGCCGCGTCCCGGGCGCCGCGCGGATCGAGCAGGGAGGCCACGCTGTGCCGCAGCGAGCGGTGGGCCTCCTGCCAGGTGGCGGCGGGGTCCTTCGCGAGGGTGGCCCGGTAGGCGGGCTCCTGCTCCCGCAGCAGGGCCATCAGCCGGTCGGTCAGGTCGGGAAGGTCGTCGAGCAGGGCACGGGCGGCCCGGTGCAGGACCCGCAGGGCGTCGGCGTCGATCAACGACGTGACGCCCGGTGTCCGCGGGCGTGGAACGGGCGTCAGCCCGGTGCGGATCGCTGCTCGTGACCGTACGGCGTGCTGCATCGCGGTCCTCCCCGGGGCAGGGCTGGTGGAGGCGCCGCGCCGCGACGGGCCGTCCCGACGCGCCGGTCCTGCCCCCTGACTCGTCCTGCCCCGAAGGATGGCATACCGTCCGGTCGGTCCCTAGTGTTGTGCACCGGTCTTTTCCTGGGCCCCGGCCCGGCGGGCCCCTCGGGCCCCCTGGTCCTGGTGGGCCTGTTCGGCCTCCCCCACCATGCGGGCCAGCTCCAGGCGGGACCGTACGCCGAGGGCGGCGAAGACCTTGCGGAGGTGGTAGTCGACGGTGCGGGTGCTCACGCCGAGGGCCAGGGCGACCTCGCGGTTGGTGGCGCCCTCGGCGACGTGCCGCGCGATGCGCAGTTGCTGCGGGGTCAGGCGGCCGAGCCGGTTCGGCGTTCCGGCGCCGGTGGACTGCGGGGCCGCGCCGAGGGCGCGGAGTTCGTCGCGTGCCTGTGCGGCCCAGACGCCGGCGCCGCAGCGCTCGAACCCGGCCAGCGCGGTGCCGAGCCGGCCGCGGGCCTCGCGGGGTCTGCGGCGCCGGCGCAGCCACTTGCCGTACAGCAGCGCGGTGCGGGCCCGTTCGAAGTCGCCGCCCGCCTCGTCGTGCCGGTCGAGGGCGCGGCGGTAGAGGCCGTCGGCGTGCTCGGCGGGGGCGAGCAGGGCGTGGCAGCGGGCCAGTTGGGCGGCGGCCTGCGGGTCGGCGCCGAACGCCGCCCAGTCGGCGAAGTCCGGGAGGACCGCGCGGGCGTCTTCGTGGCGTCCGGCGAGCACCGCGGCCTCCACGAAGCAGGGCACGACCAGCCGCCACACCGCGAAGTGGCCCCGCCCGGGCCCGGGGAGGACCAGGAGCCCGAGCCGGTCGGCGGCGTCGAAGGGGCGGCCCCGGCCGAGGTCGGCGCGGGCCGCCGCCCACTGGGCGAGGGTGGCCGCCTGAGCCAGTCCGTGCCGGCGGGCCGTCTCCAGCGCGGCGGTGACGTGCCGGGCGACGACGTCCGGTTCCTCCTCGATCGACGCGGCGAGCGCAAGCACCGCCCGGTGGTGGGCCGCCGTGTTGCGCTGTCCGGCCCGCAGTGCGGTGCGCAGCCCCTCCTCCGCGTGGGTGCGCGCCTGCGGGTGCCGTCCGGCGCGCAGTTCGGCGTAGGCGAGGTACTCCAGTGCCTGCGGCACCAGCGCGTCCGACCCGAGCTGCCGCGCGGCGGCCAGGGCCCGGGCCCCGCCGCTGCGGGCGGCGTCCACGTCTCCGAGCAGCAGCGCGGCCGCCGCCGACCGAAGCAGCGTCTCCGGCCGTTCCTCGGTCCTGCCCCGCTCGACCACCTGTCCGAGTGGGGTCCCGGCCCGGTCGAGCCGTCCTTCGAGCAGCGCCCGCAGGCCGGCGCGGTGGTCACGTACGACGGCGGCCGTGCTCGCCGCGGGGCCGCGGGCGGCGGCGGGTCCGTCGGTCCCGGGTGCCCGGTCCTCGGCCCGGTGCGGCGGCGGTTCGGGGGCGAGCGTGGTCAGGCACGCGGGCAGGTCGCCCGCCGCCCAGGCCGCGTCGGCGGCGGCGAGGGCGGCGGTCGCGGCGTCGGCGGGCGCGTCCGCGGCGAGCAGCGAGGCGGCCAGCAGCAGGGACTGGTGGGCGTCGCCGACCGGACCGTCCCTCAGTTCCGTCACGCCGCGTACCAGCTCGGCGCGTCCCCGTACGGCGGCGGGGGCCGCGCGGTCCCGGGCCGCGGCGAGCAGGGGGCGGGCCCGTTCGGGGCTCCCGGCGAGCAGGGCCTGTTCGGCCGCGGCGGTGTACCGCTCGGCCCGTCGCGTACCGTCGGCCGTCAGCTCGGCTGCACGGGCGTACGCGCTCGCGCGCAGCCGGTGCGAGGCGGGCACCGCGTCGTCGGCCGCCACCGCCGCGAGCCGGTCCGCCAGCGCGGCGAGTCGGTCCGCCGGCGCGGGCGCGGGCTCCCGGCCGCCCAGGGACCACGAGCGGTGCAGCAGACCCGTGAGGCGGTGGCCGTCGCCCTCCAGCACGTCGGCCAGCGCGCGGTGCACGGCGCGGCGCCGCTCCGGACTGGCGGTGGCGTGCACGGTACGGCGGACCAGCGGGCTGCGGAAGCGGAGCCGGTCACCGGCCAGGACGAGTTGCCCGGGCAGCGGTTCCGCGCGGGGACCGGGTCCCGGGGCCGGCCGCAGGCGCCACAGCGCTTCCTGGACCAGACCGGCGTCGACGTCCGCGCCGTCCGCGGCCCGTCCGGCCGCCGCCACCGTCAGCAGCAGGTCCCGTGCGTGCGCGGACCGGCCGCTCGGGGCACCGCCCGCGACCTCGGCGAGGGCGGCCGCGTCGGCCAGCGGGTGGGGCAGCGGCCGGTGTCCGCGCAGCTCACCGGGTGACAGCCGGCGCACGAGGGCGACGAGGAGGGCCGGGTTCCCCTCCGCCTCGGCCAGGAGTTGCTCGCGGACGGCCGGGGCGGCGGCACCGTCGGTCACGTCGTCGAGCAGGGCGGCCGCCCTCGACGGGGCCAGCGGGTCCAGGTGGACGACGGGCAGCCGGGCGAACTCCGGGTCGACGGCGCGGTCCGAGGCGACGGAGAGCAGCAGGCCGACCCGGTCGGCGGGGTGCAGGTGCCGCGCCGCGCGTCCCAGTGCCGTCCGGGCCGGCGCGTCCCAGAGGTGGGCGTCGTCGACACACACCAGCACGGGCGCCGCGGCCGCCGCCGTCCGCAGGGTGTCGAGCAGTCGTCCGGCGGTGACGTGCGCGCCCAGGTCCGGGCCCGGACCGAGGTGGAGTACCGGACCGGCTCGGAAGGAGCGGGCGGCCCACTGGAGCAGCGCGGTGCGGCCGAGCCCGGGTTCGCCGGCCAGGAGGAGTTGGCCGCCGTGGGAGGGCAGCGCGTCCAACAGTGCGCGCAGCGCCTTGCGTTGCGCGCTCCGGCCGTGGATCCGCCCGGCCGTGGGTACGGTCGTCTCTCCGGTCATTCCCGCGAGGTTACGCGCGCGTAACCCGAGGCGGAAGGCACCGGTCCGCCCGCGCCCGCCGCCGCTTCGGTGCCGTCACCTGCGGCTCTGTGCCCTGCGGGCGGCGCGGTCGCTGTGCCGGCGCCCAACCGGCCCCGGCCCCGGTCGTGCGCCGGCACAGCGGACCGGCGACGGCCGCGGTGTGCCCGCGACCGCCGCCGGTGGTGCCCCTGCGGGGCGAGAGGTGCCGTGCGCCGGGTCAGGAGCCGTGCGGGCAGTTGCCCCGGTACTCCTCGATCGTCAGGCTCGGCCGGGGCAGCGGGCACAGGAACTGCTCGTAGCGGGTGTCGTTGTCGATGAACCGCTTGAGCCAGGAGACGCTGTATTTCGCGATCGTCGTGTTGGACGTGTTGGGCGAGAAGTGGGTCGCGTTGTTCAGCTCCAGGTAGGCCCGGTCGGTCGCGGAGGGCAGGCCGGAGTAGAACGGCTCGGCGTGCGAGGCCACGGGGGCGACCGTGTCGCCGTCGGCGCCGACGATCAGCGTCGGGGTGCTGACCTCGGGCCAGCTCTTGTCCAGGTTCCAGGGGGTGAGGGGGATCGCGGCCTGGAGCGACGGCCGCGACTTGGCGGCCTCCAGAGTGCCGCCGCCGCCCATGGAGTGGCCCATGACGCCGAGTCGGCTGCTGTCGATCCGGCCACGGACGGAGCTGCGCTCGGTGAGGTAGTCCAGGGCGGCCAGCAGCTGCCGGCCGCGTGAGTCGGGCTGGTCCAGCGTGGTGTTGGTGTCGATGGTGAACACGACGAAGCCCTGGGAGGCCAGTCGCGGGCCGAGCCAGGCGATGGAGGACTGGTACGCGGTGAACCCGGGCGCGATCACGACGGCGCCGAACGTGCCGTCGCTCGTGCTGGTCGGGTAGTAGATGGTGCCGCCGCCGAAGCCGGTGACCGCGAGGGAGGAGACGCTGGTGTCGGCCACGGAGTAGGGGCCGCGCAGGGCCTCGATGCTGGACACGGTGGGCGCCGGGCCGCGCTCGTACGGGTTGTCGGCGGCCTGCGCGCCGGGGCCGGTGAGGGTGCCGAGCGCGAAGACCGCGGCCACGGCGGCCGTCAGGCCGGCGAGGCGCCGCCGGGTGCCCTGGAACGCGGGGCGTGCGGCGTGGGTGTGGGGGTGCTGCTGCACGAGGGATGGTCCTCTCGGTCGTGGCGAGCGGGCCGCCCGGTGATCGCACACGGCCCGGAACGCGTGGGGTCGCGTCCCGGGACATCCGCCGGGCGGGCCTCGCCGATGGGTTGGCCGTGCCACTGTCGAGCGACGCGACGGCCGGGGGGATCGGCAGAATCACCGGTCTCCTACGACGCCGGGGAGCGGGCCGGTCCGCGGCGCGGGCTCCGGCGTCGGCCTCAGTGGCACGGAGCCGCCGGGTCCTCGACCCCCTCCGCCCTGTCCATACGCTGCGTGGATGTGACACGCTCGACGTCGGCCGGGCGGTCGCAGCCCGGTCGTCATGGACGATCGTCGGCGGGTCCGTGATCGGGCCGGCACCGCGGAGAGGCGACGGGATGCGCATCGGACTGCTCGGCACCGGCCCCTGGGCGGACATGGCGCACGCCCCCGCCCTGGCCGACCACGACGACCTGGACTTCGTGGGGGTGTGGGGCCGCCGCCAGGACGCCGCCGAGGAGCTGGCGGAGCGGCACGGCACACGGGCCTACGACGACGTCGACGCCCTGCTGGCCGACGTGGAGGCCGTCGCCGTCGCGCTGCCCCCGGCCGTGCAGGCCGACCTGGCGGTGCGCGCCGCGCGGACCGGGCGCCATCTGCTGCTCGACAAGCCGCTCGCGACGACGGTGGCGCAGGGGCGGGCCGTGGTGGAGGCGGTGCGGGCGGCCGGCGTCGCCTCGGTGGTCTTCTTCACCGCCCGGTTCCAGCCCGAGACGGAGGCGTGGATCACCGAACAGGCCGCCGGGGACGACTGGTTCACGGCGCGGGCGCAGTGGCTGGGCGCCCTGTTCGGGGGTGGCGACAGCCCGTTCGCCGCCTCGCCGTGGCGGCGGGAGAAGGGCGCCCTGTGGGACGTGGGGCCGCACGCCCTGTCCGTACTGCTGCCGGTCCTCGGTGACGCCCGGCGCGTGGCGGCGGCGGCCCCGGGCCCCGGGGACACCGTGCACCTGGTCCTCGACCATGCGGGCGGGACCTCCAGCACGCTCACGCTCAGCCTGACGGCGCCGCCCGCCGCGGCGGGCGCCACGGTGGAGCTGCGCGGCCGGACCGGGGTGACGCTGCTCCCGGAGGCCACGGAAGGTCCGGTGCCCGCGCTGCGGCGGGCCGCGGACGCGCTGCTGGCCGCCGCCGGTGGTGGGCGCCCGCATCCATGCGACGCCGCGTTCGGGCTGCGCGTCACCGAGATCCTCGCCGAGGCCGAGAGCATGCTGACGCGCTGACCTGCCGACGCGCCGGGTCGCCACTCGCTGACCCGCCGGGCGGGGTGGGCGCGGTCAGTCCCCCGCCCGCTCCGGCCCGAACGGCTCGTCGCTCCACCGGAACCAGGCCCGGTCGCCCTCGATGTGCAGCAGGAACTCGGCGACCGGGCCGTCGGGCGACACCAGCCGCACCCGCCGTTCGATCTCGGCGTAGACCGCCTCCCACCGCGTCCAGTGCTCGGTGTCGTCCGCTTCCGCCAGGGCGAGTTCGCGGGCGAACAGCTCGCGGACGGCACCGTAGGCCGGACCCGCCCGGAACCGGCCGGACAGCCAGGGGAAGTCGGCCTCCTCGATCACGATCTCCCCGATGTCGCCGGACTCCGCGTCGGCCGCCCGGCCCGCGTCCGGCGCCCGGCGCACGTGCCAGACCTCGCCCTCGAACCCCATGCCGCCTCCTCCGCACCGGTACCCCACCGGTCACCGTGCGGCCAGCATGCCACCCGGCACCGTCGACCGGCCGCCACCGGTCCCGGTCCCCCTTCCCTCGCCGTGGGTTAAGCGCGCCTTAAACACCGGTTAAGCGTCCCCTGCGCGAGGTCGCACACCCCAAGTCCCAGCAGGCTCAACGGGTTTGGAGCAGGAAGCGGACGGTTGGCCGGGCCCACGGTGCTGCGTACCATCGCCGCACCGCGTGAGAGCGCTCTCACGCCCTGTCAGGCCCCGATCACTGGAGACCCCCCACATGACTCCTCGTCACCAGCGTCCGCTCGCCCGCCGCAAGCTGCTCGTCGCCCTCGGCGGAGCCGTCGTGGCCGCGCCGGTCGCCGCCGCCGTCGCGCCGCACGCCCTCGCGGGCGTCGGCTCGGACGACCCGGCCCCGAAGGCCGGGGCCGACGGTGCCCTGCCGCTGACGATCGTCAACGAGACCGGCTCCTTCGGCAACGCCGACGTACACGTCTACATCGTGGGCAACGTGGACGGCCGCCAGGTGCGTGTCACCCCTGACGGCACCGTCGCCCCCGTGTCCCTCTCCGACAACGGCGCCGACGGCTACACCGACTACGCGATCGGCCTCTCCGGCAGCGGCGAGACCGAGCTGAGCCTGCCGCACCTCTCCGGCCGGATCTACGTGTCCCTGGGCGAGAAGCTGAAGTTCAAGGTCGTCGCGGACGGCGCGGGAAACGCCGCGCTGCAGTACCCGGCGGGCTGGGTCGGGTCCGACCCGAACTACGGGGTGCTGCACGACTGCGCGGAGTTCACCTACAACTCCGCCGGGATGTTCTGCAACACCACCATGGTCGACATGTTCAGCGTGCCGCTCGCCATCCGGCTGACCGGCGCCGACGACCAGACCACCGGCACGATACGTCCGGGAGGCCGCGCGGCCGTCTTCGAGGCGGTGCGGAAGGTGGCGGAGTTCGCGCCGCTGGTGGTGGACGACACCCGGGTGATCGCCCCCGGCCACGGGCTGGACGCCGGCCTGTTTTCCAAGGACTACCTCGCCCCTTACATCGACGAGGTCTGGAGCACCTACACCGGCAAGGACCTCAGGATCACCACCAACGCCGGGACCTTCACCGGCCGGGTGCGCGGGGACCGGCTGACCTTCGACGGGCCCGCCCAGGTGTCCTTCGCCAAGCCGTCCACCCGGGACGTGCTCTTCTGCGACGGCAACCTCGCCGCCCCCAACGACGGCACGACCGGTCCCGTCGCCGCGGTCCTCGGCGCCGGTTTCAACCGCTCCACGCTGGTCTCCTCGGCCGGCCAGCCCACGACCGACCCGGCGACGTTCTACCGGACCGCGCTGACCAACCACTACGCGAAGGCGGTGCACGCGGCCACCGAGGACGGCAGGGCGTACGGCTTCGCCTTCGACGACGTGGCCGACTTCGCCTCCTACATCCAGGACACGGCACCCACCGGCTTCCGGCTGACACTCGGCGCCTTCTAGTACCCCTCCGGAGCCGCCCGCCCGCTGCCCTCCGCGTGCGGGCGGCGCGGCGGCGTAGGAGCGTAGGGGTGTGCGAAAGGTGTCCGTCCCGCGGCCGCGCCGGGGCGAGGACCGGCGGAGCTGGCTGAGCGGGGCCCCGCCGCCCCGGTGGGTGCGGGTGCTGCCGCCGGCCCTCGTCGTGGCGATCTGCGCGGCGACCCTGCTGAGCGACGAGCCCCTGGAGATCGGGTTCCTGCTGGGTGCCATCCCGCCGCTGGCCGTGCTGTCCTACGGCCCGCTGGCGACCGCCCTGCTGGGCGGTGTGGTGGTCGCGCTGCTGCACATCCCGGCCCTCCAGCTCGACCGGCCGGGCGACGCCGACCTGCTGACCATCGTCTTCGTCTCCGTGCTCAGCGTCTTCGTGTCCTTCGTGCGCAGTCGCCGCGACGCCCAGCTGGGGCTGGAGCGCACGGTCGCCGAGGCCGCACAGCGTGCCGTGGCGCCGCCGCTGCCCGAGCGGGTGGGGGCGGTGCGCTGTACGGGGCTGTACCGGGCGGCGCAGCGCGGGACCCTGGTCGGGGGCGACTTCTTCGACGTGCGGGACGGCCCCTTCGGCGTACGGGTGGTGATGGGCGACGTGCAGGGGCACGGCCTGTCGGCGGTGTCGACGGTCGCCTCGCTGCTGGGGGCGTTCCGGGAGGCGGTGCTCGACCAGCCGGACCTGGCGTCGGTGGCGGGGCGGCTGGACCGCAGGCTGCTGGTGGACTCGGCGGACGCGCGGCACGCCGAGCTGTTCGCGACGGCCGCGCTGCTGGAGTTCTCCGCCGACGCCCTGGAGGTGCGTGTCGTCGTCTGCGGCAACCCGCCGCCCCTGCTGCTGCGGGGTGCGGACGCCGAGGAGCTGGAGGTCGCGCCGTGGACGCCGCTCGGGCTGGGGCTCGCGGACGCCGGGTCGATCGAGACGTGCACGGTGCCGCTGCGCCCCGGTGACCGGCTGTTCCTCGCCTCGGACGGTGTGGTGGAGGCGAGGGACGGCAGCGGCGCGTTCTATCCGCTGGCCGAGCGGCTGCGCTCCCTCGCGGGCGAGGATTCCGCCGCGCTCCCCGGCCTGGTCTGGGCGGACCTCGGGCGCTTCTGCCCGGACGTGCAGGACGACGTGACGATGCTGGTGCTCACTCCTTCGCCGCCGGCGCTCCGGATGCGCGGGCCGGTTCCGCATTGAATGGTGTTATCGGGATATTCGGGACCGACAACAGCACGGCACCGAAGCAGCGACCCGGATCCGAGGAGCACTGATCATGTCGACGTCACAGCCCGACGCCTCCCGACCCTCCGAAGCCCGCGCGGGCGAGGACCGCGCCACTCCGGACGACCTGCTCCACGCCCGCACCGGGACGGACGTGTCCCCGGAGGACCTGGTCCTGGCGGCCGGCCGGGACGTCACCCCGCAGAACCTGGAGTGGGCCAGGCGCAAGCTGGCCGAGGAGGGCCCCTCGGCCCTCGACAAGCTGCTGCCCTGACCGTCGGGAGCCCCGGCCGGACACAGTCGTCCGGCCGGGGCTCCCGACGTGGTCCTAGGACTCCGGCAGCTCCGTCTCGTCCTCCACCACGTGCACCGCGGCCTCCTCGGCCCCGGCGGCTCCGCCGTCGATGCCGACGTCCTCCGCGACGGTCTCCTTGGTGGTGTCGGTGCGTACGCCCTCGTCGGGGGCGACCAGACGGCCGGCCCGGCCGGTGCCCGCCTCGGGGTCGACCGGTTCGCCCTCGCCGCCGGGTTCGTCGCCGACACCGTCCCCGTCGGGTGCCGTCACGTCCGGCACCTCCTCGGCCAGCCGTTCGTCGAGGCTCTCGCCCTCGTGCTGCTCGGCGGCCGTGGTGCCGTGCTTGGTCACGCCCAGAGGCTTCTCCGGCGGGGAGTAGCCCTCGTCGAGGGTGTCGTCGTAGGTCCGCTCGTCGACGGCGTCCTGGAGGTCGAGGGGCGCGGCGTCCTCCTGCTCCTCGTTGGTTCCGGTGGGCTGGTAGGCGTCGTCGGCCATCGGGTCCGTGCCCATCGCTGCCTCCCTCTCGCGCTGCGTCGGCTCGTGGTCTCGCTGTCCGGTTCGCGTTTCCCGATACGCGATCTCTAACCCGGGGGTGCGATGCGGATCTCCAGGTCGGTGATGCGGTGCGGGGTCCAGTCGCGGGCGTAGCCGGGCGGGGCGGCGCCGGGTCCGGTGATGGCGGCGACCGGGATGCGCCGTGCGGTGTCCGTGATCTCGGCGGCGGTGGTGTTCTCGTTGTTGCCGCTCACCGAGCCGGAGGAGCAGCCCGTGTAGTAGCCGACCGGGATGGACTCGTGTCCGGTGATCAGGCAGGGCGGGCGGACCCCGAGCCGGTGCAGTTCGTCGGCGACGCGGGCCCAGTCCTCGCGGCTGTCGACGTTGCGGTCCACGGTGCCCACGAGCACCGAGAACTGCACCGCGAGGTGTCCGGCCACGGCGAGCGCGACCAGCGCCGCGGCCACCGGCCGCCACCGCTCCCGCCCGGTCCTGACCAGGTGCCACAGCGCGTCTGCGACCGGGACGGCGAGCAGGGCGTAGGCGGGCTGCAGGAAGCGGGGCGCCGCGTAGCCGATCATGAACAGGTACGGAGCCGCGGCCGTGACGGCGCAGGCGAGGGGGAGCAGTGTCGCGGTGGCGCGGCGGGCGCGGACCGCGACGACCGCGGCGAGGGCCACGACGACCGGGAGGAGCAGCCACCACAGGGTGACGACCGGGTGCGGCATCGCTCCGGTGCACGGGCGGCACAGGCCCCGTCCGCCCAGGCTGCGCATCTGGTCGTCGACGGCGATGTTCCAGCCGAGGCCGCCCTGGATCTCGGAGGCCCGGGACAGCCGCTCCCCGAGGCCCCCGTACCAGGCGTACGCCTCGATCGCCCATTCCACTCCCCCGGCCGCCAGGCCTCCCGCCAGCGCGAGCAGCAGCGGCCACTGGCGGCGTACGAGGACGAAGGCGAGCAGGGGTCCGGCCACCCAGACCGCGTCGGTGGGCCGCATCAGCGCCATCAGCAGGGCGCCGGCCGCCACGCCCCACAGCGCGCCCCTGCTGGAGCACCCCGGGCCGGCCCCCAGGACGCGCAGGGCGCAGCCGACCGCCACGAGGGCGCCGATCCCGACCCAGTAGTTGGGCATGGCCTGAGGGCCGTAGAAGAGGGTCACCCACAGGGTGGCGAGGAACGCGCCGGCCGTGGCCAGCACCCGGGCCGGGAACAGGCCCTTCCAGGCGCGCAGGGCGAGGTACAGGCCCAGTCCCGAGAGGACGGCGAGGTACACGCGCAGGAGTTCGGTGGAGGCCGACCAGGAGGCCACGGGTGCCGCCAGCAGGGAGACGCCCCGGGAGCGCGGCGCGCTGAAGAAGGCGGCGGGATGGTGGGTGGTGACCTGGCTGACGTACACGATCTCGTCCCAGCCGAGGCCCATCGAGGGGTGCACGAAGGCCAGTTGGGCAAGGACGAAGACGGCGGCCACCGCCGCGACCGGCGCGTCGCCGCGCAGCCGCCGGGGGGCGCCGGACGGGCCTCCCGCCGCACCGCCGCGTCCGCGTCTGCCTACGAGAGTCGCGTTCGCGCCGTCGGCCACCGTGCACCCCTCACCCCCGCTCGTCACGGGGCCGCTCGTCAGTCCACCTCCTGCCGCCTGTGGCTGGAGCCCGGAAGCCGCGGGAGCGCGGATTCCCGGAAATCATGGTCAAACTAACCCGCCGACCAGCGGTGTGCAGGGCGGAACTCGGCCAGTCGCGCGGTGTCATCCGTCACTCGGGACCGGCCGTTCGATGACGCCCGGGCGGCGGTGCGGGGGCTGTTCGGGGGTGGGCCGCCACTTCGGCGCGGAAATGCCGAGCGTGACGGGCTCGTCCCCGGTCACCCGCACCTCGTCCCCGTGGTGATGGATCGTCAGGGGCGGCCCGCCCAGCAGCGAGTACGACGCCCGGTCGGGCCCGATCTCCACTTGCAGGCACCGGCCGCGGAACTGGAGCCGGAAGGCGAGGCGGCTGAACTTCTCGGGCAGCCGGGGCGTGAAGTGCAGGCTGTCGCCCTCCCGCCGGGTGCCGCCGAACCCGGCGACCAGTGCCATCCACGTGCCGGCCAGCGAGGCGATGTGGAGTCCGTCGCGGGTGTTGTGCTCCAGGTCGGCCAGGTCCATCAGGGCGGCCTCGGTGGCGTAGTCGTAGGCCAGCCGCAGGTGGCCCGTCCGGGCGGCGACGACGGCCTGGCAGCACGCGGACAGGGAGGAGTCCCGCACGGTCAGCGGCTCGTAGTAGGCGAAGTTCGCGGCCAGCTGGTCCTCGTCGCAGTGGGCGTCGAACCAGCTGCCGCAGGTGTACATGGCGAGCACGAGGTCGGACTGCTTGACGACCTGCTTGCGGTAGATGTCGAAGTACGGGAAGTGCAGCATCAGCGGGTACTGGTCGGCGCCGGTGTTCGCGAAGTCCCAGCGCTGGTGGCGGGTGAAGCCGGCGTGCTGTTCGTGGACGCCGATCTCCTCGTTGTAGGGGATGTGCACGGCCTCGGCGGCGTCCCGCCATGCGGCGCTCTCCTCCTCGTCGACGCCGAGCCGGGTCGCCTCCTCCGGGTGGCGTTCGCACACGTCGGCGGCGGCGAGCAGGTTGGAGCGCGCCATGAGGTTGGTGTACGTGTTGTCGTCGACGACGGCGCTGTACTCGTCCGGGCCGGTGACGCCGTCGATGTGGAAGACGCCGTGGTGGTCGTGGTGTCCCAGCGAGCGCCACAGCCGGGCCGTCTCCACCAGGAGCTCCAGGGCGGTCTCGCGTTCGAAGCCGGTGTCGCCGGTCGCCGCCGTGTAGCGCACCGCGGCGTGCGCGATGTCGGCGGCCACGTGGAAGGCGGCGGTGCCGGCCGGCCAGTACGCGGAGCCCTCGGAGCCGTCGATGGTCCGCCAGGGGAAGGCGGCGCCGCGCAGCCCGAGCTGGGTGGCGCGGTCGCGGGCGGCGGGCAGGGTGGCCTGGCGCCAGCGCAGCGCCTCGGCGACCGCCTTGGGCGCGGTGTAGGTGAGGACGGGCAGCACGAACATCTCGGTGTCCCAGAACGCGTGGCCGTCGTATCCGGAGCCGGTCAGTCCCTTGGCCGGAATCGCGCGCTGCTCGGCGCGGGCGCCGGCCTGCAGCACGTGGAACAGGGCGAAGCGGACGGCCTGCTGGATCTCCTCGTCGCCGTGCACCTCGACGTCCGCGCGGGCCCAGAAGTCGTCGAGGTACTCCCGCTGTTCGGCCACCAGGCCGTCCCAGCCGCCGTGCGCGGCGGCGGCCAGCGCTGCCTCGACCTGGTCGCTCATGGCGGGCCGGGAGCGGGCGCCCGACCAGCCGTGGGCGACCGTCTTCTGCACCCGCAGCCGCTGGCCCGGGTCCAGGACGGAGGTGATGGTCAGGCGGGACACGTCCGTGTTGCTCTCGCTGCTGGTGGTGATCTCGCCGGGCGCGTCGACGACGTGGTCGGCGGCCACGGCGACCCTGAGTCCGCTGCGCCGGGTGCGGTGGACCAGCCGCAGCCGGGAGCCGATGGCCAGGTCCTCCTCCGGCTCCAGCGGGGACTGAAGCGCCTGGGCCGCCCTGGGATCGCCGTCGGCGCTGGGCAGGCTCTCGTTGGCGACCAGTTCGGACTGGATGACGACGCGGGTGCGGCTGTCGACGGGCTCGACCTCGTACTCCACGGCGGCGATGGCGCGCTGGGTGAGGGAGACCAGGCGGGTGGAGCGCACCCGGACGGTCGTGCCGGCCGGGGAGGTCCACTCGCAGGTGCGCTCCAGCACGCCGCGCCTGAGGTCCAGGGTGCGTTCGTGCTTGCCGAGCCGTCCGTAGCGCAGGTCGAAGGGCTCGTCGTCGACCAGCAGCCGCAGCAGCTTGCCGTTGGTGACGTTGATGACGGTCTGGCCCGACTCGGGGTAGCCGTAGCCCGCTTCGGCGTACGGCAGCGGGTGGAGTTCGTAGACGCCGTTGAGGTAGCTGCCGGGCAGGCCGTGCGGTTCGCCCTCGTCGAGGTTGCCGCGCCAGCCGACGTGCCCGTTGGACAGGGCGAAGACGGACTCGCTCTGGGCGAGCAGGTCGAGGTTGAGCGCCGTCTCGCGCACCCGCCAGGGCTCCACGGTGTACGTCCGGTTGGTGATCACGCGTGGTCTCCCAGCTCGGCGAGGTCCTTGACGACGCGGTCGGCGCCGTGGGCGTAGAGGGCGTCGGTCTGGCCGACGCGGTCGACGCCGACGACGTAGCCGAAGTGGCCGGAGCGGCCCGCGTCCATGCCGGCCAGGGCGTCCTCGAAGACGGCGGCGCGGGACGGTTCGACGCCGAGGTCGCGGGCGGCGGCCAGGAAGGTGTCGGGGTGTGGTTTGCCCGGCAGGTTCCGCTCCCGGGCCACGACGCCGTCGATCCTGACGTCGAACAGCCGCTCGGCGTCGATGGAGTGCAGCACGTCGCGGGTGTTGGCGCTGGAGGAGACGATCGCGGTGGCGAGGCCGGCGGCTCGGACGGTGTCGATGTATCGCAGCGTGCCCTCGTAGGGCTCCACGCCGTCGGTGCGGATCTTCTCCAGGAGGAGTTCGTTCTTGCGGTTGCCGACGCCGTTGACGGTCCGCGCGTCCGGTGGGTCGTCGGGGGTGCCCTCGGGCAGCTCGACACCGCGGGAGGCGAGGAAGGACCGGACGCCGTCGGCGCGGGGGCGGCCGTCGACGTACTGGTCGTAGTCGGAGTCGGTGAACGGGCGGAAGTCCGCGCCGTCCCGCTCGCGCAGGAAGGCGTCGAAGGTCTCCTTCCAGGCGGCGGCGTGCACCACCGCCGTCCTGGTGACGACCCCGTCGAGGTCGAAGAGGCAGGCCTGGATGTCGTCGGGAAGTCCGAGCTGCGTCGTCATACCCCCCACAGTTCCCCGCCGGGGCGGGTCCGATCAGGTGACACACTGTGCGGTGTGCCGCTGACTTTCGAGGACCTGCTCACCCGTGCCCGCCGGCTCCCCCGGCGCGGGCGGCGCGCGATCCTGGGCATCGCGGGCAGTCCCGGCGCGGGGAAGTCGACGCTGGCCGGACAGCTGGTGCGGGAGCTGAACGGTACGGGCGAGCCGTGGGTCGCGCACGTACCGATGGACGGCTTCCACCTCGCCGACGCGGAGCTGGTCCGGCTGGGCCGCCGGGACCGCAAGGGTGCGCCGGACACCTTCGACGCGGCCGGGTACGCCGCGCTGCTGGACCGGCTGCGCGCGGAGGAGGACGGCGACGTCGTCTACGCGCCCGGTTTCGAGCGGGTGCTGGAGCAGCCGCTCGCCGGGGCCGTGCCGGTGCCGCCTTCGGCCCGGCTGGTGGTGACGGAGGGCAACTACCTGCTGCTGGAGAGCGGGGCCTGGGCGCGGGTACGGTCCCGGCTCGACGAGGTGTGGTTCTGCGGGCTGGAGGAGTCGGAGCGCGTCAGACGGCTCGTGGCGCGGCACGAGCACTTCGGCAAATCGCCCGCGGACGCGACGGCGTGGGCCCTGGGCCCCGACCAGCGCAACGCCGACCTGGTCGCCGCCACCCGGGACCGGGCCGACCTGGTGGTGCCGGCAGAGGCGATGCCCGGCCGACCGCCGGGCGCCCGGGGCTCCGCGCGCTCAACTCCTGGCTGACGCGGTCACTCCTCGTCGAAGTCGTCGGGGCGGACGTGCGCCTCTTCGAGCGCCTCGCGCAGGGTCCGGCCGGTACCGCCCGGCGGGCGGGGCCCCTCCTCCTCGCGCTCGCGCTCGCGCCGACCGAGAACGTCGTCGGTGGTGTCGGTCTTCGGCCGGTTCTCTTCCGGGACGGTCATGACCTCGGCTCCTCGTCCGTGTCTGCGGTTCCTTCCGCGACGCCGGGTTCCCGGGCGACGCGGTGCTATCCCCGCCGGGGGTGACTCGTCCCGGGCGGTCGGGCCCGGGGGGTGGGCTATGTTGACCTCCGTGGGAGACATGGGAGACAAAGGAGCCGCACCCGTGCCATCACCGCAGCAGGCACGTGCCCAGGCGTCGGCGATCACCTCGGGACGGGCCGCCCCGCAGTCGGAGATCTCCCCCACCTCCCGGCTCAGGACGCTCTTCGACCGGCCCCGCCTCTCCCCGGGACAGCGGCGCATCGCCCAGTACCTCATCGAGCACCTCACCGAGGCGGCGTTCCTGTCGATCACCGACCTGGCCGACCGGGTGGGCGTGAGCCAGCCGTCGGTGACGCGCTTCGCCTCGGCGGTCGGCTTCAGCGGCTACCCGGCGTTGCGGGAGCAACTCCAGGCGATCGCGCTGGGCGGCCGGGGCGGGTCCGCGGCCGAGGAGTACCGGGGCAACGAACTCCAGGCGGCCGTGGACGCCGAGATCGAGAACCTGGAGAACCTGCGGCGCGACTTCGCCGACGCGGACCGGGTGATCGACGTCGGCCGCAAACTGGCCGCCTCGGCACCGCTGACCGTCCTCGGGCTGCGCATCTCCGTCTCGCTCGCCGAGTACTTCGCCTACGCGGCCCGCCGGGTCCACCCCGACGTGCGCCTGGTCACCAGGGGCGGCACCGTCGCCTACGACGCCCTGCTCCAGTCCCGCGAGGCGGGCGGCACATGGGTGCTGGCCTTCTCCATGCCCCGGCACGCCCACGAGACGCTGGGCGCCGTGCGGGTGGCACGCGGCGCCGGACTGAAGGTGGCGCTCATCACCGACCTGGCGCTCGGCCCCGTGGTGGACGAGGCCGACGTCACCTTCGCCACCGGCACGGGGTCCCGGCTGGTCTTCGACTCCTACGCGGCGCCGGGCGTGATGTGCGCGGCGCTGCTCCAGGCCATGACCGACGCCGATCCCGAGCGGACCCAAGCGCGGCTGGAGGAGTACGAGCAGGTCGCGGAGCAGCACCAGTTCTTCCTGCGGGACTGAGGGGCCCCGGCGACCGGCAGGAGCGGATGGGGCGGTCCCTGTCAAAGCAGGCATGAATGTTTTCATACGTCTTGCAAAGCGGATGGCATATATAAATACTGCTCACGGATCGCGACCCGGCCGCCCCGGAACGCGTCCGCACCTGCCGCGAACATCCCGGCCGCCGACTCCTACCCGCTCCGGCGCACCGGGTGTTCCGGACGGGCATCGCCTGCGCGAGCGCCCGCGGCGGTCCCGGTCGTCCCCTGGACCGGGACCGTCCCCCACCCGTCGCCCACCCCGTCGACGCCGCACACCCGGAAGCGATGATCATGCCCCTGACGACCACGCGCATCAGCCCGGACTGGCCCCGCCAGGTCAAGACCCCCGGCAGCTACGACTGGGAACGCTCGGCCATCAGGTGGCTGCGCGAGCTGGTCCCGGCACGCTACGCCGGCTATCCGGCGCTGATCCGGCACCCGGTGCTGCTCGCCCGCCATGCGCAGATCCAGGTCCAGCACGAGATCCGGGTGGCCCGCACCGCGCTGCAGACCGCCCGGGCGGACCTGCCGCGGCTCGGCCTGCACGAGGCGGCCATCGAGCACACCGTCAAGCTGTACGCGGCGGAGGTGCTCCAGTTGCAGCACATCGCGCGCAGCGTACGGGCCGTCACCGAGGCGCTAGCCGGACGCTGAACGGGAACGGACCGGCGCCGGCGGTGATGCGCGTCAGTCCACGGGATGCCCGGGCGGGACGGTGCGGGCGTCGGCGAGCCGCAGCAGCGGTCCGGCGGCCGGCTCGCGCCCGCCCCACTCGACCGGCTCCAGGACGAAACCGACGTGGTCGCCCCCGGCGGTCCGCTCCACGACCCGCCCGACGAACCACGCCTCCACGTCCTCCAGCACCGCGGCCCCGCCGTACCCCTCCCGCCAGCGGACCCGTCGGAACTTGTCGACGTCGTCGCCGGTCAGCCCACCGAAGAGCTCGGCCGTCTCGCGCTGGTCGCGGGCCAGCAGGTGGACCGCCAGGACCTCGGCGGACCGTGCGACGCGGAAGGTCCGGTTGACGTCGGAGATCCACACGACGTACCTGACGGGCTTCAGCGAGCACTGGGAGGAGAAGCCGACCAGACAGCCGGCCCGTTCACCGTCCGCGGCGGCCGTGACGACGCACATGTCCGGGTCGAGCCGGTCGAGGAACACGTCCATGGCCGCCATGCTAGGGCGGGAAGGCCGCTCAGGTGGCGAGCAGGCGTCGCAGGGCCGTGCGCAGGGCGGTGACGAAGGCGTCGCGGGCCGGCTCGTCGAGGGCGTCCAGGGACAGATAGGGGTTGAGGTCCTCCAGCTCGACCAGCAGCAGCTCACCGCCGGGGGCGCGGCAGGCGTCGACGCGCTGGATTCCGTGGTCGACGCCGTTC
The DNA here is from genome assembly GCA_000720845.1 of Kitasatospora aureofaciens. Taxonomy (GTDB): domain Bacteria; phylum Actinomycetota; class Actinomycetes; order Streptomycetales; family Streptomycetaceae; genus Streptomyces. Next base: position 16,017 of record JODU01000017.1, on the reverse strand, counting down.
CACTCGATGAACCGCCGCGCGAAGTCCAGGTCGGCGACGGTGGCGTCGTACGGCTCCAGCTGCCAGCGCCGGTCGGGGTGCGGCGCGTAGAGGGCGTACTGGTAGTCGTGGTCGACGAAGTAGAAGGAGACCTCGTAGGCGAAGTCGACGCGCGGCTGGACGAGCAGGTCCCCGGTTCCGGCCAGCGCCTCGGGCACCCGGCCCGCCGGGACGATCCCGAGGCCCGCCGAGTCGGCGCCGAGCCTGGGCTTGACGACGTACTCGTCCGCGACGGGGAGCCGGTGCAGGTCCTCGGCACGGTCGACGGTGGGGATGACCGGGAATCCCGCGGCCGTGAGGTCGAGCAGGTACTGCTTGCCGACCATGTCCGCCCTGCCGGTGAGCTGGTTGTAGACGCGCATCCCGCGCTCGGCCGCGCGCTCGCGGAAGGCCTCGTAGGCGGCCCGGTACCCCTGCACGGGCCCGCTGTTGCGGACGACGACGGCGTCGAAGGCGTCCATCAGCGCGACGGCGTCCCGGGGATGACACAGGGCCAGGTCGAACTCCTCGCGCAGTCGCGAGGTCAGGTGGATGTCCTCGTCGCAGTAGCGCCGCCCGCGCGCCTGGTAGGCCAGGTCGGTGACGTACAGGATGCGGGGGCGGGCGAACGGCATGCGGGACTCCTCCGGGGATGATCGGAAGTGATCGTATGCGACCGGTGTGGCGAGATGGCCAGTGCACTCAGTTCCCTCCATTCACTGCACTGAGTGCCACCAACTTCGCCGGGCTGCTACTTTCGCCTTCATGAGCACCAGCAACGCGGCTCCCCGCCGCGGGGACGGGACGGACCCGGCACAGGTCCGGCCGCCGATGCGGGAGGCGCTGGTCGCGGCGGCGTTCCGGCTGTTCCTCGAGCGGGGGTACGAACAGACCACCGTGGACGACATCGTCGCCCTGGCCGGCGTCGGCCGGCGCTCCTTCTTCCGGTACTTCCCGTCCAAGGAGGACGTGGTCTTCCCCGACCACGAACGGTGCCTGGCCGACATGAAGGCGTTCCTGGACCGCTCCCCCGAGGACGCCGACCCGGTGCGGCGCGTGTGCGACGCGGCCCGCCTGGTGCTGCGCATGTACGCCGAGAACCCGGCGTTCTCCGTCCAGCGGTACCACCTCACCAAGAAGGTCCCGGGACTGCGCGCCTACGAGTTGTCGGTGGTGTGGCGCTACGAGCGCGCCCTCGCCGAGTACCTGCGCGGGCGGCTGGGCGGACGCCCGGACGGGATCCTGCGCGCCGACGTGATCGCGGCCGCGGTGGTCGCGGCACACAACAACGCCCTGCGGTCCTGGCTGCGTTCGGACGGCCGCGACGACGCGGGCGCCGCGGTGGACCACGCCCTGGCGTACGCGCAGTCCGCCTTCGGCGACGTGCCCCTGCCGCCGCGCGGCAGCTCGCCCGAAGACGTGGTGGTCGTGGCCGCGCGCCGCGGGACACCGCTGTGGCAGGTGCTGCGGGAGGTCGAGGACGCGTTCGCGCACGACTGACGGCCGACGGACGACGGACGACGGGGTCCACGGCTCACGCGCTCGCCTGCTCGCCGATTCGCTCAATCAAGGGTACCGAGTGCCTTTACGCGTGACACTGAGTGCCATACGCTGTGGTGCGTGCACGGTGGCACGGTGAACCGCGCACACGCGTGCCCGGTGACCGCGCACGCGGGATTCCGGCCCGAGTGCAGGGAGTTGACCAGCGTGTACCACTCAGGAAACGTCGCTCAGCAGGCAGCCGGCCCCGCGATGGGCCTGCTCGACCCGAAGGCCGAGAGCCGGGCCCCGGAGACGGAGGCCGTCTTCTACCAGCGCTGCACCTGGTGCGGCACCGCCATGTACCACCGGGTGCTGTGCCCGGTGTGCCGCGGCAGCGAGCTGCGCACGGAGCGGAGCGAGGGCACGGGGACGGTGCGCCACGCGACGGTGGTGCACCGCAACACCCCCGCCGCACGCAATGTCTCCCTCATCGAGATGGCCGAGGGCTTCGTGCTGCGCGGCCGGGTCATGGGCCCGCTCATCGGCATCCACAGCGGGGACCGGGTGCGGCTGTCCACGGCCAAGGACCCGGTGCGCGGCGAGCCCGTCTTCCAGCTGGTCGACGAGCCGTACCGGGCCTGGACCTGAGAGCCGGTCAGTTCCCGGCCGTCGGGCCGGGCGTGAGCGTGATGCGGATTCCCAGGGTGCCGTCGAGTCCCCTGCGCAGCCGGCTGCCGAAGAGGGTGAGCCGGCCGACGACGCCGTACTTGCGGGCGAGCAGCCGCCGATAACGGGCAGTGGTGGCCGGGTCGCAGATCTCCGCCCTCCCCGGTACCTGTTCGCCGGTCGGCTTGCCCCGCACGTCGCAGGGGCCGACCAGGACGTCGGCGCGGTTGCGCACGCGCTTGACCTTCCAGGAGTCGGCCGCCGTCCAGGCGCCGAGCGCGTCCCCGTCCCGCACGACCCACACCGGGGTGGCGACCGGGGTGCCGTCCTTCCGGTACGTGGTGACCAGCAGGTACTTGCCGGCGCCGAGCCGGTCCAGTGACGCGTCGTCGTCCATGCCCGGAAGTCTAGGCGCTCCCGCGCCGCTGTCCCGCGCCGCCCGCGTCTCACTCCAGGACCGACGCCATCCTGCGCACCGCCTCCGTGAGCACCTGCGGCGAGGTCGCCAGGTTGAGCCGAACGTGCCCCGCTCCGCCGCTGCCGAAGGGGAGGCCGGAGCTGAGGGCCACCCGGCCCCGGTCGAGGAAGACCTCCGCCGGGTCGTCGCCGAGGCCGAGGGCGCGGCAGTCGAGCCAGGCGAGGTAGGTCGCCTCCCCCGCCCGGTGGACGACCCCAGGGAGGTGCTCGGCGAGCAGGCCGGTGAGCAGCCGCCGGTTCTCGTCGAGCCCGGCGAGCACGGCGTCCAGCCAGCCGGTTCCGTCGCGCAGGGCGGCCGTGTGGGCGAGGACGCCGACGTGGCTCGGCCCGTGACCGACCTCCTCGGGCATCCGTGCCAGGTCGTCGGCGGCGCCGGGTCCGGCGATGGCCAGGGCCGCCTTGAGCCCGGCCAGGTTCCAGCCCTTGGACGCCGACATCAGCGCGAGGCCGCGTTCGGCGCCGGGCACGCTCAGGTAGGGCACGAACCGCGCGTCGCCGGTGACGACCGGGGCGTGGATCTCGTCGGCGACGACCCGGACGCCGTACCGCTCCGCCAGGCCGGCGACGGCCGCCAGTTCGCCGGCGGTGTGGACGGTGCCGGTCGGGTTGTGCGGGCTGCACAGCAGGAAGGCCGCCCGGCCGCCGCCCGCCGCGGCCCGCCGGAACTCCTCCTCCAGCACGCCCAGGTCGATCCGCAGGTCCGGGCCGAGGGGCGCCTCGACCACCCGCCGGTCCAGGTGGGCGACGAACTGGTAGAACGGCGGGTACACCGGCGGGTTGACGATCACCGGGTCACCGGGCCCGGTGACGAGCTTGAGCATCTCGACGACTCCGAGCATCACGTCGGGCACGATGGCCGTGCGTTCCACGGCCAGGCCGTCCCAGCCCCACCGCTTGCCGGCGAAGCCGGCAAGGGCCTCGGCGTAGGCGGTGCCGGCGGGGTAGCCGGTGTCGCCGAGTTCCATGGCCCGCGTCACGGCGCGCACGACGGCCCCGGCGAGCGGCACGTCCATCTCGGCCACCCACAGCGGCAGTACGTCCGCGGGGTAGGTGCGCCACTTCATGCTCGTACGCCGGCGCAGCTGGTCCGGCGTGAGTGCGTGCAGGGGGTTCGGTTCACCGGACTGGTCCCGCGGGATGCTGGTCATGGGGCCAAGATAGGTCGCCGCGACGGCGCGGGGAACCGGAGGCCCGCCCGGTGAACACCGGGGTCGCCTCCCTCGTATGGGAGGAGGGCGCTCGACGTCCGGAGGCCCCCGCGGCGGCGACGCCGCGCGGTCGGTTCCGGGAGCGCACGCATGAGGCACGCACGACGACGCATGGTCCGGCGAGTGGCACGGCTGGCGGCCGTCGGCGGACTGCTGCTCGGGGGGACGATGGTCACCCGGGCCGTGGCGAGCGAACCCCCCGACGCGTCCGCCGCGCCGCCCACCCTCGCCCGGACCGCGTCCGGCGACGGCGCCGGCCTGGTCTCCCGGCTGGGCACCGACCGCACGGCGGGCCACTGGATCGGCTCCGACGGGCGGCCGGTGGTGGCGGTCACGGACGAGCGCGCGGCCGAGGCGGTGCGGCGGGCCGGGGCCACGGCGAAGCGGGTGCGGCACAGCATGTCCGAGCTGCGGTCGGCGACCTCCACGCTGCGCGCGGCACCCCGGGTGTCCGGTACGGCCTGGGCGCTGGACTACCGGTCGAACGAGGTGGTGGTGCGCGGCGACCGCACGGTCTCCGGGCCGGACTGGTCGCGGCTGACGCGTGTCGCGCAGGGCATCGGCGGGTTCGTCCGCATGGAGCGCACCGAGGGCACCTTCACCACCCGGCTGAACGGGGCGGAGCCGATCCTGTCCACGGCGGGGCGCTGCTCGGCGGGCTTCAACGTGACCGACGGCACGAGCGACTTCATCCTGACCGCGGGCCACTGCGGGCCGACGGGCTCCGTCTGGTTCGGTGACGGCCGGGGTGACCGGCAGATCGGCAGGACGGTCGCCGGCAGCTTTCCCGGGGACGACTTCTCCCTGGTCGAGTACGCGAACGGCAAGGCGGGCGACGGCGCCGACGTGGTGGCGGTGGGCGACGGCAAGGGGGTGCGGATCACCGGGGCGGGTGAACCGGCGGTCGGGCAGCGGGTGTTCCGCAGCGGGAGCACCAGCGGGCTGCGCGACGGCCGGGTGACGGCGCTGGACGCGACGGTCAACTACCCGGAGGGCACGGTCACCGGCCTGATCGAGACCGATGTGTGCGCCGAGCCCGGGGACAGCGGCGGGCCGATGTTCTCCGAGGGCGTCGCGCTCGGCGTGACGTCGGGCGGCAGCGGTGACTGCGACAAGGGCGGCACCACGTTCTTCCAGCCGCTGCCGGAGGCCATGGAGTCGCTCGGGGTCCGGCTCATCGGCTCCGGACGGCAGGGTGCCGCCGCGGGCGCTTCGGCAACCGCGTCACCGGGCGCCGCGGCCCCGGGGGCGTCGGCGCCCGTGACGGGTGTCGGAGGTTCGCCCCTGCTCGCCCGGCTGGCGGACCGCAGGAACGTCGGCCCGGGGCTGCTGATCGTCGCGGGCAGCCTGGTGGCGCTGGTGGCCACGCGGTGGATCCGGGCGGAGCAGGACCGCAAGGCCTACCGGCGGCACTACTCGGCGACGTGGGGCTGACGGGAGCCGGTACGAGGTCCGGCCCATGAGGGCTGCCGGGGGCGGCCGGGACGGCGAGGAGTCCTGGGCGCCGGTCAGGCGGCGTTCACGGACTCCGGGGCCGCGGTGGCCCACTCCATGACGAGCCGCTGGTACTCCGCGCGCTGCTCGACGCTCAGTGTCCCGCCCGACCGGAGCCACAGGGCTCGGATCTCCTCGTTGACCTCGGCAGCCGATCGCTCGGAGGAGGGTTCAACAGTGGTGGACATGCTGTGAAGCATACGGCGCCCGGCGTGAAGACGATGTGAGTAATCACGAGCCAAACGGACATAACGGACCGTGTTACTGATCACGTCGTCGGTGCCATCTGTCAAGACCTGCGGGCGATTTCGTTCCCGCCAGATGTGTCCTGCCGCACACGGCCCCTCCGTTCACCTCCGCGCCGGGCGCCGGTCCCCGTCAGGTGCCCGGCTTGCGGCCGTACACGTAGACGTCGTCGCCCTTCTTCAGCAGCGACCAGTACTTCTTGGCGTCGGTCTTCGTCATGTTGACGCAGCCGTGGGAGCCCGGCGGGTTCCACATGCTGACGCCGACGGAGTGGAAGGCCTGGCCGCCGTCGAAGAACTGGCTGTAGGGCATCGGCACGTGGTAAATGGTCGAGAAGTGGTCGATGTTGCGCCAGTAGACCTTCTTCAGGCCGGTGCGGGTCTCGTAGCCGTTGCGCCCGGTGCGGACCGGCACCGGCCCGTACACCAGCTTCTTGCCGTCCTGGATCCAGCTCAGCTGGAGGCTGAGGTTCACACAGGCGATACGGCCCTTGTTGGTGGGACACTTGCCGGATTTGTTCGGGTTCTTGCCGACGGCCTTCTGCTTCGTCATCAGGTCCATCACCCCCCAGGTGACGGGGCCCGCGTAGCCGGCGTTGGGCTGGATGCCGTGCTTGGTCTGGAAGGCGCGGATCGCCTTGCAGTCGGCGGTGGACTGCTTGCCGTCGGCCTTGCGGCCGAGGAATTTCTCCACCTTCTTCTGGTACGGACCCGCCTTCGCGGTGCAGCTCGCGGCCTGGGCCGGTGCCGCCGTGAGCGCGAGTGTGAGCGGTGCCACCAGTGCGGTGACCGCGAGTGCGACGGCTCCCCGTCTGCGTGTGTCCCCCATGGTCGGTCATGCCTTTCGCGTCGAGGCGGTGCGCCGTGCGGAAGGTCGCCTTCGTGCGATCCCGGCATGCTAGACCGCCGTCCGGCGGCTTTGGTTGCGTGCCGCCGGCCGCCGCGACGCAACCGTGACAAACACCACCGGACCACCCTCGCCCGCCCGTTCGAACCCTTCAGCCGTCCCGACGGCCCGACTTGCCCGACTTGCCCGACTGAAGTCCCGGTCCCCCGGGGCGAAGGCCGGGTTATAGTCCCGGGGTCGCGCAAAACGGTGTCCCGCTGGTCCATCCGCCGGACATCGCTCGTACACCGATGCAGAGGCTTCTGATCGGTGAGCGTCTCCTCGCCGGGATCGGGCACCACGTCCGCTCGGCGCTGACCATCGCCGGCGCGTGCCGGCGCGACAGAGGAGCGCACCATGCGGAAGACCATCGCCGTCGTCGGAGCGGGACTGGGCGGGCTGACGCTCGCCCGGGTGCTTCAGGTTCACGGAGTCGCCGCGACGGTCTACGAGGCCGAGCCGTCGGCGACGTGCCGTACGCAGGGCGGCCTGCTCGACATCCATGAGGAGACCGGCCAGGTCGCGCTACGCGCAGCCGGTCTTCACGACGAGTTCCTCGCTCTGGTCCGCCCCGGCGAGGACGCCAAGCGTGTGGTCGACCGCCACGGCACGGTTCTGTTCGACAAGCCCGCGGACCCCGGTTCGGCCCGTCCCGAGGTGGACCGCGGCGAACTCAGGCGTCTGCTCGTCGACTCACTGGCGCCGGGCACGATCAGGTGGGGTCACAGGCTCACCTCGGTCCGGCCCCGTGTGGAGGGCGGCTACGAACTGGCCTTCGCGGAAGGCTCCGCCGCGCGCGCCGACATCGTCATCGGCGCGGACGGTGCCTGGTCGAAGGTGCGTCCGCTGCTCACCCCCGCCAAGCCGCTCTACAGCGGGACCTGCTTCATCGAGATCGCTCTCGCGCCGGCCGGCCGGAACAGCCGGGCGAGCGTGGCCGCGATCGGCGGCGGCACGCTGATGGCGGTCGCGCCGGGCAGGGGCATCATCGCCCATCGCTATGCCGACGGACACGTGCGCGGGTACGTGGCACTGAACAAGCCGGAGGAGTGGACGAGGTCGATCGACTTCGGCGACCCGTCCGCGGGCCTGTGCCGGCTCGCCGACGAGTTCGACGGATGGTCGCCGCTGCTCACCACCTTCGTCACACGGAGTGACGCGCGACCATGGCTCCGGCCCATCCACGCCCTGCCCGTCGGGCTGGAATGGGACAGGGTGCCCGGCGTGACCCTCGTCGGGGACGCGGCGCACCTGATGTCGCCCTTCGCCGGCGAGGGAGCGAACCTCGCCATGTACGACGGCGCGGACCTGGCGGGCGAGCTGGTGGAGCAACGTGACACCGAGTCCGCGCTCACCGCCTACGAAGAGCGGCTGTTCCCGCGAGGTGGCGACGCGGCCGGCCGCTCGGCGCGGAACCTGGAGGTCTTCTTCGGCCGGGAGGCACCGCGGAGCGTGGTCAGCCTGTTCGATCACTCCTGACTCCTCGGTCCGGGTTCACGGCCGCACGAGTACCCCTCCGCGTCGCCGTGGCGGATACCGTGCGGCCATGTCCGCGTTCCTGCAGCAACTCCCCGCTCTCATCGGCGTCGTCATCGGCGCGCTCGGCTCCTATCTCGCCGTGGTCCGCAGCGACCGTGCCCGGTTCGACCGGGAGACGGCGGCCCGCTGGGAGGAGCGCAGGCTCGCGGTGTACGCCGACTACGCGCGGACCCTGAAGGCCTCCGTCACGCTGACGTACCGGATAGCCGCCCATCTCGGCAACGACCCGCACCCGCATCCGCTGGCTCCCGCGGACGCCGCGCCCGCCCAGGCCGAGGCCGCCCTCGCCCGGGACCCGGCCGGTGAGGCACTGCTCCTGCTGGGCAGCAAGGACGTGGTGGAGAAGGCGCGGGCCTGGGTGGTGGCGGTGATGGAGATGGAGCGCTTCCTGCGCGAGGAGACCCACGACCCGGAGTCGTGGCGTGCCCTGCTGGAACGGCAGCGCGCCGCACGTGAGGGCTACTACACCGCCGTACGGGAGGACCTCGCGCTGCCGCCGGGGCACGGCGCGCGGTGGCCGTTGCCGCCCGTCAGCGGTAGCCGGTGACGTCGGCGGGCTTGTCCTGGTCCTGGACCTCGACGAGATAGCGCCAGGCGTCCGGGCGGCTGCCGTCGAGGTCGGTGAAGCCGTACTCCTGGGCGAGGCCGCCGCTGGAGAGGGACTGGCCGTTGAAGCGCGCCACACCCGGGTCGGCGGCGAGGGCCGTGACCGCGCGGCCGACGTAGCGGGGCGTCTCGGAGATGGCGAAGTGCGGGACGCGGTCGAGGGCGTCGCGCCAGTTCTCCTCGCGTACGCCGAAGTGGTCGAGCATGATCTCCGAGCGCAGCCAGCCGGGAGTCAGCGCGACGGCCGTGGCGCCGCGCGGCCCCACCTCGTGCCCGAGGGAGAAGGCCATGCGCAGGACGGACGTCTTGGCGAGGTCGTAGAAGAACGAGTTGCGGTAGTGGTCGCGGTTGTAGGCGTCGGTGCCGTCGGTGACCTCGACGACGAGTCCGCCGGGGCGGCGCAGCAGCAGCGGCAGGGCGTGGTGGCTGGTGATGGCGTGGGTCTCGACGGCGAGCCGCAGCAGCCTGAGCCCCTTGTCGAGGTCGTGCTCCCAGACCGGGCTGTCCCACTCGAAGAGGGTCTCGCCGCCCCAGATGTCGTTGACCAGGACGTCGAGGCGGGCCTGTTCGCTGGCGATCCGGTCGACGACGGCGGCCACCTGCGCCGGGTCGAGGTGGTCGGCGGGTACGGCGATGCCGTGGCCGCCCGCCTCGGTGACCAGGTCGGCGGTGTCCTCGATCGTCTCGGGACGGTCGTACTCCGAGCGCCGGGCGCGGGTGCTGCGGCCGGTGACGTAGACGGTGGCGCCGGCCGCGCCCAGTTCGACGGCGATGCCCCGTCCGGCGCCCCGGGTCGCCCCGGCGACCAGTGCGACCCTGCCCGTCAGCGGACCTCTCGATGACCCTGTCATGTCCGGCTTCCGTTCCTCTCCGTCACGTCCCGCACGAGCTCACGTACCGCACGAGCGATGTCGTGTTCGAGAGTGCCCGGGAAGCCGGACATCTTCTGTCACCTTTACCGCGTGTCCCCGGTTTACCGAGGCGATCGGGGACGCGGTCCGCGCCCCATCAGTGCCCGCGCTCGATCCACTCCTCCAGGTGCGGGGCCTCGGCGCCGATGGTCGTGGAGTCGCCGTGGCCGGTGCGGACCTCGGTCTCGGGCGGGAGGACCAGCAGCTTGTCCCGGATCGAGTCGATGATGGTCGGGAAGTGGGAGTAGGACCGGCCGGTGGCGCCGGGTCCGCCCTGGAAGAGGGTGTCGCCGGTGAAGACGGTGCCGAGGCCGGGGTCGTGGAGGCAGACCGCGCCGGGTGCGTGGCCTGGGGTGTGCAGGACGGTCAGGTCGGCGCCCGCGGCCTCGATGACGAGGCCGTCGGTCAGCCAGGCGTCGGGGTCCCGGTCCGGGTGGGTCTGCTGCCACAGGGGCAGGTCGTCGCGGTGCAGCCAGATGGTGGCGCCGGTGCGCTCGGCGAGCGCGGGCGCCGCGTTCACGTGGTCGTTGTGGGCGTGGGTGCACACGATGGCGATGAGCCTGCGGTCCCCGACGGCCTCGGCGATCGCGTCGGCGTCGTGGGCGGCGTCGATGACGACGACCTCGTGGTCGTCGCCGACGAGCCAGACGTTGTTGTCGACGTCCCAGGTGCCGCCGTCGAGGCTGAACTGTCCGGAGGTGACGAGGCGTTCGACGCGGGCGGCCATCAGAGCACCACCACCGAACGCAGCACGTCACCGGCGTGCATCCGGTCGAAGGCCTGCTCCACCTGGTCCAGCCGGATGGTCTCGGTGACGAACTTGCCGAGGTCCAGACGGCCCTGGAGGTGGAGGTCGATGAGCATCGGGAAGTCCCGCGAGGGCAGGCAGTCGCCGTACCAGGAGGACTTGAGGGAGCCGCCGCGGCCGAACACGTCGAGCAGCGGCAGCTCCAGCTTCATCTCGGGGGTCGGCACGCCGACGAGGACGACGGTGCCGGCCAGGTCGCGGGCGTAGAAGGCCTGCCGGTAGGTCTCGGGGCGGCCGACGGCCTCGATGACGACGTCGGCGCCGAAGCCGCCGGTCAGTTCGCGGATCGCGTCGACGGGGTCGGTCTCGCGCGAGTTGACGGTGTGGGTGGCGCCCATGCTCCGGGCGGTGGCCAGCTTGCGGTCGTCGATGTCCACGGCGATGACCTTCGACGCGCCCGCCAGGTACGCCCCGGCGATCGCCGCGTCGCCGACGCCGCCGCAGCCGATGACGGCGACGGTGTCACCGCGGCCCACATCGCCGGTGTTGATGGCGGCGCCGATGCCGGCCATCACCCCGCAGCCGAGCAGCCCGGCCACCTCGGCGGAGACGGCCGGGTCGACCTTGGTGCACTGTCCGGCGGCGACCAGGGTCTTCTCGGCGAAGGCGCCGATGCCGAGGGCCGGGGACAGCTCCTGACCGGTCGAGGCGAGGGTCATCTTCTGCTCGGCGTTGTGCGTGTCGAAGCAGTACCAGGGCCGTCCGCGCAGACAGGCCCGGCACTTGCCGCACACGGCACGCCAGTTGAGGATGACGAAGTCCCCGGGGGCGACGTCGGTGACACCGGCGCCGACCGACTCCACGACGCCCGCGGCCTCGTGGCCGAGCAGGAAGGGGTAGTCGTCGCTGATGCCGCCCTGCTTGTAGTGCAGGTCGGTGTGGCACACCCCGCAGGCCTGGATCGTGACCACGGCCTCGCCCGGGCCGGGATCCGGCACGACGATCGTCTCGATCCGCACCGGCTCGTCCTTGCCCGGCGCGATCACGCCGCGTACTTCCTGCGCCATGGTCCTGACCCCTTCCTCGGCCGTTCGGTTTCCCCCCAGACCCTACGCGCAAGTGATCGCGAAGGAGCAGGTGACGGGGCGGTTCGCGGGGTACGGACGGACGGCCGTACACCGGCGGCCGGTGCCGCCGGGCGCCGACGTAGCCTGAGTGCCCCGTCCGCGTGCCGAAGGAGCGACGTGAGAACCGCAGAGCCGGAGTCCGGCCCGCCCGCCTGGCGGCAGCTCGTGTCGTACGTACGGCCGCACCGCACCGCCCTGTTCGCGGGCGCGCTGCTCTCCCTGGTCACCGGCGCCACGGGGCTGCTGCTGCCGCTGGTGGCGCGGGAGCTGATCGACGACCTGGCGCACGACCGGGCCATCACCGGTGCGCTGCTGGCCATGTCGGGGCTCGTGGTCGCCAACACGGCGCTCGGCGCGCTGGGTTCGTACGTGCTGCGGCGCACCGCCGAGTCGGTGGTGCTCGGGGCGCGGCGCACCCTGTCGTCGTATCTGCTGCGGCTGCGGATCGCGGCGGTGGACCGCACCGAGCCCGGTGACCTGATGGCCCGGATCACCTCCGACACGACCCTGCTGCGCGAGGTCACCACCGACTCCCTGATCGGCCTGGGCACCGGCGGACTGACGCTGGTGGCGACGCTGGTGATGATGGGCGTGGTCGACGCGGTACTCCTCGGGGTGACCCTCGCGGTGGTGGTCGGCGCGGGCACGGTGCTGGGGCTGATCGTGCCGCGCATCAACCGGGCCAGTCGGCAGGCGCAGGACGCGGTCGGGGTGATGGGCGCCGCACTGGAGCGGATCCTCGGCGCTTTGCGCACCGTCAAGGCGTCGGGCGCCGAGCCCCGGGAGGAGCGGGCACTGCACGAGGCGGCCGAGGAGTCCTGGCGGCAGAGCGTGCGCGCCGCCAGGTGGTCGGCCGCCGCGGGCAACACGGCCGGTCTCGCGATGCAGATCGCCTTCATCACGGTGCTCGCCGTGGGCGGGGCCCGGGTGGCGACCGGGGCGATCGACGTGGGCACGCTGGTCGCGTTCCTGCTGTTCGTCTTCTATCTGATGTCGCCGATCCAGCAGGTCGTCGGCGCGATCACCCAGTACCAGACGGGCCGGGCGGCGCTGGGCCGGATCCAGGACGCGCTGCGCCTGCCCGCGGAGCCGCCCGCCCGGCTGGTCCCGCTGCCGTCGCCGGGCGCGCGACCGGCGTCCGTCGCCTTCCGCGACGTCCGCTTCCGCTACGCGGACGACCTGCCGTACATCCACCACGGGGTGAGCTTCGAGGTGCCGGGCCGCGGGATGACGGCGTTCGTCGGCCCGTCCGGCGCGGGCAAGACCACGGTCTTCTCCCTGATCGAGCGGTTCTACGACCCGGACTCGGGGGAGATCACGCTGGACGGCCGGAGCCTCGCGGACTGGGAGCTGGCCTCGCTGCGGGCCGCGATCGGATACGTGGAGCAGGACGCCCCGGTGCTGTCCGGTTCACTGCGGGACAACCTGCTGCTGGGCAATCCGGAGAGTGACGAGGCGGCCCTCACCGCCGTGCTGAAGACGACCCGCCTGGACGGTCTGGTGGACCGGTTGCCGGACGGGCTGGAGACGCTGGTCGGGCATCGCGGCACCAAGCTGTCCGGGGGCGAGCGCCAGAGGGTGGCCATCGCCCGTGCGCTGCTGCGCCGACCGCGGCTGCTGCTGCTCGACGAGGCCACCTCGCAGCTGGACGCGGTCAACGAGGCGGCGCTGCGCGACACCGTGGCGGACGTGGCCCGGACGACCACGGTGCTGGTGGTCGCGCACCGGCTGTCGACGGTGACGACGGCCGACCGGATCGTGGTGATGGACGCGGGGCGCGTCCGTGCGGTCGGCACGCACCGGGAACTGGTGACCGCCGATCCGCTGTACGCGGAGCTGGCGGCCACCCAGTTCCTGTCGAACGGTGGCTGACGCGGGCGTCAGCCCAGGGCGGGGACCACACCGAAGACGGGCGAGACCAGGCCGGTGACCTGCTGGAGCTGCTGCAGGTCCTGCAGCCGGTTCAGCTGCTGGGAGGGGAGGGGCATCCGCGCCCGGTCCTGGGCGGGCATGTCGTTGACCGCGAGCGAGTCGAGGGTGTTCGTCACGCTGAGCTTTTCCGTGCCCAGCGGGCCCCCGCCTGCCGCGCTCGCCATCGGGGCGGCGAGGCCGGTGACACCGGCGGCGAGCCCGACGACGGCGACGATACGTCGTGTTGAGATCATGTGCTGAGCAACGCGGGCGCCCCGCGGACGGACACGGGCGGGCGGCGCCGCTCACCCGTGAGGACCAGTGTCACGGGTGCCGTTGCCGTGGGCGCCGGGACGGAGGAAGCTCGAAGGAGAGGGCCGTTGCGACCGTTCCCCGTTCGGGCCGCGGCCCTGCGAGGAGGTCGTCATGGGTACCACGGCAGGCCCCGGCTTCGACACCGAAGCGCTGCGCCGGGGCATCGAAGGAGATTCGGCGGCACCTCTGTTGTCGCTGTACGCGCGGGACGCGGAGGTCCGCATCGTCGACCGGTACGACCAGCCCAGCCGCCCCAAGGTCCTGCACGGCCGGGACGAGATCGCCGAGATGCTCGACGACGTCTACAGCCGCGACATGACCCACCGGATGGAACGCTGCGTGGTCCAGGGCGACCAGGTGGCGTTCAGCGAGGCGTGCACCTACCCGGACGGGGTGCGGGTCCTCTCCGAGTCGATGCTGTCGCTGCGCGACGGCGAGATCGTCGAGCAGACCATGATCCAGGCCTGGGACGAGTAGTCCGGGGCCGTCAGAGGCGGTGGGGTCAGCGTGTCCAGGCGCTGTAGTCCATGACGTCGCCCGCCGCGACGCCGTACTCCGGCTGTGCCTCGGTGAAGGTGGTCTCCAGACCGAGGACGGCACCGGTGTCCGGGTTCACGATCAGCATGCGGCGCACGCCGGTCACCTCGTGGACGTAGGCCTGGCCGTGCCGCCCGAGGCGGTCGGTGACCTCTCCGGCGGGGCGCAGTCCGCCGGTGTCCGCGAGGAGGCGGACGAGTGCCGCCGACTCGCGGGCCCCCAGGGTCCAGTTGTCGAGCAGCAGGTCGGCCGCGTCGAGCAACTGGGAGGTGTTCATCGAGTCAATGCGCTGGGCCTCCTCCAGGTAGGCGCGCAGCCGGTCGGGGTCGTGCGGCGGGCGGGAGTGGGGCGGGGCGTCGCTCCAGCTCGGCGGGTACGTGGTGTCCCTGATGACGTGCCCGTCCTCGACCTGGCGGGGGTTGCCGTCCTCGTCCTCGCCGATGACCGGGCGGCCGGGGTGGCGCGGGTCGGTGGCCACCACCAGCTCGGTCTGCCGGCCGTCGTCCGTCCAGCGCACGACGCGCTCCTCGGGCAGGGTGACCGGGGGTGCGTCGTCGGACATGCCGAGGCTCCAGGACTGTACGTGCGTGCCCTTGCGCAGGGGCGGCCCACCGTCCACCGCTGCGGCCTCGGCGCGCTCGGCGATCCGGTCGAGGGACACGGGCGTGGCGTCGGCGCGTACGGCGAGCGGGCGGGGTGCGGCGACGGCGGGCGGGGCGCTCGGGCCGCCGAGCAGCAGGGCCAGCGCCGTCACGGCGACGACGGCGGTGGCGGCGAGGCCCCAGGCCAGGCGGACGCCGTGGCGGCGGGATCGCGGGCCGGGCAGCGGCCCCCGGGAGGGCGTGGAGACGCTCCGCCCGTGCAGCAGCCGGTCCAGCCGGCGTTCGCCGTGGTGGTCGAGCGGCCCGTCGGCGAAGGGCGGGGCGTCGGCCGGTACCGGGTTGGCGCGGCGCAGGAGGTCGAGTTCGTCAGCCATGGCCGTGTTCCTTCGCGGGGGTGGCGTCGACGGTGGTCGCCGGGTGCGGGCGGTGCGGGGCTGCGGCAGGGGCCATGCGGTCGATCTCCGTTCTCAGCCGGGCGCGGGCGCGGTGCAGCCGCATCGACGCGGCCCGGCTGCCGCAGCCGAGGGCGACGGCAAGCTCGTCCACGCCGAGTTCCTCCCATGCCGCCAGCCTCAGGACCTCCTGGTCCTTGGCGGAGAGCCGGGCGAGGGCCTCGTGCACCCAGCCGCCGGGCGGCTCGGCCTCGGGGCCCGAGGCGATGTGCCGCCCGTGGGCGGCGTCGTCGTTGCCCAGCCGGGCCAGGAGCCGGCGGCGGCGTCCCTGGCCGCGTACCGCGTTGGCCAGGCAGTTGCGTGCCACCCCGTACAGCCAGGGCAGCGGAGTGGGCGGCAGTTCCGCTCGGCGGCGCCAGGCCACCGTGAAGACCTCCGCCACCACTTCCTCGACCTCGCCCGTGCGCCCGTCCAGCCGTCGCGCCACATAGCGGCTGACCGCCCAGTAGTGCTCCCGGTAGGCAGCGGCGAAGATCTCGTCGTTGCTCATGTTCCGTATCTGTCCGGCACCCTCGTGATCGTCACGGGTGTTTTCGTGACACTCGTCTCGTCCGTCGAGTGTGACGTGCGGGCCGGGCGCGGACACAGGCGGGGCGTGAGGAACCTCAAGAGCATCAAGTGGCTGACGACCACGGACCACAAGACGATCGGCACGCTGTATCTGGTGACGTCGTTCGCGTTCTTCGTGATCGGTGGTGTGATGGCGCTGTTCATGCGCGCCGAGCTCGCCCGGCCCGGTCTGCAGATCATGTCGAACGAGCAGTTCAACCAGGCGTTCACGATGCACGGCACG
>JODU01000016.1 GCA_000720845.1 Kitasatospora aureofaciens | reverse complement strand
CACCACCCCCCAGGTCATCCGTTCGACAGGGGGGAACAGTCATGCCGGGCCCGGAGGCCAGCGGCCCTCTTGCAGGACCGCGAAGAAGATAACGGGGGCTCGACGCCCGCCGGTGACCCCGGCCCTTGCCGGGCCCCCGTCCCGTCTCAGGAGAGTGCGTGCGGGCGCAGGGCGTCGACGACGAGGTCGAGCAGGCGACCCGTCCGCTCCGGCTCGTCGTCGGCCGCCGTCGAGAGGAACACGCCGAGGAGCATCGCGGTGACGTCGTCGGCTTCGACGTCCGCGCGCAGGGAGCCCGTCCGTGCTCCTTCGGCGAGGAGGACGCCGATCGCGGCCGTGATGCGCTCCCGGGTGGCGACTGTCGCCAGGCGTCCGGACGCCCAGCCGCTGTGGAGGGTGTTGAGCATGGCGCGTTTCGTCGCGACGAACGTGGCGTAGCGCTCCACCCAGGCGCGCAGGGCCTGCTCGGGCGGGAGTTCGTCCAGCAGGGCCGGGGCGCTGTCGGTGACACCGTCCAGTTCGGCGGCGTAGACGGCCTCGACCAGTGCCTCCCGGGTGGGGAAGTGGCGGTAGAGGGTGCCGATGCCGACCCCCGCGTCGCGGGCGATGCCTTCGAGCGGAACGGTGTCGTCCGCGGCGGTGAAGGCGGCGCGTGCGGCGGCGAGGAGGTTCTCGCGGTTCCGCCGCGCGTGTGCGCGCAGCGGGCGGTCCGCGTTCGTCGGCTGCCGGGGCCGGTCGGCGGCGGGCGTCGGTTCCTGGTCCGGACTCAAAACGGAGGACCCTCCGGTAGTGCTACATTCGGCTTGACGGAGGCTCCTCCGTTTTTGCCATCTTCTCATGAGGGCGGACTTCCCATGACGTCAAACGGCACTTCTCTCCCGGTCACGGCCGAGGGCACTCCCCGTCCCGGCGGCGCGGGGACGCTCGCGGGCCGCACCGTCTCCCGGATCGGGTACGGCGCGATGCAGCTGGAGCGTCTGCACGCCGACCGCGGCGCCGCGGTCGCACTGGTGCGCCGCGCGGTGGAACTCGGCGTCGACCACTTCGACACCGCCCAGTTCTACGGCAACGGCTTCGTCAACGAGGTCCTCCGGGAGGCGCTGGGCGCCACGGACGACGCCGTGGTGGTGACCAAGGTCGGCGCGACTCCCGACTCCGGCGGTCCGCTTCCCCTGCGGCTCGCCCAACGGCCCGAGGAACTGCGGGCCGACATCGAGGACAACCTCCGGAGCCTGGGCACCGACCGCCTCGCGGTCGTCAACCTGCGCCGCGCCGACACCGGTCCCGGACTCCGTGCGGAGGGCGATCAGCTGGTCGACATCGACGACCAGCTCGCGGTGCTGACGGAGCTGCGGGACGAGGGCAAGATCGGCGCCATCGGGCTCAGTGCCGTCACCCTGGACGGACTGCGCCGCGCCCTGCCGGCGGGCGTCGTCTGCGTGCAGAACTCCTACAGCCTGGTCAGCCGCGCGGACGAGGACATGCTCCGGCTGTGCGCCGCCGAAGGCATCGCCTGGGTGCCCTACTTCCCGCTCGGCGGCGCCTTCCCGGGCATGCCCAAGGTCGCCGACGAGCCCGCCGTCCAGACCGCGGCACGGGCGCTCGGTGCCACGCCGGCCCAGGTGGGGCTCGCCTGGCTGCTCCATCACGCCGCGAACGTCCTGCTCATCCCCGGCACGGCGGACCCCGGCCACCTGGAGGCGAACATCGCCGTCGGACGGCTCGTCCTGGACGGGGCGGGCGTCGCCGCGCTCGACGCCGTGCCCAGCCGCTCCGCGGACCACGTCCGGCTCGGCTGAGCGAGGGCCTCACATGGCGCGCAGGCCCCGGTCGGCGAAGGCGACGAGCCAGTCGAAGCTCTCGTCGACGTCCGTGCTCCACTGGAAGGCGTGTGCCGCCTCCAAGGTGGCGAAGCCGTGGCAGAGACTGCGCAGCATGCGCAGGGCGTGGTTCACGGCCGAGCCGTCGATCTCGTAGCCGCGCAGGACGGCGGTGAACGCGTCGAGCAGCCGCCCTCCCGCCGCGGCCAGGGGATCGTCCGGGCCGGACGGTTCCTGGCCGATCGTCGCCGCGTACCGGCCGGGGTGCTCCACGACGAAGGCGCGGAAGGCGCGTGCCGCGGCCGCCAGGGCGTCGCTGCCCGCCCGGCCCTGCACCGCACTGCCGACGGCGTCGGCGGTCTCGTCGAGGGCCAGCGTCGCGATCCGCCGGATCAGGTCGTCCTGACCCGCCACGTGCTTGTACAGGGACGGGGTGCGCACGCCGAGCCGGTCGGCCAGCAGTCCCATCGTCAGTTTGCCGAGGCCCACCTCGTCGGCGAGGGCCGCACCCGCGCCGACCACGGCCACCCGGTCCAGGCCCGCCCTAGGCACGGGCGGCGTCCGAGCGCAGGAAGGCGAGCAGGAGCGCCACCACCCGGTCGGGGAACTGGTGGTGCGGGTAGTGGCCGGCGCCCTCGATCATCTCCAGGCGGCCGAGGCCGGACGGCAGTGCGTCGACGACGGCCGAGCCCTCGGCGTGCGGGTCGGCCCAGTCGGGGTCGAGCGTGCCCATCACCACCAGGACCGGGCAGCGCACGTCGCCGAGCCGGGCGCCGGCGTCGGTCGGCGCGCTGCGGCCCATGGCCTGCATGGCCTTCATCCGGCCCGGCTCACGCAGCCGGGTCTCGACGAGGGCCAGCCGCTCGGCCCAGTCGGCCGGTTTCACCCCGGGGTAGGCGACGTCGAGGTACGAGCGCCAGAGCGGCAGACTGCCGAAGAGGCCCGCGCCGAGCAGCCGCACCATGCCGCGCCGGAACCGCCGCACCCGCAGGTCGCCGAGCCGGACCGACTGCTTGCGGGTGAACGGCGCCAGTTCGACCACCGAGGTGACGAGCGAGGGCTCCCGCGCCGCCGCGATGGTGGCCGCGCCGCCGGAGACCGAGTGGCCGACGAGCACGGCCGGGCCGCCGAGGTGGCGGATCAGGGCGAGCAGGTCGCCGGCGATGTCACTGCGGCTCCAGGCCGGCCAGTCGACGCTGGACTCGCCGCAGCCGCGCAGGTCGACCGCGGCCACCCGGTAACCGGCCGTCACCAGCTGGGGAACCATGGCGCGGTAGGCGTCCCGGCTGTCGCCCATGCCGTGCGCGAGCACGACCAGCGGGCCCGTCCCCGTCACCTCGTAGGCGATCGTTCCACCGTCGACGGCAAGGTACTCGGTCATGGCAACCCCCAGATGCGGCTAATGAAGTTAGCTAAAAGCTATTCCTGTTAGCCGAACCTGTCAATGCGTCCGCGGGGCCGACTTGGTTCCCGGGCCCGGGCGGTCGCGTCCGGCCTCGGTCCGCGGGCCGACCGGTTCAGCGAC
Source organism: Kitasatospora aureofaciens (assembly GCA_000720845.1). Classification (GTDB taxonomy): domain Bacteria; phylum Actinomycetota; class Actinomycetes; order Streptomycetales; family Streptomycetaceae; genus Streptomyces. The sequence continues at coordinate 179,719 of JODU01000016.1, read as the reverse complement.
CCGCGCGCGGCCGAAGACGGGAGCTGAGCGCCTCGCGGTTGCTGGTCGCGGTGTCCGCACGCTCTCTCGCCGAGGCGACCACCAAGCTGGTCACGCTCGCCGAACAGCCGCAGGTCGCGGTGTCCACGGCGATGCGGACCGTCGATCGTCCGATCGCGGCGGGCCCGGCCGCCCGGCAGCTCACTCCCCTGGGCCCGGCCCGTCCGTCGGGCTGGCCAACGGGCCTCCTGGCGCTCACAACGAGTGACCCGGGCGGCTCCCGTGTGCCGGACGGCGAGCGGCTGTCGGGCGGACGGTGCGAGGCGGGCGGCCGTTCAGTCCAGGGAGAGCGGCGGCCGTATCGCTCGCTCCAGGGCCCGTTCCACCTCGCGGCGCGGCACGCCCTGTTCCTCCGCGTAGGCGGTGATGCCCTGGACCAGGGCGGCGGTGGCGTCCGACCAGACCGCCAGGGCGACCGTGGCGTTCTCACCGGCGTTGTCGCGGTAGCGGTTGTCCGCCGCCTCGACGGCTCGCTGGAGTTCGATCAGGCGTCTCGGGATGTCCATGGTGACGAGCCTAGGAGCGATGATCATGGATTTCAGTGGCCGGTCGAACGTGGTCGCCCCCAGTGGGGGCAGTCGTTCTTGCCCTCGCCGTTGCCCGTCGGATCTCAGGCGTCCAGCGCGCGTCGCCCACCCGACGTGGACTCCCGCTCCGCCAGCCAGTGCGGCGCCACGTGCACCTCGAACGGCAGGGGTGACCGGGACCGGATCCGGGCCGCCAGGCACTTCACGGCGAGTGAGGCGATGGCGGCCTTGTCGGGGACCACGGTCGTCAGGGAGGGCGTGCAGTACAGCGCCTCCTCGGAGCCGTCGATGCCGACGACGGCGACATCGCCGGGAATGGCCAGCCCCGCCTCGTGCAGGGCGCGTTGGGCGCCCACGGCCAGCAGGTCGCTGAAGCAGAAGACGGCGTCGGGCCGGTCGCCGGCGGGCAGTGCGACGAGTCGGCGCATCGCCAGCAGTCCGTTGCGGCGGTCGAACTCCTCGATCCGGGGTGCGAGCCGGGGGTCGAAGGGCAACCCGGCCTCGTGCAGGGCGCGTTGGTATCCCTCCAGACGCTGGCGGCTGGTCGCGGAGCCCTGGCGGTCCACGCCGATCGCGGCGATCCGGGTACGTCCCAGGCCGATGAGGTGGGCCGTGAGCTCACGGGCCGCCGCCACGTTGTCGATCAGCACGTGGTCGGCGACGACACCGTTGCGTCCGTAGGTGCGCTCGCCGAGCAGGACCAACGGGAACTCGTCGGTGGCGGAGGCGAGTTCGTCGGGCGTGACGCGCAGCGGGGAGAGGATCACCCCGTCCAGCAGCGAGGCGCCGACCCCGCCCGCCAGACGCAACTCCTCGGCGGCGTCGCCCAGTGACTCCTCGATGAGGACGGTCAGGCCGAGCCGGGTGGCCTCGCCGCGCACATGGTGGGCGAGTTCGGCGAAGTAGGGCGTCGCCAGCTCCGGGACGACGAGGGCGATGAGGCCACTGCGCCCCGTACGCAGCCTGCGCGCCGAGGGGTTCGGCCGGTAGCCGAGCTCGTCCACCGCCCGCATCACCCGCGAGCGCGTGGCGTCGGACACGTGCGGGGCGCCGCGTACAACGTTGGACACCGTCTTGATCGACACCCCCGCGCGCTCCGCCACGTCCTTCAGTCTCACCGCGGCCACAGCCCGCCCCCTTGCCGAAGTCTGCGCAGATCATGCCCCTGCGTGCCGCCCCTGTCAGTCCGTGAACCGGGCGCCGACTCTTTTGCGGACAGAGGGTTGACCTTGCGGACGCACGCCGGTTACAACGTTGGAACACCACGATAGCAAGCGGTTGCTGCGAGGCGGCGCCGACGTCCTCCGCCTGCCCGCGCATCGCCCAACCACCGCGTGTCGCGCAGCGCCCAGCCCCCGTCCGGCTCACGAGAGGGTCCGCATGTCTTCGCACGCACCGAACGCGCCGCTGCGCACAGCAGTGGTCGGCACGGGAGCCATCGCCCGGTCCAGTCACCTGCCCGCTCTGAGGAAACTGGCCGCCGAGGGCGAGGTGGAGGTCGTCGCCGCGGTCGACGTGGACGGCCCGGCGGTGCGTGCCTTCGCCGACGAGTTCGGGATCCCGCAGGCGTCCACCGACCTCGACGCCGTGCTGACCGAGGCGCGCCCGGATCTCGTCGTGCTGTGCACCCCGCCCGCCGTGCACCGCGAGCAGGCCGTGGCCGCGCTCACTGCCGGGGCCTGGGTGTGGTGCGAGAAGCCGCCCTGCCCCTCACTGGCCGACTACGACGCCGTCGAGGCGGCCGAGCAGGGCGACGATGCGGGGCCGTACGCCTCCGTCGTCTTCCAGCACCGCTTCGGATCCGGCGCCCGTCACGTCCGCGCGCTGCTGCGCGGCGGCGCGCTGGGCCGGCCGCTGGTGGCCCATTGCCAGACCACGTGGTACCGGAACCAGGCGTACTACGCGGTGCCCTGGCGCGGCCGCTGGGCCACCGAGGGCGGCGGACCGGCCATGGGACACGGCATCCACCAGACAGACCTGCTGCTGGACCTGATGGGCCCGTGGTCCGAGGTGCGCGGCATGGCCGCCCGGCTCGTGCACGACGTGGAGACCGAGGACGTCTCCACCGCACTGGTCCGCTTCGCCGACGGAGCCGTCGCCACCCTCGTCAACAGCGTGCTGAGTCCGGACGAGGTGAGCCGGATCCGCATCGACTGCGAGCTGGCCACGGTGGAGCTGACCCACCTGTACGGCTACCGCAACGGGGACTGGCGCATCACCCCGGCGCCCGGCGTCCCCGAGGAGACCGCCGCCGCCTGGCGCGACTTCGGCGTCGACGAACCCAGCTCGCACCAGGCCCAACTGCGCGTACTGGTCGACGACATCCGGCACGGCCGCCGCCACCCGACCAGCGGTGCGGGAGGCCGCCGGACCCTGGAGTTCATCACCGCCCTGTACAAGTCCGCGTTCACCGGCACGACCGTCCGCGCGGGCGACATCGGTCCCGGCGACCCGTACTACACCGAACTGCACGGCGGAGCCCGGGGCTGGGCGCCGGCCGTCACCCGCGAGGAAGAGGACCACGCATGACGCTCGCCCTGACCCACGTCCACGGAGACCGCATCACCGTGGCCCACGAGGCGGCCGGAACCGAGCTGTTCTCCTACGTGTACCGCCCGGAGGCCGACTGGGAGGCGCCCAAGCCGTACCTCCACCCGATCAGGACCCTGTCCGGCGGACTGGTCACGGACTACCGGCCCAACGACCACCGCTGGCACAAGGGGCTCCAGCTGACCGCCTCCCACCTGTCCGGACAGAACCTGTGGGGCGGCAACACCTATGTGCACGGCGAGGGTTACCTCGCGCTGCCGGAGCGGGTCGGCTCGATGGCCCACGTGGCCTTCGAGGAGGTCGGCGCCGAGGGGGACCGCGCCGTCATCGCCGAGCGGCTGACCTGGCACCCGCACGACGGTGAGCTGTGGGCCGAGGAGGAGCGCCGTATCGAGGTCCGCGACGTCGATCCCGACACCGGCAGCTGGACGCTCACCTGGACCTCGGCGGTGACCAACCGGCGTGCCGAAGCACTGCGGTTCGGCAGCCCCACCACCCACGGACGTCCCGCCGCCGGATACACCGGGCTGTTCTGGCGCGGGCCACGCGCCTTCCGCGGCGGCCGGGTCTTCACGGCGGAGCCGGCCAACTCGGCGGACCCGGTCGGCTCCACCGGTCCGGGCGAGTCCTCCGAGACCGACCCGATGGGCTCCCAGGCCCCCTGGCTGGCCTACGTCGGGGAGCACGACGGACGGGACGGCCACGCCACGCTCGTCTTCGAACACGCCCCCTCCAACGACCACTCGGGCCAGAAGGGCACCCACCCGGCGCACTGGTTCGTGCGCAGCGACCCCTTCGCCGCGGTCGCCCCGTCCTGGGCCTTCCACGAGGAACTGGTCCTGCCGCCCGGCGAAACCCTCTCCCGGACCTACCGCGTCGTCGTCGCCGACGGCGCCTGGGACCGCGCGCGGATCGCCGCGCACCTGGCGGGACTCGCGTGGTGAGCCCGGCGTACGACGGCTTCCCGGCGGCGGTCGGCGTGTCCCGCCTGACGGTGTACGACTGGCCGACCGTGGAAGGGCTGCCCGGCGGCGGCACCCCGCACCTGCACCTGACGTGCAGCGAGGGCTACGTCGTCACGGCGGGCCGGGGCGCGGTGCAGACCCTGACCACCTCCGGCTTCGAGCAGACGCCCCTGGAGCCGGGCAGGGTGGCCTGGTTCACGCCCGGCACGATCCACCGCCTCGTCAACGACGGGGGACTGGAGATCACCGTCGTGATGCAGAACAGCGGCCTGCCCGAGGCGGGCGACGCCGTCCTCACCCTGCCCCAGGACCGCCTCGCCGACCCCGACACCTACGCCGACGCGATCCGCATCCCGGCGGACCGGCCCGAGGCGGAGCAGTCGGAGGCCGCCCGCGCCCGCCGCGACCTGGCGACCCGGCGCTTCCTCGAACTCCGCGAGGCCACCGAGAGCGGCGACCCGGAACCGCTGGCGGCGTTCCAGCGGGCCGCCGCCGAGCTGGTGCGGCCCCGGCTGGACGAGTGGGAACGGCGCTGGCGCGAGGGCGCGCACGCGGCCGCCGAGGCGACCCGGGCCCAACTCGACGCCCTGCGCGGCAAGGACGACGGACACCTCACCGCCGCCCGGGTGTCGGCGACGGGGCCCGCGGCCCGCGGACGCTTCGGAATGTGCGGCAGGCTGGCCGTCTACCCGGGCATCTGAGCCCGCCCCCACCGGCTCGCCCACCCGCACTCTCCCGTGTCCGGAACAGCGCGCTCCGACCGAGCCGCGCACCTCCCCCCACCCATCCCCGCACCCCGGGAAGGCCCCCATGCCCGAACCCCGAAGCGGTCGGCGCCGACTCCCCAACCGCCGGGCCGTCCTGGCCACGGCCGCCGTCGCCCTCAGCACCGCGCTGACGGCATCGCTCAGCGCGTGCTCCTCCTCCGGCGAGGTGTCGTCCGAAGGAGTCACCCTCACCTTCTCCTGGTGGGGCAACGACGACCGCGCCGAACGCACCAAGAAGGCCGTGGAACTCTTCGAGCGGGAACACCCCGGCATCACCGTCCGCACCTCGAACGCCGACTTCGGTTCCTACATGCAGAAACTGGCCACCCAGGCGGCCGGCGGCGGCATCCCCGACGTGGCGCAGCTCGACTACCGCCAGATCTCCCAGTACTCGGGCGGCGGCGCGCTCCTGCCGCTCGACGACGCCGTCGAGGGCGGCACGATCCGCACCTCCGAGATGGACGAGGAGTTCCTGCGCACGGGCACCTACGAGGGTCAGCAGTACGCCGTGCCCATGGGCCGCGGCATCACCGGCTACGCCTACGACTCCAGGATCTACGCACAGGCCGGCATCCCCGCCCCCCGGCCCGACTGGACCTGGGAGCAATGGGCCGACGCCAACCGGAAGATCGCCGCCCTGGGTCTGGAGGCCCCCGACGGACGCACCGTGGTGGGCGCCAACGACAACGGTGTCAACGAGGACGTCTTCGAGGACTGGCTGCGCGGCCGCGGCGGGAAACTGTACGCGAGCCAGACGAAGCTCGGCTTCACCGAGGACGACCTCACCGAGTTCTGGACCTTCTGCGACAGGCTGCGCGAGGAAGGCAGCGTCGCCGAGGCCCCGGACACCGCGCAGGCCGACACCACCGAGACGTCGCCCATGGGCCGCGGTCTCGCCGCCGCCGACTTCACCTGGGACGCGCCGTTCCCCGGATACACCGCGCTGCTCGGCGACCACGTCCACTTCGCCCCGGTCCCCACCACCGACGGTCGCCAGGGCGCGTACTTCAAGCCCTCCATGCTCCTCGGCGTCGGGGCGCACACCGATCACCCCGAGGAGGCGACCGCGCTCGTCGACTTCCTCCTCAACGACGAGCGGGCCGGCGACATCCTCGGCTTCACCCGGTCGACGCCCCCGAACCGCAAGATCGCCGCGCGCGTGGCCAAGACCCTCGAAGGAGCAGAGCGGGAGATCTACGACTACGCGCAGAAGATGGAGAAGTACGGACTGGACGCCCCGCCCACCGCGCCGCCCCGGGGCGACGTCGCCATCCAGACCGCCTTCAAACGCGCCTACCAGCGGGTCATGTACGAACTGACCTCCCCGCGCGAGGCGGCGCGCGAACTCATCGACGAGGCCAACCGGGAGCTGCGGTCATGAGCACGATATCGACCAGGGCGCCCGCGCGCGCCGACCGCACGGCGCCACCACGGCCGCCGGCCGGACGCCGGCGCGGGCGCCGCGAACAGCAGTGGCCCGCCTACGTGTTCCTCACGCCGTGGATGCTGGGCGCGGCCGTGCTGACGCTGGTGCCCATGGCCGTGTCGCTGTACCTGTCCTTCACGGACTACAACCTCTTCGACCCACCGCACTGGGTGGGCCTGCGCAACTACACGGAGATGCTCACCGAGGACCCCCGCTTCTGGCGCTCGGTCGGCACCACCCTGCTGTACGTCGTCGTCGCCGTGCCGCTCAAACTGGCCCTCGCACTCGGGGCGGCCCTGCTCCTCAAGAGCCTCGGCCGCGGGCGCGCCTTCTACCGCTCCGCCTTCTACGCGCCCTCGCTGCTCGGGGCGAGCATGACGATCGCGCTGGTGTGGCGGGCGCTGTTCAACGACGGCGGCTCCGTCGCCCACGTCCTGGGCGCGGTCGGCATCGACACGGGCGGCTGGGTGGGCGACCCGGACCTGGCGGTGTTCGTCATCGTCCTGCTGACGGTGTGGCAGTTCGGCGCGCCCATGGTGATCTTCCTCGCCGGACTCCAGCAGATCTCGCCCGAGCTGTACGAGGCGGCGGCGCTGGACGGCGCGGGCCGCCTGCGGCAGTTCGTCTCGGTCACCGTGCCGATGCTGTCCCCGGTCGTCTTCTTCAACCTGGTCCTGGAGATGATCCAGTCCTTCCAGGTGTTCACCCCGGCCTTCGCGGTCAGCGGCGGCAGCGGCGGCCCGGCCGACTCGACGATGTTCTACACGCTCTACCTCTACGAACGCGGCTTCACCGCCTCCCACATGGGCTACGCGGCGGCCATGGCATGGCTGCTGCTGATCGCCGTCGCCGTCATCACCCTGATCCTGTTCCGGACCTCCAGGTCCTGGGTCTTCTACGCGGACGAGGAGGGGCGATGAACCCCACCACCAGGCGATGGCTGCCGCACACGCTCGCCCTCGCGGGACTGCTCGTCCTGCTGTACCCCCTGGCCTGGCTGCTCGCCACCTCCCTCAAACCGGCCGACGAGGTGGTGACCAGCCTGGACCTGTGGCCCAGCCACCTGGAGTGGTCGAACTACACGACCGCCCTGGACGGGGTCTCCGGTGTCCCGGTGAGCCGGCTGCTGTGGAACTCCCTGCTGATCGCGGGCGGCGCCGTCGTCGGCAACGTGCTCTCCTGCTCCCTGGCCGCCTACGCCTTCGCCCGGCTGCGCTTCCGGATGCGCAAGGCGATGTTCGCCTTCATGGTCGCCACCCTCATGCTGCCGCACCACGTCGTGCTGATCCCGCAGTACATCATCTTCAACCGGCTCGGCATGGTGGACACCTACTGGCCGCTGATCCTGCCGAAGTTCCTGGCCACCGAGGCGTTCTTCGTCTTCCTCATCGTCCAGTTCATGCGCGGACTTCCCCGCGAGCTGGAGGAGTCGGCCCGCATCGACGGCTGCGGCGCCTTCCGCACGTACTGGTCGCTCACGCTGCCGCTGAGCCGGCCGTCGCTGATCACCACGGCGATCTTCACGTTCATCTGGACCTGGAACGACTTCTTCACGCAGATGATCTACCTGTTCGCGCCGGAGAAGTTCACCATCACCCTGGCCCTGCGCAGCTTCGTCGACCAGTCCAGCACCTCCGCCTACGGCCCCATGTTCGCCATGTCGGTGCTCTCCGTACTGCCGATCGTGCTGTTCTTCTTCGTGTTCCAGCGCTACCTGGTGCAGGGCATGGCCACTTCCGGACTGAAGGGCTGACCCCCATGACCCAGACGCCCGCACTCCCGCCGAACGGCCGCAGGGAGCCCCGAGAGGTCTTCTCGGCCGGCTTCACCCTCTTCGCCGACATGCTGCTGGTGGGCCTGCTCACCGCCGTGGCCTGCCTGCCCGTCGTCACCGCACCGGCCGCGTTCGCCGCCGCCTCGGCCACCCTGCGCCGGGCCGCCGAGGACGCGGTGCCCGTCGACACCGGCACGTACGCCGGGCACCTGCGCGCCCGGCTGACCCGCGGCTCACTCGCCGGCGGGCTGGCCGTACCGCTCCTCGCCGGCGTCCTGCTGGTGGACTCCGCGCTGACCCGCGCCGCCCTGCCCGGCGCGGACCTCGTGGCACCCGCGCTGGCGCTGCTCACCCTCGGCATCGCGACAGTGGCCCTGCGCACGACCGCGCTGCCGGCACCGCACGCGCTGTCCCCGCGCGAGGGTCTCCTGCGCTCCCTCGTAGATCTCCGCGGCACCTTCCTGCTGGCCGGCGCGGTCGTTCTGGCCGCGCTGCTCGCCTGGTCGATCCCGGTACTGATCCCCCTCCTGCCCGGCCCGCTGGCCTTCGCGGCCACCGTGGTGGACCTGCGTCCCACGGGGGAGGAGGCGCGCCCGGCCGCGGGCCCCGGTACTCGAAACCGAGTACATACAACGGTCGCCGCCGACGACGACGGGGCGGGGCGGGGCGGACCGCCCGGTGAAGCTGGAGAGGTTCCCCAGATCAGATGCGGAGACCTCTCCGCGAGCGCCCGGATCGTGCTCGTCGCACCGGACGGACGGAAGGTCACGGCGACCGAGTACCGGGCGGCGATCGACACCCTGGTCGCCGAGGTGGCCGACGGACCGCAGGTCGCCGCGGTCTCCGATCCCCTCGACCCGTCGACGGTCAGCGAGGACGGGTCCCACGGCGTACGCCACCGGTGGTGCTGCTGATCACCTTCGGCTCACTGGCGGCCGCCGGACTGCCGCTGATCACGACCCGCTGACCGTACGCACCCGCGTCCAGCGCGCCAAGACCGAGCTCGGCGCCCGGGACCGCGCCCAACTGGCCGCCCACGCCTACCGCTCCGGGCTCGTACGGCCGCCCCGCCGACGGTCCGCGGTACGGGCGGTGATGTGAGAAGATCCCGGACCCATGGGTGAAGCGACACGAGCGACGGAAGCGACACGGGCCGATGTGGTCCTCGCCGGGTACGGCCCGGTCGGGCGGGCCTTCGCCGACCGGCTGGTCCGGGACGGCGACACGCTCGCACGCCGGCACGGCGTACGGCCGCGGGTGGCCGCCGTACGCGCGAGCGCGGCCCAGGGCCGGCCTGGCGCGGACGGGGCGCTGCCGCCGCGCTCGCAGTGGGGTCCCGTGCGCCCGCTGGAGGAGACCCTCGACCGCACCGGCGCGCGGGTGTTCGTCCAGGCCGTCCCGTCCTCGCCCGGACCGCGGGAGCGCGCCGCACGGGAGGCGGTGACCGCACTGCGCCGGGGCGTCCACGTGGTGACGGCCACCAAGAGCCACCTGCTCACCCACTGGCGGGAACTCGACGCGGCCGCACGGGCGGGCGGCAGCATGATCAGGATCTCCGGGGCCACCGGGGCGGCCCTCCCGGCGGGCGACCTGTCGCGGGCCTCCCTGCGCGGCCTGGACTGCCGGACGATCCGCGCCTGCCCCAACGGCACCGTCACCTTCGTCCTCGACCGCCTCGCCGAAGGCGACACGCTGGACGACGCGATCCGCGCCGCGCGGCTGCGGGGCATCGCGGAGGCGGACCCCTCGGCGGACCTGTCGGGCGAGGACGCGGCCACCAAGGTGCGGCTGCTGGCCGCGCTGGCCTGGGGCTGGGACCCGGCCGAGGTGCGCGTGCGGGCGCAGCCCGTCGACACGAGCACCGCCGGCCGGGCCCTGGACGCGGCGGCCCGGTCCCGTCGGCTGCGGGCGGTCGCCGGTGCGTCGGTGGCCGAGCCCGGCATCGTGCGCGTACGGCTGGAGGAGACGGAGCCGGGGGACCCGCTGCACGCACTGACCGGGCCCGAGAAGGCCGTCGTCTTCGGCTGTCCGGACGCGGGCGACGTGACCGTGAGCGGTGGCCGGTCGAGCCCGGTGGGCGCGGCGCTGGCCCTGGTGAGGGACACCGTCGAGGTCACGGCCCCGCGCGCGGGTTTCTGCTGAAGCGCGGCCACGACGACTCCCTTCGCGGGACGCTCACGACACGGTGATCACCGTCTTGCCGCGGGCGTGCCCCTTCTCGACGTGCCGTACCGCCTGCACCGTGTCGGCCAGGGCGAAGGTCCGGCCGACCACGGGCGTGAGCTGCCCGGCCTCGACGAGGGCGGCGAGGGCGAGCAGGTCCTCGTGGGCCGGCCCGTCCGGTGTCGCGGGGAGGATCGGACGCAGCCGCTGCCGCGTGACCGCGTTGACCGCCGCCAGCTGCAGCATGGCGCCGATCGCTCCGAACACGCGGCCGGGCGAGCCGCCGCCGTTGGCCACCAGGACGCCCGCGGGGGCGAGCGCCCGGCGCAGCCGGCCCAGCGGGTGGTTGCCGACGTTGTCCAGGATGACGTCGTAGCGCTCGCCTCCGTCGGTGAAGTCCTGTCGGGCGTAGTCCAGGACGTGGGCCGCGCCCAGCGAACGCACCAGGCCGGCGTTGCCGGCGCTGCACACCCCGGTGACCTCGGCGTCCAGGACCGCCGCGATCTGCACCGCGAAGGTGCCCACTCCGCCGCCCGCGCCGTTGACCAGGACCCGCTGCCCGGGACGTACGCGGCCGACGGTCCGGATGCCGCGCAGTGCGGTCACCGCGCCCATCGGCAGCGCCGCGGCCTGCGCGAAGGTCAGGCCGCCGGGCACGGGCACCAGCAGCGGTGCAGAGGTGCGCGCGTACTCGGCGAAGGCACCGGGGCAGAAGCCCAGTACCGGATCGCCGGGGTCGAGCCCCCGCACGCCCGCGCCGACCCGCTCCACCACCCCGGCCGCGTCGATGCCGGCCACCCGGGACTTCGGCCGGGTCAGCCCCATGCCGCCCGTCAGCCGCGCGGCGTACGGGTCTCCGCGCAGCATGTGCCAGTCGTAGGGGTTCACCGCGGCGGCGCGCACCCGCACCAGCACCTCGCCGTCCCCGGCGTGAGGCTGGTCGATGTCCCGCAGCCGCAGACTGTCCGGCGGGCCGAACCGCTCCTGGACCACTGCCTTCATCGGCCTTTCACCATCCTCTCGGAGCCCTCGGGACCGCTCCGGGCCGCGCGGTGAGGGCACCGTAGGGGCGCGGCCCACCGCCGTCAACGGCCGTACGGGGCGGCCCGGTTCACCGGTGCGTCTACGGATGCCGGACGGTGTGGGCGAAGTCGTAGGCGCAGAAGTCGGCGAGCGGGACGTAACCGATGCGCCGGTACAGGGCGTTGCTGGTGCGGTTGGCGGGATCCGTGTACAGCACCACCTCCGTCGCGCCGGCGGCCAGTGCGGCACGGCTGACCTCGACCGTCACGGCGCCCGCGTAGCCGCGACCGCGATGCCGGGCCGGGGTGTAGACGGGGTCGATCCGGACCTGCCCGCCGACCAGAGGGTTCGCGCCCGCCATGGAGACGGGTGTGCCGTCCGGGGTCTCCCAGAAGGTGTAGCGCTTCTCGGCGAAGCGGGTGCCGTCCCAGGACGCGGCGTCGATGGTCACTTCCTCGCCGACGTCCGTGGCGAACTCACGGCACCAGCGCATGAGGTGCCCGTGCTCCCGCTGGCCCACGGGCCGGCCCCGGCCCGCCGGAAGGGGCTGCGGCGGGGTGAGCGTGCCGAGCCGGTGGAGACGGGCTCCCCAACAGCGCACGGATGCGGCGCCGGTGTGCCGTCGCCAGGCCTCGGCGAACGCGGTGGCGGTCGCGTCGTCCGACAGGACGCCGGAGGGGCGCAGGCCGAGGCCGAGCAGATGGGTGGCGAAGCGGTCGGCCTGCCCGGGGGAGAGGGCGGTGAGGGTCAGCCGGCCGGCCGACGGGCGCAGGAACGCGGCGCGGACCTCGCCGCCCTCCTCCAGCCACCCGAAGCCGGTGGCTCCCGCCCCGGACGCGGCAGCGCCCCCGCCGCGCGTGCGCAGCTTCTCGATCGCCGACAGGTGAGTGGTGTGCGGGGCGGGGCGCGAGCACAGGAAGTCCCAGGCCCCGGCCAGGAAGTCGTCGAGATCTTCGGTGAGGTGCCAGCCGTCCGTTCGCATGCCTCATGGTCCCCCAACCGCCGGGAGCCGGGGGGATGTTCGTGCGGAAGCACGTCAGAGGACTGCGGGGCGGAGATGGGTGGCGTTCGGGGAGGGGTTCGCGCTCCGGCGGACCAGGGGGCGCGGTGTCCCGCCGGTGGACGGCTGTGCCCCGGAGCCCAGCACGACGGGTGCCAGGGACGACGTCGGGGTCCGTGCCGTGGTCCGCCGAAGCCGCCTCGGCCCGCTCGCGCGCCGGCTGGGACGGCGTCGCGCAGTCCGGTTGTGACGTACGGCCAGTTGCTTCCGGCCGTTTCCGGGGCAGGGCGTGTCGTTTCCCGCCCGGCGCGGGTGGCGGTCGCGCAGAGTACCTCCCATGACGACACCCGCACAGTCGCTCCGCTCCCTCGCCCGCACCCGGGCCTGTCTCGACGGTGAGGAGGTCACGTACTGGTGGTCCGGAAACGTGTATGCGTGGGCTCCCGACGAGCCCTACGAGCATGTCTTCGGCTTCGAGGGGGTCAACGTCGCCCGCCTGGTCCAGGACCCAGAGGACGGTCCGGACGCCTACCGGCTGCTCACCCGTGAAGCCGCCTTCTACCTGGACCCCGTCACCCGCGAGATCCTGGAGACCTGGCGGGACCTGCCGGTGGTGCATGTCTGGAACGACCCGGCCAACCAGAAGTGGCGGCCCTTCCCGGTCCCGACCACCGACCTCGGCGCCCAGGTCTGCTTCAGCCTGGAGATCCCGCTCGCCTATCCCTCCCCCCTGCCGGTGGCCCAGTACCCCCGCCACTCGGCCGGCGACACGTACCGGGCCCTGGAGCTCTTCCAGTTCTTCGCCCACCGCGCGGACCTGGAGGGCCCGGCCCCCAGCGTCCCGGCGACCATGTCGTGGACCCGGATGTCCCCGTGGGTCCCGTGGATGGCCCGGGGGCAACGGCCCGGAGGCCTCACCTTCCACTGCCGGGGCCGCAAGCTCGGCTCGTACGCCGAGGTGCCCGAGCGCACCCGCGCCTACGTCGCAGACCACCACCCGCGGTTCGCGCGGGCACCGGAGCGGTGGAGCGAGCCGAACGAGACGAGCTGGACGTACTTCCGCTCACTCGACCCGCCCGTGTGAGAGCCGGGAGTACCGCTTCACCCGGGTGTCCGCCCTATGGTTGCCTGATGCGATTTGTCCCCAGATGGGTCCTGCTGTCGTCGGGGTGCGCACCCGTGCTGCTGGTCGCAGGCTGGAGCGGCGCCGCGTACGTCGAAGGGTCTTCCTACGACCCCGTCACGCAGACGATCAGCGTTCTCGGGTCCTACGGAGCCGATGGGTTCTGGGTGATGACGGCGGCCTTCCTGGCCCTGGGCGTCTGCCACCTGCTGACCGCCTGGGGGCTGCGGGCCGCCGCCACCGCCGGACGCGTCGCGCTGGGCGGTGGCGGACTCGCCGCGCTGGTCCTGGTGGCTCTCCCCGCGCCGAGCAGCGGGGGCTCCCTGCACCACGGCGCGGTGGTGGTGGTCGGGTTCACGCTCCTGGCGGTGTGGCCGGTGCTGGCCGTCGACGGAGGCCCGGCGGCACCCTGGGCGCTGCGCCTCGCGCCCTCGATCGCGGTGACGACCCTGATGGCGGCCGGCGGGGTGTGGTTCCTGATCGAGATGCAACGGCACGGCGACGCCGGCGTCGCGGAACGCGTCGTGACCTCGCTCCAGTCGCTGTGGCCCTTCGTGGTGGCCGCCTCCTGTCTCCGCCACGCCCGGCAGCGGGCCTGAGCGCCTCGGCGCGGGGGTGCTCAGCGCCGCGCCAGCGCCAGCAGGCTCAGCCCGAACATCAGGACGCCCAGGGGGAGATGGACCGACGGGACGTGCGCGATGCCGAGCACGACCTGGACCGAGGCGAGGACGAGGAAGCCGCAGGCGTGCCAGACGGGCCGGAGCGGGCCGCCGCCCGGCTTCCACGCCAGCACCGCCGCGAGCACGTACAGCATCGACGCCCCGTACATCACCCGGGCTCCGACACTGTGCAGCGTCTCGCCGTAGGAGGCGGTCAGCAACAGACCGGCGGAGACCGCCTGGAGGAAGATGGTCAGTGTCTGCAGGGCGATCGCGATCCGCAGGAACGAGATGTGGCGCTGCGCCGTCGCCTGGGTAGCCATGCCGCGGTCCCCTTTTCCGCCCCGGGGGCAGTAGATCGGTAAGGTCTCACCAGCCCGACGAAACGGGTCGGCGAAAGGTAAGGCGAGGGGGCGGTCGGGCATGGGGGCGGGCAGTGGGACGACGGGGACGAGGGCCGACGCGACGGTCGGGGAACGACGCCAACTGATCAACGTCGCCTACCGGTTGCTCGGCTCGCTGGCCGAGGCCGAGGACGCCGTGCAGGAGGCCTACGCGCGCTGGTACGCGCTGCCGCCCGGCAGGCGGGAGGAGATAGCGTCCCCGGGCGCCTGGCTGACGACCGTGACCGGCCGCGTCTGCCTGGACGTGCTCGGCTCGGCGCGGGCCCGGCGCGAACGCTATGTGGGCGCCTGGCTGCCGGACCCGCTGCCCGCCCACGCCGAGCGGGATCCCGGACACGGCGCCGACCCCGCCGATCAGATGGTCCTGGACGAGTCGGTGACCATGGCCTTCCTGGTGGTCCTGGAGTCGATGACCCCGGCGGAGCGGGTGGCCTTCGTGCTCCACGACGTCTTCCGCTACCCCTTCGCCGAGATCGCGGGCATCCTCCGCCGGACTCCCGCCGCCTGCAAGCAGCTCGCCGCCTCGGGCCGGCGCCGGGTGCGCGACGCGCGGGCCCAGGCGGTCCCCGCCGTGCAGGCCGACCTGGTGCGGCAGGTCAAGGCGGCATGGGAGACGAAGGACATCGCGGCGCTGGTCGACCTCCTCGACCCGGCCGCCGTCATGACGGCCGACGGCGGCGGCATGGTGGGCGCCGCCCTGCGTCCGGTCGAGGGCGGTGCCCGCATCGCCCAGTACATGGTCGCCATCGCCGACAAGGCCCCGGGACTCGAACTCCTGGAGCGCTCGGTCAACGGGGCGCCGGGCCTGGTGGCCCGGCGCGACGGCGCCGTCATGACCGTGGCCGCCTTCGACGTCGCCGAAGGCCGCGTCAGCCGCATCTACGCGGTCCGCAACCCCGAGAAGCTGCGCCCGTGGGTAGGCTGAAAAGGATCGCGGCAGGCGTGTCGCAGCAGATGTGACAGATCGGGAGCTCCGCCATGACCACAGCGCACGACCTGACGATCGTCTCTCTTGAGGTTCCCTCCGACTACCCGGTCGAGCGGGGCGACCTGTCGCTGGCCCTGGCCGGAGCGGAACTGATCGACCTGCTGGAAGCCGGGACGGTCACGCTGGACGGCCTCCTCCTGCGGCCGGGGTCGCCGAGCGGGTCCGGTGACCGGCTGCTCGACGACGCGGCGGCCCTGGCCGGGCAGGAGGCGGACGAGTCCGTGACGGACTGGCTGTGGCGCCGAGGAGACGGCCTGGCGGCTCGGTACCTCGCCGCCGCGGGGGCGGACGACGGTGGCCGCGGCCGCCCGCGACGGAACGCACGGCGCGGAGCCGACCGGCCGGCCCCGGCCGATCCGGCGGCCCGCCGGCGCGCCACCGACCGCTGGGCCGCCGGCGATCCGGTGCTGGTCGGTCTCGCGGCCGCGGTGGGCGTCCGGCACGAGTCGGCCGACCCGCTGGCGGATCCCGAGGACGACAAGGTCGCCACGGTCGTCGCCGCGGTGCACGACGCCGTGGTGGAACTGGCCGCCACCCGGCAGCGCCGCAGCATCGAGGAAGCGGCGTTCGACAACATCTGGCGGGGGATGTGACGGCCGCGGAGTGACCGGCCCCGCCGGTCAGATGCGCCAGGAGCGGAGCACGTCGGCGATGTCGTAGATGCTCAGCCGGGTCTCGCGGACCTTTCTGATCAGGTCGGACAGGGCACCGTAGGGCGGGTCGATGCCCTCCCCGGACTGGTCCATGTACTGACCGGTGACGAAGGCCGCGAAGAGGCTGTTGCGGTGGGGGAGCGGTTCGAGCCGCACCACGGTGTGCAGGAGGGCGGCCGCGCGCCAGGCGCTGTCCGGGTTCGACGCGGCCAGGGTCGGCATGCGCGTCTTGTGGCGCGCGACCGCCGCGACGAGGGCCGAGTAGTCCGTGACCGACACGTCCTCGTTGTCCAGAGCGGCGTCCTGGACGTCCAGGAGCCAGGGGACGTCTATGTACAGGGGTTCGCTCATCAGGCGGCGCTGACTCCCTCGCCGCGCTGGGACGGGGGGATCTCGTCCGGGAACGCCTCGTCGAACTCGGCGCGCAGCCGGTCCGCCCACGAGGCGGCGCCGGCGACGAACCGCTTGCGCTGCATCTCGCGGACACCGAGGTCGTGCATGTACTGCTTGAGGCTCTTGCCCTCGGCTGCGGCGGCAGCGCGGACGCCTTCCATTTCTTCCTCGGTGAAGGTCACGTTGAGTGATGGCATACCGGCATGGTACCTACTCGGTACCTGATGTGCGACTCACCGGACGCAGAAGGCGCCCCGGCATGTCGCGGCCCGCCCCGCCACGAGGGTCGGCGAGGATTCCGTCGGTCGCGGCCCCCGGAGCGCGGCCCCGGAGCAGGGAGGCAGTGGTGACGATCGAGCGGGTCGGACTCGTGGTCCACGGGGGGCGCGAGGGCGCCGCGGAAGCCGCACGGGAAGTCCGGGAGTGGTGCGACCGCAACGCCGTGGCGTGCACGGACATCGACGTGTGGAGCGACGAGGGGCGGCACAGTGCCCGGGAGGAGGTGGACGCGGCCGGCGACCCGGACCTCGTCGTCACCCTGGGCGGTGACGGCACCTTCCTGCGCGGCGCACGGCTGGCCGCGGAGAACGACGCCCTGATCCTGGGCGTGGACCTGGGGCGGGTCGGGTTCCTGACCGAGGTCCCCGCACCCGCGGTGCGCTCCGCCCTCGACGCCGTCCACGGGGGTCACCTGGAGCCGGAGAGCCGCATGCTGCTCACTCTGCGTGCCTCCCGCCTCCTGGAGATCCCGTCGGAGATGGAGGCGCTCCTGCGGTACGGGCGAGGGCCGCTGCTGCCGCCCCCCAGAGTGCGGACCGACTGCGAGAGCGGCGACGAGTGGGGCATCGCCCTGAACGTCACCGCACTCAACGACGTGGTGCTCGAGAAGCTGTCGCGGGACCGGCAGATCTCCGTCGGCGTCTACATCGCGGGCCGGCTGCTGGCCTCGTACTCCGCCGACGCGCTGCTCGTCGCGACCCCGACGGGCTCCACCGCCTACAGTTTCGCCGCGGGCGGCCCGGTTGTCTCGCCCCGCGCGGAAGCGCTCGTCTTCACCGCCGTGGCCCCGCACATGACGTTCGACCGCTCCGTGGTCACCGCACCGGACGAGCCCGTCGGCATGCGGATCCTCGAACGGTCCGGCCGGGCCGCCGTGAGCATCGACGGACAGTTGCGCGGCGTGCTCGACCCGGGCGACTGGCTCGGCGTCTACGCCGCTCCCCGGCGGCTGCGGGCGGTGCGGCTGGGACCCATGGACTTCTACGGCCGCCTGCGCGACCGCCTGCGGCTGACCGACGCCCCGGCGGCGGTCGCCGACGGGACGCCCGCCCCGCTGTGGCCGGTCAGCACGCCCCCACCAGGGGACCTCGCCCATCTGGCGATGCCGGAGCCGGCGGCCGAACGCTGACGCCACAACTCGTCCACGGGCAAGAACTGCACCGTGACCATCCGCAACAGGACGGGCACACGCACGTACATGGTGGCCTACGTGCGCAACGTCGACAGCAGTGAGGACGCGAGCGCTGATGTGGCGTCGGTGACCGACCAGGTGGCTCCACCGTACGGCGGAGTCCCCTCGACCGGGACGTCCTCAGGCTTCAGGCCGGCTTGCGCCACACGGAGACATGTTTCGCGGAGTCCTGCGTGAACGGGGTCCCGTCCCAGTCCCCGACCCGGCGCTCCAGCTCGAGCCCGGCGATCCGGGCCATCAGGTCCAGCTCCGCCGGCCAGGCGTACCGATGGCGGGAGTTGTCGCGGCGGTAGGTGCCGTCGACCGGGTCGCGGGTGAAGTGGTTCGAGACGAGGATCTGCTCGACCAGGTCGAAGGTGTCGAAGCCGAGATGCCGCTCGGAGACGTCGAACGGCACCGCGACCTGTCCCGGCGGCAGGAACCGCAGCGGTGGCACGCCCAGCTCGATGACGAACCGGCCACCGGGGCTCAGATGGCGTGCCGCGTTGCGGAAGCACTCGACCTGCTCCTCCTGGGTGAGCAGGTTCGTGATGGTGTTGTAGACGAGGTAGACCAGGGTGAACTCGCCGGGGACGACGGTCGTGGCCATGTCCCCGAGGACCACCGGCAGCGTCGCCTCGTCGGCCTTGCGGCGCAGGACCGCCGCCATGTGTTCGGACAGCTCGATGCCCGCCACGGGTACGCCGCGCTCCCGCAGCGGGACGCCCACGCGTCCGGTGCCGATGGCGAACTCCAGCGCCCGGCCGTCCCCGGCGAGTCCGGCGAGGAAGTCCAGGGTCGGTCCGAGGACGGCGGCGGAGGCCATCCCGCTCTCGGTCTCTTCCGCGTCGTAGCGGTCGGCGGTCTCACGGGTCCACACTGCGCTGCTCGTCACGGGCGGACATCCTGCCGGGCGCGAAGGCGCGTTGTCGACGCATTTACGCCCGTGACGTCATCGCTCCTCGCGCAGCCGAAGCAGGTACGCCGCGGTCAGCGCGACGGCGCGGTCCGCGTCCCGCGACAGCTCCGCCAGCGCACGGGACGCCCTCGTGCCCGGGATGCCTGCCAGGGCCTGGGTCAGCCGGCCGCGCGCCGGCGCTTCGGTGCTGTCGTGGGCGAGACGGCCGACGAGCCCGGTCGCGATCCGGTCCGCCGTCGCGGTGTCGTCCGCAAGCACGCTCAGCGCGTCGGCCGCGTCGGTGTCGTTCCGGCCCGCCGCGATCATGTCGATCAGCGTCGGGACCGCGTCGGCCACTCCGTGCGTCCCGAGCGCCAGTGCCGCGTACCCGCGGACCACGGCGTCGGGGCTCGCGAGGGCGTGCCGCAGCTGCGCCGTGGCCTCGTCGCCCGGCAGCTCGGTGAGGGCCTGGACGGCACGCTCCCGTACCGCGGCCACCGGTGAGCCGAGGCCCTCCGCCAGCAGTGCCGCGGCGTCGTCGCCCGACCGTGCCAGCGCCCATCGAAGGGCTCCGGCGACGTTGGTGTCCGTCTCGCTCAGCGCCGCCTCGACCAGGGCCTCCACCGGCATCGCCGCCTCGTGGACCGAGGAGAGGGCCGCGCGCTGGCGGGCGTCCGCGCTCTTCGACCCCAGCGCCTGGAGGAGCGCGACGGCCTGGAGGACGTCCTCCCAGCCGGCGGGCCCCGCGGCGTCGATCCGGCGCAGCCGGGTGAGCAACTCGGTCTCGGCCGCGATGCGTTCGCGCGTCCGGCGGATGAGGTCGTCCACGAGTGCCGAGGGCGCGAAACCGGGTTCGTCGAGCGCACGCCCGATCTCGCGCAGCGTCAGCCCCAGCGACCGCAGGCTCTCCACGTGGAAGATCCGCCGGATGTCCTGACGGGAGTACTCCCGGTAGCCGGAGCCGGTGCGGCCCGAGGGCCGCACCAGGCCGAGCGACTCGTAGTGCCTGAGCATGCGGGCACTGACGCCCGACCGTCGCGCCACCTCACCGATCAACACGCTCTATCGTCCCTCGTGTCCGGACCCGGCGAGGGCCACGACGCGCTTCGCCTCCTCGATCGCCGACGCGAACCCGGTGTCCGGGTCGCGCAGCAGCCGCCGCGTGGCGAGGGCGTGCGCCCGCACATGCGGGGCAGGAGCGTTCGTCGCGGCGTCGAGAACCTCCGCGACCGCCTCGCCCAGCGCGGTCAGCGCCCGGCTGAGACTCAGCTGCGTCTCCTCGTCGCCCCGGCCCAACTGCGTCGCCAGCACCGCGGCCAGGGCGGGCTCCTCGCCCTCGGGCACGAGGACGACCGCGGCCCGCCAGGCACTGCGCGCCACCTCGTCGTCGGCGTCGCAGAGCACCGCCCGTGTGAACGCCGGCCAAGCCCGCCGATCCCCGATCTTGGACAGCGTGTGCAGCGCCTGACTGCGTGCCTGTGGACGGTCCGAGTCGACTTCACGGAGCAGCCGGGCAAGCGTCAGGGACACCGGATGGCGGGTGAGTGCCCAGGTCAGCATGTCGCGGACGAAGAACTCCGGCTCGATCGCGGACCGTTCGACGAGCTTGTCCACGAAACGCGGGTCCGGCGCCGAACCGGCCGCGAGGGCCGCGCGCAGCCGTACGGACGCCCGCCCGTCCTCCAGACCCCTGAGCGCCCGCACCGTATCCGCGTCCTGATTCGTCATGGTCATCGGGACCACCTCCTCGTCGGCAGTGAAGACCTTGTCACCGTGTCAAGGTCAACCAAGTGGTGGCCGGGGCCCGTCGCCGCGGGGGAAGATGGGTGCCATGACGGGAGAGCTTTCCTCCATCGACAGCACCAGGCCCAGTATCGCCCGCGTCTACGACTACCTGCTCGGTGGCAAGGACAACTACGCGGTGGACCGGGAGATCGGTGACGTGTTCAAACGTGACCTTCCCGGTTCGGTGGCGATCGCCTTCGCCAACCGTGCGGCGCTGACCCGGGCGGTGCGGGAGATCGTGACGACCACCGGCTTGCGCCAGTTCATCGACCTGGGCAGCGGCCTTCCCACCGCGGACAACGTGCACCAGGTCGCGCAGCGTACGGCGCCCGAGACCCGGGTGGTGTACGTCGACACCGATCCCCAAGTACTGGTCCACGGGCGGGCGCTGCTGGAGGAGAACGACCGGACGCGCGTCGTGCCGGTCGACGTACGCGACCCCGAGGGCATCCGCGGTCACCCGGACACGCAGGAGCTGATCGACTTCGACCGCCCCGTCGCCGTCATGTTCAGCGCCATCCTCCACCACGTCAACGACGAGGAGGACCCCGCCGGGATCGTCCGGCACTGGCGTGACCGGGTGCCCTCCGGGAGTTACTTCTTCGTCAGTCACTTCCGTTCCGGGAACAACCCGGAGACGGAGGAGGCCGAGAAGGTCCTCCAGGGGACGTTCGGCCGCGGCCGGTGGCGCACGGACGCGGAGATCGGGGCCCTGCTGGACGGACTGGAGATCCTCGACCCGGGGATAGTGCCGGCGTCCCTGTGGCGTCCCGAGGCGGCCGGCGATCCGCACATCGGCGGCGGTGAGCGGGAGTTGACCGTCTGGGAGCGTCTCATCGCCGCCGGGATGGCCCGTAAGCCGTAGGCCACGCAATGGCCCGAATCGGCTGTTATCCGGCCCGCCGGAACGACTACGGTGGGCTGGACCCGAGGCTGACCGGCGCGATCGCCGGCGCGCCGGGGCGAGGCGGGGGAGTGGGCGAGGACGTGGCAGAGTACGGCAGGTCGCCCGGGGCCGGTGGGCGGGGGACCGGTCGGCCGGGGCCCGCGGTGCTGCCGGCGTCGCTGCGCGTGTGGCTCGGGCTGATCGCCGCGCTCGCCGCGCTGGTGGTCCTCGTCCTCGGGGTCACGTACGCCGACGACGGCGAGCCGGGCGCGGTGGACGCGCGGACCTGGGCGGTGGTGGACGGGGCGGGCCCGCCGTGGCGGCACGTCGCCCTGGTCACGGACTTCCTGGGGGAGCCCGTCGGAGCGGTGCTGCTGGTCACGGCCGTAGTGACGGGCTGCCTGCTGCTCCGGCACCCGCGCGCGGCGGTGTTCGTGGTGACCGGCGCCGGCCTGACCGTGGGGACGACGGCGCTGCTCAAGCCCATCGTGGGGCGCACCATCCACGGCGAGGGGAACCTGTCCTATCCGAGCGGGCACACCGCGTTCCTCACCGCGATCGCCCTCATGGTGTCGCTGCTGGCGGCCGGCCGTCTCGGCCTCGGCAGGGCGGCCGGCACCGCGTTCGTCTTCGCCGCGGGGCTGGTGGCCGGGGCCGCGATGGGCTGGGCGCAGGTGGCCCTGGGCTCGCACTACGCGACCGACACCCTCGGTGGCTGGTGCACCGCGCTGGCCGTGCTGCCGGTGACCGCCTGGCTGGTCGACCGGACGGCCGACCGTCTGACCGGCCGCGCGACGGCCGGCCGGCCGACGGACGAACCCGCCCGCCGGAGAGCCGACGTCGGCCGGAGAGCCGACGCCGGCCGGCAGGAGTGCCGCTGACACGGCGCCGGTTCACCTGCGCCGTCGCTCCGCCCGCAGGCCGTGCGCCTCACCTCACGCCAGGCGGCGGAACACCGGCTTCACCGCTCGTCCGGCCATCCAGGGCGTGGGATCGGCGGTGTCCAGCGCCTTCCGGTACACCGCACAGGCGTCGGCCACCACGTCGACGGTCCGAGCGATGTCGGCGTCGTCGAGCGCGCTGCTCACCACGAACGACGGGGCCAGCACCCCGCCCGCGAGGAGCCGGCGCAGGAACAGGGTGCGGTACGGCTGCGAGGGCTGCCGGTTCTCGTCGAGGGTGGCGAACACCAGGTTGCTGGCTCGCCCCCGGACGACGACGTGGTCGCCGACCCCCATGCTCGCCGCGGCATCGCGGACACCGGCGGCCAGCCGCTCGCCGAGGGCGTGCAGCCGCGCGGTGACGCCCTCCTCGGTGTAGGTGGCCTGCACGGCCATCGCGGCGGCCAGCGCGTGCGTCTCCGCACCGTGGGTGGTGGACAGCAGGAACACCCGGTCCCCCGAGTGACGCAACCCGCCCCGTTCCATCAGTTCGCGGCGCCCGGCGAGCGCGGAGACGGCGAACCCGTTGCCCAGCGCCTTGCCGAACGTGGAGAGGTCGGGGACGACGCCGTACAGACCCTGGGCGCCCGCCTCCGACCAGCGGAAGCCGGTGATCATCTCGTCGAAGACCAGCACGCAGCCATGCCGGTCGGCCAGTTCGCGCAGACCGGCGAGGTACCCCGGCGGCGGCTCGGCGTGGGTGGCCGGTTCGAGGATCAGGCAGGCGACCTCGTCCCGGTACCGGGTGAGCAGGTCCTCCGTGGCGGCCAGGTCGCCGTAGGGGAACGCCACCGTGAGTTCGTCGGTCGCCGCGGGGACACCGGCGGACATCGGCGTGGTGCCGATGAACCAGTCGTCGACGGAGAAGAACGGGTGGTCGGCGCAGACGGCCACCCGCGGGCGCCCGGTGGCGGCGCGGGCCAGACGCACCGCGGCGGTGGTGGCGTCGGAGCCGTTCTTCGCGAACTTCACCATCTCCGCGGTCGGCACCGTGGCCAGGAACCGCTCGGCCGCCTCCACCTCCACGATGGACGGCCGGACGAAGTTGCTGCCCCGGTCGAGCTCCCGCCGCACGGCCTCCGTGACGCGCGGATGGGCGTGGCCGAGACTGACCGACCGCAGGCCGGAGCCGTACTCGATGTAGCGGTTGCCGTCGACGTCCCACACATGGGCGCCCCGGCCGTGGCTGATCACCGGGGCCAGGTTCTCCGGATACTGGTCGTCGCCCTTGGCGTAGGTGTGCGCACCCCCGGGGATCATGGCGTGCAGCCGTTCGTTCGCCGCTCGCGACCGGGGCAGGCCGAACTCTTCGGTGTTCACCGCGGCTTCACCCTTCCCGGCGCTTCAGGACCTCGGCGAGGCTCGGCGCCTCGCGGTCCCGCGCGGACATCGAGGTGACCGGCAGCGGCCAGGGCACGGCCAGGTCGGGGTCGTCGAAGGCGATCGTCACGTCCTCGGCCGGATCGTGCGGGCGGTCGATCCGGTACGACACGTCGGAGGTCTCCGTCAGCGACTGGAAGCCGTGCGCGCACCCCGCCGGGACGTACACGGTCGCCTGTGTCTCCCCGGACAGCTCGAAGAAGGCCCGGCTCAGGTAGGTCGGCGAGTCCGCCCGCAGGTCCACGACGACGTCGAAGATCCTCCCGGACGAGCACCGCACCAGCTTGGCCTCGCCCGCGCCGGAGCGCAGGTGCAGGCCGCGCAGCACGCCCCGGACCGAGCGGGACACGCTGTCCTGGACGAAGGAGGCCGGGTCGAGGCCCACCGAGCGGACCACGTCGGCGTCGAAGGTGCGGCAGAAGAAGCCGCGTTCGTCGGCGTGCGGCGTCGGTTCGAACAGGTAAGCGCCGGCGATCTGAGGCACTTCGGTCGCCTTCATGGTGTCTCCCGCAGGGCGTGGGTGTGATCGTCCGCGGGGAGCACCGCCGCGGCCAGGTCGGCGAACTGCTGCTCGACGCGCCGGGCGACGGCCAGGTTCCGCTCGAAGAGGTCCCGCCGCACCTCGGCCGACCGCCGCTCCAGCTCGCGGAACTGCTCCAGCAGCCGGTCGGCGTCGGCCTCGCGGGCCGGGTGGCAGTACGCGCCCATTCCCATCTCGGCCATCAGCGCGTCGCTCTTGGCCGAGTAGCTGAGCGCGAGGGTCGGCGTGCCGACCTTCAGGGCGCAGACCAGGTTGTGGTACCGGGTCGCCACCACGCTGTCGGCACACGCCGTCTCCTTCATCAGGTCGGCCAGCGAGGCCGCCTCGGCGACGGTGACCAACGGCGATCCCACCGCGTCGACGATCGCGGCGGCCACCGGCCGGTCGAGTTCGTCGCCGGTGAGCAGCCGGACCGGCCTGCCCTCCTCGGCCAGCGCGCGGACGAACCGCGTCGTCCCGTCGAGGTAGCGCCGGTGGATCTGCTCGGCGCGGTCCCGCTCGTCGTTGCTCCCGTGGAAGTCCATGACGCCGACGCAGACCGGGCCCCGCGTGCCCGCGGGCTCGCCCGCAGACGGCGCGGGCAGGGCGAACACGAGGTCCGCGTAGACCTCGTCCCGCGCGGTGTCCACGCCCATCACCCGCATCGCGTCGCGCGACTGGGTGTCCCGGTACGACCGGTAGGCGGCCAGCCGTGTCGACCAGCGCGTCAGGACCCTGGTCGGCCGGTTGCCGATCGGACCCGCGCCGACGCTGACCAGCGCGACCCGGGTGCCGAACAGCCGGCCCGCCAGGCAGAGCAGGAACAGCGAGTACGGGAAGCCCCACGGCCTGAGCGGCAGCGTGGTCTCCAGCACCCCCGTGCCCGGCACGATCACCGCGTCGTGCCGGCGCACCCAGGCGGCGGTCCTGAGGACGTCGACGAGCTTGCCCAGTGCCTTGGCCGCGACCGCGCTCGCACGGGAGGCCGTCCGGTACTCCCCGCCGTACCAGTTCAGCCGGGTCGCGGGGATCCCGTACCGGGTCGCCACGACTTCGGGTCCGCCGCACATCGCGTCCAGGACCGCATCGGGACGAGCGGTCCGGAGGTGGTCGAGCACGGCCTCCAGCGACCCGTCGTTGCCGCTGTTGCCGGCGCCGAACAGGCCGAACACGCCGACGTGTAAAGGCTTCTCGCGCATGGAGGTCATACCTGCCTCCCCTCACGGCCGGCGACCAGGGCGTCGACGCAGACGGTGAGCCGGTCCGGGTCGACGGGGGCGCGGTCCTCGACCCGCTCGCCGGCGCCCGGCCGGACGCGGCTGGTCAGCCACGCGGCCAGATGCCGGTGGCAGGCGCGCCGGTCGGCCGAGGACAGCGGCGCCCGTCCGATCGCCGAGGCGAAGCCCCAGACGTACTCGGCGAGCAACCGTGGCGTCGGGTGCAGCGGGCCCGCCCGGCGCGGGTCGAGGTTGACGCACCTGGCGCGCTTGGAGGGGTTCGCCCGTTCGGCCCGGGTCGGGTGGTCGCGGCGGAAGTAGAGCAGCTCCGGCACCTGGTGGAAGGGCCCGTGCAGGGTGATCTCGGCGACGAACGTGCGGTCCGCGTGGTGGTAGCTGTCGTGCGGCTTCACCCGGCGCAGCATGTCGGCCCGCATCACGCCGTAGAAGTCGTCGCCCCCGGGCTCGAACAGCAGGCTGCGGAAGCGCTCCGGAGCGCGCGGGGAGTCGGTGGCGAGCCCGTACTCGTAGGGGACCTTCACCTTGCCGTCGCCGTCGATGACCGCCTGTCCGCTGTGCGCGAGGACCACGTCCGGCCGCTCGTCCAGCGCCGCCACGCAGCTGCGCAGCAGGTCCCGGGCGTAGAGGTCGTCGTGCGAGGCCCACTTGAACAGCTCGCCGCGGCACTCGGTGAACACGTAGTTGTGGTTCGGCGCGGCGCCGATGTTCCGGGGCAGCCGGATGTACCGGATGCGCGAGTCCTGTGCGGCGTACCGGCGGCAGATGTCCTGGGTGCCGTCGGTCGACGCGTTGTCCGATATCACCAGTTCGAAGTCCTCGTAGGTCTGGCCGAGCAGGGCCTCCAGCGCCTCGGCCAGGTATTCCTCGCCGTTGTAGACGGGCAGGCCGATGCTCAGCCGGGGGTGGGGGGTCATGTGTTCCTCACTTCGGGAAGGGGATGGTCGTGGCGCTCCCGCAGGGCGGCACGCAGCTGCAGCCACCACGCGGCCGAGCCGCAGACGGACGCGGCGGCGGCGCCCCACGCCGAGCCGACCGTGCCGCCGGCGACGGCCCCGCCGAGTCCGCCGGCCACGTAGACGGCGGAGGCGAACAGCTGGCAGCGCAGGCTGCGCCGGGCCGCGGCGAGCGCGCGCAGCCCGGCCGCCGCGCCGGTGCCGAGTCCGGCGCCCGCGACGCTGAGGGTGACCGGCACGATGAGTTCCGAGGCACCGCTCCAGACGTCGCCGAGGACCAGCTCGCCGACCCGGTCCGGCACCAGCAGCAGCGCCGCGCCCCACAGCAGGGCGGCGACGGTCTGCCCGCCGCCGAGCAGGAAGCAGAACTTCCCGAGCCGCCGAGGTTCCTGCCGCAGCACCCGCGCCGCCTCGGCCACGGTGACCAGCGACAGCCCCATCAGCACGGCGAGGAACGGGCCGAGCAGGAGCTCCGCGCCGCGGATCACACCCACCGCACCGACTCCGACGATCGCGCCGAGTCCGTACGCCCGGATCTGACCCGCGCCGCTGACACCGACGTTCTCGACCAGGTACCGGTAGCCGAGGTCGCGGTGGTCGCGATGCCACTCGCGCGCCCCGGTGGGCCTCGGCCGGATGCCGGACTGGAAGCAGCCGTAGGCCCCCGCCACCGCGGCGGACCCGCCCCAGGCGAGCAGGAAGGCCGGCACCGTGCCCACCCCGGCCGCCACCACCATGGCCGGGACGAGCGCGACGGCCCACACGACGTCGTTGACGAACGCCTTCCGGCCGGCACCGGCGGCGAAGAACGAGTACCGCCAGGCGTCCTGCAACAGCAGCCCCGGCAGCACGATGCCGAGGGCGGCGAACGCGGCCCCCACCTGGCCGCCGATGCTCAGCCCGGCGGCCAGGCTCACGGTGCCGATACCGGTGCCGACCAGGAGAGCGGAACCGGACGACCGGGTCACCGCCCCCCGCCAGGAGGATTCCGGCACGCCGCTGAAGCGCACCACGAGCGGGTCGGTGGCCAGCCCGCGGGAGACGTTGAGGACCACGCCGTACGTCACCCAGGCCAGGCTGAACACCCCGAACGCGGTCAGTCCGAGCGAGCGTGCCACGTAGATGCCCACCACGAAGTTGGACAGGCTGGAGGCCGCCTGGTCGGCCAGCCCCCAGGACAGCCTGCCGACGACGCCCCGCCGGGCGGCCCCCGACGGTGTCGTCGTCTTCTCCCCCTCGACGGCCATCGGCGTCATGCCTTGATCAGTCCGGCGCCGTGCAGGGCGTCGGCCGCCGTGACGACGGTGCCGAACGGCAGCCCCGACCGCTCGGCCACGTCCAGCAGACTGTGCTCGCCGTCGGAGAGGCTGAGCACCCAGAGCATGGCCATCTGGGCCTGCTTCGCGTCGCTGCGGCCGCCCAGCGAGTCGTACAACCCGCGCCGCCCCAACTGCGGTTCCCCGTAAGGACTGAGGTTGACGTAGCGCCGGTTGCGGTCGAGGACGGCGAACGCCTCGCGGCAGACGGCGAGCGTGTCCGCCATCGCCGCCGGGGAGACGAAGTCCAGGTTGTCCGCCGACGTGTGGTACTCCGGATAGCCCGCGTACGGGGTCCGGGTGAGCGAGCCCACCCCGAGGTCGAACCCGGGCGAACAGTACTGCCGTTCGTCGTAGCCGTAGGGCGTGAACTCGGTGACGTGGTGCGGTCGTTCGGACGCGGTCAGCACATGCCGCAGCACCCGGTCGATCTCCGCGTCGCCGCGCCTGCTCTGCTTGTACGTGAGCCGGCCCGGGTCTCCCGCGCAGGCCAGCACCAGACCGTGCTTGACCCGCTCCACCCGCTCCCGGTTGCGGGCCAGCCAGGTGATCGCCCCGATGGTGCCGGGCGCGAAGACGAACCGGTACGTGTAGTACGGGTTCCGCTCCGCCAGCTCCCGGGCCAGGAACACCGCCACCGCGATGCCGGCCAGGTTGTCGTTGGCCAGCGACGGGTGGCACGTGTGGCAGGAGACGATCACCTCGTCGGTCACCTGCCCGGGGACCACGTGCTCGGCGTAGGTGAGGTGGCCGTCCGCCAGGGTGGAGTCGATGCGGACCTCGTAGTCGCCCTCCGGCAGTGCGTCGAGGGTCTCCTGGGCCAGGCAGAAGCCCCACTCCGGCCGGTAGTAACTCGTGCGGTACGGCACCCAGGACGGCTGCTCCGGCAGGGTGTGCAGGTGCGGGCGCAGCTCGGCCAGCGGCATGGTCGCCGACACCGGCACGCTGTAGCCGAGCACGTGGAGGCTCGACGCGGCGAAGTCGACGACCCGGCGCCCTGCCGCGTCGGCGACGTACGCGTCCCGGATGTTCCACTCCTGCGGCACCGTCCAGTCGAGCACCTGCGTCCCGGTCGGTACCTCGTGCACGTGCAGAGGGATGTACTCGTCGACGATCCGCAGGGTCGCGCGCACCCCGTCGCCGGTGATGCTCCGGCACAGCGGGTACATCCGCTCCACCAGGGCGTACATCTCCTCTCCGGGCTCGGTCATCGGCGCCACCGCAGGGTGTCGTCGACGGCGCCGGTCCCGGAGGCCGCGCGCAGCACGGCCAGGCGGGTGAAGCGCTGCTCGAAGGCCTCCCGGGTCAGCCCGTGCTCGCGGTAGGCGTCGGCGAGTTCGAGCGCGCCCTGCTTCACCGTCCACTCGCAGTCGAAGCCGGGGATCGCGGCCCGGAACCGGGAGAAGTCCACCCGGTAGGAGCGCGGATCGGCACCCGTCTCCCCGGTGATCACCACCTTGGATCCGGACACCGCCGCGGCGACCTCCTCGGCGATCTCGGCGACCGTGACGTTGTTGACCTCGCTGCCGATGTTGAACGCCCGGTCGTGCACCGCCTCGCGCGGCGCCTCCAGGGCGGCCGTGAAGGCCCGGGCGATGTCGGCGGCGTGCACCAGGGGGCGCCACGGGGTGCCGTCGGAGAGCACGAGCACCTCGCCGGACAGGAGCGCGTGGCCCACCAGGTTGTTGAGCACGATGTCCGCGCGCAGCCGGGGCGAGTAGCCGAACGCGGTGGCGTTGCGCATGTACACCGGGCTGAAGTCGCCGTCGGACAGCGCGTGCAGATCGTCCTCCACCCGCACCTTGGACTCCGCGTACGGCGTCACCGGGCGCAGCGGGGCGTCCTCGGTCACCAGGTCGCCACCGCCCGCGGCGCCGTAGACCGAGCACGTCGACGCGTACAGGAAGCGCTGCACCCCGGCGTCGCGGGCCAGCCGGGCCAGCCGCACCGACGCGTGGTGGTTGATGTCGTAGGTCAGCTCGGGCGCCAGCGATCCCAGCGGGTCGTTGGAGAGCGCGGCCAGGTGGATGACCGCGTCCACCCCGGCCACGTGCTCGGCCGTGAGGTCGCGCAGGTCGACCCGCCGCCCCGGGGGGTCGGCGGGTGCCGGTCCCAGGACGCAGTCGGCGAACAGGCCGGCGTCCAGCCCGACGACCTCGTGTCCGGCGGCCGTGAGGACCGGTGCCATCACGGTGCCCAGGTAGCCCTGGTGTCCGGTGAGCAGTACGCGCAAGGTTCAACCCCCCAGGTTGAGAGTGAGTTTGGCGACGTCGAACGCCTCGGCGTAGCGGGCGTGGCATTCGATGCCGCGGATCCGGGCGAGGCCCAGGAAGGCCTCCCGGTCGTACCAGGGGCGGTGCCGCTGCGAGGGGTAGTGCTCCTGCAGCAGCCGCACCTTCTCTTCGGCGGCCTCCGGCGTCAAGGGCTGGTAGGCCGACGGGCGGCCCAGGTCGCCGTCCCACTTGACGATCTCGTAGCGCAGTACGAGGTGGTCGCGGAACGCGGTGGTCATCAGCTTCGCCAGGCCGCGGTGGTCCTGGTGGGCGTCGTCGGTGCGCGGGGACAGGACGAGGTCCGGTTCGGTCCGCTCCCGCAGTTCCTCGACCGCGGCCTTGGCCTCCTCCCAGTGGGCAGGCATACGGCCGTCCGGCAGTTTGAGCACCGTCAGCCGCAGGTCGGCGTCCGGGCAGAAGGCGGCGAGCGCGGCCCGCTCCTCCTGCTCGCGTTCGCCGCCGCCGCCCGAGAGCACCAGTGCGTCCACGCGTACGCCCGGCCGCGCCCGGCACAGCGTCAGCAGGGTGCCGCCGGCGCCGATGGCGATGTCGTCGCAGTGCGCGCCCACCGCGACGATCCGGTCCGGGCGCCCGGCACTGAGCCGGATCACGCGGTCACCCCAGCGGTCGCGCCCGCTTCGTCCCGCTCCCACACGGCCCACGGACGCTCGCCCCGGGCGTAGGCGGTATCGAGCGCGGCCCGCTCCTTCACGGTGTCCGTCGGCTTCCAGAAGCCGCGGTGCTGGTGCGCCACCAGCCTTCCGCGCTTGGCCAGTTGGGTGCATCCGTCGGCCACCAGGTCCCCGTTCTCCGGGATGTGGTCGAAGACCTCCTGACGGAGCACGAAGTAGCCGCCGTTCTCCCACAGCGGCAGGTCGCTCACCGGCGTGATGCCGCCCACCAGACCGTCCTCGCCCAGGTCCACGCAGTGGAACGAGGACTGCGGCGGCACCACCATCATCGACGCCCCGGCGTCCCGGCGCGCGAAGGAGTCGATCATCTGCGGCAGGGGCGCGTCGGTGAGCACGTCGGCGTAGTTGGCGAGGAACATCTCGTCGCCGTCCAGATGGTGCCGCACCCGCCGCAGACGTTCCCCGATCGGCGACTCGATTCCGGTCTGCGCGAAGGTGATGGTCCAGTCGGCTATGTCGGCGGACAGCAGCTCGGTCCGCCCGCCCCGCAGCACGAAGTCGTTGGACGTCGTCTCCTCGTACTTGAGGAAGAAGTCCTTGATGTGGTGGGCCCCGTAGCCGAGGCACAGGATGAACTCCTTGTGCCCGAAGTGCGCGTAGTAGCGCATGACGTGCCAGATCAGCGGCCGCGGTCCGACCATCGCCATCGGCTTGGGCACGTCGTCCAACGCGCCCTCGCGCATCCGCATGCCGTAACCGCCGCAGAACAGTACGACCTTCATGCTGTGACCTTTCGGGACGCGGCCTCGACGATGCTCAGCTCCGGAATGGGAAACACCAGCCGGCCGCCCCACTCGTGCACGAACGAGAGCTGCTCGACCAGCTCGGCCCGCAGGTTCCACGGCAGGACGAGGACATAGTCCGGCCGGTCGGCGGCGATCCGCTCGGGCGGCAGGATCGGGATGCGGGTGCCAGGGGTGAACCTGCCGTGCTTGTAGGGGTTGCGGTCGACCGTGTACGCGAGCAGGTCGGGCCGGATGCCGCAATGGTTGAGCAGGGTGTTGCCCTTGCCGGGGGCTCCGTAGCCGACCACCGTCTCACCGCGCTCGGCCGCCTCGATCAGGAACCGCAGCAGGTCCCGGCGCACCTTGGCCACCCGGGCGGAGAACTCGGTGTACCCGGACAGCTCCCGCAGCCCGGCCGCCTTCTCCCGGTCCAGCACCTCGGCCACCCGCCTGCCCGGCTCACCGGCCACTTCGGCCGGGCGGGCCCACAGCCGGACGGAACCGCCGTGCGTGGGCAGCAGCTCGACGTCCACGAGGGCGAGTCCGCCGCTCGCCAGCGCCCGGATCGCGGACGCGACCGTGTAGTACTGGAAGTGCTCGTGGTAGATCGTGTCGTACTGGTTCTCCTCGATCAGCGTCAGCAGGTGCTGCACCTCGATGGAGACCCAGCCGTCGTCGGCGACCAGGGCCCGCAGCCCCTGGGTGAAGCCGACCACGTCGGGGATGTGCGCGTACACGTTGTTGGCCACGACCAGGTCCGCCGGACCGTGCTCGGCACGGACGGCCGCGCCGGTGTCCGGACTCAGGAACTCGGTGAGCGTGGGCACCCCCGCCTCCCGCGCCGTCGCCCCGACGTTCACCGACGGCTCCACGCCCAGGCAGCGGATCCCCCGGTCCACCATGTGCCGCAGCAGGTACCCGTCGTTGCTCGCCACCTCGACCACGAAGGCGTCCGGGCCGAGACCCAGCCGCTCCACGGCGTCCGTGACGAAGGTCCGCGCGTGCTCCACCCAGGAGGTCGAGTAGGAGGAGAAATACGCGTACTGCGTGAACGTCTCCTCCGGTGTGATCAGCGCGGGTATCTGCGCGAGCCAGCAGTCGGTGCAGACCCGCAGGTGCAGCGGGTACGCCGGCTCCGGCCGGTCCAGTTGGTCCGCGGCGAGGAAGCTCTCGCACGGCGGAGTCGCTCCGAGATCGACGACGCTCTCCATCGCCGCCGAACCGCAGAGTCGGCATCGTGTCATCTACTGCCCCCATCCCCCCTGCCCGCGCGGGTGTCCCCGCCACGAGCCTGTGCCGACCGCCCCGCGATCGCGGTGCGGTACCCCTCCAGCAGGCGCTCCAGCCCGACGGCCGGGCTGAACCCCTGCTCGTAACGGCGCCGGGCCGCCCGGCCCAGCTCCCGGTTCCGGTCCGGCTCCGCCGTGATCCGGCGCAGGCACGCCGCGAGCGAGGCGGGCTCGCCCGGCCGGTGCAGCAGCCCGGTCACCTGGTCCTCGACGAGCTCGACGAAGGCGCCGTGCCCGGCGGCTACGGCCGGGACCCCCGCCGCCATCGCCTCCACGACCACCAGGCCGAACGCCTCCAGCCACGTCGAGGGAGCCACCACGGCCACCGACCGCGCCAGGGCCTGCCTGCACTGCTCCGGGTCGTACAGGCCGACGTACCGCACGTCGTCCCGGCCGGCCGCCCAGGCGGTCACCTCGCGTTCCAGCGGTCCCGTGCCGGCGATGACGAGCGGGACCCCCACACCGCCGGCCGCGGCGAGCTCGTCCCACGCGGTCATGAGCAGCCGTACGCCCTTGGCCTCGGCGAGCCTGCCGAGATACAGCAGGTGCTCACCGGCCCCCGTACGGCGCGTCCCGGGCTCGGGCACGAAGTTGTGCTTCACCGCCAGCCGTTGCGGCGGCATGCCGGCCGCCACCAATACGTCGCGCTGCGCGGCGGAGATGCAGAAGAACCGCTCCACGCCGGACCACCAGCGCCGCCGGTTGGCCGACAGGCTGACCGCGAGCGGTACGGTCGCCAGCCGGGAGCCGCGGTAGCAGCCGTGCCGGACGGCGGGCAGCGGCGTCGACCCCACGCACTCGGTGCAGGGCCGCCCCTCGCGCTGCAGCGTGCCGGGCGGGCAGACCTGTGTGTAGTTGTGCAGCGTGGCGACGGCGGGCACCCCGGCGTCGGCGCAGGCGGCCAGCACCGCCGGGGACAGGAGCGGGAAGACGTTGTGGACGTGCACGACGTCCGGCCGCTCGGCACGCAGCCGGGCGGCCAGCTCCCTGCGGACGGCCGGGTTCCACGGCACGAGCAGCGGCACCGCGGCCTTGCCGGGCAGGGACTTGGCGGCGATGTCGTCGCTGCGCCGCTCGAACACCCCGACCCGGTGGCCGGCCGCGCGCAGCAGCTCCCCCTCCTGGTCGACGACGTTGTTCTCGCCGCTCGGCTGGGCCGAGTTGTACCGGTTGTGCACCACGAGGACGTGCATGCTCAGGTCACCTCCGAGGTCCGCGCCCAGCGCGGGACGCGACGTCGAGGGGGGTCGGGCATCGGCAGGGGGCCGGCCGGGGCGGGCTCCGCCAGCAGCGAGGCGGCCACCGCGAGGTGCAGCAGGTACGGCGAGGCGTCGCCGAGGCCCGCCTCGGTGTACGAGGCGAGGGCGCAGTAGCCGATCAGGAAGATCGCGCAGGCCCGGGCCAGTGACGGCGGCCGCAGCAGCGCGACACCGCCCAGCACCACGAAGACCGCCGCCACCAGGGCGACGCCGGTCAGCCCCTGCTCGTGGTAGACGGCCAGCCAGCTGTTGTCGATCGGCAGCCCGTCGAACGACTTGTCGCCCAGGCCCATGCCGAAGACCTTCTCCCCGGTCGTCCGGGGTGCCGCCAGCAGCGCGTCCCAGACCTTGGCCCGGCCGGTGAGATTGCTGAAGTTCTCCTCGCTCTGCCCGCGCAGGAACCACGCCTGCAGCGCGGAGGCGAATACCACGGCGGCCACCGCGGCGCACAGCACCGCCCAGGAGAAGAAGCGGCGGGCGGCGGCGCTGGTCAGGGTGAGCGAGCCGATCGCGAGCGTCAGCCCGACGAGCAGGCCGAGCGTGGCCGTACGGGTATGGGTGAGCACGAGCAGCACGAGTGAGGGCAGGATGACCAGCGCCGCGCTGCGCCGGTCGGTCCGGCGGCCCAGGACGAGCAGCACGGCGAGCCCGATGATCACCGCGGCGTACTGTCCGATCTGCGGCGGGGTGAGCGGCCACAGTGCGCCGACCAGCCGCCCGCCGTAGAGGTCCGGCATGGCCGCGCCCGGCGAGACGAGCGCACCGGCGGCCACCGAGCACAGGACGACGAAGTACATCCGGATGTGGTGCCGGACGAACGTCGTGCCGCCGTCCCACCAGCGGCTGAGCAGCCACAGGGTGCCGACGAAGAGGGCCAGCCGGGCGCAGCGGAACAGGGCGCCGAGCCCGGACTGCAGGTCCGCGCTGGATATCACGCTCGGCACCAGCAGCAGGGTGAGCAGGAACAGGAAGGCACTGGCGCGCACGCTCAGCCGGTGATTGAGCGCGAGCGCCAGCGAGAACGCGAGGACCAGCGCGCCCATGGTGACCATCTGGATCAGCGAACGGGGCAGCGGGACGACCGTCTCCGCCCCCGTGGAGCCCAGCGTGTTGAGGACCAGCAGCCCCCAGACCGTCCCGACCAGCTTCGGCGTGCGCTCCGCGTCCATCTCAACCACCGTCCCGAGCCCGCAGGGTGCTGCCCGCGTCCTGGCGGTAGAGGGCGCCCTGCCACTGTCCGAAGTCGAGGACCCGGCTCGGGTCCTGGGCGACGAACTTCCACGGTCCGACGTAGACGTTGTCGTGCCAGCGGTTGTGCTGCCGGTGGGTGATGGCCTCGGCCACCCGCTCGCCCTGGTACGGAGACCAGTCCGGGTAGGTGCCGTAGTTGGCCAGCAGCGCCATGCGGTCGCAGTTCGACGTGCACTCCACGACGGTCTTGTCCAGGAGGAAGCGGTTGTCGTGGACGTCCACCCGCTGGGTCTTCCAGCGGCAGTCGGCGTACAGCGGTGCCTCGGCGATCGCCGGGCGGGCGCAGCGCTCGATGTCCTTCACCAGCAGCGTGCAGTCGCCCGACGATGTGTTGGCGGGACTGTTGCAGAACCGGTCGGCGTTCTCCCACAGGGTGATGCCGGACCAGTTGTCCTCCAGTACGTTCCCGTAGATCTCGATCTTGTCCGTGCGGGCCTCGACGCGCGGTTCACCGCCGGACTCGGAGATGTAGACCGTGGCGAAGGGGAAGTTGTCGCCGCCGTCGGTGTTCGCGCGGCCCTCGACCCAGTTGTTCCGGCGGATCGTGTTCTTCCGGACGACCGCGTTGTAGCTGGTCTCGTAGATCAGCGCGGCACCGTCGTTGGACTCGATGAGGTTGGACTCGATGAGGAAGTCGTTGTTGTTGGTGTCCGCCCACAGGCCGGTCCCGCGGTTGTCGTGCACCCAGTTGCCACGGATGTCGGCGCCCTCGACGGCCCAGAACTTGACGCCGCCGGTGCAGCCGCAGCCCGGCCGCTTGCGCTCCCAGTCGCCGGTGTTGTTGCCCGTGATCTCGTTGCCCTCGACCACCAGGTCGTTGATGGTGCCGTCGCCCTTGTACGCGTTCAGGCCGTACTGGCCGTTGTCGCGCAGACAACTGGCACGCACCTGCTGGCGGTCACCGGCCATCAGCCCGGCGCCGGAGTTGTCCCGGACCGTGGCGTGCTCGATCACCCACCCGTCGGCCGAGTCGTGGTTGACCACGCCCTCGTCGTGCGGCGCGGCGAAACCCTGCACGGTGAGATGGCCGATGGTGACGTCGGGTGCGGTGCCGCCGAACGCGTACCGGTTGGTCTTGCGCCCGTCGAGCACCGCGCCCGGCGCGCCGAGGTACCGGTTTCCTTCCTTGGGGACGACCTGCGCGTACCGGTCGGGTGCGAGCCGGTGCTTGCCCGGCCGCAGCCAGAAGGTGGTGTGCGCGGGGCTGTTGCGGGTCTTGGCGGCCAGGTCGCCGACGACAGCCGGATCGACGGTCACCGCGCCGGCCGGTGCCTTCGCCGGTCCGGCCGCCGGCTCGGCGCACACCCGGGCCGCGGGGGGCCCACCGGACGGGGAGGGCGAGGCGGAGGCGGACGGCCCCGGCGACGGCGCCTGCGACGTGCCGACACAGCCGGCCGCCAGCAGCGCCAGCGCCAGTGGCGCCGCGGCCGACACCGCCCGGCTCCGCCAGGTGATCGCCATGCGACCTCCCCCCTTCCTGTGCCTAGTCGCGGAACCCGAGTACGGTCGTGAAGCCCTGCGCGTCGTCGGTGAAACCGGTCCCGACCAGCGTGGTGGCCGGTTCCTTGCGCCCGAAGCCGGGGGAGTACCAGCCGAGCGGCGGGTCGCTCTCCCCGCGATGGGCCCGCCAGGACAGCTCGCCCGGCAGGTCGAGCACCGCCGAGCGCTCCTCGCCGTCCCGGGCCCAGCTGAGCAGGGCGCGGCTCCCGGCCAGCTCGGCCGAGACCGCCGGGCCGAGGTGGAACGCGAGGCGCACGGCCCGGCGCGGGCCGCGCACCTCGTCCACCACCCGCAGCTCACGGCTCGCGGCCGTCAGCTCAACCCGGCGGCGGTGCACGGACGGCCCGTACCCGTCGTGCTCGGCGCACCAGCGGGACACACCCTCGTCGGAGGTGTCCACGGCCAGCACCCGGGTGCGGGCGTGCCGGGTCCACAGGAACGGGCCGCCGGAGAGGGACTGGTCGGTGCCGTCCAGCTCCAGGGTGTTGTGGCCGAGGGTCGACCGGAAGTACCGCCGCCAGGCGGGCTGCCCGTGGTAGCAGTACGTGCCCGGGTCGGCCAGCACGTCGACCCCGTCGTGCCGCACCTCCAGCGAGAGCGCGTCCGCGTGGGCGTGCGCGGCGATGGACAGGAAGCCGTGCGGACCGCCGTCGCAGCGGCACCAGATCCCCGCCGGGCCGCGCAGGACCGTGAGCCCCGCGTCCGCGAAGTGGGCCGGCCTGCGCGCCGGACGGGTCGCCGCCGGGCCGGCTCCCTCCTTGCCGTACGGCCGGATCAGCGCGGCCAGCAGCGGTGTGCGCACGTCGGTGCCGGTCACCGTCGGCCACCAGGGCAGGGAGCCGAACACGGCGTCCCCGGTGGCCAGCAGCGAGGCCCAGCGGTCGGTGCCCGCGCCGTCCACCACCAGGCCGTGGCCGTCGTCGGCGTCCCCCTGGCGCGGCGGGCGCAGCCGGCCGTCCACGACGGCGGCCAGCGCGTCGGTCATCCGCAGCAGCACCAGCCGGACCGTCGCGGGAACCGGCACACCGGCGGCGTCCGCCTCCGCCACCGCGGCCAGGCCCAGTTCCAGCACCAGCCCGTGGTACTCGGTGGCCAGCTCCCGGTTGAGGCCGGAGAGGAACGTGTTGGCGCGCAGGTGCCGCTCCAGCGACCGCAGCGCCTTGTCCCGCCACCTGGCCGAGTCGGGGAACCAGCCGAAGGCGCAGGACGCGGCCAACTGCCCGGCGGCCTCCGCCACGACATGGTTGTTCGCCGACGACCCCCGGCTGGGGAAGGCGGCGAGCCAGCGCTGGTGGTGCCAGATCTGCTCCAGGGCCGCCGGGTTGTCCTCGAACAGGGCGGCCGCGCCCGGCCAGCCGTCGAGCAGCCGGCGGATCCACACCCACGACAGCAGCCGGATCCCCAGCTCGATGCCGCTGACCCAGTGCACTCCGCGCAGCGGCGCGTTGGCCGCCCACCAGGACCGCAGGTGCCCGGCCACCCGCTCGGCGTACCGCTCGTCGCCGGTCACCGCGTAGGCGGCCGCGAGCACCGTGAGGTACTGGTGCCGGGACGGCTCCCAGATCTGCTTGATGTCCCCGACCGCGTCCTCATCGCGGTACGGCACGTCGAAGGCGTAACCCCACGGCGCCCGGCGCCCGGTCTTCGGGTCGTACGTCCAGTCGGGGTCGGCCAGGTCGTCGCGGACCACGCCGAAGTACTCGGCGTGCCCGGCCATCAGGCGGTCGGCCTCGGCGACCAGGCGCTTAGCGGCGTCCGGCGGCACCGCGGCGATCGTCCCGGCGGGCAGGACCGCGGTGAACCGGGCCCCGGTCACACTCGGGGCGTCCGGCCGCACCGACCGCCACCGCCGCCTGCGCACGGTGTCGCCCACCCGGCCGCCCACCTCGCGCGGCCCCATCCGGGACAGCCGCCGCAGGTACCAGCCCGCACTCCCCGGTGCCGCCGTCATCGCGCCTCCGCCAGGGTCACCGGAGCGCCGCCGGTCAAGGCGGCCCGCACGGCCAGGGTGGCCGCCGTCGTCGCGACCAGCGAGGGCAGCGGCACCGGCATCGGCCCGCCGGTCCGCACCGCCCGGACGAACGCGGCCAGTTCGGCCGGCTGGCCCTTGTCCCGGGCCTTGGGCAGCCGGGAACTGACCCACCGCTTGCGGCCGTCGTAGACGGAGCTGCGGACGAAGTCGTCGAGCTGCAGCACCTTGCCGTCCGCGACCAGGTCCAGCGTCTCCTTCGGGAAGCCCGCCGCGCCGGTGGTGACATAGCTGATGGTGGCGGTGGAACCGTCCGGGTAGCCCAGCACCACCTGGAGGTCCTCGTTTCCGGACGGGGCGAGGGCGTACACCGAGACCGGGTCGGCGCCCAGCAGCCAGCTCGCCGTGTCCACGAAGTGCCCGCCCTCACCGGCGAACCGCGAGCCCTCGGTGCCCTGCTGGAGGTACCAGCTGCCGTGGTCGAGCCGCCCCGCGTTGACCAGGTAGCGCAGGCTCGCCGGACCGGTGCGGGCGCCGAACCGCTTCCTGGCCTCCTGGAGCAGCGGCGCGAACCGGCGGTTGAAGCCCACCTGCAACCGGTCGTTGCCGGACTCCTCCACCGCGGCGAGCACACCGGTCAGCTCCTCCTCGGTGAGCGCCAAGGGCTTCTCCACGAACACGGCCTTGCCGGCCAGCAGCGCCCTGCGGGTCAGTTCGGCGTGCGAGCTGTGCCGGGTGACCACGAACACCGCGTCGACGGACGCGTCGCCGAGCACGGCGTCCAGATCGGTGGTCGCCTCCCGGAAGCCGAACTTCCGCTGCGCGTTCGCCGCGGACAGCGCGGTCGTGGTGACGACCGTCGACAGCTCGACACCGTCGCGCTGTGCCAGGTGCGGCAACAGCATCGACGTCGCGTAGTTCCCCGCGCCGACGAAGGCGAGGCGCACCGGCGTCTTCGCCGCCCGCGCCGGGGCGGAGGACCTGCCGCCGCCGCGCACCGCGGGCACGGTCATCACCGGCGCACCGTCCGACGGCCCTTCCTCCGCGTCCTGTTCGGGGTACCGGAACAGCACGGCCACGGCCTTCAGATCGCCGTCCTTGAGGTGCTGATACGTCTCCACGGCGTCGTCGAAGGCGGCGGTACGGGTGATCAGCGGCTCCACGTCGACGCGGCCCCTGGCGGCGAGATCGAGGAAGCACGCCAGGTTGCGCCGCTCGGTCCAGCGCACGTAGCCGATCGGGTAGTCCCGCCCCTCGATCTCGTACTCCGGGTCGTAGCGCCCGGGACCGTAGGAGCGGGAGAACCGGACGTCGAGCTCCTTCTCGTAGTACGCGTTCCACGGCAGGTCCAGGCGGCACTTGCCGATGTCGACGACCCGGCCCCGGTCACGGCACAGCCGGGCGGCCAGCTCGACGGGCTGGTTGCTGCCACCTCCGGCGGCCAGATACACCTGGTCCACCCCGTGGCCGTCGGTGAGTTCGGCCACGGCACTCTCCACGGCCGGGGACGCGGGGTCGCCGCAGGCCGCCGCGCCCAGCCGCTCGGCCAGCTCGCAGCGCGCCGGGTCGGGGTCGACGCCGACGACCCGGACGCCCGAGGCGGTGAGCAACTGCGCCACCAGCTGCCCGATCAGCCCGAGGCCGATGACCAGGGCCGTCTCGCCGAGCCGCGACTCGCCCTGGCGGACCCCCTGCAGGGCGATCGACCCGACGGTGCCGAAGGCCGCGTGCCGGGGTGCGAGTCCGTCCGGCACCGGGGCGTAGAGGTTCTTCGGGACCCAGTTCAGCTCGGCGTGCAGGGCGTGCTCGTTGCCGGCGCAGGCGACGAGGTCGCCGGCCTTCACGTCGTCGATCCCGGCGCCGACCTGCTCGACCACCCCGCACAGCGAGTAGCCGAGCGGCGTGTAGGAGTCCAGCTTGCCCATCACCTTGCGGTAGGTGGCGGGCACCCCGTTGGTGGCGACGCTCTGCACGACCTTGGCCACCTGGTCCGGCCGGGAACGGGCCTTGCCGAGCATCGACATGCCGGCCTCGGACACCTTCATCAGCTCGGTGCCGGTGGAGATCAGCGAGTAGGCGGTCCGCACCAGCACACCGCCCGGCTTGCAGCCCGGCACCGGCACGTCGAGCAGCGCCAGCTCGCCGCTCTTGTAGTTCTGCACAACCTGTTTCACCGAAGGTCCTCTTGTCTCTCTGCCGGTCTTGGTGCGGGGGAGGTGCCGGGGTGCTACGCCGTCGACGGGGAGTCGTGGCCGGCCCCCGAGGTGGCGCCGCGGTACCAGTACTCGAGGGTCAGCACGTGCCACAGGTGCTTGGAGAAGTCCCGCTGCCCGGAGGCGTCCTCGGCGACGAGCCGCTGAAGCGCGTCGCGGCGCAGGAAACCGGAGCGCACCAGCTCGCCGTCGTTCACCACCTCGCGCACCAGCGGCGCCAGGTCCCGGCTCATCCAGGCCCGCAGCGGGGCGCTGAACAGACCCTTGGGCCGGTACACGATCTCCCGGGGCAGGACCGAGGCCGCCGCCTCCTTCAGGACGGCCTTGCCCTGCCGTTTGACGATCTTGCGGTCACCGGGGACGGCGAACGCCGCCTTCACCACCTCGACGTCCACGTACGGCACCCGTACCTCGGTCGACGCGGCCATGCTGGAGCGGTCCGTGTAGGCGAGGTTCAGGCCCGGCAGGAACATCCGGGCATCGCCCAGGCACATGCGGTTCACGAAGTCGTCGAGGTCGTTGTCCTGGTAGACGTCCGCGTGCTCGGTCAGCACGTCGTCGACCGTCCCGGCCAGATCCGGATCGATCAGGGCGAGCAGCTCCGCCCGGTCGTACATCGTGTAGCTGCGCCGGAAGGCGGTCTCCTCCGGCAGGTCGGCGAAGGAGAGGAACCGCTTCGCGAAGCGCACCGACCGGTAGCCCCGGCGGCTCGTCGCGACCGGGAGCCGGTCCACGGCCGCGGACAGCCCGCGCCGCAGCGGCCGCGGCACGCGCTGGTAGCGCAGCGCCAGCACGTTGGCCAGGTGCTTGCGGTACCCGGCGAACAGCTCGTCGGCACCCATCCCCGAGAGCATCACCTTGACCCCGGCCTCCCGGGCGGCCGAGCAGATCAGGAAGGTGTTGATCGCGGCGGGGTCGCCGATCGGCTCGTCCAGGTGGTACGTCATCCGCGGCAGCAGGTCGAGCACGTTCGGGGCGATCTCGATCTCGTGCAGGTCGACGCCGAACCGCTCGGCCACCTGCCGGGCGTAGCGCAGGTCGTCGGGCATCGCCTCGAACCTGGCGTCCTCGGCGCGGAAGCCGATCGTGTAGGCGGAGATGCCGGGCCGGTCGCGGGCGGCCAGCGCGGTGAGGTAGCTGGAGTCCAGCCCGCCGGAGAGGAACGTCGCCACCGGCACGTCCGAGAGCAGGTGGCGCCGGGTCGACTCCTCGACCACGGCGGCCAGGTCCGGCTGCTCGCCGCTCAGGGCCCGCTCCCGGCCCTCGGCGGCGACGTCCCTCAGGTTCCAGAACCTGCCGCGCTCCACCCGGCCGTCGGGCCGGCACCGCAGCCAGCTCCCCGGCGGCAGCTTCTCCGCCTCGCGGAACGCGCAGCGCGAGTCAGGCACCCAGTAGTACAGCAGCGAGGCCACCAGCGCCGCGTGGTCCACCTCCAGCTTCCCGCCGGTCACGGCGGCGAGCGCCTTGAGTTCGGAGGCGAACACCAGACCCCCGCCGCGCCGCAGCAGGAACAGCGGCTTGATGCCGAGCTGGTCGCGGGCGAGCACCAGTTCACCGGTGCGCTCGTCGAAGACCGCGAACGCGAACATGCCGCGCAGCCGGGCCAGGCAGTCGGTGCCCCAGCGCCGCCAGGCCTCCAGCACCACCTCGGTGTCGGAGGTGCCCCGGAAGCGCACCCCCGCGGACTCCAGCTCGCCGCGCAGTTCGGGCGCGTTGTACAGCTCGCCGTTGTAGGTCAGGGCGAGGCCGTCCGAGACCATCGGCTGGGCGCCCGTCCCGGACAGGTCGATGATGGCCAGCCGGCGGTGCCCGAGCTGCACCTCGCCGTCCCCGGCGGGATGGCCGTAGCGGCCCGCACCGTCCGGACCGCGGTGGGCGAGGACGTCGGTGAGCCGGTCGGTCACGGCCTTGCCGTCCGGCCAGTGGTACGTGCCTGCGATGCCGCACATGTGCTACCGCGCCTCCTGATCGCTGTCCGGGACCGTCGCGGCCGGCATCGAGGGCCGTTCCGCCCGGAGCCGGCCGTCCCCCACCGCCTGGACGGCGTGGGAGGTTCCCCCGCCGTTGTGCCGCTTCGGCCGTTCGTCGTGGCCACGCCGCGCGAGGTGCGGACCGTCCCACAGGGTGCCGTCGGTCCGGTCGCGCGGATCGGGGTCGATCAGGACCACCCCGA
Source organism: Kitasatospora aureofaciens (assembly GCA_000720845.1). GTDB lineage: Bacteria > Actinomycetota > Actinomycetes > Streptomycetales > Streptomycetaceae > Streptomyces. The sequence goes on along the minus strand of JODU01000016.1, from coordinate 136,554 downwards.
TCACGGCGATGCGCTGGTCCGCGAGCTGCCGCGCCACGGTGTGCAGCCAGGCGGTGCTGGCGTGCCCCACCCGCACGACGAGCACCGTCCGGCTGCCGAGGTAATGGAGGTCGGTCCACGCCGTACCGGGCGCCACCGAGCCGACGCCGAGCCGGCGCACATGGAGCGGCTCGGCCGCGGCGCGCTCGCCGCTCAGCACGGTGGGGCCGCCCGGTTTCCCCCGGCCGGCGGCGAGTTCCGTGCCGGGCAGACCGTCCACGACGACCACGGGCCCGTCCGCCTGAAGCGCTCCGGCGACGTCCAGGGCGATCACGGCGGTGCCGCGCGCACAGCCCAGTTCCAGCAGCGACACCGGTTCCACGGAACCGCGCACGACGCGGGCCAGCGTGGTGGCGAGCCGTTCGCGTGCCGCCCGGGTCCGCCGGCGCTGCCACGACCGGGCCGACCGGCGCGGCCCGCGGCGCAGCTCCGCGAGGACCGAGGCGCCCAGGTGCGCGGCGATCTCCCGGCGCAGCACGGGGCGGTCCGCGACCACCGCGCCGACCGCGGCCAGCGCGAGCCCGAGAACGAGCCCGAGGACCAGCCCGATCGCGGCATCGGTGGCCACGGCCCTCGGCAAGGAGTGCCGCACCGCGTGCGGGGCGTCCACGATCTTCGTGCCGGCGACCACCTCGGGCGTGCCGGTGAGCGCCTCCGCGGCCCGCTGGTCGAACTCGGCGATCCGCGAGTCGAGTTCGGCCCGGCGGGCGAAGAGCGACTCGATGCTCGCCGACGCCTTCGGCTCGTCGTCCGGCGAGCGGTCCCCGATCGACCTGTTGACCTCGGCCAGCTCCTTGCGCATGCGGTCACGCTGGTCCAGCAGGGACTCCGACTCGGCCTCGGCGCCCTCCCGCATCCGCCGTACGTGGTCCGCGACGAACGTCTCGGCCAGCGCCTTGGCCCGGGCCACCGCGTCCGCGTCGCTGTCACCCGTCACGTCGATCCGCAGCAGGTTGTTGGTCAGCCCGGTGCCCCGGTAGTCCTGCATGAAGTCTTCCGGGTCCTCCCGGGAGCCGAGGGACCGCAGGGCCTCGGCGGCGATCCGTGTGGTGTCCAGCAGTTCGACATCGGTGCGGATCAGCGTTCCGGTGTCGTTCGGCTGGTCGTCCTTGTGCGCGACCAGCACCTTGGCCACCGCGGCCGGCCTGGGCGGCAGCAGGACCGCCACGGCCGCGCCGGCCAGCAGGCCCAGCAGGGCCAGCGAGGCCCACAGGCGCCGCCGCCTGCGCACCGCCACGACCAGTGCCTGCAGGTCCAGCAGCGGAGCGGAGGCGGACGACTGCGAAGCCGTACTCGTCGTCACGCGGCACCTCCCGTCGCGTTCTCGTGCACCGGAGCCACCGCGGTGGCGTTCTCCGGAGGGCGGCCGGCCGGTCCCGCCGGACGGGCCCGGACCGCGCCGGCGACGACGACGCCGACGACCGCGTGCCCGCCGTCCGCGCACGCCTCGGCGAGGCCGGCGAGTTCCTCCGCGGTGCGGCTGCCCGCGCCCAGCACGAGCAGGACACCGGACTCGGTGTCACGGTCCGGCACCATCGGCCGGGCGACCGGGACCTCCACCAGCCGCAGCAGCGGTTCGCCCTCGGCCTCGGCGGCGAGCCGCTCCGCGGCCCGTCGGGCGACCTCGTCGTCGTCCGTTACGACGACCAGCAGCCGCCGGGCGTCCGGCAGCCGTTCCCGCAGGCGCGCGCACACCCGCCGGTAGCGGAGCCGCCGCCCGGCCTCGTCGCCGGAGGACTGCGGGACCGGCAGGTCCCACCGGACGTCGGTGCCCAGCAGCCACCGGAGCCGGGCCCGCGCGCCGCGCGCCTTCGGCCGGTGGGCGCGCCGGTCACGGGGTACGTCGACGGTGCCCAGCAGCGCCGAGCGCAGCGCGGCAGCGATCTCGCGTTCGGAGCGCAGCCGCCGGTTCACCCGCGCCGCGGCGAGATGACCGACGATCGCGAGTACGAAGAACAGCAGCGCGCCGCCGCCGATGAGCTGCGCCCTCGTCGGCGGAGCCTCGCCGGTCGGCCGGGCCGCCGGCCCCATGACGACCAGGCCGGCCCTGTTGTTGGCCGGGTCGGCCTCCTCGAGCTTCTGCATGGCCTCCTGCAGCGTGGTGCGCAGCTTCTCCAGCTCGGTGCGGGCCTGCACGCTCTCCACGGTCTGCCCCGGATCTGCCGCGTTGGCCAGGTCGGTGATGCGCTGGTTGGTCCGCTTGACCTGCTCCCGCAGTGCCTCCGGCCCCGCCGCCTCGTCGGGATCGGTGCTGCCGCTCGCGATCCGCGCCGCGAACGTCACGAACTGCTTGGCCACTTCGTCCGAGAGCCGCTGCGCACGCTCCGGGCTCTCGGCCGTGCCGGAGATCTTGACGACGTTCCCGTCGGCGGTCTCGGCGCTCACCCGGTCACGCAGCTCGCTGTCGCTCACCCCGCTCCAGCCGAGCTCCTCGCCCGCCCGGTCGACCACCGACGAACTGGTCGCGATCTCGACCTGGGTGACCAGCTCGCGCTCCTCCCACGGTCCCGGCAGCAGGACCGAGGCGGACGCCGTGTAGCGCGGCGGGAACAGCACCGAGACGCCGTAGCCGACGAGTGCGCCCACCACGACGAGGACGGCGAGCAGCCGCCGGCGCCGACGGAGAATTCGCCCGACCGTGACCAGGCGTATCGTGTCATCGCTCAACGGCGCGACCTTCCCCCTGCTTTGATCCTTGCCCTGATCCCCGCTCTGATCCCGGCCGTGATCCCCGCTCCGACCGGGACGCCCGCCGGCACCGGAATGTGGTTGCGGCAGGCGGCGGCGTACGCGGCGAGCAGCGCCGTCTGCGAGTTGCGCCAGGAGAGCTGCCCGTTGACGCGTTCCTGGCCGATCTTGCCCATCCGGGCGCGCTCGTCCGGGTCGTCAAGCAACCGCGCGACCAGCCCGGCGAACTCCGCCTCGTCGTTGGCGGCCGCGTACAGGGCGGCGTCACCGGCGGAGACGCGCGCCTCCCGGAGGTCGAACGAGACGATCGGCCGGCCCATCGCCATGTACTCCAGGACCTTGTTCATGGTCGACACGTCGTTGAGCGGATTGCGCGGGTCGGGGGAGAGGCACACGTCCGCCGTGGACAGGTAACGCACCAGGTCGGCGTCCGGAATGCGCCCGGTGAACTGCACCTGCTCACCGAGCCCCAGTGACCGGGACAGCTCCACCATGGCGTCGAAGGCGTCACCGGAGCCGACGAACACCGCGTGCCAGTCGGTCCGTCCGACCTCGTCGCGCAGTTTCGCCAGGGCCCGCAGGGCGTAGTCGACGCCGTCCTGAGGACCCATGACGCCCAGGTAGCACAGCAGATGAGGCTTGCCGCGCTTCAACTCCGGGTCGGGCGGGACCGGTTGAAAGCGGTCGGTCGCGGGCGCGCTGCGCACCACGAAGACGTCGTCCGGGCGCCGGCCGCCCCGGTGCACCGCGACGTCCTTGTAGCTCTCGTTCGTGGCGAGCACGATGTCCGCGGCCCGGTAGGTCATCCGCTCCAGGGCGCACACGGCGCGGTAGAGGAAGTCCTTGCCGCGGCCGAACCGGGAGAGGTACAGCTCGGGTATCAGGTCGTGCTGGTCGAAGACGAACCGCGCGCCGCGCCGCTGGAGCCACAGGGCCGGAAGGAACAGCAGGTCGGGCGGGTTGCAGGCGTGGACCACGTCGACCGGGCCGACCCTGCGGGCCAGCCGGGCGGTGTGCCAGAGCGCCGCGCCGTACTCCCGCAGGTAGCCGGCCGGTCCTCCGGTGGCCGCGCGCAACGGGTAGCGGTGGATGCGCACCCCCTCGACGACCGCTTCGGCCTCCGTGTCCCGCTTGGTGCCCCGGGGGCAGATGACGTGCACCTCCCAGCCCGCGTCGCGCAGGGTCGTGCACTCCTGCCACACCCGCCGGTCGAAGGGCACCGACAGGTTCTCCACCAGGATCAGCGCGCGCCGCCCCGGCCGGTCGCCGGTGCTGCCGCCGAGCGGCGTGTCACCGGACGTCGAGTCACCAAGCAAGGCCCACGTACCCCGGTTCGGTCCGGCGCGTGTCGGCGTCCGGAAGGTGGACGAGGTCGATCAGCAGCGGTCCGCCGCCATGGGGCAGCGCCGCCAGCACGGCCGGGTCCCTGGTGCCGACCAGGCACACCTCGGCGTGTTCCAGGACCTCGTCGACCGAGTCCGCGAGCAGCTGGGCGAGGTGCGGCAGCCGGGTCTCGACGTACTCGCGGTTCGCGCCGAGCAGTCGGGACAGGCTCACGTTGGCGTCGTGGATCTTCAGGTCGTAGCCCTTGCCGAAGAGCCGCTCCGCCAGTTCGACGAGCGGGCTCTCCCGGAGGTCGTCGGTGCCGGGCTTGAAGGACAGCCCGAACAGCCCGACCCGGCGCTTCCCGGTGCGCTCCACCAGCTCCACCGCGCGCTCCAGGTGCGCGGAGTTGGAGGGCAGCACATGGGACAGGATGGGCACCGACACGTCGGCCCGCTGCGCGGCGTGGACCAGGCTGCGCAGGTCCTTGGGCAGGCAGGAGCCGCCGAAGGCGAAGCCGGGCCGCAGATAGGCGGGGCTGATGTTCAGCTTGCGGTCGGCCAGGAAGACGTCCATGACCTGGTGCGAGTCCACCCCGAGCGCCTGGCACACCGCGCCCAGTTCGTTCGCGAAGCCGATCTTGAGGCCGTGGAAGGCGTTGTCCGCGTACTTGATCGCCTCGGCCGTCGCGACCGGCACCCGGAACACCTCGCCGGGAAGGCTCTCGTACAGGGCCAGCACCGCGTCACCGCTGGCCGGGTCGAGTTCACCGATGACGGTCTTGGGCGGGTCGAAGAAGTCCCGCACGCTCGTGCCCTCGCGCAGGAACTCCGGGTTGACCGCGACCCCGAAGTCCACCCCGGCGGTGCCGCCGACGTACTTCTCCAGGATCGGCACCAGGAGGTTCACACAGGTGCCCGGGAGCATGGTGCTGCGGAACACCACGATGTGCCGCCCGCCGCGTCCACCACGGTCCGCCAGCGCGGCGCCGATCTCCTCGGTGACCCGTTCCAGGTACGTGGTGCACAGGCTGCCGTTGGGCTCCGACGGCGTGCCCACGCAGACCAGGGATATCTCGCTGTCCATGATCGCCTCGCGGACGTCACGGGTGGCCCGCAACGCTCCGCTGCCCACGACCTCGGCGATCAGTTCGCCGATCCGTTCCTCCACCACCGGGGCCTTGCCGTCGTTGACCAGGTCGACCTTCACCTGGTTCACATCCACCCCGATGACCTCGTGCCCCATGCCGGCCAGGCACGCGGCCGACACACAGCCCACATAACCGAGGCCGAAAACGCTGACCCTCATGACACGTTCCTCCCCCCAGGCAGACCCCGACGGTCTGCGATCCACGCGTCGGCCCGGCGGCCCTCGCGCATCAGTACGCCCCGTGCCCATGGACCACCGCGCGCAGCGTCTTCCACAAGATCACTGTGTCCAGCGCGAGCGACCAGTCCTCCACGTACCGCAGGTCCAGCCGGACCGCCTCGTCCCACGGCAGGTCGCTGCGTCCGCTGATCTGCCACAGGCCGGTGAGTCCGGGCTTGACCAGCAGCCGTCTTCGGATGTCCGGCCCGTACGCCGCGGACTCCTCGGGCAGCGGAGGCCGCGGACCCACGAGCGACATCGATCCGGTGAGTACGTTGAACAGCTGCGGCAGCTCGTCGATCGAGTAACGGCGCAGTACGGCTCCCACCCGGGTCACCCGGGGGTCCCGGCGGAGCTTGAACAGCAGGCCCGCGCCCTCGTTGCGGTCGGCCAGCGCGGCACGTGCCCGGTCGGCGCCGGCGACCATGGTGCGGAACTTGAGTATGGTGAACTCGCGACCGTTCTTGCCGACCCTGCGCTGGCGGTAGAACGCCCCGCCCCGGCTGTCCGCCAGGACGAGCAGTGCGACGAACACCATCAGCGGTGCGAAGAGCGCCAGCAGGACCGCCGCGCCCAGCCGGTCGACCACCGCCTTGACGACCCGGCGGCCCCCGGTGAAAGTCGGCATGCTGACCCGCAGCAGCGGTATCCCGAGCACCGCGTCGACGTGCAGCCGCGGACCGGCCACCTCCATCAGCACGGGGGCCACGACCATCTCGGCGTCGCTGCCCTCCAGGTTCCAGGCCAGCCGCTGCAGCCGGTGCGGTGACCAGTGCGGGTCCGGGGTGACCGCGACCACCCGGTAGCCGTCGCGGCGGACGTGATGCGCGACGTGCTCCAGCGGGCCGACGACCGGCACTCCGTCCAGTTCGTCACGCTCGACCCCGGCGCCGAGCGTCGTGCAGACCGCGTCCACGCGCCAGCCGAGGTGCGGGAACCTCCGGGTCCGGGCGATCAGATCGCGCACGGTGGCCGGGCTGCCCGCGGCGAGCACCGGTCGCAGGCAGCGCCCCTCCTTGCGCTGCCGGTGCAGCCGGACGCGCAGCGCATAGCGCGAGATCATGGTGACGATCGCGATCGCGGGAACGGCGACGAAGATCCAGAGTTTGATGTTGCGCGAGGTGAGGGCGATTCCGCCGAGCGCCAGCACGACGGTCGCCACGAACAGCGAGCGTCCGAGCCGGCGGAATTCCTCGGCGCCCTGACCGAGTACGGCCGGTGCCCACGACCGGCTCACCGCGAGCGCGCCCAGAACCAGCAGCCAGGTGCCGAACGCGAGAATTCCCCATTTCTCGTGCCAGTTGGCCGCGTCCCGGACCCCGAAGAAATTGCCGATGCCCGCCACCACGAAAGCGGTGGTCACGGCATCGCTGGTGATCACGGTACGGCGATATCGCTGCTCCCAGTCGCTCGCGGGCCGGCTGGTTGCTCCGTCCGCCAGCTGCCCGCTCGCAGACGGAAACGGGCTGACCAATCCCCCTTGCCGCACAGAACCCCCCAGGTTCCCAGTGGTTCGACGTATTCGCCTAGCACTGTTCCTCCCCCTCGGGAGACCCCCGCCTCCCGCGCCGCGCTGTTCCTCCCCACGGACGGCCCCCCGGCCTGCCCGCGCACAACGTTCCGGCTATGGCACAGCAATACGAGCAATGCGCACTGACAACAGCAGACCCCCCTGCTCCGGACCTAAAGATCATTACCGGTCGCCTCGTGCCTGAACAGCTGAAGCACGGTCAATCTAGACCATCGGGGCCACCGTGTAGAGGGGATGTGTGTAATTCGTGCTCAAGCTTTGAGAGTTGATCAACGGACCGGTGAAACCCCAGGGATCTCTTCCCGCCACCGCGTAATCCGATTCCCGCCATCCGCCTCGATCCCCCATCCCGCCAGCCCGCCATCGCGCAGTCCGGGCTGCCGGGCGTCACGTGATTCTCCCGTCGCCTGCGCACCCGCGCAGCGTTGGTTCAGGCCACGAGCAGTCGGAGGCCGAGCTCCGCCGCGTCGAGACCCAGGAGGTCGCGGTTGCGCTCGGTCCAGCGGCCCGAGGAGAGGTCGTCGCGGAGGGCGGCCACCGCCCGTCGCTCGTCCGCCGGCCCGACCCTGGTCCACACGGAGACCGCGCGGCGCACAGGCTCCTCCAGATACGCCTCCGGCCGGCGCCAGTAGGCTTCCAGGAAGCCGTCCGCGCAGTCCCAGGGGATGAGCACCGGCTCCAGGCGGGCCCCGATCGCGCGGGCCAGCCGGTCCACCGGGGGCCGGTCCGCGACCAGGTCCGCGACCTCGGGCAGGTAGTCACGGGTCAGCCAGAACCGGTGCCGCCAGCCGGTGTCACCGGCGTCGTGCGTGAACACCACCACGCGACGGGCGACCCGGCGCATCTCCCGCAGTCCGGCGATCGGGTCGTGCCAGTGGTGCACGGTGCTGAAGGCCATCGCGGCGTCGAAGGACTGGTCCTCGAACGGCAGGCTCTCCGCGGCGGCGGCCACGCACCGAGCCGCGCCCGCGGGGCGCTGCGCGCGCATGACCGCCGACGGCTCCACCGCGGTCACCTCCCGGTCCGGGGGCTCGTAGGAGCCGGTGCCGGCGCCCACGTTCAGCACCGTCCGCGCGTCGCCGAGCGCCTCCCACACCTGCGCGGCGATCCGCGGTTCGGTGCGCCGTGTCGCAGGGTAGGCGGCCCCGATGTTCTCGTACAACTGCGCGCCGAACGCCCTGAGTTGGTCCTCCGGTGTCGTCCTGATCCCCATCGCCCGCGCCCCCAGTTCCCGGTCGATCGCCGTCACCATGGAGGCGGCGCGGTCGCGCCGTTGCGCCAGCAGGCCGCGCAGCCGGCGCAGGTGGGCGACCGCGTCGGTGGCCGGGTCGTCGACGAGGTCCGCGATGTCGCGCAGTCCGAAACCGAGCCGCCGGTAGGCCAGGACCTTCCGCAGCCGCTCCACGTCGTCCGCCGAGTAGGCCCGGTAGCCGGCCGCGGTCCGCGCGGACGGCCGCACGAGGCCGATGTCGTCATAGTGATGCAGCGTGCGGACGCTCACTCCGGCCGACTCGGCCACGCGTCCCACGGTCAGGTGCTCCTCCACGCCACCGACAATGCGGCATCACGCCGCGTGAGGGTCAAGCACCCCGCTCCCGACACCGGGCGCGTCCGGGTTCCGGCTTGCGTGTGCGGGGCGGGCCCGGTGCGGAGGCGGGCGGTGCCGGGCGCCCGGCGGCGTCACCCGATCAGCTCGCGAGCAGGTGGGCGCGGCCGAACATCGCCGCTGCGGCTCGCGCGGTCGGTGTACCGGAGTCCAGGTCCGCACCCGCCCGGAGCAGTACGGCCACCACGTCGTCGGCTCCCTTGAACAGGGCACCGGCGACGGGGGACTGGTCCCTGTCGTTGCGGAGGTCCGGGTCGGCGCCGTACCGGATCAGGGTCTCCACGGTGTCGGCGTGACCGTGGTACGCGGCGAGCATGAGGAGGGTGTTGCCCGCCGGATCCCGCACGTCCACCGGCAGCCCGTGCGCCACGAACTCCACCAGCTGCTCGGTGCCGCCCTCCCGGGCCAGGTCCATGGCGATCGCCACGACGCGTTCCGTCTGCTCCGGAGTCAGACCACCGCTGTTGTTCATGTCCATGATGTCTCCATGGCGGTACGCCGTGCCGGCGCGGGCACCTCGGGTGCGCCCGCGCCGGCACGGCGCGTGTGTGTACCGCTCGTCCTTTGGACCGGCCGGATCAGAGGTTGCCGGCGGCCAGGGCCTCGATCGCCTTGCGGACGCCCTCGCCGTAGGCCGGGTCGGCCTTGGTGCAGTTGGCGATGTGCCGCGCGACGGTCTGCTCGGAGGCGCCGTCGATCGCGCGCGCCGTGTTCTCGAAGAGGACCTGCTGCTGCTCCGGGCTCATCTGCCGGAACAGGTTGCCGGGCTGCTCGAAGTAGTTGTCGTCGTCCTCGCGGTAGTTGAACCGGTCCGCGACGGCACCCACGGCCTGGGCGGGCTCGCGGTAGGCCGGCTGCTCCTGCCAGCGCCCGTAGGAGTTGGGCTCGATGCCCGGAGTGGCTCCCTGGTTGCCGTCGACGCGCATGCCGCCGTCGCGGTGGTAGGAGTTCACCGGGCTCTTCGGCGCGTTGACGGGGATCTGGTGGTGGTTGACACCGAGGCGGTAGCGCTGGGCGTCGCCGTAGGAGAACAGCCGGCCCTGCAGCATCCGGTCGGGGGAGAAGCTGATGCCCGGGACCACGTTGGCCGGGCTGAAGGCGGCCTGCTCGACGTCCGCGAAGTAGTTGTCGGGGTTGCGGTTGAGCTCCCACTCGCCGACCTCGATCAGCGGGTAGTCCTTCTTCGACCAGACCTTGGTGAGGTCGAAGGGGTGGAAGCGGTAGTTCTCCGCGTCGGCCTCCGGCATGACCTGGATGAACAGCTTCCACTTCGGGAAGTCGCCGTTCTCGATCGCGTCGAAGAGGTCGCGCTGGTGGGACTCGCGGTCCTTGCCGACCAGGGCCTCGGCCTCGGCGTCGGTGAGGTTCTTGATGCCCTGCTGGGTGCGGTGGTGGAACTTGACCCAGAACCGCTCGCCCTCGGCGTTGATCAGGCTGTAGGTGTGCGAGCCGAACCCGTGCATGTGCCGGTAGGAGGCCGGGATGCCGCGGTCCGACATCACGATGGTGACCTGGTGCAGGGCCTCGGGGAGGTTGGTCCAGAAGTCCCAGTTGTTCTCCGCGTTGCGGAGGTTGGTGCGCGGGTCGCGCTTCACCGCGTGGTTGAGGTCCGGGAACTTCAGCGGGTCACGGAAGAAGAAGACGGGGGTGTTGTTGCCGACCAGGTCCCAGTTGCCCTCCTCCGTGTAGAACTTCACGGCGAAGCCGCGGATGTCGCGCTCGGCGTCGGCGGCGCCGCGCTCACCGGCGACCGTGGAGAAGCGGGTGAACAGCTCGGTCTTCTTGCCGATCTCGGAGAAGATCTTGGCGCTCGTGTACCGCGTGATGTCGTGGGTCACCGTGAAGGTGCCGAACGCGCCCGAGCCCTTGGCGTGCATCCGGCGCTCCGGGATGACCTCGCGGTCGAAGTGGGCGAGCTTCTCCAGGAACCACACATCCTGCAGCAGCATCGGACCGCGCGGGCCGGACGTCAGGGAGTTCTGGTTGTCGGGAACCGGTGCACCGGCAACCGTGGTCAGCGGCTTCTGGTTGTTCTCAGGCAAGGCTTGCTCCTCGGTGTGGTTCTTCGCAGGCCCCACCCTACATTGGACAGGATCTAAGGCAAGGCGCCATCTAGAGCCATATCCGCTCTTGAATTGATGCCGCACCCTGCTAGGGTGCTGCGCATGAGTGATCTCCTGGGGCGGCTTCGCGAACGCGGCTGGCGCCTGACCGCGCAGCGGCGCGTGGTGGCCGAGGTCCTCGACGGGGACCACGTGCACCTGACCGCCGACGAGGTGCACACCCGTGCCGCGGAGCGACTGCCCGAGATCTCCCGGGCGACGGTCTACAACACGCTGCGTGAACTGGTGCACCGGGGCGAGGTCCTCGAGGTGTCGACCGACGGCCGCGCCAAGCGCTACGACCCGAACGCGCGTCACCCCCACCACCACCTGCTCTGCGATCGCTGCGGCTCGATCCGCGACGTGCACCCGACGGGCGACCCCCTCTCGGACCTCCCGGCCTCCCAGTCCTTCGGCTTCACCGTCCATGAGGCCGAAGTGACCTACCGCGGCATCTGCCCGGACTGCGCCGCCTGACGCCGTCGGCGGGCCGGTCCGACGGGCGACGGGGCTCGCTCTCATCCCTTCGGGGCATCCAGAGCGCCGTACTCCGCGCGCACCGACACAGTGGTTCCTGGACCACGTGGATCGGCAGGGAGCGAGGCGCGTCATGGAGATCGCGGTCATCGGCGGCACGGGACTGATCGGCTCCCGGGTCGTCGAGAACCTGAACGCGGCCGGGCACCGGGCGGTGCCCCACTCGCTGTCCACCGGAGTCGACGTCGTCAGCGGCGAGGGAGTGGACCGGGCGCTGGAGGGCACCGACGTCGTCGTCAACCTGACGAACTCGCCGACCTTCGACGACGCCTCGCCCGGCTTCTTCCGGGCCTCGATGGACAACCTCCTGACCGCGGCGCGGCGGGCCGGAACGGGTCACTTCGTGATTCTGTCGATCGTCGGCGTCGACCGGGTGCCGGAACTGGCCTACTATCGCGCCAAACTCCTCCAGGAGGAGCTCCTCAGGGGCGGCCCCGTGCCGTACTCGATCGTGCGCGCCACCCAGTTCATGGAGTTCATGGAGGCCGTCCTGTCCTGGACCGCGGACGGTGACCGCGTCCGGCTGCCCGCCACGCCCATCCAGCCGATCGCCGCGAAGGACGTGGCGACCGCGGTGGCGGAGGTTGCCGTGGGAACCCCGCTGAACGGCATCCGGAACGTCGGTGGACCGGATGTGTTCCCGCTGGACGACCTGGGCCGCCTGACCCTCTCCCGCAGGGGTGACGGGCGCACGGTCGTCACCGACCCGACCGCGGGCATGTTCGCGGCGGTCGAGGGGGACGTCCTCACCGACCTGGACGCCCGCCTGGCCCCCACCCGGTACACCGACTGGCTCTCCTGAAATGTCCGAGCGCGCCGGCCACGGCCCTGCCGGCGGTGTCACGTCGAGGGGAATCCTGCGGCGCCGGCCGGAGGGGTGGCTGTTCAAGGGAATCTACGGCCTGGTGCTGGCCAGCGCACTGGTGGCGGCGCTGGACGTTCCGGGCGGGGAGGCCAACCCCGGCCAGGACGCGCTGTGGGTTCTGCTCACGGCGCTGTCGTCGGGCGCCGCCCACGGATACGCGCATGTCATCGCCCGGCGTGCGTCCGGCGACGGAACGGCCTCGGCGAGCAGACTGCGCGCGGTGCTCGCCGAGTGGCCGCTGACCGCCGCCGTGCTCCCGACGGTGGCGATGCTGCTCGCCGCGACGGCCGGGTGGTGGGCGGAGGACACGGCCGCCGACACGGCCCTGGTGCTGAACACCGTCCTGCTCTTCACCCTGGGCACCTCCGCGGCCCGCACCGCCGGGCTCGGCCGGCTGTCCTCGTGCCGCGCGGGATTCCTGGACATGCTGATCGGCCTGGTGATCATCGCCGCGGACGCGCTGATCGAGTAGCGGGGCCCGCCCCGCTCGCGGGACGCCGTCGGATCGGGCTCCCTCAGCCGTGGAAGGTCGTGACCTCGTCGAGCGCGGCCCGCCCGGCCGTGACCCGGTTCACCGGAGCGGTCTCGTCGGCGTAGCCGAAGGAGACGCCCACGAGGAGCCGCCCCTCGTCGACGCCGAGTTCGGCGCGGACCGTGTCGGCGTAGAAGCTGAGCAGCCCCTGCGGGCAACTCGCCACGCCGTAGGCGGTCATCGCCAGCAGGAGGGTCTGCAGATAGGCGCCGACGTCCGCGGCGAGCCGCGGTCCGCCGTCCCCGGCGACGAACAGGAAGGCGGCGTGCGGCGCGCCGTAGAAGCGCAGGCTCTCCGTGTTGTAGGCCGCCCGCGACGCCTGGTCGTCCGCGGCGATGCCCAGCGCCCCGTACAGTCCGGCGCCGAACGCCGCCCGGCGCGCCTGCTGCGCCTCGGAGTACATCTCGTCGGAGTACGGGAAGTCGACCGAGGAGCGGTTCGCGGCGTGCGCCGCTCGCAGGGCGTCCGCCAGACGGTCGCGCGTGGCGCCGCTCACCACCTCCACGCGCCACGGCTGCGCGTTGGAGTTGGACGGTGCGGCGCCCGCCAGCGAGAAGATCGCACGCATCGTGTCCTCGGGCACGGCTTGCGGACGGAACGCGCGGGTCGCGTGCCGGCCGCGTATCAGCTTCTCCGCGGCACCGCTCAGCTCGGTGGGGACCAGCAGGGTCATGGAGTCCTCCTCGGTAGTTGCCTCAAGTAAACGCAACCGTTTACCTGGCGGACCCTACCAGGCGTTTCGGACGGAAGTAAACGCAGGCGTATACTCGTCGTATGAGTGCGACCACCACATCCCCGGCTCGTGGGCGCGGCGGGCGGGAACGCATCCTCGCGGCCGCCGCCCACCTCTTCGCGACCCAGGGGATCAACGCGACCGGTATGGAACAGGTCGCGGAAGCGGCGCCGGTGTCCAAGCGCACGCTCTACGCGCACTTCCGGACCAAGGGAGACCTGGTGATCGCGTACCTCCAGGACCTCGCCTCCTCGGGCGCCACGCTCGAAAGCGTGCTGTCCCGCGACGACGTTGCGCCGCGGGAGCGGATCCTCGGGCTGTTCGACCTGCCCGCGCCCGACGGAACACCCGTGCGCGGGTGCCCGTTCATCGACGCCGCGGCCGAGTTCCCCGACCCGGACAGCACGGTCCACTCCTACGCCCGAGACCAGAAACTGCGGATGGTGCGGCTGGTCACGGCACTGGTGACGGAGCTGGGCTGCGACCGGCCCGCCGTGCTCGCCGAGCAACTGGTCACCCTCGCGGACGGGGCGGCCAGCCGTGCCATGGTGCTGGGCGATGCCGACTACGGCCGGCACGTGCGCGCCGCGGCGGAGACCCTCCTCGCGCACGCCCTGCCCGCCGGGGCCTGACGCCCCTCACCGTCACCCGGCCATGTCCTGGGCGTCGCGGTCCAAGGTGCCCAGGATCTCGCAGGGTCCGCCCGCGGTGCCGATCGCGTGCGGCGTCAGGGTGGGGAACCCGGCGGCCCGTGACCACGGGCGAGTCAGCGGTCCTGGGAGAGTCTGAGGAGTTCGGCGAAGGTGCCACCGGCGTGGACGAGGTCGTCGTAGCGGCCCTGCTCGGTGATCCGGCCGTGCTCCATGACGACGATGTGATCCGCGATCTTCGTGTTCTCCAGGCGGTGGGTGACCACGATGGTGATGCGCTCGGCGGCGATCGTCTTGATCTGCTCGAAGATCTGGTGCTCACCGCGGGGGTCCATCTGGGACGTGGGTTCGTCCAGGATCAGCAGCCCGGGGCGGCGGTACAGGGCCCTGGAGCACGCCACGCGCTGCCACTGGCCGCCCGAGAGTTCGGTGCCTCCGAAGACGTCACGGGACAGCAGGGTGTCCAGGCCGGCCGGGAGGCCGTCGACCGTTTCGCGCAGGCCGACCGCCTCCAGGGCCTCCCACACCGGGGCGTCGTCGTGGCTGCGCGGCTGGCCGAGGGTGACGTTCTCGCGGACCGGCATCGGCCACTGGGCGAAGATCTGCGGCACCAGACCGATGTGCGCCCATACGGTCGCGGGGTCCATCTCGGCGAGGTCGGTGCCGTTCCAGGTGACCCGTCCCTTGTCCGGCAGGTAGATGCCGGTCAGCAGCCGGGTCAGGGTGGACTTGCCCGAGCCGTTCGCCCCGACGATCGCGAGGATCTGACCGCGCTCCAGGGTGAGGGAGACGCCGTCGACGGCGGGCTTGTCCTTGCCCGGGTACTGGTAGACGACTTCCTCGAGCCGGATCCGCTCGGTCGGCGCTCGGTGCCTGCCGGGTCCGCGTCGCGGGACACGGGCCGCGGCGTCGTCGAGGAACGCCTGCATGTCGCTCAGGTAGAGGCTGGTGTGGAAGACCGCGGCCCCGTTGACGACGACTTGGGAGAGTGCGGCGAGCGTGGTCTGCACGGCGATGACGGCCGTGGCCGCGACCGCGAGTTCGATCCGGCCCGAGACCGCCAGCCAGGCGAGGGCACCCCAGGTCGCGACGAGGAAGACGCCGCCGGCCGACGCGGACAGCACCGCGATCCGCAGGGTACGGGGCGCGGCGGCCAGGGTGCGCCGGTCGCACCGGTCGGACAGGGCCCGGTACCAGTGGACGAGGTAGTCGGTCATGGAGTTGGCGCGCACCTCGTCGCCGTACTTCGACGTGGTCGCCCACCAGCGCATCATGCCGCGTACGTTGCGGTCGGCGATGTTGGCGTAGTGGACCTCGTAGTCGACCCGTGCGGTGAGGACCGCACCCACACCGGCCGGCAGCACGGCGAGCAGGAGCAGCGGCAGCATCAGCGGGTTGAGCGCCGACAGCACGCCGCCGGCCGTGACCATCCGGATCAGCGCGGACAGGAACCGCTGGGCGTCGGTGACCATCACCTGGGTGCGGATCACCCCCATCTCGGCGGCCTCGTGCCGGTCCGAGAAACCCTCCTGCGCGTACGCGGACGCTTCCACTCGGCACACGGCCTCGACCAGCGCGCTGTCCGTCTCCGTCGTCAGCCGGGGGGTGATCCGCCGCTCGGCGTAGGTGGCCACCGCCGCCGTACCGCGGCCCAGCGCGGCGGCGAGCGCCACCACCAACAGCGCCGGCACCGCGCCGTGCAGCCGGTCGGCGGCTGAGCCGTCGCCGAGGACGGGCTTCATGGCGCGGGCGGTGGCGGTCAGCAGCACGGCGGCGGAGACACCGGTGACCACCTGGCAGCCGAGCAGCAGCTGCACGGCCCGCCGGTCGGTCCGCCACGACAGCCGTGCGATCCGGCTCAGGACGGCGGGGATCTGCGCGCACATCCGCCGGAAGGAGGCCTCGGCGAGTGGATTGACGGAGTACCGCCCGCTGTACGTGATCTCCGCCGGCGGCGGTGGAGGCGGCGTGGGGGTCTGCTGTCCGTTGGCGGCGGTCGAGGTCAATGGGTCCCCCTTGACGGTCGTCGAGCGTGGTCGGGAAGCTCAACGACCGGGCCGGGGTATCGAACACATGTGTTTCGGTCGCGGTCGGGAACCCGAACCGCGGCGCGTGTCGGTCCGTGCCGGATGCACGGACCCGTGCGGGACAACAGGGGCGGAGAGTACGGAGGTTGGCCGAATCGCCGACATCGTGCCGCCCGTGTACGGACAAGCGGGCGACGAGCGGGGGTGACTCCGCGCGCTGGCCGACTTCGCTCGTGCGCGCACGATGCCGAGCGGGCAGACCTCGCAGGGGGAGGGGAACGCCAGGAGGCCGTGGGCCGAGGCCAGGCAGAACGACGGCCCGATCGGTCACGCGCACCCGCCCCCCGGCCGGCCGTGGAGCTCCTGCGCTCCGGGCCCGGCCGTGCCTGCCCGCGCGGCGCCCGGTCACGGGGCCAGTGTGGCCGCCCACCGCGTGAAGATCTCGGCGTACCGCGCCGGCTCGGACTGGTGCATCATGTGTGACGCCTCCGGCACCGACTCGTAGTCGACCTTCACCCCCGCCGACTCTATCAACCGCCTGGCGTGCACGGCCTGTTCGTCGGAGAGGGCCCCGAGCAGGTTCCCCGTCTCCGGGTCGGCGCCGCGCATGTGGTGCGTGAGGAGCACCGGCGTTCTGACCTGGCCCAGCATGCGCTCGTGCGGGCAGTTCAGCCCGACGGTCCCCTCGTAGAAGGCCCGGGCCCATTCCGGGTCGTACTCCTTGAGGTGCTGCGGGATCACGTCCGCCACGAAGGACCGCGCCATCGGCGACGACGAGGTGCCGGCCGCGCGGCAGAACCCCTCCCAGTCACCCACATTCCACTGGTCGCCGAGGTAGGTGCGGAAGAGCTCGAACACCGGACCCGCCGCTTGCCGGACCGAGTGACCGCGCGCGGGGACGAGTTCGGACGCGAAGAGTGGAGGGTCCTCGCACAGGACGCCCCGGAGCTGACCGGGCATGGAGTATGCCGACAGCCACGCCGCGAGGACGCCGCCGGAGGAATTGCCCGCGACGACGACGGGCCGCTTCACCACCAGGGCGATGAACCGGACCAGGTCGTTGCCGAAGTTGTCCAGGCTGTAGCGCTTCGGGGTCCAACTGCTGCGCCCCTGGCCCCGCAGGTCGACGGCGTAGACGTGGAAGTGCTCGGCGAGGAGGCCCATGGCCTCTTCGTACGACCACCAGGATCCCGTCTGCTCGGGGATCAGCAGCACGGCGGGCCGGTCCGGGTCACCGGCCTCGGCGTAGTTCATGGTGATCTCGCCGAGATCGACCTGCTGTTCGGGGTAGGCGTGCGGGACGTGGACGTCGCGCAGCGCGGGGCTGGTCACCATTGTGGTCTCCTCGGTCTGTGCTGCCCGTCGTTACGGGAGGACGGCGCTTCCCCCGGCCCGGCGCCGGTGATCAGAGCCGGCGGCCGCCCTCACCGGGTGGCACGTCACGAGCTATTATTCGAACCGTGGCCGACGACGCGCACCGCCGATTCCGATGAGTGGAACGCCGGTACAAGTCCCCCACTCGGGCAGGCCGTTGCGCGGCGAGCCGGTCCTGGAGCGGGCCTTCCGGGTCCTGGGTGCCTTCTCCGAGGCCGGCGAGGGCCTGGCACTGCACACACTCGCGGCCCGGGCGGGCCTTCCGAAGAGCACCACGTCCCGGATTGCGGCCCAGCTGACGGACGTCGGAGCCCTCGAACGCCTCGACAACGGCGACTTCGTCGTCGGCCTGCAACTTCTCGAGATCGCCTCGCTGGCACCCCGCGGCCACGGACTGCGCGCCACCGCGCTGCCGTTCATGCAGGACCTGCACCGGGTCACCGGCCAGCACATCCTCCTCGCCGTGCGCGACGGCGACGAGGCTGTTCTGGTGGAGCGGCTGTCTGCAAGGGGCGCGGCGGCGGTCAAGTACCGGGTCGGTGGACGCCTCCCGCTCATCGGGACCGGCATCGGCATCGCCCTGCTGGCGCACGCCCCCGGGCGGATTCGGAAGGAAGCACTGGCCGACGCGGACGACGCGGCCTGCGTCCGCCGGCTCCTGGCCACCGTCCGCAGAGACGGCGTCTGCGCCGTGACGGTGCCCAACCCACTGCGCTCCGGGCCCACCGCCATGTCGACCGTCGCCGCCCCGATCCTGAATCGTCGCGGCGACGCACTGGGCGCTTTGTCGCTGGTCGCACCCGACGAGGGCGGACCCCGTACCGCGGCCGTGACGGCGCTGCGCAGGGCGAGTCTGGCGATCTCCCGGGCCGCGGGGCCGTGAATCACGCCTGCGCCGGGCAGCAGGCCTGGGCCGTCGGCAGGAACTCGTCGCCCCGGTGCCCGTCACCAGGAAGGCAGACCACGGCATCGCCGCCGTCGACGGCCGGGACGACGCACCGCCCTCCGCCCGGCTCGGCCGTGCAGCCGCCGGTGTCGCGGCGGTTCCGGAGGCGCGGCCCCCGGAGGGACGGGAGCTGCGTTTCGCGACGAATCACCCCGCTACTTCGAGTACTGCAACGAGGCCTTGCCGTTCGCCCCGGACAAGCCCACGCAGGGCGTCGCCGCACATGCCCTCGACCCTGAGGCGGCCGCCCGCCTGTGGCAGATCTCGCTCGACATGCTTGCCACAGCACGGGGGTGAGGACCCTCACCAAGGTTCCGTCGGACAACCGCATGCTCAAGTACGCCTTCAGCGAGGCAGACGACGAGGACGGCGTGACGGGCCGAACTCGTCCGGCAGGTCCCGCCAGGGCGAGCAGGTGCGGTACTTCCACGCGATGGCCTGCAAGGTTCGGCGGTGATCGGCCCACCGCTGACCGCGGACCGGATCGACCGGCATCAGCGGCTCGATCCGGTCCCACATCGCATCGGTGATCACTCATCGGACGGACACATCCGATCAACTGACCAACCCATCAAAGAGACGCGCGCTGGCTCAGTCCTCGATCCAGCCGTGGCCCTCGCCGAACTTCAGGAGTGCGCCGCGGATGGTGAGGATCTGCTCCGCGGTCAACTGCGGACTCGCGGTCAGCAGCAGTTCCGTCACGTCACGCCGGTACTCGTCGGTGCTCAGCACATCGCACAGCGGCTGGCCGCTCTCGTCGGACGGCACGGCCCTGGGTGCGGCGTCCTGGTGGCGGCGCGCGGGCTTGTGCCGTTCGCCCTCGGGGAGCCGGATGTCCGAGGCCTTGAGACCTCGCTCACCGCTCTCCACCTCGAACTCCACGACCAGACCGGCGCGCACGTACTCCTCGGGCATGAGCAGATCGTTCACGTGCAGGAAGATGTCCTCGCCGCCGTCCTTGGGCGCGATGAACCCGTAGCCCCGCGTACTGTCGAAACGCACCACACGACCCGCGACCATGCGGACCCCCAACCTCTGAAGAACCACACCCCTCCGGGGCCCGTCCCCGGAGCCGTGTGCATGCTATCCGGTGTCGTCCGGCCGGGTTCCGGGTGAACGCGCCGCGCCGGTGAGGGGGTGCCGACGCCACGCCTGCGCGGAAGTTACCGGCGCGACATGTCTTGACCCCCATGATCGCCTCGGCTTACCGTTCCCGCGTTCACATGGGATTGAAACGATTCAATCCTTCTGATGCACGGAATCTCCTCCGAAACCCTGGGGCGCACTCATGCACGAACTCGTCTCGCAGCGTGGCGGGATGTCCCGGCGCGCGGTGCTGGCCGCCGCGGTGACCGCGGGGGTGACCGCCACCGCGGTCACCGCCTCTCCCGGCGCCGCCGCCCTCCCCGCCGGACCGGCCGCCGCCGACCGGGCGCCCGGCTCGGCCCGGTGGTTCACCGACCCCGCCCGGTCGGTGCGCCCGAAGTTCCGCTGGTGGTGGCCGGACGGTCTGGTCGACCCGGACGAGGTGGCCCGCGAGATCGACCAGATCGCGGACGCCGGATTCGGCGGAGCCGAGATCGCCGCCGTCCACCACAGCATCCGGGACAAGTCGCTCCTGGACACCACCCACCATGGCTGGGGCAGCAGACCCTGGCGCGACGGCGTCGAGGCCGCCCTGCGCCGCGCCGTGCGACGCGGCCTCACCGTCGACCTCACCCTCGGCCCCAGCTGGCCCGTGGCCGTCCCCGGAGTCACCCCCGACGACGAGGCGGCCGCCAAGGAACTCGCCCACGGGCACACCTCGCTGGCCGCCGGGGCCACGTACCGAGGGCCCGTACCCGCGCCCGTCCACGAGGCGGCGTCCGGCGTCCGCGCCCAGCACCTCCTCGCCGTCCAGGCCGCCCGCGTCGACCCCGCCAACTCCACCCGCAAGGAGACCGGCCTCGACCCGGGCAGCGTCCGCGACCTCACGGACACCGTCGCCGACGGCGCTCTTACCTGGACGGCACCCGCGGACGGCGAGTGGATGCTGATCTCCTACTGGCAGCGGGGCTCGGGACAGCAGCCGGAATCCGGGCCGCACTCCACTCCCGCCGCCTTCGTCGTCGACCACCTGAGCGCCGCGGGCACCACCGCCGTCACCGACTACTGGGAGCGCCATGTCCTCACCGGCCCACTGCGACGCCTGCTGAAGGCCGCGGGCGGTGCCTTCTTCGAGGACTCGGTGGAACTGGAGTCCGAGGCACTGGTCTGGACGGCACGTCTGCCCGAGGCCTTCGAGCAGCGCACGGGCCGACCGCTGCTGCCCTGCCTGCCCGCCCTCGTCCTCGACGACAGCAACCAGGTGTTCGCCTTCGAGGCCCAGCTGACCCGGCAGATCCGGCACGACTTCTGGGCCACGGTCTCCGACCTGTTCAACCGGCACCACGTGGGCGCGCTCCGGGACTGGGCGCACTCCCTCGGCATGGCCCTGCGCGCCCAGCCGTACGGCCTGCAGACCGACGCCATCGCCACCGCGGCGATCCTCGACATCGCGGAGGGGGAGTCCCTCGGCTTCAAGAACCTGGACGACTACCGGTGCCTGGCCGGCGGCCGGGACATGGCGGGGCACACCGTTCTGTCCTGCGAGGCCGGTGCCTACAACGGCTCGGCCTACGGCACCACATGGGACCGCGTGCTGCGCACCATGGGCGGGGCCTACGCGGCGGGCGTCAACCAGACGGTGATGCACGGCTTCTCGTACGCGAGCGCTCCGGAGGCCCAGTGGCCCGGCTTCGCCGCGTTCAGCCCCTACAACGGCGCGCCGGGGTACGGCGAGTCGTGGGGGCCTCGGCAGCCGACCTGGCGGCACGCCGGGGACATCTCCGGCTACCTCGGCCGCGTCCACGCCGTGCTGCAGTCGGGCACGGCCCGCGCGGACGTCGCCGTCTTCCGGCAGACCGGCTACACGGCCACGGGCATCGGCGCATCCTGGTTCACCTCGACCGGCGTCCCGCTCGGGTGGACGCACCAGTTCCTCAGCGGTCCGCTCCTCGACCTGCCGAACGCCACCGTCTCCGGCGGGCGGCTCGCCCCGGACGGACCCGCCTACAAGGCGCTCTTCGTCGAGGGCGACTTCTTCCACGGCTCCACCCCGACCCTCGCCCTCGCCGACGCCCGAAGGATCCTCGGATTCGCGCGGGCCGGACTGCCCGTGGTGCTCCTGGGCGGCTTCGACCAGGCGCTTACCCCGGGCGTGCCGGCGGCCGGTGAGACCGAGCGCCTGCGCGACGTCCTCAGCCGCCTGCTCGCGCTGCCGGGCGTCGTCCGTGTCACCGACAAGACCGCGGTCGGCGACGCCCTCGCCGCGCTCGGCGTCACTCCGGACGTGCGGTACGCCGCCGCGTCGACGCTCCTGAACGCCCACCGCGTCACCGCGGAAGCGGACTACTACTACCTGGTCAACGGCAAGCACGCGGAGACCGTCAAGCCGCCCGTGGCCGCGATCGACCACGACGTCAGCCTGCGCCGCACGCACGGCCGCGACGCGGTGCCCTACCTCCTCGACCCCTGGACGGGCAAGGCCGTACGGGTGGGCCGGTACACCCAGGACGGTCAGGACGTGACCTTCCGCGTCGCCCTGCGGCCGGGCCAGACGCTCGTCGTCGCGCTGGGGCGGCCGGGCCTGTTCGGCGACCGGCACGGCAACCGCCCGCACGCCCTCTCGTCGGACGCGGACGAGGTGCTGTTCACCGCACGCGGCCTCACCGTACGGGCCGGAGCCGCCGGCACCTACCGCACGCGGCTGTCCCAGGGCCGGACCGTCACCACCACCCTCCCCGCGGTTCCCGGCCCGATCGAACCGGACCGGTGGCACGTCGAGGTGGAGGACTGGCGCCCCGGTGACCGCCCGACCCGGACCGAACGGGTGCGCCGCACCCTGACGCTCGACACCCTCCTGCCCTGGTCGAGCATTCCGGAACTGGAGGACTGCGCGGGCATCGGCCGTTACCGCACCACGGTCACCCTCCCCGGCACCTGGAGTCCCGCCCATGGCGCTCTCCTGGAGCTGGGGCAGGTCAGCGACACGTTCCGGGTGAGCGTCAACGGTGCCGACGCGGAACCGGTCGACCGGCTCAACCCCGTCGTCGACGTGGGCCCGCTGCTGCGCCGGGGCACCAACACGATCGAGATCGAGGTCGCGACGCCCCTCGTCAACCGGCTCCGGGTGAGCCGCCCGGAGGTCTTCGGAGGGGTCGCGCGCCAGGAGTACGGGCTGGTGGGACCGGTGCGGCTGGTTTCGTACGCGCAGCAGTCGATCTGACATCCAGTTGAATTGAACGATTCAAAACAGCGCGGACGGTGCGCAGGCCCGTCCGCGCCGAGTCGTGCCCTTTCCACCTTCACCGGCTCGCGGTTCGAAGGGACTTCTGACGCGTCAACCGGTTCTTGTGGGAACCCTTGACGCCCCTGGTGGCGCCACTTAGCGTCTCCGTCGAATCGAGTAAAACGATTCAATCGAAGGGAGCTGAGCCCCGCCCCATGCCCGCACCGCACAGCAGACCCGCCCCCTCCCGACGCCAGGTCCTGTTCACCGCGTCGGCCGCCACGGCCACCGCCGCGATACCGGCCGTCCCCGCCGCGGCGGCACCCACCGCTCCCACCGCGACCCCGGCGGTCCCCGACGCGACGACACCCCGGCGGACGAACGGCGCGCACCGCCCACGCCCCGCGCTGGAGGCCTTCCCGCTCTCGGCCGTTCGCCTCCTCAACAGCCCCTTCCTCGCCAACATGCGGCGCACCTGCGCGTACCTCCTCTTCGTGGACGCCGACCGGCTGCTGCACACCTTCCGGCTCAACGTCGGCCTGCCCTCCTCCGCCGAGCCCTGCGGCGGCTGGGAGGCCCCGGACGTCCAACTGCGCGGCCACACCACCGGACACCTCCTCAGCGCCCTGGCCCAGGCCCACGCCGGCACCGGCGAGCGCGCCTACGCGGACAAGGGCCGGCTGCTCGTCTCGGCGCTGGCCGAGTGCCAGCGGGCGGCACCGGCGGCCGGGTTCCACCGCGGCTACCTCTCCGCGTTCCCGGAGTCGGTCTTCGACCAACTGGAAGCCGGGGGCAAGCCCTGGGCGCCCTACTACACACTGCACAAGATCATGGCAGGGCTCCTCGACCAGTACCGGCTCAGCGGGAACCGGGAGGCGTTCGACGTCCTGCTGGAGATGGCCGCCTGGACCGAGGCGCGTACGGCCCCGCTGTCGCGCGAGCGGATGCAGAGCGTGCTCAAGGTCGAGTTCGGCGGCATGAACGACGTCCTCGCCCGACTCCACCTGGAGACCGGCGACCCGGCGCATCTGCGCACCGCGCGCCGCTTCGACCACGACGAGCTCTACGCGCCGCTCGCCGCCGGCCGCGACGAACTCGCCGGGCGGCACGCCAACACGGAGATCGCCAAGGTGGTCGGAGCCGTACCGGCCTACGAGGCCACCGGCGACCCGCGCTACCTGGAGATCGCCGACACCTTCTGGACCACCGTCGTACGCCACCACTCCTATGCCATCGGCGGCAACTCCAACCAGGAACTCTTCGGCCCGCCGGACGAGATCGCGAGCCGCCTCTCGGAGGTCACCTGCGAGAACTGCAACAGCTACAACATGCTCAAGCTGGGCCGGGACCTCTTCCGCCACGATCCGGAGCGCACCGAGTACCTGGACCACTACGAGTGGACGCTGTACAACCAGATGCTCGCCGAGCAGGACCCCGACTCGGCGCACGGCTTCGTCACCTACTACACCGGCCTGTGGGCGGGCTCGCGGCGTGAACCGAAGGGCGGCCTCGGCTCGGCCCCCGGCAGCTACAGCGGGGACTACGACAACTTCTCCTGCGACCACGGCACGGGCCTGGAGACGCACACCAAATTCGCCGACACCGTCTACTTCCGCACGCCCGGCACCCGCCGACCCGCACTCCACGTCAACCTGTTCGTTCCGTCCGAAGTGCGCTGGGACGAGCTGGGTGTGGCACTCCGCCAGGAGACCGACATCCCCACCGGCGACCGCACCCGCGTGACCGTCACGGCGGGCGAGGCCCGGTTCTCGCTGCGGATCCGCGTGCCCGGCTGGCTGGCGTCGGGCGACACCCGCGCCGAGCTGAGGGTGAACGGCCGGCGCACCGGTGGCCGCCTCGAACCCGGCACCCGCACGACGGTGACACGTCACTGGCGGACCGGGGACCACGTCGAACTCGTCCTGCCCCGCGTCCCCGTCTGGCGCCCGGCGCCCGACAACCCGCAGGTGCGGGCGCTGTCGTACGGGCCGCTCGTCCTGGCCGGCGGCTACGGCGACACGCCGCTCGCGACGCCGCCGACCGTCCGCCCCGGCACGCTGCGCCGCACGCCCGGCGAGCCCACCCGGTTCACGGTCCTGGCGGACGGCCGGCAGGTCCCCCTGCGCCCCTTCCACGAGATCCACCACCAGCGCTACAACGTGTACTGGTCGGTCGAGCCCCGGCGCACGCCCCCCGGTGACGTGGCCCGCTACCCCCTCGACGAAGGACACGGCACCTCGGTGACCGACCGCACCGGGACGTTCGCCGACGGCTCCCTGGCCGGCGGCGCGACCTGGAGCACCGACGGCGACGCGACGGCGGTGGTACTCGACGGACGCGACGGCCACGTCGTACTCCCCGCCGGACTGCCCAGCGGACTGACGGAGTTGACCGTCTCAGCCCGCGTCCGCGTCGACACCCTCGCCCCCTCCGCCCGCGTCTTCGACCTGGGCTACAGCAAGGACACGTACCTCTTCCTCACGGCGACCACGGGCGCCGGCCGGGCCCGCGCAGCCCTGAAGATCGCGGGCATGGAGGCCGAGGACTTCGTCGACGCCACCGGACCGCTGCCCCTGGGCCGATGGACCCACGTGGCGCTCACCCTCGCCGGCGGCACCGGTGTGCTCTACGTCGACGGCGCCGAAGCCGGACGGAACACGGCCATGGTCGCAGGGCCGCTCCTGCTCGGCCGGACCAGCCGGAACTACCTCGGCCGGTCCCAGAACAGCACCCACCCCTTCCTGCACGGCGCCGTCCGCGACTTCCGGCTGCACAACCGCGCCCTCACCGCCGACCAGGTACGGCACCTCGCCCAGGGCTGATCACCACCACCGCGGCCCCCTCCGCACCCCACCACCACCCGGGAGCACAGCCATGCCCGAACACCCCCTGTCCAGGCGCCGCTTCGTGGCCGCGGCCGGAGCCACCGGCGCCCTGGTCGCCGTAGGCCTTCCCGACACCGCCCCCGCCGCGCACGCCGCCGGTCCACCGGCCGGAGCGGCCGGTCGGGAGCAGGACGCCTGGTCCGCCCGGCACTTCGCCGACCCGCGCCACGACAGCCGTCCCACCGTCTACTGGTACTGGAACGGCCCCGTCACGCCCGAACTCGTGGACCGCCAGCTCGCGGACCTGAGGTCCAAGGGCATGTACGAGGTGATCCTCTTCTCCTTCGACAACGCCGAGATGACGCCGGTGTTCTTCACCGAGGAGTGGTTCGACATCGTGGGCCACGTCCTGCGCACCGCCGAACGCACCGGTATGCGCGTCTGGCTGTTCAACGACGACCACTTCCCGAGCGGCCGCGCCGGCGAGTTCATCGTGAAGGGCGGACGGGTCGGCACCCGCACCTACGCCCCCCGGCCCGAGCTGCGTCTGAAGGCACTCGCCCGCTCGACCACCGTGGTGCGCGGGCCCGCGTCGATCGACCTCCGGCACAGCACCGGCGTCGGCGTGGACGCGGGGCGGCTGGTCGCGGACGCGGCGGTACTCGGCGGCGCCACCGTCCTGAGGGACAGCTCGGGGTGGGGCGAGGTCACCGTCACCGGCAGCGCGAAGGCCGAGCACGGCGCGGCCGGTCTCCTCGTACGGGGCTCCGCCGACGGGCGCACCGGATACGCCGTCGCCTTCGACCAGACCGGCGTGGTCACCGTGGAGCGGCTGAGCGACGGTGCCGAACCGGCCGAACTGCTGCGCAGCAGCCGCACCGACGGTTTCAACAAGACCAAGTTCCACACCCTCCGGATCGCCCTGAGCAGCGGCGGCCTCTCCGTCACCCTCGACGGCAAGGACAAGGGCACCCTGGAGGACCTGACCGAGCAGTCCGGCGGGGTCGGGGTGCGCGCCGTCGGCGACCAGCGCGCGGTGTGGCAGAGCCTCACCGTCGAGGCGGCCGACGGCACCACCCTGTACGCCGGCTCCTTCGACCGCTCCGCCGCCGCGGGCGACTTCCCCGAACGCGCGCTGCCGGCCGAGGGGTTCACCGTCGCGGCCGCCGCCGCCCGGCCCACGGCGGCCACCGCCGCCACCGACGTCGTGGACCTGACCGACCGGCTCACCGGCGACCACGCCTGGCAGGTGCCGGCGGGGGAGTGGCAGGTCGATCTCTTCGGCGGCGTGCTCCTCGCCGACGACACCCAGGGCTACAGCCGCAGCTACGTCGACCTGCTCGACGACGAACCCGTCGAGCTGTTCCTGGACATCGTGCCCGGCGAGTACCACCGGCGGTTCGGGCGCTACTTCGGCACGGTCGTCCCCGGCTTCTGGGACGACGAGCCGTTCTTCGCCTCGGCCGAGGCCCACTTCAAGCGCCTGCCGTGGTCCCCGGCCCTCGACCGCGCCCTGCGCGCCGTCGGCGTCGCACCCGGCACCGCCTACGCCGCCGCCTTCGACGACCTCGGCCGCTCCGGCCGCATCGCCCGCGGAAACTACTGGAAGGCCGTGTCCGACCGCTTCGCCACCGCCTTCCGCAAGCAGGCCCAGTGGTACGAGAAGCGCGGCGTCGCGCTGATCACCAACCCGCTCTACGACGAGACCGCCCCCGCCAAGCGCATCGCCTCCACCGGCGACCTGCACAAGGTCCACCAGTGGGCCCAGGTGCCCGGCGGCGACATCATCACCGCCGAGTACGTCGCCGGTGAGCCCACCATGATCCCGCGCAACCCGGTGTCCGTGGCCCACCAGATGGGCCGCGAGCGGGCCCTGCTGGAGATGTTCGGCAACATGGGCTGGCAGGTCACCCCCGGCTTCGTGCACGCCACCGTCGGCGCGCAGGCCGCCCGCGGCATCAACCTGACCGTGCTGCACGCCCTGTGGACCGACGAGAGCCGCGTCTACTTCCCGCCCCCCTTCGGCCCGCGCGCCCCCTGGTGGTGGGCCATGCGGCCGCTCGCCGAGTGGATCGGCCGGGTCATGGAGGCCGGCCGCGGGACCTCCGCCGCCCGCACCGCGTTGCTCCAGCCGCAGCGCGCCGCCGAACAGTGGGCCGGCACGGACCGGCAGCAGGACGTGGACGCACCGCTCAGCGAGGCGGCCTACGCCCTGGAGCGCGCCCAGGTGGACTTCGACCTGCTGCACGAGGGCGCCCTGACCCGGGACCCCGCGCTGCTGGCCCACGCCGAAGTCCGCAAGGGACGCCTGGTCGTCGGCGCGGCCGCCTACGACCTCGTCGTGATCCCTCGGACACCGGTCCTGGACGCCGACGGCGTACGCGTGCTGCGCGAGTTCGTCCGGACGGGCGGCACCGTCGTCGCCGTGGGCGCGCTGGACACCGAGGAGGCCGACGGCGGCGACCGCACCCTCGCCCACGGTCTCTCCGACCTGTTCGGCGACCGGGTGCCCGCCCGCAGGTCCCTGGGCCGCGGACACGCCGTGCGGGTCGCGGACACCGGTGCGCTCTCAACCGCCGCCGTGGACGCCGGCACGGCGTCCGCCGTCCTGGACCCGGCACAGGACGCCGTCCGGGTGCTGCGGGTGCGCCGGGGCCCCGACACCGTCTTCCTGATCAACAACGAGAGCGACGCCCACGTGCGCACCGTCGCCGCCCTCCCGGCCACCGGCCTGCCCGAGACCTGGGACCCCGCGACCGGCACCGGCGGCCCCGCCCCCCTCTACCGGGCCACCAAGGACGGCGTTCGGGTGCCGCTGGACCTGGAGCCCTACCGGACCGCCGTCGTCGTGGTCCGCGGTGGCCACGGCGACCGGCCCCACCTCACCGAATCGACCGTGCCCGTGCTGTCCGTGGAACGCCACGGACACGTACTCCGCGCCACGGTGGAGGCCGCGGCACCGGGAACCCACCGGCTCGTCGGCGCCGACGGCGGCCACCGCTACCACGGCACCGTACGCGTCGACGACCCGCTCGCCCCGCTCCCGGTGCACGGCGACTGGACCCTCACCTTCGAACGCGAGGGCGCCGAACCCGTCACCGCGCCCCTGGGCAGCTGGACGGAGCACGACGAGCTGTTCTCCGGCAGCGGCACGTACACCACCGACATCGATGTCGACGCCGCCCGGCTGCACGGCCGCCGTGTCCTGCTGGACCTCGGGGACGTCCGCGACGTCGCGGAGGTGTCCGTCAACGGCACCGCGCTGCCGCCGCTGCTGTGGGCCCCGTTCGTGGCCGACGTCACCGGTCACCTCGCCGCCGGGCGCAACACGCTGCGGGTCCGGGTCGCCAACACGCTGTCCAACGAGCGCAAGAAGCCGCTCCCGTCCGGCCTGCTCGGCCCCGTGACCCTGCGCTTCCGGCGCCGGACCACCGTCGAACTGCGCCGCGCCTGAAGCCCCCGCCCCGTCCGCACCAGCCCGCCCGGCAAGGAGCCGCCATGCCCAGAACGAACCCGCTCGGCAGACACCGAACCGCCGCCGCCCTCGCCGGCGTCACCGCCTTCGTCACCCTGCTGGCCGGCGCGGTCACCGCCGACGCCGCGACCACCGGCACCATCGCCCCGACCGCGCCGCGCACCCAGCACCTGAGCGAGGCCCTCGGCATCGACGACACCACTCCCGAACTCAGCTGGCAGACCACCGCCGACGCCCCGAACACGCGCCAGGCCGCCTACCGCGTCCAGGCCGCGACCTCCCTCCAGCGGCTCCGTGCCTCCCGCCCCGACCTGTGGGACTCCGGCAAGGTGGAGTCGTCCGTGCCCGGGACGACGTACGCGGGGAAGGACCCGGGTTCCCGGGCGAAGGTCTACTGGCGCGTCATGCTCTGGTCCGGGACCGGGAACCGGCACAGCGGCTGGAGCACCACCGCCGTGTTCGAGACCGGCCTGACCCGGCAGTCGGACTGGGACGCGCAGTGGATCACCCACCCTGACTGGCGGCTGAGCGACCGGACGATCGAACCGGTCGTCGTCCGCCTGCCCCGCACCACCGCCCGCTACGTACGGCTGGACGTCACCCGGCTCGGCCTGCCGCTCGCCGAGTCCTTCCCCGAGCGCACCTGGCGCCTCCAGCTCGGCGAGATCGACGTCCGCGACTCCGGCACCTCCACCACCGGACTCGCCCGGGGCGCCGCGGTCACCGCGTCCGAGAGCAACACCGTGCGCAAGACCTGGGAACCGGCCCTCGCCGTCGACGGCCTGCCCAACAGCGCCCTGCAGACCGCGGCCGGCTACGCGAGCGCGGCGCACACCGGACCGGACGTCTCCGCCGCCCCGATCACCCTCACCCTCGACCTCAAGTCCGCGAAGACCTTCGACGAGGTGGCGCTCTACCCGCGCGCCGACGTCCTCACCGACGACGGCCGGATCCCCGGCCTCCCCGTCGACTACACCGTCTCCGCCGCCGACAGCGCCGAAGGACCCGCCACACGGCTCGCCCACGTCACCGGCCAACGGCAGCCCACCCCCTACCTGCCCGCCGGGCTGCCCCTGCTCACCGATGACTTCACCCTGCCGAAGCGGGTCCGCAGCGCCCGCCTCTACATCGCAGGGCTGGGCGTCTACGAGGCGACCGTCAACGGCAAACCCGTGGGTGACGCGGTACTCGAACCGGCCAACACGGACTACGCCGAACGTGTCCAGTACGCCACGTACGACGTCACCGACCGGCTGCGCACCGGCGCCAACACGCTCGGCGTCGCCCTCGGCAACGGCATGTCCAACGTCGTCAGCACCGCCGACCGCTACCGCAAGCTCTACGGCAACCTCAGCGACCCCAAACTGATCGCCCGGCTGGAGGTGACGCTGGCCGACGGCCGGGTGCGCACGATCACCAGCGGCGACGACTGGCGCACCACCCTGGGCCCGACCACCGCATCGAACTGGTACGGCGGTGAGGACTACGACGCCCGGCGCGAGATCCCCCGGTGGGACGAGCCCTCGGGCGACCGGCGCGGCTGGCGGCACGCGGTCGCGGTGGCGGGCCCCGGCACCGCCGACCGGCCCGCCCTGCTCAGCGCCCGGGAGACCGAGCCCGTCCGCGTCGTCGAGACACTGAACGGGCGCGAGGTCGACGGAGCCGAGGGCAGCCGCGTCTTCGACCTGGGCCGCAACATCGCGGGCTGGCCCGAGATCACCGTCCGCGCGCCGAAGGGCACCGCCATCCGCGTCTACCCGGCGGAGAGCCTGAAGGACGGCCACGCCTTCCAGTCCATCAGCAACGTCGGCGCCCCCCTGTGGGACAGCTACACCAGCGCGGGCGGCGGGGACGCCAAGACCTGGCACCCCCGGTTCGGCTATCACGGCTTCCGCTACCTGGAACTGCGCGGTGTGCCCGAGAACGCCACGGTGAGCGTCCGCGGACACGTCCTGCGCGCCGACAACGCCTCGGCCGGCGACTTCACCAGCTCCGACCCGCTGATCAACGGCATCCACTCGCTGATCCGCCGCTCCATCGAGGGCAACATGATGAGCGTGCTCACCGACTGCCCGAGCCGCGAGAAGCTCGGCTGGCTGGAACAGAACCAGCTCGTCTTCCCCGCCCTCGCGGGCAACTACGACATGCGCGCCTACCTCCGCAAGATCGTCCGGGACATGGCCGACGCGCAGACCACCGACGGGCTGATCCCCAGCACCGTCCCCGAGTACACCAGCCTCCCGGGCGCCTACCGCAACGACTCCAACTGGGGCGGCGCTTTCGTCCTCGTCCCCTGGCAGCTCTACCGCACCTACGGAGACCGGCAGACCCTGGAGACGTACTACCCGGACATGCGGCGCTACGCCGCGTTCCTGGAGACCCAGGTCGCCGACGGCATCCTCGACTACGGCCTGGGCGACTGGTTCACCCCCGACCGGACCTTCCCGCGCGCGGTGGCGGGCACCTACGGGTACTGGCGGGTGGCCGACACACTCGGCCGCATCGCCGCGCTCCTCGGCGACACCGCCGCGGCCGACGAGTACCGCCACAAGGCCGCCGCGAGCGTCGAGGCGCTGACCGCGAAGTACTACGACGCCACCACCGGCACCTTCGGCGGCGGTGGACACGGCGCGGAGGCACTCGCCCTCGACATGGGCGCCTACCCGGACGGGGAGCGGGGGCGCCTGCTCGCCCACTTCACCGGTGCCGTCCAGGACGCCGGAAACCACCTGCTCCTGGGCGAGATCTCGCTGCCCGCCGCCTTCCGCGTGCTCGGCGCGGCGGACCGCGACGACCTGGTGCACGCCATCGCCACGCAGACGACCAGCCCCAGCTACGGCCACCAGGTGCTCGCGGGCAACACCACTCTGGGCGAGTCCTGGGACGGCGGTCCCGGCCAGTCCCAGAACCACTTCATGCTCGGCGCCATCGACTCCTGGTTCACCACCCGCGTCGTTGGCCTGGCCCAGACCGAGGACTCCGTCGGCTACGCGAGGCTCCTCGTCGACCCGGCGGTGGAGGGCGACATGACCTCCGCGGCGGGCTCCTACCGCACCCCGTACGGCGTCGCACGCACCGAATGGGAGCGTTCGGACGACCGCTTCCGCCTCACCGTGGACGTCCCCGCGGGCAGCACCGCCGAGGTGCACGTGCCGGTCTCCACCCGGCACGCCGAGGCGCCCGAGGGGGCACGGCTGCTGCGTCCGACCGGAGGAGAGGCCGTGTACGAGGTCGGTTCGGGCCACTGGACCTTCCGGTCGACCCTGGCACGCGGCCGCTAGACCGCGCAGCCGGGCGGGCGGGGCGGGACGGCCGACCGGGCCGTCGCGGACTGCCCGCCCGGCATGTCGCGGCGCGTGCCACCAGGGCGGTCGGCGAGGATCTCGTCCGGGGCCCGGACGAGGCGAGGAGAGGACCACGGAGGACGATCGGCACCGGGACCACCCGCCGGGGTCACGGCAGCACGCGGGCACGTGGGCCGCGCGGCTGCTGACCTTCTCCGCGGGCGCCGTCAACGCCTGGGGTTTCCTCTCCCTCGGCGGCGTCTTCACCAGCGTGGTCACCGCCAACTCGGCGCTGATCGGGGTCGGTCTGGGCGGTGCGGACCCAAGGCTCGGCGGTCTGGCCGCCGTGGCGGTGCTCTGCTACGTCCTCGGCGCGGCGGCGGCAGCCCGGTCGGCCGGCCGCGCCCCACGGAGCGGACGCCCGCGCCCGGCCGGCTTCCTGCTGCTCGAACTCCTCGTGCTGTGGGCCGTCGTGGCGTGGTGGCTCGTCGTGGACGCGGCTCCGTCGGGCGGGGAGCGCACGGTGATGCTGGGCGCCCTGGCGGCCGCGATGGGCTGTCAGAACGCAGGCATCCGTGTCGCGATGGGCGCGCAGGCGCCGACCGCGTACCTGACGGGCCTGCTGACCGGGGCCGTCACCGAAGCGGTGACGGCCCGGCGCGTCCAGTGGCGCGCCCTGCTCACGACGACCCTGCTGATCCTCGGCGCGGCCGCCGCCACGCTGCTGGAGCGCCTGCTGCCCGGCGCCGCACCGCTGCTCCCCGCGCTGCTGGTGACGGCGGCGTGGCTGACCGCGCACGCGCGGCCGGGGGCGCGGCACGGGCCGTGACGTGTCGCGCGCCCCTCCCGCCCGCCCCGGCGGTGGATCCGGTGGTCAGTCCAGGTGTCCCACGCGGAACGTGGTCGTGTACTCCCGTTCCTCGCCGGGGGCGAGGAACGTCATGGTCCCGTCCTCCCGGGCGGCGGCCTCGCCCTGCACATGGTGCGTGGACGGTTCGAACCCGACCGCGTAGGCGCCCTCGCGCAGGTGCAGCCACTGGAAGAAGGACGGGAAGCAGGCCGTGTCGAACTCCAACTCGAAGTAGACACCGAGGCGCTCGTTGACCAGGCGCGGCCGGACCAGGCCCGCCGCGTCGGGCTCCAGCGCGTGCTCGTAGACCTGCTCGACGAAGCCCGGCAGTGGGGCGGGCATCTCGGTGTGGGACACGCCCTGCTCGGCGACGCTGTCGCTGCGCCACAGGGTGCGGTGCGGCGGCAACTCGTAGCGGGCCCCCTCGTCCAGGAAGGGCCAGCCTACGTTGACGTGGTAGAGGTACATGTGCGGTGTCGGGTCGAAGCCGGCGTTGCGCACCCGGTCGGTCAGGCGGATCTCGCTGCCGCCGAGATCCGCCTCGATGCGGCGGGTGAGCCGCAGGTGCTCGCCGAAGATCGCGGCCTGGCGCACCTCGCCCTGGGCCCAGAGCACGCAGCGGCCGTCGTCCTGCCACCGCTCGCCGTACCCGGTGAGCCGGGCCGGGATGTTGGCGACCCGCCCGTGCAGCGCGTGCACGGCCGTGCGCCGCGGTGGATAACGGTACTGCGAGGCGTCCACCTCGGCGCCGAAGAGCGTGTGGTCCAGGCCCGCGGTGAGCAGCAGCCCCGAGAAGCTGCGCATCATGGACAGGCCGTCGTCGTCGCGGTACTCGTGCAGTCCCGGATGCCTGAAGCCCGTCGCCGAGCGCCAGCCGAAGCCCCGGCCCTCGAACTCGGCCCCGCCCAGGTCCATCGCCCGGTCCACGAGCACGTCGAAGGAGAGTCCGGCGCCGGTCCGGAACTCCAGCGTGCGGATGCCGCGTTCGGAGCCGTCGTCCAGGACGACGGACCGCACCCCGCCCGCCGCGCTCAGGTCGCCCGTGTGCCGGGCCAGGGACTGCCGGTCGTGGGAACGTCCGTACAGCTTCACGCCATCACCCACCCTCCGTTGACCTCGACGCACTGGCCCGTGACGAACGAGGCGTCGGGTCCGGTGAGGAAGGACACCACCGAGGCCAGTTCCTCGGGCCGCCCGCGCCGCTTGAGGGCCTGGTGGTCGAGCACGTGCCGCCGGTAGGCCCCGGGGTCCTCGTGGATGTCCTCGGCCGCGGTGGGAAATGCACCGGGGGACACGCAGTTGACGCGGATCTCGGCGGGGCCCAGCTCCCGGGCGAGCGCGCGGGTCAGCGCGACGGCGGCCCCCTTGGTGGAGACGTAGGCGGCCAGCGAGTCCCAGCCGCCGTGCAGGGTGATCGACGCGACGTTGACGATCGCCCCGCCGCCCGTCCCCGTCATGTGCCGGGCAGCGGCCTGCGCGGCGACCCAGTACGCACGCTGGTTCACCGCCACGACCTCCTCGTACTCGGCGAGCGGCACGTCGAGGAAGGCCCGGCTCGGGTACACGGCCGCGTTGTTGACCAGCACGCGCAGCGCGCCCAGTTCGGTCACGGTCCGCTCGACGGACGCCTCGACCGCCTCGGCGTCGCGCAGGTCGGTGGTGAGGGCGAGTACACGCGCGCCGGCCTTCTCGACCAGCGCCGCGGTGCTCCGCAGGGACTCGGCGTCCCGGTCGAGCACGGCGACGTCGTGCCCGTCGGCGGCCAGCCGGACGGCGGTGGCCCGGCCGAGGGCGCCACCGG
Source organism: Kitasatospora aureofaciens (assembly GCA_000720845.1). Taxonomy (GTDB): domain Bacteria; phylum Actinomycetota; class Actinomycetes; order Streptomycetales; family Streptomycetaceae; genus Streptomyces. The sequence goes on along the minus strand of JODU01000016.1, from coordinate 101,689 downwards.
CACCGGTGACCAGGGCGGCTCGGGGTTGCTTCATGACGTTCCTCTCAGCGCTTGCGGAAGACGGGGGTGCGCTTCTCGGCGAAGGCGCGGCGGCCCTCGGCGGCGTCCTCGGTGGCGAAGCAGACGGTCTGCAGGTCACGCTCGTAGGCGAGCGCCTGGTCCTCGGGCAGGTTCCCGGCGGCCCGCAGGTTGATCTTCGCGGTCTCGGCCGCCACGGGAGCGCGGGAGGCGATCACGGTGGCGAGAGCGCGGGCCCGGTCGAGCAGCCCGGCGCGGGGCACCACCTCGCTCACCAGGTGCCAGTCCAACGCCCGCCTCGCGTCGATGCGTTCGCCGGTGAGCAGCATCAGCGCCGCGTTGCCCGGCCCGGCCGCGCGGCTGAGGAAGGCGGCCATGCCGCCGCCGCCGATCCAGCCCAGCGCGATCTCCGGCGCCCCGAAGGACGCGGTGTCCGCGGCGAGGCGGATGTCGCAGGACAGGGCGGTCTCCAGTCCACCGCCCAGGGCGTAGCCGCCGACCGCGGCGACGGTCGGGGTACGGGCGGCGCGGATGGCGTCGCAGTAGTCGACGCGGTTGCGGAAGTCCCACGGGGTGGCGTACCGGTCGAGGGCGCCGATGTCCGAGCCGACGCTGAAGGAGCGCTCGCCTGCTCCGGTGACGACAACGGCCCGGACGTCGTCGGTCGTGTCGCACCACTCGATCGCCCGGACCAGGGCGCGGGACATGTCGGGGGTGACGGCGTTGAGTTTGGCGGGGCGGTTCAGGGTGAGGGTGGCGACGCGGTCCGCGACGTCCAGCAGGACGTGGTCGGTGCCGAGGCCGGGGGGCGGGAGGGCGCCCGGGTCGGTGCCTGGGCCGGTGTCGGTGGCGCTCATGTCTGTCGCTCCTTCGGTGTCCGGCTCGTCCGGTACAGGGCGCGCATCCGGTCGAGTGCCGCACGGTGGGTGATCTCTCCGGCGAGCGCGGCGCGTACGGTGGCCGACGCGGCGGTCTGGAAGCCGATGTAACCGGCGTGCCGGGGGCGGACCCAGGCCTGCTCGCAGGTGGCGGTGGTGCGTCGGTAGAAGTCGGCGGCGACGGTTCCGGGGCACGTCCAGGCGGTGCGGGCGCTGGGCTGTCCACCGTGCCGGGGCAGGAAGTCGCCCTGGGCCCCGGGTGACATCAGCCAGCGCACGTGGGCGAGGAGTTCGGCGGACGGCGCGCAGCGGGTGCTGCACGCGATTCCGGTGCCGCCGAGCGTGGAGCCCGGACGTCCGCCCGCCGTCACGGTGGGGGCGTCGGTGAAGGTCACGCGGTCGGCGTAGGTGACATAGCCGTACACCAGCGGGCAGTGGGCCGGCCGGTCCGTGCCGGCCATGAGTTCCAGCAGCCCGATCGGGTTGAGGGTGCGGGTCTCGGGCGGGGCGAGGGCGTCGAGGTCGGCCATCAGATCGAGCACCGCGAGTCCCGTGTCGTCGCCGATCAGTTCGTCCGGCTGGGCGGCCGGTTCATCGCCGAAGGCGACCGCGACGGAGGCGAAGGTGAGGAAGGCGTGCGGTCCGGCGAGGGACAGCGCCACGGGGGCCCGGCGGGCCAGGCGGCGTACCTCGTCCCAGGTGCGGGGCGGCTCGCCGGCGAGGTCGGTCCGGGTGGCCGCGACCTGGGTGGCGGCGTCCAGCGGGAGCGCCCACTGACGGCCGTCCATGGCGTACGACCGCATGGTGGGGCCGATGGATTCGGCGCCCCAACGGGCCAGTTCCTCCGGGGTGAACAGGTCGTCGAGTGGCCGCAGGCACCCCGTGTCCAGGGCCTCGCCGAGGTGCGGGTGATCGAGGACGACGAGGTCGTAGCGGGCGCACAACGCGTCGATCGGGTGGGACTCGAAGCCCTCCAGCGGCTGGACGTCCCAGTGGACGAGGCCGCCCGCGGAGGCGGCGAGGGCGTCGTGACCGCGGGGGTGGTCCCACGTCAGTCCGCGGTAGGGCGGCCCGGTGTGCGTCGGCCGGCTCCGCTTCATGAGGTGGTCTCCGTCACGGCGCCGGCGGCGAACAGTTCCTCAATCTCCGCTTCCGCGAGGCCCGCCTCGGTCAGCACCTCGCGGGTGTGCTCCCCGACGAGCGGGGCGCCGCGGTCGATGCGGGGCGGGGTCGCGGAGAACCTGTAGGGGAAGCCGGGCACCGTCACACGGCCCTCGGTGGGGTGGTCGTAGGTGACGAAGGTGCCGTTGTGGCGGATCTGGGGGTCCTCGACCAGGTCGGCGTAGCCGTAGACGGGGCCCGCCCAGATGCCGGCGGCGGCGAAGGCGTCGAGCCAGTGCCGCGAGGGCCGGGTGAGCAGCCGGGCGGCGGTGCGGGCGAAGATCTCGTCCCGGTGGGTCCAGCCGTGCTCCTCGTCCTCCATGGACAGGAAGCCGTCCTCCCCGAGGATCTCGCCCAGCTTCTTCAACGGCGGGAAGGCGAGGACGAGATAGCCGTCGGCGGTCTGGAAGGCGCCGTACGGCGAGCGAATGTACACGTGGGCGTGCGGTTCGGCGGAGCGGGTCTGGGGCAGGCCGCCCACGGTGTGGACCGAGAGCTCCTGCATCTGGAGGGTGGTGACGGCGTCCAGCATGTTCACCGTCACGAGTTGGCCCTCACCGGTGCGTTCGCGGTGCAGCAGCGCGGCGAGCACACCTTCGAAGGCGGTGGAGGCGGTGACGGCGTCCACGAGGTACTGCCCCGCCGCCCGCGGTGCCTCGCCCGACCGGCCGCTCGACAGCATCGCCCCCGACATCGCCTGGAGCAGCAGGTCCTGGCCGGGGCGCTGGGCGTAGGGGCCGTCCTCGCCGTACCCGGAGATCGAGACGTAGACGAGGGAGGGGTTGATCGCGGCGAGGGAGGCGTAGTCGACGCCGAGGCGGTCGGCGACGCCGGGCCGGTAGTTCTGGAGGAAGACGTCGGCGCCCGCGACGAGGCGGCGCAGGACCTGCTTGCCCGCCGGGTCCTTGAGGTCGACGGCGAGGGAGCGCTTGTTGCGGTTGAGGGAGAGGAAGGAGACGTTGATCCGGTGGCCGGCCGCCCCGCCGGCCGCGGCGTGGCGCTGCCACTCCCCGGTGACCGGTTCGACCTTGACGACGTCGGCGCCGAGGTCGCCGAGGCGCTGGGCGGCGAACGGGCCGGCCATGGCGATGGAACAGTCGAGGACCCGGTACCCGGCGAGGACGCCGGGTTTGTCGCGCGAGGTCATGGGACTCCTTGGAGGCGGCGGGCGGCGGGCGGCGGGCGGCGGGCGGCGGGCGGCGGCACCGGCACGGACGGCGGGCGTCGGACGGGCGGGAGGGACCGGGCGGAGGACGGGCCGACAGGTGGACCCACCGTTTCCGTCGGCGGTGCGCGGCGATCGCGGTGCGATCGTCATCCAGACACTGTTGTTAGCGCTAGCGATAGCGCTAACATGCACGCTAAGCGGGCGCCGCTCGCAGTGTCAACGCCCTTGTCCCGACCGCGTCGCACCCTTCCGGAAGGGGCCGGGGCAACCACGAGAGGATTCCGATGAACCAGTGGCCCGACGCCGCGACCACCCTGCCCGCCGACGGCACCGGGGGCGCGCTCGTCGGCCGGGTCTGGCGTCCCGGTCTCGGGCCGTCCGTGGTGGCCGTCCGCGAGGACGGCCTGCACGACATCACCGCGGCCTTCCCGACCGTGCGCGACCTGTGCGAGACGCCGGACCCCGCCGCACGTCTGCGTACCGCCCGCGGCCAGCGGATCGCCGGGCTCGACGAGGTGCTGGCCAACACGCCGGTGGACGCCCGGGACCCGCGCAGGCCGTGGCTGCTCGCGCCGGTGGACCTGCAGGCCGTCAAGGCCGCCGGGGTCACCTTCGTGGTCTCGATGCTGGAGCGGGTGATCGAGGAACGCGTCCGCGGGGACGCCGCCGGCGCCGCCGAGGCCCGGGAGCGGATCCGCCGACTGGTCGGCGACGACGTCGCCTCCCTGCGGCCCGGCTCCGAGGAGGCCGCCGCGCTCAAGGACATCCTGGTCGCGCAGGGGGCGTGGAGCCAGTACCTGGAGGTCGGCATCGGCCCCGACGCCGAGATCTTCACCAAGGCGCCCGTGCTGGCCGCCGTGGGCAGCGGCGCCGACGCCGGGGTGCACCCCGCCTCGCGCTGGAACAACCCGGAGCCGGAGGTGGTGCTGGCCGTCTCCTCCACCGGGGCGGTGGTCGGCGCGACACTCGGCAACGACGTCAACCTCCGTGACGTGGAGGGCCGTTCCGCTCTGCTGCTGCCCCAGGCCAAGGACAACAACGCCTCGGCCGCCCTCGGACCGTTCCTGCGGCTGTTCGAACCGGGCTTCCGCATGGACGACGTACGGCGGGCCACGCTCACCCTGACCGTCGAGGGCGCCGACGGGTACCGGCTCGACGCCGAGTCCTCGATGGCCGCCATCAGCCGCGACCCCCTGGACCTCGTGGCCCAACTGCTGGGGCCGCACCACCAGTACCCGGACGGCGCGGTGCTCTACCTCGGCACGATGTTCGCGCCCGTCGAGGACCGCGACGCGCCGGGGCAGGGCTTCACCCATCACGACGGCGACCTCGTCGCCATCGCCACGCCGACGCTCGGCACGCTGGTGAACCGGGTCCGGCCGAGCGACGTGTGCCTGCCGTGGACGTTCGGCATCGCGGACCTGATGCGGGCGCTGGTGGCACGGGGAGCCCTGTGACGCCCGATATCGTTTCCGGCGTGACCCAGCCGCCGCCCCGCCGTCCCCGCAAGCGATCCGCGACCCGTTCGGTGACCCTGACGGACGTCGCGGCGGCCGCCGGGGTGTCGGCCCAGACGGTCTCCCGGGTCGTCCGCGACCCCCTGTCGGTGTCCGACGAGACCCGCGCCCGGGTCCAGGCTGCTCTCACCGCCACCGGCTACGTGCCCAACCTGGCCGCCAGCAACCTGGCCTCGAACCGCAGCCGCACCGTCGCCGCCCTGGTGCCGCAGATCAACGCGTCGGTCTTCGCCGACACCGTGCACGCCTTCTCCACGGCACTGGCGGCCCACGGCTACCAGATCTTCGTCGGGACCACCGACTACCGGCCCGAGCACGAGGAGGAGGTGATGCGCAGCTTCCTGGGCCGGCGTCCCGACGGACTGCTCATGGTGGGGACCCGTCACACCCCGGGCACCCTGGCACTGCTCGGGACGGCCGGGGTGCCGGTCGTCGAGACCTGGGGCTGGTCCGAGGACCCGGTGGACCTGCTGGTCGGCTTCTCCAACGCGGCGGCAGCGGCGGCGATGGTGGCCCACCTCGTCGAGCGCGGCCGGCGGCGGATCACCTTCGCCGGCAGGCACACCTCGGGCGACCCGCGGGCCGCGGAACGCCTCGACGGCTACACCGGCGCCGTCCGCGGCCTGCTGGGCAGCGCGCCGCGCACCGTGGACGCCGGTCCGGTGCCGGTCACCATGGACACCGGCGTGGCCCTGCTGGACCTGGCGCTGGAGAGGTATCCGGACTCCGACGCCGTGATGTTCTCCAGCGACGTCTTCGCCGCCGGTGCCCTCCAGGCGTGCGTACGGCGCGGCGTCGACGTGCCGGGCACGCTCGCCCTGGCCGGTTTCGGCGACTTCGAACTGGCCCGGCACCTGGTCCCCGCGCTGACCACGGTGGCCGTACCCAGCGCGCGGATCGGGGAGTTGAGCGCCGAGCTGCTGCTGACCCGGATGCGCGGCGCCCCGGTCGAGGTGCCGCACCGGGACGTCGGGTACCGGGTCGTCGCACGCGAGAGCACCTGACACCGGTGGGGTAGCGGGCCGCCGGAGGCGAAAGCACCCGAGGATCCGGGCACCCCCGTGCGTCACGCGCGCGCCGCCCACACGAGCCCGCGGCCCACGATCGCCGCCGTCTGCGGCACCTGCAGGTCCGCGGCACGGTGCCCGAGGGTGCAGACGAAGACCCGCCCCGCTCCCCAGCGGCGGGTCCACACCACCGGGAACTCCACGGGCCCCTCCCAGGGGTCGGCCGTGCCCGGGGTGAGCACCGACGTGGCCAGGACGGTGTTGAGGGAGTCCGTGAGCACCCAGTAGTGCTCGGTCTCCACGTCGTAGTCCGTGACGCCCTCGACGATCTCGCCGTCCCGGTCCGGTGCGGCGATCCGCACGGTGAACTCCTGGAAGCCGTCCGGATGCCACAGGAAGCGGCCCCCGACCATCCGCAGGTAGCGCGGGTTGGCGACGTTCGTGGCGACCACGCCTCCGTGCCAGCCGGCGAAGCCGGTGCCCGCCTCCACCGCGTCGACGAGGTTCGCCTCCTGAGCCGCCGTCAGGGCGCCCGCCGACCAGCAGTGCACGACGAGGTCGGTGGCGGCGAGCAGCCCCGTGTCCTCGTACACCGACAGGTCCTCGGCGACCTCCACCTCGAACCCGGAGCGCTCCAGCGCGGGCATGACCGACTCGGTGCAGCCGACCGGGTCGTGGCCCTCCCACCCACCGCGGACCATCAGGGCCCTTCGCGTCCTCATGTCCAGCTCCCTCCTCGCAGGGCGGGGAAGACCTGCCGAGGCCCGTGAGTCATAACTTGTGATACGAGTGATGACCTTAGCATGTTCGGCTAACCTGGGGTCATTGGACAGCGGGGGCCGGGCGAACCTGCACGAACATTGGGAGTCTCTGACCAGATGATCAAGCCATCCGCGGACACCACCGCCGTGTCCCGACCTCAGCGGCGTCGGCCGCCGCTCGCTGCGGCCGTCGTCCAGAGCCTCGCCACGGCCATCGTGCTCGGTGAGTACCCGCCGGGCACGGCGCTGCCCTCGGCGGGTGAGCTCTGCGAGGAGTACGAGGTGAGCCGGACCGTGATCCGGGAGGCGACGACGACGCTCGCCGAGAAGGGGCTGGTGGCGACCCGTCAGGGCTGGGGGACCGTCGTCCTGGGCCAGGACCAGTGGAGCCTGCTCGACCCGCTGGTCCTCGACGCGCTGTTCCAGCGCAAGGACCGCCTCGTCTACCTGGACAACCTGATCGAGATCAGGACCACCCTGGAGTGCGCGATGGCCGCCCGTGCCGCCGGTCGGATCGACGAGGAACAGTCGGCGGCCCTGGCCGCCAAGCTCGACGAACTCGCGGGCCTGATCGACGATCCCGAGGCCTACTCGCGCGCCGACATCGAGTTCCACGAGATCATCCACCAGGCATCCCGGGACGCCTTCGGACGGGCCATCGTCTCCAGCATCCAGGGCAAGGCCGTGCGCTCGCCGCAGTACAGCGGGGACCCGACGCGCGAGGACATCGAGCTCACCCACGAGGCGCACGCCCGGGTCGCCGCCGCGGTGCTCGCAGGGGACGGCGACGCGGCCGCGGAGGCGATGCGCGAGCACATCACGTCGTCGTGGGCCCGCCGCCGCCCGGCCGACCTGCCGGACGCGTAGGGGAGGGCACGACGAAGCGGCCGGGGGCGTCGTCCGACGGGTCCCCGGCCGGGCGGCCGACGGCACGCAGCCGGTCACGGCCGTCCGGTCCCCTCCGCGCCGAGGTGCCGCGTCAGCGACAGGGCGACCGCGGCCGGCAGGGTCCGGGCCGTGGAGGGTGCGGTGTGGGGGTCCCGGTCAGTCGCCCTCGGGGCGCAGCCGCAGACCCTGCATGCCACCGTCCACGGCGAGGGCCGTGCCGGTGACGGACGCCGCCGCCGGGGACGCCAGGTAGACGACGGCCGCGGCGACCTCCTCGGCGCTCACCAGGCGCCCGGTCGGCTGGCGGGCGTTGAGCGCGGTGCGCTCGGCCGCCGGGTCGTCGGCGCGCGACAGCAGCCGGTCTATCCACGGGGTGTCCGCCGTACCGGGGTTGACGCAGTTCACCCGGATCCCCTCGCGGATGTGGTCGGCGGCCATGGCGAGGGTCAGGGACTGCACGGCGCCCTTGCTCGCGCTGTACAGCGCCCGCTGGGGCAGCCCCGCGGTCGCCGCCACCGAGCAGGTGTTGACCACCGCCGCGTGCCGGGAGGCGCGCAGGTGGGGCAGGGCGGCCCGGGTGGTCCGCACGATGCCGAGGACGTTGACGTCCAGGACGTGCCGCCACTCGGCGTCGTCGTTGTCCGCCACCGTCCCCTGGGCGCCGATGCCCGCGTTGTTCACCAGGATGTCCAGGCCGCCCAGCCGGTCCACCGCCCGGGCGACAGCGGCCACGACCGAAGCGTCGTCGGTGACGTCGCAGCAGATGGGGAACAGGCCCTCGCGGCCGGCGGCCGGCAGGGCGTCCGGGTCGAGGTCGAGGACGGCGACCCGGGCGCCGCGGCGCGCCAGGAGCAGGGCGGTGGCGAGCCCGATCCCCGAGGCGCCGCCCGTGACGACGGCCGCGAGACCGCCGAGTTCGGGGGACGGGGGAGAGGGGGTGTGCGGCATGACGGTGTCCTTCGCATGGGGTGGTGGTCAGTCCAGGTGGAAGAGTTCCTCACCGGTCACCCATCGCTCTCCTGGCTGCGCCGAGTCCAGGGGTCGCTGGCAGGGGTCGGTGAGGGTCCACCAGTGCTGGGTCCGCGGGTCGGCGGCGATGGCGGCCATGTCGGCGTCGTAGTCGTCGCCGGTGTACTCGTAGTAGGCGAAGAGCGTGTCCTCGCGCAGGAAGACGGAGTAGTTGGTGACATGGGCGCGCGAGAGCGTGTCCAGCACCGGCCGCGGCACGGCGCGGTGCAACTCCCGGTACCTCTGGGCATGTTCGGGGCGCAGCCGGATCACGGACGCGACCCGGCGTGGTGCGCGGGGTGCGGGCATGGCTGGTCACTCCTTCGAGAGCCGGTCACTTCTGGTTGCGGTGGGCCCCGGCGCGGGGCAGGGGACTAGCCCTTGACCGCCCCCGCCGCGAGTCCGCTCATGATGTGCCGCTGCATCACGATGAAGGTCACCAGGATCGGGATCACCGCGAGCAGCAGGGTCGGGAACACCTTGGTGTAGTCCGTGGAGTACTGGCCGACCGCCGCGTACACACCCGTGGTGACGGTGTAGACGCCGCTGCCGGGACCGAGGATCATCTGCGGGCTGGCGAAGTCGTTCCAGACGCTGAGCGAGTTGAGGATGAACACCGTGGCGATGATCGGCCGCATCAGCGGCAGGATGATCCGCCACAGCGTGCGGTACCGGCCGGCCCCGTCGATCGCCGCGGCCTCGTCCAGCGACCTGGGCAGCACCCGGATGTAGCCGAAGAACACGAACAGCGTGAACGGGATGGTGGTCGCCGTCATGAACAGGATGAGCCCCGGCAGAGTCCCCATCAGCCCGATCGCGCGCAGCACGAAGATGACCGGCACCAGGATCACCTGCGTGGGGATGAACATGCCCGCGATGAAGAAGAACAGCAGCAGCCGCGCGACCGGCTTCGGCGTGCGGGCCAGCACGTACGCCGCGGGCGCGCACACCGCCATGGCGAGCGCGTTCACGCACAGCACCAGCGCGATGGTGACTCCGTAGCCCTTCGGGATGCTGAAGTCGGGATTGTTCCAGGCGTCCGCGAGGTACCGGAAGGTCGCCGAGCCGAAGCCGGGCGAGAACGGGTTGGCAAGGATCTCCTGCTGGCTCTTGAAGGCGTTGACCACCAGGAGGTACATCGGCACGAGCATGCCGAGGGACACCAGGGAGACGAACGCGACCCGGACGGTCGCGGCCGAGGTGAGTGATTTCTTCATCCGATGGACTCCGCGTCGTCCTCGGCGCGCCTGCGCAGGACGAGGACTGTGATGGCCAGGACCGCGGCGGCGACGATCAGCAGCACGGCCTGGGCCGAGGCGACGCCGATGTCCCGCTGCGGGAAGGAGACCGCGAGGATCGAGTAGGCGAGGGTCTTGGTGGATCCCGCCGGGCCGCCTCCGGTCAGTGACACGACCACGTCGTACGTCTTCAGCAGCGAGATGCCCGAGGTGATGACGGCGACCGTCACGGTGGACGCCAGCGAGGGCCAGGTGACGGCACGGAAGGTCTGCCACCTGTTCGCGCCGTCGATCCGCGCCGCCTCCAGCAGATCCGCCGGCACCGCCTGCAGTCCCGCCAGGTAGAGGATCAGCTGGACGCCGAAGAGCGACCAGACGATGACGAGGATCATCGACCACAGGGCCCAGTCCGGGTCGCTGAGGAAGGGCAGGCTGTCGGTGCCGACCTTCTCCAGCATGGTGTTGACCACGCCCTGCGGGCCGAGGATGGCCTGCCACAGGAAGCCCACGACCAGCGCGCTGAGCACATGCGGGTAGAACATGACGACCCGGCCGAAGGTGTTGAACCGGTTGGTGCGCTGCAACAGCAGCGCGAGACCCAGCGCGGCCAGATTGACCGCGACCGCGCCCACCACGGCCACCACGGCGGTGACCACCATGGTGCCGGTCATGTCGTCGGACTCGAAGATGGACCTGTAGTTGTCCAGCCCGACGAACTCGGGGACGCGGTGGGGGAATCCGTTGTACTCGGTGAAGCTGTAGTAGAACGCGTAGATCACCGGTACGACCAGCAGCGCGGCGTAGATGAGCACCGCGGGGACGACCATGCTGACGCGGGCGCCCAGGTCGCGCCATCCCCGCGGCTTCGAGCCCGATGTCCGTTCCATGGGTCAGCGGTTCTCGTCGACCCACTGGTCGATGCTCTTGGCCGCGTCTGCCGGGCTCGCCCCGGTGTACAGGCTCTGCGCGACCTCGGTGAACTTGGGGTTGAACCCGGTGACGGGCAGCCGGACGTTGCCCTGGCCCTCGCCCACGGCGACCAGTGCGGGGGCGTCGTCGAGGATGCCCTGGATCTGCGCGTCGACCGCCGACTGCTTCACCTGCGAGCCCTTGCGGAACACCCCGTCGGAGCCCAGCTGCGCCTCGATGGCCTTGGCGTCGGTGACCAGGTACTCCACCAGTTGCTTGGCCCCGTCCTCGTCGCCGATGCCCTTGCGGATCATGTACGGGTTGGCCATGGTGGCGCCCTGCGGACCCGGGTACTGCTTGCCGTCCGCGGCCGGCGGGGAGAACACCCCCACCTCGAAGGGCAGGTCCCCTGCCTTGTTCAGCGTGGCGGCGAACCAGCTGCCGTTGGTGTACAGGCCCACCTTCCCCGCGGTGAAGTTGCCGTCCGCCTGGGAGGGGCTGAGCCCGACATCGCTCTTGGCGAGGTAACCGGCCTTGATCCAGTCCGCGTACAACTGGAACGCGGGCTTGTACGCGTCACCGACGGAGAGCTTCTCGTCGGAGACCGCGGTCTGCCACTCGGGGTGGAGCTGGTTCAGCGTGGGGTGGTAGATCTGCTGGAGCTGGAGACCGGTCTGGAAGTCCCCGGCCGTCTGCATCGGCGTGTACCCGGCCTTCTTCAGGTCGCCGAGATCCTTGGTCAGCTCCTCCCACGTGGTGGGCGGCTCGCTGATCCCGGCCTTCTCGAAGGCACTCTTGTTGTAGTAGACCAGCGACTGGGTCTGGGTGCCGACACCGACCGCGTAGTGCGCGTCGCCCATGGCGTACTCGTCGAACATCGGCGTGTCCTTGGCCCAGGCCTCGCCGCCGAGGTCGATCAGTTCCGGCGCCGTGTCGTCGTCCGGGAAGATCGACTGGATGACGTCGGGCGCGGTGCCGGCCGCCAGTTGCTGCGGGAAGGACTCGGCGACGGACTTGCCGGTCGGGCCCTCTATCTTCACCTTCAGACCGGTCTCGTCCTCGAACGGCCCGACCAGCTTCTCCCAGTAGGCCTGGTCGAGGTTGTCCGTCAGGTTCACCATCATCCGTATCTCGCCGTCCTCGCCCCCCGCCGAGCCGGAGCCCGACGAGCAGGCCGCGACGAGGAGCAGGGGAACCACGGCGGCGAGCGCGGCGCCGCGCGCCTTGCTCCCTCTTCTGGCTGACGTCATTGTCATCTCTCTTTTCCTCGGTGGGGAAAGCCGGCGGTGTCGTTCGCTGGTCACAGCCGCCCCCGGTAGGGCAGGGGCCCGACGGCCGTGATGTCGGTGGGGGCCACGCCGCGGTCGACGCGGTAGATGCCGTCGTCGGCGACGAAGAACTCGGGGACGTCCGGGTAGCGCAGTTCCTCGGGCAGCGGCTCACGGTCCGTCCAGGCGAAGAACTCCCGGGCGAAGACGGCCCGGTCCTTGCGGCCGTACAGATGCAGGTCTCCCGCGGTCAGCGGGCTGCGCACCGACCAGTGGACACCCGACTCGGCCCAGTGGGCGCGATCGCTGACCAGCACCGACTGCCGTTCGCGGGGCGCGGTCACCCGGTCCCAGAAGTCCTCGTCCGGACCGTAACGGGCCATCAGGAACAGCAGGTCGTGCGCGTGCCAGGCGGTGCTGGGCGCGATGTCGGCCTCGTTGTGCCAGCCGCTCGCGGACGCGAAGTACCCGGCCGGAGTCTGGTAGCGGGCGTAGGTGGCCAGGCAGGCGCCGGTGAACGCCTCCAGCTCCGCGTCCGGGCCTTCCGCCAGCACCTCGTGGATGCCGTACAGGGTCAGTCCCATGCCCGCGATCAGCATCGGCGTGTCCGTCTTCAGGGCCCGGTCGCCCCGCACGTACCAGTAGCGGTGGTAGCGGGTGGCGCCGGTCTCGTCCGTCCAGGCGGAACGGGCCACGTGCCGGCACAACCGCCGTGCCTCGGCGAGCAGTTCCGGATCGCCCTGGACGCGGTACCCCAGCACCAGCGGCACGATCATGAGCCCGTAGTACTCGGCGGGCTCCAGGATGCCGCCCTCGGTGCGGTCGCGCACGGTGCGGAACGTCCCGGCGCTGTCCGAGTCGGGCACTCCCCGGTGGTGGAAGAGCCGGACCAGCTCGGCCAGGTCCGCCGGGATCTCGTCGGCGTAGGTCTTGTCGTCGCTCAGCTCCGTGTAGAGCTGCTTGACCCAGACCCGGGCGTACTCCTGGTTGCAGGTGCCGTCCGCGCCGGGGCGCCCGCCGCCGTAGATCTCGCAGGCGTCCAGGTTGCGCCGTACGGCGGACAGTACGGCGGCCACCTCGTCGGCCGGCAGCAGGTGGCCGGCGTGGCGCACGGCGAGCAGCATGCCGAGGCTGCCGACGGCGTTGTGGATGAGGCCGCTGGTCGCCGACTCGCCGACCTGGAAGCCGATGTGCGCGTACTGCCCGTCGGGCTGCACCTCGGCGCACTGGTAGCGCAGCAGCCGGCGCAGGAGGGCGGTACCCCGCTCGTCGGGCCGTGCGGCCAGGGCCTGGGCAAAGGCGCCGACGGCCGGTCCCGCGAACGTGGTGTGCCCGCTGGTGAAGTCCAGGAAGGTGGCCGGGTTGGTGCCCCACACGCTGTGGTTGTGGAAGCCGTTGACCGCCCCTTCGTCCGTCACCCAGCTGTGCAGCCAGCCGGCCAGCGCGGCCGTGTCCGGCGTCGTGGTCTGGTGTTCCATGGCGTTGGCGTTCCTTCCGGAGCGGATCACACGGCCGCGTCGCGCGCGGCGTCCAGCAGGGCGGGGTCGAGGCGGTAGCAGCGGGCGGCGGTGCCGCCGAGCACGGCGGCGCGGTCGCCGGGGGCCAGCGGCGCCAGGAGTTCGCACACGGACTCCCAGGTGCGCGCGTAGCCCCCGGCCAGCAGGGAGATCGGCCAGTCCCCGCCGTACATCAGCCGCTCGGGTCCGAACAGCTCCAGCGCGTCCTCGACGAACGGCCGGACCTCGTCGGTGGTCCACGCGTCGAGTGGGCCCGAGGACGAGTAGAGCCCGGAGACCTTGGCGTGGACGCCCGGGTGCTTCGCGGCGGCGGCGATCAGGCGGCGCCACTCGGCCCGGTCCTCGCGGCCGCCGCCGACCGGCGGCTTGCCGAGGTGGTCGACGACCAGGCGCAGGGTGGGGTGCCGGACCGCCAGCTCGGGCAGGTGGCGCAGCTCGGCGGGGGAGGAGGTCGCGTAGTCGAAGCAGAGGCCGCTCTCGGCGAGCAGCGCGAGGCCCGCGCCCACCGCGGGACCGAGGATCCAGTCCCGGTCGGGCCGTTCGTGGAGCAGGGTGCGTACGCCCACCACGTGCTCGCGGCGCAGCGCGGTCAGACGGGCCCGGGCCCGGCCGGGGTCGTCCAGCGGAAGCCAGGCGACCACACCGGCGACCTCGGGGTGCGCGGCGGCGGTCGCCAGCATGTGGTCGGTGTCCGCGTCGTGGTCGGCGGCCTGGACCAGGACGGCCGCGGTGACCCCGGCCCAGCGCAGCGCCGGACGGGCCTCGCGGAACCGCATGGCGCGGTCGACGGGCGACATCGCGGGGCCCAGCCAGTCGTAGGCGGCCCGGCCGGGGTCCCAGACGTGCAGATGGGCGTCGACGACGGTCACGACCGCTCCCTCCCGTCGGACGACGTGCCAGGGATGTCCGGAAGCAGTCCGAGGCCGGCCAGCTCGGCCCAGAGCGCGTCGGGCACCCGGGTCGCGAGCCGCTGCGCGTTCGTGCGGGACTGCCGCGCGTCGCGGGCGCCCAGCACCACCGACACCACCGCCGGGTGCCGCAGCGGGTAGGCGATCGCGGCCTCGGGCAGCGTGACGCCGTGGCGCTCGCAGACGTCCGCGAGTGCGCCGGCCCGGGTGATCAGCTCGCGGGGCGCGGGCCGGTAGTCGTAGGTCGCGTCGGACGGAGGGCGGTCGGCCGCGAGCAGGCCGGAGTTGTAGACGGCGGCCGCGACGACGCCGACCCCGCGCTCCCGGGCGAGCGGCAGCAGTTCGTCCCGCGCCGACTGGTCGAGCAGGGTGTGGCGGCCGGCCACCATGACCAGGTCGACGTCCGAGCGGCGGACGAACTCGGTCAGCATCGCGGCCTGGTTCATGCCCACGCCCACCGCCTTCACCACCCCCTGGTCGCGCAGGTCGACGAGGGTGTCGACGCCGGTGGTGGAGGCCTGCTGCCAGTGGTCGTCGGGGTCGTGCAGGTAGACGATGTCGACGTGGTCGAGCCCGAGCCGGGTCAGGCTGCCCTCCAGGGAGCGCAGGATGCCGTCCCGGGAGAAGTCCCAGTCGCGCCGGAAGGCGGCGGGCACCGCGAAGCCGCCGTCGTCCCGCCGGTGCGCGGTCTTCGGGCTGGGCACCAGAAGCCGGCCCACCTTGGTGGACACGGTGTACTCGGCCCGCGGGCGGCGGGCGAGGGCGGCACCGAGGCGCCGTTCCGACAGCCCGAGCCCGTAGTGCGGAGCGGTGTCGAAGTAGCGCACGCCACTGTCCCAGGCCGCGTCGACGGCACCCCGGGCGTCGGTGCAGCTGGTCTCCCTGGCCAGATTGCCCAACTGAGCGGCACCCAGGCCGAGTTCGGTCAGTCGCGGCCCGCGTGCGAGGGTACGGGAACGCATTCGCCTCACCACACCCTCGTACGCGCGCAGGCCGCGAGGTCCTCCGGATGGGCGAAGGGGCGACCCGCGGCGAACCGCTCCACCTCGTCGGCGACCGCGTCACCGATGCGGTGCAGCTCCCCGCCGAGCGAACCCGCCAGATGCGGGGTGAGCACGACGTTGTCCAGCGTCCACAGCTCGCTGTCGGGGTCCGGAGGCTCGGGGTCGGTGACGTCGAGCACGGCGTCGATGCGGCCGGTGCGCACCTCGGCGAGCAGGGCGTCCTGGTCGACCACGGCGCCCCGGGCGGTGTTGACGAGCGTCGCGCCGTCCGGCATCAGGGCCAGCAGCCCCGCGTCGATCTGACCGCGGGTCGCGGGAGTCAGGGGCTGGTGCAGCGACACCACCCGGCTGCCCGCCATCAGTTCGTCGAGCGGCACCAGGCGCGCACCGAGCGCCCGAGCCTGTTCCGCCGTGAGCGTCGGGTCGTAAAGCAGGACGTCCAGGTCGAAGGGGCGCAACAGGCCGAGTACCGCGCGGCCCACGGTGGAGGCGCCGACGATGCCGACCGTCTGCCGGTAGTTGCCGCGCCCGGCGTACGCGCCGAAGTGGTCGGGCGGGGTCCGCGTGGCGCGGTAGCGGCGCTCCTCGGCGAGGACGCGCTTGTTGGCGAGCAGGATCATGGCGAGGGTGTACTCGGCCACGGGTCCCGAGTTGGCTGCCCGGGCGTTGGCGGCGACCACGCCGCGCGCGGCGAAGGCGGCCGGGTCCTCCAGACAGGTCGCGGCGACCCCGCCCGCGTAGACCACGGCCCGCAGGCGCTTGGTACGGGGCAGGTGCTCGGCCCGGACGACGGGCGCGTCCCAGCCCGCGACGAGGATCTCGGCACCGGCCAGCGCGTCGCGGGAGCGGGCGGAGTCCAGTTCGCCGAGGACCAGTTCGGTGTCGATGTCGGCCGCGCGGCGCAGCCGGGCCAGGGCGTCCTCGTCGAAGACGGCGCGGACCAGCCGGGGGTTCATGGCGAGGACGGCACGGGGTCGCGTCACGGCGTGTTCTCCCTCTCGGTGTGCTCTCTGCGCGCGGGACGGTGGACGGGGCCGGGCACGGCGGGGGAGGCGGTTCCCGCGGAGGCGCGGCCGGCCCGGCCCGGGGGACCGGACTCGGGCACGAGCCGCAGTCCGGCGTCGCGGGGGCGTACGTGCGGGCCGTCGGGGCGGGCCCAGCCGATGTTCTCCTGCGGGCCGGTGAGCGCGGCCTCGTCGACCGTGATGCCGAGCCCAGGCGTGTCGCCGAGGACGATGCCGCCGTCCTCGATCGTCTGGTCCACGGTCAGTCCGGCCGGCGTGCCGGTGTCCTGCACCTCGGTGACCAGGTGGTTGGGCGTGGCGGCGGCCGCGTGCGCCAGCGGGTTGGCGTGGTAGCCGACCGGGCTGACCGGGAGGTCGTGGCCGTGGGCGAGGGTCGCGACCCGCAGGAAGTGGGTGATGCCCCAGACACAGGCGGCCTGCACGACCTGGAGCGCGTCGGCCGCCAGCAGGGGACGGAACTGCTCCAGGCCCGTCAGGTTCTCGCCGCTGGCGACGGCCGTGCGGGCCGCCCGGCCCACGGCCCGGTGTCCCCGCGCGTCCCAGCGACGCACCGGCTCCTCGATCCAGGCGAGTTCGACGCGGTCCTCGATCCGGGCGAGCAGCCGTACGGCCTGGTGCCTGCCCCAGGACTCGTTGACGTCGAGCATCAGGGCGGGGGAGGCGGTGTTGGCGCGCAGCACCTCGGCGACCGCGAGCAGCCTGCCGATGTCGTGTTCGGTGTCGAGGCCGCCCTTGAGCTTGGCGCCGGTGAAGCCGCGTGCGGCCCAGCCGGCGTACAGCTCGACCAACTCCTCCTCGTCCAGCGCGATGTCGAGGCCGGACGCGTAACCGGGCACGAATCGGTCGGCGGCGCCGAGGGTGCGCCACAGCGGCTCGCCGGCCATCTTCGCCTTGAGGTCCCACAGCGCCATGTCGAAGGCGCCGATGGTGCCGAAGGCGGTGCCGGCGTGACCGCTCTTGAAGGTGTGGGCCAGCATCCGGTCGTAGAGCGTGGTGACGGCGCGTGGGTCCTGCCCGTCGAGGGCGGGGAAGACCCGCCGGGCCTCGCCGTGTGCGCCGAGGCCCACTCCGGTGAGCCCGCCGTCGGTCTCGACCAGCAGGACCGGGACCTCGGTGACGCCTTGGGCGACGAAGCCGTTCGCGTCCCCGACGGGACGCCCCCAGTGGTGCGCCGTGGTCAGGCTCCGGAATCCGGTGATCTTCAACTGCTCCCCCTCTTCGAGCTCTCCTCGCCGTCCCGCCCGCCGTCCCGCCAGTCCCGCGCCAGGGAAGGACCGAGGGGCGCGGGAGGTGGGGGAGCGTGCCGTCGGGCCAGGGGAACGGGCGTCGTGCGGCCGTCGGGATCAGTCCCGTAACCGTGCCCTCATTGAGTCGTAACGTATCATACAAGTGATGACTGAGAAGAGGTCTGCGCCATCGTTTCAAGGGAGTTCCTCGAGGGCCCGGACGGCGGTCAGGCGGCGCCGAGTGTCTGGCGCTGGCGCCCCAGGCCCTCGATCTCGATCTCCATCACCTCACCGGGCCGCAGATAGGGGAAGCGGCCGGACAGGGCGACGCCCTCCGGAGTGCCGGTGTTGAGCGGCTCGCTGCCGGACTCCGCCGCGTGGGCCGCGTAGTTCTGCCCGATGCAGACCACGGCGCCGGGCCGGGCGACGGGCGGCCCGAAGCGCAGCCCCTCGGCCTCCAGCACGGGCAGCGTGCCCTCGGTCAGGGCCCGGCGGGTGCGGGTGATGCCGTCCGCGGCGAGGAAGGCGCCGTCGATGTCGGGGGTGAGGGGGGAGAGGTCCCGGGTGACGCCCCGGTCGTCGATGACGGCGGGGCGTTCCCGCCCGGGGTCTCCGAGCCGTACGAGTTTCATGTGCCGCTTTCCTTGGTCGAGGGCCGGGTCCGGTCCGGTCCGGCCGTGGCGTCCGCCGCGCCGAACAGGTCTGTCCCGGCGGCCGGGTGCGGGGATGGCGGAGGTGGTCGTCACCAGGACGGGACGGGTGCCGGTTCCCGGGCGTGCGCGGGTGTCCGCGATGACCGGCGCCGTCGTGGCGCCGCCGCTCCGGGGCTTGCGGGCCCAGTATCGGTGTACGACACCACTTGTTGTCAATGGACTGGTTTACTGTCAACAGGCTGACAAATAGGGTGTGTCGCCATGAGTACTCGGGACGGATCGGTTTGGGCCAGTGCCGCACCGGCACCGGCCGTGCTGCGGGCGGGCGCGATCCTCGACGCGCTGGCGGACGCCCGCGGCCGTGCGCTGTCGCCCGCCCAACTGGCCGCCGCCGCGGGCGGCATACCACGCGCTTCCGTCGTCAACATCTGCGCGGCCCTGCACGAAAGGGAACTGGTCCGGCCCGTGGACGGAGGCTTCGCCCTGGGCCCGGGCCTGCTGCGGCTGGCCCAGTCCTACCTGGACGCCCTCGATCCGGTGCACGCCTTCCGGGAGCAGGTGTGCCGCCTGGGCGACCGGGAGGAGACGCTGCAACTGGCCACCATGGACGGCACGGACGTCGTCTACCTGGCGGTGCACGAGGGCACCGTCCTGATGCGCCTCACCAGCAGGGCGGGCGCGAGGCTCCCGGTCACCTGCACGGCGCTGGGCAAGGCCATGCTGGCCGGCCTCGACGACACCGGCGTGCGAGAACTGCTGGCGGACCGCGAGCCGTTCGAGGCCCGCACGCCCTGGTCGATCACGACCCTCGACGCGCTGCTCGCGGACGTGCGCGAGGCGCGCGCGGCCGGTCACGCCGTCGACGACCAGGAGACCGCCGAGGGCATCGTCTGCGTCGCGGCGGCCGTGCCCGGACCGCCGACGGGCGGCCGCCCCTTCGCCGTCAGCTCCTCGCTGCTCAAGTCCCAGGCCACGCCCGAGCGGGTGGCGGCCCTCGCCGCACTCATCAAGGGCGTCGTACGACGGATGGCCGGAGCGGCCTGAGCGCCTCCCGTCCGCCCGCGGCTCACGTCCGTCGAGCCTCACACCACCTACCGACGGGCCCGTGACGGACCGGAGCGGCCTGCGCGGGGCGTGCGGTGACCCGGTGAGCCGGAACCGGTGGCGGCGGTCGTCTCACCGGCCGGGGCCGGCGGCGGGCCCGGACCGGTCCGGAAGGTAGCGGGCGGTCTCGCCCGCGGCGTGGTCGGCGAACATCCGCCCGGCGACGTCCGGGTCACCGCAGCGCAGGACGTCCAGGAGTTCGGCGTGGTGCTCGGCCATCGCGCCCCAGCCACCGGCGTAGCGCGGATCGCCGAGCACGTGCAGGTCCCACAGGCTGGACTCGATCATGCGCCACAGGCGGATCAGCGCCGCGTTGCCGGCCGCTTCGCACACATGCCGGTGAAAGGACATGTCCGCGTCGCGGAAGGCACCGATGTCGTCCTCGGCCGCGGCCCGGCGCAGCCGGGTCACGTCCTCGGAGAGCAGCCGCGTGTGCGCGGCGTCCAGCCGGCCGGCCACCCGGCGGGCCGCGTACTCCTCGAACATCACCCGGATGTCCCTGACGTCCTGCGCCTGCCGCTCGGAGACCCGCGCGACGTAAGTGCCGCGGTGCGGCTGGGAGATGACCAGCCCCTCGTAGGCCAGGCGCTTGATCGCCTCACGGGGCGGTGCCTGACTGGTGCCGAAACCGCGCGCGATCTCCGATTCGACGAGGCGCTGACCGGGCGCCAGCCGGCCGCCCACGATCCAGTCGCGCAGCAGGGTGTACACATGGTCGGAGAGCAACTGCCGCGGCATACGCGGCGTACCCGGCACCGGACCGTCCTGGGCCCCGCTCGCACCCCCGCCCGTCTCCCCCCGCGGTCCGCCCGGGCGCGCGACCGGCGGATCGGGCAGCTCGGCCTGCTGCTCCCGCCAGATCCGGGCGATCGTGGACTGCGACAGACCGAGCGTGTCGGACAGTGAGCGGGTGGAGGGCACCGGGGCACCGGCGCGGGCCTGTTCGAGCACCGCCGCCACCCGGGCCTCCGCCTGCCGCCGGTCCGCGCTGCGGGGCCGTCCCGAGCGAGGCGCGTCGTGCAGACCGGCGATGCCCCGCCGCAGATAGCGCTCCCGCCACTTGGCCACCGTGGCGGGGCTGACCGTGAGCCGCCGGGCCACCTCCGCGTTGGTCAGCCCCTCGGCACAGGCGAGGACGATCCGGCCGCGCAGCCGGAGACCGGCCGGCTGCTGCCGGGCGAGGTCAGTCAGGGCCGCCCGCTCCTCGGCAGCGAGCTGGGGAAACGCGGGCAGGTCGGGATCGATCATGGCACCGCGCTTCCTGGGATGCGTGAACTTATGACTCACGGGCCGTGCGTCCGTCGCCCCTCAGGTCATCAATTTCAGGTTCAGCCTCGCGTATTGACGACACCACGGCACGAACATATTAACTATCGTTGCTCGATCAGTGACCCACTAGTCACGTACGGCGATGCCGTGCGGGTGCTCCGCCGGAGCGAGCACCCCGGGGGCGGGCTCCGCCCCCTCCGGGCCCCGGGCCCATCGGCGGACGGCGCGAAGCCTCCGGACGGCGCCGACGCCCCCGCACCAGGAACACGAGCCCGCGCGGCACCAGCGCCCGTGACGGCACGGAACACACCGGCCGGCCCACAGGGATCCGGACCACGACATCACGCACTCCACGCGGCAAGGAGACCTCGTGCCAACCACCCAGGTACGACCAGCACGACGAAGGACCAGAAGACTGCCCCTGCTGCTCGCGGCCGGCGCCCTGCTGGTCGGCGGCGCCACCCTGGACACGCCCGAGGCGAGTGCCCAGGCCGCCGGCTGCAAGGCCACCGAACTGTTCGTGTCCCCCGACGGGAACGACCAGGCCAAGGGGACCAGGAGCAAGCCGTTCAAGACCGTCGAGAAGGCCCGCGACCACATCCGCGACAAGGGTCTCAACCGGCCTGGCGGGATGCGCTGCGACATCCACGTCAACCTGCGCGCCGGCGACTACCCGCTGAGCCGCACCGTCGAACTCGACGACCGCGACTCGGGCACCGACGGCCACCAGGTCGTCTACCGCTCCTACGACGGCCCCGGCAAGGCGCGGGTCATGGGGGCCCAGCCCGTCACCGGATGGGAGGAGTACAAGGACGGCATCTACCGTGCCGACGTCGGCACGGACAGCCCCTTCTACACCCTCTTCGAGGACGGCCGGCGCGCCACCACCGCCCGCTACCCCAACCGCAAGTCCGACGACGAATGGGCCCCGTACCTCACCTCCACCCTGCCGGAACCGGAGAAGGAGGCCGTCCACCAGTGGCTGTACTCCAACCCCGGTGACTGGGACGCCACCTGGGACCTCAGCAACGCCCAGGCGGTGGTCTGGTCCGGCGGCAGCTGGAGCTGGTTCACCGACACGGTCCCCGTCCGGGACTGGAACCCCGCCAAGAACCAGATGACGCTCAAGTACTGGACCCGGTACGCGCTCAACAACTCCGGCGGCGGCTCGCGCTACTTCCTCCAGAACTCGCTCGACTTCCTCGACCAGGCCGGCGAGTACTACCTGGACTTCAAGAAGGGGCAGCTGTACTACAAGCCCCGCGGCGACATCGACGACGTCACCGTGCTGCGCCCCACGGTCAAGACCCTGTTCGACCTGGCCGGCGCCGACCCCGACCGACGGGTGCGGGACGTCACCCTGGACGGACTCGCCCTGCAGTACAGCGACTTCGTCGACTGGTACCGCAACGGGTGGATCAGCGACGGCGACTCCGGCGAGGTGCACAAGTACCCGGAGTACGACCGGCAGATCGAGATGCCGCGCAACCGCTTCGGCGCCGTCTCCCTCACCAACAGCAAGGACGTCACCCTGTCCCGGCTGAAGATCTCCGACACGGGCTACCACGCCGTCTACGCCCTCGCCGCCAACGACCACCTGACGGTGCGCGACAGCCTGCTGGAGAACATCGGCGCCGACGGGATCAAGGTGGAGGGCCCCTACCCAGGGGAGGGGAACACCTCCAACGGCCACCTGCTGACCAACAACTACATCTCCCACTACGGTGAGCTGAACCCCGGCGACGCCTCCGGCATCGAGCTGATGAACACCGGGCACAACACCGTCAGCCACAGTCACGTCAAGCACAGCGCCCGCTACGGCATCAGCCTCGAGGTGCGCCCGGAAGTGGCCCTCAAGGACAACTACGCCCGCGGCAACACCTTCGAGTACCTGCGCATCGACGAAGCCGGCCTGGACAGCGGCGACATGGGCGCCTTCTACACCTACGGCGTCAACAACGTCGAGCCGTACCCGATGGACAACCACGTGCGCCAGATGGTCATCGGCGACGTCATCCCGGACGAGTCGATGCCCGACAGCGGCACCCGGGGCATCCACATGGACGCCGGCGGCTGCGGCTTCACCTTCGAGGACATCGAGGTCGGCAGGACCACCGACCAGTCGTACCAGAGCTACCAGTGCAACGACGTGAAGAACGCCAACTGGGAGGACGGGTACGACGCCGCCAAGATGGAGTACGACAAGATCGGCGTCACCGCCGGTTTCCCCTACCCGCTGCCCGACGGGGACACCCAGTGAGCGGTCTCTGACCGGTCGCGATCGATGAGCGCCCCCGGGCAGCGAGCCGTACGAGCCGCTGCCCGGGGTGCGGTGGCGCGGGCCCGAACCCCGCCCGTGCCGGGAGCACCGAGCACCCTCACCGCCCTCAACACGCACCTGGAGGCACAGCCATGCCCGAGTTGTCCCGACGAAACGTCCTGGCCGCGGCCGGAGCGTCCGCGGCGGCGACCGCGCTGAGCGCCGCTCCCGCACCGGCCGCGCCACAGACGGCGGACCCCGCCCCGTCGGCGGCGCGGCGAGGGGACCCCGCCGCCAACCCCATGCGGCTGTGGTACCGCGCCCCGGCAGGGGAGTGGCTGGAGGCCCTGCCGGTGGGCAACGGCCGGCTCGGCGCCATGGTCTTCGGCGGCACCGACACCGAACGGCTCCAGCTCAACGAGGACAGCCTGTGGGCCGGCGGCCCCAACGACTACGCCCGCCCCGACGCCGTGCGGCACCTGGACGAAATCCGCCGCCTGGTGGTCGAGGAGAAGTGGAACCAGGCACAGCGGCTGATCGACGCCGAATTCCTCGGCAGCCCCTCGGAGCAGGCCGCCTACCAGGTGCTCGGCGACCTCGAACTCACCTTCGCGGGCCAGGGAGAGGTGAGCGACTACGAACGCGAGCTGGACCTGGAGACCGCCATCGCCCGCACCACCTACACCCGGGGCGGGATACGCCACGTCCGCGAGGTCTTCGCCAGCGTCCCCGACCAGGTCCTCGTCGTCCGGCTCAGCACCGACACCCCGGGCGCCGTCGGCTTCTCCGCCCGCTTCACCAGCCCCCAGCGGTCCGGCGACTCGGCGGTGGACGCCCACACCATCGCCCTCGACGGCGTCAGCGGCGACTGGTACGGCCTGCCCGGCTCCGTGCGCTTCAGGGCTCTGGCCCGTGCCGAGGCGGAGGGCGGCCGGGTGCGCACCGACGGCGGGACCCTCACCGTCGAGGGCGCCGACAGCGCCACCCTCGTCATCTCCATGGGGACCAGCTACCGCAACTACCTCGACGTCGGAGCCGACCCCAAGGCCCGCGCCCGCAATCATCTGACCCCGGCCGCGAAGAAGCCGTACGCACACCTGCGCGAGCGGCACGTCGCCGACCACCGGCGCCTGTTCGGCCGGGTCGCCATCGACCTCGGGCCGTCGGAGCGCGTGAACCTGCCGACCGACGAACGCATCCCGCTGTTCGCCGACGGCAATGACCCCCAACTGGCCGCGCTCTACTTCCAGTACGGCCGGTACCTGCTCGCCTCCAGTTCCCGGTCGCCCGGACAGCCCGCCAACCTCCAGGGCCTGTGGAACGACAGCCTGAACCCGGCCTGGGAGTCCAAGTACACCGTCAACATCAACTTCGAGATGAACTACTGGCCCGCCGGCCCCGGCAACCTCGCCGAGTGCTGGGACCCGGCCGTGCGGATGGTGCACGAACTGGCCGAGTCCGGCACCCGCACCGCCAAGGCCCTCTACGGCGCGCCCGGCTGGGTACTGCACCACAACACCGACGGCTGGCGCGGCACGGCACCGGTGGACGCCGCACAGTACGGCATGTGGCCGACCGGCGGCGCCTGGCTGTGCGTGATGCTGTGGGACCACTACCGGTTCACCGGCGAGACGGGCGCGCTCAGCCGCAACTACCCGGTGATGAAGGGCGCGGTGGAGTTCTTCCTCGACACACTCCAGGTGGACGCGGAAACCGGCCGGCTCGTCACCAACCCCTCGCAGTCGCCCGAGGTCACCCACCACCAGGACGAGGGGGAGAGCGTCAGCATCTGCGCCGGCCCCACGATGGACATGCAGCTCCTGCGGGACCTCTTCGACGCCTTCCGGCAGGCCGCGAAGGTGCTGGACCGCGACCCCCGGCTCGTCGAACGCGTCACCGAGGTCCGCGACCGGCTCGCCCCCACCCGCGTCGGCCACCTCGGCCAGATCCAGGAGTGGCTCGTCGACTGGGAGGAGGCGGCCCTGGTCAGAAGCCGCCACGTGTCCCACCTGTACGGTGTGTTCCCGAGCGCGCAGATCACGCCGAGGGGCACCCCGGAACTCGCCGCGGCGGCCAGGAAGAGCCTGGAGCTGCGTGGCACCGCGGGACAGGGCTGGTCCCTCGCCTGGAAGATCAACATGTGGGCCCGGCTGCTGGACCCGGCGCGCGCCTACCAGCACCTGGCGGACCTGCTGACCCCGGCGCGCACCGCGCCCAACCTCTTCGACCTGCACCCGCCCTTCCAGATCGACGGCAACTTCGGGGGTGTCTCCGGCATCACCGAGATGCTCGTGCAGAGCCACGCCGGCGAGATCGAGCTCTTGCCCGCCCTGCCCGACGCCTGGCCCACCGGAGCCTTCCGGGGGCTGCGGGCACGCGGCGGCTTCGAGATCGACCTGGAGTGGACGGCGGACGGCATCACCCGCGCGCAGGTGCGCTCGCTGCTCGGCAACCCCGTGCGGATCCGCACCCCGCACCCGGTGCGCGTCGAAGGCGCCGACGCCGAACGCCCCGAGGAGCACGTGGTGTCCTTCGCCACCCACCGCGACGGCCGCTACCTGCTCGGCCCGGTCACCCGGTAACGGCGTCACGACCCATCACACCTCACCGCGGCCGTCCCACCGGAACTGGGGCGACCGCGGTGACGTCCACGGAGCCCGCGACATCCCGGTCCAGTTCGCCGCCGATGGCCTCGCGCAGCGCGTCGTGCCGGGGACCGAGCCCGAACTCCTCGGCACTCCACCGCTCACGCGGACAGAGCCACACCGGAAGACCCACCACATCCGCCGGCTCCCACTCGTACCGCGGCCAGACATGCGCGTGCAGGAACGGGTCCTTGTTCCCCAGGATCTCCAGGTTGACCCGCCGGAAGGCAGGGTCCAGCCGCCCGCAGGCCCGCTCGACGGCTTCACCGAGCCGGTCCATGTCCGACAGGAACGACAGCCGCTTGGCCCTCGGCAGGTCCGACAGCCGCCGCACACCCGGCTCGTCCACGAGCAGAACCGAGTAGCCCGGCAGGAACTGCACGTCCCCGATCACCGCGAATCCGGCCGTCAACCGCCGCAGCACGGTCGGGTTCTCGCCCCTGAGCGCAGACCCGATCCGGTCCGTCCGCCAGTCACCTGTCATCGCGACAACCTACAGTGGCCGGGCCGTGTTGGATGGGCGCATGAGCGAGACGACAGCCGCCCTGCGCCTGCGACGGGCGATCGAACGGACCCGGCACGCAACGCGCGAACGCGCCCCCGTCGGACGGCTCTCGGCGGAGGCCGACGACGTGCGGGGCACCTTCGCCACGGACGGGGCACTCGGCTTCGACCCCTTCCCCTTCCTCCGGGCGCTGCACGACGCCGGATCGCACGCGGTGGTCATCGGCCAGGTCGCCGGCATCCTGCACGGCTCCGCCGAACTGACCGGAGACCTGGACCTGCTGTGGGACGGCAC
Source organism: Kitasatospora aureofaciens (assembly GCA_000720845.1). Lineage (GTDB taxonomy): Bacteria > Actinomycetota > Actinomycetes > Streptomycetales > Streptomycetaceae > Streptomyces. Next base: position 75,458 of record JODU01000016.1, on the reverse strand, counting down.
CCTTGACGAGGCACGCGCCCTGCGTGACGCCCTCGCCGCCTGCGGCTGCACCGAACCGCCCGACCTCGACCGCGAACAGGTGGGGTACCGGGTCACCGGCGCCGACGGAGACCTGTGCACCCCCGTCCTGCGCTGGGGCGACCTGGACGTCACGCCCTGCCTGGCCCGGGCCGAGACCACCCGCGACCCGATGGGTTTCACCGTCCGCTACGCCGCACTCGACGACCTGATCCGCATGCGGCGGGCCCTCGGCCGCCCCAAGGACCACCGCCGCGCGGACGAACTCGCACGCCTGCGCGCCTGACCGGGAGCGGACCGCTCCCCCGCCCCGCAAGCGCCCGGACGACCAGCCGCACGAGGAGTCGGCCGGGCCGGGCGGGTGAGTCGCCGCGCCCGACGACGCCCGCGGTGGCCGGGCCGCGGCTCACGCTTCGGCGAGGGCCGCCCGCAGCCGGTCGGTCACCTTGCCGAGGCAGTCGGCGAAACTCGTGTGTCCGCCGGCGTCGATCCAGTGCCGGAAGGCGTTGCCGAAAGCCACCGTGGCGAGCTGCGCGACGAGTTCCGCCGTGTCGGCCTCGACCTGCCGTCGGACCAGGGCGTCGCGGACCGCCCGGGTTACCGCGGCCGCCTTGGTCCGTTCGCGTTCCTGCAGCTCGGGGCTGGCGTCGATGACCGCCCGGCGCTCCGCGGTGTCCTGCACCTGTGCGACGAGCTGGGTGCCCACCTGGGACATCGCGTCGAGGACGGCGGTGAGCGGGGCGGTGTCGGGGTCTGCCGCCAGGACGGCTTCCGCCAGTGCCGGGGGCAGGCGCTCCGAGCCGCCGAACAGGACCTCGCGCTTGTCGGGGAAATAGCGGAAGTAGGAGCGCCGGGTGAGCCCGGCCCGCTCGGCGATGTCGGTCACCGTCACGTTGTCGTAACCGTGCTCCGAGTACAGCTCCAGAGCCGCCCGTTTCAGGCGCTGCTCGGCACCCGGATCCCACCTTGCCATGGGCCGACCCTAACAGGTGATGTCTCGCTGTGCCATCAGTGCTAGCCTGAAGTCATGGCACTGTGTGTCATCGCTGGGGTCCGCCCCGGCGCGACCCCGGAGCAGGCAGGGACGTACGCATGACCGAGAACGGCAGGACCAGTGGGACGACGAGCGGGAACAGGACGAACGACGAGGTGTGGATCGTGGGGGCGACCGGCCGTGTGGGCCGACGGGTGGCCGCGCGACTGGCCGCGCGGGGGCTGACGGTCGTACCGGTCGGACGCAGCCGGGAGCGGATGGCCGCCGCCGGCGCCGAAGCCGGTCTGCCCGCGGACACGAAGGTCGTCGTGGCCGACTCGGCCGAGCGAATCGCGGACGAGGTCGTCCGGGGGCGCCCGCGGGTGGTGGTGAACACGATGGGCGCCTACGCCGCCACGGCACCGGTGATCGCCCGCGCCTGCGTGTCCGGCGGCGGCCACTACGTCGACCAGGCCAATGACGTCGGCGCCGTGGAGGGACTGCTCGCCCTGCACGACGAAGCGGCGCGGGCGGGCAGCACTCTGGTCACCGGCGCCGGTTTCGGTGTGCTGGCGACGGAGGCGGTGGTGGCGAAGCTGTGCCAGGACCGCCCCACGCCGCGCAGGGTACGCGTCGACTCCGTGGCCTCCGTGGAGCTGGAGGCGGGCGCGCTCGGCACCGCCCTCGCGGCCGGCATCGTGGACGCGCTCGTCACGGGCGGGCGGCGTTACGAGAACGGACGGCAGGTGACCGCGCGCCTCGGCGCCGACCCCCGGCGACTCACCTTCCCGGACGGGACATCGGCCAAGTCGGCAGGTGCCGCGTCCGGGGAACTGGTCGCGGCGCACCTGGCCAGCGGGGCGCCGTTCGTCACCGCCACCTCCGCCCTCGCGCCGACGGCTCCGGGCCTGCGTGCCCTGATGCCGCTGCTGGGCCGCCTGCTGTCCGTCCCGCCGCTGCGACGCCTCGCCGTCGACCGGCTCGGCCGGGTCACGGCCAAGGCCGCGCCCCGGCCGCGCGAGCACTCCTGGGGGCACGCCGTCGTGGAGTGGGCCGACGGCACCCGGCGCGAGGGATGGCTCCGCGCGGGCGAGGGCATGGACTTCACGACGGAGGTCACCGTCACGGTCACCGAACTCCTGGCCGGTGGCGCCGGCACGCCGGGGGCGTGGACGCCGGCGGCCGCCCTCGGGCCCGACGTGGCGACCACCGCCGGTGGCGCCTTCCTGCTGAACTGACGCCCGCCGGTTCCCAGTCCGCCGCCGGCCCGGCGGACCCCGGGAGGGCGCGTCACAGGCGCAGGCCTCAGCCCACGGACAGCCTGACCAGCCCGTCGTGCTGGTGCGGCGCACCCTGCACCGTCACCGCGACGTACCGGACCGAGCCCGCACGGGTGAGCCGGCGTACGCGGCCGCGGCCGTCCAGCGTCCCGGCACGCTGGTAGCGCACCCCGTCGGTGCTGAACTCCACGCGCGCCGCCGGGGCCGCGCCGGTCCGCCACTGCGCCTCCACCCAGCGCACCTCGGTGCGCGCGCCGAGGTCGACCACCATGCGGCCGTCCCGGCCGGGGTGCCACGCCGTGTCCGGGTCGCCGTCCACGGCGGCGTCCGGGCGGGACATCCCGGGCGGCAGCGGACTCGTCGGGAAGGTGCTCCGGCCCAGGGCGTGGTCCTGGTGCGGGAAGGGCTGTGCACCACGCAGCGTCACGCGGGTCTCGCCTCCGTCCCGCACGGTCGCGTCGGCGCTGCGGCCCTGCGCCTCGATCCGCAGCCGGCAGCGCGCGCCGGACAGGAGCAGGGTCGCACCGTCGGCCACCCGGACCCGCAGCCCGGACGGCAGCGTCCGGCCGGACAGCGCGGTGAGGGTGAAGCGCGGCGCGAGCAGTGAAGCCGACGCGGCGCCGAGCCGCGCACGGTAGTCGACGCCTTCCCGGGTCACCGTCTGCTCGCCCTCGTAGACCTCTCGCCGTCCGCCCTGCTGCGGCACCACGACCCGCGTCTCCACCTCGTCCGCCGACAGGTTGAACAGGCTCAGGTACCCGTCCACCCGCGCCGCACGGACCCGGCCGTCCTCGGCGGCGGGCGCGGCGCTCCCGGCCAGGACACGCAGCTCGTCGGCCGACACACCGCAGTGCCCCTCGATCACGAGCGCGTCCCGCGCACCCTCGGCCGGGACGATCGTGTCGCCGTACACGGCCAGCGTCCGCTCGCCGCCGCCGCGCACGACCAGCCCGGCACGGCCGTCGACGTCGAGCCACCCGCCACGGCTGCGCAGCGACGGGGCGGGACCCGTCGTCAGGTCGGTCCACCGGGTGCCGTCGGACGAACCCTGGATGCGGTAGGAACGACCGGCGGCCGCCTCCCAGCGCAGCGTGACCCGGTCCAGCGCACGCTCGGCGCCGAGATCCACCGCCCACCAGCTGTCCGCCCGCTTGCGGTCCTCGCGCGAGACCGCCCAGCGGGTCCCGCCGTTGCCGTCCACGGCCAGCTGCGGCCCCATGCCGGCCGACTGCGAGGAGGCCGTCGCCGTGCCTCCCCGTGCGAGGTCGGGACCCTCGGCCCCGTCCCGCACCTCGACCGCGTACAGCGAGTACCCGTACGTCGGGGCGGGCTGCACACCCAGCATGCGTATGTGCCGCACCGTCGTCCGGGTGAAGGCCAGTTCGTCGACGCGCCCCGCGGCCGAGGGAGTGGCGTCCTGCGCGCGCACCGTGGCCGAGCCCTCCGCGAACCGGTACGTGCGGCTGCCGCCGAGGCCCGCCACACCGGGCATGGTGAGATTGTGCACCTCCAGCCGTGAACCGGCGGCGACCGGACCCTCGCCGGCGTAGACGACCGCACCCGTGGGGAGCGTCGCGTACCCGGCGAAGCCCTCGCTCAGGCGCAGCACCGTGGCGCTGCCGTCGAAGCCGTCGCGCAGCGCGGTGTGCACGCGCACCGTCCTGCCGGTGACCTCGGCGGCGGTGGAGGGCAGGAACATCGGGGTGCCGCCGCCGAGCCGGAACAGCCAGTCGTCGTGCGCCGGCTGCCAGGCGAACTTCACGAACCCGGGCTTCGTGACCGCACCGGCCCACGCGGCGGGGGACTGGTGGGACACCAGACCGGGGCCGGTCCCGAAGTCGATGACCCCGGACGCGTGCGCGAACAACTCCTCGCGCGACATCGGCCGCACCCGCGGCCCCGCGTCCGGCCACACGTGCAGCAGATAGCTGATGGCGAGTTCGGCGCGCGCCTCGGGCTCGTACTTCGGCTCGCCCGAGAACTTCGCCAGCCGGTACTCCGGCGGATACGCCTGGTAGGCCTCCAGCCGCGAGGCCAGCTCCGTCTCCGCGCGGGCCGCCGCCCGGTCTCCCACGACCCGGGAGAGGAAGGCCAGCGGTATGACGTCCCTGCCGTACAGGTGCTCTCGGTCGTCCACCATCGGCATCAGCGGCTCGCCCGCGTCCGACATCACGCCCAGCAGCGTCCGCCACAGCGGCTCCGCGTTGGGCTGCCTGGTCAGGACCTCGGGCAGCGGCCGGCCCGCCGCGAGGAAGTGCGCCGCGTTACGCCCCGAGGTGCGCCACATCTCCTCCTGGTAGTGCGGCCCGAACGAGCCGTGGTTCTCGACGATGAAGGTGTCGTACGTGTTGTGCGCGGTGTTGCGCGAGACCGGGACCCCGTCCACCCGTGCGGGGTTGGCCAGGTCGGCGGGCGGCAGGCCGCCCTCGTTGCGCGACCAGGTGCCGTAGTCGGTCGCCCACTCGGCGCGGCGCCGGTCGTCCGGTGCCCAGGCCAGCGCCGGAGCGAGGGTCTGCGCGTAGAGGCCCATCTCCTCCAGCTTGGTGTCGCCGACGTACCCGCCCTCCAGCCCGTTCGGGGTCCAGTCGCCGGAGGCCGGGTCGTCGCCCGTGCCCAGGGAGTGCGTGTACGCCGCCTGTTCGCGGGTGATGGTGTCCACCGCGGCGCGGGTGGCGGCGTCGAGCTCGTCCCACAACAGGTGGGCCGCGAGGATGAAGTACGACTGGAAGGTGGTGTCGAAGAACAGCGTGCGGCCCCACTGGGTGCCGCCTGTGAGCCGGTTGGAGGCGGCGAAGTGGCGCAGGGTCGCCAGGGTGCGGCGCCTGAGCGTCTCCCGGTCGATACCGGCCGCCTCCTCGTCGAAGGTCCCGTGCGTCAGCAGCACGGCGTGCCCGAGGACGACGGCGAAGCCGAAGTACTGGTCGGTGTACGTCCCCTTGGCCTCGTCCCACTGCGTCTCCGACCAGCGGGTGTGCCGCAGCAGCACGCGGTGGTACGTGGCGGCGACGTCGTCCGGCGGGTCGACGGGCCGGGCGGAGCCCGTGGCGGAGGAGGAGGCGGCGGCCGAAGGGGACCCCAGCGCCGGTTGGAGGGCGGCCGCGGCGCCGGTCGCGCCGAGGAGTCGCAGCAGGAGTCTGCGGCCGAGAGGGACGGAAACGGGGCCCATGATGGTCCTCTTCACCAGACGACAACGTTGTCAACGCGGTCATCCTCGACCGGCCATGAGCGGCGTGTCAATGGGTGCGGGCCGGGGAGGCTCGCCCTCGTGGGGCTCGTCCTCAGCCCTGCCGCGGTGCGCGGTCGTGCTCCCGGACGGCGATCCTGGCGAGCTTGGTCAGCATCATGCCGTTGCGGACCTCGACGAGGTAGTCCACGGGCAGTCCGTGCATCCGGATGCCGGGCCCGCGCAACGCGTGCCAGTCCAGCACGAAGAGCGTGGCGTCGCCCCAGGGCATCAACTTCATGGCGATGCGGGCCGCGCCGAACGGTTCGGCCTTCGCCTCCAGTTCCAGGCGGCGCTCGGGTTCGCAGACGCGGACGACGCAGGTGTCGTCGAGGACCAGCGGGCCCACCCCGACCCTGACGCGCAGCCGGGCGCCAACCTGCGGCCAGTGCGGGTCCGCGGCGAGGATCTGCCGGGTGCCGGTCACCCACTCCCCGTATCGGTGCCCGTCGGACAGCAGGCTCCAGACCTCGGACGGGGTACTCAGGATCAGACGACGGTTCCGGGCCAAGCTGGACACGCTCCCTCAGGACGACGGAACGCCGACACTAGCCCGGTGATCCGGCGGCCCCGGGGAACGCGCCGGGACATGGGTCCGTCCGGAGGAGTACCGCCGCGGCGGGCGGAGCTCGCGGCGTACGGCACCGGTCGGCGGGCACCCCAGGGTTCCCGCCGACTCGGCGGCGGGGGACGTCAGTTCTTGGCCGCGACCCCGCAGACGGACACGTCGGCCGTGGGCTCCTCCGCCTGGTCGGCGTCCGGGCGCCAGGAGGCCGTGGACACGACCCCGGGCTCCACCAGGTCCAGGCCGGCGAAGAAGGCGGCGATCTCCTGCGGGGAGCGCAGGTGGTAGGTGTTGGCCGACTGCCCGTTGTAGACCTCGACCGCCCGGTTCAGCGCCTCGTTGCCGTTGGTGCCGTCGCTCAGGGCCAGGTAGCTGCCCGCGGGCAGCGCCGAGAGCAGCGTGTTCAACAGCTCGGCGGGACGGTCGGCGTCGGAGATCTGACCCATGATCCCGAGTGTGGTCAGCGCGACCGGACGGCTGAGGTCCAGGGTCTTGGCGGCCTCGCCCAGGATCCGTTCCGGGTCCCGGACGTCGGCGTCGACGTAGGCGCAGGCACCCTGCGGGCTGCTGGTGAGCAACGCCTGAGCGTGGGTGAGGACGAGGGGGTCGTTGTCCACGTACACGATGCGGCTCTCCGGCGCGATGCGCTGGGCCAGCTCGTGGGTGTTGTCCGCGGTGGGCAGCCCGGTGCCGATGTCGAGGAACTGGCGGATGCCGGCCTCACCGGCCAGGAAGCGTACCGCGCGGGCCAGGAACCGCCGTTGGAGACGGGCGACGGCGGCGAACTCCGGAAACGTCGTCAGGATGACCTCGCCGGCCTCGCTGTCGACGGGATAGTTGTCCTTGCCTCCCAGCAGGTAGTTCCAGACACGGGCGGAGTGCGGACGATCGGTCTGCAGTCTCGCCCTGAGTTCTTCACGCGGCTGAGTCATAGGCAAAGCTTCACACAGGGTTGCGTCATGGTGGGCCGGGTACGGAACTTCCCGGTGAGGCGCCCGCTCATGCGGACGGTGTGACCGGTGACCGCAGGCCGAGCCACTGCTCGGCGTCCCAGGCCCAGAACCGCTCCACCTCGATGAACCCCAGCTTGGCCGCGAGGCGCATCGAGGCGGAGTTGGCGGTCTGGGTGGCGAGCACCACCGGCTCGCCGGGAAGGACGCCGTCGAGCCAGTCCAGTGCCGCCGCGCACGCCTCGGCGGCGTACCCGTGTCCCCACACGCGCGGCAGGAACAGATAGCCGAGATCGAGCTTTCCCGCGGCCGCCGGACGAAGGTGCTCCGTAGCCCTTCTGAGCAGGATCTGGCCGATCATCGCCCCGTCGAGGTCGACGACGAGACTCCCCGGCCACCGCTCGGGCACCACGGGAAGCTCGCGCTCGAGCTCGTCGCGCCGACGGGGCCCGCCGAGGTGCGCGTGCACCTCCGGCGACGCCAGCAGTTCGACGAACACCGCACGGTCCCGGGCCTCGGGGGCACGGAGCACGAGTCTCCCGGTCGTGATCGGCGCGGGCGGCCAGGCGACGGGCCCCAGGTCTGACATGCGCGGAGGCTAACAGCCTTGGAGGCGCCGCACATCGGCTTCCCCGGGACACGAGCGTCGTGCGGCCCCCGGGCCGGGGCCGACGCCCCGCTACCGGCTGTCAACCCCGACGATGGTCAAGGGCCGGTGTGGTCCTTCGGCTCGGGTGTCCGGCTCCGCCCGCTTCTACGTTCGAGCCCATGGAACGAGAACCGCGAATGAAGGTCCGGGCCGGTCGGACGCTCGGTGTGTCGGCCGTCCTCGGTGGGGGAGCGGGGACGGTCGCGTGGCTGTCCCCCGGCGGGCTGGGCGAGGCCGGTGCCGTCGAGGTGACCGGCGGTGCTTCGGCGTCCGTGTACCGGTCGGTGACGGGGGCGTTGGCGGATGCGCCGTTGTGGACGGGCTCCGTTCTGGAGGTGGCCACCGAGGGCACGCTCGTGATCCTCGGAGTGATGCTGCTCCTGGTGTGGTGGACGGCGGTCCGCCGCAAGGACGCACGCGTGGTCGCCGGGACGGTACTGACCGGACTGGGCACCGTCGCGGCCTACGTGGTGAGTGAAGCGCTGAAGCTCGTGGTGGACGAGGAGCGGCCGTGCCGGGCACTCGGCGCGGGGGCCGAGGCGGTCGCCGCGTGCCCGGGGGTGGGGGACTGGTCCTTCCCGAGCAACCACGCGACGCTGGCCGCCGGGCTGGCCGTCGGTCTGGCCGTGCTGCGCCCCCGGCTCGGTGTGATCACGCTGCCGCTGGCCGGGGCCGCCGCGCTGCTGCGCGTGCTGGTGGGAGTGCACTACCCGCACGACGTGCTCGCCGGTGCGGCGCTGGGCGGCGCCGTCGTGGCGGCGGTGCTCCTCGCGTTGCTGCCCCTCGCCCAGGGCCTGGCCTCACGGCTGGGAAGGCCGCGGCGGAATGATGCCCGCCTCGTGGGCCACGACCGCGGCAGCGGCCCGGTTGTCGACGCCCAGCCTCGCCAGGATGGAACTCACGTGGGCCTTGACCGTCCCCTCCACCACATGGAGTCGCCGGGCGATCTGCCCGTTGGACAGGCCGCTGCCGAGCAGGGCCAGTACCTCGCCTTCCCGGGCGGTGAGTGCGGCGACCCGGCTCCGGGCGCCGGCACGTCGGGCGGCCGACGTGCCGGCGCCCGTGGCGGAGAGGTGCGCGACGACCCGGGCCGCGACCTTCGGTGACAGGTAGGCGGCGCCCTCGGCCACCGAGCGGACCGCGGCGATCAGTTCCTCCGGCTCGCCCGACTTGATCAGGAAGCCCGCGGCGCCGCGGCCGAGCGCCTCGAGGATGTAGTCGTCCTCGCCGAAGGTCGTCAGCATGACGACGCCCGTGCCCGGCACGGTGGCGCGGATCTCCGCGGCGGCGTCGATGCCGTTGACGCCCGGCATGCGGATGTCCAGTACGGCCACCATGGGCCGGTGGCGCCGGACCAGCTCCACGGCGTCGTGCCCGTCGGCGGCCTCGGCGACGACGTCGATGCCCGGATCGGTGGCGAGGACGGAGCGTACCCCGGCACGGATCATCGGCTCGTCGTCGGCGATCAGCACCCGGATCATCGCGCGCTCACGGGGCGACCGTGCCCAGGGACACCAGGGTGTCCTGCCGGAAGCAGAGCCGGTAGGCGTCGCCGGAGCGGTCGTCGAACCGGTCGGCCGTCATCGCGTAGTACTCGCATGTCGTGCCGTCTCCCGTCGGCTCGTCGGTCAGCGGCCGGTAGTCGGTCTGCCGCTCCGGCAGGAGACGCCGTACCTCGGCACGAGGTTGCCCCACGTGCAGGCGGGCATAGTCGCGAGGGTCCAGGACCGACCGGGCCGCCGACATCGTCTCCCGGATCATCAGCGCTCCGCTCAGCAGGGCCCCCGTCACGAGCGGCACCATGACCGCGGCGACCAGGGTCCGGCCCACCCGGCGCCGGGCGCGGCGGTGTTCCATCGGCAGTGTGTCACCGCGCAGGCCGGGGGGCGCGGGCGGCGACGCTGCGGGTGGCGGGGACGAGGGCGTGTGCGGGATGCGCGCGACGACCGCGTAGCCTCCGTCGCGCGGTCCGTGGTCGAAGGCGCCGCCGGTCAACCGCACACGTTCGTCGAGCCCGATCAGGCCACGCCCGCCGCCGCCGGGCCGGGGCCGCTCTCCGGCCGTGTCCGGCGGCGGGCCGTTCTCCACGACGACCTCGGTCGCCGTCGCCCCATGGGTCACATGGACGGTCGCCCGCGCGCCGGGCGCGTGTTTGGCCACGTTGGTGAGGGACTCCTGCACGACCCGGTGAGCCGCCCGCTCGGCCACGGGCGGCAGGTCGTCCGCCTCGCCGTCGACGCGCCACTCCACCGCGAGCCCGGCGTCGGACGCCTCGGAGATCAGCCTGGTGAGGCCGGAGCCCTCGGCGTCGAGCGCGCTGGGACCGGTCTCCTCGCGCAGGACACCGATCACCTCGCCGAGCCGGTCCACCGCGGCCGCCGCTCGGGCGCGGATGTCCGCCGCTGCCCTCTGGTGGTGTTCCGCGAGGTCCGGCGCCAGCTTCAGGGCGCCGGCCGCCAGCGCGATCAGGCTGAGGTCGTGGCCGAGAACGTCGTGCATGTCCTGCGCGATGCGGGCCCGCTCGCGCGACCTGGCCTGGTCGGCGATCAGCCGCTGCTCGCGCTCCAGTTGACCCGCACGCTCCCACCCGGCCCGGACGAGCTGCCGGTACTGGCACCAGAACCGGCCCGCGAACCAGGGCAGCATCATGGCGGCGACCACCACGGTCGCGAACCGGCCGGCCGGCGGGAGCCAGGCGGGAACGACGGACAGCGCCGTCACACCGGCCGCGAGGATCGCGACCAGGGCGAGCGCCGTCGGAGCCGTCCGCCCGGGCCGCCGCCCCGCGAGGAACGCGGTGACGGCGGTCGGGACGGTCCACCACAGGTTCGTCGCGCTCAGGCCGGCGGTCAGCGTGGTGGCCGCCGTGAGCAGGGTCCCGGGATCACGTGCCCACCCGGGAAGGGCGGTTCCGGTCCTGCGTCCGGTCCGGCCGTCGGTCGTTGTGCTCTCCACGGAGGCGACGGTACGGACCGCGCACGCCTGCCGGCCACTGCCGAAAGTCCAATCCGCTGCGTAAGGCCCCGCGCGACTCCTCCCTGCCGCACCTTGCCGACCCTATCGAAAAACGATAGATTCCCATCGTAGTTCGATCGAGGAGGAGTGGCGATGGGAAAACTGACCGTGCTCGCGCTGCGTGCCGTGCTCGTGGCCTTGCTCGCCGGCTCGGTGGGAGTGCAGACGGTGATGGCCGTGCTGCTGGCCGCCGACGTCGAGGACAGCGCCCTGTCGGGCCGGGTCGTCCCGATCCTCACGATCGTGGTCCTCGGCGTCATGGCGGCCCAGGTCGTCCTGGTCTGCGTGTGGCGGCTGGTGACGATGGTGCGGCGCGGCACCGTCTTCTCCCTCGCCGCGTTCCGGCACGTGCACCTGATCATCGGCGCGTTCCTGGCCGCCGTCCTGCTGGTGTTCGCGCTCGGGGTCGTCCTGGCGCCGGGCGAGGCCGTGGCCCCGGGCATCGTGCTCCTGCTGGGCGGAGCCGCGTTGGCCGTCTTCGGGGTCGCTCTCGTCGTCCTGGTGCTGCGGGTGCTGCTCGCCCAGGCCGTGGCGCGGGACGTGGAGGCCTCGCGGATGCGGGCCGAACTGGCCGAGGTGATCTGATGCCGATCGTCGTGGACATCGACGTGATGCTGGCCAGGCGGAAGATGTCCGTGGGCGAGCTCGCGGACCGGGTCGGCATCACCCCCGCCAACCTGGCCGTGCTCAAGAACGGCCGCGCCAAGGCGGTGCGGTTCACCACGCTCGCGGCGCTGTGCGAGGTACTGGAGTGCCAGCCGGGGGACCTGCTGCGCTGGGAGGACGGAACACCGGCTCGGGCCGTACCCTCCGGGACGGCGTCGGCCGGGCCGGGCTCCTAGCTCCCGCACACCTCGACGGCGGCGGGAGTCACTGTCCGGCGGAGCCGGGCGCGGTCTGCCGTTCGCCGGCGTACAGGGAGCCGAGGAGGGTCAAGGCGTGGGCCGACGGGCTGCCCGGCTCGGCGTGGTAGATCACCAGTTGCTGGCCCGGCGCGTCGCGGACGTCGAAGGACTGGTACGTCAGTGACAGAGCACCGACGTCCGGGTGGAGCAGCTGCTTGGCGTCCCGCGTCTTGCCGCGCACGGAGTGCTCCGCCCACAGGCGCCGGAACACGGCACTGTGCTCGGTGAGCGTGTCCACGAGCGGCCCCAGACGCGGGTGTTCGGGATCGAAGCCCGCCGCCTGGCGCAGGTTGGCGACGACGGCCTGGGCGGCCCGCTCCCAGTCCCGGTAGAAGTGCCGGCCCGCCGGGTCGAGGAAGGTCATGCGGGCCAGGTTGTCCGCGGGCGTGAAGGCGGCGTAGAGCGCGTCGGCCAGGGCATTGGAGGCCAGCAGGTCGAGGGTGCGGCTCATGACGAAGGCGGGGGTGTGGGCGTAGCCGTCCATCAGCTGACGCAGTGCGGGACTGACCCGTTCGGTGACGTGCAGCGAGCCTCCGGCGGCCGGTGCCACCCCGGCCAGACGGTGCAGGTGGGCCCGGGCGTCCGGGCCGAGGAGCAGCGCGCGGCCGAGGGCGTCGAGCACTTGCGGTGACGGGTGCCGCTCGCGGCCCTGCTCCAGCCGGGTGTAGTAGTCGGCGTTGACCCCGGCCAGGACGGCGACCTCCTCGCGGCGCAGTCCGGCGACCCTGCGCACGCCGTGACTCGCCATGCCGACGTCCTGCGGCCGCAGTCCGGCGCGACGGGCGCGCAGGAACTCCCCAAGGTGGTTGTCGTCCATGCCCCCCAGGCTAGGCGGTGGTCCTGCGCGCTGCCTGGGTGCGCCGCACCCAGGCGGAGAACGCCCTGGTTCCACCGGGCTGACCTGCGCAGACTCGGTCGGGCAGACACCACCGCTCACCGAGGAAGGCAATCTTGATGCCAGCGAACGCGCGGGGTCACCGAAGCCCCGGCAACGCCGACGTGGTCGGCATGTGGGTGACCGCGGACGGCCACATCCGTCAGGAGTTGCGGCCGGACGGGCGCTACGACGAGGCCCGGGGGAACCGGCGCAGCGCGTACACGGGCCGGTACACGGTGACCGGCAACCACCTCGACTACGTCGACGACACCGGCTTCACCGCCACCGGAGACCTGCGGGACGGCGTGCTCCACCACGAACACCTCGTGCTGTACCGCGAGGAGGAGCCCTCATGAGGGAGCGCGGAGGCGTCCCCGCCGCAGGCGCCCGTGAGGCCGCCGACTCCCCGAGGGCCGACGCCACGCCGAAGGCGTCCCCGTCCCCGTCCCCGTCACCGACGCCCGGAACTGCGGCCCTGCTGGTCCTGTGCGCGGCTCATTTCATGGACGCCATCGACTTGTCCGACGTGGGCGTCGCCCTGCCCGCCATTCAGCACGACCTCGGCATGGCGTCGGGCTCCCTGCAGTGGGTCGTCTCCGCCTACGCCCTCGGCTACGGCGGCTTCCTGCTCCTGGGCGGCCGGGTCGCCGACCTCTTCGGACGGCGACGGGTCTTCCTGACCGCGGTCGCCGTCTTCGGGGCGGTGAGCGTGCTGGGGGCGCTCGCTCCGACCGGGGGCCTGCTGATCGCGGCGAGGCTGGCGAAGGGCGTCGCCGCGGGCTTCCTCGCTCCGGCGGCCCTCTCCCTGATCACCACCGGCTGGCCGGAGGGCTCGAAGCGCGGCCGTGCTCTCGGGTGGTACGCCACCGCGGGAGCCTGCGGCTTCGTCGGAGGGCTCGTCCTCGGCGGCGTACTCACCGAACTCTCGTGGCGCCTGGTCTTCGCGCTCCCCGTGCCCCTCGCCGCGGCGGCACTTGTCGCGGGGCGCCGCCTGCTTCCGGCGGACCCGCGGGGCGGCACCCGCGAGAGGATCGACGTTCCCGGCGCGCTGACGGCCACCGGAGCCCTCGTACTGCTGGTCTACGCCCTCGCGCAGGCCCCGTCGCACGGCTGGCTCTCCGTCCGTACCCTCGTCCTCTTCGCCGCCCCGGCCGGTCTGCTCGTCCTGTTCCTGCGGGTGGAGTCCCGCTCGCGCAGGCCCCTGGTCCCGCTGTCCTTCCTCGCCCGGCGCGCGACCGCGGGCACCAACCTGACGATCTTCGCCATGTGGGGCGCCTACACGTCGTTCGCGTTCCTCGCCACACTCCACCTGCAGAACGTGCTGCACTGGACGCCGCTGCAGACGGCCGGGGCCTTCGTTCCGCTCGGCCTGGCCAACGGCGCGCTGGCGCCGTTCGCGGGACGGCTCGCCGCCCGCTTCGGCGTGCACAGGATGATCGCCGCCGGAATGCTGCTCCTCGCGCTGTCCTACGGCCTGTTCTTCCGTATCGGAGCCGACAGTTCCTTCCTCACCGTGGTCCTGCCGGTCATGGTCGTCAACGGGATCGGCACCGCGGCGACGTTTCCCGCGCTGAACATGAGCGCGGTGTCCGGGGTGCCCGACCGGGACCAGGGGCTGGCGGGAGCCCTGCTCAACACCTTCATGCAGATCGGCGGTGCCGTGGTCCTCGCCCTCGTCACCGCCGTCGTCGAGGCCGGACAACGGGCGGACCGGGCCGACCCGCTGGCGGGCTACGACGCCGGGACCGCCGTCATCGTCGCCACCGTGCTCGCCGGCCTGGGCGGCACCCTCCTCATCCGGCACCGACCCGACCGCCGAGACCACTGACGACGTGGCCGCTCGCGCCACCCGCGGCCGGCCGTCACCGCGAAGAACACGCCTTCGTCACGGCCCCGCGGGACCGGCCCCGCGGGGCTCAGCGGATCCCGACGCTCGCGCCCGGGGCCAGCCGGTGGTAGCGGGCGGGGACCCCGGGGCCCCGCTCGCCGAGGAAGCCCTCGATCATCGCCGTGCCGACGTCGTTGAGGGCGCCGTCGTGCACCGCGTAGGCATCGTGGGGAGCGACCTCGCGCACGTAGTCGATCAGATCGCCGACGGTGGACCAGGGGGCGTGCACGGGCAGCAGCAGCGTGCCGACCGGAGTACCGGGGACGGTCAGGGCGTCACCGGGGTGGAAGAGGGATTCGTCCACCAGGAAACCGATGTTGGGGATGCGCGGGACGTCCGGGTGGATGACCGCGTGCCAGGTTCCGTGCACCCGGATGTCGAAGCCCGCGACGCTGAAGGCGTCCCCGTCCCCGGTGGTGGCGAGCTGCGGGCCGAGGCCGTCCAGTCGCTTCGCGACCGAGGTGTTGGTCCAGATGCGCAGACCCGGGCGCGCCGCGGCCGCCCGGCGCAGCACCTCCTCCGAGAAGTGGTCGAAGTGCTCGTGCGTGACGAGTACGGCGTCAGCGCCGTCCAGCGCCCCGGGGTCGGTCAGACCGCCCGGGTCGATGACCAGGCGGCTTCCGTCCTTCTCGAGCCGCACACAGGCATGACCGAACTTGGTGAGTTCCATGACCGCGATGTCCCTCCGCTTCCACCGACCATTTTTTGTACAACTCAACTGTACAACTAGGTGATGAAGATACGGCTAGGATGGCCCCATGGACGAAGACGCGCTGGCCGAGGAGCTGCGGCGATCGATCGGGGAGCTGGTCCGGGCGGTGCGGGCCGTGGACACCATGCCTCCCGGTGAGGCCGCCATCCTCGGATTCCTCGACCGCGACGGCCCCTTGACGACGGCCGACCTCGCCCGGCTGCGCGGCGTCACACACCAGTCGGCCGCCAAGTCCGTCAAGGACCTCTCCGCCGACGGCCTGGTCCACAGCGAGCGGCACCCCGACGACGGCCGCAAGTTCCTGCTGCGCCTCACCGACGCCGGCCGCTCCCGCCTCCGGCGGGAACGCGCCCTCCGCGCGGGAGCCCTCGGCGCCGCCCTCCGCGAGACCTTCGACCCCGACGAGAGACGGCGACTGAGCGAGTCGGTGGCCCTGCTGTCCCGCCTGACGGCCCACCTCACGGGACACTGACGGGGCGGGGCGGGGCGGGTCGAGGCGGTCGGTCGGCCCGTCGGCGCCGCGAGTTCCGCGTCGGCTCGCTCGGTGACCAGGGTGAGGACGCGCCCGGCGGCGGCCAGGAAGTGATGTTGCCCCTCGCCTGTCACGGCCACTAAGGTCGCTCGGGTGACTGCCGGGTCGGCCATGGGCCACGTACGAGTGAGGTTCCCGGCCTCGGCGTGAGCGCGAGGCGGGCGAGAGCCCCGCCCCCCTTCTCCGCGTCCGAGTTCCCGGCGCCCCCGTGCGGCGCCTCGTTCCAGCGGTATCCCAGACCGGAGACACATCCCTGATGTCCACTGACCAGCAGTACCCGCTCGCCCCCGAACCGCCGACGACCGGCGTGCAGTTGAACCACACCGCCGTCTACGCGCACGACCGGAACCTGTCCGCCGAGTTCCTCGCCGCGGTCCTGGGCCTGGAGGCCGGCGCCCCGTTCGGGCCGTTCCTGCCCGTCGACCTCGGCAACGGCGTGACGCTCGACTTCTACGAGAAGAGGGACGAGCCGGTCCAGTCGCAGCACTACGCCTTCCTCGTCCCTGACGAGCGGTTCGACGCCGTCCTCGCCCGTCTGGAGACGCTCGGGGTCACCTACTACGCCGACCCCGGTCACACCGAACCCGGCCGCATCAACCGGCTGTTCGGGGGGCGCGGCGCCTATTTCGACGACCCGGACGGCCACAACATGGAGGTCATGACCCGGCCTTACGCCCGTCCTCGGTAAGGGTCACGACCAGGCGGGCGTCGCGGGACGAAGCGGTGACGAGGGTCAGCGGCGGAGCAGATCGGTGGAGACGGTCCACAGACGCTCGGCGGCGGTGGGGTCGAGTGCCCACTCCTTGACACCGTGCGGGTGGCGTGCGAGGTCGGCGTCGTCCGGCACGGTGTAGGCCTCTCGCGCGTCGTCGAGGTAGTGGCCGCCGGAGCGGGCGAACTCGGGGGCGGCGGCCGCGACGATCGTGGTCGCCGCCCCCTGCTCAACCGTCTTGTAGGTGAAGACTCCGGCGGCCTCGGCCGCGTCGAGCGACGCCTTCTGCTCCGGTGTGAAGTTCCGCTGCAACCCCGTCGCGACGCCGCCGGGGTTCACCGCGTTGGCGACGATGCCGTCGCACGCCCACAGGCGGGTCGCCTCGACCGCGAAGAGGGAGTTCGCCGTCTTCGACTGCGCGTAGGCGATCTGCGGGTGGTAGCCGCGGCGTTCGAAGTGGAGGTCGTCGAAGTCGATGCCGGACCGCATGTGCGCCGTCGAACTGACCGCGACGATCCGTGCCCCGTCGCGGTCGGCCGCTCCCCGGGCCAGGGCGTGGTGCAGTCCGGTGGCCAGGGCGAAGTGGCCGAGGTGATTCGTCGCGAACTGCAACTCCCAGCCCTCAGAGGTCCGTTCGAGGCCACCGGTGACCACGCCGGCGTTGTTGACGAGCAGGTGGAGCGGGCCGCTCCACGCGTCGACGAACCGGGTGACGGTGCCCCTGTCGGCGAGGTCGAGCCGGGCGACGCGCGGACGGACCCGGCCGGTCGCCGTCCCGATCCTCTCGGCGACGGTGTCACCCGCGGCCGTGTTCCGGACGGCGAGTGTCACGTCCGCCCCGGCGGCGGTCAGCGCACGGGCCGTCTCGATGCCGAGTCCTGAGGAAGCTCCCGTGACGATCGCGCGGACACCGGTGAGGTCGATGTCCTCCAGCACCTCGTCCGCCGTGCTGGAGGAGGTGAAGGGCGTGGAGATGAGCCGGCGAGTGTCCATGCCGCCACTATACGAACTAGACGGGAATTGTATAGCGCGGCTGGTGCTCGTATGCTCGACCCATGAACGCTCCCGCTGCCGGCCGCCCGACCTCGACCGGTGCTGACGCCGACCGTCGGACCACGGTCCTGGAGTCCGCGATGGCCACGTTCGCGCGGTTCGGCTACCGGAAGACGTCGATGGAGGAGGTGGCGCGGGCGGCGCGCATCTCCCGCCCCGGGCTCTACTTCCTCTTCTCCTCGAAGGAGGCCCTGTTCCGCGCCGCGGTCACCCAGGCCCTGGACCGCGACATCACCGCGGTCGAACAGGTCCTGGCCGACAGCGGCCGCCCCCTGCCGGAGCGTCTCGTCGAAGCGTTCGACCAGTGGGCGGGCCGCTACATCGGTGGGCCGCTGGCGCACGATGTCGCGACGGTCGTCGCGGACAACCCCGACATCCTCGGAGACATCGTCGAGACCGCACCGCGACGCTTCGAGCAGCTGATCACGGAGGCGGTCGCCGCCGAGTCGGGACCAGAGGCGGCCCTCCCGGTCGCCCAGACACTGATCAGCGCATCGATCGGCCTCAAGCACCAGGTCGCGTCGCGGGAGTCATACCTCGAACGTCTGGCCGTCGCCGTCGGTCTGCTGGTGCGCTGAAGCGCTCCCCGCTGTCAGGGTCCCGGCCGTGCGTGTGGTCAGGTCCTCGTCCGTGATGGTACGGGTCACCCGGCAAGGTGTTCCGACCGCGATGGACATCGGCGGAATGTCGCGGCTGACGACGCTGCCGGCGCCGATGACCGACCCGTAGCCGATACGGACGCCGGGCAGTACCACGGCGTTGCTCCCGATCCACACCTTGTCCTCGATCACGATCGGTTCCGAGAACCTCCCGAAGTCGACGCGCCGGGAAGGGTGCACCGGATGCCCCGTCGTGGTCAGGGTCACGCTGGGGGCGATCATCACTCCGTTGCCTATGCTTATCCGCACGTCGTCGACGAACGTCAGGTTCACGTTGCCGAAGAAGTCGTCGCCGATGTGGACGTTGCTGCCGAACCCGGCGTGGAACGGCGGCAGGAGCACGGTCCGTTCGCCGACCGAGCCGAAGATCGCGGTGAGGAGCGACCGGCGCTTCTCCGTCTCGCCCGGCGGGGTGTGGTTGTACTCGAAGATCTGCTCCGTCCGACGCAGAGGGGCCTGGAAGGCCGCTTCCGACTCGGTGTAGACGAGCCCCTCGGCGATCCGGGCCAGAACTCTTTCCTCGTGACTGTCCGTCACAGTGAGCCGCTCCTTCCGCTCCACTGCCCGGGACGAGCGGACCCGTCCCGGCCGACCGCGCGGCTGTCCGCGCGTCAGCCCCTGACGATACGTACCGGGCGCCCGGCAGCCGACGGCCTCGGCCCGCGACCGTCCGTCTGTCCGGCCGGTATGTGATCAAACGGAAGTGCCTGACCCCTCCCGGCCGCGGTACGGTCACGTCATGCCACCACCTGCCCCAGCCCGAGCTCTCGTGACGGCGGACGATCTCGCCCTCGCCGTACGCCTCGTGGTGGAGGTCCTCCGCCAGGCACCCCCGGCCGCGTGGGAGGCCAAGGCCGGTTCGCTGGAGTGGGACTGCTGGGAGACGGTGGAGCACCTCGGCGACGACTTCTTCGCCTACGCCGTGCAACTGGGCCCCGCGGTACCGCCCTTGGACGGCGAGGTGCCCTTCGTCTGGGAGAGCCGGCGGCCGGGCGGCCCGGCGAACGCCGTCCACGCGGACCGCGGGGCGGGCCCCGCCGGTCTGTTGCAGGTCCTGGAGGCGAGTGGTGCGCTGCTGGTCGCCATGGTGCGCACGTCCCCGCCGGAGACCCGCGCCCACCACGTCTTCGGGGCCTCGGACCCCGAGGGCTTCGCCGCCATGGGGATCGTGGAGGCCCTGGTGCACACGCACGACCTGGCGCGCGGGCTCGGACTGGCCTGGGACCCGCCCGCCGGACTGTGCTCGCGCGTGCTCGACCGGCTGTTCCCCGACGTGCCCTCCACCACCGACCCCTGGCCCACCTTGCTGTGGGCCACCGGACGCGCCGAACTCCCTGGCCACCCACGCCTTTCGACATGGCGCTGGGACGGCGCGCCCCGGCCTCGTACCTGACGTGCCGCGGCGGGTCTCGCCCGCCGCAGCGGAGCTGCTACTCGTCGATTGCGGATCCGAATCCCGCGTCGGCCGTCGGTGCTCCGAGACGTGCCCCGTCGTAGGTCCACGAGCCGCGGGCGACGAGACCCGACGACGAAGCGGGCAGGACCCAGACGAAGCCGTCGCCGGTGTTCTCGCCCGGCGCCGCAGCCAGCAGGCCGAAGAGACCGTCCTTGTCGGCGTCGATCAGCCGGACCTGCCCGCCCCAGCGGTCGGACTTCTCCGCCGTGCCGGGGATGTCGGCGAGCTGCTGGTCGAAGCTCCGCACCCCGGTGTCGCTGAACCCGGTCCGGTCGCCGCGCAGCACCCACACGGCGCCCGCGTCGGGCACGGTGCCGATGTCCTCGCCGGGCGCGCCCACGGCGAGGTCCGGGTGGCCGTCGCCGTCGGTGTCCCCGGCCGACAGTTCGGCGCCCCACTGGTCACCCGCTTCCGCGGTCCCGGGGACGCCGGGGGAGTCCTGGGTCCAGTACTGCGCCGGCTCGGGCTCGAGTCCGGACAGGTCGCCGCGGCCGAGATAGAGGGTGATGCCGCCGCCGGTCGGTGCGCCGGCCGCGGTGTCGCCGATGACGAGGTCGTCCTGGCCCGTGCCGTCCCAGTCGCCGGAGACGACGGCCGGGCCACCCGGGAACGTGCCCCCGTCGCCGAGACCGGCGACGTCCGGTGCGCCGTGCAGGACGTGCACCGTGCCGGCACCCGGCTGCTCGTCGGTGGTGACACCGGAGACGGCCAGGTCGGCCCAGGAGTCCTCGTTGTAGTTGCCGTGGGTGAGGCTGCGGAACTCGAAGCCGCTGCCCGCCGGTGCGAAGTCGCTCGCCCGCACGCGGTGCTCCGACAGTGTCGGGCGCCGTGCCGCCAGGCCGGGCGTGAGAGTGAAGAACAGCAGGGCGTCGTCCTCCAGTACGGCGACGGAGTCCCGCGGGTCGGCGTCCGGGTCCGCCGGATCGGGGGCGAAGTACCGGGCCGCTTCGACGGCCCGCCCGAAGTGGGCGTCCGCGCGCGGGTCGCCGTCCTCCAGCCAGGTGCTGTCGGAGCCGTGCAGGCCGGTCGGCGAGCCCCAGAAGACGACGGCACCGCCCGCGTCGGGCAGTCCGGCGAGGTCTTCGCCCGGGATGCCGACGACCGCGTCGTCGTACCCGTCGTTGTCCAGGTCCCCGGAGGCGACGGCCCCGCCGAAGCGGTCGCCGGTTTCGGCACCACCGGGTACGCCGGAGAGGTTCTGGTGCAGCACGCTCTTCTTCGTCGTGCTCAGACCGCCGGACGAGCTGTACTGCACGGTGACGTAACCGGCGCCCGGGGCACCGTTCACCGTGGCGCCGGGGGCGCCGGTCAGCACGTCGTCGAAACCGTTGCCGTCGTAGTCACAGTTGCGCTGCTGCCATCCGATGGACGGAAAGGGCACGGCGGCCGGGGCCGCGGGCGCGGCGGGGGCTGCGACGACCGCGCCGCCCGCGAGGGCGAGGAGTGCGGTGGCCGTGACGGCCGCTTGTCTGAGGTGATGCACGGGAGGACCTCCCTGGTCTCCGAGTGCCCACGGCCGCCCGCCGTCCTCGGCGGGCGCGGCCCGTGCCGCGCTCACCGAGTAGACATCCGTACGCCGTCGAAGGTTGTACGTGCCCGGTGTGGAGTCCCGCCCAAGCGTCAAGGGAGGCCGCCCTGCCGGGCTCAGCCCCTGTTCAGGGCCGTGAGCACATGATGCAACTCATCGGGCAGCACAGCGACGAGAAGGGCGCCCTCGGCAGAGTGGCACTCGACGATCCTGGACCCACCGTTGATCCGGAGCGCCTCACGCCATGACGGCGACCGCACGCCGACCTTCCGCAGGCCCTCGGGGAGGGACACTCCCGCCCCGGCTCTGGTCCGTGGCTCCCAGCCCATTCCAGAGGGGCGGGCCGGGTTCACCATGCCCCGAGGGCCGGTGACGTGCCGGCGGCGCGACCAAGGGAACCAGCCGGTCTGAGAGAGCTTCGCGGCGGCTCAACTCGCCGTGGCGGTCGTGGGGGTGGTGCCGGCACCACTCGTGATTCGGGGTCTGGGCCACCTGTTTCACCGGCGACCGGGGAGGAGAGTTGGTCCCGTCACCACGCGTCCCGGTCACGGCCGGACACCGATCACGGAGCGAGGAAGCATGATGGCCAGTCACACACGGCGGAAACTACTCAAGGGCGCCGCGGTCGCGGCAGCGGGCAGTGTGGTGGGGAGCGGCCTCGGGCCCGGCTTCTTCACTGCCGCGGCGCAGACGACTCCCGAAGCCCCGTGGAGCTGCGAGACGGGGGCCACCCCGTTCCTGGAAGGGGCCTTCGCGCCGGTCACCGAGGAGCTGACCGCCTTCGACCTCCACGTCATCGGCCGCATCCCGCGCGACCTGGACGGCCGCTACCTGCGCAACGGCCCGAACGCGCTGGGCGTCGAGGACGTCCGTGCGCACCACTGGATGATCGGTGACGGAATGGTGCACGGGGTCCGGCTGCGCGGCGGGCGCGCGGAGTGGTACCGCAACCGCTGGGTGCGGTCCTCGCAGGTGACCGCGAAGCTGGGGGAGACCTACCCGGGCCCGGTGCCGCCGGACGACTTCGCGTGCAACACGCACGTGATCCCGTACAAGGGCCGCGTTCTGGCGATGCAGGAGGGCGGGCCACTGCCGTACGAGCTGGACGGCGAACTGGGCACCGTGCGCCCGTTCGACTTCCGCTCCACGCTCGAGGGCCCCCTTGCCGCGCACACCAAGTACGACCAGGCGGCCGACGAACTGCACGCGATCGCGTACTACCCCACCTGGGACCATGTGCGTCACATCGTGATCGATGGGACCGGCAGGGCGAGGCCCGCGACGCGGATCCCCGTCGCGGACGCGCCGATGATGCACGACTTCGCGCTCACCGAGAAGTACGTCGTGATCGTGGACGTTCCGATCACCTTCGACGGTGCCGCCGCGGAGGCCGGCGCGATCGTGCCGTACGTGTGGAACGACAGGCATCCCATGCGCATAGGGCTGCTGCCGCGCACCGGTGGAACCACGCGCTGGTTCGAGATCGATCCCGTGTACTACTCGCACACCCTCAACGCCTACGACCACGGCGACACCGTCGTGTTGGAGTACATCGGTTTCCCCGCGCCGTTCCACGCCGCCGGGCGCGGCATGGGCGGGCCCTCCGCGACCGGGTCCCCCACACTCGACCGATGGACGATCGACCTGCGCGCCGACCGAGTCCGTTCCACTCGGCTGGACGACCGGCCGCAGGAGTTCCCCCGCATCAACGAGTCCCTGGTCTCGCGACGGCACCGCTATGCCTACACCGCGAGCGCGGCGGAGATGTGGCGCGCCTACGAGGCCGTGGACGGGGCGTGCCCGGACGAGAAGCTCGGCAACTACCTGGTGAAGCACGACATGCTGCGGAGCCGCAGGCAGTTCCACCGGTTCCCCGGGGGCGCGGCGGTCAGCGAGCCGGTGTTCGTCCCGCGGCGCGGAGCGCGGGACGAGGACGACGGTTACGTCCTGGCGTACGTGAACGACCCCGACCGTGGCGCGACCGACCTGGTGATCCTGTCGGCCCAGGACTTCGACGGTCACCCGCTGGCGCGCGTTCAGCTGCCCGGCCGGGTTCCGCTGGGATTCCACGGCAGCTGGATCGCGGACGCCTGAGCCCCGGGAGGCCACACGCCCCCGGCGCCAGGCGCCCCTCTCCCGCCTCACCATCCCGTACGGACGCCGCTGCCGAGGGCGACCTCAGCGGCGCCGGATCCCGGCCCGGGCGCCGGGGGCGAGCGTGGGCTCGGTCAGGGGCGCGTCGCCGAGCGCCCGGTCGACGGCCGACAGCAGGTCGTCGGACAGCGTGACGCCGGAGGCGGCGGCATTGGCGTGGACCTGCTCGGGGCGGGAGGCGCCGGTGATGGCGGAGGCGACCTCGCCGCGGCGCAGGACCCAGGCGAGTGCCAGGGTGGGCAGGCTCATCCCGGCCTGCTCGGCGATCGGGACGAGGCGCTGGACCGCTTCGAGGGTGGCGTCGCTGTAGACCAGGTCCTTCGAGACCCCCATGTCGGCGGAGGCGAAGCGGCTGCCTTCGGGGACGGGCTGTCCGGGCTTGTACTTGCCGGTCAGCACGCCCTGGGCGAGCGGGGACCACACGATCTGGGAAATGCCGTTGGCGGCGCACAGGCCGAAGACCTCGGCCTCGGGGGCCTGCCACAGCATCGAGTACTGCGGCTGGGAGGAGACGAACAGTTCGGGTCCGGCGATGTCGATGCCGGCCTGGATCTGTTCGGGCGTCCACTCGCTGAAGCCGATGTAGCGCGCCTTGCCCTGCTCGACGACCTTCTGGAACGCCTCGACGGTGTCCTCGACCGGCACGGACGGGTCGAAGCGGTGCGCCTGGTACAGATCGACGTGATCGGTCCTGAGGCGGGTGAGGGAGGCATCGATCTGCTTGGCGATCTGGGCCGGGGACAGGCCCTGGTCGGCCGGGTCGTCCGACATCGGGAAGTAGACCTTGGTGGCCAGGATGTAGGAGTCGCGGCGGTGGGCCGAGAGGATCTCACCCCAGGCCGTCTCTGCGGCGCCCTGTCCGTAGACGTTGGCGGTGTCGAAGAAGTTGATGCCCGCCTCGAAAGCCGCCTCGGTGCGGGCGCGGGTCCGGTCGGCTTCGATGCCGCCCGAGTAGGTGAGCCAGGACCCCAGGGAGATCTCCGAAACCTCGAGGTCCGAGCTGCCGAGCTTGCGGTGGCGCATGATCACTCCTGGTGTCAGTGGGTCGCTTCTCAGGGAGGGAGCAGCAGGTCAGCGGCGGAGTGCGGTTGATCGAAGGACAAGGCCGGGGAGGTGCCGCCGGCCGGGGCGACGGCTGTTCCCGAGCGGCGAGGTCGTCGGTGCGGTCCACACCCTCCGGAGCAAGGATCACGTCGGCGGCGGACGATCGCTACTCAGGCAGGAGACCGGCGGCTCCAGGCAGCGAAGTCAGGGTGTGTCGCAGGTCGGCGTCGGCGGTCAGGGGATCTTCTTGATCACCGTCGCCGGTACCCCAGCGACGACGCTCCGGGCGGGAACGTCACGGGTCACGACGGCGCCGGCGGCGACCACGGCGTCGGCGCCGATGGTCACCCCCTGAAGGATCATGGCGGACGCCCCGATCCAGACGTTGCGTTCGACCCGGATCGGGGCCGAGGTGATCCCGGTGCGTCGCCGTGCCGGGTCCAGCGGGTGCCCGGAGGTGATCAGACTGACGTTCGGGCCGAGCATCACGTCGTCGGCGATCTCGATGCCGCCGATGTCGTTGAAGCGGCAGCCCTGGTTCACGAAGACGTTGCGGCCCACCCGGATGTTCACACCGTGGTCGCTGTAGACGGGCGGGATCAGGTGGAAGGTCTCGTCCACCGCCTGCCCGGTGAGCTCGCTCCACCGCTCACGAATCTCCTCCTGCTGGGCGTAGGCGAGCGTGTTGATCCGCTCGGTCATGCCGATCGCCCGCTGCACCCTCTGCACGAAGCCCATGTCGTCCTCCCTGTGCCAACCATCCCGTGACCACTCCGAGTGAACCAACGCCCTGACCTCCCGGCAAACAACCTCCAAGGCGCTGGCTACAACCTCTGGTTGTATCGAAGGAGGTCCGAGCATCAGTCCACGACCCGCACTTGATACGGTGCAGTCCATGTCGTAGCCGACGTACGGTGGCCGCCTCGGCGGCGCGCGCGGACAGAGCCGGGCCCACTCGACCGTGGCCGGCGGCAACGACGTCCCTGACGACTCCGACCTGGGTAAGGAGCACGGCAGTGCCCCTGGTTTCCGTGGTGATGCCGGTACACAACTCGGCTGCCACTCTTGGCGCGTCGGTGCGCTCCGTACTCGCGCAGACCCACACGGACGTGGAGCTGCTGATCACCGACGACGCGTCCACCGACAACTCGATGGACCTGCTGCAGGACTTGGCGCGCCAGGACGAGCGAGTGCGCCCGCAGGCGGCGCCCGAACAGGGCGGCGCGGCCAAGGCCCGCAACCTCGCCCTGGCACGGGCGCGGGGGGAGTACGTGGGGTTCCTGGACAGCGACGACATGTGGCTCCCGGAAAAGCTGGAGCGACAGCTGGCGTTCGCCGCCGAAGGTGACGCTCCGCTGACGTTCACCTCCTACTACAAGGTCGCGGGCGACTTCATGGGCGAGGCCCGCGACTTCACACCGAACGGGCGCGTGGTCGCGGCAAGGGAACGTGTGACGTACAAGGACATGCTGGTGCAGGACCACATCGGCGCCCTGACCGCCATGTACGACCGGACGGTGCTGGGCACGAGGCTGATGCCGGACATGCCGAAGCGGCAGGACTACGCGCTGTGGCTGTCGATCATGAGGGACGGGCACCCCGCCCGAGGGCTGCGGGAACCGCTGGCGGTCTACCGCGCCGGCCGGGCCGGGTCGCTGTCCTCGAACAAGCTGTCGCTGGTGGAGCACAACTGGAGGCTGTACCGGGAGCACGAACGCCTCTCGGTGCCGCGGTCCACGCTGGCGCTGTCCGGGGCGGTGTGGCACTCACTGCGCAAGTCCCGGATCTAGACCTGCCGAGTGGGTGGCCCCCGGGATCGGAGCCCGCCCCGCCTAGTAGCTGTCGTAGCTCGGCTTGCCGTTGGGCCGGTACACGCCGACGACGGTCCCGCCCGGCGTCGTCGTGACGCTGACCGGCTCCAGCGCGGTGGGGACCGCACCGTCGGCGAACAGCCGCTTGCCGATGCCGATGATCACCGGATGGATGGTCAGCCGGTACTCGTCGACGAGGTCGTGCCGCATGAGGGTCTGGGCCAGGTCGCCGCTGCCGACGACGTTGATGTCGCCGCCGTCGGTCGTCTTCAGCTTGCGCACGGCATCGACGACGTCGCCCTCCAGCAGGGCGGAGTTCTGCCAGTCGACGGACGTCAGGGTCCGGGACGCCACGTACTTGTCCATGCTGTTCATGCGGTGCGTGAACGGGTTTTCCGGATCGGCGGTCGGCCAGTACGACGCGAAGATCTCGTACGTCTTGCGGCCGAGCAGCATCGCGTCGCAGTCCTGGTACCAACCGGCGATGGCGGTGCCGACCTCGTCGTCGTCCACCGGCTTCTGCCAGCCGCCGTGCCGGAAACCGCTCTCGGCGTCCTCGTCCGGACCGCCCGGCGCCTGCATGACGCCGTCCAGCGTCAGGAAGGTGCAAACAATGACCTTGCGCATGGTGCGCTCCCTTCGTCGAGAGGTAAGACCGCGCGACCACCTGAAACTCATCGGCGGAAACCGGGTCGCTCCCGCCGCCCGCGCGTCCGGGTACTCTCTCGGGGTGACGCAGCACCGTGTTCCCGAGGAGCGGCGGCCCGCCAACGAGGGGCGCAAGGCCACCGCCCGCAACCGGGCGGCTCTGGTCGCCGCCGCACGGGCGGTCTACTCGGAGTACGGCCTGGACGCCCCGCTCTCCGCCATCGCGCGTCGCGCCGGGGTCGGCCAGGGAGTTCTGTACCGGCACTTTCCCGACCGGGAGGCCGTGGCGACCGCGGTGCTGGAGGAGAACGTCCGGCAGGTGGAGCGGACAGCCGCGGCGCAGGACACGGACCTGCCTCGCGTGCTCGGCGTCCTGACCTGGCATCTGACGGAGTCGGCGGCGTTCATCGGCATCCTGCACGCCGACGGGGCCGGCAGTCCCTCCAGCGTCCCCTCGTACGCGCACGACCTGTCCGAGCGGGTCGAGCGTGCCCTGCGGGCCCATCTGCCGGACGGCCACCGGCTGGCCTCGGCGGACGGCGACCTCATGATCGCCGTAGCCATGGTCTCCGGCGCCGTCACCGGCCCCACCCGCGAACAGCGGGAACGCCGGGCACGGGCGGCATGGCGGCTGCTCGGCGTCGAGGTGGGGCCGGTGCACCCCTTCGAGGAGTGAGCGGAGCGCAGGCCTCAGCCGCCGTTGGACTGGCGGATGCCCTCGCCCAGTGCGTCGAAGCCGTAGAGGTAGCCTCCGTCGGGCCCGCTGACCGTCATGTACGCCCTGGTTCCACCGGGCGTGATGGCCACGTTGGTCGCCGATTCGAGTCCCCGGGCGGCGCGGGCCGGAACCTCGACGGTGGCCAGGCGCTCACCGTACTTGTCGTAGACCGCCATCGCGGGGCGGCCGTGCAGGCCCTGGTACAGGTTGCCGTCCGCGTCCACCGCGATCGAGTCGGTCCGGGCGATACCGCCGTCGACCCGGATGGCGGTGTGCCGCGAAGCCACCCGGCCCCTGCCGTCCAGGAGGAGGTAGGAGACACGGTTCTGCGTCAGCTCGCTGAACCACAGCCCGCGGTAGTCCGTGTCGAAGGAGATGCCGTTCGGCGACGCCAGGCCGTCCGCCAGGACGGTGGCCTCCTTTCCCCCGCGGTCGATCCGCACCACGCGGCCCTTCGCCTCGCCCTCGGACATGCCGCGTGAGTCGCTGAGGTACAGGTTTCCCTCCCGGTCGAAGGCGAGGTCGTCGGGGTTCATCCGTGCTCCGTCGACCTCGCCGGAGAAGAAGGTCCGCGGATCGGCGTCGTCCGGGGCCAGGCTCACGATGTCCCCGTGGGAGAAGTCGGTCAGATAGATCCGTCCGTCGTACGGGCTGAACTGGGCGGAGGTGTAGGCGCCGCGAGCGTCCGTGTGGACGGGCTCCGAGGTCTTCTTCCGGACATTCACGCGCAGGAGCTTCGGCTCGCCGGCCGGCGCGGTGACGTCGACGACCAGCAGTTCGCCGTCCTCGTCGAAGACCGGGCCCTCCAGCAGGGTCATCCCGGTCTGCTCGTGCACCTCGGTCAAGCGCATGACCTGTTGCGCGTGGATGGTCCGGTCACCTCCGGTGGTGCCCGGGTCCCGTGGCGCACCGGCCGTCTGCGTGCCGCACCCCGCAAGGGCCAGCACGCCGATCGTGGCGACCGGGACGAGGGGCCGGATCGGGAACCGTCGCATGGGCATCACTCTTCCTGTCCGAAAGTATGCGGAAGCAACCCGCAGCCAACCGGACACCGTTGTCCGGGTCTTGCTACCGTAATGCATGGCTGCTCAAGTCCCTTTGCATCTGGCCAGGTTCACGGCCGAGTGGCTTCCTGACGGTGAAGCGGAAGGAACAAGGTCCCCCCCACATGGCACATTCACAGGAGCTGACACCTGAGGCCCTCGCCGAACTCAGGGAGCGTTACCGGCACGAGCGGGAGCGGCGCGTACGCCCCGACGGCACCCGGCAGTACCTCGGTGCGGACGCCGAGTTCGGCTACTACGCCGCCGACCCCTACGCGGCGGAGACGGACGGGCGCGACCCGGTGCGGGACCGGGTGGACGTAGCGGTCGTCGGAGGCGGGTTCGGCGGCGTCCTCGCGGGGGCGCGGCTGCGCCGGCAGGGGGTCGCTCGCGTCCGCGTCATCGAGAAGGGCGGCGACTTCGGGGGCACCTGGTACTGGAACCGCTACCCCGGCATCCACTGCGACGTCGAGGCGCACGTGTACCTGCCGATGCTCGACGAGACCGGCTACGTACCGGAGTGGAAGTACGCCCCCGGCGAGGAGATCCGCCGGCACGCGGTGCGGATCGGCGAGAAGTTCGACCTCTACGCGGACGCCCTGTTCTCCACCGCGGTCACCTCGCTCTCCTGGGACGACACGACCGGCGCGTGGATCGTCGGGACCGACCGGGACGACGAGTTCCGGGCGACCTACGTCATCACGGCCACCGGAACCCTGTCGGAGCCGAAGCTGCCGGGCATCCCCGGCATCGAGCGGTTCAAGGGCCACACCTTCCACACCTCGCGGTGGGACTACGCCTACACCGGCGGCACCCCGGACGGTGGCCTGACGGGGCTCGCCGGCAAACGCGTGGGCGTGGTGGGCACCGGCGCCACCGGAATCCAGGTCGTCCCGAAACTGGCCGAGGACGCCGGGCATCTCTACGTCTTCCAGCGGACTCCGTCCACCGTGGACGTGCGCGCCAACCGCCGCACCACGGCTCGGGACGTCGGCGCCGACCGTCCCGGCTGGGCGGGCGAGCGCCGCGACAACTTCCTGCGCATCGTCTCGGGCGAAACCGCGGAGCAAGACCTCGTCGCGGACCGGTGGACCGCGACCGCCGGTCTCCTGGAGAAACTGCTGCCCAGCTTCCGCCGGCAGGGCGACCGGGCGGCGTTCGAAGCGGCCTACGAGGTCGCGGACGCCGCCAAGATGAACGAGATCCGGGCCCGCGTCGACGACGTCGTCACCGACCCGGACACGGCGGAGAAGCTCAAGCCCTGGTACCGGTACGCGTGCAAGCGCCCGACCTTCTCCGACCTGTACCTCCAGACGTTCAACCGGGACAACGTCACCCTCGTCGACACGGCGGACACCCACGGCATCGAGCGGATGACCGAGCGCGGTGTCGTGGTCGGCGACACCGAGTACCCCCTGGACTGCCTCGTCTTCGCCACCGGCTTCTCCGTCGGGGTCTCCGGCATCCACTCGGGCCGACTCCCCGTACGGGGCCGCGGCGGCGTCCTGCTGCGGGACGCGTGGTCCGCGCGTGGACCACGCACGCTGCACGGATTCACCAGCAACGGCTTCCCCAACCTGATCCAACTGGGCGGCGTGCAGAGCGCGAGCAGCGTCAACTACACCCACGTACTGGACGAGCACGCCGTCCACGGCGCGGCACTCGTCGCGGCCGCCGAGGCGAAGGGCGCCCTCATCGAACCGTCCCGCGAAGCCGAGGACGCCTGGATCGCCGCCCTGACCCGGCACGCCCCCGACCACGCCTGGTTCCACGCCGAATGCACCCCCGGCTACTACAACGCCGAGGGCCGCGGCAGGCCCAACGGCCCCACCGCCTACCCTCACGGTGCCGTGGCCTTCCACGAACTCCTGGAGCGATGGCGCGAGGAGTCCATGGACGAGATCCTGATCCCCAGGACAGCTGCGGGACGGCAGCTTCCTGACCGTCGTCCCGATCCGCTCGTGGGCGAAACCGAGGTGCCTCGACCATCCTCGGTCGGGTAGCGTGCGGGCCATGTCGAGTCCTGAGTCGGACGAGGTGGGGGCTTTCGGTCACGCCGTCAGCCCCCTGAACCACTGAGCGCACAGCCCTGTCGTCGCGCCGCATTCCGCGGTGGGACGCATACCCATGGGGGCTGACCGCGGTGACGAGACGACCTTCTCGTGCCTCTCCTCACCTCGGAGCCACTCGATGCCTCTCCCGCTCTACCTGCTTGCCCTGGCGGTCTTCGCCATGGGCACCTCGGAGTTCATGCTCGCCGGCCTCCTGCCGGACATCGCCTCGGACCTCGACGTCACCGTCGGGACAGCAGCCACGCTGACCTCGGCCTTCGCGGTCGGCATGATCGTCGGTGCCCCGCTGGTGGCCGCGCTCGCCCGCAACTGGCCCAGGCGCTCCAGCCTTCTGGGGTTCGTCCTCGCCTTCGCGACAGCCCACGCCGTGGGCGCTACGACCGCCGACTTCCCGGTCCTGTTCACGACCCGGGTCGTCGCCGCGCTCGCGAACGCGGGGTTCCTCGCCGTTGCCCTCACCGCCGCCTCCGCCCTGGTCCCGCCCGACAAGAAGGGGCGGGCGCTGGCCGTGCTGCTGTCGGGCACGACGGTGGCCACGGTCGCCGGCGTCCCCGGCGGATCGGTACTCGGAGCGCTGCTCGGCTGGCGGGCGACCTTCTGGGCTGTCGCCCTCCTCTGCCTGCCCGCCGCCCTCGGCATCCTCGCCGGGCTCCCCGCGCACCGCGCGCGGAACGACGCGGCCGACGGGCCGGCCCTGCGAACGGAACTCGCCCAGCTCACCAGGCCGCGGTTGCTTCTGGTGATGCTGCTCGGCGCGCTGGTGAACGCGGCGACGTTCGCCGGCTTCACCTTCCTCGCCCCCGTGGTCACCGGCACCGCCGGACTGGGCGAGCTGTGGATCTCCGTCGTACTGGTGCTCTTCGGCGCCGGTTCCTTCGTCGGCGTCACCGTCGCCGGGCGGCTTTCCGACCAGCGCCCCGGCCTGGTCGTCACAGCCGGTGGCCCGCTGCTGCTCCTCGGCTGGCCGGCCCTGGCCGTGCTGGCCGACGAGCCGGTGGCCCTGCTCACTCTCGTGTTCGTGCTGGGCGCGCTGTCGTTCGCGTTGGGCAGCACACTGATCACTCGGGTCCTCTACGAGGCCTCGGGAGCCCCCACCATGGCCGGCTCGTACGCGACCGCGGCCCTCAACACCGGCGCCGCCGTCGGCCCCCTAGTCGCCGCGACCACCCTCGGCACCGCGGCCGGGGACGTCGGGCCGCTGTGGACGAGCGGGCTCATGGTCGCCGTCGCACTGCTCATCGTGTTCCTCCTCCGCGCCGTGGACGCGGCCGGCCGAAGCCCCGAGGTGCTCCGGTGACGCATGCGGACGCCCCTTGAACCACTGGCGGGGGGCGTCGACCGCGGCAGGCGGCACTCACAGTGCTCCGAGACCCGGAGAAGGGGCGAAGCACGCCGAACACGTCGGCGCTCGTACGCTTCGCCCCTTCTCGCGGCACGATGCCGTGAGGTGCGGCTCAGGTCACAGCCGGAGCAGCGTTCGGTGGGCGAAGCCGCTGTCCCGCAGCGGCTTCAGCGCGAGGCGCACCAGGGCCAGTGCGTTGTCGTCGCCGGCGATCCGGTTGGCGCTGAGTTCACCGCAGGACCGGCACTGGTGGATGATCATCCACTCACCGTCGGTCCGCACGGACATGCTCAGTGCTTCCATCCGCCCACGGCAGGCCGCTGCCCGGTCACCCGGGATCCGGCGGTCGACGTGCAGGCTGGCCAGGCAGTTCGGGCAGTGATTGCGGTGGGTGGTGCCGGGCGCGTCCAGGGACACGTCCAGCCGGCAGCCCACGCACCTGAAATCGTGTCGCCGGTGCCCTCCCTGGCGGTGCAGGACGTCCTTGCGCCGCTGTGGCCGTCGCGTTCCCTGCGTACGTCTGCCGGAGTTGTTCGCTCGTTTCGGCACGGGGTCTTCTCCTTCCGGTCTACAGGTCGCCGAACGCTTCGAGCGGGAACGGTGGTTGGGCCAGCGGCCGCACGGCCATGCGCATCAGGATGAGCTGGTTGTCGTCGGTGCAGATGGGGTTGGAGGTCAGTTCGTCGCAGCGCACGCAACGGTGGATGACCATCCAGTCGCCGGTACGCAGCACGGCGACGGAGATCGGCGACATCCGGCCCCGGCATTCGCTGGGACCGCCCTCGACATGGTCGAGAACGTGCCGCGAGTGCAGGCACGACGGGCAGTGGTTTCGCCGTGTGCCGTCGCCGGTGGCGGCGGATACCGTCAGGCCGCACCACGCACAGGTGAAAGTGCCGGCCAGAACGGTGTTCGGAGTGTGGGAGTGAGTCTTGTCGGTCCTGGACACCCGGAGGCTCCTTGCTGAGAAGTCGATCATGACAGCAAGAGCAGGCCGAGCGGCCTCGCCGAAGACGCGCCCCCCGTATGCCGCAGCGCGCGGGGACTACGGGGTGAGCGGGCAGGTCACAGCACCGGAAATCCGCGTCCGGCGACCGTCCGAGTGGGACGGGTCAGCAGGACGTGATGGCTGGAGCCGTGCGGCGAGACGCGCGCGGCAAGGGCCGGGGCACAAAACTCACTCCCTTCCGGGGCACAGCGGGCACGAGTAGTCCGACGGAATGCCCGACAGTAGCAATGACCCCTGAGCGGGCGTCAACGCATTATCGGACCCGCCACCGCGGCGAACGTTGGCTCGGGTGAGGTGCTGTGCACCTGGGCCCGCGACCTGGGCTTCACGGGCACCGGAGCGGACCCAACTGCTCCAGCGCAGCCTTGGCCCGGAGGATTGATGCTGATCGGCGAACCCTTCTGGCAGCAGACCCGTCGTGGAAATGACGCTGGCCGACCAGAACAGCTGGGACCGCTACGCCGCGGCCCAGTGGCTCAGCATGCGCCGCCGGCTCGACCGGAACCCGGGAGACGAACTCGCCCCCGAGGTACGGGAAGAACTCACCACCGAGCCCGCCCACTACGCCCGCCATGGGCGTGAGTACCCGGGCTGGGGCGTCTTCGCCCTCATGAAGCGCACCCAAACACGACTTGCCTACTGGGAAAGTCATGAGTAACTTTCCCAGTAGGAAAGTACGGCGGGACGGACCCACACACGGGGAGGCGGTGGCCGTGAGCACACCGGTCGATGCGGAACAGGCATGGAGGGACCTGCAGCGCATCCGCGTGCCGCAGGAGCGGGTGTACGACGAGGTCGAGCGGTCGGCGGCCGGTGGGCCCGGCGCGACCTACGCGACGGCCGCGAGCATGTGGGTCTTCCTGGTCGTCACCGGTCTGGATCTGCCCAGGTGGGGTGTCTGGCTGGCGCTCGCCGGATATCTCGTGGTGCTGGGTGCGCTGGCCCGGGCTCACAGCCGCAGGAGCCGGGTGCGGCTGCACCACTCCCGCTGCGACTGGCGGATGTTCGCGAGCCTCGTCTCGGGTGCGGTGGTGACCGGCGGGACGGTCGTGCTGTCGGGCCGGCTGGTCGAGCCGCTGGAGCCGATGACGGGTGCGCTGGTCCGGGCCACGGTCTCCGCGGCCGTGTTCGTCCTGTTCGTCGGGCCGGTGAGCCGGTGGTCGACCAGCTCCCTGCGCGGCCGGGCGGGACGGCCGGCCGGCGAGGGGGCCGGCCGGTGAGCGTTCCCGCAGGCTTCGACGAACTGATCCATCCCGCCACCCGGCTGTCGGTGGTCGCGCTGCTCGCCGCCACCGAATGGGCCGACTTCGCCTTCGTGCGCGACAGCCTCTCACTCAGCGACTCCGCGCTCTCGAAGCAGCTCCACACCCTGGAGGAAGCCGGATACCTGGAGCTCCGCAAGGAGGGCGGCGGCCGCAGGCGGCGTACGAACGTACGGCTGACGGACCGGGGACGCGCCGCCTTCGAAGGGCACGTCGCGGCGCTCCGGGCGATCGTCGAAGGCGCCGGTACACCGGCGTCGCCACGGCACCAGCCGTCGGAGGCCGCACGGTGACGCGGCGGCACACGTCCGAACGGTGCGTCGTCGAGGCCCGCGGTGTGACGATGACGTACGGCGGTGTCGACGTCCTGCGCGGCGTGGACCTGGACATCCACCGCGGCGAGGTCTTCGCCCTGCTGGGGCCCAACGGCGCAGGGAAGACCACCACCGTCGAGATCCTCGAAGGCTTCCGGCGGCGCTCCGACGGTGACGTCCGCGTCCTGGGCACCGACCCGGAGCGGGGCGGCGACGACTGGCGCGGCCGGATCGGGCTGGTCCTGCAGTCCTGGCGCGACCACCCCCGCTGGCGGGTCGCCGAACTGCTCACGCACTTCGCGACGTACTACCCCGACCCGCGCGACCCGGCCGAGCTGCTGGCGCTGGTCGGGCTCGACGAGCAGGCCGGGCGGCAGGTGAACCGGCTCTCCGGCGGTCAGCGTCGGCGGCTGGACGTCGCGCTCGGCATCATCGGCCGCCCCGAGCTGCTCTTCCTCGACGAGCCGACCACCGGCTTCGACCCCGAGGCGCGGCACGAGTTCCACCTGCTGGTCGAGCGGCTGGCCCGCGACGAGGACGTCACCGTGCTGCTGACCACCCACGACCTGGTGGAGGCGGAGCGGCTCGCCGACCGCATCGCGATGCTGGTCGGCGGCCGTATCCGCGCCTGCGGCACCCCGGCCGAGCTGGCCCGGCGGGCCGCTGCCGAGGCCGAGGTCCGCTGGACGGCCGACGACGGGACGCCTCGGCGCGAACGCACGGCGGACCCGTCACGGCTGGTCTTCGAACTCCACCGGGACGCGGACGGGCCGGTCCCCGGCCTGGAGGTCCGCCGCCCGACGCTGGAGGACACCTACCTGCACATGGTGCACCGGGCGGCCGACGGCCCGGAGAGGAAGACGCGGGCCGCATGAAGGGAACACACATGACGGGACACTGGCGTGCCGGGCTCCAGCGCGGCGGCATCGAACTGCGTCAGCTGCTGCGCACTCCGAAGGAGCTGTCCGGGCACCTGACCAACGTGTTCGTCGCGCTGGTCGTCGCCGCCTTCGTCGGCGCCGACGTGCCGGGCACCGGGACGCCGATGGCCCACCTGGTGCTGGCCGGCTTCGCCGCCTACCTGCTGTTCCAGATCGGACTGGTCAGCCTTCCGCAGATCCTGGTGACCGAGCGGGAGGAGGGCGCCCTGCTGCGGCTGCGCGCCACCCCCGGCGGGATACGGGCCTACCTCGTGGCCAAGTGCGTGCTGGTGGTCGTCACGGCGCTCGGCACCCTGGCACTGCTCCTGCTGGCGGCGGCCGTGCTCGTGGACGGGCCGCTGCCGCACGGACCGACCGGCTGGCTGACGCTGCTGTGGGTCACCACGCTCGGGCTGCTCGCGGTCGTGCCGCTGGGCGCGGCGATCGGCGCCGTGCTGCCCAACCCGCGCGAGGCACTGGCGCTCATCATGCTGCCGGTGATGGGGCTGCTGATCACGTCCGGGACGGTCTTCCCGATCACCTCGCTGCCCGGGCCGGTCCAGCAGGCGGCCTCGGTCTTCCCGCTCAAGTGGATGGCGCAGGGCCTGCGTTCGGCGCTGCTGCCGGACGCCGCGCGAAGCGCCGAGGCCGCGGGTTCCTGGGAGCTGGCCACGGTCGCCCTGGTCCTGACCGCCTGGACCGTCCTCGGCTTCCTCCTCGCCGTCCCGCTGCTGCGCCGCGCCGCCCGCCGGGAATCCGGTTCCCGGCTGAGCGCGCGCCACCGCAGGGCGGAACAGAGCGGGGCACTGTCCGCGTAGGCGCGGGTGCGGAGCCGACGGCCGCAGCCCGGAGACCGTGTCCGGGCCCCGACGAGCCGCACCCGGGGATCGTCCAGGGCCAGGAACCGGGTCTGCGCCGGGGACGCGGCCCCGGCTCCGGCGCGGGCGCGTACCGGCACCAGGGGGTGGCCGGTGACGGCGGCGACGCGCACGGCGAGTTCGTCGGCCCGGGCCTTGCTGGACGAGCGGGGCGTCGGCCGTCGTCGGCGCCGCGTGGTGGGCGCCGTCACTCAGGCTGATCCAGCGCCGGACGGCACGCATGTGGGCCGCGGAACCCGGCACGGTCTCGCGGTCGGTACCCAGGACGCCGCCCGTGGTCTCCGTGTGCACGGCGGGGTCGTCGAGGGCGAAGGGGAAGGTGAAGAAGGCACTCCTTGGTGAGGGTCGCGTCCTTGTCGATACGGTTCTCGAAGTCGACGCGAGCCGCGTCGTGCGGCAGGTGCACGCGCACCCGGAGCCGACGCGTGCCGGCCGGGGCGTACGGACTCGGCACCCGGCCCCTGTGGTAGGCGAATCCGCCGCGAGAGCGCCTGCCGGTGGAATGACCGATGTGCGGGGGCCGGGGGAGTGGCCATAGTCCTCGGAAGATCGTTTCCCGGGCGGCCGTGCTGCGCCCGGTGAGGGAAGGGACCTCGCCAAGCTCGGCTTCCCCAACCTCCGTCAGCGCCTTCGCCGAGCAGATCGAGCCGATGGTGGAGCGCGACGGCAACAGTCCGGCCATCGTCATCTGGGGCGCGGCCGCCGCCGCCCGGGCCGTCGCCTGGGGAATCACGGACGGGGCATCCTGCTTGCCGTGCCGCTGACCGGCGGCAACCGTGGCGGGATCTTCCTGCCGGCGGCGGCGCTCGTCGTCGGCAGGGCCGCGATCCCCGGGGTCGGGCTGCTCCGCGTCGAAGGGCAACGGAGCCCCGCCCCCGGCCCGTCTCTATGATCTTCAGCAAGGACGCGGGCGGGGTGCGGCCGGGGGCAAGCCCGGAGACCTGACTGTCCGAGGCGGGGAGGAGGAGCCGTGGGGCAGACCTGGGGCGCGCTCGCGGTGGCTGTTGTCGGTGTCATCGGCACCCTGGGCGCGGCCCTGCTGACCCAGAGCAGAGCAGACCGGCTCAAGCGCCACGAGCTGGACATGACCGCCCGTCAGCAGCGCGAGGACCGTGCCCATGCCGAAGAGGTACGGCGCCAGGAAGCCCGCAGCACGGCTCGACGCGAGCTGATCGATCTGCGCCGGACTTGCTATATCGCGCTGAACACCACGGCACGTCAGTACCAGACCGCGCAGATCAATCTGGTGCACGCGCTGCGGGCCCGGGACGAGTCGGAGATCTCCGTCTGTGTCGGGCAGCTCGAGGAACGCCGCCTGGCCCTGCGTGACAGCTACGCCGAGGCACAGATGATCGTGCCTGCTGCCGTGCTGTCGGACGCCCGGGCGGCCAACCAGCAGCTCAACAGCACCTATGGCCTGCTGAAGCGGCTGGTGGCAGGCGGCCGTCCCGGCGACGAGGCACTGGATGCCCTGGAGATCGAGACGGAGATGTCGTGGGCTCTGCTGTCCGATCTGAGAGCCGCCATGCGGCACGATCTCGGGGTCGACGAGGCATCCGAGGAGGAGTAGAGCCCCGGCCCGGCGCCGGTTCGCCGTGCGGAGGCGGCGGTCGACGGCATCGGTTCCTTCGCGTCCTGGCCTTCAGACGTAGGGCCCCCACCGGCGTTCCAGGGTGTCGTACGTGTACCGGGGCAGGCCCTCGATGGCGCTGGTGCGGAACGGGCGGCCGTCGTCGTCGATGCGCACGGTGCCCGTGCGGCCCTGCGAGGACCAGTCCAGTTCCAGATACCAGCGGCAGTCGCACGAGCTGGTACCGGCCGTGACCAGCAGCACCTCGGGGTCCTTCGCCGAGACGCGGTAGGGCATCCGCACGGCCGGGATCGGCGTGCCGGAGTCGTTTCCGGCGAGCGCGCGGGCGATGGGGCGGTCCTTGTCCAGGTCGACGGCGAAGTACCGGGGAGTGATCGAGCCGCCGCAGCCCTGGTCCATGGCGTAGGCGTTGCCCTCGGCCGGCGCCGTACGGCCGACCACGCGCACACGCAGCGCCTCCAGCACGACGGCCGTGTCGCTGCGCCCCTGCACCGACAGCTGCACGAGTGTCTCGCCACCGTGCACCGCGCTCTGCGTCGCCGCCCAGGGCGCCGCGTCCTGCGGGGCTGGGGGAGGAGGAACCTGACTCGGGGGTTTGGCGATGACGTAGTCGTGGCCGCAGCCGAGTTTCCAGGCCTGGGAGTTGACGGACCAGGTGAGCGGCAGCCCGGCAGGCTGTTCGCCGCGAGGTGAGGCGGATGTCGCGCCGGGCGGGCGGGATGCGCCTGGTTTCGTCTTCGGGGTGGCGGAGCCTGGCGTCCGCTCGGAGGTGCCGGAGGTGGGGGTGTCGCTCGGGGCGGATGAGAGGCTGGGTCGCTCGGGTGCCCCGGGCTCGGCCGTACGGGACGCCGTCGGGTCGGCGTTCTGGACAGGACCGCCGCCGGACGCCCGCGGCTCGTCCGGCGGTGCGGACAGGGTCCCGAGCGTCGCGAGCACGGCACAGACGGAGGCCGCCCCGACCACGAGACGTCCGCGGCGGTACCAGGGGCGGCGCGGGAGCGGAGGCGCGGACGCCTCGGGCGGCCTGGGCGCGGGGTCCGTTTCGGCGGCCGGGCTGCTGGGGGCCTTCGGTGCCGGGTCCGGGGTGACGAGCGGGCCGCCGTCGGCCGTCGGCGCCGTGTTCGGCCCGGTGGTGCCCTCCACCGCTGTGTCCGGTCCGTCCGCCGCGTCGTTCACGGCTTCCGCCGCCGCGGGGCCGGGCGCGCTCCCCGCCGTACGGGGCCGGTGGCGCGCTGATACGGCCAGGAGCCAGTGGCGGTGGAGCTCCAGACGTTGCTCCGGGGTCGCCCCGCACAGGGCGGCGAAGCGTTCCACGGGGGCGAAGTCGAGCGGCACCGCGTCGCCCGCGCAGTAGCGGTGCAGCGTCGAGGTGTTCATGCCCAGGCGGCGGGCCAGCGAGCCGTAGCTGCGGTCCGTGCGCTCCTTCAACGCCCGCAGCAGCGCCGCGAACTCGGCCACCTCGTCGACGCCGTCGCCGCCGTCCTGTGCCGTCACAGGTCCCACCCGTCCTCGTACACCCCGACCGGCCCGGGACGGTATCCCAGGCACCCCATGTACCTGCACGTCAGACGGGCTGGGATGGTTCCACCCCGGTCGATCGGCCGTCGGCTGTTGCGCCTGGCCGCCGTGACCGCTGATGCTCTTGGTGTCGCACCGACCAAAGCCAGGGCCGACCGGTCTCCCTGCGGCATCCGCGTCCACGCATCATCCACGGGGGAACGCCCATGTCCATGCGCACCCGAACGAGCGCGCTCACCGCGCTCACCGTCGCCGCCGTCGCGGTGGGCACGGCCCTCACCGCACCGGCCGCCGGCGCCGCGCCGAAGGTGGCCGCGCCCACGTTCCTGTCGGCGTCCCAGCTGCCGCCGCATCCGACGTCGTCCTGGACCGCCGGGCCGGTCACCGAGGGGTTCCCGGAGGAACTCGGCCTGTGCGTGAGCACGGAGGGCGTGCCCTCCTACGACTACCGGCACCGGCACTTCCGGACCGACCTGGACACCAGTGCCGTGCAGTTGACCGTCGTCGCGGGCACGGCGGCCCAGGCCAAGGCCCTGGCGAAGCACTACGACGACCTGATCCGCACCTGCGCCGACCGCATCGAGGAGACTTCGCCGGACGTCGAGGCGGAGGGCCGCGACTACGGCTCGCTGCCGGTCGAGGAGGGCGCCCGCGTCCGCGGCCTGCACACCGAGACGTCGTGGGGCGCCACCGACATCGCTCTGCTGTCGGTCGGGCGGGACGGCAGGACCGTCACCGTCGTGAAGTGGTCACAGCTGGGCGACTTC
Organism: Kitasatospora aureofaciens; assembly: GCA_000720845.1. Classification (GTDB taxonomy): domain Bacteria; phylum Actinomycetota; class Actinomycetes; order Streptomycetales; family Streptomycetaceae; genus Streptomyces. The sequence continues at coordinate 35,372 of JODU01000016.1, read as the reverse complement.
GGGGACGCGCCCGTGGCCGCCTTCAAGAAGACCACGAGGACGGCCGTCGACAGGCTCTACTGACCAGGCGGCTGCCGAAAGACCGGGCCGTCCTCCCGCCACGGGGGTCGGGAGGACGGCCCCGGCCTTTCGGCGGCCGCCGCCGTCCCCACTGCCAGGACAACAGCGGTCCGGCCAGGCGGGCCGACGCCGGATCCGCCCTCCTCAGTGACGCTGCCGGCCTGGGCAAGCCGCGAAGGAGGAGACGTAGGGCGCTGAAGGGCGGTCAGGCCGAGCCGCTGGGGCGGCCGGTGCGAGCGGGGAGCCATCGTGCGGTCGCGGCGGCTGTGAGGAGGTAGAGGGCGGCGGCGGTTGCCGCGATGTGGTGCAGGCCGGTGATGAAGGCGCCCGTGTGGGAGGGCGGTCCGGCGAGGGAGCCGAAGAGGGCGATGCCGAGGGCTCCTCCGGTCTGGCGGGCGGTGTTGTTGACGGCGCCGGCCAGACCCGCGCGCTCGTGGGGCGCGGTGGAGACGGCGGTGGCGACCAGCGGCGTGGTGAGCAGTCCCAGGGCGATTCCGAGAAGGAGCAGGGTGGCCAGGAGCCCGGGGTAAGAGGTGTCCGCCTCGACGGTGGCGAGGAGGGCCATGCCGGTCGCTCCGAGGAGAAGCCCCGTGGTGGCCGGCAGCCGGGGGCCACAGCGGGCGGTGATGCGGCCGGTGAGCGGGGCGAGGCCGATCAGGGGGACGAACATCGGCAGCAGCCCCGCGCCCGCGAGCAGGGGCGCCAGGTGCAGGACGTCCTGGAGGTAGAGGGTCGTGATGAAGATGGTGCCGATCCCGACCAGGTTCATGACGAGGGCGGCGCCGTTCGCGGTGGAGAAGCTGCGGGTTCTGAAGAGGGACAAGGGTACGGCTGGTTCGGGGTGGCGGCGCTCGGTGAACAGGAACGCGCAGGCCAGGACCAGGGTCGCGAGGCAGGCCACGGCGGTGGCCGAGGTCAGCCAGCCCGAGTGGCCACCCTCGATCAGGGTCAGTGTGCAGCCGGTGAGGACGAGCGCACCCAGGACGGTGCCGGGAATGTCCAGTCGCCCTGCCGTCGCTTCGCGGCTGGGCGGGATCGCCTTGAGCACCGGGACGAGGGCAGCGGCGATGATGGGCAGGTTGATCAGGAAGACCCACCTCCATCCGGGCCCGGCGACCAGCAGGCCGCCCAACAGGGGGCCCAGCGGCAGGGAGAGGCCCGCGATCGCGGCCCAGATGCCGATGGCCTTGGCGCGCTCCTTCTTCTCCGGGTAGGCGTGAGTGATCACGGCCAACGTCGCCGGGAGCAGAGCCGCCGCCCCCACGCCCTGCACCGCCCGGGCCGCGATGAGGACACCATCTGTCGGGGCGAGACCGCAGGCGGCGGAGCCCACGCCGAAGAAGGCCAGCCCCCACAGGACCAGGTGACGATGGCCGTAGCGGTCCCCGAGGGTGCCTCCGGCCAGCAGCAGCGAGGCGAACGGGACCGCGTAGCCGTCCACGACCCACTGCAGTCCGCTCACCGAGGTACCCAGACCGGCTCCGATCGTGGGCAGCGCCACGTTCACGATCGTCACGTCCAGCTGCACCAGGAACAGCCCGACGCACATGGTGATCAGGATGACGCCCCGCCTGCCTGATGGCCGTGGTGCCTGCCGCGAACGGTGAGAAGCCATACCGGCCACGATAGGTGCCGGTTGATCCGTTTCGCCGTCACGCCGGAATGCGTTGCGGAACGGGAGTTCAGGCACCGAACACCTCAGAACCCAGGTCACGTTCCAGTGCCCGGACAGCCTGGAAGAACGACGGCTGCGACTCGGCGCCTCACACGGTACGGGCGCCTTCGCGGTTCTCCAACGCGCTGATGGCGGTGGCCGTGAGGCTGTGGGTGATGTGGTCGCGCATCAGCTGGGCGGCGTCCGCGGCCCGTCCGTCCTCGACGAGGTCGACGAGGCGATGGTGTTCCTGGAGGTCGCGGGTGCGGGGCTCGTCGCCGGGCGGCAGTTCTAGACCGAGGCGCCGGTAGCGGTCGGACTTGTCCCACAGGTCGTCCAGGAGGCCGATGAGGACATCGTTGTGCGAGGCGCGGTAGAGCGCCTGGTGGAAGGCGCGGTGTGCCGCGAGCGCTTCCTCGCCCCACTGCCGGGTGACGGGCAGCAGCCGTGCGACGGCGGACCGCATGACGGCGATGTCCTCCCCGGTGCGGCGCCGGGCGGCGAGTTCCGCGGCCGTGGGATCCAAGGACAGGCGCACCTCGAACAACTGCCTGGCCTCGTCGGAACTCATGGGGGACACCCGGACGTCGCGGTGGGTCTCCACGGTGACCAGACCCTCGCTGCTGAGGCGGCGGATCGCCTCGCGCAGCGGTGTGATGCTCATGTTCAGCGACTCCGCGAGGTCGTACTGCGCAAGCCGCGCCCCGGCGGGAAGCGCTCCCGACAGGATCTGTCCGCGCAGCTCCGCGTAGGCGTAGTCACTCTTGCTGACGAAGAGATTCGTGCCGGCCATCGCCCCCGCACAATCCTTCCCGGGTGCTCGCACCCCTCTTGACAGCCTGTGTGATGTCGGCCGAGTCTAACACCGACGCAACTTATAAGATATGAGGAAGGCGCTTCGTGGAGATCACCAACGTGTACGAGGGCGTGGTCCCGATCAGCTCCTCGATCCGCAACGCCTGGATCGACTTCAGCTCCATGGACTGCTCGATCGTCGCGATCGAGAGCGACGTCATCCGCGACGGCAAACCCGTCGTCGGCTACGGCTTCAACTCCAACGGCCGCTACAGCGCCGGCGAGATCCTGCGCCGCCGGATACTGCCCCGCCTGACCGCCGCCGAGCCCGGCAGCCTCCTGGACGAGCAGGGCCGCTTCGACCACGCCAAGGCGTGGGACGTCATGATGAACAACGAGAAGCCCGGCGGTCACGGCGAGCGCTCGGTCGCGGTCGGCGTGGTGGACATGGCCCTGTTCGACCTCGCCTCCAAGATCGAGGGCAAGCCGCTCTACCAGTACCTGTCCGAGCGTTACGGCGACGGACAGCCGGATGACTCCGTCTTCGTCTACGCCGCAGGCGGCTACTACGCACCCGGCAAGACGCTCACCGACCTGCAGGACGAGATGCGCGGTTTCCTCGACCTGGGCTACGACGTCGTCAAGATGAAGATCGGCGGCACCGGCCTCGCCGAGGACCTCCGCCGCATCGAGGCCGTCCTCGACGTCCTCGGCGGTGACGGCTCCCGCCTCGCCGTCGACGTCAACGGCCGCTTCGACCTCCGCACGGCCCTGGAGTACGGCCGGGCCATCGAGCCGTACGGCCTGTTCTGGTACGAGGAGATCGGCGACCCGCTCGACTACCACCTCAACGCCACCGTCGCCGAGCACTACGCCGGTGCCATCGCCACCGGCGAGAACCTCTTCTCCCTCCAGGACGCCCGCAACCTGATCCGCTACGGCGGCATGCGCCCCGACCGCGACACCCTCCAGTTCGACCCCGCACTCTCCTACGGCCTCGTGGAGTACCTGCGCATCCAGGACATGCTCCGGCAGCACGGCTGGTCCTCCCGGCGCTGCATCCCGCACGGCGGCCACCAGTTCTCCCTGCATATCGCCGCCGCCCTCAAGCTCGGCGGGAACGAGTCCTACCCGGGCGAGTTCCAGCCCACCGGCGGCTTCGCCGACGACGCCGTCGTCGACAAGAGCCGCGTCGGCCTGACCGACACCCCCGGCATCGGCTTCGAAGGCAAGGCCGCCTTCTACAAGGTGCTGCGCGACCTGCACAGCTGACCAGCGGCACGGCTCTCACGGACCCCGTGAGCCGTGATCCCGGCTGAACGCGAGCGCCACGTACGACCCAGGGGGACGCGAGCCGTATCGCGTCCCCCGCGCACCCCCACGGGACAGGGCACTACACGATCGTCGTGCAAGGGAGCACTTACGATGACAAGCACCACCCCCGCTGCCGCCGGCCGCCCGCAGCGGCCGCGGCTGAACCGCCTGATGCGTGAGCTGTGGTTCCAGGTCGTGCTGGGCGCGGTCCTCGGCATCGCTGTCGGCGTCCTCGCCCCCGGATTCGGCGAGGAACTCAAGCCGCTCAACGACTGGTTCATCGACCTGGTCAAGATGATCGTCGTCCCGGTCGTCTTCTGTGTGGTCACCACCGGCATCGCGTCCATGGACAACCTGCGCAAGGCGGGCCGGATCGGTGTGAAGGCGATCGGCTACTTCCTGGTCCTGTCGCTGCTGTCCATGCTGATCGGGCTGGTGGTCGCCAACATCTTCCAGCCCGGTGCCGGGCTGGACGTCGATCCTTCCTCGCTGAACGCGGCAGACGTTCCCGAGACCGCCACCGAGCATGCCACCTTCACTGGTTTCATCTCTTCCCTGATCCCCACCTCCCTGCTCGGCGCGATCACCGGTGACGCCATCCTCGCCGCGCTCATGGTCTCCATCGTGTTCGGCGTCGCCCTGAACATGTCCGGCGAGGACGGTGCACCCCTGACCCGCGGCATCAAGGCGCTCTCCGACGTCGTCTTCCGCATCGTCGGCTGGGTGATGCGCCTGGCACCGCTGGGCACCTTCGGCGCCCTGGCCACCGTGGTCGCCACCTACGGTGCCGAGAGCCTCAAGCAACTCGGCTACCTGATCATCCTGTTCACCGCGACCTGCGTCGTCTACGTCCTGGTCGTCCTCGGGGCCATCATGCGAGCCTGCCGCCTGAGCCTGTTCGGCCTGATGCGCTTCCTCAAGGCCGAGCTGCTCGTCGCCCTGAGCACCTGCTCCAGCGAGGCCGTCCTGCCGCAGCTCGTGCGCAAGCTGGAGACGCTCGGCGTCGGCAGGCCGGTCGTCGGCATCGTCATCCCGTCGGGGTTCTCCTTCAACCTGGACGGATCCGCGGTCTACCTCACCATGGCCTCCCTCTTCCTGGGGCAGGCCATGGGCATCGACCTGTCCTGGCAGCAGCAACTGGTCATGGTCGGCGTCATGATGCTCACCAGCAAGGGCACCGCCGGCATCGCGGGCGGCGCGTTCATCGTGCTGGCCAGCACCGTCACCGCCGTCGGCCACATCCCTCTGGCCGCCCTCTCCCTCATCGTCGGCGTCGACCGCATCCTCAACGAGGGCCGCGTCTTCATCAACGTCCTCGGCAACGCCGTCGCCACCATCGTGATCGGGAAATGGGAGAACGACTTCGACACCGACAAGGCCCGAAAGATCCTGCGATCCGGCAAGGAGCCCGAAGCGCCCGCGCCGCCGGCCGACACCGAGAACAAGATCAGTGCCGACGCCTGACCCGGCGGAGGCCGGCGGCGGCACGCGGCAGGATCCGCGGTCAGCGGCCGTCGGCGACTTCGGGGTGCGTGAACCGCACGGGCTTGCCCAGCGACCGGGCGTAGGCGATCTCGGCTCGGGTGCTGTCCCCGATGTAGTCGCCGACCACGAGCACCTCATCAGCGAGCCGGATCTTCGCCCGATGCAGATCGTCGAGTCGAACCTTCAGCGCCTCGGCCTCGACAGGATCGGACCAAAGTGCGTGCGGTGACTTCATGTCACAGCCCGGCTTGACGACGATCCTCCCGGCCTTGGTCTCCCGCACCTCGGCCTCGGTCATCTCGGTCATGAAGCGGGTGGAGCCGCAGATCACGACGACACGCGGGAGGCGCAGCCGCTCCTTCGCGTCGGCGAGCTGCTCCTCGGGAGTGAGCAGTTGGGGGTCTGACACCGGCGTTCCTCCTGGTGGCGTGGTCCAAGTGTGTCTGCGGAGACCAGAACAGGTGGTCATTGCTGAACTCACTCCCCATGAGGCGTGCACGAATTCTGCGTCGATCCCTGGGAGGAGCCGCTTCCGTTGGCGGCGTGATGGACGAAGGCGGATGCGAGAGCGGTCAGGCCGCCGGTGCGCCAGACGACGGCGTAGTCGAAGGTGGGACCCTCGGCGAGCGGTAAGCAGGTCAGGCCGGGGCGTGGGTAGAGCTGTTCGGTCTGGGCGCCGACGATGGCCACGCCGTGGCCAGCGGTGACGTAGGCGAGCATCTCCTGGAAACCGGGCAGCCGGGTGATCGTGGGCGCCGGCCGCCTGAGTGGCAGGTGGTGCTCGATCCAGTAGTCGGGAAGATCCTGGGCGAACAGGAAGGTCTCCTGAGTCAGGTCCTCGGGGGTCACTTGGCCGCGTCGGGCCAGACGGTGGTCGGCGGGGACGGCGAGCAGCGCGGCTTCGGACAGCAGCACGGGCCCCACTGTGAGATCCGGTTCGGCAACGGGCAGCGGCAGGATCGACAGGTCGACTTCGACGCGGCGCAGCGGCCCGTGGAGGTCGTCCAGTGCGGTCTCGCGGATGGTGACCCGGCAGCCCGGCGTACCGGCGTGGAAGGCGTCGACCAACGGCAGGACGCGGCGGGCGACGGCGGCGGACATGTAGCCGAGGCGGAGGTCACCTGTGGTGCCGTGGCCGGTGGCGATCGCTCGCGCGATCGCCGTCTGGACCTGTGCGTAAGCCGGGCCGAGATCGTCCAGGAGCTGCCGGCCGAGCGGGGTCAGTTCCACCCGGCGCGTGCTTCTGGCGAACAGTTGCGCCCCGAACCGGCGCTCGAGCTTCTTGATCGTTTGGCTGACCGAGGCAGGCGCGAGCCGCAGCCGCTCCGCGGTGCGGGTGAAATGCAGTTCCTGAGCCAGAGCCAGGAACACCTCGATGTCCTGCCGTTCCATCCTCCCATTGTTCACCCTGGCTGAACGATTGTTGGCAAAACCGCCGTTGGTGGCGAGGTCGCCGGCGTTCCAGGATTGCCCCCATGCCACCACGAACCGGAGGACTGACGATGTGGGAAACGGTACCGCGGCTGCTGGCTCAGCAGCGCTACCTCGTCCTCGGCACCGCGGACGCCGAGGGCCGGCCATGGGTCAGCCCGGTGTTCTTCGCCGCCGACGGGCCACACCGGGTTCTGTGGGTGTCCTCGCCGGACAGCCGGCATTCACGGAACATCGCGGTACGCCCGGAGGTGGCGATCACCGTCTTCGACACGGCTGCGCCCGTCGGCGGGGCGGAAGCGGTCTACCTGGAGGCAACCGCGGGGCAGGCTGCCGACCACGCCCGTCCGGCTGACCTCGCCTCGCTCAACACCCGGCTGCCGACCGGTCACCGGCTCGTGCCGGAGGACCTCGGACCGGCTGGGCCGCTGCTGGTCTATCAGGCCGCGGTCTCCAGGCATTCCGTGCTCATCCGTGGAGGGGACGCCCGTTTCGACAACGTCACCGATGCCCGGCTCGCGGTGCTCCCACCCGACGCCGAGCACACCACCCACACCACCTGAAGGAGACCCATGGCGAAGCTCATCTACTCGATGATCACCTCGCTCGACGGCTACGCAGAGGCGGCGGACGGAAACCTGGGCACTGGGGCGGATGATCCGGAGGTGCACACCTTCGTCAACGACGTCTTCCGTCCCGTCGGCACGTACCTCTACGGCCGGCGGATGTACGAGACGATGGTCTTCTGGGAGACCGCGCACGCCGAGGCCGACCTGCCGCCGCACATCCTGCAATACGCCCGCGACTGGCAGGCCGCGGAGAAGGTCGTGTACTCCACGACGCTGGAGTCGGTGTCCAGCGCAAAGACCAGGATCGAGCGGACCTTCGATCCGGATGCGGTGCGCGAGTTCAAGGCCCAGGCCGATCACGACCTGACCGTGGACGGTCCGAACCTCGCGGCCCAGGCGATCGCGGCCGGCCTGGTGGACGAGTACCACCTGTTCATCACCACGAGCGTGGTCGGCGGCGGCAAGCGGTTCTTTCCCGACGGTGTGCGCCTCGAACTCGAGCTGGTCGAGGAACGTGCCTTCGACAGCGGACTGATCTACGCGCGCTACCGGACCCGCTGAGCCGCGCCGGCTCCGATGGTGCTGCGGACCTCCGTGTTCGGCCTGCTCGCTGTTCCGAGTCGGGCCAGTGCGGCGGCGCTGGGGCTGCCCGGCTCAGCCTGGTACATCACCACCTGCAGGTCGGTTCCCGGCAGCAGCAGGGTTTGGCAGATCACTTCCAGGTCACCCAGCTGAGGGTGGCAGATCACCTTACGCACCGTGGGCACCGGCCGTACGTCGTGTTCGCGCCAGCCGGCCGCGAACTCCGCGCTGTGAGCGGCGAGTTCGTTGACCAACTCGCCGAGCATGCGGTCGGCCGGGTGCCGGACGCCGGCTGCCCGCAGCTGCGCGGCGAACTGCCGGGCGTACTCGCCTTCCGCGCCCTGCGCCGCCCGGCAGAGCGTGCCGCCGAGGCGGATGGCCAGCCGCACCGTGTTGCGCTCCGCAGGGTGCAGCCGCTCCAAGCCGGGGACCAGCGCGGCCACTTCGGCATTCCAGGCCACGATGTCCTGTCGCTCGTCGACCAGGTAGGCGGGGGTCGGCGCAAGCCGGTCGAGGAGTTGGCGGGCCTCGTCGGGAACCGGTCGTCGCTCGGCGTCGGTGGTGGGCGGCATCTGACCGGCCAGCCGCGCCAGGTGCTCGCGCTCCGCCGTGCTGAGCTGCAGCGCCGTCCCGAGCGTGGTGAGCACCTCCGGAGAGGGGCGCGGGGCCCGGGCCTGCTCGAGCCGTTCGTAGTAGCTGACCGACACCCCGGCCAGAGCGGCCACCTCTTCCCGGCGTAGTCCGGGTGTGCGCCGGGCGCGTCGGCCCGGCGGGTGCGTGCCCGGCGACCGGTCCGGGTGCAACGCCTCCCGCCGACGGCGCAGGAAGTCGGCCAGTTCCCTTCTGCTCACCCGTTCATGGTGGCACCTTTTGCCGGCCTTAGCCACGGACTGCCGGTCCGGGGCTCAGCCGTCGGTTCCCGGATCGCGGGCCCGCGTCCAGTCTGGGCGGGTCGCATCCCGTCGAACACCGAAGGACACCATGCCGAGCACACGTGAAGAAGCGACGAGCACCCCCGAAGCAACAATCCGGCGGTTGCTGGATCTGATGACGACCGGAGACACCGATGCCGCCGCCGGCCTGTGGGCGGAGGACGGCATCGCCGAGTTCCCGTTCGCCACCGGCACCTCACCGCGTCGACTGGCCGGGCGGAACGCGATCCGCGACTACCTCGCCCGCCTCCCGGAGCTGATGGACCTACGGGAGGTTCCCTCGATGACCGTGTACCGGACGCAGCGGCCGGACACGGCCGTCGTGGAGTTCACGGGCACGGGATCCACCGTACGAACGGGAGAGCCGTACCGGCTGGACTACATCGTGGTCCTCACCGTCCACGATGGACTGATCACTTGCTACCGGGACTACTGGAGCCCGCTGGCCACCGCGGAGGCGGCCGGCATCCTGCCCGAACTGCTCGACGCGCTGCGCAAGGAGGGCACCCGATGACGGGCGTGCTGGTGACCGGCGGCACCGGGAAGACCGGGAGCGCCCTGGTGGAACTGCTGCGCGGCCAGGACGTGCCGGTCCGGGTGGCCAGCCGGACTCCCGCTGCCGGTGACCCTGACGCGATCCGGTTCGACTGGAGTGACCCGCGGACCCATCCCGCCGCACTGCGCGGGATGGACCGGGTCTTCCTGGTGCCGCCGGTGGAGAGCGTGGATCCGCTGCCACTGGTCGCACCGTTCCTGGCCGAGGCGCAGCACTGCGGCGTACACAGGGTGGTGCTCCTCGGCTCTTCCATGGTGCTGCCCAACGCCCCCAGCGCACTGGAGCTGGCCTCACGGGTGCGGGCACAGCCAGGGTGGGCCGTGTTGCGCGCGTCCGGGTTCATGCAGAACTTCCTCAGCCCGCACCCCTTGGGCGAGCGGATCCGCCGGCACGGCGAGATCCGTACCGCCGCGGGGGAGGGGCGAGTGGGCTGGATCGACACGCGGGACATCGCGGCCGCGGCCTGTGCTCTGCTGGCCGACCCGGTCGTCAGGCCCGACGACCGCCGTGACTACCTGCTCACCGGGCCGCAAGCCTTGAGCTACGCGGACGCGGCGGCGACCCTCACCACGGGCACCGGCCGACCGGTGCGCGTGGTGCACATCGACACCGACGAACAGGCGGCCAACTACCGTTCGGCAGGCATACCTGCGGAGTTCGCGCACGCCCTCGCGGCTGTGGAGGACGGCATCCGGGCCGGTAGGGAAGACCAGGTCAGCACCGACGTACTGGACCTGACCGGCCGCCCGCCCCGCACGTTCGCCGAATTCGTCCACCAGCACGCACAGGAGTGGCCGATGAGGCCCTGAGCCCACGCGAAGCTGATGGAGCCGAGCCGCCTCACCAGGTCGTCATCGATGCCGACACGGCCTGGTCGGGGCGCGAAGCGTGCCGCGGCCACTGCGCGCCCACCCGTTCCATCTCAGCGGCCGGAACTCTTCCGGACCAACGCATTTGGGACACGTCCGGGCTCCGATCAGGGGGACGCTCCGAGTCCGAGCCCGGCTCCTCGTTGTGGACGCGACGGGATGGCGACCGTCTCGCCCCGCACCTCGACCGTCGCGGAGAGCCGTCGTGCGGTGGGTTGATGCCGTCCAGGTCGTGCTCACTCATGCATGATGCTCACCGAGGCATGGACCGGAAGCTGGTGAGAAGCGGGTGACAGCGTGGGAGCGGGGCGGGCTGCGGCGGAACACAGACAGTGGGATGAGCAGCACGCCTGGCCGCCCCGATGGCTCCCCTGGGTTCCGCCCGCACTCATCGTGGTGACCATGGTGCTCGACCAGGTGACACCGCCGCGCTACTTCTTCGGCTCGCTGCTGGCGGCCTCGGTGGTGCTGGCCCTCTTCACGTACCCGCCGTTGGGTGTCGTCGCCATCGGCGCCGCCGGATGTGCGCTGCTGGCGGTCACCGAGTGGCTCGAGGACTACATCGGTCCGATGACCGTCGTGGCCCTGACCGTCCTGGCCACCGTCACCGTGCTGTCCGCTTCGCTGTGTGTGGTGCGCCGACGGGCCGAGAGCCGTTTCCGCCGCGTACAGGCGGTCGCCGAGGCCGTGCAGCTGGCCCTGCTGCGTCCGCTGCCCGCCCGGATCGGCCCGTTGCGCCTGGCCGGCTTCTACCGGGCGGCGGACGACGAGGCGCTCATCGGCGGGGACCTCTACAGTGTCCGCCCGACGCCGTTCGGCATCCGGGTGATCATCGGGGACGTCAAGGGCAAGGGCATCAGTGCGACGCAGACGGTGGCCACGGTGATCTCCTCGTTCCAGGAGGCGGCGCTGCTCCAGCCGTCGCTGAGCCAGGTGGCCGAGCGGATCGACGTGGCCCTGCAACTGGACCGAGACAACCCTCCGCCGGAGCCGATGGGTGACGGCCGGCCGGCATACACGCCCGGGGAGGCCGCGGGGCCGGCGGACGAGGTCTTCGTCACGGCCGTCCTGCTCGAGTTCTCCGCCGACGCGCGTACCGTACGGATCCTGGACCGGGGGCATCAGCCTGTGTTCACCATCCGGCACGGCGAGGCGGCGGTCGTGGAGGGCGAGCACAGCCTGCCGCTGGGCATGAGTGACCTGCTGACCGCGCCCCCGCGCACCGTGACACTCACCCTGGACCCCGGAGACACCCTGATCGCCTACTCCGACGGGATCACCGAGGCACGCGACAGCGCCGGCACGTTCTACCCGCTGCGCGAACGCCTCCAGGCCCACTGCGCCGACAGTGCCGGGCCGGTTTCCCCCACCCGTCTTGTCACCTTCCTCGAGGAGGACGTCGCCCGGTGGGCATCCACACTGGGCGACGACCTCGTCGCCATCGCCTTCCAACCCGCCCCGTCCGGCGACAACTGACGTCCGCGCTGCGCAGGTACGATCATCCGACGGGCCGCCTGTCGCCCTTCCACCCGCCTCGCCTGCGAATCGCCCTGGCCGGGTCGCCGGAAAACGGCTCTGCGCACCAGCGCGGGACGAGGCCGACGAACGCAAGCGCCACGAGCGGGAGCGCCTGCGCCAGAAGGCAGCGGATCAGTTCGCCACGTAGAAGGCGGTGGCTGGCTCTCACGCTTCCGCACCCGACCCCGGCAGCTGTGGCGACCGACCACGCAGGGGCAGAGCCGATCATGAAGCTGTAGGCCACGGGCAGTACGGGCTGGTCACTCATTACTGCTGTTCGCCGTCTCCGGGGTGGAGCACGGCCGACGCCCGTGCTCAGGGCTCAGCCCTTCCACGGCGAGGCGGAAGAGGCGGTCCGCCTGGGGCTCGGGGTCCTTGTGGTGCTCGGTGGCCAGGGCGATGCCGACGGCGAGGGTCAGCAGGTCGTGAAAGGTGACGTGCGGTGCGACCGCCTCGTCGCGAATGGCCCGCTGGAGCAGGGGGGTTCCGGCCGCTGCGATCCTGTCGCCACAGGAGTGCGGGGAGGATTCCTCGGCTGGAGGCTCGTAGCTGAGGGTGCTGGCGAAGCCGCGGGCCGAAACGGAGTAGAGGACGAGGGCGTGGAGCCACTCCAGGAGGGCGGTGCGGCCGTCCTCGGTCGCACCGAGCCGGTGGGCGTGCTCGCACAGGCCCTCGATGCGCTCCTGAAAGACGGCTTCGAGCAGGGCACGGCGGGTGGGGAAGTGACGGCGCACGGTCGCCGAGCCGACGCCTGCGGTGCGGGCGATCTGCTCCACGGATGCCTCGGTGCCGTGCGCGGCGACCTCGGCTTCGGCGACGGCGAGGATGCGCTGGTAGTTGCGTCGGGCGTCCGAGCGCTGACCGGTCATGATCTCCTCATTGCTAAACGGCGGGCCCCGCCATATCTTAGCGGCATGAAAAACGGCGGGCCCCGCCGTTTTCTTTCCCCGGTCCGCGAGGAGCAACAACCATGCCCGTCAACAGCAAGACCGTCCTGGTCACCGGAGCCACCGGCCGGCAAGGCGGGGCCACGGCCCGCGCACTCCTGGCCGCCGAGGTGCCCGTACGCGCACTCGTACGCGATCCGCGGTCGAAGTCCGCCCGAGCGATCGAGGCGCTGGGCGCCGAGCTGGTGCGGGCGGATCTCTCCGACCGGACCTCCCTCGGCGCAGCGGTCGACGGAGTCCGCGCGGTGTTCTCGGTGCAGACGCCGCCCATGACCGAGACCAGCGTGGACTTCGCGGGCGAGCTCGCACAGGCCACCAACCTGGTGGACGCGGCGAAAGCTGGGGGAGTACGGCAGTTCGTGCAGTCCTCGACCAGTGGAGTCGGTGAGCACACCCGGGCCGCCGGCTGGGCCGAGGGCCGCTGGGCAGCGATGGCGGACTACTTCCGGACCAAGCAGGCGATCATGACGGCGGTGCGGGGGGCGGGCTTTGCCCGCTGGACGGTGATCAAGCCCGCCTTCTTCATGGAGAACCTGCCCCTGCTGGCGCCCAAGGGGCCGCGAGGCGGACTGCTGACGGTACTGAAGCCGGAGACCGAACTGGCCCTGGTGGCCGTGCGGGACATCGGCACGGCTGCGGCGCACGCCTTTCGAGACCCTGACCGGTTCCACCAGGTGGAACTGGAACTGGCCGGTGACCTGCGCACGATGGAGCAGATCGCGCAGACCTTGTCCGCCGCCTGGGGCGTGCCCATGACCGCGCCCTCCATGAGCCTGGAAGAGGCCCTCGACGCGGGCATGCCGACGTGGGGAGCCGGACACGCATGGAACAACGCGGTCCTCCAGCCCGCCCGGCCCGAGTTCGCCCGGGAGCTGGGCATCCCGGTCACCACCTTCGCCGAGTGGGCGGATGAGCAGCCGACACCCGTATCCGGCTAGAGCGTATCCGGCGCTGTGACGCTCGGCGGAGAGGGTGACGACGGACGGCTGAATCGTGCAACTGCGCGACGAAGCCGCCGGGGAAGGCCAGGTGTTCGGGCATCAGCGAGTTGAAGGGCAGGGCCAGCGAGTGCGCGCCACCGCTCGCTGGCCACCGCGGCCCGGCCCACGGCTGTTGCGTGGACGGGCTCAGGCGTTGGCGCGGGCGACAGTGCCCGCGGTGAGCGTGGCCAGCATCTCCTGCAGGGTAGTCACGAAGTCCAGCTTGAACGCGGTGAGTGAGGGGTCGGCCTCGTAGGCGGCGAGCATCGCCGGGGAGGGCCGTGCGTGTGTCCACACGGCGCCGACGGCCATGATCATGGCTGCGGTCAACTGCGGTGCGCTGTCGCGCAGTTCAGGAAGGTACTGATGGGCCAACGCCGCGATGTCGGCGACGTTGGCCACGGCCGCGCGCTTGTAGCGGACGGCCACCTGCGGGGAGACGTTGTGTTCCAGTACGCCCGCCTGAGCGCTCAGCAGGTCACACAGGACCCGGCGTGGGGCGAGGGAGCTCGCGATGACGCCGGCGAACTGCTCTGCACGCAGGCTCACCGGAGCGTCCCGGTCGACGCCGGCGTGTACCAGGGCAGGCAAGTCGGCCACCCACTGCCGCCAGGCACGGTCGAGCAGCTCCAGCAGGATCGCCTCACGCGATTCGAAATAACGCAGCACATTGGACTTCGCCAGCCCCACGCGGCGGCTCAGCTCGTTCAGGCTGATCGCGCCGATGGGCATCTCCTCGAGCATGGCGGCGGTGGTGTCGAGGATGGCCTGGCGTCGTACCTCACGCTGCTCCTCGCTACGTGCGCGCTGGAAGTTCGTCATGCTCCCAGATTACAGACTGCTGGTCTTTTGACATCAGACCGGCGGTCTTCTACGTTGAGGGTGCAGCCAAACAGACCACCGGTCTGAAAGAGGGGACAGGTCTTGGGCTGCGCACCACGACTGAGGTCCTTCATCGACGAAGCCGTCAATGCGGGCTGTCTCGACGTTGTCGACCAGCTTCGAGCGTTCGACGTGCTCGCGCGCGGCGCCTGGACGGCATCCAGATCGTCGCCGAAGCCGCCTTCGCCGAGGACATCCTCGGCATGCACTTCCAACTCGGCATCACGACCCTGCCGAGTGCCGCATACCGAGCACAGATTCAACGAATCCTAGGAGCGTGACAACGGTGAACCACTGGACTCCCGACGACATCCCCGATCAGACCGGCCGCACGGCGCTGATCACCGGTGGGAACAGCGGGATCGGACTGGAAACCGCCCGCGCGCTCGCCCGGCACGGGGCCCGCGTCATCCTGGCCGGCCGCAGTCAGACCAAGCTGGACCAGGCAGCGGAGGCCGTGCGCGCCGCGACCCCCGAGGCCCGGACGGACACCCTCGTGCTCGATCTGTCCGACCTCTCCTCCGTCCGTGACGCGGCCACCCGGATCGCCGAGACCGAGACGGTCGACCTGCTCTTCAACAACGCCGGTGTGATGAACCTGCCCGAGCGGCGGACCACCCACAACGGCCTCGAGATGACGGTCGGCATCAATCACCTCGGCCACTTCGCCTTCGACGCCCAGGTCTGGCCCGCCGTGCGCCGCTCGTCCGCACCGCGCGTGGTCACCGTCAGCGCCATCGCGGCGCGGTGGCCGATGGGCAGGCTCGACGATCTGATGAGCGAGAAGAGCTACCGCGCCATGGGCGCCTACGCCAAGTCCAAGCGCGCCAACATCGTCTACACCCTCGAACTCGCGCGCCGCACTGAAAGCAGCCCCGTCGAGGCGCTCGTCGTCCACCCGGGGTCGGCGATGACCGGCCTGCAGCAGCACGGTACCGGCGCCCTGAGCCGCATGATCACCCCGATCGCCGCACGCCTGCTCATGGGCTCGGCCGAGGGCGCCGCCTGGCCCTCCTTGTACGCGGCGACCAGCCCGCACATCCAGTCGGGCCGGTTCATCGGCCCCGCCGGACGCGACCAGACCTCCGGCACCCCCAGGCCCGCCAAGCTCCCCACAGGCGCCGACGACCCCGCGGAGGGCAGGCGGCTGTGGGCGGTGAGCGAACAGCTCACAGGTGTCCCCTTCGACATCGAAGCCGGGACCGCCGTCTAGGGGTTCCTCTCCACAGGTCGTCAGACCGCCAGATGGTGCGTCGCGGTGGCGTGGTACGCCGTCGAGAACTCACCGACGAGGATCGTGAGTTGTTCGCTCTCCACATCCCTCGGGCCGGGACGGCCGGCTCCTCCGGGTGGAGGACCGCCGGCGGACGTCCGGGCGACAGGCCACACACCTTCGACCGGAGGCCTCTACCGCAGACGCAATATCCCCGGACGCGGCATTGCACTTAGTTCAAGTCATGGGCTACTGTCTCCTGCATCTCTCCACTTGAACTAAGTGCAAGTCAAAGGAGTACACCGTGAACACCCTTGCCGCAGTCATGCAGTTACTGGTCGCCGCCGCCTTCGTCAGCATCCCTGTGGTCCGCCACCGCTTCGGTCCGGCCGCGAAGGCCGCTGCGGTGGCCGAGCTGCGCCGCCAAGAGATCAGGCCGGAGATCCTGGAGGAGAACGGACTGCGTTTCGACGCCGGCGGTCATGAGACCGCGGTGCCCGTCATCGTGGCCTTGACCATGATCGCCGCTGCGTCGGCGAACTTCGCCGACGTCGATGTGGCCCAGCTGCTGACCTGGATCTTCTCCTCGCTGGTCCTGCTGATGAACGCGGGAATCGTCTACAGCAACCTCAGCGCGGTGAAGTCCGTCGAGGCAGCCTTCCGCCGCAGCGGCGACCCGGAGCTCGCCAGAGTCGCGGTCGCCCCGTTCCTTCAGGCCGCGGCGGACACCTTCCCGACCTGGGTACGTGTGCAGACCCACATGCGCAACACCATCGTCTTCGGCGGCTCCGCGCTCGCCCTGCTCGCCGTCTCCGTGGCTTGACCCTGGTGCTTCCAGAACTTCTGCAGCACCTCGAGTAGGGCGTGTGACGGAAGTGCTACTTCTGACCTCGCGGGTGAGCCGAGACACGATAGTCATCACATGGGCAGGCTTGTTGTCAGCGTCGGAAACCGTCGTTGGTGCGCCCCGGCGGGTGTCCGTCGGAGCGCACCAACACTGGGGTGTTCAGGGCGTGAGGAGGGTTTTGCCGATGGTGGTGCGTTCCTCAAATGCCTGGTGCGCCGCGGCGGCCTCCGACAGCGGCAGCACGGCACCGATGACCGGCTTGAGCGCACCGGTGGAGGCCAGGGCGAATGCCTCGTCGCGCAGGCGGGTCTGTTGGTCCGCCGCCAGGACCATGGAGGCGAATCCGGTCACGGAGACGCCTCGGTGATACACCGTGAGCGGGTCGAAGCGCGGCGGCTGCCCGCTGGTCATGCCGTAGATGACCATGCGGCCTGTACCGATGGTCAGCAGATCGAACGCGGCCTCCGACACCGAACCGCCCGTGGTCTCCAAGACCACATCCACGCTGCCGCCTGCCGCATCGCGTACGTGTTCGTGCCAGTCCGGCGCGGTGTAGTCGATCACTGTGTGCGCGCCGAGCCGCTTGGCCACGGCCAGTTTCTTCTCACCCCGGGCAACGCCGATCACGGTGGCGCCCGCGCGCCTGGCCAACTGCACGAGAAGGCTGCCGACACCTCCCGCGGCAGCCTCGACCAGTACGGTGTCGCCTGCTCGCAGTGCGGCGGCCCTGGCCACCCCGACCGCCGTCGAACCCTGACCCAGCAGTGCCAGAGCCTCGTGGTCATCAAGGGCGTCAGGGCAGGGCAGCGCTGCGGCGGCGGACACCACCGCCATTTCGGCGTAACCGCCACCAGAAGTCGTGCTCACCACCCGCCTGCCGACCGTTGCGGGATCGACGCCGGGCCCGACATCCGCCACAGTGCCCGCCACCTCAAAGCCTGGCGAGAACGGCATCGGCAGATCGGGGAGGGCAGTCTGCCGCATCAGGCCGGCCCGAATCTGGACGTCGGCGAACCCGATGCCCGCGGCGGTGACCCGGACCAGCAGTTGCCCGGGCCCCGGCCGGGGATCGGGTACTTCGTCGACCCGTAGCACGGCGGGTGATCCGTAGTCATGGAATCGGACAGCACGCATGCTTCCCTCGCATCAATGGTCCGGAGAGGCAGCGATCGGTTGCGCTGCCGACGCGAAGGTAGTGCAGGACATAATCGTTACTTCAAGGGTATCTGGCTACCGCGGGGGTACTGGTGCAACCGCTCGATCCTGACATGTTCCATCCGGCCTGTCCGAGCAGAGCAATGCCGATCCGGGTCGGCGACAAATGGTCCGCCATGGTCATCCTGTGCCTGGAGCAGGGGCCACGACGTTTCTCCGAGCTGCGGGTCCCTCTGCGTACCGCCACCCCGAAGGTGCTCACCCAGACCCTGCGGGCGCTGGAACGCGACGGGCTGATCACCCGTACCGTCTATGCCGAGGTCCCCGCGCGAGTGGAGTACGAACTGACCACGCTCGGCCGTACCTTGCTCGAACTCATCGCAGCCGGACGGCGCTGGGCGGAAGACCACATGCCCACCCTGCTGGCCGCCCGCGAAGCGTACGAGAACCAAAACTCCGGCAAGGGCTGAAGAAGCCCACCGGCGACCCGCACAGCTCGGGGTGGCGCCGGGTTTCATCTTGTGTGTCCGTGGCGTGCCGGCGCTGCCGCCCCCGCACCATTGCGTGCGCGAGAACTGCGTTGGGTGACTCAGCGGTGGGCGGCGCGGTTCATCTCGACGACGTCCTCCACCGTGGGATTGGCACCGAGGGCGGCGAAGCGCTCCGGCAGGCTGTCGCGGACGCGCGTGTCCTTGACGCGGTCGGCCGCGGCCAGGGCCGCCGGCAGCTCGTCAAGGGTCAGTTCCGTGCAGTAGGCGGGGCTGTTGGGCTGCTGGCGCCAGGAGTCGGCCAGTGGGCCGGCGTCGTACGGGTCGAAGCCGGTGTCGTCCACCAGCTGCATGGCCACACGACGCGCCACCTCGAAGTCGCCGGCGACGGGGATGGCGATGCGGCCGGGGGTTCCTGCCGGGACGCCTTGCGTGCGCTGGGTCTCGGCCAGCGCGGCGTTCCACGCCTTGACGACGGGGCGGCCGAGCAGCTCCGCGGTGTACACGCTCTCCACCTGGCCGTTGTCCACCGCCTCGATCGGCTCGATGAGCGTGCCCGGGTAGTAGTTGGAGGTGTCGACGACCACCGTCTCGTCGGGCACCGACGCGAAAAGGTCCGCCAGCTGGCCCGCCACCCCGAACGGGATCGACAAGACGATCACGTCCCTGTCGTGGACCGACTCCTCCAAGGCCACCGCGCGGGCACCCGTTTCCAGTACCTCTGCCGGGACGGCCTCGGGGCCGCGGGCATTTGCCACCTGAACGTCGTGACCCGCTGTGCTGAGCTTGGCAGCGAGGTTCCCGCCGATGGCACCGGCGCCTATAACAGTTATTTTCATGATTTGTCCTTCACTGGATTGTGCTGCGCCGCCCGTGAAGGCGGCGCCATGTGATGACTGGGCGTGTCGAATCGCCGAATGTTCCCGGCCGGACCCGATCGTGCGGCGGTCAGACCTGGGCGTCCCGCTCGCGGTAGCCGCTCGCGATCAGCGCGCGGAGTCGGCCGAGCGACTCCTCGTCGGTGCCGTTGCCCTTGATCCAGGCAAGGGAACAGGCCGCGAGAAACAGGTCGTACCCCTGCACCGACGCCCGCACGTGCCCCGCGTGCTGTGCCGCTCGCACGTACTGGTCGGTGGCGGTGATGAGGATGTCGCAGGGAATCGTGAGCGGGCTGTCCGGCTCCTGCGCCCGGGCCGCAGCCATGAGGGGTTCCGGCAGGCCGCTGTAGGCGCTGAAGTACTCCTCCATCGCCCGCAGCCACTGCTCCAACGCCTCGGCCGGGTCTCCGAGTTGCTCGATGTCCGCCTGGCGGGCCACGAGTTCCTCGGAGCGGGTCTGCAGGACGGCCGCGAGCAGTGCTTCCCTGGTGGGGAAGTGCCGGTACAGGGTGCCGGGACCGACGCCCGCCTCCTTGGCCACCGCCTCCAGGGAGGTGCCGACCCCGTGCCGCAGGAAGTGCCGCTGCGCGGTTTCAAGGAGGGCCGCGCGGTTGCGCTGGACGTCCGCGCGAGGCTTACGCCCCTGGTGTCCGGTGGTGGCCATGCGTCCTCCTGCCTCTGGTGCGTACACGGACGCATCAAAGCGGATGCTGCCTCCGTACTCGTTGAAGAGTAAAACGGAGGCAGCATCCGGTCAAGCCGGCGGCCCGGCCACGGAGCCCGGACGGCGCACGGGCCGACCTGTCCGGCCGCAGAGCGCAGCGCAAGGATCGTCTGATCCGAGCTCGCGAATGCGTTCCCGGACGTCGGCAGTCTGCTCGAAGGCAACGACTACCTCGGCAACGGACAACGGCCACCCGCCCCCATCCTCCGCACCCAGCGACCAGGTGTTGGTCTCTCCCACTCGACCCGCCGGTTACCCGGCCCGTTGAAGCCCGCGTACGCCCGTGGGGCTCCGAACCACGGTTGGCTCGTGACTGTCCCGCGGGGTCAGACGGACAAGGGTGCGCCGAGCATCGCGGAAGCCCGCTGGAGCGGGTCGACGATCCTCGCGGTCACGGTCGCAGCCTCGGGGAGGGTGCGGCAGGTGAAGCCGAGCCGGGCCATGGCACGGAGGACCTCGCCGCCGCTGAAGTCACGGCGGTCCTGGCGGGTGATGACCTGGCCGACCTGCTTGGCGGGGTAGTGGCGGCGTCCGATGATCACCGAGTCGCCAGTGACCTGCTCGGGCTTGACGCCCTTCATCGTTTCGAGCACGCCGCCCTTGGTGAGCTCGAACGGGAAGCGGGCGATGACACAGCGCATGATGCCTCACAGGGAGAAGAGACGGGAGAGGGGGAGGGGAGAGGGGCCGACCGTGGTGAGGCGGTTCAGCGGGACAGAGCGAGAATGCCCAGGGCGTTGCCGTGCTCGTCGACCACCGGCAGCGAGCCGAGCCGCCGGTGACGCATGGCGTGCTCGGCCTCGGCCACTGTGGTCAGCGGGGAGGTGAAAGGAGCGTCGCTCTCGGTGATGTCACGCAGGCGGACCTGGTCCGAGTACCCGAGACCGTCCCGCACGGCGTTGAGCCGGGCCCGGGTGACCAGGTCGGTGTACTGGCCGTCCACGTCGCAGACGACGAGGTGACCCGTACGGGCGGCGACCATGACGGACAGCGCCACCTCGACCGTCATGTCGTCCCAGACCTGGGGTCCGGCCGCGTCCATGGCGTCGGCGGCCGTCCTGTGCGCGGCGTTGATGCCCGTCGGGCGGTCTTGTGTCTGGACCAGCGTCAAGAAGTGCCTCCTGCGGAGTTCGGTCAACTGATGGTCAGCCTTCTGATCAGGACGGTCCTAAGCCGCCGCGCCGGTGACGGACCGCCGGGCCGCCGAGGCCGGGCGGCGCCGGCCGCGCGAGGTGGCGCCACGCTTGGGGCGTTCGGTCACCGGTGCGGTGATGACGACCGGGATCCCGGAGGGGGCCTGGGCGCCGGTGATGCGGTGCAGGGCCTCCGCCCCGGCGCGGACCTGGGTGGTCTGCGGGACGATGCCGGCCGTCGCCATGAGGCGGGTCATGGCACGGCGCTGGGCCGGCGTGACCAGAGTGACGACGCTGCCGGACTCGCCGGCCCGGGCCGTGCGGCCGCCGCGGTGGAGGTAGTCCTTGTGGTCGGTCGGGGGATCGACGTTGACGACGAGGTCGAGGCTGTCGACGTGAATGCCCCGCGCCGCGACGTTGGTCGCGACGAGCACGCTCACATGCCCGTTCTTGAACTGCATCAGCGTACGGGTGCGCTGCGGCTGCGACTTGCCCCCGTGAAGGGCGGCGGCGCGGACGCCGCTGCTGAGGAGATGCTCGGTGAGACGGTCGACGGCGTGCTTGGTGTCCAGGAACATCAGCACCCGCCCCTCGCGTGCGGCGATCTCGGTGGTGGCCGCGTGCTTGTCGGCGCCGTGGACGTGCAGCACATGGTGCTCCATCGTCGTGACCGCGCCGGCCGACGGATCGACGGAGTGCACGACGGGGTCGCTCAGGTAGCGGCGCACCAGCAGGTCGACGTTGCGGTCGAGCGTGGCGGAGAACAGCATGCGCTGACCGCCGGGGCGCACTTGGTCGAGCAGCTCGGTGACCTGCGGCATGAAGCCCATGTCGGCCATCTGGTCCGCTTCGTCGAGGACGGTGACGCGGACCTGGTCCAGTCGGCAGTCGCCGCGCTCGATGAGATCCTTGAGACGTCCGGGTGTGGCGACGACGACCTCGATGCCGCCGCGCAGGGCACTCGCCTGCCGGCCGATCGGCATCCCGCCCACGACCGTGGCCAGGCGCAGCCGCACCGACCGGGCGTACGGCGTGAGCGCGTCGGTGACCTGCTGCGCCAGCTCGCGCGTCGGTACGAGAATCAGCCCCAGCGGCTGCCGGGCCTCAGCACGCTCCCCGGCCGTACGGGCCAGCAGGGCCAGCCCGAAGGCCAGGGTCTTGCCGGAACCGGTGCGGCCCCGGCCCAGCACGTCGCGGCCGGCGAGGGAGTTCGGCAGCGTCGCGCCCTGGATCGGGAACGGAACGGTCACGCCCTGCGAGGCGAGTGCGGCCAACAACTGCGCGGGCATGTCGAGATCGGCGAAACTCTCCGCGGCGGGCAGCGCCGGGACGATCGTCTCCGGGAGGGCGAACTCGCCCTGCGCCGCGGCTGGACGACGGCCGCGGCCGCTGCCGTTGGAGCGGAACGCCCCGCCCGAGCGGGCTGAAGATCCGTACCGGCTGCCGTTCTTCGCGGGAGCGGCACTGCCGCCGCGAGTGCGGGGGAACCGGTCGTTCGTGCGTGTGGAGTTCATGCGGAACCTTCCTCAATGCGGCACACATCAAGGAACTCTCGCAGCAGCGAACGCATGGAGAATTGCAAGAATAGGCCGAGTGAAACGGAAACCCGTTTTTTTGAATCTGCGGATTCCTCGCGGTGGTGTCGCAGCTGAAACAGCTGCGGAAAAGCATGCAGCTGGGGCCCGCACCCCGAAGGATGCGGGCCCCAGCTACGAAGTGCGCGCCGACGGGCGCGTCGGCAAGTCAGGCGAGGGAGATGTTCTCGGCCGTCGGGCCCTTCTGGCCCTGGGCGATGTCGAAGTTCACCTTCTGGCCTTCGAGCAGCTCGCGGAAGCCCTGGGCGGCGATGTTCGAGTAGTGGGCGAACACATCGGCGCCGCCACCGTCCTGCTCGATGAAGCCGAAACCCTTATCCGCGTTGAACCACTTCACGGTGCCACTGGCCATTTTTTCTCCTTCGGGGCAGTGCGTCGGCGCCCGTACTGCACGGACGCGGCGTCGCCGCGATGATCACCCCGTCCGGAAAAACCGGTGCCAAAAATACTGTCCAGCCGTACAGAGTCCGGCAGGAAGTACTGGAATTCGGGAACCACAACTGCAACTGACTACGACAGTAGCACGTTGAGAAGGTCCGGGCGGGCCGAACGAATCCGCTCCACTCACTCCTGCAAGGAAACTCTGTGCCTGTTTCCTGAAATCCTTAGTTCGCGGGTACAGATAAAATGGGCCCCTGTCGGCCGACTCGGTGCACAGGAACGGTGCAGTCGGCGGCTGTCGCAGCCGTTGCGGCTCAGGGTGTCCATCAACCGAACGTGCCCTCGATCTTGGCGGCGAGGCCGACAGCAGCGCGGTGAGCCATACGGCACCGGCCTGGCCATCTTCGCTACCTCCCATGCCTGCGGTGAATTCTCAGGCTTGTCCAGTTGCCGTGGGTCGGTTCAGTTTGAATTCGGGGTAGTAGGCTGCGGCGGCGGTCGCCGTGTCGATGTTCCGTGGGAAGAGCGCGGCTTCGTAGGCGCGGATGGCCGCGTCGACGTTCTTGGGCTGTTGGGCGATGGCGTTGCCGAGCCGGCCTGCGTCGAAGAGGGCCCAGTTCGCTCCCTCGCCGTCCGGCGGTGCCAGGTGGGCGGCGTCTCCGACGAGCGTGACCCCGGGTACGTGCTCCCAGCGGTGTCCGATCGGCAGCCCGTACAGGGGGCGGAAGATCGGCGGGATGTCGCTGTCCGCGACCAGGGCGACGAGCTCAGGCGCCCACCCCTCGAACATCGCCGCGACCGTACGGGCGGCCGCAGGGCCGTCATTGAAGTCGATGCCGTCGAACCAGTCGAGCGGCTGGTCGAACATGGCGTAGGAGTGCAAGGTGTCCGCGCGCTCGCGCTGTACGCCGAGACCGATGCGGGTGGTTTCGTCGTAGGCGGTCATCGACCCGCCACCGACCAGTGCCAGGGTGGCGGGGTGCCGGGTGCCGCTCTCGTACAGGTAGGTCTCGATCATCGAGCGTCCGGCATAGGCGGGCGTGGCATCGGAGAGCAGCGGCCGGACCTTCGACCATGCGCCGTCGGCACCCACGAGGATGTCGGTGCGGCTCTTCGATCCGTTGGCGAAGGTCACTTCGTGACGACCGTCAGCGAGGGTCCGTACGCTCCGAGTCCTGTGGCCCCAGACGACCGTGCCTGGGGGCAGGGACTCCAGCAGCAACTGCCGGAGCTCGCCCCGCTGCACCTCGGGGCGGCCTCCGGCGGGGTCATCGGGCCGGTCCGCCAGGACGGTGCCGTCAGGTGCCACGTCGCGGGACGCCTGGCGGCCTTCGAGGACGAGGGACCGGAAGCCGTTCATCAGGCCGGCGGCACGAATCCCGTGCTGTCCGTTGTAGTCGTGGATGTCGAGCATGCCGCCTTGGCCCCGGGCCTGAGCAGACGCCTCCGCTTCGTAGACCGTGGACGGGATTCCATGAACCGCCAGGGTTCGTGCCAGTGTCAGTCCCGCTAGACCGGCACCGATGATCGTGATCTGGGTCATACCTGTGTTCCTTACTGCTGCTGGAGGAGCCTGAGGTCCTGCCCGCGGGGTTCCCGGCCGCCGTGCGGAGCGGTAGAGCCGGGTCAGGGAGAGCTGGGTGGCTCGATCCGGGACGCGAGCCGTTCCAGCAGTTCATGGAGCTGACGCCGCCCTGCGGCGCCCAGCGGCGCGAGGATCGACTCCTCGACACGGTCCATGGCCTCTTCGAATCCCTGGATCAGCTCGGAGCCCGCTGGAGTGACATGCACCCGGCGGCTGCGTGTGTCACTCGCCTGCGTCTGGCGCTCCACCAGTCCGCGCCGCTCGAGTCCGGCCAGGAGCCGCGAGACGCTCGGCGCACTGGTGCGCATGGCCCGCGCGACGTCACGCTGAATGGCGTCCGGGTTCTTCGACAGGTACGCCAGCACGGCACTCTGCTCGTGCGTGAGGCCGCGTTCCCGGATCCAGTCTTCAGCGGTGCGGCGCTGCCCCCACACAACCCACCGCATCAGCTCCAACGTGCTCTCTCGATTCGATCCACCGCTCATACTTAACACGCTAACTGTTGCCAGGTTAACTATCAAGTCTTGGGGCTTTGCCTCACTGCATGGGCACACACGCTGCCGCGCCGGACCTCCACACGCAGAACCTGTCCGCGGTCGCTCCGGCGATCAAACGGACGCAGGGATTTGCCGCAGCTGCGGCCGCGGCGACCGCCGCGACAGTGACGCGGAACGCACCTACTGCTGGGCGAGGCCGCAGCTCGTTCCGCAGCAGCTGGTGAAGCCGGCCCCGTGCGCCGGACTCGTTCCGGGCCGCAAGGCACCGCAAGCAGGCCATGCCCGAGCCGGCCGAAGCCGAGCTCCTGGGGCAGGGACTCCCACTGGATGCCGGCATGCAGATCCCGCACAGCCTGGAAGGGGGCGGCAGGAAGGGCTGAAGTGCAACACCTGCCGGGTTTCGGCAGCGCTGCACGCCCGAGCGCTGCCGGACGCGCCTCTCAATCCCTGGACGGGCTTGCGGGATGCTGGTGAGCCTGTAGGGGAGGGGAGACGGGATGAGGCATATGCCCTTTTTCCGATGGGTACTGACGCTGGGTTTCGTACTCTTCGCTTGTGCGGTGGGGCTGTACGCAGCCGCGCCGGACTTGCCTGAAGCGCGCCAGATCGACCTGACGGTACTCGACGAGGAGCCCGACGGATCATGCACAGTCCGTTGGAGCGACCCGTATCAGAAGCGGGAGAGGGAAGCGTCCTACCAGTGCGATCCCGGCCGGTCCGACCTCCTCAAGGCCTCGCAGTCCTCCGGTAGTGGTGGCTACGGCTGGGAGAGCGGGTTCATGTTCACCGAGGGCCCGGACCGGGGGAATCTGGAGGACCTCTCCGCCGGGCAGGATCTCGAACGTCCGGACGTCTTCCTGCTGCTCGGAACATCGCTCATCGCCGTCGGGCTGATCGGTGGGAATCTCCGCGCCCTGCCCCGGGTCCTTGGGGTGCAGGCGCGGCTTGTCCGACGTGCGACCGAGCTGTCCGAGGCCGCCATGTCGACGGTTGAGGACTACGAACGGGCTGTCGCGGCGGTAGAGGAAGCGGGACGCCAAGACGCGCTTCCCAACGGTGCCGACAACACTCGCGACTCCCAACTGGTCACGGCGCTCTGGGTGCTGCGGGAGGCGGGCCCGCAGGCGCGGGAGGCGACGGCCCTCGCCCGGGAACTCACAGGCCGGCTTCACGGCCTGCTGGACGACGCGGCCCCCGCCGCCGGGCTGCGGAGCATGCTGCAGGCCGGCCCAGCAGCCCGGTTTGCTGCTGCCCGAGCGGTTGCCGACCTGCGCATGCTACTGGACGACGCTGAGCGGAACGGTCTGCGCGAGCGTCTCGCACAGACCTCCGTTGACCTGCTTCGGGGCCAGGACACCGACCGGGCCGCCCTCGCGGCCGCGAGCGACTTCGCAGGGAACCCCACCGCGTACAGACACTTGTTGGCCCAGCTGACACGGCCCGAGGTTCATCCCGCCACGCCTCCTTCTCCGTAGGCGTGCCGGCGACGGCCCCGTCGGGCACAGCCCTGTGCGTCATAATCACTGATCGTTATTACTGATCATTTCAGAATCAAGCGCTTGGCCTGCGGAGCGGCTGGCCGAGGTCGTCGGTGTTCCGTGGGTAACCGCCTCGGGATCGGCTTGGTGTGCAGCGAGCACCGCGTCGCCGTTCTCTCTCGCCCATTCGGCCAGCATGTGGATCGGATCGATCAGGGTCGCCCCGAGCGGAGTGAGCTCGTATTCGACACGGGGCGGCGCCTCGGCATAGGCGTGACGGCGGACTAGTCCGTGCGCCTCGAGCTGTCGGAGCGTCTGGGTGAGCATCTTGCGGGAGATGCCCCCGATCAGTTCGATCAGTTCGCCGTGGCGCACCGGCCCCCTGCTGAGGCCGGCGAGTACGACCACCGTCCACTTGTCGGCGATCAGCTCGACCGCCAGACGCGCGGGACAGTCGGCGAGAAAGAGGTTGCCGGGACCAAGATCGCTCATGGCGCCAAAGGGTACCTGCTGGTTCCTTTCGGATAGCTAGCGTGGCTTTTCCCCCACACCCCCCTTTTTTAGTCAGGAGAGTCATGCGAGTCATCACCCAGCACAGGCTCGGCGGTCCCGAGGTACTCACCATCGTGGACGCTCCCGAACCCCGGCCGCTGCCGACCGAAGTCCTCGTCCGGGTCAAGGCGATCGGGCTGAACCCGCTGGAGGCGCGCCTGCGGGCCGGCGAGTTCCCACTGATCGGCCAGCCGCCGTTCATCCTCGGCTGGGATATCAGCGGCGTCGTCGAACAGGCGCAGACGGGGCGGTTCCGGCCCGGCGACGAGGTGTTCGGGATGCCGCTGTTCCCGCGGGCGGCGAGCGCGTACGCCGAGGTCGTGTCGGCGCCGGCCTTGCACCTGGCACGCAAGCCTGCCTCGCTCTCGCACGTCGAGGCATCCGCGCTGCCGGTCGTCGGGCTCACGGCCTGGCAGGGCCTCGTCGACCTCGGCGGCGTGACCGACGGCGATCGCGTCCTGGTCCACGGCGGTGGCGGCGGGGTCGGTCACATCGCGATCCAGATGGCGAAAGCGCTCGGCGCACACGTCATCGCGACCGCCAGCGGGAGCAAACGGAAGTTCGTCGAAGGGCTCGGCGCCGACGAGGTGATCGACTACACCGCGGTCGACTTCACCGAGGTGGTCCGCGACATCGACGTCGCACTCGACACGCTCGGCGGCGACACTGCCGCGCGGTCGCTCGAAGTGCTCCGGCCGGGCGGTCACCTGGTGACGGCGGTCGCCGACGAGGATGCGGAGCTCGCCGCCCGGTTCGAGGCGGCCGGCATGCGCTTCAGCGGCATCGCGGTCGACCCCGATCCGGTCGCCCTGCGCGGTCTCGTCGCCCTCGTCGAACAGGGCGAACTCCGGGTCCACGTGCAGGAGACGTTCCCGTTCGAGCGCGTCACCGACGCGCACCGGTTGCTCGACGATGGTCACCTTCAGGGCAAGCTCGTTCTCACCATCTGACCCCATCGCGGGGAATCGGCACCGGCCGCCGTCACTTGGCCTCGCCGGGTTGGCCTCGCGCTTTCAGGAGGTGCGCTGTCCAGGAGTTGATCAGAAGCGCACGGAAAGTGCCCTCGAACTGCGACGAGAGGACTTGCTGAGGGCCCTGCTGGCTGCAAGGGAACGAGCACTCTCCCGATGGTGCCTCACTGTGCGCTGTCGCTCCTGGCGATTGCGGTGGCGACCAGTGAGGTCAGCTGGGTGGACTGCGGGTTGGTTGCGGCGTGGGCGGGCCGCGGAGCCCGGCCCGCCCACCACCCCGTCAGGCCGCCAGCGCTTCCCGGAGCGTTGAAGGCTCGAGTCCGAAGGTGTCGCGGACATCGCTGTCGTCCACGATGAACGGGCGCTCGACCATGTAGCTCATCTCGCTGAACTCCCGCCACAGTGGGTCGGTGAAGGACAGCAGTGCCATGTCCCGTTCGGTGAGCTGCTCCAACCGCGGTTCGGGTGCTCCGTGGAGTTCGGCCAGGTCGGTCGCGGCGTGGCGCACGGTCGTGGTGATGACCGGGGCGTGCCAGGCCCGTCCCCAGGCCCGCTCGTCGCTGCTGACCGCCACCAGCGCCGTTGCGACGTCCTCGGTGTAGGAAAACGAATGGGTCGCATCGGGGTTGCCGTGGACGAGGGCGAGTTCGCCGTCGCGGACTCGGGGCGCGACCAGCAGCGTGAACTGTGAGACCGCGCCAGGGCCCAGGTACTGGCCGGCTCGCACTTCGGTGGCCCGCAGCCGCCCTTCGTCGTGGGCGTCCTTGGCCTGCTGCCACAGTTGGGCCCTGACCCGGCCCTTTCGGGTGTTGGGGGCCATCGGGGTGCGCTCGGTGACCGGCTCGGTGGTCTGCCGATAGCCGTAGTGGTTGCCGAGCATCACGTAGTCGGCCCCGGCCCGTTCGGTCGCGGCGAGAATCGAGGTGAACAACGGCGGCATGGTCTCCGGCCAGGTGTGGTAGGCGGTCATGGCGGCGTTGAAGACCGTTGTCGCTCCGGCCAGGGCCTCGGCCAGCTGGTCAGTGTCGCCCGCGTCCAGGGCGACCCGTTCGATGGCGGAGTGGTCAGGACCACTGCCGCTGCGGGTGACGAGGCGGACCCGCTTGCCGCTGTCGGCCAGTTGCCTGGCGGTCGCTGCCCCGGTGGCACCCGCCCCGATGACGACTGATCCACCCATGGTGTTGTCTCCGTTCACCTTCAACAATGGAACGCCTCCCCGATGAGGGAAATGTGGTTGACGGAGGGCCCGTCCGCACGCCCAACTCTGCCGTGCGGGCGCAGGGTAGGTTAGTGGCCCGAAAGCCATGAGATCCAAGGATCTAGCCATGCATCGTGTCGCCGTCCTGGCCGTTCCCGCGGTCAAACCGTTCGACCTGTCCATGCCGTCCGCGCTGCTCGGCGCCGCCGAAATCGACGGACGCCCCGGCTATGAGGTGACGGTGTGCACCGCCACGCCCGGTGTGATCGGCGCCTCCGGCGGCATCGAGGTGGTGGTCCGGCACGGCCTTCAGGCAGTCACGGCGGCGGACACGGTGATCGTCCCCTCGACCGCCAGCCGGCACGACGCCGAGCCTGCCGCACTGGACGCCTTGCGGCAGGCGGCCGCCGCGGGCAAGCGCGTCACCTCGATCTGCAGCGGTGCCTTCGTCCTCGCCCAGGGCGGACTCCTCGACGGCCGTGTCGCCACCACCCACTGGAGTCTGGCCGAGGAGATGCAGCGCGCCTTCCCCTCGGTGCGCGTGGACGCCGACCGGCTGTTCGTCGAGGACGGACCGATCGTCACGGGTGCGGGCTCGGCCGCCGGGATCGACCTGTGCCTGCACCTGATCAGTTGCGACTACGGCGCGGCCGTGGCCAACGCGGCGGCCCGCGCCGCTGTCGTCACCCCGGTCCGCCAGGGCGGGCAGGCGCAGTTCGTACAGACCCCGCTCCCGGTCGAAACCGACTCCTCCTTGGACGCGGCCCGCATCTGGGCACTGCAGCACCTGGACCAACCGATCTCCCTGCGCGACCTGGCCGGTCAAGCCAAGGTCAGTGTGCGGACCCTGACCCGCCGTTTCACGGCCGAGACGGGCGTGACCCCCTTCCAATGGCTGCTCCAGCAGCGGCTGCTGCGGGCCCGCGAGCTGCTGGAGACCACCGCTCTCACCGTCGACCAGGTGGCCGGCCGCAGCGGCCTCGGCTCCGGAGAGTCGCTCCGCCAGCACCTGAGCCGCCAGATCGGCATGACCCCAGCCGCCTACCGGGGCGCCTTCCGACGCCCGAGCGTGAACACTGGTCGGTGACCGTGCGGTTCGGTCCGGAGCCGGCGTTTTGTGCGCGGCGGCGCGGGTGTCACCGGAGGACGTGCTGTCCATGGCACTTCACCCGCGTGACCAGGAGATGCGCCCGCGCGACATCGCCAGGCGGCTCGTCGTCACCACCGGCAGGGAGCAGGGCCGGCACCCCCTCACCCGCCCCCGCCGTCATGCGGATGCTTCGCGAGCACGACGAGAAGGCCGTCACGGTGGCCAGCGTGCGATCACCCGCTGCTTTGCGGCCGGTGTCTCGGCCAGCGCACCGGGGCCTGTACGGCGCGGAGAGGTGGTTCTACGCCTTGCCGGTCAGGTGTTCGCTCGGGCTGATGCCGCGGAACCTCTTGAACGCGGAGCTCAGGGCGACGGCGTTGGAGTAGCCGACACGTCCCGCGACGGCGCCGATCGTCGCGCCGGGTTCGCGCAGCAGCCCGGTGGCCAGGGCGATCCGGTGCTCGCGCAGACAGGTCCTCGACACCGGCCATGTGGCGGCGGCCGAGCGAGCCCTGGGCGCGGTCGGCCTGGAGGCGACCCTGCTCCGGCCGCGCTGGTTCTTCCAGAACTTCAGCGAGGACTTCCTGCGCGATGCGGTCCGCTCCGGTGACGTGCGACTGCCGGCCGGCCAGGGCAAGGAGGCGTTCGTCGACGCCGAGGACATCGCGGCAGTCGCCGTCACCGCCCTGACCCAGGACGGGCACGCCGGGCAGGACTACGAGCTGAGCGGCCCACGGCTGATGTCGTTCGCCGACGCCGTGGCCGACATCGCCCACGCCACGGGCCACGGCATCGGCTGCACCGCGCTGAGCGCCGAGACGTACGCCGCCGAGCAGCGCGCCCACGGCGTGCCCGAGGACTGGGTGCGGCTGACCACCGGCCTGTACGCCGAAGTCCGCTCCGGCGCCCTCAACTCGCTCACCGGCGAAGTGGAAAAGGTGCTGGGCCGCCCGCCCCGCGACTTCACCGACCACGCCCGCACCACCGCCGCACAGGGCGCCTGGACCCCTTGACCCGCTGCGGCCGCGCCCCTCCTCGTCGTCCTCGGCGGTATCGGGGACGGGGGAGGGGCGCAGGCCCTCGCCGGGCCGCCGGCGGTGACGTTGAACAGGTGGTGGCCCGGGAAGTCGATGTGCCGGTCCCTGAGCGGGAGAGGCGGGCGACCACGACGGTGTCCGGAGCAATGCCGGCGTCGGCGGCCGTGAGGGGTGAGAAACCGGTAAGCGCTGTTATATTAGCGCTGTGACATCTTCAGATCCCACAGCGCTACCCGACCCCTGGCACTCCCTGCACGAGCTTCTGGCAGCCATGGACGCCGAGATCGAGCAGGTCTACGTCGAGCGTGGCATCAAGGGGGTCCGGCCGCGGTTCGCCTATCCGCTGATCCGGCTCGCCCGCACCGGACCACTGACCATTCGCGAGCTTGCGAAGTCCCTGGACCGCTCGCACTCCGCGATCAGCCAGACCATCGCCGCCATGCGCAAGGAGGATCTGGTCACCTCCGAGCCGGGTCCCGACGCCCGCACCCGGCGGATCGACCTGACCGAACGCGGCCGATCGCTGGTGCCGTTCCTGGAGGCGGAGTGGCGCGCCACCCACCAAACGGTCGCCGAGCTGGACAGCGAACTCCCGTATGCGATGACCACCGTGGTCGAGGAGGTGAAGCGGGCGCTGGAACGCCGGTCGATGCGGCAGCGGATCCTCCACCACCTCGTCGAGCCACCGCGATGAGGCGGCGTGTGCGGGTCCGCTTCCTCGACACCCGCCCGCTGCGGAGCAGCCGGCCGTTTCGCGACCTGTGGATCGGCACCTCGGTCTCCCAACTCGGCGGACAGATAGCCAATGTGGCGGTGCTGGCCCAGGTCTGGGACCTGACCGGCAGTCCAGTGGGCACCGGCGCCATCGGCCTCGCCACCGGCCTGCCGATGGTGCTGTTCGGGCTGCTCGGCGGCACGTTGGCCGACACCGTTGACCGCCGTGCGGTGGTGCGGGCCACCACAGCGGGCCAACTGCTGGCCTCCGCGGGGCTGTGCGCCCAGGCCCTGGCGGACAACCGTGACGTGCTGCTGTTGCTCGCCCTTGTCGGCCTGGGGACAAGTTGCAGCGCCCTCGGAGCTCCTGCCCGGCGCACCTTCCCGGTCCGGCTGTTGCCGGGCGACCAGGTCGCGGCCGGGCTCGCGCTGACCAACGTCTCCTTCCAGGCGGCGATGCTGGCCGGTCCCGCGATGGCCGGACTGATCATCGCCCGCTGGGATTTCCCCGCCGCATACGCCGCCCAGGCCGTGGCCATGGCAGTCTCGATGCTCGCGGTGATCCGCCTGCCCGCTCTGCGGCCCGAAGGCGCCGGCGCGGCAGGCGGCAGGCGTCGGCCCGAGCGTGGCGGTTGGCGGATCACCCTGCGCCGCCCGACGCTGTGGGGCTCGATGGCCACCGACCTGTCCGCAACACTGCTCGCCATGCCCATCGCGCTCTTCCCGCTGGTCAACGAGATCCGTTTCGGGGGAGACCCGCAGACCCTCGGCCTGTTCCTCTCGGCCGTCGCGGTCGGCGGGATCACGGCCGGTCTGCTCTCCGGCACGGTGACGCGCTGGCGCCGCAGCGGCCTCGTACAGCTTTCCGCAGCCGGGGTCTGGGGCGTGGCACTGGCCTGTTTCGGTCTGGCGGGGCCGTTGTGGCTGGCGCTCGGTTGCCTGGCGGTGGCCGGCGCTGCCGACACCGTGTCCGTCGTCACCCGCAGCGCCCTGGTCCAGCTGGAGACCCCGGACGCGTACCGCGGTCGGGTCTCCTCGGTGGAACACGTCATCGGTGTCGCGGGCCCCGAACTCGGCAACTTCCGCGGGGGCCTGTTGGCGTCGGTCACCTCTGCTCCCTTCTCCCTGGTCTTCGGAGGGCTGTCCGCCCTCCTGGCGATCGCCGTCGTGGCCGCGACCAACGCGCCCCTTCGCGCCTACCGCACACCGCCCGCCGCCAAGGAGCCGGCCGCCCCCGGGGTCGCCGACGCCGCGACGGCCGCCGGTTAGGCTTCCGGATTCACGTTTCACATCCAGCTCCGAGCCCGTGAGGGGTGGTCGGCGTCCCGCGCCGCCGACGACCCCTCACCGACCGTCATTCCTCGTCTGCGGGGGGCTGTGCGGGTCCGCACGGTTTTCGGACACTTCCAAGCCGTGGGGGACTGAGCTGCGCGCCATCCGGGGACGCATGAGGCGTGTCCTGTCCACCCGACCGGAAGGCACCGCCTGTGCCCTTCGCCGCCCGCACCGACGAGGAGAGGGCTGCCGCCCGACTGCGATTCCGTAACGACGGCTACGCCCCCTTGCCCGGCCTGCTCACCGTGGACGGCCTGGGCGAGGTACGGGCGGAGGCCCGGCGACTGGCGGAGATTGCCCGGCGCCGGGACTTCACGATGTCGTGCATGAACGACTCCCCCCGGCACATGACGACCCTCGGCGGCCACGACATCGCCCGGGAGTCACCACTGGTTCGCGAGCTGTACGAGAACCCGCTTCTGCTCGGTCTCGTGGGCGAGATCGCCGGCGAGCCGCCCGTGACGGTGCCCGACCCGCTGGAACGGCACGTGCTCAACGTCCTCCATCAGCAAGGTGACACCCACGGCGCGCACACCGACGACTACCCCTACGCGCTGGTGCTCTTCCTGGAAGCGCCGCCCGAAGCCGCCGACGGCGGTCTGCTTCAGTACGTTCCGCAGGCCGGCTCACTGGCCGACCTGGACACCGACCAAGCACGCTCGGCCCATCACCGTGCCAGCGACGCCTATCTCCTGCGCAGCGACACCACGGCGCACCGTGTCACCCCTCTCACCCGGCCAGGTGTACGCCGCACGGTCCTCAACTTCGCCTACACCAACCGCTTCGCCGCCTCGCGCCCTACGCCGTCGGCACGTGAGCTGTACATGTGATGTCTTCGCGCAGCGCTTGGGTGGCATACGTTCCAGGGAGGGGGCACCGGCCACTCGACATCTCGTGGCCCGGTTCGGCCTCACCGGCGATCATCAGCGGATGACGTGTCTCATGAGACACCGGCGGCTGAGCGGCCTCCTACCGCCAAGTCACTGGCTTGCCGGCGATGGGCAGGCCGCACGGCACGCTCGCCGAGCGCGACCGGACCGGCGACAGCCGGGCCGACTTCAGTGACCGCTCCACCTTGATTGAAGAACTGAGAGACCCGCAGGCCCCTCTCGACGCAAGCGACGCCGACGCGAAGGTCCGGGAGTGCCCGCGGGGCTGTCCTTGGCCGCGAACGAGTGGGAACCGATCGCGTTCCATGCCTTGGCGATCGGCCGGCCAAGCTGTTCGGTGACCCACAGGCTCTCGACCTGCCCGGCATCGATGGCTCCGATCCGGTCGTCCCGCGCCGGGTAGTAGTTCGACGTGTCGATGACGACCGTGTCGGCCGGTACACCGGCGATCAGCGGCGCGATCTGCGGAATGCGGTTCAGGGGAATCGAGAGGATCACGGCATCGACGTCCGCCACGGCCTCCGCCGCGGTGACCGCTCGCCCGCCCGAGGACAGCACGTCGGTCCCGATCGTGTGCGGGCCGCGCGAGTTGGCCACCTTCACCTCGTGTCCCGCGGCACTGAGCCGCCGGGTCAGGGTCTTGCCGATGTGTCCTACGCCCAAAATGCCGATCTTCACGGTTGATCTCCTTGCATCGAGTGGGGAATGGGGGGTGGTGGTGCGGTCGATGCGGCGTCGGCACCCAAATGACAAGGCGCTCGGTCACGCCTGACAGGGGGGAGGTGAGGGCTGTCCAATGGCGCGCCATCCGGGACGTTCGTTGCGGAAGGTCCTCACACCGGTCGGTTCCCCGCTATGGATACGAGGGGGCTTGGTCGCACCCGGGCACGCCTTCCGTCGTGGATGTCTCCCACCCGGTGCGCATGAGGGAAGCGAGTGCGTCGGGGGAAGATTCGTCGGCCATGGCGGCGCTGCGGGCCCAGGCGGTGGCCAGCGTGCTGAGGAACAGGTCACGTCCCCGCACCCAAGACTTGGCG
>JODU01000015.1 GCA_000720845.1 Kitasatospora aureofaciens | reverse complement strand
AGCGTGCGCACCCGCTGCGGATCCCCCGGGGTCGGGTCCTTGTCCAGGTCCAGCACATGCCAGTCACTCGGCCTGTGGCCCACCATCCCCGCAACCCCCCGTCAGCTCACGCGTCGCACCAGCAACCACCCGTACGCACGCGTGAACTTACAAGGCGCCGCAGTTCGAATAAAGGTCATCCGGCCAGACGCCCAGGTGATTGAAGGACGGCCTGCGGGGTCTGTCGTCGGCTTGTGAGATGGAACTGCCGCCCAGTCCCGTTGGGGCCGCCGAGGGACAGGTCTCGCCCTGGTGTCTCTCGGCTCCGGTGGATAGCGTTGCGTCGCTGAAGAGAAGCCTCGTCCTACTCAGGAGTCGACCGTGAATCGCCGCCGCCCCACCCTGCTCGCAGCGCTCACGCTGACCGCCGCAGCGGCCTTGACGCTGTCCGCGTGCGGCAGCGACGACAGCCCCGGCAAGGGAGAGGGGGAGGACAAGATCGCGGGGGCGGACACAGGGAGCAAGCCGTCTGCCTCGCCGAGTCCTAGCGAGACGACAGCCGGAGACCGGCCGGTGATCAGCTTTCCGTCCGACGCCAAGAACGTCTTCGAGGGCGGCAAGACGGGCGATGCCAAGAAGGACGCTGTCCTAGCGGACAGCTCATTGGCGGTGAACGCGGTGGACGAAGCCATTTTCAAGGGCAGTACCGGCACGAAAGCGCTCGGCTACTACAACACCGAGAAGGCCCTGAGCTCGTCGATTACGTACGTGCAGGGCTACATCGACGACAATGACACCTGGATCGGTGTGACCCGGTACTTCAACCGTGAGGTCACCTTCTCAGACGAGGGCCAAGCGTACGTGACCTACTGCTCGGACGAGAGTAAGTCGTACATCAAGAACAAGAAGACCGGCAAGGTCGACAGGTCGGCGTCAACGGCTGACAGCTACGTTCTTTACCACACAAAGCTCGCCAAGAACGCAGCCGGTGTATGGCAGACCACCGATATCGCTTCTACCCGGGGGGACAAGGCGTGCCAGCCGTAAGAACGTTGGGCAGAACGGTGACCGTTCTGAGTCTTGTCTGTGTATCCGTTCTCGTCGCGCCGTCGGCATTCGCTGAGCGTGGTAAACACGGGAGCAATGGTCAGACGGAGCAGCACGCCGAGGCCGGTGGTGACGGGACCGTTTCGGTGAGCGTGGGTGGTGTTGTCTTCGATCGTTCGAAGAACGGTAGTGGAGATTCGGTGGGGCCCGTGACGTCGGCGACGTCGTGGAGCCCGCCGGCGTGCTGGTACGCCCCGAAGTTCTCGCCCCAGGAGTTGCAGGATTACCTGGAGCCGATCTGGGAGGCCGAGTCCACGGGATACCAGTGGGATGCCGAGCAGCGGGAGAAGTACAACGCGAAGGATGAGAAGAAGGGATTCCACAAGGACAAGACCGGCCAGGGATATTGGTGGGGCTCGTATGTGAACGAGAGCTTCCCGCCGGGCTGGGACAAGTGCGACACGGATTACTTCTGGGTGGACATCGGCGACCCGCCACCCGCGGACAAGGAGAACGCCGTCACCCCGGAAGTCCTCGCCGAGCTCGCCTACGCGGAGATCCGTGTCCCCGGTACCGAGGTGACGTTGGCGCCCGCGGGGGCGACCAAGGTGAACCTTCCGACGTGGGCCTGGCTGGACGGTGCCGAGTTCAAGCCGGTCTCGGTCACCGCGTCCGTGGAGGAGATCGGTATCTCGGCGACGGCCACGGCGGAGCCGGTCTCGCTGCAGATCAAGCCGGGCACGCCGGATGCCGAGACCTACCCCGCCTCGGGAGTCTGCGAGATCAAGGGCGGTCGTATCGGTGCTCCGTACGAGAAGGGCAGGGCGGACGACACACCGCCGTGCGGCGTGAAGTACCTGCGGTCCTCGGGTGACGGGACGTTCCCGCTTCAGGCGACGGTCACGTGGGAGATCCACTGGACCGGCACCGGCCCCACGGGCGGAGACCTGCCCGACGGGACGTTCGGCGCGACCCAGGATGTCGTCGTCCAGGAGATCCAGGCCGTCAACCGCTGATCCTTTCCGCCAGTCCTCAGGGCGGCGGCGGTCGCCAGGGCGTCACGCAAACCGGATGGCGTCGTTCCTCTCATCGGTGCGGTGGATCGGTGAGAGGGGACGGGCGCATGGCGGAGCGGCTTGCCGTGGACGGGGACGAGCTCGGGCGGTTCATGAAGTCGCTGAGGGAGTCGTCGACTTCGCTCAGGGGAGTGCGGAAGGCGCTGTCGGACGCGACGGTCCTCGGGCTGGGCACGGATGAGCTGGACTCGGCGTGCGAGGCATTCCAGGAGGACTGGAAGTACGGCTCCGAGGAGATCGGCAAGCAGACCGAGGACCTTGCCGACATCATCGGCAAGAGCAAGGACAGTTACCTCGAGGTCGACAAAGCGCTCGAGGCGGCGGTGCGGAAGTGACCGTCACGGCCGGCCAGGACCAGTACGGCGCCGCTCTCGACCCGCAGTCGCGGGCGGACCTGGGCAAGCCGCAGGGGCTCAAGTCCGCTCCGCCCATCCCGAACCCCGGGTATCCGCACCTCGGCTTCAATCCGGTGCCGGGGGACACGGAGACCGTGCGGGGGCTGGAGAAGAAGCTCAGCGGATGCGCGAAGGTGCTCCAGGAGGCGTACGACCTCGTCACCAAGCTTCTCGACGGCAGCTGTTGGAAGGGCGACGCGGCCGTCGCCTTTCGCGAGCAGTTGGACGGCGGTCCGTTGCCGCTGAACCTGAGGAACGCGGCGCACTCGGTCCGCAAGGCGGCCCGGCAACTGGACCGCTGGGAGGGCGAGCTGGACGACTTCCAGCGGCGGGCCAGGAAGCTGGAGGACGACGCGAAGGAGGCCCGGGCCGCGCTCGACCGTGCGCAGGGGCGCGCGGACTCGGCGGGCCAGGACCCCGGCCTGAAGAAGGAGGGGGCCGATGGCGATGCCGCGCACAAGGCACTCACGCGCGCGAACGGTGATCTCGATGACGCGCTGGCCGAGCTGAAGAAAGTCATCGGCAAGGCGAAGAGGCTGGCCGAGGAGCACGAGGAGAAGGCCGGGTACCGGGCGCGGAAGATCCGCGACGCCACGAAGAAGCTGGTGCCGCACGAGCCGGGTTGGTTCGACGAGGCACTCGACTGGCTGGGCGACAACCTCCCGGACATCCTCAGTTTCGTGGCGGGTCTGATCGGGGTCGTGGCACTTCTTCTTGCGGGGCCGCTGGGCTGGGGTATCGCGACGGTTGCTGCCTTGATGCTCACGGCTTCCGGGCTGAGCGTGGCGGCGCTTGGTCTGCGACTTGCAGACCCGGAAGTGCGGGCGTCCTTGTGGGACGGGTTGACGGAGGGAGAACTCGATGCCGACTTCTGGAGCAACGCTGTCTCAGTAGGAGCAGACGCCGTAGGCGCGCTACCGGGTGTCGCGGCAGCGGCCAAGGGCTCGTTCGAAGCTACGCGAGCCATCCGCAGGGGCGGGCAAGTACTGGATTTCTGGCAGCGGGCCGGTACCTACGGTTCGAAGGTTCTCGATGAGGCCGGAGCAATCACGAACCTGGAGAACTCAATGGTCGCACGAGCGGTGCGTGGCTTTAGCGACCCCGGCAGAGCCGCCAATGCCGTTGCCGGTACTTCGGGCATGCTCGGCGTTGGTACGGGAGGGTTCGGCTTGTACAACAAGGCCGTGGACTCGGAGGACGACGGAATCAAGGACGGTGCTGTCGCCGGTATCGACGGCTCGCGTCTCGCTCTTGATGGCGGAGGTCTTGTAGACATCGCCCGATACGTCTTCTGTCATTGAGTAGGAGGGAAGGACTTGTGGATCCTATCGCCTACGCGACTGCATGGGATCATCCGCCCACCCGTCGCGCCTGGCTCAGTCACATGGTGATGAACGTCGTTGGTTTATTCGGCTGGGTAAGTGGCTGGGTGCTATTGCTCGGTGTCTCGGTGTACTCGGCCGACTGGATCGTCTGGGTGTTTCTTCCGTACTTCGTTTACGGTCCTTACCGTGCACTTACACAACTGCGTTATTTTCCGACAGCACTGTCGATGTTACGCATCTTGCGTACCTATAGCTGGCAGCTCTTGCGAGATGTTCCGTACGGGCTGAGTGATCGCCCGGAGGTCTCCAGCAAGCATTACGGCTGGTTCGAATTTCCTAACCCTGCTCGGCCAGGCCAGTGGCTACCCGTGGTTTTTACCCGGCATCTGCGCTTGGAATGGTGGTGTCGCCGCATGGCTCCTCGTGCCAAGCCGTGTCTGAAGGCTCAGATCGAGGAAATTTGGTTCGCGGGCGATGTCCGCTTCGCAGGAGTCATTGCCGCACCCGGACGGAGAGGCCGGGCTCCTCGGCGCATGCAGGTCATGGAACAGCGCATCGACCCCCGGAACGATGAGTGCCTCAACGACTGGGGCGCCGGCCCCGACGACATTGCGCGTGGGCGTCGGGCCGCTGGCCCTTCTTCCGTTCGCTCCTGATCCGTACAGAAAGGCCTCATGGCCACTCCCCGTATCTTGGTGCACGAATCCGTCAAAGACGCACACGCAGAACTGTGGTTCGCCGAGCCGGCAGGGTTCATTCCCGTGCCGCTCAGCTCCCTGCTGGCCGAACCCGGATCCTCGGATGCCGAAGCGATGCGCGAAGCTGTCGCACCGTTACTCGAAGCCGCGCCCAGTGAATTGGTGCGTCAGCGGTTCGTTGGTCAGGTCGCTTCGGTGCAGCGGATGCTCGGGGCGCTGTGTGGTTTCGGCACGGTCCACTGTTCGGTCGGGCTGCATCGCGACGACATCGCACTTACGAGTGCACCTCTGCTCTCCCTCTTCACCATCTCTTGGCGCGATACGAACATGGCGCCCCGTGGCGTAACGGCGGCCCGTGCTGTCACCTCGGCCAAGGGGCATTCGCACATCGCCTTTGAGGAACTTCCCTGCGGTCCCGCGGTCCTCAGCGAGACCACATTGCGTCACGCCGCCGAAAGCCCCCTCCCCCAGCTCCCCCTCCTCCAGGTTCACGCTCACCTCCCGCATCCCGACTGCAAGCGGATGGCCGTGTTCACGGTCAGTACCGGGGCGGTCGGGCGTCGGGAGGAGTACCGGGGGTTGTTGAGGGGGATCGTCGAGACCGTTCGTTTCGAGGGACCGCTGGGGGCGGTCCCGTAAGCCTCGTAATCGTGTTGAACGGGGCCTCGGCCGACGGTAGGAAGGCAGCATGACTGGACTCGGTGCCGTATTCCGCCCCCAGCTCGCCCCCGAGCGGCTGCGTGCCGTGGCGCGTGTCGCCGATGAGGTGGGGCTCGAGGAGCTGTGGCTGTGGGAGGACTGCTTCCGCGAGGGCGGGATCTCCACGGCCGCCGCCGCCCTCGCGTGGACCGAGCGGGTGCGGGTCGGGGTCGGGCTGCTGCCCGTGCCGTTGCGGAACGTGGCCGTCACCGCGATGGAGGCCGCCACGCTGCACCGGATGTTCCCCGGCCGTGCCGTCCTCGGCGTGGGGCACGGGGTGCAGGACTGGATGGGGCAGGTCGGGGCGCGGGCCGAGTCGCCGCTCACGCTGCTGCGGGAGCACCTCGTGGCGCTGCGGGCGTTGCTGGGCGGGGAACGGGTGACATCGAAGGGGCGCTACGTCCGGCTTGACGACGTCGCGCTGGACTGGCCGCCGGAGCAGGCCGTCGAGGTGCTGGCCGGCGCCACCGGGCCCCGTTCGCTGCGGCTGGCCGGTGAGGCCGCCGACGGGACCGTGCTCACGGCGAACACTCCGCCGGACGGGGTGCGCCGCGCCCGGCGCCTCATCGACGAGGGGCGGGCCGCGGCCGGCCGGACGGACGCGCACAGGGTCGTCGTGTATCTCCTCACCGCCACCGGCCCCGGCGCCGGTGAAAGGCTCCGGAGCGAGCTGGTCGCCGAAGGCGTCGGGGACGTCCCGGACCTCGGGGCCGCCGGGGGCGCCGAGGCCGTCGCCGACGCCGTGCGGCGGCTGGCCGGGGCCGGGGCCGACACCGTGATCCTCCAGCCCACCGGCGACGAGCCCGACCCGGAGGGATTCGTGCGGTTCGCCGCCGAGCAGGTCCGGCCCTTGGTGGTGGCCTAGTCATGTCCGCCGACCCCTCCTTCGACAACGATCGCTCGACGCGCCGTTCCGTCCGCCGTTCCGCCAGCCGTGACTTCGACGAACTCGTGGCCGAGGGCGCCGCCGTTCCCACCGAGGGGTGGGACTTCTCCTGGTTCGAGGGACGGGCCACCGAGGCCCGGCCGTCCTGGGGATACGCCCGGTCCATGGCGGAGCGGCTGGCCGGGGCCACCGCCGTACTGGACGTGCAGACCGGGGGAGGGGAGGTGCTGGACTTCGCCCTCGAAGCCGCCGGCCCGCAGCGCGCCCCGCTCGTCGTCGCCACCGAGGGCTGGGAGCCCAACGTCGCCGAGGCCACCCGGCTGCTGCGCACGCGCGGGGTCCCGGTGGTCGCCTCGGCGGACGACGCGCCCCTTCCCTTCGCGGACGGCGCCTTCGACCTGGTCGTCAGCCGGCATCCCGTCGAGCCGCACTGGGACGAGCTGGCCCGCGTGCTCGCGCCCGGCGGCACCTACTTCGCCCAGCACGTCGGGCCCGCCAGCGTCTTCGAGCTCATCGAGTACTTCCTCGGGCCGCTGCCGGAAGCGAGCCACCGGCACCGTCACCCGGAGCGTGAGCGCGCCGACGCCGAGGCGGCCGGGCTGGAGGTGGTGGAGGTGCGGGCGGAGCGGCTGCGGATGGAGTTCTTCGACGTCGGTGCCGTGGTCCACTTCCTGCGCAAGGTGGTGTGGATGGTCCCCGGGTTCACCGTCGAGGCGTACCGGGACCGGCTGCGCGACCTGCACGAGCGCATCGAGGACGAGGGACCGTTCGTCGCCCACAGCTCCCGTCACCTCTTCGACGCGCGCAGGCCGCCGGCGACGCCCTGACCACCACCCCCGGCATGCGGTCCTCACGCGTGCGCCCCGACCGTCACCTCCCCGATCACCAGCTCCGCCCCCGCCTCCAGTACGGCCCCCACCCGTTCCACACGGTCCGCCAGCTCGCGTTCCTGCCGTGCCGTCAGGGGGCCAAGCGGCTCCACCGTGACCGTCGTACGGCGGCCCCGGCGGCGCTGGTGCCAGACGCCCGCCACGACCCCGTCCACCAGCAGCACGGGGAAGTTGCCGGCCTGCCCGCCCGCCAGAGCCCGCCGGTACGCGGCCCCCGGGAAGAGCAGCTCCCGCGGCTGCGCGGCGACGACGTACGCGTCGAAGTACGGCAGCAACCGCACCCCCCGGGTCAGTTCGTCCCGCTCCGCGGTGTCCGGGAACCCGGTGTCGCCGGCCACCACCCACGCCGGCGCCCCCTCGAAGCGGACCTCCTCGATCTCGCCCGCGGCGGCCAGTTCCGCGTAGTGGGCCTTCGCCCAGCCGGGCGGTGCGGCCAGCCAGCGGGCGAAGTGCTGCGGTGTCGCGGGTCCGTACGCGTACAGGTATCGGCGTACGAGGAGTCGCGACGCCTCCTCGGGCGGCAGCGGGGTGAAGTGGGGCGGGCGGGTGTACGTCACCTTGCGGCCGCGGTTCGGGCCGAAGGAGAGGGCGCCGCACTGGCCGGCCCGGTGCATGACCTGGCGCCAGCGGGGCCACATGGTCTGGAAGGCAGGCATGACCAGGTCACCGGCCCAGGGGCCGGTACGGGCGACGACCTCCTCGCCGAGTTCGTCGACGGTCAGGAAGGCGCCGTCGAGCGCGTCGGCGATCGCCGCCACCACCTGCCCGGCCTGCTCCTCGGTGAGGTGGGCGCCGGTGGCGGAGGCGGCCGTGCGGGCCGGGATCGCGGGCAGGGCGGCGCACCACATCGGCAGGTCGCGGGCCGGGAGCAGGTGCACCGTCCCGCGTGGGCCGTGCGCCTTCACCAGCGAGGGCGGGGGAGGAGGCGGGGAGGGCGGCGCGGTGGGCGAGACGGTCGGCCACAGGGCGCCGCGTACGTCCGCGCGGGCCACGCCGTCGGCCCGCAGGCCGACCGACAGCTCGGCCGCGGACAGTACCTGGGCGTGGACACCCAGCATCGAGGCGGCCACGTCGGCGACGGGCGTGCCCGTACGGGCGTACTTGGCCAGGAACTGCCGTTCGAATCGTCGTGCGCTCGCCGCGGCCCAAGTGATCCCCGTCGTCTTCGTCATGAGGTGACGTTAGGAGAGGGGTAGGACGGAAGTCGTCCTACCCCTCCAGGGACCGTTTCGGTCGTCGGGAGGGAGCGGGGGAGAGGGGATCTTCCGGATTTAAGGGGCGCACCTTCGCA
Source organism: Kitasatospora aureofaciens (assembly GCA_000720845.1). Lineage (GTDB taxonomy): Bacteria > Actinomycetota > Actinomycetes > Streptomycetales > Streptomycetaceae > Streptomyces. Next base: position 396,092 of record JODU01000015.1, on the reverse strand, counting down.
AATATCTACGCGCTGGCGGCAGGGTGCGGAACCGCTTGTCGATCCTCACAGGGTTTCCACATCGTTATTCACCGTTGTCCTTCTCGGGTCGAACTCGACGCACCCGGTCGCGTAAGTTCGAGCCCAGGTGATTCGCGTGAGCAAAGTCTCGTGCGTGGCACCGCGCAGTGGAGGGGGCTGCGCGGTGCCGGATCGGGCATCGGTCGCCCGCCGGTCGAGCGCCGGACCGAGGCCGGGTCAAGCTTCGGCGTCCCGGTGACGTCACCCGGACGGGGGAAAGGGGCTTCCCTGCTGCGGCGCCCCTCGTCGGCCCGGCCGGGTCACTCCAGTCGCACCCGAATCGGCGGCTCGCCCGGTGGCGCACGGTGATTTGGCCACCGTTCGGGGCGGAATGAGGGCCTCCGTGGTCATCCGGGCGTCGCCGTGCGACTCCGGAGAGTAGTTGTGGCACGCCGATGCACGCAGCATCACTTACGAAGGGTTATGGTGGAAACCCCCCCTCGGGCCGGTCCGTCTCCCCCCCCCACGGACCGGCCCGTTTTTTTTGTGCTCTCCCGGGCGCCCCCGCGAGTGGGGCGCCCGTAACGAGGAGTTCACCGGTGCGCCGTCCCGTGTCGTGGCATGGCGGCGCTTGTTCGAGGGCATAAGCCAAGCAGGTCGACGCCCGAACCACGGGTGTCGGATCTCAGCGGACGGCACGGAGCCGTCCGCCCGGGAGGCCCTTTGCACCAGCCCCACCGTGCGGTCACGGCACGGAAGACGCGGCGGAGGGCCGGTCCACGGCCCGCGCCAGTGCAGGGCGGCCCCAAGGACCAGCCCGGCCGTTCCCGTCCGCCCCGCGGACGGGACGTGAACGGCCAGGCGGGCCCTGGACCGGTCGGCTCGTTCCCGCCCTCCGGGTGCGGCTCGTTCCCGCCCTCCCGGCGCGGCTCGTTCCCGCCCTCCCGGCCCTGCGTCCACTCCGTCGCTCCCCGACCTCTTCCGAGGGGGTACGTCCTTCCGTGGTGACCAGCACAAAGCGCCACAAGCCCGACAGGCGCACCTACGTTCTCGACACCAGCGTCCTGCTGGCCGACCCGAACGCCCTGAACCGCTTCGACGAGCACGAGGTCGTGCTCCCCATCGTCGTGGTGACGGAGTTGGAGGCCAAACGGCACCATCCCGAACTCGGGTACTTCGCCCGGCAGGCCCTGCGCCTGCTCGACGAGTTCCGGGTGCGGCACGGTCGCCTCGACGCCCCCATCCCGATCGGGGACCTCGGCGGCACCGTCCGTGTCGAGCTCAACCACTCGGACCCCAGCGTGCTGCCCACCGGCTACCGCCTTGGGGACAACGACTCCCGCATCCTCGCGGTCGCCCGCAACCTGCAGGCGGAGGGATTCGACGTCACCGTCGTCTCCAAGGACCTCCCCCTCAGGATCAAGGCGTCCTCCGTCGGACTCCTCGCCGAGGAGTACCGCGCCGAGCTGGCCATCACGGACGCCTCCGGCTGGACCGGGATGTCCGAACTCACCCTGCCGGGTGAACAGGTGGACGTGCTCTTCGAGGAGGGCCGGGTCCACGTCCCCGAGGCCGCCGAGCTGCCCGTGCACACCGGTCTGACCATCCAGTCGGAGCGCGGCAAGGCGCTCGGCCGGGTCACGCCCGACGGGAACGTCCGGCTGGTGCGCGGCGACCGGGAGGCGTTCGGCATCAAGGGCCGCAGCGCCGAGCAGCGGATCGCCCTCGACCTGCTCCTCGACCCGGACATCGGCATCGTGTCGATGGGCGGCCGGGCCGGCACCGGCAAGTCGGCGCTCGCGCTGTGCGCGGGACTGGAGGCCGTGCTGGAGCGCCGGCAGCACCAGAAGGTGATGGTCTTCCGTCCGCTGTACGCGGTGGGCGGGCAGGAGCTCGGCTATCTGCCCGGCTCCGAGGCCGAGAAGATGAGCCCCTGGGCGCAGGCGGTCTTCGACACGCTGTCGGCGGTCACCAGCCGGGAGGTCATCGAGGAGGTGACCGCGCGCGGGATGCTGGAGGTGCTGCCGCTCACCCACATCCGGGGACGCTCGCTGCACGACGCCTTCGTGATCGTCGACGAGGCCCAGTCGCTGGAGCGGAACGTCCTGCTGACCGTGCTGTCCCGGATCGGGGCCAACTCACGCGTCGTACTCACCCATGACGTGGCCCAACGGGACAATCTGCGGGTGGGCCGGTACGACGGGGTCGTCGCCGTCGTCGAGAAGCTGAAGGGGCATCCGCTCTTCGCGCACGTCACCCTGACGCGCTCCGAGAGGTCCCAGATCGCGGCGCTCGTGACCGAAATGCTGGAGGACGGCCACATCTGACCCGTCTCCCACCGGTTCCGAGAACTCCGACCCGACAAGGGCCGGTTACCCGTCGGTCGGCGCCGTCCGGAAAGGCCCAGAGCCTAGCCGGGCGGCGCCTCGGTGTGTGGGGATTTCCGCGAATCCCCTGGGCCAAACGGGATGTGAGCTTTCACACTCAACACAGAATTGCCTCACCCCGCCGGGTTACGGCAGAGTCTCATTCCTGTCAGGCCCCGCATACGACACAGCTGTACCCCCAGCGGTACGGCGCCCCAGAAGCACCAGATCCAACTCCATAGCCGAGTCGTATGCCGCCCGAGCACCACGCGGCGCTCCCGTCGAGGGAGTTGTCCACCGGGCCCGTGCCTCCCGTGACCCGTAGTTGGGGAGGCCAGTGCCAGGGGCACGATTGCGTCCGCGAGGGTCACCGAAGCGGGCGATGCTGGAAGGAAACCGTGTGAGCCGGATCTCGGTCCGGGGATTCGCAGTGGCCTCGGCCACGGCGGTCACCGCCGTCGGAAGCGTCGTCGGAGTTGCCTCGGGCAGCGTCGCGCAGAGCAACGACGACGCGGAGGCGACGGCAGCAGGCACGACCCTGCTCGCCGACATCCCCATGGGTGAGCAGGCGCAGGTGCAGACCGCGTCCCTGACGCAGCAGGCCGACGTGCAGGCCATCGCGGCGGACGCGAGCGCCAAGAAGGACGCCGAGGAGGCGGCCCGCAAGGCCGCCGCCAAGACCGCCGTGGCCAAGCAGGAGAAGGCCAAGAAGGCGGCCGCGGACGCCAAGAAGCGCGAGGCGCAGAGGGAAGCGGCCAGCCGCGACGCCAAGCGCGAGTCCACCACCTTCGCCGTCCAGAGCTCCTACAGCACCGGCCAGATCCAGGCGATGGCCCGGCAGATGGTGCCCAGCGGCCAGTTCCAGTGCTTCAGCAACATCGTGGACCACGAGTCCAGCTGGAACTACCAGGCCGTGAACGCCTCCTCCGGTGCCTACGGCCTCTTCCAGGCCCTCCCCGCGGGCAAGTACGCCTCCGCGGGCGCCGACTGGCGGACCAACCCGGCCACGCAGATCAAGTGGGGCCTCAGCTACATGGACGGCCGATACGGCAGCCCGTGCGAAGCCTGGGCCTTCTGGCAGGCCAACCACTGGTACTGAGCCCGCCGTCCGCCCGTCGTCCCCGTCGGCGCGGCCCACGCTCAACCTCGCGCAGCCCCTCACCGTCCTAGGGTGAGGGGCTGTCGCGCTCCCGCCATGTACGGTCGGACCGGACGACTCCGGGGGGAGTGGTGGGGAAAGACGGGGGAAGAGGACGGATCATGTCACGAGTGCCAGGGTGGCTCGGCCGGCTCGGCGCCGGACTGACGCGGGCCGGCGAGCGGTTGGAGCAGCGCCGCGAGGAAGCGCGGCGGGACGACGCCGACGACGGACCGGCGCACCACTCCGACCACGTGCGGCGGCCCCCGGCCCCCCAGGACGACGACGTGTTCGAGCGCGCGGCCGCGGACCCGGTCGCCGAGCACGCCGGGGCGTACCGCGCAGCAGCCGTCGGCAGCCGCCCCGACCCGGCGCAGGCCGTGCCCTGGGGAGTACGGGTGGCCGCCGAGGCCGGCTGGCGGCTGCTGGTGCTCGCGGGCACCGTGTGGGTGCTGATGCGGGTCATCAGCGCCGTACAGCTGGTGGTGCTGGCGTTCGTGGCCGCACTGCTGATCACGGCGCTGCTCCAGCCGGCCGTGGCCTGGCTGCGCCGGCACGGGGTGCCGCGGGGGCCGGCCACCGCGCTGACCGCGATCCTCGGATTCGTGATCATGGGCCTGATCGGCTGGTTCGTCACCTGGCAGGTGATGGAGAACATCGACAACCTCTCCGACCAGGTCCAGGACGGCATCGACGAACTGCGCAACTGGCTGCTGAACAGCCCGTTCCACGTCACCGACAAGCAGATCAACGAGATCGCCAAGAACCTGCGCGACGCGGTCGGCGCCAACACCGACCAGATAACGTCGGCCGGACTCGAGGGCGTCACCGTCGTCGTCGAGGCGCTCACCGGCATCCTGCTGGCCGCCTTCTCGACGCTCTTCCTGCTCTACGACGGCAAGCGCATCTGGCAGTGGACGCTGAAGCTGGTGCCCGCGGCGGCCCGCCCGGGCGTCGCCGGAGCCGGTCCGCGCGCGTGGCGGACGCTGACCGCGTATGTGCGCGGCACGGTCGTCGTGGCGCTGATCGACGCCATCTTCATCGGCCTGGGCATCTACTTCCTGGACGTGCCGATGGCCGTCCCGCTGGCCGTGTTCATCTTCCTGTTCGCCTTCATCCCGCTCGTCGGCGCGGTGGTGTCGGGCGCCCTCGCGGTCGTCGTGGCGCTGGTGACGCAGGGCATGTTCGCGGCGGTCATGACGCTCGTGGTGGTGCTGGCGGTGCAGCAGATCGAGGGGCACATCCTCCAGCCGTTCATCCTCGGGCGCGCGGTGCGGGTCCATCCGCTGGCGGTGGTGCTGTCGGTGGCCGCCGGCGGCATGGTGGCCGGCATCGGCGGCGCCGTGGTCGCCGTACCGCTGGTGGCGGTGACCAACACCGTCGTGGGCTATCTGCGGGCGTACTCGCGTGAGGCCGCCCTGCGGCAGACGCCCAGGCCGCACGGCGCCACTTCGACCGACGCCGCCCCGGCGGCCGACCGGACGCCGGTCCCGCCGAAGACCCCGGAGCCTCCCGCGGACGGCCCGCCGTCGGACCCCTCCCCGGCGTAGCGACGCGAACGGGCCCCGCCCACCTCTCGGTGAGCGGGGCCCGTGCCGTGTGTGCCGCGTGGAGCGGGACTACTCGGCGGCCAGCACCGCCTCGGCGTCCAGCGTGACGCCGACGGCCTCGACCACGGCGGCGATCTTGAACGCCTCCTGGATCGTCTCGCGGTCCACACCGGCCTTGCGGAGCACCTGCTCGTGCGAGTCCAGGCACATGCCGCAGCCGTTGATGGCGGACACCGCGAAGGACCACAGCTCGAAGTCGACCTTGTCGACGCCCGGGTTGCCGATGACGTTCATCCGCAGCCCGGCGCGCAGGGTGCCGTACTCGTGGTCCGACAGCAGGTGCCGGGTGCGGTAGAAGACGTTGTTCATCGCCATGACGGCGGCGGCCGACTTGGCGGCCGAGTACGCCTCAGGCGTCAGGTTCGCCTTCGCCTCCGGCTCCAGTTCGCGCAGCACGATGGGGGAGCGCGAGGCGATGGCGGTCGCCAGCACGGTGCCCCACAGCTGCTGCGCCGGGAGGTCGGAGTTGCCGATGACCGAACCCAGGTTGAGCTTCAGGTCCTTGGCGTAGTCCGGTACGGCGGACTTCAGGGAGTCGAGGGACATGTCAGCTCACTCCCCCGACAGCAGCGCGACCGGGTCCAGGGTCTCGTCGCCCTTGCTCCAGTTGCACGGGCAGAGCTCGTCGGTCTGCAGGGCGTCGAGGACCCGCAGGACCTCCTTGGGGTTACGGCCGACGGAGCCGGCGGTGACCATCGTGAACTGGATCTCGTTGTTCTGGTCCACGATGAAGACCGCGCGCTGCGCGAAGCCGTCCTCGCCCTCGATGCCGAGGTCACGCATGAGCTCGTGCTTCGAGTCGGCCATCATCGGGAAGGGCAGGTCGGTCAGGTCCGGGTGGTCCTTGCGCCAGGCGTGGTGCACGAACTCGGAGTCGCCGGAGAAGCCGAGGATCTGGGCGTCACGGTCGGCGAACTCGTCGTTCAGCTTGCCGAAGGCGGCGATCTCGGTCGGGCACACGAAGGTGAAGTCCTTGGGCCACGCGAAGACGACCTTCCACTGACCCTCGTAGGTCTTGTGGTTGATCTGCTGGAACTCCTTGCCCTTCTCCAGCGAGACGCAGGCGGTCAGGTCGAACTCGGGGAACTTGTCACCGACAGTGAGCACGCGCTCTCCAAAAAATGCAGCGAGGAAACACCTGTTTTGCGAGTGTTTCCCATGGGTTGGACGTTGGTGATGTTGGCACAGGGTGCATTGATTAGTGAAATAGCTACAATCGGTCGAGTTGATCGGAGGTGGCTATTAGTGTCCAGCAAGAAGAGGCAGCCCAGCCTCGCTCAGCTGCGGGCTTTCGACGCGGTCGCCGAGCACCTGCATTTCCGGGACGCCGCTGCCGCGATCGGCATGAGTCAGCCGGCGCTCTCGGGCGCCGTCTCCGCCCTGGAGGAGGCACTGGGTGTCACCCTCCTGGAGCGTACGACGCGCAAGGTGCTGCTCTCGCCGGCCGGGGAACGGCTCGCGGTGCGCGCCAAGGCGGTCCTGGCGGAGGTGGGCGCGCTCCTCGAGGAGGCCGAGGCGGTCCGGGCGCCCTTCACCGGCGCGCTGCGGCTCGGCGTCATCCCGACCGTGGCGCCGTACCTGCTGCCGACGGTGCTGCGGCTGGTCCACGACCGCTACCCCGACCTCGACCTCCAGGTGCACGAGGAGCAGACCGCGAGCCTCCTGGACGGGCTGACCACCGGCCGCCTCGACCTGCTCCTGCTCGCGGTCCCGCTGGGCGTGCCCGGCATCACTGAACTCCCGCTGTTCGACGAGGACTTCGTCCTGGTCACGCCGCTCGATCACCGGCTCGGCGGCCGGGAGGGCCTCGATCGCACGGTGCTGCGCGAGCTGAAGCTGCTGCTGCTCGACGAGGGCCACTGCCTGCGCGACCAGGCCCTCGACATCTGCCGTGAGGCGGGCCGCGCGGGTGTCCCGGCGACGACGACGGCCGCCGGACTGTCCACGCTGGTGCAGCTGGTGGCGGGCGGCCTCGGGGTGACGCTGCTGCCGCGCACCGCCCTCCGGGTGGAGACCTCCCGCTCCAGCCAGCTGCTCACCGCGTCCTTCACCGACCCGGCCCCCACCCGCCGCATCGCCCTCGCCATGCGCACGGGCGCGGCCCGCTCGGCGGAGTACGGGGAACTGGCGGAGGCCCTGCGGGAGGCGATGGCGGACCTGCCGGTGCGGACGGTGCACGACTGAGGGACCGAACGGCCACCCCGGGGCGGTCGTTCGGTCCCTCAGCCGTGCGACGGCGCGGCTACTCCGTGCGCAGGCCCTCCGGCCGCATCAGCCGCAGCAGCGGCGGCAGGCTGCACAGCGTCACCGCCAGGACGACCGCTGCGCCGATGCCGGTCATGGACAGGACGCCGGTCCAGTCGACGCGCACCGGGGTGCTCGTCATCTTCAGCAGCACCGTGCCCAGGGTCAGGCCCACGACCATGGAGAGCAGCAGCCCGAGCACGATGGGAATCGCCGTCTGCCACAGCACCGACATGCTCAGCGTGCGGCGCCGGGTGCCGAAGGCGACCAGGGCCGACAGCAGCTTCTTCCGCTCGCGCAGCTGCTCCAGCTGCGAGACCAGCAGGCTGGCGCCGATCAGCGCCAGCACACACGCCGCGCCGACGAACAGACCGGTGCGGATGGTGTCGAACCGGTCGGTCCGCTCCGTCTCCGCCCACGTCACGGTGTCCGCCAGCCGGTCGATGCCCGACGCGGTGTTGCGGACCCGGTCCTGCACGTCCGGCACCGACTCGTCCACCTTGAGGTAGGCGTGCCCGTCCAGCGTCGTGGTGAGCGCGTCCGGCAGCGCCCCCGGCGTGATCAGGAAGCCGCCCCGGTCGGTCCCGGCCACCAGCCCCCCACGCGCCTTCGCCGTCTTGATGCCCTGCGGAACCGTCCAGGGAACCGCCCGGTGCTTCGGGCCGCCCTCGTAGGACGGGTCGGCGTACAGTTTCCGGCCGGGTGCGGCCAGCTTCGTCATGTCCTCCCCGGTGTCCCACTCGGCACCGTGGACGGCGAACACGTCCCCGTCCGCGCACGAGGTCAGCCGGGAGACCTCCCGCAGCGACGCGCAGTCGCCCACAGTGATCATCGTGCCGTGGTCCGGGTCGTGGGCGCGGTCGCCGAGGTAGCCCTCGGAGAAGGCGTAGACCGCCCGCACCCCCTTGGTGCCGCGGAACTTCTCGGCCGCCGGGGCCATCGGGACCCCGCTCGACAGGGTCACCTCCATCTGCGCCCGCGACACGTCCTGCCCGGTGGACTTGGTGTAGTCGTCGTCCACCCCGGCGAACAGCATCTGCAGGGCGATCGCCCCGGCCACGGCCACCGCGATGCCGTTGACCATGCGGGCCGCCGTACCGCTGCTCAGCTGGAGCCTGCGCACGGCCAGCTGCCAGGCCACGCCGCCGGATCCGAGGCGGGCGACGACACTCTCCACGACCCATGGCAGCAGCGCGGTCACACCCACCAGGAGCAGGACGACACCGCCGGTCACCAGGTACTGGTTGAAGTCGCCGTTCTCGCGGCCGTTGCCGATCATCGGGTAGAGCATCGCCAGTCCGGCCAGCGGCAGGATCAGCCGCCACCACAGCCGGCGCCGGGCCGGCCGTCCCGCGCGCACCACACCGAGCGGCTCGATGACCACCCCGCGCAGCGCGAACAGCGTCACCAGCACCGCCGCCGCGGGGACCGCCACCGCGACCAGCAGGGCCAGCAGCGGCGAGGGGTTCAGATAGCTGGGGAACACGCTGATGCGGAACACCTCGGCGCTGCCCGCGAGTTGCCGCCCCACCATGAAGAACGCGGCGCCGAACACCAGCCCGAGGATCGCGCCGGCCAGGGCCTCACCGGCCGCGATGCGCCGGGTCATGCGGCTGTCGGAGCCCACCAGGCGCAGCGCCGCGAGCCGACGGTCCCGCCGCTCGCCGCCGAACCGCACGGCGGCGGCGATGAACACCGCGACCGGCATCAACAGCACCACGAAGACGACCAGGACCAGCAGGAGCAGCACCGGGTCGGAATCCTCCTCCCCGGGCTCCGGGTCGCCGAACCGGTCGATGCGCTCGACCCGGCCCTGGGAGATCTGCTCGGCGAGACCCTCCGCGCCCCGGTAGTAGGCGAGTTCGGCCGAGCCGATCAGCCCGTCCTCCGCGATCGTGCCGACGATCCGGTCCGGCAGCCGCTCCCGCAGCAGCGCGCCGGAGTCCGACTCCAGCAGCTTCTTCAGTGCGGGGGAGACCACCATCTCGCCCACCGCCGGGAACTTCTCCACGCCCGGCGGCAGCGGTGCCCGCGGTCCCTCGGGCTCCAGGGCGCGGCCCCGGAGGTCGTCGTCGCGGAAGTAGTCGTCGATCCTGGCGAGCACGAGCGTGTCGTTCGCCTTCGGCATCGGGTCGGAGGCGAAGGTGATGTCGGAGCGCGCCGCCTCCCGTTCGTGCCGCACGCTCAGCGCGCTCGGGATCGCGGTCGTCAGCAGCAGCAGCGCCACGCCGAGACCGACGCCGACGGCGGTCAGCACGGCCCGGGTCCAGCCCTCACGGCCGCCGGTGAAGGCGAAGCGGACGCCCAGCGTCAGGTCGGCCGCCCACTGGCGCACGTTCATACGACCCGCTCCATGTCCCTGGACTTGCCGTCCCGTACGACGATCTCGCGGTCGGAGTAGGCGGCCACCCGCGCCTCGTGCGTGACCAGCACGACCGCGGCGTTGGTGGAGCGGGCGGCGTCCGTGAGCAGCTCCATCACGCGCTCCCCGTTGAGGGAGTCCAGCGCGCCGGTCGGCTCGTCCGCGAAGAGCACGCGCGGGTTGGTGACCAGCGAGCGGGCCACCGCGACCCGCTGTCCCTGGCCGCCGGAGACCTCGCCGGGCCGCTTCTTCCTGAGGTCGTCGACCTCCAGCCGCTCCATCCAGGTCAGCGCGGCCCGCTCGGCCTCCTTGCGCGAGGTGCCGTTCAGGCGCAGCGGCAGGGCGACGTTCTCGACACAGGTCAGCTCCGGCACCAGCTGGCCGAACTGGAACACGAACCCGAAGTCCGAGCGGCGCAGCGCACTGCGCTCGGCGTCGGACATGGCGGACAGCTCCCGCCCGTTGTACGTGATCGTCCCCGAGTCGGGCGTCACGATGCCGGCGAGGCAGTGCAGCAGCGTGGACTTGCCGGAGCCGGAGGGGCCCATCACGGCGACGACCTCGCCGGGGTGGATGGAGAACTCGGCGCCGTCGAGGGCGAGGGTGGGACCGTAGGCCTTGCGGAGCGCCTCGGCGGAGAGCAGGGAACCTGCGGGAGGAGTCATCGGGTTACCGCCTCACGGAGCTTGTCGAGGCGCGCGGCGGTCAGTTCCAGCCAGCGCAGGTCGGCCTCGAGGTGGAAGAGGGCGTGGTCGCAGATGAGCTGGTCCGCGAGATCGCCCTTGCGCTTGCGGTCCGTGAGGATGCGCATGCTGCGCAGGTGCTCCGAACGCTGGGTGTCGAGGATGTCGGCGGCGTCGCGGTGGGTGAGCAGTGCGAGGACGACCTTGGTGTACAGCGTCGACTGGAGGTACGGCTCTGGCTTCTCCGGCGTGGCGAGCCACCGCTGTACGTCGGTGATCCCCTCGTCGGTGATCGCGTACCGCTTTCGCTCGGGACCGCCGCCCGCCTCGATGCCGTCGACCACGACGAGGCCGTTCTTCAGCAGGCGGGACATCGTCGAGTAGACCTGGCCGTAGTGCAGCGGCCGGTCGTGACCGAACTTCTCGTCGAAGGCGCGCTTGAGGTCGTAACCGTGGCGCGGCCCGGACTCCAGGAGCCCCAGGAGGGTGTGACCGATGGACATGCCGAGCACTCTACACACGGTGTATACGCCCCATGTATACGCACGGTGCAGAGGCCGTGGCGGCGGGTTCACCAGGGCGGCCGAGCCGCAGGTCGGAGGCGATTGTCACGGTTCCGCTACGACGGAGGCCGCACCTCCGCATCGCTGCGGTGGTGCGGCCGGCGAAGGCGTTCAGGGTGGTCAGGGCGGTGGCGCGGCCCCCGGGCCCCCGCTCCCCGGTGGGCGGCCGCGGCGAGGCAGCGGCCCGGCGTCACCGGGCAGCCGGCCGGCCTCCGCCAGCGCCCTGCGGAGCAGGAACTCGATCTGGGCGTTGGCCGAGCGCAGCTCGTCGCCCGCCCAGCGGGCCAGTGCCTCGTACACCTGAGGGTCGAGCCGCAGCAGCACCTGCTTGCGCTGCCGCGGCCGACGCCCGGGTGACGGGCCACCGGACGGCGCGGAGCCCTCGGGCGGGGTCGTCACTGGTAGAGCGTCCCCGTGTTCAGGACCGGCTGGGCGGCGCGGTCCCCGCAGAGCACGACCATCAGGTTGGACACCATCGCCGCCTTCCGCTCGTCGTCCAGCTCCACGATGCCCTGCTCGCTGATGCGGACCAGCGCCGCCTCGACCATGCCGACCGCGCCGTCCACGATCTGCCGCCGGGCCGCGACGACCGCGCCGGCCTGCTGCCGCTGGAGCATGGCCGAGGCGATCTCCGGCGCGTAGGCGAGGTGCGTGAAGCGGGACTCGATGATCTCCACCCCGGCCGCCTCCACGCGTGCGTGCAGCTCGACGGCGAGCTTCTCGGTGATCTCCTCGGCGTTGCCGCGCAGCGAGAGGCCGTCCTCGTCGTGGGCGTCGTAGGGGTACTCGATGGCGATGTGCCGCACGGCCGCCTCGGTCTGGGTGGAGACGAACTCGATGTAGTCGTCCACCTCGAAGGTGGCCTGCGCGGTGTCCTCCACCCGCCACACCACGACCGCCGCCAGCTCGATGGGGTTGCCGTAGGCGTCGTTGACCTTCAGGACGGCCGTCTCGTGGTTGCGCACCCGGGTCGAGATCTTGGTGCGGGAGGTGAAGGGGTTGACCCAGCGCAGGCCGTCCTGCCGGATCGTCCCCCGGTACCGCCCGAAGAGCTGCACCACGCGGGCCTCGCCCGGCGCCACCATGTTCAGGCCGCACATCGCGAGGAAGGCGGCCAGGGCGATCACGATGCCCGCGATGATCAGCACCGCCTTCGCGCCGGTGGCGGTGACCGCGGTCGCGGTGACGATCAGGCCGGCGCCGACCAGCAGCCCGACCAGACCCAGCAGCAGCGCGAGGCCGCCGCCGATGCTGGGCGCCTGGATCTCGCGGACCCGGGGCGTCGGCATCTCGGGCACATCGGCGGTGACCTGTGGGGCATCGTGCGTGGACATGGGTAGTCCCCCGTTCTCTCTTTGCTGGCAAACTGATAGCACTTTACCCGCCGATCACAACCCTGAACCCCTCTCGTACGTCGGTTCCTGTGGAACGGGTGCTGATTCTCACGTCCGTACAAGGCCGGATCGGTTGCCGTTTGTCACATCTCCCGGTGTTAGCTTTCTGAGCTGACCTGAGCGACGAACCTGTGTGACGCGTGAGCAGTGCGCGCCCACAGATGACCGAAGCGGAGCGGATCGGATCCATGGGACGAGCGGAAGAGAGAAAAGCGCGACAGCGCGGTGGACGCCGCGCGGCGCCGAAACGCCGCCGTTCGTCGGGCGCGGGCGGGGCCGCGGGCGGGAAGAGCCGGATACGCCGGCTGTTCACCTGGAAGAAGATCCTGGGCACGTTCTTCGGCCTCTGCCTGCTCGGCATGGGCGCCTTCATCGTGCTGTACATGATGATCGACATCCCCGAGGGCAACCCCGAGGCCGAGCTGCAGAGCAACGTCTACAAGTACAGCGACGGCAGCATCATGGCCCGCACGGGCGAGCGCAACCGTGAGATCGTCGACCTCGCCAAGATCCCCAAGGACGTCCAGCGCACCTTCGTCGCCGCCGAGAACAAGACCTTCTACAAGGACGCGGGCGTCGACCTCAAGGGCACCACGCGCGGTGTGCTCAACACCCTCTCCGGCAAGGGCGCGCAAGGCGGTTCGACGATCACCCAGCAGTACGTCAAGAACTACTACCTGAGCCAGGAACAGACGGTCTCGCGCAAGCTGAAGGAACTGGTCATCTCCCTGAAGCTGGACCGGGAGAAGTCCAAGGACTACATCCTGGCCGGCTACATCAACACGAGCTACTACGGCCGCGGCGCCTACGGCATCCAGGCCGCCGCCCAGGCCTACTACCGCGTCGACGCCGAGGACCTGACGGTCGAACAGGGCGCGTACCTCTCCGCGTTGCTCCAGGCACCGAACCAGTACGACTGGGCGATCGCCAGCGAGACCGGCAAAAAGCTCGTCCAGGAGCGCTGGAACTACGTCCTGGACAACATGGTCGAGCAGAAGTGGCTGAGCGCTTCCGACCGGCAGGGCATGAAGTTCCCGACGCCCAAGGAACCCAAGGCCGCCGCGGGGATGGACGGCCAGACCGGATACCTGGTGGACGCGGCCAACTTCGCGCTCAAGAAGCAGCTCGTCGCCCAGGGCGCCGCCGAGGACATGGAGCAGGCCAAGGCCCTGGTGGACCTCGGCGGCTACACCGTCACGCTCAACATCGACAAGAAGAAGCAGGCCGCGCTGGAGAAGGCGGTCAAGGAGAAGCTCACCAGCAAGCTGGACCCCGACAAGCGCAAGGTCGACGCGGACGTCCAGGCCGGAGCCGTCTCGGTCGACCCGAAGACGGGCTCCGTCGTGGCGATGTACGGCGGCGTGAACTACCTGAAGCACTACACCAACAACGCCACCCGCGACGACTACCAGCCCGCCTCCACCTTCAAGCCGGTGATCCTCGCCGCCGCCGTGGACCACGACGCCGAGACCCAGGACGGCGTGCCGATCACGGCCAACACCCTCTACGACGGCGACAGCGAGCGCCCCGTGATGGACGGCGACCAGAAGGTCGGCTTCGCCCCGCCCAACGAGGACGACCGGGACTACGGCGAGATCGACGTGCAGGAGGCGATGAACAAGTCGGTCAACTCCGTCTTCGCGCAGATGGGCATCGACGTCGGCATGCCCGAGGTCATGAAGGTCGCGGCCGACCTCGGCATGGACACCGAGGGCGAGCAGGCCGTGCCCGCGCAGACCCTGGGCAGTATGGGCGCCAGCCCGCTGGAGATGGCCGGCGTCTACGCCACCTTCGACAACCACGGCAAGAAGGTCACCCCGGCGATCGTGAAGTCGGTCGAGCACAAGGACCGCACGGTCGAGATGCCCGACCCCATCGGCGAGGAGGTCATCAGCCGGGAGGCCGCGGACACGGTGACCTCCGTGCTCACCGGCGTGGTCGACGACGGTACGGCCAAGACGTCCGTACGGGAGAACCCGCTGCGGGACGGTCAGCAGGTGGCCGGCAAGACCGGTACCTCCGACAACAACAAGTCGGCCTGGTTCACCGGCTTCACCCCGGGTCTTGTCACCTCGGTCGGTCTGTTCGGCGAGGACGACAAGGCACCGCACCCGCAGGTCCCGATGTACAAGGCCGCCGGCGTCGACTACCGCGTCAACGGCGGTGGCCCCCCGGCGGAGATCTGGGCCGCGTACACCTTCGGCGTCATGGACGAGGTCACCAAGTTCGACCTGGACACCAAGCAGGGTGCCGCCGTGAAGCCCAGCAGGTCGCCGTCGACCTCCCAGTCGCCGAGCCACTCACCGTCCAAGGAGCCGACGACCGAGGCGCCGCCCCCGTCCAAGGAGCCGACGACCGAGGCACCGCCGTCGAACGATCCGACGACCGAGGCGCCGCCCGAGTCGCCGACGAACTCGCCGTCGAACAGCCCGTCCACCGAACCCCCGCCGGACGGCGGCGGGTCCACCGAGTCGGGAGAGCCCGGGTTCCCCGGCGGGGACTGGGTGCCGTAGACGGTCTGGAGTCGCAGAACGCGTGAAGGGGCGCCCGGTGAGCACCGGGCGCCCCTTCACGCGTTCACCGCTTCTGGGCCTCAGCCGCGGTTCAGCTCGAACCACACCACCTTGCCGGTGCTCAGGCGCGTCGCGCCCCAGCGCCGGGCCAGCCGGTTCACCAGGTACAGCCCGCGCCCGCCCTCGTCGGTGGCGCGCGCCTGCCGCAGCCGGGGCAGCTGCGGCACGTCGTCGCCGACCTCGCAGCGCAGCACGTCCGTGCGCAGCAGCCGCAGGGTGACCGGCTTCGTCGCGTACCGCACCGCGTTGGTCACGACCTCGCTGACGAGCAGCTCCACGGAGTCCGTGAGGTCCTCCATGCCCCAGCGGGCGAGCGCCCGCCGGGCCAGGCGGCGGGCCTTGCCGGGGGCCGCGTCCTCGGGGTCCAGGAACCAGTACGCCACGTCGCTGGGCGCGATGCCGTCGAAGCGGGCGGCGAGCAGCGCGATGTCGTCGTCCCGGTCCCCCGGGCCGAGCATGTCGAGCACCTCGTCGCACAGGGCTTCCAGGGGCGGCGGATGGTCCGGACCGGTGAGCTGCGCGGTCGCCGCCAGGCGTTCCCGCAGCTGCTCTATGCCGGTCCACACGTCGCGCAGCCGGGACTCGACCAGCCCGTCCGTGTACAACAGCAGGGTCGCACCGGCCGGGGCGTCCAGCTCCACCGCCTCGAAGTCCACGCCGCCCACCCCGATCGGGGCGCCGGCCGGCACCCGCAGCACCTCGGCGTGGCCGTCCATGTGCAGCAGCACCGGCGGCGGGTGGCCGGCGTTGGCGACGGTGATGCGGTGCGAGACCGGGTCGTACACCGCGTACAGGCAGGTCGCCATGCGGTCGGTGCCGAGCCGCTGGGCCTGCTCGTCCAGGTGGTGGAGCACCTCCTGCGGCGGCAGGTCGAGCCCGGCCAGGGTCTGCGCCGTGGTCCGCAGCTGCCCCATGATGGCCGCCGAGGTCATGGAGTGGCCCATGACGTCGCCGACGACCAGCGCGACCCGGCTGCCGGGCAGCGGGATGGCGTCGTACCAGTCGCCGCCGACCCGCGCGGTCTCGGCGGCCGGGAGGTAGCGGGAGGCCAGCCGCACGCCGGTGCAGCGCGGCAGGTTCTCCGGGAGCATGGTGCGCTGCAGCTCGTCGGCGATGTACGCCTCACGCCCGTACAGCACCGCCTTGTCGATGCCGAGGGCGCTGTGCGTGGCGAGTTGCGCGGCCACCAGCAGGTCGTCGGCCTCGAAGGCGACGCGCTCGGGGCCGCGCAGGAACAGCGCGGCACCGATCACCCGGCGCCGGCCGCGCAGCGGGGCGAGGATCGCCCTGCGGCCGTCGGGCAGGGGGAAGTCGCGCTCCTCGCTCAGCAGGTCCGGCAGCGCGGCGCGGGCGGCGGGCGTGTCCGTGAACACCGGGCGCACCCCGCGCAGCACCTCGGCCAGCGCGCTGCCCGGCCGCACCTCGCACAGCTCGGCGCCGACCGTCTCCAGCTCGGAGGGCTCCGGCTGGGCGGCGGGGGTGAAGCCGCCCTCGGTGTCCCGCTCGGCCGGTATGCGGTCGGTGCGCCGCAACCGCAGCACCAGGGGACCGGTGGGCCGCTCGTCGCCGACGGGCAGCGGTTCGCGCAGATAGACCAGGATGGCGTCCGCGAACGTGGGCACGGTGGCCCGGCACAGCCCCATCACGATCTCGTCGAGGTCCATGCCCCGGGCGATCCGCCGGGTCGCGGCGCCCACGAACCGCAGCCGGTCCCCGTCGCGCCGCATGGGTGTGGGCCGGCCGGGCGCGGTGGGCTGCCCGGTGCGCCGGTCCGGGCCCGCGGCACCGGCCGGAGCGCCGGAGCCCGGCAGCACCAGGCCTGCCTGCCCGCCGGAGGCGCCGCCGGGAGACACACCGTCCGCGGGCGGGCCGCCGGCGGCCGTGCCGACGGGCTGCCCGCCGCCCGGCTGGACCGGGACGCCCTCGGCCGCCGGCCGCGGACGGTGTGCGTCGGGCTCGGCGGACTGCTCGGCGCCCGGCTGGGAGTGCTCGAAGGCCCCCGGGGAGTCCTCGCCCGCGGCGGGCGGCGTCTGACCGGCACCCCCCTGGGCCGGTAACGCGGAACCGGAGGCGCGCGGCGGCACGGGGGTACGCAGGAGCGCCCCGCGGGGATCCGCGGGGTCGGCGCCCGGCGAGGGGCGGTCGAAGGAGGTCGGGTGCTCCGTCACGCGTGTCGAATCCATCCGTCCGGGACTGCGCGCGGCGCGTGCAGTTCGTCCCGCAGAAATCCCGATACCCGCAATCCGTGTCCAAGGAACGGGGTTCCCGCGTGGTCAGAGGCTGTTCCTGTGTCACCGGCGGACCGTCTGCGGTCCGCCCGCGTGTTGCCCTCGTACCCCTCGCTCACGTCCTGCCGCCCCTCGGTGACGATCGGTCAAGCACAGCGCACGCTCCGCCGGTTGCCGCTGCCGCGCTCATTGCGGAGGACGATCCTACGTTTGTTGCCGGGGGGCACATCAAGGGTCTCATGAGGAGACGTGCGCGGGCGTGCGATCCCAGTCCGCCGGCAGGGCCGGTACCGGCCACGCCGGATCGGGGCGCCAGTGCTCCCAGCCGTCGGCGAACGGGGTCCCCCAGGCGCGGATCTCCGCGACCGCGGCCCGGCCCGCCCGGCGCACCCGCTCGGCCAGCGCCGGGTCCATCAGCCGGTCCCGCTGGGCCTGAGCGAACTCGTCCTCGTCCCGCCAGTGCCAGGTGCGGTCCGGGTGGACGGAGATGTCCAGGAAGTGGTCCTCCGAGTCGACCCCGCCCTCCCAACGGGTCAGCGGCTCCTCCAGGTTCACGTACCAGTTCTTGAACCGCCAGCCCGGGTCCCAGAACAGCCACACCGACCAGGCCTCGCCCGGCCGAGCCAGCTTCAGCACCCCCGTGCCGAACCACCGGTCGCGCTGCACCGTGCGCGGCTTGGTGTAGCGCGTGGCCAGCGGTTCCAGGTGCACCGGCGTGCCGTCGGCGAGGACCGGCTTCACGCACTCGGTGCCGGGCGCCAGCCATACGGCGAGCAGTTCGGCGTCGTCCCGTACGACGGTGACGGGGCGCGCGATGTGCGGGTGCGGTCCGCCGTTCTCCCGGTACCGCCACAGGATGTGACTGCCGGGGGCCCAGTGGTCCACCGGGCCCGCCGGGCCGTCCGCTCCCGCCCCCGCGCTCACCGCTTCTCCGTCTGCCATGGAGAGATATTAGGTGCCATGACCAATCGACGCCCCGGAGACCGCGACGGCGTGCGCCGGCGTACGCCCCGGGCCGCGCCGGGACTCCTCACGGGCGGGTCATCCGCAGCACGTCCAGCGCCTCGTCCAGCTGGTCGTCCGTCAGGTCGCCGCGCTCGACGTACCCGCCCTCCAGCACGACCTGACGGATCGTCTTCCGCTCGGCCAGCGCCTTCTTGGCGACCCTGGCGGCCTCCTCGTACCCGATGTACTTGTTGAGCGGCGTGACCACGGAGGGCGACGACTCGGCGTACTCGCGGGCCCGCTCGGGGTGCGCGACGATCCCGTCCACGGTCCGGTCGGCGAGCAGCCGGGAGACGTTGGCGAGCAGCCGCACCGACTCCAGTACGTTCTTGGCGATGACGGGCAGCATGACGTTCAGCTCGAAGTTGCCGGCCGCTCCGGCGGCGGCGACCGTCGCGTCGTTTCCGGTGACCTGGGCGGCGACCATGAGCACCGCCTCCGGGATCACCGGGTTGACCTTGCCGGGCATGATGGAGGAGCCGGGCTGGAGGTCGGGCAGCGAGATCTCCGCGAGGCCGGTGCGCGGGCCGGACGCCATCCACCGCAGGTCGTTGGCGATCTTCGTGAGCCCGACGGCGATGGTCCGCAGCTGCCCGCTCGTCTCGACGACGCCGTCCCGGGCGCCCTGCGCCTCGAAGTGGTTCCGCGCCTCGGTCAGCGGCAGCCCGGTCGCGCGGGCGACCTCCTCGATGACGGCGGCGGAGAAACCGGGCGGGGTGTTGATGCCGGTGCCCACCGCGGTGCCGCCCAGCGGCAGTTCGGCGAGCCGGGGGAGCGACGCCTGGAGCCGCTCGATGCCGTACCGCACCTGGGCCGCGTACCCGCCGAACTCCTGGCCCAGGGTGACGGGCGTGGCGTCCATGAGGTGCGTGCGCCCGGACTTCACCACGTCGGCGAACTCCTCCGCCTTGCGCTCCAGGGCGCCGGCGAGGTGGTCGAGGGCCGGGACCAGGTCCCGGGTGACGGCGGCGGTGGCCGCGATGTGGATCGAGGACGGGAAGACGTCGTTGGACGACTGGGAGGCGTTGACGTGGTCGTTGGGGTGCACGTTGCGGCCGAGCCGCTCGGTGGCCAGGGTCGCGATGACCTCGTTGGTGTTCATGTTGGACGAGGTCCCCGACCCGGTCTGGAACACGTCGACGGGGAAGTGCTCGTCCCACTTCCCCTCGGCCACCTCGGCGGCCGCCTCCCGGATCGCGCCGGCGACGTCCTCGTCGAGCACCCCCAGCTCGGCGTTGACCTTGGCCGCCGCGCCCTTGATCCGCGCGAGTGCCTCGATGTGTGCGCGCTCGATGCGCTGCCCGGAGACGGGGAAGTTCTCCACCGCCCGCTGGGTCTGGGCGCGCCACTTGGCGTGGGCGGGGACCCGCACCTCGCCCATGGAGTCGTGCTCGGTGCGGTACTCGGTCCTGTCCTGCTCGTCGGCCATCGACGATCACCTCCACGTGTCACAGCGTCCGGGCCCGGACCACTGTTCCCCGTGGAGGCGAATCGTCACCGCCCTTGTCAGGCGAGTCCGGGGCCGCGTACCGGAATGGACGTGAAGGTGGGCGCGGGCGCCGGGTCCTGGAAGAAGTCGTTGCCCTTGTCGTCCACCACGATGAACGCCGGGAAGTCCTCGACCTCGATCTTCCAGACCGCCTCCATGCCGAGCTCCTCGTACTCGACGACCTCCACCTTCTTGATGCAGTCCTGCGCCAGCCGGGCCGCGGGGCCGCCGATCGAGCCCAGGTAGAAGCCGCCGTGCGTGTCGCACGCGTCGGTGACCTGCTTGCTCCGGTTGCCCTTCGCCAGCATCACCTTGGACCCGCCCGCCGCCTGGAACTGCTCCACGTAGGAGTCCATGCGCCCGGCGGTCGTCGGACCGAAGGACCCGGACGCGTAGCCCTCGGGCGTCTTCGCCGGACCCGCGTAGTACACCGGGTGGTCCTTCAGGTACTGCGGCATCTCCTCGCCCGCGTCCAGCCGCTCCTTGATCTTGGCGTGCGCGATGTCGCGGGCCACGACGAGCGGACCGGTCAGGGACAGCCGGGTCTTGACCGGGTGCTTGGACAGCTCGGCGAGGATGTCGTCCATCGGACGGTTGAGGTCGATCTTGACGACGTCACCGTCGGCGTCGAGGTGCTCGTCCGTCGTCTCCGGCAGGAAGCGCGCCGGGTCGGTCTCCAGCTGCTCCAGGAAGACGCCCTCGGCGGTGATCTTCGCGACGGCCTGCCGGTCGGCCGAGCAGGACACGGCGATGGCGACCGGGCAGGACGCCCCGTGCCGGGGCAGGCGCACCACGCGCACGTCGTGGCAGAAGTACTTGCCGCCGAACTGCGCGCCGATGCCGATCTTCTGGGTCAGCTCGAAGACCTTCTCCTCCAGCTCCTTGTCCCGGAAGCCGTGCCCGAGCTCCGAGCCCTCGGCCGGGATCTCGTCCAGGTAGTGCGCGGAGGCGTACTTCGCGGTCTTCAGCGCGTACTCGGCCGACGTGCCGCCGACCACGATCGCCAGGTGGTACGGCGGGCAGGCGGCCGTGCCCAGCGAGCGGATCTTCTCCTCCAGGAACTTCATCATGGAGGACTCGTTCAGGACGGCCTTCGTCTCCTGGTAGAGGAACGACTTGTTGGCCGAGCCGCCGCCCTTGGCCATGAAGAGGAACTTGTAGGCGCCGCCGTCGGTCGCGTACAGCTCGATCTGCGCGGGGAGGTTGGAGCCGGTGTTCTTCTCCTCCCACATGGTGAGCGGAGCCATCTGCGAGTAGCGCAGATTCAGGTTCTTGTAGGCGTCGTAGATGCCCCGGCTCAGGGCCTCCTCGTCGCCGCCCGCCGTCAGCACGTTCTGGCCGCGCTTGCCCATGACGATCGCCGTGCCGGTGTCCTGGCACATCGGGAGCACGCCCGCCGCCGCGATGTTCGCGTTCTTCAGCAGGTCGAGGGCGACGAACTTGTCGTTGCCCGACGCCTCCGGATCGTCGATGATCCGGCGCAGCTGCGCCAGGTGCGCGGGGCGCAGGTAGTGCTGGATGTCGTGGATGGCCTCCTCGGCCAGCTTGCGCAGCGCCTCCGGCTCCACCTTGAGGAAGGTCCGCCCGTCGGCCTCGAAGGTGGAGACACCCTCGGCGGTCACCAGCCGGTACGGAGTGGTGTCCTCGCCTTGGGGGAGCAGATCGGTGTACGCGAACTCAGGCATCTCGCCCATTCCTCACTCGACATCACGCGCGGCTGGATTTCGCCGGACCCCTCAGCGGACCCCTTGGCGCATCTCCCAGCAACGACGGCTGGCCTCCGTTGGCAGCGTCAACCAGCGTAAAACCTGCCGACGGCGCCGAGCTTGTGAGGTAAGGCTCAGTAAGCCGGTCCCCCGGGCCGGTCCCCCGGTCCACGGCAAGGTTGTCCACAGGGCTAGTCGCGATCTATCGCGTTTCGGTACGCTACTGCCGTGGACCTTCAGAAGCACGCCCCAGCCGCACCGCGCACCTCCGAGCTGCGCGCCTCGGACGCCGACCGCGACCGCGTCGCCGACATGCTGCGCGAAGCCCTCGCCGAGGGACGGCTCACCGCCGACGAGCACGCCGAGCGCGTCGAAGGCGTGCTGGCCGCCAAGACCGTCGGCGAGCTGGACGTCTTCGTCCGGGACCTGCCCGCCGCCCACCGCGCCCGGGACACCACCGCCCCGGCCCCCCACCGCCCCACCCCCGGCGCCGTCCCGGCGGAACCCGACGAGAACGTGGTGGCGGTGTTCAGCAGCGCCGTCCGCAAGGGACGCTGGCGGGCGAACCGCCGCATCCACGCCTACGCGGTATTCGGCAGCGTCGAGATCGACCTCAGCGAGGCGGTCTTCGAGTACCAGCAGGTCGTCATCAAGGCGTTCGCCGTCTTCGGCAGCGTCGACGTGCGCGTCCCGGAGAACGTCTCGGTGCGCGGCGCGGGCGGCAGCGTCCTCGGCAGCTTCGAGGTCCACACCCACGACTCCAGCGAGGCCGAGGCCCCCGTCATCTACCTGGACGGTTGGGCCGTGCTGGGCAGCGTCGAGGCCCGCCCCAAGCGCGGGAAGGTCGTCGCGGACATCCTCGACCGGGTGCACCGCCGGGTGGAGAAGGGTTTGCGCAAGCACCTGTAGCCCCGGCACCGGCAGCGGTGGGGCACCCAGTGCATAGGCGCGCGTACAACGGGTAAGCCTTGACGCATCGTCTCTCGCTAGCGAAGCCGTCGTCAGGAGTAGACCCGTGCTGCAACCGCCGCATTCGTCCCTGCAGGTAGCTGCCGTTCCGGCCCAGCGGGTGCCCGTGCGGGACAGGGACCAAGACGCTCCGTGGCACACCGAGGCGGTGTGCCGGCGCGACGAGGCCGGACTGTTCTTCGCCCCCTCCAAGGAACCGACCGCGGCGCGCCTCTCCCGCGAGGAGGCCGCCAAGCGCGTCTGCGCGCGCTGTCCGGTCATGGTCGAGTGCCGCGAGCACGCCCTGCTGCAGCCCGAGCCCTACGGCGTCTGGGGCGGCCTCACCGCCGCCGAACGCCGGGTGGTCCTGGCCCGGCGCCGCCGCCGCGACGTCGAACTCAAGAAGGCCGCCCGCACCACGGGCCGCATAGCCGCGGCCGGCTAGACCCACACCCGCAAAAGGGCACCCTCCCCACACGGAGGGTGCCCTTTTGGCGCCGGGTACCGCAGCCACCCCGGGTTCGCGGAGCTGTCCCCGATCCCCGACTCCGCCGCGCGGACACGCCGCAGCCGGCCCAGGGGCGCGGGGCTGTGCTCGTTCTGCGGCTCCGCCGCGCGGGCGCGACCAGCCACGACGGCGCCGCAGCCGCCACGCGGCAGACACCCCCACCCCCGTGGGCCCCCCGCGAAACCGGCGGAGTCTACTTCGCCCGGTCGAAATCCACCGCGCTGTACGCCCGCAGCTTGCTCAGCCGATGCTCGGAGTCGATCCGCCGCACCGTCCCCGACTTGGACCGCATCACGATCGAGTCGGTCGTCGCCGTCTCCGACCGGTACCGCACCCCCCGCAGCAGCTCCCCGTCGGTGATGCCGGTCGCGACGAAGAAGACGTTCTCCCCGGAGACCAGGTCGTCGGTGGTCAGCACCCGGTCCAGGTCGTGCCCCGCGTCGATCGCCCGCTGCCGCTCCTCGTCGTCCTTCGGCCACAGCTTGCCCTGGATGGTGCCGCCCAGGCACTTCACGGCGCAGGCCGAGATGATGCCCTCCGGCGTGCCGCCGACGCCGAGCAGCAGGTCGATGCCCGTGCCCTCGCGCAGCGCCAGGATGGAGCCGGCCACGTCGCCGTCGGAGATCAGCTTGATCCGGGCGCCGGTGTCCCGGACCTCCTTGATGAGGCCCTGGTGCCGCGGCCGGTCGAGGATGACCACGGTGACGTCCTCGGGCGTGCGCCGCTTGGCCTTGGCGATCCGGCGGATGTTCACGGCGACGGGCGCGTTGATGTCGACGAAGTCGGCTGCCTCGGGGCCGGTGACCAGCTTGTCCATGTAGAAGACCGCGGACGGGTCGAACATGGAACCGCGCTCGGCGGCGGCCAGCACCGCGATCGCGTTGGTCATGCCGTTGGCGGTCAGCGTGGTGCCGTCGATCGGGTCGACGGCGATGTCGACCTCGGCCCCGGTCCCGTCGCCGACCCGCTCCCCGTTGAAGAGCATCGGGGCCTCGTCCTTCTCGCCCTCGCCGATGACGACGACGCCGTTCATCGAGACGGTGTGGACGAGGGTCCGCATGGCGCGCACCGCGGCACCGTCGGCGCCGTTCTTGTCACCGCGCCCGACCCAGCGGCCGGCGGCCATCGCCGCGGCCTCGGTGACCCGCACCAGCTCCATGGCGAGGTTGCGGTCGGGGGCCTCTGAGGGGACGTCCAGCTCGGACGGGAGATGATGCTCGGTCATCGGAACGCACCTTTCTGATACGACGACGGCCGGATGAGGGTGTGGCCACGACTCTATCGTCAGTCCGACAAAATGAGCAGGGGACCCCACGTATGAGCGGATCAGGCACCTGCGACGATAGAGGACGTGGCAGGTATGAAAGGCAAGCAGAAGTCGGCCCGGGACATGATTCTCTCCCTCGGGGTCATCGTGCTGGCGGCGGGCGTGATCTGGATGTTCATTCCGCACGACGACGGCGAACCGGACGTCAAGCGGGTCGACTACCGGGTCGAGCTGCTGACCGCGCAGCGCGCCGCGTCGTACCCGGTGGCCGCGCCCGAGGGCCTGTCCGAGGACTGGAAGCCGACCTCCGTCCGCTTCCGGGGTGACGACTCCGACACCTGGCACCTGGGGTTCAGGGCCCCGGACGGCGAGTACGTGGCGATCGAGCAGTCCACGAAGAAGGCGTCCACGTTCATCCACGACGCCAGCCAGGGCGCGCGGGAGACCGAGCGCACCGAGGAGATCGGCGGCCGGACCTGGACGCGGTACACGGGCGGCCGGTACGACGCGCTGGTGCTGCACGGCGCCGACGACATGAAGGGCGCGACCACGGTCGTGGCCGGCACCGGGTCGTTCGAGCAGCTGGGCAAGATGGCGGCGGCACTGAAGCTGACGTGACCGGCCGCCGGGCCGCGCGCCCGGCTCACAGGCCACGAAGAAGCCCCCGGCGAGGTGCCGGGGGCTTCGTCGCGTGCGGTGCCGCGTGCCTCAGACCGTGGTGACGACCTGGTCGTAGGGCAGGCGCGGGGAGCGCGGGAACCAGGCGTCCGGACCCGGACGGCCGATGTTGACGACCATCAGCGGGGTGTGGTCGTCGTCCAGGAACTCCTTGCGCACGCCCTCGAAGTCGAGACCGGTCATCGGGCCGGCGGCCAGCCCCGCGGCGCGGACGCCGACGATGAAGTACGCGGCCTGGAGAGCGGCGTTCAGGGTGGCCGCGCCCTCGCGGACCGGGCGCTCGCTGAAGAAGGCGTCCTTCGCGGCGGGGAAGTGCGGGAAGAGCTGCGGCAGCTCCTCGTGGAACTCGTTGTCCGCGGACAGGATCGCGACCAGCGGGGCGGCGGCGGTCTTGGGCCGGTTGCCTTCCGCCATGTGCGCGACCAGACGCTCGCGGGCCTCGGGGGAGCGGACCAGCGTGATGCGCAGCGGCGACTGGTTGAAGGCGGTCGGGCCGTACTTGACCAGGTCGTAGATCGCCTGCACCTGCTCGTCGGTCACCGGCTCGTCGGTGAAGGTGTTCGCCGTGCGGGCCTCGCGGAACAGCAGGTCCTGGGCGGCGGGGTCAAGAACGAGAGACATGCGTGATCTTTCTCCGGGGGTGCGTCGGCTCCGCACGGCACGGGGGCCGGGAGCCGTTGACGCCGACGACACTACGACAAAGAAGTTCAAGTTTCAACAAAAGACGGAGCGTGGTGATCCGCTTCACACCTCCGCCTGAGTGAAGCAGCCCTGGCGTGTGCGGCGGCACGTGTGTCATCGGCACGGTGTTTCCGTGGGGTGCGCCTATATGACGATGTGCAATTCACGTCATACAGCTCAGAGATTGATGCATCCGGACCAACCGTGGCGGTCGTAGGACTCGGCTACGTGGGACTTCCCACCGCGCTCGCCCTCTCCGACGCGGGCGCCACCGTCATCGGCGTCGACAGCAGCCCGGACCGGCTGCGGGACATCGCACGCGGAGCCGTGGACCTGCTGCCGCTGCACCACGCGCAACTCGCCTGCGCCTCGGCCGGTGACCGCTTCCGGCTCACCCCGGACCCCACGGCGGTGCGCGAAGCCGACGCCGTGGTCATCTGTGTGCCCACCCCCGTCGACGCGCGGCGCGAGCCGGACCTCACGGCCCTGTCCTCGGCCTGCGCCTCGGCGGTGGAACACGCCGTGCCCGGCCAGCTGATCGTGCTCACCTCCACCAGTTACGTCGGCACCACCCGCGACCTGCTGGTCGAACCGCTGCGGGCCCGCGGGTTCACCGTCGACGAGGACGTGTACGTCGCCTTCGCCCCCGAGCGGATCGACCCCGGCAACGAACGCCACACCCCCGAACGCACCCCCCGCCTGGTCGGCGGCGCCGGACCGCGCAGCAGTCGCGCCGCCGCGGACCTGCTGGCCCCGACCGCCTCCGTCGTCCGGACGGTCGCCGACCCCGAGACCGCCGAGATGGCCAAGCTCTGGGAGAACACCTACCGCGCCGTCAACATCGCCCTGGCCAACGAACTCGCCGACGCCTGCCACTCCCTCGGCCTGGCGCCGGTCCCGGTGATCGAGGCCGCGGCGACCAAGCCGTACGGCTTCATGCCCTTCTACCCGGGGCCCGGCGTCGGCGGTCACTGCATCCCGTGCGACCCGCACTACCTGCTCTGGCAGCTGGACAAGGTCCGCCAGAGCGCGCCGCTGGTCGCCACCGCCCTCGCGGCCAACAGCGACCGGCCCGCGCGGATCACCGAACGCGCCCTCGACCTGCTGGCGGCCTCCGGCGTCCCCGCGCGCGACGCCCGCGTCCTGCTGGTCGGCGCCGCCTACAAGGAGGGCGTGGCCGACGTCCGGGAGAGTCCCGCCGTGGAGATCCTCGCCGGGCTCACCCGGGCCGGCGCGCACGTCGCCTACTGCGACCCCCTGGTGCCCTCCCTCCGCGTCGGCGCGGACGCGCTGCACCACGTACCCGACCCGCACACCCGCCGCTGGGACCTGGTCGTCCTGAACACCGTCCACCCCGTGCACGACCTGACCTGGCTGTGCGCCGCCGACGCCCCGCCCGTGCTGGACACCCGCCAGCGCGGCCTCGCCCGGGCGGTGGCACGAACCGGGACCGGCGTCCCTCCCGCGGCGGAGGCCACCGCATGACCGTCCTGCGCCCCGGCCACGCGCCGGCCACCCCGGTCCGCACCGCCGCCCGCCACCGGCTCGGCAGCCGCCTCGACGCGCTGGACCCCGGCGTCCGCCGCGACGTCGTGCGGCTGCTCACCCTCCTCGCCCTGCTGCCCCTCCTCCTGCTGCTGGCCCGCGGCGCCGTCCGCCTCCCGCACGCCTTCGACCCGCTCGCGCTCTACGGCCTGGCGGTCCTGGCCGGCACCGTCTGCCTCCTCCACCTCGCCTACAGCCGCTACGACGACCCGGCCGTCCGCCCGCTGCGCAGCCGCCCGCGCCACGCCGAGGCCTTCCCGGCCCTCCCCGCACAGCCCCGGGTGAGCTTCCTGCTGGCCGTGCGCAACGAACGCGCGCACATCGAGGCCTGCGTGCGCTCCATGGCCGCCGTGGACTACCCCGACGTGCAGCTCGTCGTGGTCGACGACGCCTCCGACGACGGCACCCCCGACGTCCTGCAACGCCTCGCCGAGGAACTGCCGCTCACCCTGATCCGGCTGGAGGAGAACCTCGGCAAGAAGGGCGCGCTGGTCCGCGCCTGCGCCGTCGCCGACGGGGACGTACTGCTCTTCACCGACTCCGACTGCGTCGTCGCGCCGGACGCCGTACGGCAGTGCGTCACCGCCCTCGTCCGGCACCCCGAGCTGGGCGCGGTCAGCGGACACTGCCGGGCGCTCAACACCGACGCCGGCCTGCTGGCCCGCGTACAGGACCTCTGGTACGAGGGCCAGTTCCGCATCAGCAAGGCCGCCGAGGCCGCCTTCGGCTCGGTGACCTGCGTCTCCGGACCGCTCGCCGCCTTCCGCCGCGAGGCGATCTACAACTACCTGCCCGCCTGGGCCGAGGACCGCTTCCTCGGCGCCCCCTTCCGCTTCGCCACCGACCGCCAGCTCACCGGCTACGTCCTGGGCCAGGCCTGGCACGGCCGCGCGCTCAAGGAACGGCACGCCGACTCCCCCTTCGTCCGCGGGCACGACTACCCCGAGCTGCGCTGGGAGGTCGGCTACACCCGCTCCGCCCGCGTGTGGACCCGGGTGCCGTCCCGCCCCGGCTCCTTCCTGCGCCAGCAGATCCGCTGGAAGAAGAGCTTCATCAGGAACCTCTTCTTCACCGGCCGCTTCATGTGGCGCCGGGGACCGGCAGCCGCCGCGCTGTACTACGGACACGCCCTGTGGGTGATCGCGGCACCGGCCCTGGTCGTACGGCACCTGCTGTGGGCGCCGCTGCACCTGGCCGGCCTGCTGACCCTGCTGTACCTGGGCGGGGTCGTCCTCAAGGGCTGCGTCTGGGGCCTCGCCTACCGGATCGACCATCCGGGGGACCGCGCCTGGCGCTGCCGCCCCCTGATGAGCCTGCTGTCCTGCTGCGTACTGGCCTGGCTGCTGCCGTATGCCCTGCTCACGCTGCGCCGCGGCGTCTGGTCGAGGAGTGCCGCATGAGAGTCCTGCTGCGCGGCCTTGCCCGCTCGCTCGCCGTCGGCCTCACCTGCGCCGCCCTCGCCCTGGTCTACGTGTTCGTCGTCACCCGGGGACGGTGGATGTGAGAAGCGACGGTTCCCGTGCGCACCGGCCCCGTGAGCACCGGCCGGGTGGAGGCGGACAGGGGCGGCCGCTGCTGCGCGCCGTGCTCGGACTGCTCACGGCGGCCGTCGTGGCCCTGCCCTTCACCGCCGCCTGGCAGTACGACACCCTCCGGCACGCGGTGGCCGAACAGACCGCGCCGCCCGACTCCGGCGACGGCGGCGCCGGCGCGGACGCCAAGGCGGCGCCCGCCGGGAGTGCGCCGGTCGTCCTCGCCTACCACGACATCGGCCCCGACGACCGCGGCCGCTACACCGTCTCCCTGGAGCGCTTCGACGCACAGCTGCGCGCCCTGCGCGACGCCGGCTACCGCACGCTTTCCACCCGGGAGTTCACCGACTTCCTGCGCGACGGCCGCACCCCCGGCCCACGCACCGTCCACCTCACCTTCGACGACGGCGCGCACGGACTGTGGACGCACGCCGACCCGGTGCTGGCCAGGTACGGGATGAAGGCCGCCGCCTACCTGATCACCGGACGGGTGGGGACCCACCGGCCGTACTACCTCTCCTGGGCCGAGGTCGGGCAGATGGCGCGGTCGGGGCGCTGGGACTTCCAGGCCCACACCCACCTCAGCCACGAACGTGCCGCGGTGGACGCCGCCGGGCACGAGCGGTCGGTGTTCACCAACCGGCGGTGGCTGGCGGACGAGGGGCGCGTCGAGACCTCCGACGAGTACCGGCGCCGGATCGCGGCGGACCTCGACCGGTCGGTCCACGACCTCGTACGGCACGACCTGCCCCGCCCCCGGCTCTTCGCCTACCCCTTCTCGGAACGGCTGGACGCCTCCAACCTGGGCGCGCGGGACGCCGAGGCCCTGCGCTCCATGCTGCGGGAGCGTTTCACCGCCACGCTCACCAACAGCGCGGCCCGGCCACTGCCCGCCGGGCCGCGTGCGGCCGCCGCCGGACAGGTGCAGCGCCTCGAGGTCACCCGGGACACCACCCCGGCCGGTCTGCTGCGCGAACTGGCCCGATGGGCTCCGGTGGCACCGCGGGACGCCGACCGGCCGCTGTCCCGGCAGGCGGACTGGCGGACGACCGGCGACACCGGGCAGACCGGACCCGGGGTCCTCACCGGTGCCAGCCGTCCCGCGGACGGCACCGACTACGCATCGGCCGACTACCGCCCGCTCGCCACCGCCGACTGGACCGACTACCGCCTGCGCGCCCGCGTCGGCGGCCTGCACGGCACCTCCAACAGCGTCGGCATCACCGTGCGGGCGGGCAGTGAACATCCCGTGTCGCTCTCCGTCGGCCGCAACACGGCGAGCCTGAGCACGGGCGGCACGGGCGGTCCGGGCGGTCCGGAGGGTGCCGAGGCCCGGCGGACCTGCCGGCTCGACCCCGCCGCCACGCACCGGGTCACCGTCTCCGTGACCCCCCGGCAGGTGCGGGTGAGCATCGATGGCGAGCCCTGTACGGCCCTCCGCGCGGGGCGCTGGCGGGCGGCGGAGGGCGCCGGCGGCTTCTCGCTCAGCGTGCGCAACGACGGGCCGGAGCGGCAGTGGCCCCGCTTCCACTCCTTGAAGGTCGGGTGACGTGCATCACAGGCGGTCGGCGATCACTTCCGGCGCCGGCGGCGGTCCACAGAGCGCATCACCACTCGTACCTCGTACCTCTTGCACAGGGAGCGCATCGACATGACCGCCGCCGTGAAGGGCCCGGCCTCGTACTTCCCGTCCATCGAGAAGAAGTACGGCCGCCCGGTCGCGGAGTGGAAGGACCTCATCCGGTCCTCGCCGCTCACCAAGCACATGGAACTGGTCACCTGGCTCAAGACCGAGCACGGCCTGGGCCACGGGCACGCCAACGCACTCGTCGCGCACACCCTGGCCGAGGGCACGGCGCAGGAGGGGCAGGGGTCCTCCGGCGCGGCTGGAGGTCGATGACGACCTTGCCCCGCACATGCCGGCCGGCCTGGAGCTCGACCGCGCGGCGGATCCGCTCGACCGGGAAGCCCGCCGCGACGGGCACCCGGAGCGGGCCCGCCGCGACCGGGCGGGCGATCTCCGGCAGGGCACCGCGGGCCGCGTTCGCGCCCTTGGCCGCCGGGACGCCGTCGACCTGCGCGGCGACGGTGCAGATGCGGCCGTCCGGGACACCGAGTTCCCTCGCGGCGTGCACGGTCTCGGTCCCGTGGCAGACAGCCAAGGCCGGTCGCCTGCTGACCCTCCTGACGGCCGGCCTCCGACCCCCTGCCCGGCCGGCCTGAGCTAGCGGGCGCCGCCGCCCTCGGCGTCCGCGCCCTCGGCGTCCGCCTCCTCCTCGGCCAGTGCCGCGTCCAGGCGGGCCCGGGCGCCGTCCAGCCGGCGGCGGCAGACCTTCGCCAGCTCCTCGCCCCGCTCCCACAGGGCCAGGGACTCCTCCAGCGTCGTACCGCCGGCCTCCAGCCGCCGGACCACCTCGATCAGCTCGTCCCGCGCCTGCTCGTACCCGAGCGCCTCGGACATCGCCGTCGGCTGCTCCACCTCGCTGGTCATCCACCCACCCTATGCGTCGACTCGTACGGAGAAATCGCCCTCGGAGACCCGGGCGCGCAGCGTCTCGCCGGGCTCCACCTCGGCGGGGTCGCGGACCGCGTGGCCGTCGGCCCGCTGGAGCACCGCGTACCCGCGCTCGAGGGTCGCGGCGGGGGAGAGGGCCACCACGCGCGCGTGCGTGTGCGTCAGCTCGGAGTCGGCCCGGTCGAGGTGGTGCCCCAGCGTGCGACGGCTCCGGTCCAGCAGCGCCGTCACCTGCTCGGCCCGCTCCTCGATCATCCGGTGCGGGTCCTGTATCGACGGCCGGGCCAGCGCGTGCGCCAGCCCGCGCTGCTCGCGGTCGACGAACGCCGCCACACACCGCCGGGCGCGGTCCCGCAGCAGCCGTACCCGCTCGTACTCCTCGCCGACGTCCGGCACGACCTTCTTCGCGGCGTCGGTCGGCGTGGAGGCGCGCAGGTCGGCGACCAGGTCGAGGAGCGGGCTGTCCGGCTCGTGGCCGATCGCCGAGACGACCGGCGTACGACAGGCGGCCACCGCCCGGACCAGCTGCTCGTCGGAGAACGGCAGCAGGTCCTCCACGCTGCCCCCGCCGCGCGCGACGACGATCACGTCCACGTCGTCCAGCGCGTCCAGCTCCTTCACCGCCTGCACCACCTGCGGCACCGCGTGCACGCCCTGCACCGGGACGTTGCGCACCTCGAAGCGGACGGCGGGCCAGCGGTGCCGGGCGTTCTCCAGGACGTCCCGCTCGGCCGCCGAGGCCCGCCCGCACACCAGGCCGACCAGCTGCGGCAGGAACGGCAGCGGCTTCTTGCGCTCCGCCGCGAACAGCCCCTCGCGCGCGAGTGCCTTCTTCAGCTGCTCCAGACGGGCGAGCAGCTCACCGACGCCGACCGGCTTGATCTCGGCGGCCCGCAGCGACAGCTGCCCCCGCGGCGCATACCACTCCGGCTTGGCGTGCACGACCACCCGCGCACCCTCGCCGACCACGTCGGCCACGGCGTCGAACACCTGCCGGTAGCAGGTCACGCTCACCGAGATGTCGTACGACGGGTCGCGCAGCGTCAGGAACACCACGCCCGCGCCCGGCCGCCGCGACAACTGGGTGATCTGCCCCTCGACCCAGACCGCGCCGAGCCGGTCGATCCAGCCCCCGATCAGCCGGGAGACCTCGCCCACGGGCAGCGGGCTTTCGGGGGTCGAGTTGGCAGCCATGCGCCCGAGCGTAACGGCCGGGTGCGACAACGGGCCCCATCGAGCCCGCCCTCCGTCACACGCCCGCCCGGTCCGTGTCCCGCCGCCCCCTCCACTGCACCGCCAGCACCACCAGGCCCGCCGCCAGCCAGACCGCCCCGACCACCTGGGCGGCGCCCGACGCCTCCACGATCACCGCGACCGTGATCGCCGCGCCGAGCACCGGCACCAGCAGATGCCGCCACCAGCTCACCGTGCCCGCGCCGCGCCGCACCACGAACCAGCCCACCACGCTCGCGTGCAGCAGCGTGAACGCGGTCAGCGCGCCGACGTCGACCACCGAGACCAGGTGGTCGAGACCGTCGTCCCGGCGCGCCGCCCACACCGCCGCCGCCATCGTGATCACCGCCGACACCAGCAGCGCCACGCGCGGAACGCCGGCGTCCGTCCGCGACAGCACCCCGGGCAGCCGCCGGTCGCGGCCCATCGCGAACAGCAGCCGCCCGGCCGCCGCCTGCCCGGCCAGCGCCGCGAACGCCGCGCCGATCGCCTTGCTCACCGCCACCAGATCGTGCAGCCACGTGCCCACCGAGGCGTCCACGGCGTCGTAGAACGCCGATCCCTGCCGCTCCGGCTCCGCCGCCAGCTGCGCCGACGACACCGGCTCCAGGAGCGCCACCAGGTACGTCTGCGCCACGAACAGCACGCCCGCCAGCGCCAGGCAGAACAGCAGCGCCCGCGCGACCTTCGCCGAACCTCCGGTGACCTCCTCGGCGAACGTGGCGATCGCGTCGAAGCCCAGGTACGACAGCACCGCCACCGACACCGCGCCGACCACCGCCGACAGCGCGAACGCCCCCTGCGTGCCGTCCCCCGACAGCGGCGACAGCCAGTCCCGCTCGGCCCCGTCCTGCGCCAGGACCACGATCGCGGTGGCCACGAAGACGATCAGTACGACGATCTCCATGGCGAGCACCAGGAAGCCCACCCGGGCCGCCGTCCGCACCCCCCACAGGTTCAGCAGCGTCGTGACGACCACCGCGATCGCCGTCCACACCCACCGCGACACCTCGGGGACCAGCGCCTCCATCGCGATGCCGGAGAAGAGGTACGCCACCGCCGGGATGAGGACGTAGTCCAGCATCGCCATCCACCCGGCGATGAACCCGGCCCCGTTGCCGAGCCCCGCGCGCGCGTAGGCGAACACCGACCCCGCCTGGGGGACCACCCGCACCATCTGCGCGTAGCTGAATGCGGTGAACGCCATCGCGACCGTGGCGACGACGTAGACGAGCGCCACCGCGCCGTGCGACTTGGCGTCCAGCGTGCCGAACACGCCGACCGGCGCCATGGGCGCGATGAACAGCAGGCCGTAGACGACCAGGTCCCTGAACCCCAGACTGCGCCTCAGCTGGTGTTCCTCACCGGCCCCCGGGGCCGTCGTACCGGTCTGCGACATCGTGCCTCCGCCAGTGCCTCGGTTCTCGCCCGGGTTCCGCTTCGGGCCACGCCTCGGAACGTTCCCGCCAGTCTCCCCGGCAACGCCGCACCCACGCGATCTTTGACCCGCCGAACGCGGCCTTACGATGGGTGCCATGACTGCTTCGCCTGGCCGCCGTGTCCTGCTCGCCGCCCCCCGTGGCTACTGCGCGGGTGTGGACCGCGCCGTGATCGCCGTCGAGAAAGCCCTGGAGCAGTACGGGGCTCCGGTGTACGTCCGGCACGAGATCGTTCACAACAAGTACGTCGTCCAGACCCTGGAGAAGAAAGGCGCGATCTTCGTCGAGCGGACGGAGGAGGTCCCCCCGGGGAACATCGTGATGTTCTCCGCGCACGGCGTCGCCCCCGTCGTCCACGAAGAAGCCGAGCGTGGCCGCCTCGCCACCATCGACGCCACCTGCCCGCTCGTCACCAAGGTCCACAAGGAAGCCGTCCGCTTCGCGAACGACGACTACGACATCCTGCTGATCGGCCACGAGGGCCACGAGGAGGTCATCGGCACCTCCGGCGAGGCCCCCGACCACATCCAGCTCGTCGACGGACCCGAGGACGTCGCCAAGGTGGAGGTCCGGGACCCGTCGAAGGTGGTCTGGCTCTCCCAGACCACCCTCTCCGTCGACGAGACGATGGAGACCGTCGACGCGCTCAAGGACAAGTTCCCGCAGCTCATCTCCCCGCCGAGCGACGACATCTGCTACGCCACGCAGAACCGCCAGCTCGCGGTGAAGCAGATGGGCGCCGAGGCCGAGCTGGTGATCGTCGTCGGCTCCCGCAACTCCTCCAACTCCAAGCGCCTGGTCGAGGTCGCCAAGCAGGCCGGCTCCCGCGAGGCGTACCTGGTGGACTTCGCCGACGAGATCGAGGAGTCCTGGCTGGACGGCGTCACCACGGTCGGCGTCACCTCCGGCGCCTCCGTCCCCGACGTCCTGGTCGAACAGGTCCTGGAGTGGCTGTCGCAGCGCGGCTTCGAGGACGTGGAGATCGTCAAGGCCGCCGAGGAGTCGATCACCTTCTCGCTGCCCAAGGAGCTGCGCCGCGACCTGCGCGAGGAGGCGGCGTCCCTGGTGGCGGAGCGGGGCGGCTCGGGTACGGCGGGGGACTGACCGGCCGGGACCACCGCCTGGGTGACCGTCAGTCCTCCGTCGTAACGTAGGGCCATGCAGATCTTCGGCGTGGACATCGGCGGATCCGGGATCAAGGGCGCCCCTGTGGACCTCGACAGGGGCGACCTGGCCCAGGAGCGCTGCAAGGTGCTGACCCCGCACCCGGCGACCCCCGACGGCGTGGCCGACGGGGTCAAGGAGGTCGTCGAGCACTTCGGCTGGACCGGCCCGGTCGGCCTCACCTTCCCGGGCGTGGTGACGGGCGGCGCGACCGTGCGCACCGCGGCCAACGTCGACAAGAGCTGGGTCGACACCGACGCGCGTGCCCTGTTCGGCGAGCGGCTGGGCGGGCTGGACGTGACGGTCGTCAACGACGCGGACGCGGCGGGCGTCGCCGAGATGCACTTCGGAGCCTGGCCGCGGCCGCAAGGGCACGGTCATCCTGCTCACCTTCGGCACCGGCATCGGCAGCGCGGTGTTCACCGACGGGGTCCTGATCCCCAACACCGAGCTGGGCCACCTGGAGCTGGACGGTCACGACGCGGAGAAGCGGGCCTCCAGCAAGGTCAAGGACGACCACGACATGTCGTGGGAGCACTGGGCCCACCGGGTCCAGAAGTACCTCGCGCACGTCGAGATGCTGTTCTCGCCGGAGCTGTTCATCATCGGCGGCGGCGTCAGCCGCAAGTCCCAGAAGTTCCTGCCCCACATCGAGGGCGTCCGGGCGGAGATCGTCCCCGCCCAGCTCCAGAACAACGCGGGGATCGTGGGCGCGGCGATGCACGCGTCGGGCTGAGCGGGGCGCCTGGGGCGGGCCCGCTGACGGGGCCCGGCTGAGCGCAGGCCGGCTGCCGGGGAGCCGTCAGGCGGCCGGGGGCCGGTTGCGGGCGGCGGCCCGTCGTCGTACCAGCCGGATCCGGCGGACGATCACGGCCGTCCCGGCGACCAGTGTCCCGCCGTACAGCCACCCGGCCTCGGTGGCCAGCGCGGTCACGAGACCCATGAGCCGTCCGCCGAGACCGTCCCCGCTCTCCGCCACGGGCACCAGGCCCACGGCGAAGGCGATCGGCACGACGATGGGGGCGGTCAGCAGGTCGCCCCGGCGCACCCAGAGCGCGGTGAGCAGGCTCACCGGCACGAACAGCACCCCGTACACGGTCAGGGACGCGCCGAACATCAGCTCGTCCAGGAAGCCGAGCAGGGTCATCACGGCCGCGCAGAACAGACCGCTGCCGAGCCCCGTCAACCGCGGATTGGGCATCCCGCGCAGGGCACGCACCACCCTGGCCACCGGCGGACCCGCCCCCGGAGCCGGGCGCGGCGGCTCTACGGGCCGTCCCGCCGGTCTCCCGGCCACCCGCCCCGCCGGCGGCCGCGCGGCAGCGGCGCCGCCCCGCCCCTGTGCGGGCAGCGGCGCCCGGCCTCGTCGCGGTCCGTACTGCGCAGGTCGCGTCCTGTATTGCTCCACTGGACCAACTTAGGTCGGTTTATGTGCCGAATAGCCCGACAGACACGCCGTCGGGCGCGCCTTGGCCAAGCGTTCGACTCCGCGCGGGCCCGGTACGGCACACCCCGTAGACTGGTGGATCGGCCGTGCCTGGCCCTGTTCCCCTCCCATCCAGCCCCTCCGCATCTCACGTACGGGAAGTCGCAACGTGTCGCTCACGATCGGAATCGTCGGTCTGCCGAATGTCGGCAAGTCGACCCTGTTCAACGCCCTGACCAAGAACGACGTGCTCGCGGCCAACTACCCGTTCGCCACCATCGAGCCCAACGTCGGCGTGGTCGGTGTCCCCGACCCCCGCCTGGCGAAGCTGGCCGAGATCTTCTCCTCCGAGAAGATCCTTCCGGCGACGGTCGACTTCGTCGACATCGCGGGCATCGTGCGCGGCGCGAGCGAGGGCGAGGGCCTGGGCAACAAGTTCCTGGCCAACATCCGCGAGTCCGACGCGATCTGCCAGGTCATCCGCGCCTTCAAGGACGAGAACGTCGTGCACGTCGACGGCAAGGTCTCGCCGAAGGACGACATCGAGACGATCAACACCGAGCTGATCCTCGCCGACCTCCAGACCATCGAGAAGGTCCTCCCGCGCCTCCAGAAGGAGTCGCGCATCAAGAAGGACATCGCTCCCAAGGTCAAGGCCGTCGAGGAGGCCAAGGAGATCCTGGAGAAGGGCGACACCCTCTTCTCCCAGGGCATCCTCCAGGGCACCGAGCGCGCGGAACTCCTCCACGACCTCCACCTCCTCACGACGAAGCCCTTCCTCTACGTCTTCAACGTCGACGAGGACGAGCTGACCGACGAGGCCTTCAAGAACGAGCAGCGCGCCCTGGTCGCCCCCGCCGAGGCGATCTTCCTCAACGCCAAGCTGGAGGCGGACCTCGCCGAGCTGGACGAGGACGAGGCCCTCGAACTCCTCCAGTCCGTCGGCCAGGACGAGCCCGGCCTCGCCACCCTCGCCCACGTCGGCTTCCGCACCCTCGGCCTGCAGACCTACCTGACGGCCGGCCCCAAGGAATCCCGCGCCTGGACCATCAAGAAGGGCGCCACCGCCCCCGAGGCCGCCGGTGTCATCCACACCGACTTCCAGAAGGGCTTCATCAAGGCCGAGGTCATCTCCTTCGACGACCTCGTCACGACGGGCTCGGTCGCCGAGGCCCGCGCCAAGGGCAAGGCCCGCATGGAGGGCAAGGACTACGTGATGCAGGACGGGGACGTGGTGGAGTTCAGGTTCAACGTCTGACCGGTGACACGGCACCCTTCGCGCTGGACGCGGTGAGGCCCCCCGCGCCGCCATGCGGTGCGGGGGCCTGGCGGGAGGGCGACCCGGTGGCGGTCAGTTCTGCTTGGTTGCGCCCTGGAGCGCCTGATCGGTCATGTCGGCCACCTGTCCGGTCGGCGGTGCCGCGGCGTCGACCTCGGTGCCGAAGTCCGAGAACCGCGTCACCGTGCTCATCCTGAGCTGCTTCGGGGACGCGCTGTCGTCCGGTTTCGCGGACGCGGAAGCGGGAGCCTCGACGGTCATGTCGATCTGCTGCTGCCGGAGCCGGCCCTCGTCGTCGAGCCAGACCTGCATGGGCAGCGTCGGGCCGAGCTGCTTGCTCATCCCGGCGCCGCCCGGCAGTTTCGAGACGTCCACGGAGACCTTGTAGTGCGTGGTGTCGACTCCGTCGAGCTTCTCGGTGCCGACCTTCTCGACGTCCTTGTCGGTGATCGCCTTGGCGTAGGCGGCGGTCTGCGCGGGGTCGCCGATCTGCTGGTTGCTCATCCCCTGCTGGGCGGCCACCTTCTTCAGGTCGATCTTGATCCAGGGCTTGCCGCCGGGGGCCTTCTGGCCGGGGGCCGCCTGGTAGAGGACCTGGTCGACCACGCGCTGCTCGATGCTCTCGTCCTGCGCGGTGACGGTCATGACGCTGTCCCCCTCCGCCAGGTCCAGGACCCCCTTGCCGTCGGACGTGATCGTCCGGCCCTCCGCCGCGAGCTTCATCCGGATGGTCATCCGCGCCGACTCGGCTTCGGCCGTCTTGTCGTAGGCCGCTCGGACCTCCGCCGTGCCCTGCTCGCGGGCGCCCGCGCTCCCGCCCGCACTCGGCGACTCGTCGCCCCCCTTCGCATCGGACTCGTCGCCCCCACCGCATCCCGACAGGACGACGCTTCCCATGATCGCGGCAACCACGATCGCACCGGTCCTCGTCCCGTTGACCCGCATCTGCATCCCCATCTCCCCAGCCCCTCTTCGACACGTACCAGCCGGCGTCATCTCACGCCCGCACGCCGTACCGAATGCCCCGAAAGGTCCCCAACTCACCTACAAAGGCCGGTATTTGGGGTGAGGTGCCGGGTCACGTGGTGGTTCTTCCCGGAGCGGCGTGTGACCACGGGCCGCCGGACGGGGCTCCAGAACCTCCGACGAATCTGTCGGCTGCCCTGGATGCGGAGGGCCATGCGCCGAGCCACGCCTACCCCGAGGCCGTTCGCCCCACCCGCTGGGAGGAAGAGGGGGGTCGCGATTCAATCGTGAGCTGTACGGTTCCGGTGCCCTGCCCGGTGCCGTCGGTCACGTCGCGCAGCTGGGAGCGGGCGGTGATGCCCAGCTTGGGGAAGACGCGGTAGAGGTGGGAGCCGACCGTGCGAGGGGAGAGGAACAGCCTCTCCCCGATCTCACGGTTGGTCAGACCGCGGGCCGCCAGCCGGACGATCTGTTGCTGTTGCGGGGTGAGTTCGGCGATCGCGCCGGGGGCAACGCCGGCCGGCTCGATGCCGGCGGCCCGCAGTTCTGCCTCCGCCCGTTCGATCCACGGGCGGGCGCCGAGCCTCCGGAAGGTGTCGAGTGCCCCCGTCAGCAGCGGGCGGGCCTCCGCGATACGGCGTCGGCGGCGCAGCCATTCGCCGTAGTCCAGCCGGGTCTGGGCCCGCTCGAAGGGCCACTGCTCGCCCGCTTCGTCCGCCAGCGCCGCCCGGAAGTGCCGTTCGGCGTGCTCCGGTCCGGCGAGCAGGGCGCGGCCCCGCTCGACCAGCGGAAAGACGCGTGCCGACCGGGCGGTGCCCAGGTGCCGCGCCGACCGTTCCAGCAGTTCCGCGGCGGGTTCGCGCTCGCCTCGGCGGACGGCCGCCGCGGCGAGTTCGGCCAGGACGGTGTGGGAGACGTGGTAGTGGACCGGGTCGCCGTCCTGAGTGAAGGCCGAGCGGAACCGCGCGTACGCGGTGTCGTAGTCGCCCTCGGCCACCGCCGCCAGCCCCAGGGCGCGGCGGGCGAAGACCGCGACGGAGCGGCTTTCCAGGGGGTCGACGAGGGCCAGCGCCCGCTCGGCGTTCCGGCGTGCCCCGGCCGGCTCGCCGAGCAGCGCCAGCACGGTCGCGTCGAGGGCTCGTGCGCACGCCTCGGCGTGGTCCAGTCCGGCCTGCGAGGCGACCTCCGCGATCTCGGCGGCCACCGAGCGGGCCTCGGCCCAGCGGCCCTGCTCCAGATAGGCCCAGCCGGCGGCGCAGGCCAGACCGGCGGGCACCGGGCCGTGGGCCTGCCAACGGCCGAACGCCTCGTCGAAGGTCCTGGCGGCGAGGAGGGGCCGGTCGAGGAGCCAGGCCACGACGGCGAGCGCGGTCAGGGATCCGGCGTCGTCCCCGGCCCCGGCGATGAGCCGGGGCAGCGCCGGGGCCAGGGAGGCTCCCGCGCCGGTGGGATCGGAGACGGCCCGCACCCAGGCGCGCGGCGTGCCGCCCCCCGGGGAGTCCGGCACCTCGGAGAGCAGGTCCTCGATGCGCTGCCGCTGGGACTCCTCGCCCGAGTAGTAGCGGACCACCGCAGCCGCGGCGAGCGCGTCCAGCAGGCGGGGCGAACCGGCGCCCGCCGCCTCCTCGGCGATGCGCGACAGCAGTCCGAAGGCGGCCGTGTGGTGCGGGCCCATGGTCATGAGCTGCCCCGTCGCCAGCGCGGCCCGGCCGGTCAGCGCCGGGTCGTCACTGCGCTTGCGTACCTCGTCGGCCAGGTGTTCCACCCAGCCGAGCTGACCGGTGAAGACGGCCGCGTCCGCGGCGTCGGCCAGCAGTCGTGCCTGGTCCGCGCGGTGCGGGCTGAGTTCCGCGGCGCGCTCCAAGGCGACGGCAGCGGCCGCGTGGCCGCCCCGGCGCCGGGCCCGGCCGGCTGTCTCCTGGAGGGCCGCCGACACCTGCTCGTCGGGCCGCTCGGTGGCGGCGGCGAGATGCCAGGCGCGGCGGTCGGGCTCCTCGTCCAGCAGTTGGGCGAGGGCGAGATGGGCACGCCTTCGCTCCTCGAAGGGCGCGGCGTGGTAGACGGCCGACCGGACGAGCGGGTGGCGGAACGCGATCCCGGTGGTGTCCCGCCGTACGAGACCGGCCCGTTCGGCGGGCAGCCACGTCGTGTCGTCGGCCTCGGGCAGGCCCCGCGCGGCCACCGGCGCGTCCGCCGCGCCGGCGGCGGCGAGCGCCAGCAGGGCCCGGCGGGTGGCTTCCGGCAGGTCCCGCAGGTGCCGGGCGAAGATCCCTTCCAGCCGGTCGGTGACGGGCAGCGGGCCCTCCGCCGCGCCGCCCTCCGGCTGGCCGCCCGCGGCGGCGGCACGGGTGAGTTCGACCAGGGCGAGCGGATTGCCCGCCGCCTCCCGCAGGATCCGGACCCGGGTGCGGCCGGTGGGGCGCTTCGGCTGCTCGTCCAGCAGCCGGTTCGCCGCGTCACCGCTCAAGGGCCCGATCTCCAGGCGCTCGTACCCCTTGTCGAACCCGGGCAGCGCGGCCGCGGCACGCACGCCCAGCAGCAGTGTCACGGGCTCGCGGTCCATGCGCCGGGCCAGGAAGGAGAGAACGTCCAGCGACGCGCGGTCGATCCACTGGGCGTCGTCGGCCACCACGAGCAGCGGTGCCGGTTCCGCCAGGTCCGACACCAGGGTCAGCACCGCCAGGCCGACGAGCAGGGCGTCGGGGGTCTCGGCGGGCCTTGCGTGCTCGCTGTGTTCGGCCAGTCCCAGAGCGGCCCGGAGCGCGGAACGCTGCCGGGCGGGCAGCCCGTCCAGGTCGCCGAGCACCGGGCGGAGCAACTGGTGCAGACCGGCGAACGCCAGGTGCGCCTCGGACTCGCTGCCCATCGCCCGCAGCACCCGGTGGCCGGCGCCGCGCGTCCGCCGCACCGCGAGGTCCAGCAGGACGCTCTTGCCGACCCCGGGTTCGCCCTCGACGACCAGCACCGCGCTGCGGGACCGGCCGGGGGCGACGCGCTTCATGAGGTGTGCGGTCTCGGTCTCCCGGCCCACCACGCTCGGACCGGGGTCTGCGGGCGTGCCACGGCCCGCTCCGGCGCGTTCACCATTCTTCACGCAAGCTCCAGGAACTGGGACAGCCGTCACGGCAACGTGGCGGTGCCGCGGCCGTATTCCCGCCGGCCCGCAGCCGCACACCACGGTCGGGCCGGACGCGGGTGCAGTCACCTGACGCATACCGCGGCCCGTCACCCGCGACGCACCCTTGCGGAACAGGGGCGATCCCGCCCGACCTTCTGCACTGGAGCACCCCATGGACACCATCGCCCTGGGCGATGTCACCGTGACCCGAGTCCGGGAGTACTACGGTCCCGTCGACCTGACGCCCGAGGCGTTCGTCCCGGAGAGCCCGGCCCAGGCGTGGGACACGCACCGGTCCTGGCTGGTGCCGGACTTCCTGGACGCCGAGACCCGGATCGTCAACACCGCGATCCAGACCTGGGTCCTGCGCAGCGAGGGCAGGACCATCCTGGTCGACACCGGCGTCGGCAACCACAAGGACCGGCCGTACGCGCCGGTGTGGAGCCGTCTGGACACCGACTTCCTGGGCAATCTCGCCCGCGCCGGGGTCCGCCCCGAGGACGTCGACATCGTGATCAACACCCACCTGCACGTCGACCACGTCGGCTGGAACACCTACCTCGACGGCCGGACCTGGGTGCCGACGTTCCCCAACGCCACCTACCTCATGGCCAAGGCGGACTTCGACTACTGGAACCCCGCCAACGAGATCAGGACCCTGCTCGGCCGCGGCAACCAGAACGTCTTCGAGGACAGCGTCGCCCCCGTGCACGCGGCCGGCCTCACCCGGCTGTGGGAGGGCAGCCACCGGATCGACGCCAACCTGCGCCTCGACCTCGCCCCCGGCCACACGCCCGGCTCGTCCGTGCTGCGGCTGGAGTCCGGCTCCGACCGGGCCCTGTTCGTCGGCGACCTGCTGCACAGCCCGATCCAGATCCACGAACCCGACGCCAACAGCTGCTTCTGCGAGGACCCCGCCGCAGCCCGCGCCACCCGCCGCAGGCTCCTGGGCTCGGCGGCCGACGGCAACGCCCTCGTCTTCCCCGCGCACCTCGGGGGCCACGGCGCCGCCGAGGTCGTCCGCGAGGGGGGCAAGTTCGCCGTCAAGGGCTGGGCGCCCTTCGCCAAGTACACCCAGCACGGCTGAGGCCGCGGAAGGAAAGGCGAGAAGGACATACGAGAAGGACACGCGACATGAACCAGCAGTACCCCGACCCCGTCGTGACCACCGCGCAGGGCACCGTTCGCGGCCTGCGCCGGGGCGGCACCCGCACCTTCCTGAACATCCCGTACGCCGCCCCGCCCCGCGGCGCGGGCCGGTTCGCCCCGCCGCGGCCGCACGAGCCGTGGGAGGGCGTACGGGACGCGACCCTGCCGGGACCCACCGCCCCGCAGTCCGCACGCAGGCTCGGCGACATCGACATGACGCCCTACTTCGGCCCCGGCTGGAGCCGCGGCGAGGACTACCTCACCGTCAACGTCT
The DNA here is from genome assembly GCA_000720845.1 of Kitasatospora aureofaciens. Lineage (GTDB taxonomy): Bacteria > Actinomycetota > Actinomycetes > Streptomycetales > Streptomycetaceae > Streptomyces. The sequence continues at coordinate 353,009 of JODU01000015.1, read as the reverse complement.
TCGCACCCGCCGCCGCGGGTGGCGAACTGCCGGTCATGGTGTTCGTCCACGGCGGCGGCTTCGTCGCCGGATCGACGCGGGCCGCCCTGTACGACGGCACCGCGTTCGCCCGTGACGGCGTCGTCCTCGTCACCCTCAACTACCGGCTAGGGATCGCCGGGTTCCTCGACGTCCCCGGGGCACCCGCCAACCGCGGCCTGCTCGACGTCGTCGCCGCGCTGCGCTGGGTGCGGGAGAACATCTCCGGCTTCGGCGGTGACCCGCACAACGTCACCCTCTTCGGCCAGTCGGCCGGGGCGACCGTCGTCGGCGGTGTCCTCGCCACGCCGGAGGCCGCCGGGCTGTTCCGCCGCGCGATCGTGCAGAGCGGCAGCGGCCTGGGCGCGTTCACGCCCGAGCAGGCCGCCCGCGTCACCAGGGCCGCGGCCGAGGCCCTGGGCGTCGAGCCCCACGTCGACGCGTTCGCCGGCATCCCCGACGAGCGGCTCGTCGAGGCGGCCGGCCGGCTCGCGGGCATCGACCTGCGGACCGGGACCCACCGCGACCCGCTGATCGGCCTCAGCCCCTTCAGCCTGGTCCTGGACAGCCAGCCCGCCGCGTCCGTCGCCGCCGGCCGATCCGCCGACATCGACCTGCTCGTCGGCACCAACACCGAGGAGGGCAACCTCTACCTGGTCCCGGTGGGCAGATACGCCACCTCGACCGCCGCCGACGTCGAGGACGCCGCACGCTCGCACCCCGATCCCGCGCGGCTGGTCGAGACCTACCGCGCGTCCCGCCCGGGGGCGTCCTTCGCGGAACTGCGCTCCGCCATCATGGGCGACGCCCTGTTCGGCGCGGGCAGCCGTGCCCTGGCCGACGCCCACGCCGCCCACCGGCGGTCCGCCACTCACGCCTACCAGTTCGCCTGGCGCTCCCACGCCCTGGACGGAGAACTCGGCGCCACGCACGCGGTCGAACTGCCCTTCGTCTTCGACCTCGCGGACCTGCCCGAACTCCACGGTCCGGGCGCCCTGCTCGGCCCCGACCGAGCCCCCGCGGACCTCGCCACCCGCGTCCACGCGGCCTGGATCCGGTTCGCCAGGACCGGCGATCCGGGCTGGGACCCGTACGACACCGACCGCCGGGCCACCATGCGCATCGACGCCGAGTGGACGCAGGTCGACGACCCCCGCGGCCGGGAACGGCGGACCTGGGAGAGCTGACGCCGCCGGTCCAGGACTGCTCCGGCGCCTCAGCGCTCCAGCGCGCACTCCGCCGCCGCCAGCACCGTGCGGGCCTGGAGTTCCACCTGGTCGGACACGGGCACCCAGCGCAGCCGCAGGGACGACTCGAAATCCGTGCACCAGGTGGTGAAGAGTTCGTCCAGCTCCAGGCGGAGTCCGGTAGCCGCCGGATCGTCGGCCGCCAGCAGGAGCCGCAGCAGGAGCCCCGCCGCGCGCAGCGGCTGGCGGCGTGCGACGACCTCCAGGGCGCTGATCCCGGCCGTCGTCAGCCGGGGTGAGGTCTCGGCGCGGGGCCCCTCGTCCTCCGCCTGCCGGACCAGGGGCACCCAGGCGTCGGCCACCAGGTCGTACAGGTCGTCGGCCATCCACTCCAGTACCCGTCTGGGCGGGCTGTCCTCGGCCGGCGGCAGGAAGCCCCGGGCCTTGTCGAATACGGCGGTCACCTGCCGGCCGCCCTCCCGCACCAGCCCGGACAGCTCGCGCAGGGCCCCGGCCGGGTCCGGGTGCGGGGACAGGTCGTCGGCCGTCTCGGTGGCCCACAGGGGGACTTCGACGATCGCCGTGACACCGTCGTACGCCTGGGGCGCGCACCAGGTGGACCGCCCGATGTTCTCAGACCCGGCCGCCAGCCGGGCGGTGCTGTCCGGCGGGGGCAGGACGTGGATGCCGGGGGCCGGGTTCTCCCAGTACAGGGCGTCGTACGTGCCGTGCTGGACCGGGACGCCGACCGCGGCGGCGGACGCGCGGAAGGGCGCCGCGAGGCCCGGGAGGTCACGGGTGAGCTGGACCCAGGTGCCGCCGACGTCGACGCTGTGCAGCGAGCACTGGAGCACGGGCCGCAGCTCGTCGATCGCGTCGAGCAGCGCACGGCTCTCCGGCATTCGCCGTCCCTCGATGGGCGCCCACTCCGGCTGCTCCGCCGCGACCGGGCGGAAGGCGGCGCGGTAGTAGCCGTCCAGGGGGTGTCCGGGGCCGGCCGTCGCCGCTTCGAGTCCCTCGCTCAGGGCCGCGCCGTCCGGGTCGAGGCACAGGACGACGTCCCAGGTGACGGCGTCGGGGTCGGTCGCCGTGGACCGCCGGTCCCCGTCGGCCACCCGCTCCGCCAGCGCCAGCGCGGTCGCGCCGCCCACCGGCTCGTCCGAGTGCGGCCGGGCCACCACCAGGACGTGGCGCGGCCCGTGGCCCACGGACAGCATCAGGATCGGCCGGCCGGCCCGGGACGTGCCGATCCGGCGCAGGCGGCAGGCCCCGGGGAACCAGGAGACCAGCCGCCGCGCCGCCTCGGTGACTGCCGCGACCGTGAGGTAGCGGTGCATGGGCGCGTCCCTGTCAGGCGCCGCCGTTGCCGCCGCTGTCGCCGGTGGTTTCCTTCTTGTCCAGCGGACGGATCTCGATCTTGTTCGCCATGCCGTCTCCTTCCGATGGTGCCTGTGAGGCCTGTGATGCCTGTGAGGCCTGTGCCTGTGGTGCCTGTAATGCCCGTGGCGCAGGTGGTGCCCTGGATGTGCGGGGCACATCGTGCTCCTGCCAGCGTTCGCTCACCCGGTCACCGGTGTCAACGTCCCGTGGTGCCCGTGCGGTCGGGAAGTGCGGCGTCGCCGCGGAATTGACGGCGCACGCGATGCACCCGCGGACCTTCGTCGCGCTGCCGGCACCGGTGGCCAGGTGGCGCAACCGCCGCGCACGCGGGTCCGCGGGCGCGACCTGAGGGACCGGCCCCGTCAGCGCCCCGTCGTGCCGTCGATCAGTTCGCGCACGATGTCCGCATGGCCGGCGTGGCGGCCGGTCTCCTCGATCATGTGGGTCAGGGCCCAGCGGACGCTGGGCGCGGGGCGGCCCGGGCGGGACCTGGGGAGCGGTTCGCCGAGGTCGGCGCAGGCGTCGAGCACGCGGTTCGCCCGATCGACGGTCTCGCGGTAGCGGGCGACGACCTCGGCCACGCCGTCCTCGGGCGCGGCCCGGAAGGTGGCCGGCCAGCTCCGCACCTCCTCCCCGAGGAAGAGCGCGCGTTCGACGTGGGTCAGGTGGTTGAGCAGCCCGAGCAGGTTGGTGCCGGACGGCACCGCGGCCGTGCGGACCTGCGGTTCCGGGGCGCCCTCGACCTTGCCGGCGACCGAGGTCCGCAGGTAGTCGAGGAACCCGCGCAGGGTCTCCGCCTCACTGCCGCCGGTCCGGGGCGGCGGGGTGTCCCGGCGGTGGGTGCGGTGGTGCGGGGAGCGGTGGGCGGTGGGCATGGTGTTCTCCTTGGGACGCGCGCGGTCAGCCCGCGCGGCGGACGAGCAGGACGTGGTCGACGACCTCGGCGGTGCGCCCGCCGGGACCGGTCGCGGTCCGGCGCGGGGCCGCGGCCCGCTCGACCCGCCAGGTCGCCGGGTCCAGAGCCAGGTCCGCCGCGACCTCCTCAGGGGACGGGTACCGCGCGTCGGGGTCCTGGTCCCACGACCACGGCGCGGTCGAGCCGTGGTCGACGACCAGCAGCCGCCCGCCCGGGCGCAGCGCGTGCGCGGCCGTACGCAGGACCGACGCGCGGTCCAGGCCGAAGGGGGTGTGGAGGTAGTGGGCGCAGACCAGGTCGAACCGGCCCTCGGGGAAGGACGCGCCCAGGTCGTGCCGTACGGCGTCCACCAGGCCGCCGAGGCCGTGCGCGCGGGCGATCCCCGCGAGCCGTTCGGCCGCCACGCCGGAGATGTCCACGGCCCTGACCCGCCAGCCCCGCCGGGCCAGCCACAGCGCGTCACCGCCGCTGCCGCACCCCAGGTCCAGCGCGTCGCCGGGCGGCAGGGCGGCGACCGTCTCGACGAGGCGGACGTTCGGTCGCGGGGTATCGGGCGCCGGGCGGGCGGCGTACACGCCGTCCCAGAACGTGACCGCGTCGGTGGCGCTCATCGGAACTCCTTCAATTGGCATTCGGTCGGCTCGATCGCCTGGGTCGCCTCGGTCGGCTCGGCCCGGCGTGAGCAACGGACGTGGCCAGTCTTGACAGCGGTCGCACGATCCGGCACGGAAACTTGCCGTTATGACAAGGTGACCCGATGGACGCCGGAACGGACGACGTACTCGACGCGGTGGGCCCACGACTGCGCGCGCTGCGCCGCGAGCGGGGCATCACCCTCGCCCACCTCTCGGCGGCGACGGGCGTGTCGGAGAGCACCCTGTCCCGGCTGGAGAGCGGGCAGCGCCGCGCCACCCTGGAACTGCTGCTGCCGCTCGCCCGGATCTACGACGTTCCCCTGGACGACCTCGTCGGCGCCCCGCGCACGGGCGACCCCCGCATCCACCTGAAGCCGATCCGGCGCTACGGAATGGTCTTCGTGCCGTTGTCCCGGCGGCCGGGCGGCACCCAGGCCTTCAAGATGATCATCCCGAGCTGCCCCGCCCCGCTGGAACCGACCCCGCAGACCCACGAGGGCTTCGAGTGGCTGTACGTGCTCGGCGGCCGTCTGCGGTTGCTGGTCGGGGAGCGCGACCTGACGCTGTCGCCCGGCGAGGCGGCCGAGTTCGACACCTCCCTGCCGCACTGGCTGGGCAGCGCCGACGGCGGCGCGGTCGAACTGCTGGTCCTGTTCGGGCTCCAAGGAGTGCGGGCCCATGTGCGCGGCGGCGGTGCCGGGGGAGGCGTGGACGACTGAGCGGCCGTCCGGGCGGTGGCCTAGAACGGACGGGCCGGGAACGGACGGGGCCGGGCCGCCGTCAGGCGGGGTCCGTCACCCGGCGGCACGCCTCCGCGTACCCGCGCACCAGCGTCCGCCCCTCGTCCTCGCGGCGCCAGGCCAGTGCGTAGCGGCTCGGGGACAGGTCGCGGACCGGGCGGGTGGTGACGCCGCCCAGGGTGATCAGCGGGGCGTTGCCGCCGGCCACGAGGCAGATGCCGAGGCCCGCGACCAGGGCCTCGTACGTCTCCTCCGTGCCGGAGATCTCGGCGCCGACGCGCGGTGGGCGGGCGGCGGACCCGCCGAGCGCGCGCCGTTCGTCCACCGCCAGCCAGAAGTCGCGCAGCACGCCCGCCTCCGGGGGCAGAGCGAGGAACGGCTCGTCGGCCAGGTCGGCGAAGTCCAGTTCCCCGCGGGCGGCGAGGGGGTGGGTGTCGGGGAGGGCGACCAGGCGGGGCTCCTCGGCGACCACCGTCCAGGCGTAGCGGTGGGCGTCCGGCAGCGGCAGCCACACGTACGCGACGTCGGCCGTGCGGTCGGCCAGGCCCGCGGTCGGGTCCTGCCAACTCGTCTGCCGCAGCCGCAGGACCGCCTCCGGGTGGGCCGCCGTGAAGCGGGAGCGGATCGCCGGCAGCAGACCGCCGCGACCGGGGCTGGTGCTCATGCCGACCAGCAGGGTGGCGCGCCGCGCGGCACGGGCCGCCTCCACCGCCGCCGCGCCCTCGGCCCAGCCTGCCAGCACCCGTCGGGCGTGCGGCAGCAGCGCCGCCCCCGCCTCGGTGAGGGTCACGCCCTGATGGGTGCGGTGGAACAGCTCGGCGCCCAACTGCCGCTCCAGCGCCCGGACCTGCTTGCTCAGCGCGGGCTGCGACACGTACAGGCGCTCGGCCGCCCGCGTGAAGTGCAGCTCCTCGGCCACCGTCACGAAGTAGCGCAGCTCCCGCACGTGTACGTCCGTCGTCATAACCGTTGGTTATCACCGTGGGTCTTGGACCGGCAACCCGCTTGTGGCCCAGGGTGGTTGGTGTCGGAACAACGGATGCCGGAACAACGGATGCCGGAACAACGGACACGCGGGGAGTCGGAATGAACAAGGTGTGGCTGATCACCGGGGCGAGCAGCGGCTTCGGGCGGGCGCTCGCCGAGGCGGCCCTGGGCGACGGCGACGTGGTGGTCGGCGCGGCACGGCGCCCCGAGGCGCTCGACGACCTCGTGGCCGCGCACCCGGACCAGATGGAGGCGCTGCGCCTGGACGTCGCCGACACGGCCGCCGCCGGGGACACCGTAGGGGACGTACTGGCACGGCACGGCCGGATCGACGTACTCGTCAACAACGCGGGCCGCACGCACGTCGGCGCCCTGGAGGAGACCGGCGAGGACGAGTTGCGCGCGCTGTTCGACGTGCACGTCTTCGGCCCGGCCGCGTTGACGCGCGCGGTGCTGCCGTCCATGCGGGAGCGGCGCTCGGGCGCGATCGTGCAGATGAGCAGCATGGGCGGGCAGCTGTCCTTCGCCGGCTTCTCGGCGTACAGCGCCACGAAGTTCGCGCTGGAGGGCCTGTCCGAGGGGCTCGCGGACGAGGTCCGGGACTTCGGCGTCAAGGTGCTGATCGTCGAGCCGGGCTCCTTCCGCACCGGCCTGTTCGAGGCCGGCAACGCCGGGATCAGCGCGGACAGCGGCGTGTACGCCAAGGTCGGCGAGACCCGCGCGATGATCGCCGCGGGCGACGGCAGCCAGCCCGGCGACCCCGCCAAGGCGGCCGCGGTCATCCGGGCCGCCCTGGCGGCCGAGCACACCCCGCTGCGCCTGCCGCTGGGCGACGACGGCGTCAGCGCGGTCCTCGGCCACCTCGACCAGGTCCGCGAGGACGTCGAGGCGTGGGAGAAGCACAGCCGGGCCACCGCGTTCGACAACTGAGGGGCGCCGGAAGGCCGTTGCCCACACGTCGGAACCCGCGTCCGACCGCGCCCGTGCCGCATCAGGAGTCCGTCGTGCCCTCGTCGCTGAGGTCCGGCTGACGACGGCGCGGGCGCCGCTCGGATCGCCCCGCGCACCGGCCCCGCGCGTACCGCGCTTACGATGAACCCGTGTCCATGCCGCCCCCGCCGGGACCCCAAGGGCAGTACCCCCAGGGTCCGTACGCTCCGCAGTGGGGCCGGCCCCTCACGCCGTACCCCCGGCAGGCCCCCGTCAGCGGGCTCGCCATCGCCGCGTTCGTGCTCGGTGTCCTGTGCTTCGTGCCCGCGGTCGGTCTCGTGCTCGGACTGATCGCGCTGGCCCGGATCCGGAAGCGGGGCGAGCGGGGCAAGGGCTTCGCGGTGGCCGGTACCGTGCTGTCCGGCGTGGGGCTGGTCCTGTGGGTGCTGACGCTCTCCACGGGCGCCGTCGGCGACTTCTGGGACGGCTTCCGGGACGCGGCGCGCGGCGAGGGCACCGCCTACTCCCTCGAGAAGGGCCAGTGCTTCACCACTCCGGGCGGCTCCCTCCAGGGAGTGACGTACGACGTCGACGAGGTGCCCTGCGCGCAGGAGCACGACGGCGAGGTGTTCGCCGCCTTCGACCTGCCGGACGGTTCCTACCCGGGCGACGCGGAGATCACGCGCGCCGCCGACGACCGGTGCTACGCCCTTCAGGACGGCTACGCGATGGACCGGTGGGCGCTGCCGGCCGACGTCGACGTGTACTACCTGACCCCGACCTCCGCGAGCTGGCGGACCGGTGACCGCGAGATCACCTGCCTGTTCGGGAACACGGACGAGCGGGACACGCTGACCGGCTCGCTGCGCAACGACGGCGCGCGGCTCGACCCGGACCAGCACACGTACCTGCTCGCGGAGGGCTACCTGAACCGGGCGATGGACGAGGTGCCCGCCGCGGAGGCCGTCGAGGACGACTTCGCGGGCTACCGGGTCTGGGCGGGGCAGGTCTCGGAGGCGCTCAGGGGCGAGATCGCGATGCTGGACGGGCACGACTGGCCCGCCGGCGCCGAGCGCCCGGTCGCCGGACTGACCGAGGACCTGCGGACGGCGCAGCGGGAGTGGGGCCTGGCGGCGAAGGCCGCCGACCTCGACGCGTACTACGAGCACTACGGCAAGGGCTACGACCTCGTGGTGGCCGACAGCACGGTCACCGCCCGCAAGGCTCTGGGCCTGGCCATCACACCGCCGGACTACGAGGGCGGTGGCGGGGGCGAGGGCGACGGCGGGGGAGACGACCCCGGCGTGGAGGTGTGAGAGCGGCCCCAGTGGGGAGAAAGTGCCTGCGTAAAGCCCTCCGGCCACACAAGTCATCACATCGAGTGATTCTTTGGCCTTTGCTTGCCTGAGCCAACCTACGGTTGCCACGCTGTTGCTGTCTGTACAACCTGATGGGAGCGGCCAGTGACATTCGGTGAGCAGCCGGCGTATCTGCGTGTCGCGGGTGATCTCCGCAAGAAGATCGCCGACGGCCTGCTGCCGCCCCATACCCGCCTGCCGTCCCAGGCGCGGATCCGCGAGGAGTACGGCGTCTCGGACACCGTCGCGCTGGAGGCCCGCAAGGTGCTGATGGCCGAGGGGCTGGTCGAGGGCCGCTCCGGTTCCGGCACGTATGTGCGCGAGCGGCCCGTCCCGCGGCGCGTCGCCCGCTCCGGGTACCGGCCGGCCGGCGGTGCCACGCCCTTCCGCCAGGAGCAGGCCGACGCCGACGCGCACGGCACCTGGGAGTCGCGCAGCGAACAGGCCGAGGCGAGCGGTGCCGTCGCCGAGCGGCTGGGCATCAAGCCCGGTGACCGGGTGATGTGCACGCGGTACGTCTTCCGGGAGGCCGGTGAGGCGGTCATGCTCTCCACGTCGTGGGAGCCGCTGGACCTGACCGGCCGCACTCCCGTGATGCTGCCCGAGGAGGGTCCGCTCGGCGGCATGGGCGTCGTCGAGCGGATGGCCGCCATCGACGTCGTCGTCGACAACGTCACCGAGGAGGTCGGCGCCCGTCCCGGCCTCGCCGAGGAGTTGCTCGCCCTCGGCGGCGTGCCCGGGCACGTGGTGCTGGTCGTCCACCGCACGTTCTATGCCTCCGGGCGCGCGGTGGAGACGGCGGACGTGGTCGTCCCGGCCGATCGGTACCGGGTGGCGTACCACCTGCCGGTCAGGTAGCCCGTCAAGCGAGGCCCCGGCCTTGGGAGTTCACGCACCCCGGCATGCCCTGCCGCGACGACGGACGGCGTGCGGCGGTGTGAGATGGCGCACGCCTGTCGTGCGCCTCCCGTGCTCCACGACCCCGCTCGCACACCCGTCCGGGGTCGCGGTTCCCTGCGTGTCGCCGCCGCAATCCGGTCGTTCCCCCAGGTCGACCCGCCCGGCCCCGCCATGCCTGTGACCGGAGGCATCGGGGTGCGCAGACGGCGCGTTCCGCGTCGTGCGCCCCCTGCGTTCTGGCTGGTTGCGTACCTCTTTGTGCAAAGCCGTGTTCGCTCCGTGAAGGTTGGGCGTAGGCTCGGGCATATGCGGATTGCGGTTTCCTTGGCGGGCGGGGCGAGGCAGGTGCCGCGGGCGGCGGGAACGGGAAGTGGAGGGGCGCGATGAACGACAGCACGGTCACTCTGCCCTGGCTGGTCTTCCGGCAGGACGACAACGGCAATCGCTACCGCGTGGGCAGGTACGCGACCCGGGCGGAGGCCCAGCAGATCGCGGACACCCTCGACGGTCGCGGACACCGGCAGCTCTACTGGGTCGAGAAGCTCGGCACGGCCGGGACGGCCGCGGGGGACTGACGCGCGGCGGCGCCGGCCGGGCCCGGCCGGCCAGGCCGTAGGCTCCGGCGCATGACGGAACGGATCGTGGTGGGCGCCGCCCTGGTCGAGGGCGGACGTCTGCTCGCCGCTCGCCGCAGCGCACCCGCCGAACTGGCCGGACGGTGGGAGCTGCCCGGCGGCAAGGTCGAGGCGGGCGAGACGCCCGAGGCGGCGCTCGTGCGCGAACTGCGCGAGGAACTGGGGGTGGCGGCCGAACCCGGTGAGCGCGTCCCGGGTCAGTGGCCCCTGCGGGCGCCGTTCGTCCTCCAGGTGTGGACCGCCCGCCTGCGCCCCGGCTCCGCCGCCCCCGAACCTCTTGAGGACCACGACGAACTGCGCTGGCTGACCCCCGCCCAGATCTGGGACGTGCCCTGGCTCGACCAGGACGTACCGGCCGTAGAGCGGGTGCTCGCACATCTGGGACTCGACACGGGGACCCCGGCGAGCGGTACTGGGCCCGGATAAAGGGTATGTGCCCATTAACCCCATGAAAACGGGCAACTATGGGTCGTCGGCCGGGGAAGTGATCGGCGTGAGTGACGGCGAGGGCGACTGTGCGGAGTGGGTCTTTCCCGCGGCGCCGGACGCCGTGCGCATCGCCCGCTCCCTGGTCCGCCGGACCCTGGGCGAGTGGCGCCTCGACAGCGTCGGGGACATCGCCGCCCTGCTGGTCAGCGAGCTGGTCACCAACGCCCTGCGGCACGCCACCGGCCCCATCGGCGTCCGGGTGGTGCGCGGCCCCGCGGGAGCCGCCGGGGTCCTGCTGGTGGAGGTCTCCGACCCGCTGCCCGACCCGCCCCGCGAGCGCGCCGCCCGCCCCGACGACGAGGACGGCCGGGGTCTGCAGTTGGTGGCGTCCGCCGCGCGTCGCTGGGGGACCCGCCCCGGCGAGGCGGGCAAGACGGTGTGGTTCGAACTCACCCTGCCGCTCGGTCCTGTCTGACGATTCCCGCCTGCCCGCGGGCGACGGCGCGAATTGTCGGACAGGTCCTAGCGCGACGGCCTCGTGACGCACCGTCGCCACCGCTCCGGTCGGGAATCCGAAATGTCCTCATATCAACCATGCTCCGGGTCGTCGACCGGTTCAGGCCAGTGGCAGTTGTGGGACTCCGTGATTCGATGCCGTGTCCGCTGGTTAGAAGACTGGAAGTGTTGTCACGGTCCGGACCGAAAACCATCGGGACCGTGCTGTGATCGTGAACACCGTGTCGTGCGGCGCCGTAGTGCTGGATACTGCGGGCAGCCGCCTCCGGTGACCGGTGCCGGACGCGGTGAGCTGGAGGGGACGGTTCGCGTGAGCGAGATACCAGCGAGGGCCAAGGAGCCCACGGAGTCCACGGAGTCCGAGGGCCCGTCGGCAGACGCGCCACTCGGTGACGCGGTGTGGCAGAGCAGCCCGCCCGGCTCCATCTACGACTACATCAAGGTCGCCTCCTTCTCCATCGGCCCCGACGGCCTCGTCGACCAGTGGAGCCTGCGCGCGGAGCAACTGCTCGGCATCCGGGCCGAGGACGCCGTGGGCACGGACCCCATCGAGGCCTTCATCGATCCCGACCTGCGCGAACGCGGCCAGCGCAAGATGACCGAGATCCTCGACGGGCGGGAGTGGACCGGCGTGGTCCCCTTCCGCGCCCCGGACGAGGCCACCGGAACCGAACTGCCGGAGGGCGGACGGCGCGCACGGCGCGGGCTCGCCGAGGTGTACGTCATGCCGACGCGCACGGAGGACGGGGAGAGGGCCGCCGTCTGCATCGTCGTCGACGTCCGCGTCCTGCGCAGCATCGAGACCGATCTCGCCGCGTCGCAGGCCATATTCGGCCAGTCTCCGTTCGGCTTCCTGCTGATCGACCCCGACCTGCGGGTGCGCCGTGCCAACCAGCGGTTCGCCTCCACCTTCGGCGGCACACCCGACGACCACCGCGGCAAGGGCGTCCACGACTACCTGCCGCGCGCCGAGGCCGACCGGGTCTCCGCGACCCTGCGCCGGGTCCTGGAGACCGGCGACTCCATCACCGACATGCACGTCACGGGTTTCGTGCCGGGCTCGGAGGAACGCCGCCACTGGTCCGTCAACCTCTACCGCGTGCACAGCGGTTCCGGCCGGCCCATCGGCGTCGCCTGGCTCGGCACCGACATCACCGCCCGCCGCCAGGCAGCCCGCGAGGCCGCCGCCGCCCGGCGCAACCTCGCCCTGCTCAACGAGGCCGGTGCCCGCATCGGCAACTCCCTCGACCTGGAGACCACCGCCCGCGAACTCCTCGACGTGGTCGTCCCCGGCTTCTGCGACCTGGCCACCGTCGACCTCTACCAGGGCCTGCTGGTCGGCGACCAGTCCCCGCCCGGCCTCGCCGACGGCAGCGCGGAACTGCGCCGTGTCGCCTTCTCCAGTGCGGTCTCGGACGCGCCCTTCCTCGGCACCGGCGAGCGGGTCAAGCTCGGCGCCGTCCACCACTACCCGTTCAACTCGCCCTGCGCGGACGCCCTGCGCACCGCCCGGCCGCGCGCCGTCCCCGCCGAGGACGGCGGCCTCGTGCAGTCCACGCTCGCCGTGCCGATGGTGGCCCACGACACGGTCGTCGGCCTCGTCCAGTTCGCCCGCACCAAGGGCAGCGAGCCGTTCGGCGACCGCGACCGCAACCTCGCGGTGGAACTGGCCGCGCGCGCCGCCGTCTGCATCGACAACGCCCGCCTCTACCGGCGCGAACACGAACGCGCGCTGATACTGCAACGCTCTCTGCTCCCGCCCGGCGACCCGGAGGCCTCCGGCCTCGACATCGCCTGCCGCTACCTGCCCGGCAACGCGGCCACCGGCCGGGCCAGCGAGGTCGGCGGCGACTGGTTCGACGTCATCGAACTCCCCGGGCACCGCACCGCGCTGGTCGTCGGCGACGTCATGGGCCGCGGTCTGCGCGCCGCCGTCGCCATGGGCGAACTGCGCACCGCCGTACGCACCCTGGCCCAGCTCGACCTCGAACCGGCCGAGGTGCTCTCCCAGCTGGACGAGATCGCCCGCGGCCTCGGCGCGCCGGGAGGCGTCCAGCAGGCCACCCGGGCCGCCCGCCGCCCCCGAGAGGCCGACCTGTCCGAGGTCTACCTGGCGACCTGCGTGTACGCCGTCTACGACTCGGTGACCCGGCGCTGCACCTTCGCCAACGCGGGCCACCTGCCGCCGGTCCTGGTCGAGCCCGGCGAGACCGCGCTGATGCTGGACGTGCCGCCGGGGCTGCCGCTCGGCGTCGGCGGGGAGCCCTTCGAGGAGGTGGAGGTCGAACTGCCCGAGGGCGCCCTGCTCGCCCTCTACACCGACGGACTGGTCGAAAGCCGCGACCACCCCCTCGACGAGGGCCTCCAGGCCTTCGTGGGCGCCCTCACCGACCCCGCCCAGCCCCTGGAGGACGTCTGCGACCAGGTCCTGCACACCCTCGACAGCCACCACGGCGAGGACGACATCGCCCTGCTGATGGCCCGCGTCCAGGGCCTGCCCAGCGACTCGGTCGGCGACTGGACCCTGCCGCGGGAGCCGCGCAGCGTCGGCCGGGCCCGCGAGTACGCCCGCGCCCAGCTGCTCGCCTGGGACATGGAGCCGCTGGTCGACACCACGGAACTGCTCGTCAGCGAGCTGGTCACCAACGCGCTCAGGTACGGCGAGGGCGAGATCAGGCTCCGCCTCCTGCTCGACCGCACGCTGGTCTGCGAGGTCTGGGACTCGGGCCTGGTCCAGCCGCGCCGGCGCCGCGCCCGCGACACCGACGAGGGCGGCCGCGGTCTGCAACTGGTCGGCCTGCTCAGCGCGGCCTGGGGCTCACGGCGTACGCCGCGCGGCAAGACGGTCTGGTTCGAACTGCCCCTGCCGGGCGGCGACACCCAGCTCACCGACCCCGCGGAGGCCCTGCTGAGCCTGTTCTGACCCGGCCCGGAGTCGTCCGCGTCCGGGCCCGCCGGATGCGGCGCACCCGGCCGTACCCGGCCAGCAGCAGCGCCGCCCCGGCCGTGGCCAGGGGCGGCAGCAGATCGGCGGAGATCATCCTCACGCACCCCTGACCGCAACCGGAACACCGGTTCGCGTCGTCCCCGCTGGCACCACGCTCGGAGCGTAGGCGCGGAATCCGGCCACCGCGACCGGGGCCGGGCCACAGGGAGGGGACACCGTGGAGGACACGGACCGGAGAGACACCGAATCACAACCCGACCGGGCAGTCGCCGGCGACGATCAGCCCCCGCCGGGGCCACCCACGCCCGACGGCGAATGCGGCACGGGCGGTGCGGACGGGAAGCCGGAGAAGAAGAAGCGCCTCCGCCGCACCCGCCGCATCACCCTCGCCGTCCTCCTCGTCCTGCTCCTCCCCCTCCTCACCGCGGAGACCGCCCTCCGCGTCAACTACCTGGGCGACCCCGCCGACGGCACGTACACCCGCGACCGCGACGCGATCTGGCTCGGCCACGCCTGGGTCGACGGCCGCAAGGACGACGCGGACCTCGCCGCCTTCGCCCGCCGCGTCAAGGCGACCGGCATCCGCGACCTGTACGTCCACACCGGCCCGATGGAACACGACGGCACGCTGCCCGAGTCCCTCCACCCGAAGGCCGGCTGGCTGGTCGACGCCGTGCACCGGGAGCTGCCCGGGGTCCGCGTCCAGGCCTTCCTCGGCGACGTCCTCGCCACCGAGAGCCCCGACGGCATGCGGCTGGAGAAGGCCGCCACCCGTGCCGCCGTCGTCGACTCGGCCCGCCAGGTCCTGGACGTGGGCTACGACGGCGTCCACCTCGACCTGGAGCCGCTGCACTCGGGCGACCGGAACTACCTCTCCCTCCTGGACGACGTCCGCGCCGTCACCCGCGCCCGCAACGCGCAGCTCTCCGTCGCCGCCCACCAGATCGACCCGCTGCCGGGCTTCCACTCCTTCTGGGGCACGGTCGCGGGACACCCCAAGTGGTGGTCGCAGGCGTTCTTCGGCCAGGTCGCCCGCCGCGTCGACCAGATCGCCGTCATGTCCTACGACACCATGCAGCCGCTGGAGAGCCTGTACGGCGGCTACGTCGCCCAGCAGACCTCACTGGCGCTGGAGGCCACCCCGCCCACGACCCACCTCCTGATGGGCCTGCCCTTCTACCACGAGAACCGCTTCGGCCACTGGAACCACGCGGAGACCGTCGCCGCCGCCGTCCGCGGCGTCCGCCTCGGACTGTCCCGCACGGACGCCGACCGGGAGCGGTTCGGCGTCGCCGCGTACATCGACTTCGCGGCGACGGAACAGGACTGGGCGTCGTACCGGGACGGCTGGGTGCGCTAGGACCGGTCCCGGGTCCGGCGCCCGATCTTCGAGCCCAGCCACACCAGTGGGTCGTACTTGCGGTCGACGGCCCGCTCCTTCAGGGGGATCAGCGCGTTGTCCGTGATCCTGATGCCCTCGGGGCACACCTCGGTGCAGCACTTGGTGATGTTGCAGTAGCCGAGGCCGTGTTCGTCCTGGGCGGTGCGTGACCGGTCCAGGCCGGTGTCCCCGGCGGCGTCCAGCGGGTGCATGTCCAGCTCGGCGACGCGCATGAGGAAGCGCGGGCCCGCGAAGGCCGGCTTGTTCTCCTCGTGGTCGCGGACCACATGGCAGGTGTCCTGGCACAGGAAGCACTCGATGCACTTGCGGAACTCCTGCGAGCGGTCCACGTCCTCCTGCGTCATCCGGTACTCGCCGGGGCCGAGGTCGGCGGGCGGGACGAAGGCGGGGACCTCGCGTGCCTTGGTGTAGTTGAAGCCGACGTCCGTCACCAGGTCCCGGATCACCGGGAAGGCGCGCAGCGGCGTGACGGTGACCGTCTCCTCGCGGGTGAACACGGACATGCGGGTCATGCACAGCAGCCGCGGCCGCCCGTTGATCTCGGCCGAGCACGAACCGCACTTGCCCGCCTTGCAGTTCCAGCGCACCGCGAGGTCGGGGGCCTGGGTGGCCTGGAGGCGGTGGATGATGTCGAGGACCACCTCGCCCTCGTTCACCTCGACGGTGAAGTCCGCCAGGCCGCCGCCCTCCACGTCACCGCGCCACACCTTGAACCGGGCCTCGTAGCCGCTCATTCGGACAGGCCCTCCAGTTCCTCGTCGGCGAGGTACTTCACCAGCTCCTCCTTGTCGAAGAGGGCGAGCAGGTCGGGCCGGATCGGCTCGGTGGTCTGCCGCTCCAGGGCGATCCGGCCGCGCTCCGGGTCCGTCGCCGCGAGTTCGTCCGCCGGGCCGGCCAGCGAGCAGAGCAGGTTGACCGGGCGCCAGCGCCGGTCCATCGACGGATGGTCCTCACGGGTGTGCCCGCCGCGCGACTCGGTGCGCTCCAGCGCCGCCCGCGCCACGCACTCGCTGACCAGCAGCATGTTGCGCAGGTCCAGCGCGAGGTGCCAGCCCGGGTTGAACTGCCGGTGCCCCTCCACCCCGGCCCGGCGGGCCCGCACCCGCAGCTCCGCCAGCTTCTCCAGGGCCTGCTTCATCTCCGCCTCGCGGCGGATGATCCCCACCAGGTCGTTCATCGTCTGCTGGAGTTCCTGATGCAGGGTGTACGGGTTCTCCGGCGGGCCCGCGTCGGGCTCGTGCGCCTCGGCGGAGAACGGCCGCAGGGCCTC
This sequence comes from Kitasatospora aureofaciens, assembly GCA_000720845.1. Taxonomy (GTDB): domain Bacteria; phylum Actinomycetota; class Actinomycetes; order Streptomycetales; family Streptomycetaceae; genus Streptomyces. Next base: position 336,759 of record JODU01000015.1, on the reverse strand, counting down.
CGCGGCGGCGGCGTCGACCTGCGCGTCCTCGACCCGGGCGCGTACGCCGTCGCCCGACCGCCCCGCCGCGTACTCGGCCGCGTACCTCCCCGCCCGGCGCCCGAACACCAGCAGGTCGGACAGCGAGTTGCCGCCCAGCCGGTTGGAGCCGTGCATGCCGCCGGCCACCTCACCGGCCGCGAACAGCCCCGGCACCCCGCGTGCGGCGGCGGTGTCGGAGTCGACGGCGACGCCGCCCATGACGTAGTGGCAGGTGGGCCCGACCTCCATCGCCTCCGCCGTGATGTCCACGTCCGCCAGCTCCTTGAACTGGTGGTACATGGAGGGCAGTCGGCGCCGGATGACGTCGGCGGGCATCCGGGTCGACACGTCGAGGAAGACCCCGCCGTGCGGCGAGCCCCGCCCCTCCTTCACCTCGGCGTTGATCGCGCGGGCGACCTCGTCGCGGGGGAGGAGTTCGGGCGGGCGCCGGTTGTGGTCCGGGTCGTCGTACCAGCGGTCGCCCTCCGCCTCCGACTCGGCGTACTTCTCCTTGAAGACGTCCGGGATGTAGTCGAACATGAACCGCTTGCCCTCGGAGTTCCTCAGCACCCCGCCGTCGCCGCGCACCGACTCGGTGACCAGGATGCCCTTCACCGAGGGGGGCCAGACCATGCCCGTCGGGTGGAACTGCACGAACTCCATGTTCAGCAGCGGCGCCCCGGCCAGCAGCGCCAGGGCGTGACCGTCGCCGGTGTACTCCCACGAGTTCGACGTCACCTTGAACGACTTGCCGATGCCGCCGGTGGCGATCACCACCGAGGGCGCCTCCAGCACGAAGAAGCGGCCGCTCTCGCGCTCGTAGCCGAAGACGCCCGAGACCTCGCGGCCCTCCTTGAGCACCCGGGTGACCGTGCACTCCTGGAAGACCTTCAGCCGGGACTCGTGGTCCCCGGTCTCCCGGAAGTCCTCCTGCTGGAGCGAGACGATCTTCTGCTGGAGGGTGCGGATCAGCTCCAGGCCCGTGCGGTCGCCGACGTGGGCCAGGCGCGGGTACTCGTGGCCGCCGAAGTTGCGCTGCGAGATCCGGCCGTCCGCGGTGCGGTCGAACAGCGCGCCCCAGGTCTCCAGTTCCCACACCCGCTGCGGGGCCTCCTGGGCGTGCAGCTCGGCCATCCGCCACTGGTTGAGGAACTTGCCGCCGCGCATGGTGTCGCGGAAGTGGACCTGCCAGTTGTCGCCGGAGTTGACGTTGCCCATGGAGGCGGCGATGCCGCCCTCGGCCATCACGGTGTGCGCCTTGCCGAACAGCGACTTGCAGATCACGGCCGTACGGGCGCCCCGCTCGCGGGCCTCGACGGCGGCGCGCAGCCCGGCGCCGCCCGCGCCCACCACGACGACGTCCCACTCCTGCCGGTCGACCACGGACATCAGAACAACCTCGGATCGTCGAAGGCACCGGACGCGACGAGATACACGTAGAAGTCGGCGAGCGCCACGCTCACCAGCGACGCCCAGGCGAGCTGCATGTGCCGGGCGTTGAGCCTGCCGACCAGCTGCCACATCCGGTAGCGCACGGGGTGCCGCGAGAAGTGCTTGAGCTTGCCGCCGACGATGTGCCGGCAGGAGTGGCAGGAGAGGGTGTACGCCCAGATCAGCGCGATGTTGGCGAGGAAGACCAGGGTGCCGAGCCCCATGTGGCCCCACGCGTAGTCCTCGTCGCGGAAGGCGAGCACGGTGTCGTAGGTGAGGATGCCCGCGACCAGCAGTGCCGCGTAGAAGAAGTACCGGTGGACGTTCTGCAGGATCAGCGGGAAGCGGGTCTCGCCGGTGTACTTCTTGTGCGGCTCGGCCACCGCGCAGGCCGGCGGGGACGCCCAGAAGCCCCGGTAGTAGGCCTTGCGGTAGTAGTAGCAGGTCAGGCGGAAGCCGAGCGGGAAGATCAGGATGATGATCGCGGGGGAGACGCCCCACCAGGTGCCGAGGAGTTCCCAGTTGGGACCCGAGCGCATCGGCTCGCAGTTCTCCGCCAGACAGGGGGAGTAGAAGGGCGAGACGTAGGGGGCCGCGTAGTAGTCGGCGTTCGCGAAGGCCCGCCAGGTCGAGTAGACGACGAAGGCCAGCAGGCCCGCGGCGGTGGCGGCCGGTGCCAGCCACCAGCGGTCGGTGCGCAGGTGCGGGGCGCGGATGGCGGCGCGCGTCGGGGTGTGCACGCCGCCGCGCGGATGGGGGTCGGTGGCAGGGGGTTCCGTACCAGTGGCCACTGGGCGACTCCGGTCGGTCGGGTCGGGTTCAGGGGGCGCGGCGGTCGCGGGCGCCGAGGCCCTCGTCGTCCGAGTCCGTCCACAGCGAGCCGTCGTACGGCGTGTCGGGGATGGGGACGAGGTCCGGACGCCTGGGCGCGTCCGGGGCGGCGGCCGCCGCACGCAGCAGCGCGACACTCTCGCGCAGGTGGTCGGCGTCGGTGCGGACCCGGCGGACCTCCAGTCCACCGCTGCCCAACTGCTGTTCCAGCCGGGTCACCGTCCGGGACAGCTCGTCCAGGCTGCGCTGCACCGATGAAAGATCGTCGTGCACGGACAAGACGTGACCTCATTTCCGTCGGACACGGCGGCAGGCGGCCGGCCCCGGGGGCTACGTTCACGCGCCTGAGAGTGTCGCGCGTCACACCGGCCGCTGGGAAGGGATGTGCAGGGATTGGCCGGGGCGCGTCGGTGCAGCGCGGGTGGCGTTGCGCCGCACGGGTGGCGTTACGCACCGTCGCCGCCGTGTCTCCCAGCGTGGGCGAACCGTTTCCCCTTCAGTGGCCGCATCCCCGTCCGGATACAAATGATCAACCTGAATACCGCAAATCTCGCAAACGCGGCCTTCCGGAGGTAGCAAGATGTCCCACGTCGGCGTCGGACCGCGCGCGGTCACGCGTTCGGTCGCCTTCCTCACCGCGGGTGTCCTCGCGGTCCCCGCGCTGGCCGGCTGCACCTCCGAGGAGCCGTCGGGCAAGCCGCTCGCCGAACAGGACGTCGCCGCCGCGGCCCGCGCCCGGATCTCCGACGGCGGCACCCTGCGCTGGGCCGTGGACTCCGTGCCGGACACGCTGAACGCCTTCCAGTCGGACGCCGACGCCACCACGACCCGCGTCGCGCAGGCCGTGCTGCCCGCGATGTACCGGATGGACGAGACCGGCAGCCCGGTGCGCGACGCCGACTACCTGGAGTCGGCCGAGGTCGTCGACACCGAGCCCAAGCAGGTCGTCGTCTACAAGCTGAACCAGCAGGCCGTCTGGAGCGACGGCCGGGAGATCGGCGCCGCGGACTTCGCCGCCCAGTGGCGCGCCCTGTCCGGGAAGGACAGCGCCTACTGGACCGCTCGCAACGCCGGCTACGACCGCATCGAGAAGATCGAGCGCGGCGCCGACGACCTGGAGGTCAAGGTCACCTTCAGCCGGCCCTACGCCGACTGGAAGGCCCTGTTCACGCCCCTGTACCCGAAGGACGTCACGGGCACCCCCGACGCCTTCAACGACGGCGCGCGACGGACGCTCAAGGTCAGCGCCGGCCCCTTCGCCGTCAAGAAGGTCGACACCAAGGGCGACCGGGTCGTCCTCACCGGCAACCCGCGCTGGTGGGGCGAGCCGGCGAAGCTGGACCAGATCGTGCTGCGCGCCGTCCCGCGCGACGAGCGGGTCTCCGAACTGGTCGCCGGCGAGCTCGACCTCGCCGAGATCGACCCGGAGACCGCCGACGAGGTCGGTCTGGCCGCCGGGCCCCGGGACCCCGCCACCGGCACCCCCCTCATGGGCCCCGGGGGCAGCCCGGCCCCCGGTCCGCAGGGCAGGTCCGCCGCCGAGGCGCTGCGCTCCTGGGCGATCGCCAACGGCTCCGACGAGGAGGCCGCCGAGGAGGAGGTCCTCGCCCGTGAGGAGCGGCGCGAGGCCGAGGCGAAGGTCCGGCGCCGCCAGCAGGCCCTGAGCGGCTTCGAGGTACGCAAGTCGCTGGAGCCCGCCTACACCCAGCTCGCCCTCAACGGCGCCGACGGCCCCCTCGCCGACGAGCGCGTCCGCAGGGCCGTGGCCCGCGCCCTGGACCGCGGGAAGCTGGCCCGTGCGGTGCTGAAGCCGCTCGGCCTGCCCGCCGAGCCCGTGGGCAGCCACCTCGCGCTGTCCGGCCAGCCCGCCTACGCCGACGGCAGTGGCGCGCTCGGCGAGCAGAACGCCAAGGAGGCCCGGGCCCTGCTCGCGGACGCCGGGTGGGTCTCCGGCGGCCCGGTGAAGAAGAAGGACGGCGAGGAGGCGGCCGGCGCCGAGAAGGACAAGAAGGGCGACAAGGGCGAGGACGAGAAGGACGAGAAGGACGAGAAGACGTCCGAGGGCGACGACGACGGCACGTACATCGTCGGCGAGGACGGCAAGAACGACGGCAAGAACGACGGCAAGAACGACGGCAGGGACGACGCCAGGAACGACCACGGTGACGACGCCAAGGACGGCGCCGACCAGGAGAGCGGCGAGAAGCACAGCAGCGGCAAGAACACCGCGCAGGGCGGCGCGCCCGGCGCCTACGCCCCCAAGGGCACCGCGGCCCCGGCCGGCTCGGCGGCGGCCCCGCTCGCCAAGGACGGCAAGGCGCTCACCCTCCGCTTCGTGCTCCCCTCCGGCCCCGGCTCCGAGACCCTGCGCACCGTGGCCGACCGCATCACGGACATGCTGAAGGAGATCGGCATCGGCACCGAGGTCACCAAGGTGCCGGACGAGAGCTACTTCAAGGACCACATCGCCGCCGGCGAGTACGACCTGGCGCTCTACTCCTGGCCCGCCTCCGCCTTCCCGGCCACCGACGCCCGCCCCATCTACGCCAAGCCCGTCCCGGCCGCCGACGGTTCCCTGAACGTCGCGCAGAACTACACCCGGGTCGGCACCGACCAGGTCGACCAGCTCTTCGACCGGGCCATGGCCACCCTGGACCAGAAGGAGGCCCGGGACCTGCTGCGCAAGGCCGACTCGCGGATCTGGGCGGCGGCCGGCTCCGTCCCCCTCTACCAGCGCCCCCAGCTGGTGGCGGCCCGCGAGAACCTCGCCAACGCGGGAGCCTTCGGCTTCGAGACGCCGGTCTACGAGGACATGGGCTTCCTGAAGAAGGGCGCCCAGGGCTCCCGGCCCTCCGCCCCTTCCTCGGCCTCGCCCTCGTCCTGAACCCTCCTGGCAAGCCGCAGCCTCCGGGGCCCCGTACCATTGGGTGAGGCCGTGGCATGTACCGCCCGGCAGGCCCGCGTGACACGGACGTCCGCGAGGGCCGTCCTCACACCCTCCGGGAGTAAGCCACTTATGGCTGCGTCTACAACGCGTCACGACATCCGCAACGTCGCCATCGTCGCCCACGTCGACCACGGCAAGACCACCATCGTCGACGGAATGCTGAAGCAGGCCGGCGCCTTCGCCGCGCACCAGCTCGAAGGCGTCGACGACCGCATGATGGACTCGAACGACCTGGAGCGTGAGAAGGGCATCACGATCCTCGCCAAGAACACGGCGGTGAAGTACCACCCGAAGGATGGCGGCGACGTCATCACCATCAACATCATCGACACCCCGGGCCACGCCGACTTCGGTGGCGAGGTCGAGCGCGGTCTGTCGATGGTGGACGGCGTCGTCCTGCTCGTGGACGCCTCCGAGGGCCCGCTGCCGCAGACCCGCTTCGTGCTGCGCAAGGCGCTCCAGCAGCGGCTGCCGATCATCCTCTGCATCAACAAGACGGACCGTCCGGACGCCCGGATCGACGAGGTCGTCAACGAGACGTACGACCTCTTCCTCGACCTGGACGCCGACGAGGAGCAGATCGAGTTCCCGATCGTCTACGCGTGCGGCCGGGACGGCGTCGCCTCCCTCACCAAGCCGGAGGACGGCACGGTCCCGTCCGACTCCACCAGCCTGGAGCCGTTCTTCTCGACGATCCTGGACTACATCCCGGCCCCGACCTTCGACGAGGACGCCCCGCTCCAGGCGCACGTGACCAACCTGGACGCCGACAACTTCCTCGGCCGCATCGCGCTGCTGCGCGTGCACCAGGGCGAGCTGAAGAAGGGCCAGACGGTCGCCTGGATGAAGCGCGACGGGTCCGTGCAGAACGTGCGGATCTCCGAGCTGATGATGACCGAGGCGCTCACCCGCAAGCCCGCGGAGAAGGCCGGCCCCGGTGACATCTGCGCGGTCGCCGGCATCCCGGAGATCATGATCGGCGAGACCCTGGCGGACCCGGAGAACCCGGTCCCGCTGCCGCTGATCACGGTGGACGAGCCCGCGATCTCCATGACCATCGGCACCAACACCTCCCCGCTGGTCGGCCGCGGCGCCACCGGCAAGGGCGCCGACAACAAGGCGGTCGTCAAGGACCGCAAGGTCACCGCCCGCCAGGTCAAGGACCGCCTGGACCGCGAGCTGATCGGCAACGTCTCGCTCCGCGTCATGGACACCGAGCGCCCGGACGCCTGGGAGGTGCAGGGCCGCGGTGAGCTGGCGCTGGCCATCCTGGTCGAGCAGATGCGCCGTGAGGGCTTCGAGCTGACCATCGGCAAGCCGCAGGTCGTCACCAAGGAGGTCGACGGCAAGACGTACGAGCCCGTCGAGCGGATGACGATCGACGTGCCCGAGGAGCACATGGGCGCGGTCACGCAGCTGATGGGCGTGCGCAAGGGCCGGATGGACAACATGTCCAACCACGGCTCCGGCTGGGTCCGCATGGAGTTCGTGGTCCCCTCGCGCGGCCTGATCGGATTCCGGACGGAGTTCCTCACCCAGACCCGCGGCACCGGCATCGCCCACTCCATCCACGAGGGCCACGAGCCCTGGTTCGGCACCCTGACGACCCGTAACAACGGCTCGCTGGTCGCCGACCGCTCGGGCGCCGTCACCGCGTTCGCGATGACCAACCTCCAGGAGCGCGGCGTGCTCTTCACGGACCCCGGCACCGAGGTGTACGAGGGCATGATCGTCGGCGAGAACTCGCGCGCCGACGACATGGACGTGAACATCACCAAGGAGAAGAAGCTCACCAACATGCGGTCGTCCTCGGCCGACTCGTTCGAGGCGATCGTCCCGCCGCGCAAGCTCTCCCTGGAGCAGTCCCTGGAGTTCTGCCGCGACGACGAGTGCGTCGAGGTCACCCCGGAGGCCGTCCGGATCCGCAAGGTGAACCTGGACGCCCGCGAGCGCGCCCGCGCCGCCAGCCGCGCCAAGCACGGCTGACCCCACCGCACGACCGACGGCACCGGACACCACGGCTCACGTGGTGTCCGGTGCCGTTCGGCGTGGTGGCGACGGAGCCGGGACGCGGGTGGGGCCGGGGCGTAGGGAAAACCCTCGATTTTCCGGCGGTGCGGCACAGGGCGGGCAGAGCCGCACTAACCTGCGCGGAAGCACTCCGCCCGGAGCGCCGGCGGGCGCTCCCGCCGGGCGGTCCGGCGGCCGGCGCCGACGGACGTGCCGGGCGCGGGACATACCTGTGGGTCAGCTTGCACCCACCGCACGTTACGCGCAATCAATTTCTGTCGCGCGGACGTCCGTTATACGGACGGTCACCACCGTTAGATGTGTAACAAGTCCGTTTCGCAGCGATCTCGTACCAAACCCTTTGTCCGGATTTTGAAAGATCTGGCCCCTATCTGTGATCGAACCGAGACCTCGAACCAGTGGTTCGTTCCCCGGAGGATGGCAGATAGTTAGGCGCGTAGAGCTCGGATAAACGGGTCACGCGCTGACGGGGCGCAGGCTCGCGAGCGTGAGGGTGCCAGGCGATCCCATCACCGGCCGGTGGCCGGAATGTGTCGCGTGCTCCTCTTTGCGGTGAACCAGCGGATTCATGAGGAGGAACCCATGCGAGGTGCCACAAGCGCCATATGGGTCGCGTCGTCCCCGATGGCAGGTGTAGGCCCCGCGGGTGCGTTCAGTGCCGTCACGGTTGATGCGGCAGCGGCCCGGCGTCGCGAACTTCCTTGACGTCGTGTGCCGTCGGTCGGCAGCCGCCGACCGCGAGCCAGGGTTCTCCGGGGGCGGTGTCGCCCCTCCGTCGTTGTTCCCCTCGCGCGCTGCGGAAGACGTACGCCGTGCGAAGGCCGTCGGCCGCGTGCACTCCCGACGACCTCCTACCTGTGAAATGGACGAATCATGACAAGTCCAATCGAGATTGAGGGTGCTGAAGCCTCTTCCGTCTTGGACAAAGAGAGCGCGCCGCAGGGCGACGCCCCGAAGCCCAAGGAGCCGGAAGGGCGCAAGCCCGGCCAGTTGATGTGGGCGCGCTTCAAGCGCGACCGGGCCGGTGTGATCTCTGCCTGCATCGTCCTGTTCTTCTTCGTCATCGCCGCGGCGGCGCCGCTGATCTCGAAGGTCTACGGCAAGGACCCGTATACCCTGTACGGGCAGGAGAACCCCAACCTCCTGGACATGTTCACCATGCCGGCCGCGCCCTTCGGCGGCATCGACGGCGACTTCTGGTTCGGCATCGAACCGGGCCTCGGCCGCGACGTGTTCACCCAGCTGCTGTACGGCATGCGCAACTCGATGGCCACCGCGCTGGCGGCGACCCTCATCATGACGGTGCTGGGCGTCCTGATCGGCCTGGCCGGCGGCTACTTCGGCGGGAAGATCGACTACTGGCTCGGCCGGATCACCGACTTCTTCATGGCACTGCCCAGCCAGCTCTTCTTCGTCGCCGCGATGCCCGTCATCACCACGGTGTTCGTCGCCCCCGACAAGGAGACGCCCACCTATGTGCGCGCCTCCGCGATCATCATCGTGCTGTCCTTCCTGGGCTGGATGAGCATGGCCCGGATCGTCCGGGGCGCCACGATGTCCCTGCGCGACCGGGAGTTCATCGAGGCGGCCCGCATCTCCGGGGCCTCGCCCTGGCGCATCCTCCGCAAGGAGCTGCTGCCCAACATCGTCACTCCGACGCTGGTACAGGCGACGCTCACGCTGCCGAGCACCATCCTCAGCATCGCGTTCCTGTCCTTCGTGGGCGTGGGGTACGTCGAGCCCACGCCGGACTGGGGGCGGATGTTCGCCATCGGCGCGGACATCGTCGAGCAGGACCCCTACTACATGCTCTTCCCCGGCGTCGCCATGGTGATCTTCATGGTGGCCTTCAACCTCCTCGGTGACTCGATCCGGGACGCCTTCGACCCCAAGGGAAACCGCTGAGGCCAGGGGGACCCCCCACATCCTCGCCCGGCCGGTTCGGTGCCGCTCAGCCCGGCCCCGGCCACGTACCAGCAGTGCTCACTACTCACAGGCAGGTGGATTCGTCCCTATGAGCATTCTCCGCAACCGCACCGCCACGGCCGCCATAGTCGCGGTCGCAGCCGGCGCCCTGACCCTCACCGCCTGCGGCGGCGGCGACGGCGGCAGCTCCGCCAAGGACAACAGCAAGAAGAAGGAAGACGCCAAGTCGCAGTCGAAGCCGGTGCAGATCGGCGACGCGCAGGCGTCCACGGGCCCGGCCCCCGAGGTCCCGGGCGCCAAGCCGGGCGGCGTGGCGACCGTGTACCAGGAGGCGGACTTCTCGCACCTGGACCCGGGCCAGATCTACGTCTCGGACGGCAAGCTGCTCAGCCGCCTCATCTTCCGCGGTCTGACCCAGTACGACGAGGACGAGAACGGCAACCTGACCGTCGTGGGCGACCTCGCCACCGACGCCGGCAAGGCGTCCGACGGCGGCAAGACCTGGACGTACACCCTCAAGGACAACCTGAAGGACGCGAACGGCAACCCGATCAACTCGGCGGACATCCGCCACACGATCGAGCGCCTCTACGCCAACTACATCACCGACGGCCCGACCTACCTGCAGCAGTGGCTGTCGGGTGACGGCACCACCTACCGCGACGCCTACGCGGGCCCGGACAAGGGCAAGCACCTGCCCGACTCCGTCCTGGAGACGCCGGACGACAAGACGATCGTCATGCACTTCAAGAAGGCGCGTCCCGACGTCCCGCAGATGCTGACCATGCCCGGTTACAGCGTCGTGCCGGAGGAGACGGACACCAAGGAGAAGTACGACAACGCCCCCGTCGCCGTCGGCCCGTACAAGATCGCCGACTTCAAGCCGGGCAAGTCCATGAAGCTGGTCAAGAACACCCAGTGGGACCCGAAGTCCGACTCGGTGCGCCACCAGTACGTCGACGGGTTCAACATCTCGATGAACCACGACGACGAGGACCAGACCAAGACCCTCCTCGCCGACCAGGGCGAGGCCAAGAACGCCATGATGTTCACGGGTCAGGTCGCCACCACGCAGCTGCAGAAGGTGGTCGGCGACAAGGACGCGATGAAGAACCGCACGATCCAGGGCTACGCCCCGTACGTGTGGCAGCTCAACTTCAATCTGGACCGCATCAAGGACAAGAAGCTCCGTGACGCGATCACCCTGGCGCTGCCCTCCGACTCGGTCTTCAAGGCCGACGGTGGCGCCTACGGCGGTGAGGTCGCCAACTCGCTGATGTCGCCCACGACCCCGGGCTACGACGACAAGTTCGACCCGTTCAACCGGCTCAAGAAGCCGAACGGTGACATCGAGGCCGCCAAGAAGCTGATCAAGGAGGGTGGCTTCGAGGGCAAGAGCCTCGTCTACGCCTACGGCAACACGCCGACCCGCCAGAAGCAGGCCGTCCTGATCGCCGACGCCCTGGAGAAGATCGGTCTGGACATCCAGAAGAAGGAGATCGACTCCGCCACCTGGTACGAGCAGGTCGGCAAGGTCAAGAACGGCTACGACCTGTACATGACCGGCTGGGGCCAGGACTGGCCGTCCGCCTCCACGGTCATCCCGCCGGTGTACGACGGCACGCAGATCCAGGACGGTTCGTCGAACTACTCGCACATCAACGACGAGCACGTGAACTCCGAGATCAAGCGCATCGAGACGATCTCGGACACGGCGGAGGCCACCAAGGCCTGGGCCGAGCTGAGCGAGTACATCTCCAAGGAAGTCAACCCGGCCGCCCCGATCTACTACACCAAGGTCTTCCAGATCTTCGGTTCCAACATCGGCGGCATCCGCTACAGCTCGGACTCGAGCTACGTGGACGTCACCCGGATCTTCCTCAAGAAGTAGTCCGCTCGGTCGGGAGACCGGTGGGGGCGCGCGGCGGAGCGCCCCCACCGGGCCCTGATCCCCTCCAGACCTCCCCATCCGACTGCCGCAGTCCTGAGAGCAGCTGTCTGCCATGCTTCAATTCCTGATTCGCCGGACCTTCGGCGCAGCGCTGATCCTGGTGTTGATCAGTGCCTTCACCTTCTTCATGTTCTTCGCGATCCCGCAGGACCCGGCCATGCTGGCCTGTGGCAAGAACTGCACTCCGGACGCGCTGGCGATCATTCACCAGAACCTGGGCCTCGACAAGCCGGTCCCGGTGCAGTACTGGAACTTCCTGATCGGCATCTTCGCCGGCCGCGACTTCGCCGTCGGCCACTGCAGCGCCCCCTGCTTCGGCGTCTCCTTCGCCAACAACCAGAACGTCTGGGACACGATCCTCGACCGCTTCCCGGTGACCATCTCGCTGACCCTCGGCAGCCTGCTCGTCTTCCTCACGCTCGGCCTCGGCGCCGGTCTCCTGGCCGCCAAGTTCCGCGGCACCTGGATCGACAAGACGTTCAGCTCCGGTTCGCTGGTCATCAGCTCGCTGCAGATCTACTTCCTCGGCCCGCTGGTGATGATCCCGCTGGTGTACTCGACGGGCTGGCTGGACAAGCCGAAGTACGTGCCCTTCTCCGAGGACCTCGGCGGCTGGTTCATGGGCCTGCTGATCCCCTGGGTCGTCATGGCGACCATCTTCACCGCCAACTACACCCGGATGAGCCGCTCCTCGATGATCGAGCAGCTGCAGGAAGAACATGTGCGGGCGGCCCGCGCCAAGGGCATGTCGGGCAACTACACCTTCTTCCGCTACGCCTGGCGCGGCTCCCTCGTTCCCATCGTGACCATCCTCGGCATCGACCTGTCCGCCCTCATGGGCGGCGGCATGGTGACCGAGATGACGTTCGGCCTGGCCGGGATCGGCCGGCTCGCACTGAAGTCCGTCACTGACAAGGACCTGCCGATGCTGATGGGCGTCATGCTGGTCAGTGCCGCGCTCATCATCGTCTTCAACCTGATCGTGGACGCCCTGTACGCCGTCATCGACCCGCGCGTGCGCCTGTCCTAGGAGAACCACCGTGACCACTCAGACCAAGCCCGAAGAGGCCCCGGCCGCCGCCGCGGGAGACTCGTTCCTCTCGGTGCGCGACCTCAAGGTCCACTTCTCCACCGAGGGCGGCGTCGTCAAGGCGGTGGACGGGCTCTCCTTCGACCTGGAGCGGGGCAAGACCCTCGGCATCGTGGGCGAGTCCGGCTCCGGCAAGTCGGTGACCAACCTGGCCGTCCTCGGCCTGCACGACCGCCGCAGGACCGCGATCGACGGATCGATCAGGCTGGACGGCCAGGAGCTGACCGACGCCAGTGAGAAGCAGCTGGAGAAGCTGCGCGGCAAGAAGATGGCGATGATCTTCCAGGACGCGCTGACCGCGCTGTCTCCGTACTACACGGTCGGCCGCCAGATCGCGGAGCCGTTCATGAAGCACAACGGCGCGTCCAAGAAGGACGCCCGGGTGCGCGCCATCGACCTGCTGCAGAAGGTCGGCATCCCGCACCCGCAGCAGCGGGTGGACGACTATCCGCACCAGTTCTCCGGCGGTATGCGTCAGCGCGCCATGATCGCGATGGCCCTCTCGTGCAACCCGGACCTGCTCATCGCGGACGAGCCCACCACGGCGCTCGACGTGACCGTCCAGGCCCAGATCCTCGACCTGCTCAAGGACCTCCAGCAGGAGTTCGGCTCCGCGATCATCATGATCACCCACGACCTGGGCGTGGTCGGCAACATGGCCGACGACATCATGGTCATGTACGCGGGCCGGGCCGTCGAGCGCGGCACGGTGCGCGAGGTGCTCAAGTCCCCGCAGCACCCGTACACCTGGGGCCTGCTGGGCTCGATGCCGAACCTCACCTCCGATGTCGACGAGCCGCTGATGCCGATCCCGGGATCGCCGCCCTCCCTGCTGAACCCGCCCTCGGGGTGCGCGTTCCACCCGCGGTGCGGCTTCACCGACCTGGTCTCCGGCAGCCGTTGCTCGGGCGAGCGCCCGTTGCTCGGCCAGGGACGCGCCGCCGCGTGCCACCTCACGGGGGACCAGCGGCAGCAGGTCTTCATCGACAAGATTCAGCCCCGGCTGGGCTGAGCGGAAACCGGCGACTGGGGCATCACCATGAGCGACAACAGCAAGACGAAGACAGCGGTGGCCGACACCTTCCCGCAGCAGCGGGACGGTGACACCGGCCCGCTCCTCAAGGTCAGGGACCTGGCGAAGCACTTCCCGATCAAGGGAGGCTTCCCGATCAAGCGCACCGTCGGCCATGTCAAGGCCGTCGACGGCGTCGACCTGGAGGTCTACCCGGGCGAGAGCCTCGGCCTCGTCGGTGAGTCCGGCTGCGGCAAGTCGACCACCGGCCGGCTGCTGACCCGCCTGTACGAACCCACCCACGGGACCATCGAGTACAAGGGCCAGGACATCAGCCGCGCCAACCGGCGACAGCTGGCGCCGATCAGGTCCGAGATCCAGATGATCTTCCAGGACCCGTACGCGTCGCTGAACCCGCGGCAGACCGTCGGAACGATCATCTCGGGCCCGATGGAGATCAACGGGATCAACCCGCCCGGCGGCCGGGAGAAGCGCGTCCGGGAACTCCTGGAGATCGTCGGTCTCAACCCGGAGCACTACAACCGCTTCCCGCACGAGTTCTCCGGCGGCCAGCGCCAGCGCATCGGTGTCGCGCGCGCCGTCGCCCTGGAGCCGAAGCTGATCGTCGCCGACGAGCCCGTCTCGGCCCTCGACGTGTCGATCCAGGCCCAGGTGGTGAACCTGCTGCAGGAGGTGCAGCGGGAGATGGGGATCGCGTTCGTCTTCATCGCCCACGACCTGGCGATCGTGCGGCACTTCTCGCAGCGCATCGCGGTGATGTACCTGGGCAAGGTCGTGGAGATCGCGGACCGCGACTCGCTCTACAACCGCCCCCGCCACCCGTACACGCACGCCCTGCTGTCCGCGGTGCCGGAGGTCGACCTCGACGCCGAGAAGAAGCAGCGCATCCGGCTCGAGGGCGACGTTCCCTCGCCGATCTCGCCGCCCTCCGGCTGCCGGTTCCGCACCCGGTGCTGGAAGGCGCAGGACAAGTGCGCCACCGAGGAGCCGCCGCTCGTGCAGATCTCCGGGAACCGCGAGGGCCACCTGACGGCCTGCCACTTCCCGGAGGAGGGCTCGACGGAGGCCAGGGCCGAGGACATCGTCCTGGACCCGGGCCTGAAGGCGATGGAGGACGACGCCGACGGCGGCGCGGCGGTCTCCAAGGCCTGACCGGCACGCGACCACGGCGCCGAAGGGCGGCGGCGGGAGGACGACTCCCGCCGCCGCCCTTCCGCATGCCGCCGCCCCCGCACCCGTCCGGAGGACACCGGCAACCCGTATGGACCGGACGGGTGTGCGCCCCCGAGTACGCCCCCTGAGGCTGGACCGGAACGGACCAGCGGACGAGTCAGGGCACGAGGAGGCACTCCATGCGCGGAGCCACGCACGCCAAATGGGCCGCTTGCGCGGCGACGGTAGTCCTCGCGGCGACGGCCTGTGGCGGCGGGGGCGGGGACGGGGGCAGCGGCGGGGACGGCGGCGGCGTGCTCAGCTCCTCCTGGGGCGACCCCCAGAACCCGCTGGAGCCGGCCAACACCAACGAGGTGCAGGGCGGCAAGGTCCTCGACATGGTCTTCCGGGGGCTGAAGAAGTACGACCCCGAGACCGGCGAGGCCAAGGACATGCTCGCCGAGAAGATCGAGACCTCCGACTCGCAGAACTACACCGTCACCGTCAAGGACGGCTGGACCTTCAGCAACGGCGAGAAGGTCACGGCCCAGTCCTTCGTGGACGCCTGGAACTACGGCGCGAGCCTGAAGAACAACCAGCGCAACGCGTACTTCTTCGCGTACATCGACGGCTACGACAAGGTGCACCCCGAAAGCGGCTCGCAGAGCGCCGACACGCTCTCCGGGCTCAGGGTGACCGGCCCGCGCACCTTCACCGTCAAGCTCAACCAGAAGTTCTCCAGCTTCCCCGACACCCTCGGCTACAACGCCTTCGCGCCGCTGCCCAAGGCGTTCTTCGACGACCACGACGCCTGGCTGAAGAAGCCCGTCGGCAACGGCCCCTACCAGGTCGACAACTACACCCGCGGCTCACAGATGTCCCTGCGCAAGTGGGACGACTACCCCGGCCCGGACAAGGCGCAGAACGGCGGTGTGGACCTCAAGGTCTACACCGACAACAACACCGCATACACCGACCTGATCGCGGGCAACCTCGACCTCGTCGACGACGTCCCGGCCGCCCAGCTCAAGAACGTCAAGAACGACCTCGGCGACCGGTACATCAACACCCCCGCCGGCATCATCCAGACCCTGGCCTTCCCGTTCTACGACGACGACTGGAACAAGTCCGGCTCCGACAAGGTCCGCACCGGCCTGTCCATGGCCATCGACCGCAAGCAGATCACCGACACGATCTTCCAGCAGACCCGCACCCCGGCCACCGACTGGACCTCGCCCGTCCTCGGCAAGGACGGCGGCTACAAGCCGGGCCTGTGCGGCGACGCCTGCGAGTACGACCCCGACCAGGCCAAGAAGCTGATCAAGGAGGGCGGCGGGCTCCCCGGCGGCCAGGTCAAGATCACGTACAACGCCGACACCGGCTCCCACAAGCAGTGGGTCGACGCGGTCTGCAACTCCATCAACAACGCCCTGGACAACGACCGCGCCTGCGCCGGCAACCCGGTCGGCACCTTCGCCGACTTCCGCAACCAGATCACCGGCAAGAAGATGAGCGGTCCCTTCCGCGCCGGCTGGCAGATGGACTACCCGCTCATCCAGAACTTCCTCCAGCCGCTCTACTACACCAACGCCTCCTCCAACGACGGCAAGTGGTCCAACAAGGACTTCGACGGGCTGGTCGACAAGGCCAACGGCCAGACCGACACCGCCGAGGCCGTCAAGACCTTCCAGCAGGCCGAGGAGGTCGTCCGCGACAACATGGCCGCGATCCCGCTCTGGTACCAGAACGGCAGCGCCGGCTACTCGGACCGGCTCTCCAACGTGAAGCTCAACCCGTTCAGCGTCCCGGTCTACAACGAGATCAAGGTCGGCTGAGGGGGCGCCATGGGACGCTACGTCGTCCGGCGGCTGCTCCAGATGATCCCGGTCTTCATCGGGGCCACGCTGCTGATCTTCCTGATGGTCAACGTGATGGGCGATCCCATCGCGGGCCTGTGCGGCGACCGGGAGTGCGACCCGGCGACGGCCGCGCAGCTGCGCCACGAGTTCGGCCTCGACCAGCCCGTGTGGCGGCAGTACGTCACCTACATGGGCAACGTCTTCACCGGCGACTTCGGCACCGCCTTCAACGGCCAGCCGGTCACCGAGCTGATGGCAACGGCGTTCCCGGTCACCATCCGGCTCACCATCGTCGCGATCCTCTTCGAGATCGTCGTCGGCATCATCCTCGGCGTCGTCACCGGCCTGCGCCGCGGCCGCCCCGTCGACACCGGGGTGCTGCTGCTGACCCTCGTCGTCATCTCCGTGCCCACCTTCGTCACCGGCCTGCTGCTCCAGCTGCTGCTCGGCGTCAAGTGGGGCTGGATCGACCCGGCCGTCTCCTCCGAGGCGCTCTTCGGCGAGCTGATCGTCCCCGGACTGGTCCTCGCGTCGGTCTCGCTGGCCTACGTCACCCGGCTGACCCGCACCTCCATCGCCGAGAACCGGAGCTCCGACTACGTCCGCACCGCCATCGCCAAGGGCCTGCCGCGCCACCGGGTCATCACCCGGCACCTGCTGCGCAACTCCCTCATCCCCGTCGTCACCTTCATCGGCACCGACATCGGCGCCCTGATGGGCGGCGCCATCGTCACCGAGCGGATCTTCAACATCCACGGCGTCGGCTACCAGCTCTACCAGGGCATCCTGCGCCAGAACACCCAGACCGTGGTCGGCTTCGTCACCGTTCTGGTCCTCGTCTTCCTTGTCGCCAACCTCGTCGTCGACCTCCTGTACGCCGTACTCGACCCGAGGATCCGCTATGCCTGATCAGGAGCCCTACGAGCCCGAACGCGCCATCGCCGGGACCGGCATGGGCGGGACGATGGACCTCGGCACCAGCGAGGCGGTCACGCTGGAGCAGCCGCCCGGACCGGACGGGGCGGACCCGCGGGACAAGCCCCGCAGCCTGTGGTCCGACGCCTGGCACGACCTGCGCCGCAATCCCGTCTTCATCATCTCGGCGCTGGTGATCCTCTTCCTGGTCGTCATCTCCATCTGGCCGTCCCTGATCGCCTCCGGCAACCCGCTCAAGTGCGACCTGGCCAAGGCCCAGGAGGGCTCCCAGCCCGGTCACCCCTTCGGCTTCAACGGCCAGGGCTGCGACGTCTACACCCGTACCGTCTACGGCGCCCGCACCTCGGTCGCGGTCGGCATCCTCGCCACGCTCGGCGTTGCCGTCCTCGGCAGCGTCCTCGGGGGCCTCGCCGGGTTCTTCGGCGGCGGCGGGGACGCGGTCCTGTCCCGGATCACCGACATCTTCTTCGCGATCCCGGTCGTCCTGGGCGGACTCGTGCTGCTCTCCGTCATCACCAGCAACACCGTCTGGCCGGTCATCGGCTTCATCGTGCTGCTCGGCTGGCCACAGATCTCCCGCATCGCCCGCGGCTCCGTCATCACCGCCAAGCAGAACGACTACGTGCAGGCCGCGCGGGCGCTGGGCGCCTCCAACTCCCGGCTCCTGCTGCGGCACATCGCGCCCAACGCCGTCGCCCCGGTCATCGTCGTGGCGACCATCGCGCTCGGCACGTACATCTCCCTGGAGGCGACCCTGTCCTTCCTCGGCGTCGGTCTCAAGCCGCCCAGCGTCTCCTGGGGCATCGACATCTCCGCCGCCGCCCCCTACGTCCGCAACGCCCCGCACGCGCTGCTGTGGCCCTCCGGGGCGCTCGCCATCACCGTCCTCGCGTTCATCATGCTCGGCGACGCGGTGCGCGACGCCCTCGACCCGAAGCTGAGGTGAGCGACCGCATGCTGCTCGAAGTGCGCGACCTGCACGTGGAGTTCCACACCCGGGACGGCGTCGCCAAGGCCGTCAACGGCGTCAGCTACGGCGTGGACGCGGGCGAGACCCTCGCGGTGCTCGGCGAGTCCGGCTCCGGCAAGTCCGTCACCGCCCAGACCGTCATGGGCATCCTCGACATCCCGCCGGGCCGGATCACCGCGGGGGAGGTCCTCTTCGAGGGCCGGGACCTGCTGAAACTGAAGGAGGAGGAACGCCGGAAGGTCCGCGGCGCCGAGATGGCGATGATCTTCCAGGACGCGCTGTCCTCGCTCAATCCCGTCCTGACCGTGGGCGACCAGCTCGGCGAGATGTTCACCGTGCACCGGGGCATGTCCCGCAAGGACGCCCGCGCCAAGGCGGTCGAGCTGATGGACCGGGTCCGCATCCCGGCCGCCAAGGAGCGGGTCCGGCAGTACCCGCACCAGTTCTCCGGCGGCATGCGCCAGCGCATCATGATCGCGATGGCGATGGCCCTGGAACCCAAGCTGATCATCGCCGACGAACCGACCACCGCCCTGGACGTCACCGTGCAGGCCCAGGTCATGGACCTGCTCGCGGAGCTCCAGCGCGAACTGCACATGGGCCTGATCCTCATCACCCACGATCTCGGGGTGGTCGCCGACGTCGCCGACAAGATCGCGGTCATGTACGCGGGGCGGATCGTGGAGACGGCACCCGTCCACGACATCTACAAGGCCCCGGCGCACCCCTACACCCGCGGCCTGCTGGAGTCGATCCCGCGCCTGGACCAGAAGGGCCAGGAGCTGTACGCCATCAAGGGCCTGCCGCCCAACCTCACCCGCATCCCGCCCGGCTGCGCCTTCCACCCCCGCTGCCCGATGGCCCAGGACGTCTGCCGCACCGACGTCCCTCCCCTGTACGACGTCACGGACTCCGACGCCGAGCGGGGCAGCGCCTGCCACTTCTGGAGGGAGTGTCTGCATGGCTGAGACCACGGAGCCGATCCTCGAAGTCCGCGGCCTGGTCAAGCACTACCCGCTGACCTCCGGCATCCTCTTCAAGAAGCAGGTCGGCGCGGTCAAGGCCGTCGACGGCGTGGACTTCGAACTGGCCCGCGGCGAGACCCTCGGCATCGTCGGCGAGTCCGGCTGCGGCAAGTCCACGGTCGCCAAGATGCTGGTCAACCTGGAGCGGCCGACGGCGGGGGAGATCCGCTACAAGGGCGAGGACATCACCCGGCTGTCCGGCAAGGCCCTGAAGTCCGTCCGCCGGAACATCCAGATGGTCTTCCAGGACCCCTACACCTCCCTCAACCCCCGTATGACCGTCGGCGACATCATCGGCGAGGCCTACGACATCCACCCGGAGGTGGCCCCGAAGGGCGACCGGCGCAAGCGGGTCCAGCAACTGCTGGACGTGGTCGGCCTGAACCCGGAGTACATCAACCGCTACCCCCACCAGTTCTCCGGCGGCCAGCGCCAGCGCATCGGCATCGCGCGGGGCCTGGCACTGCGCCCGGAGATCATCGTCGCCGACGAGCCGGTCTCCGCCCTCGACGTCTCCGTCCAGGCCCAGGTGATCAACCTGATGGCCCGGCTCCAGGACGAGTTCGACCTCTCCTACATCTTCATCGCCCACGACCTGTCGATCGTCCGGCACATCTCCGACCGGGTCGGCGTGATGTACCTGGGTCGCATCGTGGAGACGGGCCGGGACGAGGAGATCTACGACCACCCCACGCACCCCTACACCCAGGCGCTGCTGTCCGCCGTGCCGGTGCCCGACCCGGAGGCCCGGGAGCACCGCGAGCGGATCATCCTGGCCGGCGACGTCCCGTCCCCGACCAACATCCCCTCCGGCTGCCGCTTCCGCACCCGCTGCTGGAAGGCGCGGGAGCGCTGCGCGCTGGAGGTTCCGGCCCTGGCCGTCCCCGCCGAGTTCCGCTCGGTCTCCGGCCCCGCGGCGCACGACTCCGCCTGCCACTTCGCGGAGGAGAAGCAGGTGGTGCCGCCCGAGGGCGAGGGGGACGGCAAGGGCAAGGGCAGCGGGCCGGGGTGACATGGTCCCCGGCCCGCTTACGGCACCCGCACGGCCGTACGCCGATCAGCGTGGCGGGCCCGTGTGTCGGGACCGCTTCGGTGAAGTTACCCGCGTGTCAAAGGGGTTGGCATACGGGTGACACGGCGGCCGTCACGCCGGGGCGGGCAGCGACCGCTTGAGGAAGTCCACCTGGAGCCGCAGCAGGTTCTCGGCGACCGACTCCTGCGGGGTCATGTGCGTGACGCCGGACAGGGGCAGCACCTCGTGCGGCCGGCCGGCCGCGAGCAGGGCCGAGGACAGGCGCAGCGAGTGGGCGACCACCACGTTGTCGTCCGCCAGCCCGTGGATCACCATCATGGGCCGGTGCGGCTCGGCGGCGTCGACCAGTCCGGCGTCGTCGATCAGCGAGTTGCGGCGGTAGACGTCCGGCTGCTCACCGGGGTGGCCGAGGTACCGCTCCTGGTAGTGGGTGTCGTAGAGCCTGAGGTCGGTGACCGGGGCGCCCACGACGGCGGCGTGGAAGACGTCCGGCCGGCGCAGCGCCGCGAGGGCGGCCAGATAGCCGCCGAAGGACCACCCCCGGATGGCGACGCGGTCCAGGTCCAGCGGGAAGTCGGCGGCGAGGGCGTGCAGCGTGTCCACCTGGTCCTGGAGCACGACGGCGGCCAGATCGTCCTTGACGGCCTTCTCCCAGGCCGGGGAGCGTCCCGGGGTGCCCCGCCCGTCGGCGACGACCACCGCGAACCCCTGGTCCGCGAACCACTGCGAGGTGAGGTGCGCGTTGTGCGCGGCCACGACGCGCTGGCCGTGCGGGCCACCGTAAGGGTCCAGGAGGACCGGGAGGGGGGTGTCACCGTGGTAGTCCGTTGGCATAAGCACGGCGCACGGGACACGCCGTGCGCCCCCTTGGGTGAGGGTGACGCGCGGGGACAAACCGGGGTCTTCCGCATACGAGGCGACGGTCGCCGCGGGTTTCCCGTCCCGCAGCACCCGGACGCGGGTGCCCGGCCGGTCGAGCGTCGCGGAGACGAGCACGGTCACGCCTCCCGCCCGGACCGCCGAGTGAACGCCGGGCTCCTGCGACAGGCGTTCGACGCCCAGTTCGTTGACCCGGTAGACGTGCACCTCGCCGGTCTCCGCCTCGGCCGCGTCCTCGCCCGCCGAGGCGGAGACCAGCACGTCGTCGGCCCCGACGTCCAGCACCGCCCGCAGGTGCAACTGGGCTCCGGTGAGGGGTCGTTCACCCACCGCGAGCACCCGCGCCCCACCCTCGTCGGCGATCCGCACGAGCTGTCCCGAGGGGCTCCAGCAGGGCACCCCGGGGAAGAGATCCAGCCAAATTGGATCTTCGTCGGCGTGCACCATCCGTGTCGTCCCCGACTCGGTGTCCACCGCCAGGAACAGCTGGCTGCGCTGGTCGCGCGCCTGTACGAGAAGCAGTGGCGCACCCGCCGCTGACCAGTGCACTCGCGCCAGATACGGATAGCGCACCCGGTCCCAGAGAACCTCCGTGCGCCCCCCGTCGAGGCCGACCACGAACAGCCGTACGTCCGCGTTGGGGGTCCCCGCCGCCGGGTACGGCACGTGTTGTGGATCACGTCCGGGGTGGGCCGGGTCGGAGATCCACCAGCGCTGCACCGGCGTGTCGTCCACCCGCGCCACCAGCAGCCGGTCCGACTCCGGGCTCCACCAGAAGCCCCGGCTGCGCGACATCTCCTCGGCCGCCACGAACTCGGCGAGCCCGTACGTGACGCCCTCGCCGTCCGCCTCCGCCAGCGCCCTGTCCCCGTCGCCCTCGGCGCCCACGACCCGCAGGGCGCCCTGGGCGACGTACGCGACGTGCCGGCCGTCGGGGGAGGGGCGAGGGTCGATCACCGGCCCGGGGGTGGGCAGTTCGCGCGCCGTGCCGACCCGCAGCTCGGCCGCGAAGAGCCGCCCCGACAACGCGAAGGAGGCCAGCTCGACCGCCGAGTCGGTGGCGTAGCCGACGATCCCGGCGCCGCCCTCGCGGCTGCGCTCGCGCCGGGCCCGTTCCTCGGGCGACAGGCGTTCCTCGGCGCCGCCCAGCAGGGCGCGAGGGTCGGCGGCGACGCGCTCCCCGCCCTCCTCGACGTCCAGGACCCACAGGGAATTCGCCCGGTCCGTACCGGTACCGGAGCGCAGGAAGGCGACCCGTGAACCATCGGGTGCCACGGTGAACGAACGCGGCGCGCCGAGCGTGAACCGCTGGGTGCGGGCGTGCCGTTTGGGGAAGGAGTCGGACTCGGTCGTCATGCCCTGACCATATTGGCCATGCGCCCCCTTGTGCGGCCGTGCGCCGAGGGATGCGCGCGCACGGATAGTTATGATCACTAGCGCATAGTGGGTATCAACCAGGTGCCCGCTGCGTGGATTTATCTGCCCCGAAGCTTCGACTGCGACCGACCCCCCCATGTCCCTGGGCCCATTGGAGGTGAGCCGCCGTGGCACTCTCGATTTCGGCGGTTGTGCTGCTGGCGATCATCGTCTTCCTGCTGGTCAAGAAGTCCGGCTTGAAGGCGGGGCATGCGATCGTGTGCATGCTCCTCGGCTTCTACCTGGCCTCCTCGACGATCGCTCCCACCATCACCGATCTGACGACCAACATCGCCGGGATGATCGGGAGCATCAACTTCTGACGTCGGTGTCGACGCCGACGCGGGCCTCCTCGCCGGACGGTTCCGCACGGCCGGTGCGGACGTGAGGACGGAGCGCGGGCCTCATAAGCTGGTCCCATGACGGAACTCCCCGGCCGGCGTCTGCTGCTGGTGCACGCGCACCCGGACGACGAGTCGATCAACAACGGCGTCACCATGGCCCGGTACGCGGCCGAGGGCGCGCACGTGACGCTGGTGACCTGCACCCTCGGCGAGCGGGGCGAGGTCATCCCGCCCGCGCTCGCCCACCTGTCCGGCGCCGCCCTCGGCGGGCACCGCAGGGGCGAGCTGGCGGACGCCATGCGCGCGCTCGGCGTCGAGGACTTCCGGCTGCTCGGCGGGCCGGGGCGGTTCGCCGACTCCGGGATGGCGGGGCTGCCCGACAACGACGACCCCGGCTGCCTGTGGCAGGCGGACGTCGACGCGGCCGCGGCCCTGCTCGTCGACGTGATCCGCGAGGTGCGCCCCCAGGTGCTCGTCACCTACGACCCGGACGGCGGCTACGGCCACCCCGACCACATCCAGGCCCACCGCATCGCCATGCGGGCGGTTGAGCTGGCGGCCGAGGCCGGGTGCCCCGTCGCCAAGGTCTACTGGAACCGCGTGCCGCACTCGTACGTGGAGGACGCCTTCGCTCGGCTCCGGGACGACCTGCCCGGCCTGCCCTTCGAGAAGGCGGCCGCTGTCGAGGACGTGCCGGGCGTCGTCGACGACGAGCGGATCACCACCGAGATCCACGGCGAGGGCACCGCGTACGCCGCCGCCAAGGCCGCCGCGATGCGGGCGCACGCCACCCAGATCACGGTCGCCGAACCGTACTTCGTCCTTTCCAACGACCTCGCCCAGCCCCTCCTCACCACCGAGCACTACGAACTGGTGCGCGGCGAGCGGGGCGGCGGCGACGGGCTCGAGAACGACCTGTTCGCCGGGATCACCGCGACCCCCGAGAGCGAGGTGGCCTCGTGAGCGGCCGCGACGAGCCCGTGAGCCCGGCCCTCGCCCAGCCGCTGCGCCCGCCCTCGCCGGGCCGGGCCGTCCTGTACGTCGGGCTCTTCGTGCTCGGCGCCGTCCTGGGCGTGGCGGGCGCGCTGGTGCAGCCGGCCTGGTTCCCGGGCGGGCTGCTGCTCGCGCTGGCCGCCGAGGCGGGGCTGTGCGTCGGGGCAGGCCGGGCCGTGGGGCGCCGGGGAGGGGCCGCCGCGCCCGCCCTCGGCTGGGCGCTCGCCGTGGTGCTGCTCACCACCAGCCGGCCGGAGGGCGACTTCCTCTTCGCCGCCGGCGCCGGCTCCTATCTCTTTCTGCTCGGCGGGATCGCCGTTGCTGTGATCTGCGCCACCCTCGCGCCGGTGCGGCAACCGGACGGCGGCCCCGCCCGACTTCGCAAGTGACGTACCGCTTCACCGTGCCGCGGGCGTGCGAGTCCCGTGTGGGTTTCCCCGGCGGTCACGGGATACGCGCGAGAAGTGGCCAGTATGGTGGTGCGCGCCGCCGAGCCGCCCGCTGAAGGCGTGACGGGCGGCGGAGCCAACCGGGAGAACCTGCCTTGAGTCGTGAAACTGACAGTTCGTCCTCCGGGCCCCACGGGCGCGGCGGAGCCGCATACCCGTCGGGCACCCCGCCCTACGGGACACCCACGGCTTCCGACGCCGGTGCGGACGCGAGCCGTTCGGCCGCCCGACCGGAGGAGCGCAAGACCGAGACGACGCTGACGACCCGGATCCGGATCAACATCCCCGGGTCGCGGCCCATTCCGCCGGTCGTCGTGCGCAAGCCCGTCGCGGACACCGCGAACGCCGCCGACGCCGCCGACGCCGCCGACGACACGGAGACGACGGGCGAGCGGCCCGCGCCGGCGCCGAGCGCCGACGCGCCCACGGCCGCCGCTCCCGAGGCTCCCGCCGAGCCCGCGCAGTCCGCCGAGGAGAAGCCGACGAGCGACTGGTTCGCGCCACGCAAGTCGGCTCCGGGCAAGGGCACTCAGGGCGGCGGCTCCACCAACGGCGCCGGTCTGCACGGCGGTTCCGCGGCGGCCGCCGGGGGTCCGGGCGCGCAGGGCGCACGCGGGGCAGGTCCCGCGGGTGCGGGTGCTTCTGGTGCCGGTGCGCGGCCGGGCGGCGGGAGTGGCCGTCCCGGTGGCGTCGTCGGCTCCATGGGCGCGCCCGGCTCCCGGCCCGGGTCCGCGGGCGGCGCCGCCCGCTCGGGTGCGACCGGCGGGCCCGTGGCGCCCGGCCACGGCGGAGGCACCGGTTCCTTCGACGTGACCGAGGCGCTGGCGGCCGGTCCACTGGGCGGCAGCAACGGAAACGGCAACGGACCCCGGCCGGGCACCGACGCCGGTGGCGAGCCGCGCCGTGACGACCTGCCGTACTTCACGGGGGAGGGACAGGCCGACCCGGGCCCCGGCGCCCCCGGCGCGCAGCAGAACGGCCTGAACGGGCAGTCCCCGTACGGCAACGGACCCCAGGCCCCCGCGGGCCCGACGAGCGGTCCCGCCACCGGCGACAGCCGGCTGTCGCCGCCCCCGGCCGGCGACCTCGGCGACCTGGGAATGTCCGGCGGCCCCGGAGCACCGGCCGGGCGGCGCGAGCCCGCACCGAACGGCCTGCGCGGCCCGGGAGGCCCCGGCGGGCCGGGTGGCCCCGGCGGTCCCGCGGGCTCCGGGCCCGGCGCGGGCCCGGGCGCCACCCGCCCCGGCCCCGGCGGCGGACTCAGCGACGACACCGCGATCCTCACCCCGCAGCGGCCGGTGCCCCCCGGCATGGGCAACCCGGACAACATCTCCGGCAACACCGTCACCAGCGGCATCCCCGTCGTACCGGGTGAGCGCACCGCGCCGTTCCCGGCCGGGTCCGGGGACGGACCGCTGCCGCACACGCCGCCCAAGCTGCCCGAGCCGGTCTCGGCGCCGCCGGCCGGTTCCGCCAAGCCCGCCAAGAAGAAGGGGCGCAAGAAGCTCCCGCTGCTCGTCGGCGGCCTGGTCGTCGTCGCCGGTGTCGCCTACGGCGCCGGCCTGCTGATGAACCGCTCCGACGTGCCGAAGGGCACCACCGTGCTCGGCGTCGACATCGGCGGGGGCACCCGCGACGACGCCGTCGAGAAGCTGGACAAGGCCCTCGGTGACCGCGCGGCCAAGCCGCTCAAGCTCACGGTGGGCGGCGACACCGTCTCCCTGAAGCCGGACCAGGCGGGACTCCAGCTCGACACCCAGGCCACGGCCAGCGACGCGGCGACGAGCGACTACAACCCGATGTCCGTGATCGGCTCCCTCTTCGGCCAGAAGCGGGTCGTCGACCCGGTCATGCCCGTCGACGAGGAGAAGCTGCACGCCGCCCTGGAGAACGCCGCGGGCGGGGCCGGGTCGGTGACCGAGGGCACGATCAAGTTCGAGTCGGGCAAGGCCGTCCCCGTGTACGGCAAGGCCGGCAAGGGCATAGACGTCGCCAAGTCCACCGAGGCCGTGCAGGCCGCGTACCGCGCCCAGGTGGAGACCGGCACCGCCACCGCGGTGAACGTGCCGACGACCACCAAGCAGCCCACGGTCTCCAAGGCCGAGGTCGACCGGATGCTGAAGGAGTTCGCCGAGCCGGCCATGTCGGCCAGGGTGACCGTGCAGACGGACGCCGCGCACTCCATCCCGATGAGCCCCGAGAAGTCGCTGTGGAAGTTCCTCAGGGTCACGGCCGTCGACGGCAAGCTCGTCGACAAGCCCGACCTGAACGCCCTCAAGGAGCTGTACGGCCAGACCTTCGACGGCGTGCTCATCACCCGGGCCAACGGCGAGAAGACGGCCGTCACCCCCCAGGACGTCTACGGCGCCATGCGCCAGGCGCTGAAGAGCAAGACCGACCGGGTCGCCGTGATCGACACCGACCCCAGCTGACGCGGGCGCACAGGGGGGACACGCTGAAGGCGTGAGCGGCGTCGGCATGGGGCAGCGCCCGGAGATGCGCAGGCAGAAGGCCGTCAAGGTCATGTGGACGGCCATCTGGCTGGCCTATCTGAGCGCCCCCGTCCGTGACCTGCTGCACGGCGGTCACGCCGTCGGTGTCCAGGTCCTCGGCTGGCTGGGCCTCGTCGTCTTCGTGGCCTGGTACATGCTGCTGCTCTTCCGCACCGGCCGCGGCGACCGGACCGGCCTCGTCCTCGGCTCCCTCGCCGTTCTCGCGGCCCAGTCCACGCTCCTCGCCCTCACCCTGGGCCGCGAGTGGCTGGTCCTGTTCGTGTACGTCTCCATCGCGTCCGGTGCCGCCCTGCCGCCGCGGCTGGCCCGCTGGACGATCCCGGGCGCCTCCGCGCTGCTGACCGCCCTCGCGTTCACGGTGCCGGGCGGGACCTCCTTCATCGCCGGGCTGCTGCTCCCGGCCCTGCTGGGCGGCTTCGCCATGACCGGTGTGCGCGAGCTGATCCGGACCACCCTCGCGCTGCGCGAGGCCCGCGCCACCGTCGCCCAGCTCGCCGCCAACGAGGAACGCCTGCGCCTCGCCCGCGACCTGCACGACCTGCTCGGCCACTCGCTCTCCCTGATCACCCTGAAGAGCGAGCTGGCGGGCCGCATGCTCCCCGCCCGACCCGACAAGGCCGCCCAGCAGGTCGCCGACATCGAACAGGTCAGCCGCCAGGCCCTCGTCGACGTGCGCGAGGCCGTCACCGGCTACCGCCGCGCCCGCCTCGCCACCGAACTGGCCGGCGTCAAGATGGCGTTGACGGCCGCCGGGGTGGCCGCCGAGGTGCCCGGCGCGCCGGACCTGACCGGTGTCCCCGAGGAGTCCGAGACGGCCCTCGCCTGGGCGCTGCGCGAGGCGGTGACCAACGTCGTACGGCACAGCGGCGCCCGGCGCTGCGTGGTGGAGCTGCTGGAGCGCCGGACGCCGGACGGCGCGGTGCTGGAACTGTCGGTGGAGGACAACGGCTCCGGCCGTCCCGCCTCCGCGAACGCCCCGGGCAACGGCCTCACCGGTCTCGCCGAGCGCCTGGAGAAGGCCGGCGGCGCGCTGGAAGCGGGCGGGTCCCGCCGGGGATTCAGGCTGGTCGCGCGCGTCCCGGCGGCCGCGGCCGGGGACGTAGGATCCGGGGCATGAGCCGCCCGATCAAGGTCCTGCTGGCGGAGGACCAGGCGATGGTCCGCGAGGCACTGGCCGCCCTGCTCGGCCTGGAGGAGGACATCGAGGTCGTCGCCCAGGTGGCGCGCGGCGACGAGGTGCTGGACGCCGCCCGTGCCCACGGCGTGGACGTGGCCCTGCTGGACATCGAGATGCCCGGCGCGACCGGCATCGAGGCGGCGGCCCTGCTGCACCGGGAGCTGCCGGCCGTGAAGCTGGTCGTCCTCACCACCTTCGGCCGCCCCGGCTACCTGCGCAGCGCCATGGAGTCCGGCGCCGACGCGTTCCTGGTCAAGGACGCCCCGGCCGCCCAGCTCGCCGAAGCGGTACGCAAGGTGCTGGCGGGCGAGCGGGTCATCGACCCGGCCCTGGCGGCGGCGGCCCTCGCCGAGGGCGCCAACCCTCTCACCGACCGCGAACGCGAGATCCTCCGCGCCGCCGCCGACGGCTCCACCAACGCCGAACTCGCCACCGCCCTCCACCTCTCCCAGGGCACGGTCCGCAACTACCTCTCCACGGCCATCCAGAAACTGGCGGTCAGAAACCGGGCGGAGGCGGTCCAGGTCGCGAGGAACAAGGGCTGGCTGTAGCGCGGCCTCCCTGGCCGCGCCCCGCAGGCGCCGGGCCGCGCGGTCCACCCCGTGCCGACACCGGCCGGCGCTCAGTTCAACATCGCCCGGGCCGCCCGGGCCTCTCCCCGCAGTTCCTCGGCGACCGCCTGGTCCACCGCCCCCACCACCTCCGCGTACGCCTCCAACTCCCCGGCCCCGGCCAGGAAATCCCCCCGCTGCACCAGCAACCTCGCCCGCTCGTACCGCAACCGCGCCGCGTGCGCCGGCAACAGCAGCGCCAGCTCGACCGCCCACAGACCCACCGCCGACTGCTCCGGCCGCCTGGCCGCCCACGCCCGGATGTTGTTCAACACCCGCGACACGACGTCCAACGGCGCCGCGGGCTCCAGCATCGACGGCCGCAGCTCCGCCCCCGTCGCCCCGGCGACCAGCACCTCCGCGTCCTTTCCGCTCAGCAGCCGCCCCCCGTCGAAGGGGTCGACGAGCACCCGCTGCTCCAGCGGCCCGGACTCCGGCGCCGACTCCGCCCCGAACCCGACCACGAAGTGCCCCGGCAAGGCGACCCCGTACACCGGCGCCCCCGCCCGCCGGGCCACCTCCAGCCACACCACCGACAGCAGGATCGGCAGCCCGCGCCGGCGCCGCAGCACCTCGTGCAGCAGCGACGACTCCAGCCGCTGGTAATCGGCCGCGACCCCGTGGAACCCGTACCGCTCGCCGAGCAGGTCCCGCAGCGCCGTGGCCCAGGCCCGCGGGGTACCCGGCCGGAACGGCAGTTGTCCCGCCAGCCGGTCCAGTTCCACCTGCGCGGCGTCCAGGCCCGCCTCGTCCAGCGAACCGTCCGCCTCCGCGCCCACCAGCAGGCAGAGTGTGACCAGGTCGGGCCGCTCGGAGCGCGCCTCTTCGGCGAACCGCCGCCGCAGTTCGGCCGAACGCTCCGGCGACGGGGGCTGGGGTGGTCGAGGATGACGCATGGCCGGCTCGTGCCCTTTCACAGCGGTGTCACGGTGAGGATGGGAGGATCACCGGTCCGTCCCGGTATCCCCGGGCTCCCGGTAGTGGTGGTAGGCGTGGTGCGCCGCGAAGCCCATCCCGGCGTACAGCGCCCGGGCCCCCGCGTTGTCCGTCTCCACCTGGAGCCATGCCGCCGACGCGCCCTCGTCGAGCGCCCGCCGGGCCAGCGCGGCCATGACGGCGGTCGCGAGCCCCCGGCGCCGCTGCGCGGGATCGACCTCGACGGCCGCGAAGGACGCCCAGCGCCCGTCCACGACACACCGTCCGATCGCCGCCGGGGTACCCGCCGCGTCCGCACCGGGCACCTGGGCGAACCACACCGACGGCCCTCCGCCCAGCACCCGCAGGGCCACGTCGCTCACGCCCTTGCGCTGGTAGCGGGCCAGCCAGGTCTCACCGGCCTCCCGGGAGAGGACCACACCGGTGCCCTCGGCCAGATCGGCGACCGGCGCGAGTCCGCCCGTCCACACCTCGGCGGTCACCTCCCGGACCCAGCCCCGCCGCTCCAGCTCCGCGCACAGCAGCTCCTGCGTGCCGTCGGCGCCGGTGGCGGTCTGGACGTACGCGGGCAGCCCGCGCTCGCCGTACCAGCGGCGTACGGCCGTCAGCGCCTGGTCGAGCGGCATGCCCGGATCACCGAGCGGCAGCACGGAGTTGGCCCGCCGGGTGAAGCCCGCCGCCGCCCGCAGCTCCCACCCGCCGAGCCACTCGCTCTCCACCGGGGGCCAGGCCCGCGCGGTGATGCGCGCCAGCTCCTCGTAGGACGCGGCGGGACCGCGACGGCGGGTGGGTGCGGCCGGCACGACCTTTCCGGCGACCAGGGCGGACTCCGCGACACGGACGGATTCGCCACTCTTTCGTGTGATCAGCAGCACACCGTCGGTCCATGATGTGAGAACACCGACCGTGTCGGTGAACTTCTCACCCGCGACACCAGCTTCGCTCAAGCGCCGTACGGAGACTCGTTTGCCCACGTCAGCAGCGGTGATACGGACCTCAAGTCGCCCTGCGGCAGAGATTTCCACGGGTCTGTCCACCCCTCCTGTTCGGATCATGCCCAAGAACGGAGATACTAGGGGCGGGCATCGACGACGCCGCGCTCCCGCGCGCCAGGCGGCGGAGCCTGAGGAGGCCCGCCAGCGCCCTATCGAGGAGGAACGACAGCGTGACCTACGTCATCGCGCAGCCTTGTGTCGACGTGAAGGACAAGGCGTGCATCGAGGAGTGCCCGGTCGACTGCATCTACGAGGGCCAGCGGTCCTTGTACATCCACCCGGACGAATGCGTCGACTGTGGTGCCTGTGAGCCGGTCTGCCCGGTCGAGGCGATCTTCTACGAGGACGACACTCCCGAGGAGTGGAAGGACTACTACAAGGCGAACGTCGAGTTCTTCGACGAGCTCGGTTCGCCGGGCGGCGCCAGCAAGCTGGGGCTGATCGAGCGCGACCACCCCTTCGTCGCCGCGCTGCCGCCGCAGAACCAGTAAGAGCGGCCCGCACCCGTGCCGCCTCGGTCCCGTACGGCCTGATCACCCCGATCGGCGCCGCACGGGACCGAGGCGTTTGCCGTGCCGGCGCCGACGAGGAAAGGGAGCCACCCACCGTGTCCGCAGTCTCCGACCGACTTCCCACCTTCCCCTGGGACAAGCTGGAGCCGTACAAGAAGACGGCCGCGGCCCACCCCGGCGGCATCGTCGACCTCTCGGTCGGTACCCCGGTCGACCCGGTCCCCGAGCTGATCCAGAAGGCCCTGGTCGACGCGGCGGACTCCCCGGGCTACCCGACCGTCTGGGGCACCCCGGCGCTGCGGGACGCGATCACCGGCTGGGTGGAGCGCCGCCTCGGCGCCCGTGACGTCACTCACCGCCACGTGCTCCCCATCGTGGGCTCCAAGGAACTCGTCGCCTGGCTCCCGACCCAGCTGGGCCTCGGCCCCGGCGACAAGGTCGCCTTCCCGCGCCTGGCCTACCCGACGTACGAGGTCGGCGCGCGCCTGGCCCGCGCCGAGTACGAGGCGTACGACGATCCGACCGAGCTGGACCCGGCGGGCCTGAAGCTCCTGTGGCTCAACTCCCCGTCCAACCCGACCGGCAGGGTCCTGTCCAAGGCCGACCTCACCCGGATCGTGTCCTGGGCCCGCGAGCACGGCGTCCTCGTCGTCTCCGACGAGTGCTACCTGGAGCTGGGCTGGGAGGCCGACCCGGTCTCGGTGCTGCACCCGGACGTCAACGGCGGCTCCTACGACGGCCTGGTCGCCGTCCACTCGCTCTCCAAGCGGTCCAACCTCGCGGGCTACCGCGCGGCCTTCCTGGCCGGTGATCCGGCCGTCCTGGGCCCGCTCCTGGAGATCCGCAAGCACGGCGGCATGATGACCTCGGCGCCGACCCAGGCGGCCGTGGTGGCGGCCCTCGGCGACGACGAGCACGTCCGCGTCCAGCGCGAGCGCTACGCGGCCCGCCGCGCCGTGCTGCGCGAGGCCCTGCTCGGCCACGGCTTCCGCATCGAGCACAGCGAGGCCAGCCTCTACCTCTGGGCCACCCGCCACGAGTCCTGCTGGCAGACGGTCGCCCACCTGGCCGAACGCGGCATCCTGGTGGCCCCGGGCGACTTCTACGGCCCGGCGGGCGAGAACTTCGTCCGCGTAGCCCTGACGGCCACGGACGAACGCGTCCAGACGGCAGCAGACCGCCTGAAGCCCTGACCTGGGTGTGGGCAGTCGTTCCGCCCCCGCTGCGGGCAGTCGTTCCGCAGGGCGGAACGGGTGGGCACGGCCCCAATCGCCGGGCACCCGGTAGGACACGCCCACTGCACCCACGTAAGACACCAAAAGGCGCCGGGGCCCAGGAAGGAAACCTGGGCCCCGGCGCCGTACAGCCCGGCGCTAGCCGATCGGCAGCCCCTGCACCGGCAGGCCGCCCTTGCCCAGCGCGTCCGTGGGCAGCCCACCCTTCGTGGCGGTCGAAGCCGTGTCACCCACGAGGTCCCCGGCGGAGCCCGCCGCGTCCCCGGCCGCGTTCTGCGCCGCCGGCGTGGCCTTCTTGACGACCGATCCACCGGTCTTGCCGGCGGCCGGCACGGCCTTCTTGACGGCCTTGCCGCCGGTGTCGCCCGCGGTCTCGGTGACGTTCTGGGCGGCGGAGGCGGCGGTGTTGCCGACGTTCGCCCCGTCCAGGGCGGTCAGTCCCCCGAGGTTCGGGGTGGCCGGCAGTTCGGGAGCCGCGCTGGCGGAGCCGGCCGCACCGACCCCGGCAGCCGCTCCCGCAGCGACGAGCAGCGCGGCACGGGCGATCCGGCGGGTCAGGGGGAGGGACATGATGCTCCTTGGACGTAAGTCGACAACAACGATGGGAAATCCGACCGGGCCCGGAGGACCACCGGAGAGTGGTCGACCGGACTCGGACGCAGTGACTACCGCTCGAAGGCCACGAAGGTTGCGGCGGCCCAACGTAAAGAGTTGGCAATGCGTCGCATTATCAGGTCCACAGAAAAACGGGCAAAAGGGCGCCGGTCGGAAAGTCTGCTGAATCCTTACGGCCCTTGATTTTCCTGGGCTCCGGCGCATTCGGGGATGACGGTGCGAAAACCCGTGCTCCGCGTCGCCTTCGCGCCGACGCGGGTCACCCCCAGAGATGAAGCTTCGTACGGGCGCGCTACCGGGAGGACGTGATCCGCACCGGCCCCGCCGCCCGCTCCGCGCCCTTGGCGCCTTCGGTGCCCGTGGGGTTCCACTTGCTGTCCGTGTTGCCCGCGGTCCATTCCCGGCCCGCGTAGGTGACCCGCTGGATGTGCAGCGAGGAGGCGTTGGCGACCGCCCAGTGCGCCAGCTGCCAGCCGCGCCGCCCGCGCTCCTCGGCCGAGCCGGAACCGGTGCCGCCGGTCACCGGCAGCGTCACGGTCCGCCCGTCGGAGCCGGACGCGGACCGGGGGGAGGCGGTGTCGCCGCCCGCTTCCGCGCCGGCCGGCCGGAGCACGTCGTCCCCGAAGTCCCGTACCAGCGCCGCGCGCACCGCGTCCGGACCCTTCTCCTGGGTCGTGCCGGGTCGCCCGTCACAGGTCAGCGTCGCCGCGGACCGGCCGGTGAGCGCGGCGGCGAGCAGCTCGGCGTCCGGCTCGTGCTTGGCGTAGGCGTGCGGGAAGGCGCTGCGCTGCACGCGCTGGGCGGCGTCGGTCAGCGGAAGGTCCAGGTAGCCGGGGATCTCGACCAGGTGGTCGTAGAACAGGCCCGCCGAGTACGCCGGGTCCATGATCTCCTCGGGCTTGCCCCAGCCCTGCGAGGGCCGCTGCTGGAACAGGCCGAGTGAGTCCTTGTCGCCGTGGTCCAGGTTGCGCAGCGTCGATTCCTGCAGCGCGGTCGCCAGCGCGATCGTCACGGCCCGCTCGGGCAGCTCGCGCGCGGTCCCCACGGCGGTGATCGTCGCCGCGTTCACCGCCTGCTCCGGCGTGAACTCGTAGGTCTTCCGGCCGCCCTCGCCGCCGGCGACCCTGCACCCGGGGGCGCCCGCGCCCCCGGTGACGTACTGCACCGCCAGATAACCGGCGACCGCGAGCAGGGCCAGGGAGGCGGCGCCCGAACGGGCGAGGCGGCCACGGCGTTTGCGGGGTGGGGACGGCTGGAGCACGCGTACAAGGTACTGGAGGGTAGGGTCCGGTGTCCGCCGGGTACGCACTCTGCCCGAAAGGGCAGGGCGCTAGGGTCGGGGCCATGGCCGATACCCCGCTTGACCTCACGCTGGACGCCGCGGAGCTTACCGCGCGGCTCGTCGACCTCCCGTCCGAGAGCGGCACCGAGAAGCCCCTGGCGGACGCGATCGAGAGCGCCCTGCGGGCCCTGCCCCACCTGTCGGTCGAGCGGTACGGCAACAACGTCGTCGCCCGCACCGACCTGGGCCGCGCCGAGCGCGTCGTCCTGGCCGGCCACATCGACACCGTGCCGATCGCCGGCAACGTCCCGTCCCGGCTGGACGAGGACGGGGTGCTGTGGGGCTGCGGCACCTGCGACATGAAGGCGGGCGTCGCCGTCCAGCTGCGCATTGCGGCCACCGTCCCCGCCCCCAACCGCGACCTGACCTTCGTCTTCTACGACAACGAGGAGGTCGCCGCCGAGCTGAACGGCCTGAAGCACGTCGCCGAGGCCCACCCCGAGTGGCTGGAGGGCGACTTCGCGGTGCTCCTCGAACCGTCCGACGGCCAGGTGGAGGGCGGCTGTCAGGGGACGCTGCGGGTGCTGCTGAAGACGGCGGGGGAGCGGGCGCACTCCGCGCGCTCCTGGATGGGCTCCAACGCCATCCACGCCGCCGCCCCGATCCTCGCCCGCCTCGCGGAGTACGAGCCCCGGTACCCGGTCATCGACGGCCTGGAGTACCGCGAGGGCCTGAACGCGGTCGGCATCACCGGCGGGGTCGCGGGCAACGTCATCCCCGACGAGTGCGTGGTCACGGTGAACTTCCGCTACGCCCCGGACCGCAGCGCGGAGGACGCCCTCGCCCATGTGCGCGAGGTCTTCGCGGACTGCGGGGTGACGGAGTTCGTGGTCGACGACCACAGCGGTGCGGCCCTGCCCGGCCTGTCGCACCCGGCCGCCGCGGCCTTCATCGAGGCGGTGGGCGGCACCCCGCAGCCGAAGTACGGCTGGACGGACGTGTCCCGGTTCTCCGCGCTCGGCGTCCCGGCGGTCAACTACGGCCCCGGGAACCCGCACTTGGCGCACAAGCGCGACGAGCGGGTCGAGGTGGCGAAGATCCTCGCGGGCGAGGAGCGCCTGCGCTCCTGGCTGACGTCTTGATCCACCGCGGGTTTGGGCCGCTGCGTGGCGGACATGCTGAGGTCCCTCGTACGTAACCCGCGTAGATCTACGCTGAGGTGGAAGAACCTGCGACTGGAGGGAGCGCCCATGCCGACCGGCAACCCCGAGGGCAAGAAGCAGCCACCGGAGGAACAGCGTCTGGGCCCTGTCCTCCGAAGGCGGGGCCAGGTACAGGAGAGCACCACCGACCAGCGGCTGCTGGACGAGCGCGCTCCGACCGACTGGGTGCACACCGACCCCTGGCGCGTCCTGCGCATCCAGTCGGAGTTCATCGAGGGCTTCGGCACGCTGGCCGAACTGCCGCCCGCCATCAGCGTCTTCGGCTCCGCCCGTACGGCCGTGGACTCACCGGAGTACGACGCGGGCGTGCGGCTGGGCCGCGGCCTGGTGGAGGCGGGCTTCGCGGTCATCACCGGCGGCGGGCCCGGCGCCATGGAGGCGGCCAACAAGGGCGCCCTGGAGGCGAAGGGCACGTCGGTCGGCCTGGGCATCGAACTGCCCTTCGAGCAGGGGCTCAACCCCTACGTCGACATCGGCCTGAACTTCCGCTACTTCTTCGTCCGCAAGATGATGTTCGTGAAGTACGCGCAGGGCTTCGTCGTGCTGCCCGGCGGCCTGGGCACCCTGGACGAGCTCTTCGAGGCGCTCACGCTGGTGCAGACCCAGAAGGTGACCCGCTTCCCCATCGTCCTGTTCGGCTCCGCCTACTGGGGCGGCCTGGTGGACTGGCTCCGCGGCACCCTGGTGGCCCAGGGCAAGGCCGCGGAGAAGGACCTCATGCTCTTCCACGTCACGGACGACGTGGACGAGGCCGTGGCCCTGGTCTCCAAGGAGGCGGGCCGGTAGCGGCCGGCCACAGGCGCGGGGCGAGGCCCTGGGCCGGCCACGTGCGGGGGCGGGCCTAGGCCAGCCCCCGACGGGCCACCGACGGCTCCCGGTGCCCGGCGATCGTCGCCACCATGTCCAGCACCTGCCGGGTCTCCGCCACCTCGTGCACCCGGTACACCCTGGCCCCCAGCCACGCCGAGACCGCGGTCGTCGCCAGCGTGCCGATCAGCCGCTCCTTCACGGGCCGGTCCAGCGTCTCCCCGACGAAGTCCTTGTTCGACAGGGACACCAGCACCGGCCACCCCGTGTCCACCATCTCCCCGAGCCGCCGCGTCGCCTCCAGGCTGTGCCGCGTGTTCTTCCCGAAGTCGTGCCCGGGGTCGATCAGCACCGACTCCCGCGGCACCCCCAGCCCCACCGCCCGCTCGGCCAGCCCCAGCGTCACCCGCAGGATGTCCGCCATGACGTCGTCGTACGTCACCCGGTGCGGCCGTGTGCGCGGCTCGGCGCCGCCCGCGTGCGTGCACACCAGCCCCACCCCGTACCGGGCCGCGACCTCCGCGAGCTTCGGGTCGACGCCGCCCCACGCGTCGTTCAGCAGGTCCGCCCCGGCCTCGCACACCGCCTCGCCGACCTCGTGCCGCCAGGTGTCCACGCTGATCACGACGTCCGGGAACCGCCGCCGCACCTCCGCGACGAACCCCACCGTCCGCCGCGCCTCCTCCGCGGCCGACACCTCGTCCCCGGGGCCCGCCTTCACCCCGCCGACGTCGATGATCGCGGCGCCCTCGGCCACGGCCTGCTCCACGCGCGCGAGGGCGGGCTCGTCGCGGAAGGTCGCCCCCTGGTCGTAGAAGGAGTCCGGGGTCCGGTTCACGATCGCCATGACCACCGGCTCGTGCGCCGCGAATTCACGCCTGCCCAGCCTGAGCATCCCCTGTGACATCTCCTCGACCACACCGTTCTCTCGTGCCGCTCTCGACCTCGGGTGAGCGGTCCTTCGTCGACCGCCGCCCCGGCTGTCAGACTCGCATGGCACGATCGGACCCGACACAACCGACTCCGACTCGACCGGCTCCGACTCCTGCCGGACTCCGACCCGACCATGGGGGCCCCAGCGATGGTCATGTTCCTGTTCCTCGTCATCGCGCTGGCCGTCGTCGTGGCCGCGGTGACGCTCGCCGTGGTGGGCGGCGGCGAGAGCGGGCCGCTGCCCGACGCCGCACCCGAGCGGGTGCAGGACGCGCTGCCCCCGGACCGTCCGGTGGACCGCGGCGACGTGGAGCGGCTGCGCTTCCCGCTGGTGGTCCGCGGCTACCGCATGGCGGAGGTCGACGACGCCCTCGGCCGCCTCGGCGCCGAACTGGCCGAGCGGGACGCCCGGATCGCCGACCTGGAGTCCGCGCTGGCGGGCGCCCGGGCCGCGGCGGCCCACCGCCACGTCGTCATGGACAAGCCGGCCCAGGAGGAGCAGCAGTGAGCGCCGGGGAGGCCCTCGCGGGCCCGGACGGCGCGCTGCGCTGCCCCTGGGCGCTGTCCACCGCGGACTACGTCACGTACCACGACGACGAGTGGGGCCGCCCGGTCCACGGCGACGACGCCCTGTACGAGCGGCTCAGCCTGGAGGCCTTTCAGTCCGGCCTGTCCTGGATCACCATCCTGCGCCGCCGCACCGGCTTCCGCAGCGCCTTCGCCGGCTTCGAGATCGCCGAGGTCGCGGCCTTCACCGAGGCCGACCGCGAGCGGCTCCTCGCCGACGCCGGCATCATCCGCAACCGCGCCAAGATCGACGCGACCCTGGCCAACGCGCGTGTGCTGGCCGAGTGGGCCCCCGGCGACCTGGACGAGCTGATCTGGTCGCACGCCCCGGACCCGGCGGGACGACCGGCCCCGAAGACCCTCACCGACGTCCCGGCCGTCACACCGGAGTCCACCGCGCTGTCCAAGGCCCTGAAGAAACGGGGCCTGCGCTTCGTCGGCCCGACGACGGCGTACGCGCTGATGCAGGCGTGCGGGCTGGTCGACGACCACCTGGCGACCTGCGTGGCCCGCCGGACCCGAGCGGCCTAGCGGCCCAGGTACTTCGGCTTCTCCTTCTCGACGAACGCGCGCACCGCGATCGCGTGGTCCTCGGAGGAACCCGCCCGCGACTGCAGCTCGTCCTCCTTGTCCAGCGTCTCGGAGAGCGAGTGCGTCAGCCCGTACGCCATGGCCTCCTTCAGCGCCGCGTACGCCACCGTCGGCCCCTCGGCCAGCGCCCGCGCCGTCTTCTCGGCCTCCGCGCGCAGGTCGGCGCCGGGGACGACCCGGGTGGCGATGCCCAGCTCGTACGCCTCCTGCGCGCCGATGCTGCGCGGGAAGAGCAGCAGGTCGGTGGCGCGGCCGGGGCCGACGACGCGCGGCAGCGTCCAGGAGACGCCGGAGTCCGCGGTGAGCGCCACGCCGGCGAAGGAGGTGTTGAACGCCGCCGTGTCCGCGACGATCCGGTAGTCCGCCGCGAGCGCGAAACCGAGGCCCGCCCCGGCCGCCACGCCGTTCACGGCGGCGACCACCGGCTTCTCGGCGCCGGCGAGCGCCCGGACGATCGGGTTGTAGTGCTCGCGCACCGTGCTCATCGTCCGGCCCGACCCCGTCTCCCGGTCGGCGGCCAGCAGCCCGATATGTTCCTTGAGGTCCTGCCCGACGCAGAACGCCCGCTCCCCGGCCGCGGTCAGCAGTACCGCCCGTACGGCGTCGTCCGCCGCCGCGGAGCGCACCGCGTCCCGGAGCGCGACCTTGGTCTCGATGTTCAGCGCGTTCATCGCCTCGGGGCGGTTCAGCGTGATCGTCGCGAGCCCGTCGCTCACTTCGTAGAGCACGGTGTCGGCCATGGGAATCCCCTCCGCGTCGGGTCATGCAGTGGCATGGGCGGCATGCGGTGGCACGCGTCCGGGTGACAGCATGACGGAGATCACCGGGAACGGATCGCTCACGAGGTGTGACCTCCGTCAAAGAAATCCGGTCCGTATCCATTCGGCGGAAGTGCGCGAGGGCGCGCAGTATCGCAGTCACATCGCCGAATTGAGTGGTTTTGCTCGTGTGCGTTGCCCAAGCGATGCCGACCGATGTTGGTCATCGGGTCGTGGGATGCGGGATAATGACTGGGAAGCAATGTGTTCGATGCCGGTGTCGCGCGTCCTTGCCGGATTGCGCGTGCCCTCACGGGCCGTCGCCGGTGACGGTGAGCTGGTATCAGGAAGGGGAACGAGCATGGCGGCCATGAAGCCGCGGACGGGTGATGGCCCGCTCGAGGTGACCAAGGAGGGGCGGGGCATCGTCATGCGCGTTCCGCTCGAAGGCGGCGGGCGGCTCGTCGTCGAGCTGACCCCCGATGAGGCCGACGCGCTCGGCGACGCCCTCAAGAAGGTCGTCGGCTGACGCGCGAGCGACCATACCCGTTCAGTCGCCCCGGTACCGCACACGGTGCCGGGGCGACTGTCGTGTGACGGCCCTTTCCGGCGTCCGGTGCCTTTCTCCGGCATTCGGGTGAGCGCTGCCGGTGCCCGCTCCGGCTCAGCGCTTCACGGCGCACAGCAGTCCGTCGCCCACCGGGAGCAGTGACGGCACCAGTTCCTGGCTCTCCCGCACCGCGCGCAGCAGCTCCCGCACCCGCAGCACCTCGGTGGGCTGCGGTCCCGAGTCGATCGTGCGGCCGGCGCCGAAGACGCCCTCGAAGGCGACGAGACCCCCGGGACGCAGCAGACGCAACGATTCAGCGAGGTAGTCCACGTACTCCAGCCGGTCGCCGTCGCAGAAGACCAGGTCGTATCCCGCGTCCGCGAGCCGGGGCAGCACGTCCAGGGCGCGCCCGGGAATGAACCGGGCGCGGTTGCTGGCGAAGCCCGCGGCCCGGAAGGCCTGGCGGGCGAACTGCTGGTGCTCCGGCTCCGGGTCGACCGTCGTCAGTACTCCGTCCGGCCGCATGCCCTGCAGCAGATGTATCCCGGAGACGCCGCAGCCGGTGCCGATCTCCGCGACCGCCTTGGCGTCCACGGCGGCGGCGAGCAAACCCAGGGCGGAGCCGGTGCCCGGGGTCACCGAGCGCAGACCCGCCTCGCGGGCCCGGTCGCGTGCCCAGAGCAGCGCGTCGTCCTCGGCGACATAGGCGTCGGCGAACGCCCAGCTCGTCTGCCGGTTGCCGGTAATGACCCTCTCCTGTCCCCGTCGTTGCCTCGGCGTGACTGTATCCGTTGGCGTCGGGAACCCGCAGATGGGACCAGTCGTTCAAAGGGGGAAGCAAGAAGGCGGAACCGAGGGGACGACCGAGCGGCCCGGGGACGAGCCGTACAGGCGCAGATCAAATTCTCGTAAAACCGCTTATCCGGAGCTAACGGGCGAGGTGGCTATGGTAGGGGCTCCACTGGACACCACCAGAGCCGACAGGGGAGGTGCGGCCGCACACGCGGATCGGGGCGGAGTGCTGCGGCGCTTCCTCGGATCGGCAGGCAGGCCGAAATCCGTGAACGACACCGCTGCTGACCACAGCCACGCCGCCGGTCCCACCGCGGGACCCGCCCAGACCGCGACCTTCTCCAGCGACGCGGACGGGCAGGCGTGGACTCCGCCCACCTGGGAGGAGATCGTCAGCACCCACAGCGGCCGGGTCTACCGCCTCGCCTACCGCCTCACGGGCAACCAGCACGACGCCGAAGACCTCACCCAGGAGGTCTTCGTCCGCGTCTTCCGGTCCCTGTCGACCTACACGCCGGGCACCTTCGAGGGCTGGCTCCACCGCATCACCACCAATCTCTTCCTGGACATGGTCCGCCGCAAGCAGCGCATCCGGTTCGACGCGCTCGGCGACGACGCGGCCGAGCGCCTGCCCAGCAGGGAGCCCACCCCGCAGCAGCTCTTCCACGACGCGCACTTCGACGCGGACGTCCAGCAGGCGCTGGACACCCTCGCGCCCGAGTTCCGCGCCGCCGTCGTCCTGTGCGACATCGAGGGGCTGTCGTACGAGGAGATCGCCGCGACCCTCGGCGTCAAGCTCGGCACGGTCCGCTCCCGCATCCACCGCGGCCGTTCGCAGCTGCGCAAGGCGCTCGCGCACCGTTCCCCGAAGGCGCGGGCCGACCGCCGTTCGTTCGCGACCGGCGTTCCCGCACTGGGAGGAGGGGGCACGAGCGCGTGAGTGGGTCACGGCCTGAGCCCGAGGGACACCTCGCAGAGCAGCACCTGGGAGACCGACTCTCCGCCCTGGTGGACGGAGAGCTCGGTCATGACGCGCGTGAGCGCGTGCTGGCGCACGTGGCGACCTGCCCGAAGTGCAGGGCGGAGGTCGACGCCCAGCGCCGGTTGAAGAACGTGTTCGCGGCCGCGGCCCCGCCGGCCCCGTCCGAGAGCTTCCTGGCCCGCCTCCAGGGACTCCCGGGCGGCGGTGAAACGGACGGTGGCGGCTCACCGCCGGCCGGACTGGCCGGAGGCTTCGGCACGTCCGCGGGCTCCGGCGTCTTCGGCCCGCGGCGGGGCGAGCGGTTCGAGTTCGACTACGTCCCCGCCCGGACGCACGCCTCGGTGCTGCCGCCCTCCTCGTCGGGGCGCGGCTTCCGGATCCACGACCTGCACAGGCAGGAGTCCGACCGTTCGGCCTCGCGCGGTCTGCGGTTCGCCTTCGTCGCCGCCGGAGCGGTGTCGCTGGCCGCGATCGCGCTGGGCGGTGTCACCCTCGGCACACCGGACACCACCACCGAGGCCCGCGGCTCGGGCAGCGGCAGCAACGTGACGCCGCTGCGCACCCCGGGCGCGGCCGCGGCCACCGGCTCCGAGAGCCAGCGGCGCCGCACGGGCGGTCCACTGCTCGGGCAGGGCCAGCGCGCGCTGGGTGACACCCCCGTCGCGCCCACCACGGCCTCCGCGCCGCTGCTGCCCGGGATGCCGGCCCCCGCCGGTGGCGACGCACGGCAGCAGGCCGTCCGGGCGCTGACCACTCCGGTGACGGCCGGTGCCGCCGCCATGTCCCCGCTGATACGCCCGCTGGAAGCCGTCCCGCCGCTCTCCCTGAGCGCCTGGCCGGCGGCCCCCGAGGTCAGGCCGCCCGGCCTGCTCACCGCCCCGGACCCGGCTCCCTCCCCCTCCCCCTACCCCGCGGCTTCCCCGGCCGCCCCCTACCCTCCGGTTCGCTGACGGGGTCTGCGCGCCGCTCCGGGAACCTGATTGAATCCGGGGTGGCGCCAGAGCCCTTGGAGCCGACGATCTGCGGCCAGCTGCGGGGGAGAACATGAACGAGGGGAAGCCCACGAAGGCGAAGTGGTGGAGTCGTCCCCGCTCGTCCGAGGACGCGCCCGACGGCGACTTCGAACTGGAACGCCCCCGCCCGGCCTCCACCACGGCTACGGGCACGGCCACCGACGGGGGCGACTTCGAGCTGGAACGCCCGGCGACGCCCCGCACGACCGGCCAGGGCGACTACGAGCTGGACCTCCCCCGCCCCGAGCGGGACGAACCGACGGACGTGAGGCCGCTGCCGCACGCGGGGGCCGGCTCCGCCCCGGCCGCCGACGGCACGCCCGCCGCCGAGCGTCCCAAGCCGCTGCACGAGCCCGACCCGTACAGCACCCCGCCGTACGGCGAGCCGGGCCCCTGGGCGCCCGCTCCGCCGGTCCAGCACCCGGCGACCACCCCCGCGCACGGCACGGTCACGGCGGCGCCTCCGCAGACGCCCGCCGCACACGCCCCGGCGGGCCCGCCCGCCCCGGTGCCGCCCGACGGCGCGTCGTCGGTGTCTCGGCCCGCGGGTGCGGTGCCCGACCCGGCGTTCGCGGATGCCCCGCCTCCGGTGCCGCAGGCGGGGCAGGGGCAGGGGCAGCACCCGGCGGCGGCCGCCCCGGCGTACGACGCGGCGTCCCACGCCGCCGCCCCGCCCCCCGACCCCTGGCCCGGGCCGGCGCCCGGTGCCGAACCCGCCGCCGACCCGTGGGGCCGTTACGACCCCTGGGCCGCCTCCGCCCAGCAGCACCACGCGGCCGGACGTGAGCCGAAGCGGCGACGCGGGACCACCGCGAAGGCACTCGTCGGCGGGGCGCTGCTCATCGCCCTGGTCTCCGGCGGCATCGGCGGCGCCGTGGGCGCCCACCTGGAGCGGAACGGCGGCGTGGGCACGGTCGAGCTGCCCCAGGCCGGACCCGAGGCGGCCGACCGGGACCCGGACAGCGTCGCGGGCATCGCCGCGCGTGCCCTGCCCAGCGTGGTGACCCTGCACGTGAGCGGCAGCGAGGCGGCCGGCACCGGCACCGGGTTCGTGCTCGACGACCGCGGTCACATCCTGACCAACAACCACGTCGTGGAGCCCGCGGGCTCCGGCGGCGAGATCACCGTGACCTTCAACAGCGGCGACACCGCCGAGGCCACCGTCGTCGGCCGGGACAGCGGGTACGACCTCGCCGTGGTGCGGATCAAGGGCGTCAGCGGCCTCACCCCCATGCCCCTCGGCAACTCCGACAACGTGCGCGTCGGCGACCCCGTCGTCGCCATCGGCGCCCCCTTCGACCTGGCCGGCACGGTCACC
Source organism: Kitasatospora aureofaciens (assembly GCA_000720845.1). GTDB lineage: Bacteria > Actinomycetota > Actinomycetes > Streptomycetales > Streptomycetaceae > Streptomyces. The sequence goes on along the minus strand of JODU01000015.1, from coordinate 293,032 downwards.
TCCGGCATCATCAGCGCCAGGGAACGACCCATCACCGCGGGCGGCGAGGAGGGCGACGGCAGCGACGTGTCCTACGTCGACGCCCTGCAGACCGACGCGCCCATCAACCCCGGCAACTCCGGCGGCCCCCTCCTGGACGCGCGGGGCCGGGCCATCGGCATCAACTCCGCCATCCGCTCCGCCGACAGCGGCAGCGCCGAGTCGGACGGCGGCCAGGCCGGTTCCATAGGGCTCGGCTTCGCCATCCCCATCAACCAGGGCAAGCGCGTCGCCGAGGAACTGATCAACACCGGCAAGGCCACCCACCCGGTCATCGGCATCACCCTCGACATGAACTACACGGGCGACGGCGCCCGGGTGAGCGCCAAGGACGGTGACGGCGGACCAGCGGTCACCACCGGCGGGCCCGGCGCGAAGGCCGGCATCAAGCCGGGGGACGTGATCACCGCGGTCGACGGGCAGCGTGTGCACTCCGGTGAGGAACTCATCGTCAAGACCCGTGCCCACCGCCCCGGCGACCGCCTGAAGCTGACCCTGGAACGCGGCGGCAAGGAGACCGAGGTCTCACTGGTGCTCGGCTCCTCCGGCGGCGACTGACCGCCGTACAGGTCCCCACAAGGCGCCAGGAAGGCAAACAATTCGGAAAGCGCTCACGTACACCCACTCGGGGCTCACGGGACGGTACCGGTCGGACGGGATCGGCGGGTACCGTGGTGGCGGCCCGGACATCCCAAGGAGCTTCAGGTGTTCAATGACATAGGCGCACTAGAGCTGGTGACGCTCGTCGTCCTCGCCGTGCTCGTCTTCGGGCCGGACAAGCTCCCCAAGGTCATCCAGGACGTGACGCGCACCATCCGGAAGATCCGGGAGTTCTCGGACAGCGCCAAGCAGGACATCCGCCAGGAGCTGGGCCCCGAGTTCAAGGACTTCGAGTTCGAGGACCTCAACCCCAAGACGTTCCTGCGCAAGCAGCTGGACAACGACGAGCTGGGGCTCAAGGAGATCCGCAACGGCTTCGACCTGAAGAAGGAGATGGCCGAGGTCACCGACGCGGTCCACGGCCGTGACACGGAGCCCTCGTCCTCCGGGCCGTCGTCCTCCGGCTCCGGCGGCGGTCGTGTCGACATGTCGAAGAAGCCGGAGCGGTCCGGGAAGTCCGACAAGCCCGCCGACGACCGTCCGCCCTTCGACATGGACGCCACCTGACCCTCCCCTGCGTCCGGCCCGCTCGCCGCGAACGTGACGTGTCTCATACTCCGGACGGGGCGCACGGGCCCCCGAGGCGACGCCCGCGCGGCCCACGCGCCGGGCGATTTCCCGGCTGCCGCCGACGGGGTGGCTATGCTGCCCGAGTTGTTGTGCGGAGCGGACGAGTGCGCCCGAAGGGGGGCGGGCCGTTCCGGTCCGACGAGAGCTAGGAGGCGTCCGGGCACATGGAGACGACGAGTCGGGCAGTCGCGCAGGCGCCGGCCGCGGAGGGCGGACCACAGTCCCCCTCCGGCCGGCAGACGGTCGACGGCTACCTGCGTGCGCCCTTCCCGTGGTACGGCCTCGACGAGGCCTTCACGGGACGGCGCTGGCTGATGCAGATCGGTACGGCGGCCGACGGGGCCGTGGAGCACGGTTCGATCGGGCACGGCGACGAACCGTCGGTGCGCAACGAGCACGTGGCGGGCGACGAGCAGGACGCCAAGGAGAAGTTCGCGGTCGTCGTGACCGTCGCGGCCAACCCCGACCGGCGCAGCGCCGACGGCACCGGCCTGCTGGAGGCCACCTCGGTGTCCTCGGCGGCCTGGCTCGCCGGAGTGGGCCTGCTGTCCTTCACCTGGCCCGGCCAGATGGACCACTCGCTGCGCGACGACTGGCTGGAGCAGCAGACGGAGACCGCGTGGGTCCTGGCGGACGACCTCGACGGCGAGGACTGGACGACGCTCTCCCTCCCGGTGGACGGCGTGCCGACGCCCTTCCACTACCGGGAGTCCGAGTTCGGCTGGGTGCTGGCCGGTTCGACCGAGCAGGGCGTGCACCTCGGCGCCTACGGGCGGGGCATGAGCGCGTACGGGCTGGCCTTCGCCGTGGTCAAGGACGTCGCCGCGTACGCCTAGCCGGCGGTCCCGCGTACCGGAGGAGGGGCGCCGTCCCCGTGGACGGCGCCCCCATTCCCGTACGGAAACGGGACGTCAGAACTTGTTCTTCGGCGTGATCCCCAGCGACAGCCCCGAAAGGCCCCGCTGCCGACCGCCGAGCTTGCCCGCGATCGAGCGCAGGGCCGCGCCCGCAGGGGAGTCCGGGTCGGACAGGACGACGGGCTTGCCCTCGTCGCCGCCCTCGCGCAGCCGCACGTCGATCGGAATGGCGCCGAGCACCGGCACCGAGGCGCCGGTCGTGCGGGTCAGGCCGTCGGCGACCGTCTGCCCGCCGCCGGTGCCGAAGACGTCGACCATCTCGCCGCAGTGCGGGCAGGGCAGTCCCGACATGTTCTCCACCACGCCGACGATCTTCTGGTGGGTCTGCACGGCGATGGCGCCGGCCCGCTCCGCCACCTCGGCCGCGGCCTGCTGAGGGGTCGTCACGACCAGGATCTCGGCGTTCGGCACCAGCTGCGCCACCGAGATCGCGATGTCACCGGTGCCGGGCGGCAGGTCGAGCAGCAGGACGTCCAGGTCGCCCCAGTACACGTCCGCCAGGAACTGCTGGAGCGCGCGGTGCAGCATCGGGCCGCGCCAGACGACCGGGGCGTTGCCCGGGGTGAACATGCCGATCGAGATGACCTTCACCCCGTGGGCCGAAGGCGGCATGATCATGTTCTCGACCTGGGTGGGACGCCCGTCGGCGCCCAGCATGCGCGGCACGGAGTGGCCGTAGATGTCGGCGTCGACGACACCGACCTTCAGACCGTCGGCCGCCATCGAGGCCGCCAGGTTCACCGTCACCGAGGACTTGCCGACGCCGCCCTTGCCGGACGCCACCGCGTACACCCGGGTCAGGCTGCCCGGCTTGGCGAAAGGCACCTCGCGCTCGGTCTGGCCGCCGCGCAGGGCGGTGGCCAGCTCCTTGCGCTGCTCGTCGCTCATCACGTCCAGCTCGACGTCGACGCGCGTGACACCCTCGACCCGCGACACCGCGTCCGTCACCCGCTGCGTGATGGTGTCCCGCATGGGGCAGCCGGAGACCGTCAGGTACACGGCGACCGCGACCGCTCCGTCCGCGCCGATCTCCACCGACTTGACCATCCCCAGCTCGGTGATGGGCCGGTTGATCTCGGGGTCGTTCACCGTCGCCAGTGCTTCGCGCACCGCGTCTTCCGTAGCCATAGGGTCGATGGTACGGCGCCGCCCACGGGGCACGGAAAGCCCCGTCAGCGGTCGCGTACGTCACGTCCCGCGGACCGGTCCGCCGGGAATGCCCCGCGGTCGGGGTGGTGGCCGTTCTGCCGCTCCTCCAGGTCCTTGACGAGGTCATGGAGTTCGGAGCGGATCCAGTCCCGCGTCGCCACCTCGCCGAGCCCGATACGCAGGGCGGCGATCTCGCGGGTCAGGTACTCGGTGTCGGCGATCGACCGCTCGTTCTGCTTGCGGTCCTGCTCCAGGTTGACCCGGTCCCGGTCGTCCTGCCGGTTCTGCGCGAGCAGGATCAGGGGGGCGGCGTAGGAGGCCTGGAGCGACAGCATCAGCGTCAGGAAGATGAACGGGTACTCGTCGAAGCGCAGCCCGCTCGGTGCCGACACGTTCCACACCACCCACAGGATGATGACGACCGTCATCCAGACGATGAACCGCCCGGTGCCCAGAAAGCGCGCGACGCGCTCCGACAGCCGGCCGAAGGACTCCGGGTCCCATTCGGGCAGCAGCCTGCGGCGCGGCGGACGCGGCTGGTCGAGGCGGGCCCGGGTCCGGGAGGACGCGGTGGCTCCCGACGTGGCGCGCTCGCGGGTCGTCGTCTCGCGCTCAGGCACCATCGGCGCCCACCTCTCCCGTCGCCGTCTCGTCCAGGTGGTACTCGGTCTCCCGCCAGTCGTCGGGCAGCATGTGGTCCAGTACGTCGTCCACGGTGACCGCTCCGAGCAGCGCCCCCGAGTCGTCCACGACGGGCGCCGCGACCATGTCGTACGCGGCGAAGAACCCGGCGATCACGGGCAGCGCGGCGTCCGGCTCCAGCGGCCGCAGGTCGTCGTCGAGGATCGAGCCGACCAGCGTGTACGGGGGGTCGCGCAGCAGCCGCTGGAAGTGGACCGTGCCCAGGTACTTGCCGGTCGGGGTCTCCTCGGGCGGGCGGCAGACGTAGATCTGCGCGGCGTGCGCCGGGGACAGGTCGGGATTGCGGATGCGGGCCAGGGCGTCGGCGACGGTCGCGTCGGGCCGCAGCACGATCGGCTCGGTCGTCATCAGACCGCCGGCCGTGTGCTCCTCGTACGCCATCAGGCGCCGCATGTCGGCCGCGTCGTCGGGCTGCATCAGGCTCAGCAGCCGTTCCTTGTCCGCCTCGGGCAGCTCGCCGAGCAGGTCGGCCGCGTCGTCGGGGTCCATCGCCTCCAGGACGTCCGCGGCGCGCTCCTCCTTCAGCTTGCCGAGGATCTCGATCTGGTCGTCCTCGGGCAGCTCCTCCAGCACGTCGGCCAGCCGGTCGTCGTCGAGTGCGGCGGCGACCTCGGCGCGGCGCTTGGCGGACAGGTGGTGCAGGACGTTGGCGAGGTCGGCGGGGCGCAGCTGCTCGAAGGTGGCCAGCAGGTTCTCGGCGCCCTGCCCCTGCTCCTCGACGGAGAAGCCGGTGACGCCGGACCACTCCACGGTCAGCGTCTCGCCCTTGTTGCGGCGGAAGGCGCCGCCCTTCCTGCCCTTGCGGACGAAGACCTTGTCGATCTCCCAGTCCCGGCGGGCGGGCAACTGCTGCACCGACAGGTCGAGCACCGTGACCTCCTCACCGGTCTCGGTGAGCGTGACCCGCCGGTCGAGCAGCTCGCCGAAGACGAGGCGCTCGGTGGGCCGCTGCTCGAAACGCCGGACGTTGACGACGCCGGTGGTGATCACCTGGCCGGACTCGATGCCGGTGACCCGGGTCATGGGCAGGAAGATCCGGCGGCGGGTGCTGAGTTCGACGACCAGCCCGAGGACGCGCGGGGGTTTGCGGCCGACACGGAGCATGACGACCAGATCGCGGACGCGTCCCACCTGGTCACCGGCCGGGTCGAACACGGCGATGCCGGAGAGATGGGAGACGAAGATCCGGGGGGCGCCCGCTGCCATGGCCGCGGCCTCCTTTCCTCACGCTGCGCGGAGTCGGGTGGGAGTGCGTGAAAGCTGATTCGTACGGTGTCTCTTTTCCGAATTGCCCGCTCGGACGCGCTTCAGGCTAGCCCGTCCCGATCGGCCTCGCTCTGGCGGCCGGTCCGGACGGACTGGCTCCGTTCGCCCCGCACGGCCCCGGTACGCTGCGGCCCAGGCCGGGTCGGTTCGCCGCCGATGTCCGTCGGTCCCGTGTCAGCCCTGTCAGAAAGGCAGTTCCACCTGTGTCTGTGACTCCCCGGCGCCGAATCCGCAGGGCTGCCTGGCTGGGCGCGGTGTGCGCCCTGGCCGTGACGGGAGCCGGGCTGACGGGATGCAGTGGTGAGGACCCCGACGCGGGCACCAACGGCCTCGGGAAGCTCCCGGCTGACAAGATCCAGGCGAAGGCCGGTGCGGCCGCCGAGGCCGCCGACACGGTGCGCCTGCACGGCACGGTGGACGCCGGCGGCAACAGGTACACCCTCGACATGCGGCTGAAGGCGGACGGAGGGACCGGGTCGGTCGCTGCCCAGGGGACGACGTTCGGACTGCTGCGCGTCGGCGAGCAGCTCTTCCTCAAGGCCGACGCCGGTTTCTGGAGCCACGACGGCGGCGACGCCAAGGCGGCCGAGAAGCTCGCCGGCAAGTACGTGAAGGTGCCGCAGAGCGACCCCGTGTACCAGAAGTTCAGCGGTTTCACGGACAAGGACGTCCTCCTCGGCGGTCTGCTGACCCTGCACGGCACGGTGAAGACGGACGGCCGCCACGAGCAGGCGGGCGTACGCACCATCCGGATCACCGGCGACGACGGCGCCGGCGGATCGCTGGACGTCTCCCTGGAGGGCACGCCGTACCCGCTGCGCCTGGTGCGGGCGGGCAGCGCGGGCACGATCGGCTTCTCGGACTGGAACAAGGACTTCGCGCTGGAGCAGCCGGCGAAGGACGACACCCTGGACTACGGCAAGCAGCTGCCGACGTCCTGAGACGTCCCGGGGCCGTCAGCGCCGTCTGCGGCGCTTCAGCAACAGGCGCGGCAGCCCGGCCGGCACCGGCTGCCGGGTCGTCGCCGGGCTCGGCAGCGGTGCCTGGGCCAGCGAGGCGTCGGGCAGCGGGGCCGTGCTCCCCGTCGGTTCCAGGCGCAGCACCCGGCACTCACGGGCCCAGCGGTCGGTCATGGCCTCGCCGTCCGGGGCGTTCAGCCGCTTGCCCTTCAGGTCGCCGACCGCCGCCTGCCACGCCTCGGAACCGGACGGCAGCTCCACGACCCGCGCCGCCCAGGAGACCAGCCGGCCGCCCTTGTCCTTGCTGCGTACCGTCACCTCGGCAGCGGCCCCGTCGGCCAGCCCCGGCAGCGGCTGCTCGCCCGGCCCGTCGCCGACGACGCAGGCCGCGCCCTCGTGCCAGACGTGCCACAGCGCGCGGGCGGGCACCCCGGGGCCCTTGACCCAGATGAGGCCGGACTTCTTGGTGGCCTCCTCGACGAGGGCCTGGTCGAGCAGCTCGCTTGTCATGCGGTCAGCCTATCCAGGGGCCCGCGGGCGGGCTCAGAGCCAGCCGTTGCGCTTGAGCGTGCGGTGGATGCCCAGGCAGATGACGACGGTGATCGACAGGACCAGCGGATAGCCGAACTTCCAGTGCGTCTCCGGCATGTAGTCGAAGTTCATGCCGTACACGCCGCACACCATCGTCGGCACGGCGATGATCGCGGCCCACGAGGTGATCTTGCGCATGTCCTCGTTCTGCGCGACGGACGCCTGGGCCAGGTTGGCCTGGAGGATGGAGTTCAGCAGTTCGTCGAAGCCGATGACCTGCTCCTGCACCCGGGCCACGTGGTCGGCGACGTCCCGGAAGTACTTCTGGATCTCCGGGTCGATCAGCCGCATCGGCCGCTCGCTGAGCAGCTGCATGGGGCGCAGCAGCGGTGCCACCGCCCGCTTGAACTCCAGGACCTCGCGCTTGAGTTGGTAGATCCGCCCGGCGTCGGTGCCGCGCGGGGTGCCCTTGCGGCCCGGCGAGAACACCTCCGTCTCGACCTCGTCGATGTCGTCCTGCACCGCGTCGGCGACCGCGATGTAGCCGTCGACGACGTGGTCGGCGATGGCGTGCAGCACCGCCGAGGGACCCTTGAGCAGCAGCTCGGGGTCCTCCTGGAGCCGGCGGCGCAGCGCGCGCAGCGAGCCCTGCCCGCCGTGCCGGACGGTGATGAAGAAGTCCCGCCCGGTGAAGCACATCACCTCGCCGGTCTCCACGACCTCGCTGTTGGCGGTGAGCTGGTCGTGGTCGACGTAGTGGACGGTCTTGAAGACCGTGAAAAGGGAGTCGTCGTAGCGCTCCAGCTTGGGCCGCTGGTGGGCCTGGACGGCGTCCTCCACGGCCAGCGGGTGCAGCCCGAACTCCCGGGCGATACCGGCGAACTCGTCCTCGGTGGGCTCGTGCAGGCCGATCCACACGAATCCGCCGTCGCGGCGCACCTGGCGCATCGCCGTGTGCGGGGTCAGCGGCACGTCGGTCTCGACGCGGGTGCCGTCGCGGTAGACGGCGCAGTCGACGACGGCGGAGGCGGCCGCCGGGTCGCGGGTGGTCTCGTAGGGACCGCTGTCCTTGCGCAGGGAGACGCGGGACGGACGGACCACGGCGCGCAGGTCACGGATCATCGACATGGCAGGCTCCTTCGCGGCGGGCAGCGAACGAGGCCGGTGACGGATGGAACCGCCCGGAATGGGGACGTCCTGACTACGCGTGCTCGGCGCGTCCACAAAGCGGGGGGCACCGCACCGTCGCGGTGGCCGTCTTCGCTGCTGATTCAGCTGCTGATCCGGATCGACGGACAAGCGTGTCGACGGCGGATCAGGCAAAACGAGACGAAGTGCTCTTCGGTGAGAGGGCGCGAACGAGAAGCTGCGGCGAAAAGAGCCGGAACAGCTGCGTCAGCGGCCGGAAGAGCGGGTGGTACTGCACGGTCGACTTCGGTCCATGCCGCCCACCTCCTCCGGCCGGTCCCTCGTGAGGGACGATCCATTCCCCTTGTTTGGAGGGGTTCCCCGTAGGGGAGAGTTGTTCACAGCGTCGGGGCTTGATCGCGACGCTCTGCGTGCTGCCCCGAACCGCTGGCCCACAGTACCAGCCGCGCGACGTGTCAAGGCGCCGCTTTGCCTCTTCACGACGAGTTCTATGCTCGCCGCATGGCTGATGTTCTTCCTCTGGTCGAGGCCCGGTTGCACAGCGCGCTGGGCGAGCCGGACGCGCGCGCGGCGGTCACCTTCCTCGGCACCGACCGCATCGAGGTGCTGCGCTTCCCCGCCTCCGGCCAGGAGGGCGACGTCGTCCGCTACGCCACCCTCGGCATGTCGGCCCAGCCCATGGCGGACCCCACGGCCACGCTCGCCGACCCGGTCAAGGGCCCCCGCGCCGAGCTGGTGCTCTCCGTGCGGGCCGGCGCGGCCGACACCGACAAGGTGCTCCGCCCGCTCGCCGTGCTGGCCGCGTCCCCGCAGGTCGAGGGCGTGATCGTGGCGCCCGGCGCGTCGCTGGACGTGGGTGAGCCGTTGTGGCCCGGGGCCCCGTTCACCTCGGTGCTGGTCGCCGAGCCGGGGGGCCTGGTCGAGGACCTGGAGCTGGACGCCCCGCTGGACCCCGTACGGTTCCTGCCGCTGCTGCCGATGACGCCGAACGAGGCTGCCTGGAAGCGCGTGCACGGCGCGCCCGCCCTCCAGGAACGCTGGCTGAACCACGGGACGGACCTGCGCGATCCGTCCCGCAGGTCCGTCCCCCTGGACTGACGCGGCCGAGTGATGCGGCCGGGTGACGCAACTCACCGGTTCCGTCTCGTCAGTTGGCGAAGACCGTGACCGAGTCCTCGCTCGCGTGCTTCGGCTCCAGCTCCTCCGCCTCGTGGGTGAGCGCCCGACGGCGTACGACGACCACGACCGCGCCGAGCAGGGCGGTCACCGCGGCCACCACGAACGGGATGTGGACGTCGGTCCACTCCTCGATCTTCGGCGCGAAGTAGGGGGCGGCCGCCGCGGCGAACCAGCGCACGAAGTTGTAGCCGGCGCTCGCCACCGGACGCGGCGCGTCCGAGACCCCGAGGGCCAGCTCGGTGTAGACGGTGTTGTTCACGCCGATGAACGCGCCGGACAGGATGGTGCAGACGATCGCCGCGGTGTGGTTGCCGTAGCCGAGGACCAGGACGTCGGCCGCGAGCAGCACCAGCGAGCCGCCGAGCACCTTGAGCGAGCCGAAGCGCCGCTGCATGCGCGGCGCCACCAGCACCGAGAAGACGGCGAGCAGCACGCCCCACGCGAAGAACACGGCACCCGACTTGTAGGGCGTCATGTTCAGCACGAAGGGGGTGAAGGCCAGCACGGTGAAGAACGTGTAGTTGTAGAAGAACGCCGAGATGGCGGCGGAGGCGAGGCCGCCGTGCCCCAGCGCCTTGATCGGGTCGAGCAGCGAGGTCTTGCGGGCCGGCTTCGGCTGCTCCTTCAGGAACACCGTGATGCACAGGAAGCCGATCGCCATCAGGAAGGCCGTGCCGAAGAACGGGTAGCGCCAGCTGGCGTCGCCGAGCAGCGCGCCCAGCAGCGGGCCGCAGGCCATGCCGAGGCCGAGGGCGGACTCGTAGAGCAGGATCGCGGCGGCGCTCCCGCCGGCGGCCGCGCCGACGATCACCGCGAGGGCCGTCGAGACGAACAGCGCGTTGCCCAGGCCCCAGCCGGCCCGGTAGCCGACGAGCTGTCCGACGGTGTCGGAGGTGCCGGCCAGGCCCGCGAAGACCACGACGAAGGCCAGGCCGAGCAGCAGGGTCTTGCGGCCGCCGATGCGGCTGGAGACGAAGCCGGTGACCAGCATCGCCAGGGCGGTGATGAGGAAGTACGAGGTGAACAGGAGGGAGACCTGGCCGGCGCTCGCGTCCAGGCCCTTGGCGATGGACGGGAGGATCGGGTCGACGAGCCCGATGCCCATGAAGGCCACCACGGACGCGCCCGCGGTCGCCCACACGGCCTTGGGCTGCCGCAGGATGCCGCCCGCACCCGCGTCGAAGGGGTCCATGCTTGCTCTCCAATGCCGAGAGATCGATGCCAAATGGTTGGTGTATACACATAGTAAGTTAGCCCTGCTAATTAATGCAACCTACATCTAATCCGTCGGGGGCGGCCGGGTCGGCGCCCTTCCGTCCGGATGGGTGATCGTCCTTGACGTGGGGGAGCGAGGGTAGGACCGTGGGGCTCTATGAGGGGCGAACCCAGTTGCCCGAAGTGTGGTGGCCGGGTCAGGGCTCCCGGCCTCTTCGCCGATTCCTGGCAGTGCGACCTGCACGGCACCGTGCACCCGGTCCAGCCCGTACTCCCGCCCAGCGTCGAGGCGCTCGGCGTCGTGGTGCACCGCACACAGGTGCCGGTGTGGATGCCCTGGCCGCTGCCGGTCGGCTGGCTGTTCACCGGCGTGGCCTGCGCGGGCGACGACCGCAGTGGGGGCAGGGCGACCGCCGTCGCCTGTTCGGGACCGGGCCCGCTCGGGGGCATCGGTGAGCTGATCCTGGTCGCCGAGGAACTCGGCGTCGGCCTCGGCGCACGGTACGCGGGCCTCGACGGCCCCGACCCCGGGCCGTACCTGGACGTCGAGAAGCCGCCCCAGGCCAAGGTCCTGGCCGCGGGCCGCCCCACCCCCCTCTGGCACGTCTCCGGCGGCCCGGTCGACCGTGCCGTCTTCGCCGGGGAGGCTCTCGGCATGTGGCTGTGGGCCGTCGTGTGGCCCGAGCGCTCGGGGCTGCTGATGTACGAGGAGCTGGTGCTCACCGACCTGCGGGACGCGGGCGCCGAGGTGGACCTGGTGCCGTGCGGGGCGCTGTCGCCGCGGTTGATCGAGCCGACGGTGCCGTAGCTTGCCGTAGCGGAGCTGTGTGCGGTGCCGTGCGCTGTGCCGTGCCTCCCGGGCGGGCGCCGCGGAGGCGGGGCGAGTAGGCGCGCGTAGGGGGCGCAGGGGCGCCGCGGGTGTGACGGCGGGGGGTTGAGTTCCGGTTATCCTTGAGCGTCCCCTTCCGTCCCGTCACCGCTTGGAGTCAGCGTCGTGCGCATCGATCTGCACACCCACTCCACCGCGTCCGACGGCACGGACACCCCGGCCCAGCTGGTGCGCAAGGCCGCGGCGGCCGGTCTCGACGTCGTCGCGCTGACGGACCACGACACCACCCGCGGACATGCCGAGGCCGTCGCCGCGCTGCCCGAGGGGCTCGTCCTCGTCACCGGTGCCGAGCTCTCCTGCCGCCTCGACGGCGTCAGCATGCACATGCTGGCCTACCTCTTCGATCCCGAGGAGCCCGCCCTGCTCGCCGAGCGCGAGCTGGTCCGGGACGACCGGGTGCCGCGGGCCCAGGGCATGATCGCCAAGCTCAACGAACTGGGTGTGCCCGTCACCTGGGAGCAGGTCGCCGGGATCGCCGGGGACGGCTCGGTCGGCCGACCGCACGTGGCCACCGCCCTGGTGGAACTGGGCGTCGTCCCGACCGTGAACGACGCCTTCACCCAGGACTGGCTGGCCGACGGTGGCCGGGCCCACGTCGAGAAGCACGAGACCGACCCCTTCGAGGCGCTCCGGCTGATCAAGGGTGCGGGAGGGGTGGCCGTGTTCGCGCACCCCGCCGCCGCCAAGCGCGGCCGTACGGTGTCCGAGGAAGCGATCGCCGACCTGGCGGCCGCCGGGCTCGACGGCATCGAGGTCGACCACATGGACCACGACGCGGACACCCGGGCCCGGCTGCGCGCGACGGCGAAGGAGCTGGGGCTCCTGGTGACCGGCTCGAGCGACTACCACGGCAGCCGGAAGACCTGTGTGCTCGGCGAGTACACGACCGACCCCGAGGTGTACGGGGAGATCACGCGACGGGCGTTCGGGGCGTTCCCCGTGCCGGGGGCCGGCGGGGCCTGAGCCCCACCTCCCGCGCGACCCCGTCCACTCTTCCCCTCCTCCGCAAGGCCACCAGCACACCCATGTTCGACGTCGCCGTCTTCGGCTCTCTCTTCCTGACCCTTTTTGTCATCATGGATCCCCCCGGGATCACCCCGATCTTCCTCGCGCTGACCTCCGGCCGCCCCGGCAAGGTGCAGAAGCGGATGGCCCTTCAGGCCGTCTGCGTCGCCGGTGGCGTGATCGCGGTGTTCGGTCTGCTCGGGCACCAGATCCTGGACTACCTGCACGTGTCCGTGCCCGCCCTGATGATCGCGGGCGGGCTGCTGCTCCTGCTGATCGCGCTCGACCTGCTCACCGGCAAGACGGACGAGCCGAAGCAGACCAAGGACGTCAACGTGGCCCTCGTACCGCTGGGCATGCCGCTGCTCGCCGGGCCCGGGGCGATCGTGTCGGTCATCCTGGCCGTGCAGAAGGCGGACAGCGTGACCACGCAGGTCTCGGTGTGGGCGGCGATCCTCGCCATCCACGTGGTGCTGTGGCTGGTGATGCGGTACTCGCTGCTGATCATCCGGGTCATCAAGGACGGCGGTGTGGTCCTGGTGACCCGCCTCGCCGGCATGATGCTCTCCGCGATCGCCGTGCAGCAGATCATCAACGGCGTCACACAGGTGATCCAGGGCGCCTGAGCACGAGAACAGGGCCCCGCACGGAGTTCCGTGCGGGGCCCTGTTCTCGTGTGTGAAGGGTCCGCGCTACAAGGCCGAGGATTCGGCGGGGCGGATCCACAGGCGCTGCCCGATGGCGGCGGCCTGCTGAACGATGCGGTTCACGGAGGCGGCGTCCACGACAGTCGTGTCCACGGGGGTCCCGTCGACGTCGTCGAGTCGCATGACTTCAAAGCGCATGGCCTCTCCCTTGATCTGGTCATCCTCCTGCGGAGAACTACTGGTGTGGCTCCTGGGTCGTCGGTGCCCGGGCTTCCGTAGTGGTCAACGGGATGCCCTCTGCAAACATTCCCTACGCTAAGGAAATTTTTCGCACGACTAATTACTGACAAGTAAGTCGCTTGTTACAAGGTGGCGGGATCGGGCAGCGAGCCGCAGGAGGCGGCGGACACGACAGGTGCCCGGGACAAGACTGACCGGGACCGGTTGTGTTCAGAGCGTGACCGCCGGGACAATGGGCGCGATGAACGACGACCTCGCGCCCCTGAACGCTCGTATCGATCGCACGAACGAGCTGCTCCAGCGCATGCTCGCCGAGGTGGCGAAGACCCCCTCGACCCACGCGATCTTCGTCGACGCCGGCTACCTGTACGCGGCGGCGGGGCGACTGGTGGCCGGGACCGAGGACCGCCGGGCCTTCGACCTGGACGCCGAGGGGCTCATCGAGGCGCTCATCGACAGGGCCCGCACCGTCTTCGCGGACAGCCGCCTTTTGCGCGTGTACTGGTACGACGGCGCCCGCCGCCGCATCCACACCGCCGAGCAGCAGTCCATCGCGGAACTCCCCGACGTCAAGGTCCGCCTGGGCAACCTCAACGCCAACAACCAGCAGAAGGGCGTCGACTCCCTCATCCGCTCCGACCTGGAGTCCCTCGCCCGGCACCGCGCCATCAGCGACGCGGCCCTGCTCGGCGGCGACGAGGACCTCGTGTCCGCGGTCGAGGCCGCCCAGGGGTACGGCGCCCGCGTCCACCTGTGGGGCATCGAGGCCCCCGAGGGCCGCAACCAGGCCGAGCCGCTGCTCTGGGAGGTCGACAGCCAGCGCACCCTCGACCTCGACTTCTTCAAGCCGTACGTCTCCCGGCGCACGACCCACAGCGGCGAGGCGCCGGGCGCCCTGCGCCCCGGCCGCGAGGACGTCCGCTTCGTCGGCGCGCAGATCGCGGCGAAGTGGCTGGCGTCCCGGGGGCGCGAGTCACTGGTGGAACTGCTCCCAGGCCACCCCTACCTCCCGGGCTCCGTGGACCAGGACCTGCTGGTGGAGGCCGAGGGGCTGCTCCAGTACTCGCTGCGCGGCCAGCCCGACCTGCGACGGTCGCTGCGGGACGGCTTCTGGGAGCACCTGCGGGCGCAGTACTAGGGCCGAGGGGCCTCAGCGCACGTACGGCCGGGGCGGCGCGGGGTGGTCGTCCCAGAAGTCGGCGAGGGCGCGGGCCGTCGGCAGGGGCTGGTCGGTGTTGGGGGAGTGCTCGGCGCCCGCGACGACCGTCCGGCGCGCCCCCAGCCGCAGGGCCATCTCGTCCATAAGGGGCACGGGCCAGGTGTCGTCGAAGGCGCCCGACAGCACATGGCAGGGCAGCGGCGCCGCGGCCAGCTCGGCGACACGGTCCGGCTCGGTGCACAACTGACGTCCCGTGGCGAGCAGTTGCGCCGGCCTGGTGCCCAGCCAGCGGTCGCGCAGCCGTTCCGGGTCCTCCGGGCCGTGGGCGGGGGCCGGGGCGCCGACCTCCTCCGGCGGCCCCATGGCCTGCATCACCTTCCAGACCTCCGCCATCGTCATCGTCTCCAGCGCGTCCCGCAGCAGCTTCACCCGCTGCCGCTGCGACTCGGAGATCCGCGCCGGACCGGAGGACATCAGCGTGAGGGACAGGAAGGGGGCGGAGTCGAGCAGGACGGCGGCCCGCGCGATCTGGCCGCCCAGGGAGTGTCCGACGAGATGCACGCGCGTCCCGAGGGCTGCGGTCTGCGCGAGCACGTCCCGGGCCAGCTCGGGCCGCGCGTAGGCGGACTCGTCGTGCTCGGGCCCGTCCGACTCGTACTGACCGCGTCCGTCCACGGCGACCGTGCGGTAGCCGCGCGCGCCGAGCGGCCGGTGCAGCAGCGTGAAGTCCTCCTTGCTCCCCGTGAACCCGGGCAGCATCATCACCACGCCCCTCGGCGCGACCCCGTCGGCCACGGGCGAGTCGACGACGGCGAACTCACCGCGCGCGGTACGCAGCCGGTACGCACGGGCGTCCGGGGGCGGGCTGAAGGCGGCGTTCCTGCTCACGAGCAGAGGCTATCGGGCAAAGCACGCCGGGCTGCGGCACGGGGCGACAACGCCGTCGGCCCGGTCCCGCGTGGATCACGGGACCGGGCCGACGGTCGGGACGAGCGGCGCCGATCAGCTCTCGCCGGCCTCCGCGGCGGCCGCGGCCGTCTTGCGGGTGCGGCGGGCCTTGGGCTTGGCCTCCGCCGTGTCGGCTGCCGCGGCGGGCGCCCTTGCGGGTGCGGCGGGTCTTCGGCTTGGCCTCCGTGGCCTCGGCGGTGGTCTTCGGCTTGGCCTCCGTGGCCTCGGCGGTGTCGGCGGCGGCCTCTGCCTTGGCGGCGGCCGTCTTCCGGGTGCGCCGGGGCTTGGCCTCGGCCTCGGCCGCTGCCTCCTCCGGAGCCTGCGCGGTCTCGGTGTCGGCGACGGCCGCCTTGCGCGTATGGCGGCGCAGCTTGGTCTCGGCCGGCTCGGACGCGGGCTCGGTGGCTCCCTCGGCCGTGTCGAGCGTGGCCTCGGCGGCCGTGGCCTTGCGGGTGCGGCGGCGCGGCTTCTCGGCGGGCGCCTCGGCGGCGGGGGCCTCGACGGCCGCCACGGCCGCCGGCGTCTCCACGACCGTCGCCTCGGTGGCCGCCGGAGCGGTCTCCAGCGGGACGGCCGGGGCCTCCGCGGACTTGCGGGTGCGGCGGCGGCGCGGCTTCGCCGGGGCCTCCACGGCCTCCGCGACCTCCGCCGGTTCGACGACCGCGGCCTCGGACGGCGCGAGCGCGGTGGCCTCGGCGGCCTGCGCCACCGGGGCGTCGAGCGTCGCGGCCGTCTCCGGGCGGCGCGAGGGCTCACCATTGCGCGTACGGCGCCTGCGGCGCAGCGTGCGGGGACCCTGGGCGGCATCGGTGCCCGCGTCGGCGGCGCTGTCGGCAGCGCCGGTCACGGCCTCGACCGCGGGTGCTGCGGAGGTCTCCGCGTCCACCGGCGCACCGCCGCGCATCCGACGGCGGCGGCGCGGCGTCGTACGGGACGAACGGTCGCGCTCGCGGTCGGCGGAACGGGCGTCGTCGCGGCCACCGCGGCCACCCCGGTCGCCCCGGTCGCCACGCCCGCGGCCACCGCGGCCGCCCGTCTCGCCCAGGTCTTCGACCTCCTCCGCGTCGAGCCCGGCGCGAGTGCGCTCCGAGCGCGGCAGGACGCCCTTGGTGCCCTCGGGGATACCGAGGTCGGTGTACAGGTGCGGGGAGGTGGAGTAGGTCTCCGCCGGGTCGCTGAAGCCCAGGTCCAGCGCCTTGTTGATCAACTGCCAGCGCGGGATGTCGTCCCAGTCGACCAGCGTGATCGCCGTACCCTTGGCGCCCGCGCGGCCGGTGCGGCCGATGCGGTGCAGGTACGTCTTCTCCTCTTCCGGCGACTGGTAGTTGATGACGTGCGTGACGCCCTCGACGTCGATGCCGCGGGCGGCGACGTCGGTGCAGACGAGGACGTCCACCTTGCCGTTGCGGAAGGCGCGCAGGGCCTGCTCGCGGGCGCCCTGACCGAGGTCGCCGTGGACCGCGCCGGAGGCGAAACCGCGCTGCTTGAGCTGGTCGGCCAGGTCGGCGGCGGTGCGCTTGGTACGGCAGAAGACCATGGCGAGACCGCGGCCGTCGGCCTGCAGTATGCGGGCGACCATCTCGGGCTTGTCCATGTTGTGCGCGCGGTAGACGAACTGCTTGGTGTTCGCGACCGTCGCACCCGCGTCGTCCGGCGAGGTGGCGGAGATGTGCGTCGGCTGCGACATGTAACGGCGGGCCAGTCCGATGACCGCGCCCGGCATCGTCGCCGAGAACAGCATGGTCTGGCGCCTGGCCGGCAGCATATTGATGATCTTCTCGACGTCGGGCAGGAAGCCCAGGTCGAGCATCTCGTCGGCCTCGTCCAGGACCAGACCCTTGATGTGCTTGAGGCTCAGCTTCTTCTGGCCCGCCAGGTCCAGCAGGCGGCCCGGGGTGCCGACGATCACGTCGACGCCCTTCTTCAGGGCCTCGACCTGGGGCTCGTAGGCACGGCCGCCGTAGATCGCGAGGACGCGCACGTTGCGGACCTTGCCGGCGGTCAGGAGGTCGTTGGTGACCTGCTGGCACAGCTCGCGCGTCGGGACGACGACGAGGGCCTGCGGGGCGTCGGTCAGGGCCTCGGGCGCGGCGC
This sequence comes from Kitasatospora aureofaciens, assembly GCA_000720845.1. GTDB lineage: Bacteria > Actinomycetota > Actinomycetes > Streptomycetales > Streptomycetaceae > Streptomyces. The sequence goes on along the minus strand of JODU01000015.1, from coordinate 275,714 downwards.
GGCCCGCCTCGACGTCGGCGGGGACGGTGACGCGCTCGAGGAGCGGGAGGCCGAAGCCCAGCGTCTTGCCGGTGCCGGTCTTGGCCTGGCCGATGACGTCCTTGCCCGACAGGGCTACGGGGAGCGTCATCTCCTGGATGGGGAAGGGAGTGGTGATGCCGACGGCTTCGAGGGCTTCGGCGGTCTCGGGGAGGATCCCGAGGGATCGGAACGTCGTAGTCAGGGTGCTGCCTCTTCTGTGTACGTGGTGCGAGGCGAGCGCGCGGGTCGTGCCGGACCGTGTCGGGGACGTCGGCTGCCTTACGGGTAGCCGTAGGACACGGGACCTCTGTCGACGCTCCAGCGCTCGTACCACTGAGGGTCCCCCTCCGGATTCCGTACGCAGCGTGGCGTACGGCAGGGAGGGCTGTCGGGTCGGAGCCGATCGGGCCACCGACCGGGCATCCTCATGCGTGCGGCCCGACGACGATGTCACGTACCCGTACGTCACATACTCGGCAGGCGCATTACCACCATACCCCGGATTCGCGCACACGCGATGGCCGATTTGCTCACGTAGTCGTCGTCACACTGACTGACCAGGGACTTACCACCGCCGAAGAGCGGGCTATTGTGCGCTGCATGACGAGCTCTGACAAGCCTGGCACCGCCGCAGACGCCCCCGCCGAGACCGCCGCAACCGCCGGTACCGCCGGAGCCGTGCCGGTCGCCGCCCGCGACTGGGCGACGGCCGCGTCCGACCCGCAGTACCGCGCCGCGGTCGTGGACCTGCTCGGCGCGCTCGCGTACGGCGAGCTGGCGGCGTTCGAGCGGCTCGCGGAGGACGCCAAGCTGGCGCCCACGCTGGCGGACAAGGCGGAGCTGGCGAAGATGGCGTCGGCGGAGTTCCACCACTTCGAGCGACTGCGGGACCGGCTGGCCGAGATCGGCGAGGAGCCGACGGGCGCCATGGAGCCGTTCGTGGCCGCCTACGACGGCTTCCACAAGCAGACGGACCCCTCGGACTGGCTGGAGGGCCTCGTCAAGGCCTACGTCGGCGACTCCATCGCCAGCGACTTCTACCGCGAGGTCGCCGCCCGCCTCGACACGGACACCCGCGAGCTGGTCCTCGCCGTGCTGGACGACACCGGGCACGCCGGCTTCGCCGTGGAGAAGGTGCGCGCGGCGATCGACGCCGACCCGCGCGTGGGCGGGCGGCTCGCGCTGTGGGCGCGGCGGCTGATGGGAGAGGCGCTCTCGCAGTCCCAGCGGGTGGTGGCCGACCGGGACGCCCTGTCGACGATGCTCGTGGGCGGGGTCGCGGACGGCTTCGACCTGGCCGAGGTAGGCAAGATGTTCTCCCGGATCACCGAGGCGCACACCAAGCGGATGGCCGCACTGGGACTGGCCGCCTGACCCCTGCGGGCACGGTACGGCGGTTGCCTGTCAGGCGGCCGCCGAGCTGCGCCGGAGCCGTCCCGCGGGGCGCAGCAGCAGCGACAGCGAGGCCGCGGAGACCGTCGCCGAGCCCAGCAGCACCAGCAGGAACCCTCCGGCGCCCAGCGCGGTGTGCGTGACGAACGCCCCGAAGAGGGCCCCGGCGACACCGGTCGGCAGGACCAGGAGCGGGGCGGGCAGGCGGTGGGGCAGACGGCGTGCGGCGGCCCAAGCCAGGGCGAGGCCGAGAAGTGCGGCGCTGAGCGCTTCCAAGATCATGTCGGGGTCCCTCCCACATGGCCGGCCTGCCCCAAACGGTCACAGCCGACTTACCCCTGACCTGCGGAATGCAATCCTCCCCCTGTGGGTGAACTGTGCTCCGCCCGTGGAGGAGGCGGGAGCGGTCAGGAGGGCGGGAGCGGAAGCAGCCGGGGGAGCGCGAACGGGAAGAGGGGTGGGGCCCGGCGGTGACACACCGCCGGGCCCCACCCCTCTTCGTCCGTCGTCCCGCGTCCGGCGGCTACAGCGCGCCGAAGCCCACCTTGCGCGGGGCCGGCTCACCGATCTCGACGTAGGCGAGCCGGTCGGCCGGCACCAGGACCTTGCGGCCGTGTTCGTCCACGAGGCTCAGCAGCTGCGACTTGCCGGCCAGTGCCTCACCCACCACGCGCTCGACTTCCTCGGCGCTCTGACCGCTCTCCAGAACGATCTCGCGGGGCGCGTGCTGCACGCCGATCTTGACCTCCACGGCTATGTCCCTCCGACGGTCAGTAAGTGCGCGATCTTCCGCGCCGTACCAGCACACATTAGCCCGGTGAGGGGACGTACACGCTGCGTCGGAGAACGCCAGGAGCGAACAGCCGACGGGAACAGAACCCGCACCCTGGTGGTCAGTGCTGCTCCGTGCCGTGCAGCGGGAAGCCGGCGATGCCCCGCCATGCCAGCGAGGTCAGCAGCTGGACCGCCTGGTCGCGGGGCACGCTGCGGTCGCTGTGCAGCCAGGAGCGCGCCACCACCTGGGCGAGACCGCCCAGGCCGGAGGCCAGCAGCATCGACTCCGCGCGCGAGAGGCCGGTGTCCTCGGCGATGACGTCGCAGATCGCCTCGGCGCACTCGTTCGTCACCTTGTCCACGCGCTCGCGTACGGCGGGCTCGTTGGTCAGGTCCGACTCGAAGACCAGGCGGAAGGCGCCGCCGTCGTCCTCGACGTAGGCGAAGTACGCGTCCATCGTCGCCCGGACGCGCTGCTTGTTGTCGGAGGTCGACGCGAGCGCGCTGCGCACGGACTGGATCAGCGCCTCGCAGTGCTGGTCCAGCAGGGCGAGGTAGAGGTCGAGCTTGCCGGGGAAGTGCTGGTAGAGCACCGGCTTGCTGACGCCGGCGCGCTCGGCGATGTCGTCCATGGCGGCCGCGTGGTAGCCCTGGGCCACGAACACTTCCTGTGCGGCGCCCAGCAGCTGGTTGCGTCGGGCTCGGCGGGGAAGGCGTGTGCCCCGCGGGCGTACCGCCTCTGTCTGCTCGATGGCTGTCACGCCGCCTCCCATAGTCGTCCTCGTGCGGTGTGCGCCGCGTCGACATCGTACTTTTCGGTAACCGTGGTGTGGGTGCTGCGGGCGCAGAATTTCACGGACCGGACGGTGGCGATAGCCGCACAACAGGTTTCAAAAGGGTCCAGGCCGGGCAAAGATCCGCCTCCCTTCCGGGCGGTGGAGCCGCTCCGCCGCCTCGCGGCGTGTCGCGTCCCCGCCGTTCAGCGGTAGTCGTCCTCGTCGTGCGAGACGACCCGGGCCTGCTCGGCCAGGTCGGCCTCGTTGGCGCGGTCCGGCTCGACGCCGGTCAGCGGTTCGTCGCGCTCCTGCCCGATGTCCGCCCGCTGCTCGGCGGCGTCGGCGTCGGGCGCCTCCACGTCGCGGTCCTCCGGATCCGGTGCCTGTGCCTCGTCGTCGAAGGTCTCGGGGTCGGTCGGGTCGACGGTCATGCTGGGCTCCCTTCCTACGGACGTCCCCGGGGTGCAGGGGTCACACGGCGGGTGCCCACTTCACGAGCCTAGGAGACACCCGATCCGGACGCCATGTGTCGCCGGCCCGGACCATGCGTCGCCGGTCCCGGTCCCGGGTGCTCGGTGCCGCCGGGTCCGGCCCCGGCCCAGGCGGCAGGCGTCGACGGCATCCGTACCCCGCCGCCGTGTCGGCGCAGCACCGCTTGTGACGGCGAACACATGAGCCAGTGCGTGATCGTCTCGTAACATTGCCGCATGCCTTCGACCGAGCCGCCGTCCGTGCCGCCCGCCAACGTGCTGCCGAAGGTCGCGGCCGTCAAGGTCGCGGACGGGGAGCGGCTCGGGTCGGTCCACCTCCCCGGCGTCACCCTGACGGTGCGGTCGAGACGGCCCGCCCGCGAGGGACTGCCGCCCGCCCTCTACGTCCACGGCCTCGGCGGCTCCTCGCAGAACTGGTCGGCGCTCATGCCGCTGCTGGACGGCGTCGTCGACAGCGAGGCCGTCGACCTGCCCGGCTTCGGGGACTCCCCGCCGCCGGACGACGGCGACTACTCGATCACCGGCCACGCGCGCGCGGTCGTCCGCTACCTCGACGCGTCCGGGCGCGGCCCGGTGCACCTGTTCGGCAACTCGCTCGGCGGCGCCGTCGTCACCCGCGTCGCCGCGGCACGGCCCGACCTGGTGCGGACACTGACCCTCGTGTCGCCCGCGCTGCCGGAGATCCGCGTGCAGCGCACCGCCGTCCCGACCGGGCTGCTGGCGCTGCCGGGGGTGGTGTCGCTGTTCAACCGGCTCACCCGGGACTGGACGGCCGAGCAGCGGGTCCGCGGCGTGACGGCGCTCTGCTACGGCGATCCCGGGCGAGTGAGCGAGGAGGGCTTCCGCAATGCCGTCGAGGAGATGGAGCGGCGACTGCAACTGCCGTACTTCTGGGACGCGATGGCGCGCTCGACGCGGGGAATCGTCAACGCGTACACGCTCGGCGGCCAGCACGCGCTGTGGCGACAGGCCGAGCGGGTTCTCGCACCCACCCTCCTGGTCTACGGTGGACGGGACCAACTCGTCGGCTACCGCATGGCCCAGCGGGCCGCCCGTGCCTTCCGTGACTCCCGGCTGCTGACCCTGCCGGACGCGGGACACGTGGCGATGATGGAGTATCCGGAGACCGTTGCCACGGCCTTCCGGGAACTCCTGGCGGACACGGTGGGCGCGGTGGCCGCCGCGGACACGGTGGGCACCGGGAAGCCGGCGGGTGGCGCGAGGACCGACGAGGCCGCGGACAGCGAGCCCGCCAACCAGACCACAGGAGGCTGAGGCGCGACGTGGGACGCCACAGCCGCCGCGGACCCGCCCCCAAGGCAGAGGCCGCGGACACCGCCGCAACACGCGAGAACCGGTCCGGGCCGCCCGACCCGCGCCGCACGAACGGACTGTCGCAGGAGCCGCAGGCGTCGTACCGGCCGCAGGTGGGCGACGGGACGCCCCGTGGGGCGGTGCGGGGCGACGTTCCGGGCGCCCGCCAGGGGCACGAGGGCCTCGGCCCGGGGCGAGGCCCTGGCGCTCGCTTCCCGGACGGGACACCGGCCCACGGCTCCCCCCGGATGACGGACGGGACGCCCGCGCGGGGCGTGCCGAGGCTCCCCGACGGCACACCGGCCCACGGCGTCCCCAGGTATCCCGACGGCACCCCGGCGCACGGTGTGCCGCGGGTCCGGGGCGGCCATCCCGAGCAGCGGGAAGCCGGCGGAGGCTGGGGCGAATTGGGCGGGCGGCCCGGCGCCGGGCCCGGTTCCGGTCAAGGCCGGGCCGGGAGCGGGACCGAGTACGGATCGGCGACGGGACCGCGCACCGGGGCCCCCGAGTCTCCCGCGTCCTTCGCGCCGTCGTCGCCGTCCGGGCGGCCGCCCGCTGCCTTCCCGAGGCAGCGGCAGGCGCCCGCGGACGGGCCGCGGCAGGATTATCTGGACGCCTTCGGGGAGGACGAGGACGTCTTCGCGGTCCGCCCCCAGCGACGTGCTCCCGGCTCACCGCCGCCCGTCGGCCCGTACGCCTCCGTCACCGACTGGAGCGCCGTCGGCGGAGGTGGCGCCGGGGACGGCCCCGGGGACGGTGGCCTTCCTGCCGACGCGGGCGCGGACGCCGACGATCAGCCGCCCACGGGCGAACCCGCACCGGCCAAGGGCGCCAAGGGCCGGACCTTCACCGGTATCGCGGCGGCCGCCGTCACCACCGTGCTGGCCGTCGTCGTGGCCGGTCAGGTCGCCGACGGGGCGGACGGGGGCGGCGTGCGCGCACAGTCCGCCACCGACCAGGCTCGGGGCGCCCACGACCCGGCGTCCCGGAACGACCAACGCCCGACGCCGTCCGCGTCCGGGGCCGCGAAGCCGCTGACGTACGAGCAGAAGATGGGCAGGACCTATCCGCTCGGCGCCACCCTCAAGGCCTCGGGGAAGTTCGACGCGGTCCCGGGTATCGCCAAGGGGCCCGGGCGGGGACAGAAGTACACCTACCGCGTGGACGTCGAGCAGGGGCTCGGCCTCGACGGCGCACTCTTCGCCGAGGCGGTGCAGAAGACGCTCAACGACGACCGGAGCTGGGCCCACAACGGCGCCCGCAGTTTCGAGCGGATCGAGTCGGGACAGCCCGACTTCGTCATCACGCTGGCCAGCCCCGGCACCACCGCCGAGTGGTGCGCCAAGTCCGGCCTGGACACCACCGAGGACAACGTCTCCTGCGACTCGGCCGCCACCCAGCGCGTGATGATCAACGCCTACCGCTGGGCCCAGGGAGCCGCGCCGTACGGCGAGGCGATCCACGCGTACCGGCAGATGCTGATCAACCACGAGGTCGGTCACCGCATCGGCTACAACCACGTCTCCTGCGACAAGGACGGCGAACTCGCCCCGGTCATGCAGCAGCAGACGAAGTTCGTCGACCACGACGGAATCGACTGCCGCCCCAACCCCTGGGCGTACCCGAACAGCTGACCGCGCCGTGTGGACCGACGTGTCACATGTGGTGACCGCTTGATCTCTTAGCGCGACCGAACGCGTCTCGCACAGGAAAGTTACGACCGTTCACCCCTTTTGGTGGCGCGATGGACAACCGTCCATCGCGCCACCTCCTTGTCCGCATACGTTCGTCCCGCTGCGAGCCGCCGGGCCAACGGCGGCTCCCCAAACGGGAGATCGGGGGTGCGCGCGTGCGCATCGGACTGCTTACGGAGGGTGGCTATCCGTATGTGAGCGGTGAGGCCGGACTCTGGTGCGACCGGCTCGTGCGCGGCCTGGAGGAGCACGAGTTCGACGTCTACGCGCTCAGCCGGAGCGAGCGCGAGGAGGTCGCCGGCTGGGTCCCGCTGCCACCGCAGGTCGGCCGGGTGCGCACCGCCCCACTGTGGGAAACCGTGGACGACGGAATCGTCCACGGACGGCGCGCGCGCCGACGCTTCGCCGAGTGCTACGGCGAATTGGCCACGGCCCTGTGCACCGCGGAGCCCGGAAACCCTTCCGGGGTGCCGGAGGGGGAGCCGGGAGGGCAGTCGGCCCTTGAGGCGGACCGTTTCGCCAGTGCGCTGTACGGCCTCGCCGAGCTGGCCCGAGACGAAGGCGGACTGTGCGCCGCACTCCGCTCGGAGACCGCCGTACGCGCCCTGGAACGCGCCTGTCGCGCGCCCGGCGCCCACCGCTCCGCGCGTGAGGCACGCGTTCCCGATCTGCTGACCGTCGCCGCTCGCCTCGAACACGCCCTGCGCCCCCTGGCCCTCGACTGGTACGAGGACGACGACCTCGGCTCGGTGGACCTGTGCCACGCGACCTCCGGCGGTACGGCGGCCCTGCCCGGCCTGCTCGCCCGGCACTTCTGCGACGTGCCCCTGCTGGTGACCGAGTACGGCGTGCGGCTGCGGACGCACTACCTGACGGAACCCGATTCCTCACCCGCGATACGGTCGCTGCTCGCCGCCTTCCACGGTCGGCTGGCCGCCGAGACCTACCGGCGCGCGGCCGTGATCACCCCCGGCAACACGCACGCCCGCCGCTGGCAGGAGCGCTGTGGCGCCGACCGCGCCAAGCTGCGCACGGTCCACCCGGGCATGGACGCGGCCCCGTTCACGGAGGTGGCGGAGTCCCCGGAGTGCGCCGACCCGCAGACCCTCGTCTGGGTGGGCCGCGTCGAGCCGGCCAAGGACCTGGTCTCACTGCTGCACGCCTTCGCGGAGATCCGCAGGGCGGAGCCCGGCTCGCGGCTCAGGATCGTCGGCGCCCCCTCGGGCCCCGAGGGCGCCGCGTACCTGGCCCACTGCAAGGCGCTGGCCGCGCAGCTGTTCCCCGACGAGGCCGACGGTCCGCACGCCGTCGGTCGCAACCCGGTCTCCTTCGAGGAGACCGGCGGGCCCGGACTTCCCTCCCGCGCCGACGCGTACGCCTCGGGCGCCCTGGTGGTGCTCTCCAGCGTCGTCGAGGGCTTCCCGGCCGGGCTCGTCGAGGCGATGTTCTGCGGTCGCGCGACGGTGTCCACGGACGTCGGCGCGGTGGTGGAGGCCATCGGCGGCACGGGACTCGTCGTGCCCCCGCGCAATCCGCGGGCGCTCGCCGAGGCGTGCGTCGCGCTGTTGCGCGACCCGGAGCGCCGGGACCGGCTGGGTGCCGCGGCGCGCGCCCGCGCACTGGAGCTGTTCACCGTCGAGCAGAACATCGCGGCATTTCACGGCATTTACCTGGAGATCCTCTCGCGTACCCCGGCCCGCCGCGTCCTTCTCGACGATGCCGGTGAACCCCTGCCCTTCGGCGTCCCCGCCGAGGCCCACCTCCCCGGTCGCTGGAGCGACCCCACGGCCCGTGTCGTGGCCAGGGGCGGTCCCGGCACGGCCCGGAGCGGTCCCGGCTGGGCGACTGAGGGCGCCCCGGTCCGGGCGACCACGTCGGTTCCGGCGAGCGAGGGAGCGGCACGATGAGCGGCCTCGGCGAACTGGACCGGCCCGAGACTCCGCGCAGCCCGGGCGCCTGGGACGAACGCTCACGGGCGTCCCTGGACCACGGGGCCGACGGGGTCGACGGGGTCGACGGGGCGCAGGATGTGCGGCCGCGTGACGGCGCCGGTCGCGATGGCGCTGGTTGCGAAGGTGCCGGTCACGATGGCGTCGGTCGCGAAGGTGCCGGTCGGGCCGTCGGTGTCGCCGTCGGGGAGGCCCGCGACGGCAGGCGGTCGCCGTCCGCGTCCGCCGTACGCCGTTCCGCCGCGGACCCCGTGAAGGGGCTGCTGCACCGGCACCGCGAACTGTGCGAACGCGCCGTGGACCCACTGGAGATCGCGGCGGGTCTGGAAGCGCACGGTGTCACGGACCGGACCGCCGCACGCTTCCGTCACCGGGACGTGTTCTCCCTCGCGGAAGAGATGTACGCCCGTGTCCCGCGCGACCGCGACACCCATGCGTGTCCCGAGGAGGCACCGGCACCCCGGCCGCACGGTCCACGCCGTCCGCGCACCGCCGGAATCGTGCTCGCCCTGCTGCCCGGTGTGCTGTGCGCCGCCGCCGCGGCCGGACTGCGCCTGACCGAGGGCAGGCCGCGCCTGATCGTGGCCGTCGTCGGCATCCTCGCGGTGTCCCTGGCCCTGGGTGCGGCGCTGCGCCGCGGGCCGCTGAGCGCCGCCACCCGCACCACCAGCACCTGGACCTGCTGGCTCGTCGGCTACGCCCTCCTCGGCGACGGACTCCTGCAAACCGCTGTCAGCGGCGGCCCCGACGGTCTTCCCGACGGCACCGCCGACGGCCCGTGGCCCGTCACCGTCGCCCCCGTCCTGGCGCTCGCGCTGTCCTGCGCGCCAGCGGCCGGATGCGCCCACCTCTTCGCCGCGGGCGCCCGCGGCAAACTGACGTCCAGCCGGGGCCTGGCCGACTTCTCCGCCTCCGTACGCCCCCTGCTGCTCGGCGCGTTCACCTTGTACATGGGCACCCTCGCGGGTCTGCTCGCGCTGACCGGCGCCGTGCTCGGCGAGCCCGCCGGCCTTCCCCAGGGCCTCAGCCTGGGCGCCCTGCTGCTGCTCGCCCGGCTGCTCACCGTGCACGGCCACACCCACGCCCCCACCCTCGTCCTCACCGCCGCGGCCGCCGCGGAGGCAGCCGCCCTGGCCACGCTCTTCGCGGGCCGTCTCCCCGGCTTCGGTTTCCTGAGCGCCCCCGCGGAGACCCTGGTCGCCGCCTGCGGCCCGGCCGGTGTCCCGACGGCCGTCTGCGGCGTCGCCGCCCTGACCCTCCTGGTGCATGCCTGCCGCCGCCTGACCAGGGCATCGGCCCACGCTGCCACGGAGCGAACGCGGTGAGCGCGCGCACGAACAGCCCCTCATGCGCCCCCCACCACCACCCTCGCATCACCCTTGAAGGAGCCCCCAGATGACCACCTCCCGACCCGACGCCTCGGCACCGGGAGCCGCCCGATGAGAGTCCTGCTGATCGGAGCCAACGGCTACATCGGCCGCTTCGTCGCCGACCGCCTGCTCGCCGACCCGGCCGTCCAGCTCACCGCCCTCGGCCGTGGCGACGACGCCGACGTCCGCTTCGACCTCGCCACCGGAAGCCCCGGCGCCCTCACCCGCTTCCTCGACGCGGTCCATCCCGGAGTGGTCGTCAACTGCGCGGGGGCCACCCGGGGCGGCGCCCGCGAACTCACCCGTCACAACACCGTCGCCGTCGCCACCGTCTGCGAGGCCCTGCGCCGCAGCGGCTGCGGCGCCCGCCTGGTGCAGGTCGGCTGCAGCGCCGAGTACGGTCCCAGCCAGCCCGGCTCCTCGACCGCGGAGGACGCCGTGCCCCGCCCCGGCGGGCCCTACGGCGTCAGCAAGCTCGCCGCGACCGAACTCGTCCTCGGCTCCGGCCTGGACGCCGTGGTCCTGCGGGTCTTCTCGCCCGCGGGGCCCGGCACGCCCGCCGGGTCCCCGCTGGGCCGGCTCGCCGAGGCGATGCGCCGCGCGATGCAGTCCGGCGACGGCGAGCTGCGGCTCGGTGGCCTCGGGGCGCAGCGGGACTTCATCGACGTCCGCGACGTCGCCCGCGCGGTGCATGCCGCCTCGCTCTCCGCCGCCCAGGGCGTCATCAACATCGGCTCCGGCCGCGCCGTCCGCCTGCGCGACGCCGCCGCCACCCTCGCCCGGGTCGCCGGTTACGGCGGCGCCCTGCACGAACTCGACGGCCCCCCGGGCGCGCTGCGGCCCACCATCGGTCACCCCCGTACGGAGTCGGTCGGACACCGCGTCGACGCCCTCGGTCACCACCGGACCGACGCACTCGGCCATCACCGCCCGGACCCTCTCGGAAACCGCGGGGAGCGCGCCGACTCCGAGCACGCGGCGCCGGCCCCCCACCCGTACCCCGACGGCTGCGGCAGCTGGCAGCAGGCCGATGTGCGCACCGCACGCGACCGGCTCGGCTGGCGGCCCCGGATCGCCCTCGAAGAGTCCCTCGCCGACATCTGGATGGAGGCGGCATGCCGTATCTGACCAGTACCAAGGCGGGCACCGCGAGCACCGGTGTCCGCACCGGCCTCGGCGTCCCGGGGCTGGCCCACCCCCTCGTCGCCCCCGACGAGTGGGCCGGCCTCACCTGCCCCGGCACCCCGCTCCACTGGGTCGTCCTCAACATCGCCAACGGTCCCGGGGCGCAGCCCGACCCCCGGTGCCTGGAGGCCGCCGGCCGCCTGCGCAACGCGGGCGTCCGCGTCCTCGGCCATCTCGACGCCGCGTACGGAGCCCGCAGCCTCGGCGAGCAGATCTCCGACGCCCACCGGTACCTCGACTGGTACCAGGTCGACGGATTCCTCCTCGCCCACTGCCCGTCCGACCGGACCGCCCTCCCCGAGGTCCGCCGTACGGTCACCACACTGCGGACGATCCGTGACGATGCCCACATCGTCCTCGGCCACGGCACCCACCCCTGTCCCGGCTACGCCGAGAACGCCGACCAGCTCGTCACCTTCTCGGGCACCTGGGCCGACTACCGCTGGTCCCAGGCGGCCGAGTGGAGCGCCGACTATCCGCCTGAGCGCTTCTGCCACTTCGTGCACGGCCTGCCGCGCGGACACCTGGAGGAAGCGCTGCGCATCGCCCGGTGGCAGGGTGCCGCGACGATCTACTTCACCGACCGCACGGACCGCGACGGCCGGGCCGACCCCTGGGAGACGATGCCCGGCTACTGGGACGAAATCGTCTCGCGAGTCGGGACGGGTGTCTCGGAATGAAAAAGGCCGTGGCAGTGTTACCGGGAGAACAACCGTAATTACTGACCGACCAACGGAGTCCCCGTGTCGCTGCCACCCCTGGTCGAGCCGGCCGCCGAGCTCACCGTAGACGAGGTCCGCAGGTACTCCCGCCACCTGATCATCCCCGACGTGGGGATGGACGGGCAGAAGCGGCTGAAGAACGCCAAGGTGCTCGCCGTGGGCGCGGGCGGCCTCGGTTCGCCGACCCTGATGTACCTGGCGGCAGCCGGTGTCGGCACGCTCGGCATCGTGGAGTTCGACGAGGTCGACGAGTCGAACCTGCAGCGTCAGGTCATCCACAGCCAGGCCGACATCGGCCGTTCCAAGGCCGAGTCCGCCCGCGACACCATCAAGGGCATCAACCCGTACGTGGACGTGGTCCTTCACCAGGAGCGGCTCGAGGCCGACAACGTGATGGACATCTTCAGCCAGTACGACCTGATCGTCGACGGCACGGACAACTTCGCGACCCGCTACCTGGTCAACGACGCCTGCGTGCTGCTGAACAAGCCCTACGTCTGGGGCTCGATCTACCGCTTCGACGGCCAGGCCTCCGTCTTCTGGTCCGAGCACGGTCCCTGCTACCGCTGCCTCTACCCGGAGCCCCCGCCCCCCGGCATGGTCCCCTCCTGCGCCGAGGGCGGCGTGCTGGGCGTGCTGTGCGCGTCCATCGGCTCCATCCAGACCAACGAGGCCATCAAGCTCCTCGCGGGCATCGGCGAGCCGCTGGTCGGCCGCCTGATGATCTACGACGCCCTGGAGATGACCTACCGCCAGGTGAAGGTCCGCAAGGACCCGAACTGCGCGGTCTGCGGCGAGAACCCGACCGTCACCGAGCTCATCGACTACGAGGCCTTCTGCGGCGTCGTGTCCGAGGAGGCCCAGGCGGCCGCCGCCGACTCCACGATCACTCCCAAGCAGCTCAAGGAGTGGATCGACGACGGCGAGAACCTCGAGCTCATCGACGTCCGCGAGCCGAACGAGTTCGAGATCGTCTCCATCCCGGGCGCCCGGCTGATCCCGAAGAACGAGTTCCTCATGGGCTCGGCACTGGAGAGCCTGCCGCAGGACAAGAAGATCGTCTTGAACTGCAAGACGGGTGTCCGCAGTGCGGAAGTCCTCGCGGTCCTCAAGTCCGCCGGCTTCTCGGACGCCGTCCACGTCGGCGGCGGCGTGATCGGCTGGGTCAACCAGATCGAACCGGAGAAGCCCGTCTACTGACCGGCTCCCGGAACCGCTTCCCGGACGGCGGGGGTTTCGCGCACCGCAGGTGCCCGAAGCCCCCGCCGTCGTCATGAGCAGACCTTGCCGTCCTTCGGCACCGTCCCCTTCAACAGGTACGCGTCCACCGCGGAGTCGACGCAGTCGCTCCCGCTCCCGTACGCGCCGTGTCCCTCGCCCTTCCAGGTCAGCACCACGCCGACGTCCTTGCCCAGCTCGTCCGCCATCCTGCGGGCGCCCTCGTAGGGCGTGGCCGGGTCGCCCGTGTTGCCGACCACCAGGATCGGGGCCGCGCCGGGTGCGCTCACCTCCGGCGTCTCGTGCTGGCCGGCCACCGGCCAGTCGTGGCACCATCCGGCGGTGTCCCAGCCGAGGAAGGCGCCGAAGACGGGCGAGACCCTCTCGAACCTCGGCAGCAGCTTCTTGGTCTCCTCCACGGTCGGCCGCTGCTTGTCGTCCAGGCACGATATGACCCTCTGCGAGTGGGTCGTCGTGCCGTAGCGCCCCGAGGGGTCACGCTCGTTGTAGCCGTCGGCGAGCGCCAGCAACTCCGATCCGTCTCCCTCCTCGGCGGCTTTCAGCGCACTGGTCAGGGCCGGCCAGCCGCTCTCGCTGTACAGCGGCAGCACGATCCCGGTGAGCGCGAGCGTCTGCGTGAGCTTCCGCCCCGGCGAAGAGGTCGGCAGCGGTTCCGCGTCCAGGCGCTCCAGCAGGTCGGCGATCTTCCGGGCCCCCTGAACGGGCTCCTGCCCGGTCGACTCCAGGTAGTCGTCCAGTGCCCGCTGGAAGCCCCTGGCCTGGTTCTCGGCGTGGCCCATCGTGTCGGCGCCCGGGTCCACCACGGCGTCGAGGATCACGCGCCCGACGTGCTCGGGGAAGAGGTGGGCGTAGACGCCACCGAGTTCGGTGCCGTAGGAGATGCCGAAGTAGTGCATCTTCTCGTCGCCCAGCACATGCCGCATCAGGTCCATGTCGCGGGCGGTGTCCGTGGTCGAGACGTGCTCCATGAGCTTGCCGGCGGCCTGCTCGCAGCCCTTGCCGAAGTCCGCGGCGTCCTTCAGGTAGGCCTGCTCCTCGGCCGGGGTGTCCGGCGTGGAGTCCACCGACTCGGCGGCCTCGATCGCCTCGTCGGTGCGGCAGCGGACGCCCTCGCTGGCGGCCACCCCGCGCGGGTCCCAGCTCACCAGGTCGTACCGCTCGTGCAGGGAGGAGACGGTGTCGGCGTAGGACGGCATCATGGAGACGCCGGAACCACCGGGGCCGCCGAAGTTGAACAACAGGGAGCCGATGCGGTCGTCCCCGCTCGCCCTGGACCGGATCAGCGCGAGATCGATCGTCTCGCCGTCCGGGTCGGACCAGTCCAGCGGTGCCTTGAGCGTGGCGCACCGCCAGTCTCCGTCCGGAGCCGGGGCGTCGTCGGTGCCCTTGCACCGGGCCCAGTCCAGCGTCTGGGACGCCAGCGCTTCCGGCACTCCGGACGGGGCCGCCGCCGAAGGTGCCGCGCTGCTCCTGCCCCCGTCGTCCTTGTCCTCGTCGGACGAGCCGCCGCTGCAGCCCGCCGTCAGCAGCGCGGCGGCGGCCGTCAGAGCCGTCCACCGGACGAGACGCGCCATGTCCTCTCCCCCCTGGCAAGCCGTCCGCGCCGTGCGGCGGATGGCGTTCCTGCCATGGTAGGTGGATCAGGCAGCACCCGCCGACGCCTGTGGATAACGCTCTGACCTGCCCCTTCGCCCGACCTGTGGAGCCGGCCGCGGTCAGGAGCACACCGTTTTGGCCGCCGGTGGCCTGCCGTCGAGCAGATAGCCGTGCACCGCGTCCTGCACGCACCGGTTCTTGCTGTCGTAGGCGCCGTGTCCCTGGCCCTTGTAGGTCAGTTCCACTCCGACGCCCTTGCCGAGGGCGTCCACCATCCTCCCGGCGCCCTCGTACGGCGTCGCGGGATCGCCGGTGTTGCCGATCACCAGGATCGGCGCCGCGCCCGGGGCGCTGACGTCCGGATGGGCGGCGGCTCCGGCGACCGGCCAGTCGGTGCAGCTGAGCATGGACCAGCCGAGGTAGTCGCCGAACACCGGGGAGGCGTCCCGGAACTCGGGCAGCTTGCCCTGCACGTACGCGGAGTCGTACCGGGGTTTGTCGTCGGCGCAGTTGATGGCGACGTTCGCCGCGGTGATGTTGCTGTACTCGCCGTCCTCGTTGCGGCCGTTCAAGGAGTCCGACAGCACCATGAGGAGCCGCCCGTCCCCGTTGTACGCCTGCTCCAGGCCCTCGGTGAGGTACTCCCAGAAGTCCTTCGAGTACAGCGCCTGGGCGATGCCGCCGGTCGCGGCGGTCTCGGTGAGTTCGCGGGGGAAGACCCCGGGGATCGGTTTGCGGTCGAGGTCCTTCAGCAGCCGGGCGATGCGCGCCTTGACGTCCTCGGCCGTGTCCCCGATGGGACAGTCCTCGGCCTTCGACACACAGTCCTCGGCGAAGTTGTCGAGTGCCAGCTGGAACCCCTCGGCCTGACCGAGCGAGCTCTGTTCCGCGTTCTGCGTCGGGTCGACGACGGCGTCGAACACGGCCCGGCCCACGTGCTCGGGGAAGAGGTGGGCGTAGACGCCGCCGAGTTCGGTGCCGTAGGAGATGCCGAAGTAGTACAGCTTCGCGTCGCCGAGGACCTGGCGCATCAGGTCCATGTCGCGGGCGGCGTCGGTCGTGCGCACATGCGGAAGGATCTTCTTCGAGTGCTTCTCGCAGGCCCCGTTGAACTTCTCCGTGTTGTCCACCAGCGCGGTGCGCTCGGCCTGGTCGTCGGGGGTGGCGTCCTGCTGGAAATAGGTGTCCAGCTGCTTGTCGTCCAGGCACTGGACGGGGTCGCTGCGGCCGACGCCGCGCGGATCGAAGCTGACCAGGTCGTAGCGGGTGCGCAGCTTCGCGTAGTCCTGGCCGAACGCGGGCAGGGTGGTGACACCGGACCCGCCGGGCCCGCCGAAGTTGAAGACGAGCGAGCCGATCCGCCGGTCCGCCGCGCCGTCGGCCTCGGCGCGGATCAGCGCGAGGCCGATCGTGTCGCCCTCGGGGTCGTCCCAGTCGAGTGGGGCCTTCATGGTGGCGCACTGCCACTCGTCGCCGCCCGGCAGCGGCGAGGGGGCCGCGCCGCCGCCCTCGGCCTCGGACGGTGCCGGGCAGTCCTTCCAGTCCAGATGCTGGCCCGTCAGGTCCTCGTCGTCCTCCTGCGACCCGCCGCCGCAGCCCGCCAGCAGAACGGACAGCACGAGTGCGGTGGCGGTCAGGGTGGCGGCGCGCAGCCGGGAGGCATTCGGCATGCGTCCATCGTGCGGTCGCGCGGGAGCACATGCTCGGGGCCAGGGCCGTACGGGGTACGGAGCACCCTTCCCGTGTCCGGTTACAGGGCCTCTTTGCGCGTGAGGTGGTTGAAGACCAGCCAGCCCGGCAGCACCGGCAACCACAGGGTGAGCAGCCGGTAGAGCAGCACCGCGGGCGCGGCCACCTCCTTGGGGAGGCCGACGGCGATCAGACCGACCGTCAGCGTCGCCTCCACCGCGCCCACACCGCCCGGCGTCGGCGCGGCGGACCCCAGGGCGTTGCCCGCGAGGAAGACGACCGCGACGCTCGCCAGACTGATCGACGAGGAGTCGTCGCCGAAGGCGCGGATCGAGGCGTCCAGGCACATCACGAAACAGGCCGTGAGCAGCAGCATGCCGCCGATGCCGGTGATCAGCTTCTGCGGCCGCTGCAGCACGTCCAGCATGCGCGGCACGACCCCGGCGAAGAGCGACCGCACGCGCGTGACGACGAATTTGCGCAGGAACGGCACCGACGTCACCACGAGCACCAGGACCGCCACGGTCAGCAGACCGGCGATGACCGTCCTGGACGGCGACAGCGACGGCGTCTTCTCGGTCCCGGTCAGATAGCCGAAGGAGAGCAGCATCAGGATGTGGCAGCCCAGCCCGAACAGCTGGGACGCGCCGACACTCGCCACCGCGAGCCCGGGGCGCACGCCCGCGCGTTGCAGGAAGCGGGTGTTCAGGGCGACGCCGCCGACCGCGGCGGGCGCGACGATCTTCACGAACGACCCGGCGACCTGCGCGGCCACGGTCCGCAGGAACGGCACTCTCTCGGGCACGAACCCCAGCAGCGACATCGCCGCCGCGACGTAGCTCGCCGCCGAGAACAGCACGGCCGCCGCCACCCAGCCCCACTGGGCGTTCGAGATCAGGGGGCCGAACTCGATGTGGGTGAGCTGCGTCAGCAGGAAGTAGGCGCCGATCGCACCGGCGATGAAGCTGATCAGCGTGCGCGGCCGCACTCGCTCCAGCCGGGCCGGCTCGACGGGGGCCTGCGGCCTGATGCGCAGCACCGCGTGGCGGATCTGGGTGAGCAGGTCCTCCTCGCGCGCCTCCTCGATGGCCTCGTCCACGGCCCGCTTCTCGGCCCGCTGCTCGGCACGTACGGCCTTCTTGTCCGGTTTGTCGGTCTGGGTGGCCTTGTCGGTCTGCTGCGACGTGTGACTTGTGGCGTCGTGTCCGGCCGCCTCCGCGCGGGCCAGCTTGGCCTGCCGGGACGACTCCAGCACCGCCTCGCGCTCGCGCTGGGCCCGTTCCCGCGCCAGTCTGCGCAGGGTCGCGCGCGTGGAGCGGCTGAGCGCGATGGGCTGAAGCATGGGCAGGCAGTCCGCCACCGTGTCGGGGCCGAGGACACCCACCGCCGACGCGACCGCGCGTTCGGCGCCGACCCGCAGGCCGAGCGTCACCAGGAGCTGGGAGATGTCCATGCGCAGCAGCAGGTCGCCGGCGGCGATCTCGCCGATGCGCAGGTCGGTGATGATCACCGTGCCGGAACGATCCACCAGGATCGCGTCGCCCACCAGCCTGCGGTGCGCGATGCGCCGGGACTGCAGCGCCCGCACCTGCTCCCAGGTCTCGCGCAGCAGGTCGTCGGTGATCTCCTCGTCCGCCAGTGAGTCCAGGGAGCGCCCGCCGGTGTGCTCGTAGACGAGCATCACGGCGTCGGGACCCAGCTCGGACGTCGCGATCAGCTTGGGGGCGTTGGCACCGGCCGCGATGGCCGCGTAGGCGAGCAGAGCCTCCTGCTCCAGCGCCTGGCGCAGGGAGGGGAGGCTGCTGCGGGTGGCGAAGCCGCGCAGCGTCAGGTTGCGCCACGCGCGGTAGAAGAAGCCCTGCGCCTGCTGCTCGCGGTCCACCACCGTCACGTCGAGCGGCCGGCCGTCCTCCAGGGTGACGAAGTAGCGGCGGCCGCGGTCGCCGGTCTCGACGCTGTCGGACGGGGCTTCCTGCCGGGCGGCGGTCACCGGCCGGAAGCCGACGTGCCGCAGGCCCGCCATCAGCGTCCGGCCGGTGGGGCGCACGTTGGGGGAGCCGACGGCGTACAGGGTGCCGTAGGCGACGGTCCAGCCGATGAGGACGGTCAGGATGATCGAGAACGGCGTCGTGTAACCGGTGACGAGCATCGAGAAGGCGTCGAGGAGCAGCACGATCCACAGCACCGCGCGCCAGCGGGGTCTGCGGGACATGCCGACGGCCGTCATGTACGCGATGACCGGGGCGAGGTAGCCGTGCACGGGGTCGGTCAGCGCGTGGATGTCACCTGGAGACGGCTGGGTGAGGGCCTCCTGGATGGAGCCGGGGGCGGCCTTGGCGACCCACAGGTCGGTGGCGAGGGTCACTCCGTGCGCCAGGACGGCCGCCAGTACGCCGTCGGCGATCCGCAGCCCGTCCCGTTTGATCAGCCTCTCGATCGCGAACGCGACGGGCACCAGGAGGATCGCGATGCTGGAGGCCAGTCCCGCGATCTTGATGAGCAGGTCGGGAGCCTGACCGGTGCCCTTGTTGATGTCCTGTTCGAGGCCCGACGTGGTGCCGTGCGCGAAGGCGGCGATGGCCAGCAGTACGGCGACGGCAAGTACGCCCACCAGGAGGCGCACCAGGTCGGAGGGGCGGTGCACGCGCGCGGGGAGCAGCGGTTCGTCGCCCTCGACCTCGTCGATGTGCGCCACGTCGTCGGGGTCGGCGGCCGTCGCCGACGGGCCCTCGGCCGCCCGCTCGCCGGTCTCCTGGTCGTCCGCGTCCGCGGTGTCCGCGCGCGAGGAAGCGTCAGAGGTGCCCTCGGCGTCCTCGGGGTGCACACCCTGCTGCTTCATCGCCTCTTCTTGCTCTCGTATCACTGGTCACCGCCCGCACGATGGTGGCATGCCGCGTCGGACTCGGCAGGCATCAGGGTGCCCGTGCGGGCCGCACAGTCTGCCCGAAGCGCCGCTCGTGGGCGAGGGACGCGGGCCTTCGGGAGGGCGTCGCGTTGTCGGCGGGGTGCGGCAGGATGGGGCGGATGAGCGAGCAGAGCCTTCCGGACGGCGACCGTCCGGAGAACGCGGACGCGCTGCCCGAGTACGCCGAGCGGGTCCTCGACGTGACCGAAGTGATCCCGCCGGGCCGCGTCATGACGTACGGGGACGTGGCCGAGTACCTGGAGGAGGGGGGTCCCCGCCAGGTCGGCCGGGTGATGTCCCTCTACGGGGGAGGCGTCCCCTGGTGGCGTGTCGTCCGCGCGGACGGGGTCCTGCTCGCGGGGCACGAGCTGGAGGCGCTCGACCGCTACCGGGAGGAGGGCACTCCTCTGAAGGAGGCGAGCAGAGCCGCAGAGGGCCACCTGCCGCGCCTCGACCTGAAGCGGGCGCGGTGGGACGGCGGTGGACGCTCGCAGGAGCACGGCGGACGCGCACAGGGTCACACCTGACAGCTTCCGCCATCCGACCGGCCGATGTGTGACCTGTGATCCGTACGAGGTAAACCGGGCGCTTCGGGCATGTCCGTGGCATGACGTACGTTCGTGGGGCAGGGGGCGTACGCGCCAGGAGTGACCCGGGGGAAGAAGGGGAAGCACTGCTTCCGCCTCTTCCGTCGGCGTAGCGTCGGCCGCACGCGTCCCCCTCATCCCGCGGTCACCGCCCCACCCTCGGCGCGGACGGCCCACCAGCACACCCACCAGGACCGGCGAACCACGTGAGCTCCTCTTCCTCCACCGGACACCCGTCGCACCCCCAGGTGCGACGGGGGAGCCGTGGCGCTTACCGACTGGTGCGTACCCCGCCGGCACGCGTGGACCCCCCTCGTCTGGACGCCGCACAGCGCGCCGTGGTTGACCACCGGACCGGACCGCTGCTCGTGCTGGCGGGGCCGGGCACCGGCAAGACCACCACCCTGGTCGAGTCGGTGGCGGACCGGATCGCCAGGGGCGGCGACCCCGAGCGCATCCTGGTGCTGACCTTCAGCCGCAAGGCTGCCGTCGAACTGCGCGACCGGATGGCGCTGCGCATGGGCGCCGCACGGGCCCCCAGGGCGACGACCTTTCACTCCTTCGGTTACGCCCTGGTCCGTGCCCACCAGGACAGCGACCTGTTCGTGGAGCCCCTGCGGCTGCTGTCCGGCCCGGAGCAGGACGTGACGGTGCGCGAACTGCTCGCGGGCCAGGTGGACCTGGAGGGGCTCGGGCTGGCCCATGTGCGCTGGCCCGACGAACTGCGGGCCTGCCTGACCACACGCGGCTTCGCCGACGAGGTCCGCGCGGTGCTCGCCCGCAGTCGCGAACTGGGACTCGGCCCGGACGCGCTCGGCGCCTTCGCCCGGCGCATCGGCCGCCCCGACTGGCGCGCCGCCGCCCTCTTCCTCGCCGAGTACCTCGACGTGCTCGACCTCCAGGGCGTGCTCGACTACGCGGAACTGGTCCACCGCGCGGTGCTCCTCGCCCGCCGCCCCGAGGTCGCCGCGCGCCTGACCGCCCAGTACGACGCGGTGTACGTCGACGAGTACCAGGACACCGACCCGGCCCAGGTACGGCTGCTGCACGCCCTGGCGGACGGCGGGCGCACCCTCGTAGCCTTCGGCGACCCCGACCAGTCGATCTACGCCTTCCGGGGCGCGGACGTGAACGGCATCCTGGACTTCCCGACCGCCTTCCCGCGCGCGGACGGCCGTCCGGCGCCGGTCGAGGTGCTGCGTACCTCGCGCCGGTCCGGCGCCGACCTGCTGGCCGCCACCCGGCTGCTGACCCGACGCATGCCGCTGACCCGCCTCCCCGCCGACAAGGTCCGCGCCCACCGCGAGCTGACCCCGGCGCGGGACGGCGGGCGGGTCGAGGTGTACACGTACCCGACCTCCGGCACCGAACTGGACAACATCGCCGACATCCTGCGCCGGGCGCACCTGGAGGAGGGTGTCCCGTGGAGCGACATGGCCGTCCTGGTGCGCGCCGGTTCGCGCGCCATCCCCACGCTCCGCCGTGTCCTCACCGCGTCCGGCGTCCCCCTGGACATCGACGGCGACGACCTCCCCCTGCGCCACGAGCCCGCGGTGGCGCCGCTGCTGACGGCGCTGCGAGCCGTGGCGGAGGCGGAGACGCGGGCAGGGGAGCAGCCCGGGACCGACGCGGCCGAGCGGGCCGTACCCGAGGCGGCGTCCGCGGACGTATCCGACCTGGACCCCGAGCCTGTGGCCGACGCCGACGCCGACGCCGACCCCGACGCGGAGCCGGCGCGCGGTGAAGGCGCGCACGGCGCGGACGATCCGTGCTGGCTGCCCACCGAGACCGCCCTCGCCCTGCTCACCTCCCCCCTCGCCGGGATGGACGCCGCGGACCTGCGCCGCCTCGGCCGTGCCCTGCGCGACGAGCAGCGCGCCGCCGGCAACCCGCTGCCGCCGCCCTCGGACGAACTGCTCGCGCGGGCGCTGGCCGAGCCCGAGCGGCTCGCCGTGCACGACCCCGCGTACGCGCGCGGCGCCCAGCGGCTCGGCGCGCTGCTGCGCACGGCACGTGAGCGCCTGGCGGGAGGCGGCAGCGCCGAGGAGGCGCTGTGGGACCTGTGGGACGGCACCCCGTGGCCCACCCGCCTGGAACGCTCCGCCCGGCGCGGCGGTGCGGCCGGGCGCAACGCCGACCGCGACCTGGACGCCGTGTGCGCGCTGTTCGCGACGGCCGCCCGCGCGGAGGAGCGCACCGGTGGCCGGGGCGCCCTGAACTTCCTCGAGGAGATCGACGCCGAGGACATCGCGGCCGACACCCTCGCGCGGCGTGCCGTACGCCCCGACGCCGTTCGCCTGATGACCGCCCACCGCTCCAAGGGGCTGGAGTGGCGGCTGGTCGTCGTCGCCGGCGTCCAGGAGGGCCTGTGGCCGGACCTGCGCCGTCGCGGCTCCCTCCTGGAGGCCGACCGGATCGGCCGCGACGGACTCGCCGAACCCCTCACCCCCGGGGCGCTGCTCGCCGAGGAGCGCCGCCTGTTCTACGTGGCCGCTACGCGCGCGCGTGAGCGACTCGTCGTGACCGCGGTGAAGGCACCGGCCGACGACGGGGACCAGCCCTCCCGGTTCCTGACCGAACTCGGCGTCGAACCCGCCGATGTCACCGGCCGTCCGCGCCGCCCGCTGGCCGTCGCGGCGCTCGTCGCGGAACTGCGGGCCACCACCGTCGACCCCCGCGTCTCCGCGCCCCTGAGGGAGGCCGCCGCACGCCGTCTGTCCCGCCTCGCCGCGCTCACCGACGAGGACGGCCGCCCCCTGGTGCCGTCAGCCCATCCCTACCGCTGGTGGGGCATGTGGGACCCGACCGAGAGCAAGGTGCCCCTGCGCGACCGCGACCAGCCCGTCACCCTCTCCGGAAGCGCCCTGGACCAGTTGGCCAACACCTGCGCCCTGCAGTGGTTCCTCGGCCGCGAGGTGAAGGCCGACGCGCCCGCGACCACCGCCCAGGGCTTCGGCAACGTGGTGCACGTACTCGCCGACGAGGTGGCCTCCGGACACACCCCGGCCGACCTCGCCGTCCTCATGGAGCGCCTGGACTCCGTCTGGAACGCGCTCGCCTTCGACGCGCCGTGGAAGTCGGCCCAGGAGAAGGCCAACGCGCGCGTGGCGCTCGAACGCTTCCTGAAATGGCACGTCATGGACCGTGCCGGGCGCACCCCGGTGGCGAGCGAGCACGACTTCGACGTGACCCTGGAGGCGGGCGACTACGAGGTGCGCATCAAGGGCCAGATGGACCGCGTGGAGGCCGATGGCGACGGTCGCGCCTACGTCGTCGACTTCAAGACCGGCAAACAGGCGCCCACGTCCTCGGAGGTGGCCCGCCACCCCCAGCTCGCCGTGTACCAGCTCGCCGTCCGCGAGGGCGCTGTCGACGAGGCCTTCGACGGCGTACGCCCCGAACCGGGCGGCGCCGAACTCGTCCACCTGCGCCAGGGCGCGCCCCAGCGGGACGGCGGCGAGACCCTGCCCAAGGTGCAGACACAGGAGTCCCAGCAGGGGCCGGAGGGCGAGTGGGTCGGCGACCTGCTGGCCACGGCCGCGGGCAAGGTCCTCGACGAACGGTTCACCCCCACCACGGGCCAGCACTGCACCCACTGCGCCTTCCGCGCGTCGTGCAGCGCGCGGCCCGAGGGGCGACAAGTCGTGGAGTGAGCGACGGGAGCCGGGGACCGGAGCATGGGACCGGCCCGGGGCCGCCGCAGCCGAGCGGCCGGTGTGACACGTCGCACCACACGGGCTGACCTGCGCTTCCTTCGACCCGGGAGGACATCCGGCACCCGCTGTCAGTGCGCGCCGCTAGCCTCTGAGACGTGCCCGCCCACATCACCGATCCCGAGCAGCTCAAGGAGCTCCTCGGCATCCCCTTCACCCCGGAGCAGACGGCCTGTATCGTCGCGCCGCCCGCACCGCAGGTGATCGTGGCCGGAGCCGGGTCGGGCAAGACCACGGTGATGGCGGCCCGCGTGGTGTGGCTGGTGGGCACCGGCCAGGTCGCCCCGGAACAGGTCCTGGGCCTCACCTTCACCAACAAGGCGGCCGGCGAACTCGCCGAACGCGTCCGCAAGGCCCTGATCAGAGCGGGCGTGACCGACCCCGACGTGATCGACCCGGACCACCCGCCGGGCGAGCCGGCGATCTCGACGTACCACGCCTTCGCCGGCCGCCTCCTGACCGACCACGGCCTGCGCCTCGGGCTGGAACCGACGTCCCGTCTGCTCGCCGACGCCACCCGCTACCAGCTCGCCGCGCGGGTCCTGCGCGAGGCCCCCGGGCCCTATCCGGCGCTCACCCGGTCCTTCGCCGACCTGGTCAGCGACCTCCTCGCGCTCGACGCCGAACTCGCCGAGCACCTCGTACGCCCCGAAGAGCTGCGCACCTGGGACGCCGGCCTCCTGGACACCCTGGAGGGCGTCCGGCTCAGCAACGCCGAGCTGCGCAAGGTCCCCGAGGCCGCCGCCGCCCGCCGTGAACTGGCCGACCTGGTCATCCGCTACCGGGCCGCCAAACGCGAGCGGGACCTGCTCGACTTCGGCGACCAGATCGCCCTGTCCGCCCAGCTCGCCGGAGTCCCCGAGGTGGGCCGCGTGCTGCGCGACGAGTACCGGGTCGTACTGCTCGACGAGTACCAGGACACCTCCGTGGCCCAGCGCATCCTCCTGGCGGGCCTGTTCGGCGGCGGCACCGGCCATCCCGTGACCGCCGTGGGCGATCCCTGTCAGGCGATCTACGGCTGGCGCGGCGCCTCCGTCGCCAACCTCGACGACTTCCCCGAGCACTTCGCCCACGCGGACGGACGGCCCGCGGCCCGTCAGGCGCTCAGCGAGAACCGCCGCAGCGGCGGCCGGCTCCTCGACCTCGCCAACGGCCTCGCCGAGCCGCTGCGCGCCATGCACGCGGGCGTGGAGGCCCTGCGGCCCGCACCGGGCGCCGAGCGCGACGGCATGGTCCGCTGCGCCCTGCTGCGCACCCACGCCGAGGAGATCGACTGGATCGCCGACTCCGTCGCCCACCTCGTGCGCACCGGCACGGCACCCGCTGAGATCGCCGTCCTGTGCCGCACGGCGAGCGACTTCGCCGAGATCCAGAGCGCGCTGGTGGCCCGCGACGT
Organism: Kitasatospora aureofaciens; assembly: GCA_000720845.1. GTDB lineage: Bacteria > Actinomycetota > Actinomycetes > Streptomycetales > Streptomycetaceae > Streptomyces. The sequence goes on along the minus strand of JODU01000015.1, from coordinate 250,901 downwards.
CCCCGTCGAGGTCGTCGGCCTCTCGGGGCTGCTGCACCTTCCCGAGGTCGCCGACCTGGTCGCCGTCTGCGAGGTCCTCCAGGACCCGGGCGCCAACGCCTCCCTGGTCCGGCTGCTCTCCGGACCGCGCTGGCGCATCGGCCCGCGCGACCTGGCCCTCCTGGGCCGCCGCGCCCGGCTGCTGGTGAGCCACGCGCGCGTGGAGGGCGACGACGATCCCGACCGGAGGCTCGCCGAGGCCGTCGAGGGAGTCGACCCGTCCGAGGTGATATCGCTGGCGGACGCCCTGGACACCTTCCTGGAGACGCCGCTGGACGGCACCGGGGACGACGACGGGCTGCCCTTCTCGCCGGACGCGCGCGTCCGCTTCGCCCGGCTGGCCACCGAACTGCGCGAACTGCGCCGGGCCCTGTCCGACCCGCTCATGGACGTCCTGTACCGCGTCCTCGCCGTCACCGGCCTGGAGGTCGAGCTGTCGGCGTCCCCGCACGCCCTGGCGGCGCGCCGTCGCGAGACCCTGTCCAACTTCCTCGACGTCGCCGCGTCCTTCGCGGCGAGCGACGGCGAGGCCACCCTGCTCGCCTTCCTCGGTTTCCTGCGCACCGCCGCGCAGTACGAGAAGGGCCTGGACAACGCGCTGCCCGGCGGCGAGAACACCGTCAAGGTGCTCACCGCGCACAAGTCCAAGGGCCTCGAGTGGGACGTCGTCGCCGTGCCCGGCCTCGTCACCGGCACCTTCCCCAGTGGCCAGGGCCGCGAGAAGTGGACCGCCCAGGGCAAGGTGCTGCCGCACGGCCTGCGCGGCGACGCCGAGACCCTGCCCGACGTCGCCTCCTGGGACTCCCGCGGTCTGAAGGCCTTCCACGAGGCCATGAAGGACCACCAGCACACCGAGGAGCTCCGCCTCGGCTACGTCACCTTCACCCGCCCCCGCTCCCTGCTCCTCGGCTCCGGCCACTGGTGGGGGCCCAGCCAGAAGAAGCGCCGCGGCCCCTCGGACTTCCTCACCGCCCTGTACGAGCACTGCGCCGCCGGACACGGCGAGATCGAGGCCTGGGCGGACGAACCCGCCGAGGACGAGGAGAACCCGGCCCTGCACCGGGCGACCGTCGACGAGGTCTGGCCCCTGCCCCTGGACGACGAGGCACTCGCCCGGCGCCGGGCCGCCGCCGAGACGGTCCTCGCCCACCTGGACGCCCTCGCCTCCGGGGAAGGCGGCCTCCCCTCCGACCCCGACCCCGACCCCGACCCCGACACCTACGCCGACCCGGACTGGCCACCGCCCCCGGAGGACGACGGGGCACTCGCGGAGGAAGCGGACCCCGACCGGGCCGGGGACCCCGCCGACTGGGACACCTGGACCACGGACCGCCCCGTCACCCCGCAGCTGAGCCCCACGGTCCCGCACCAGGCGGCGCCCCCCGAACAGCCGCCGGGCGCCGCACCCGCACCCGCCTTCCCCGCACACGTCCCCGCTCGCCTCACGCCGGAGGAGGCCCGCACCATCGCCTCCTGGGACCGCGACCTCGACGCGCTCACCGGCGAGCTCCTGCGCGCCCGCGAGAGCGTCACCGAAGTGCACCTTCCGGCGTCGCTGACCGCCTCCCAGCTGCTGAGCCTGGCCGCCGACCCGGACGGCTTCGCCCAGGAGCTGGCCCGCCCCATGCCCCGCCCCCCGCAGCCCGCCGCCCGTCGCGGCACCCGCTTCCACGCCTGGGTCGAGGCCCGGTTCGAACCTCTGACGCTCCCCCTGCTGGAACCGGAGGAGCTGCCCGGCGGCGACGCCGAGATCGCCGACGAACAGGACCTGGAGTTCCTCAAGGACGCCTTCGAGCGCACCGAGTACGCCCGCCGCACGCCGTTCCGCGTCGAGGCGCCCTTCCAGCTCTCGCTCGCCGGCCGGGTCGTCCGCGGCCGCATCGACGCCGTCTACAAGCAGGGCGACGGGGACACCGCGACGTACGAGATCGTCGACTGGAAGACGAACCGCGCCGCCACCGCCGACCCGCTCCAGCTCGCGCTCTACCGCATCGCCTGGGCCGAGCAGCAGCACGTGCCGCCCGCCTCGGTGACGGCGGCCTTCCTGTACGTGCGCACCGGCGAGGTCGTACGGCCAAAGGGGCTGCCGGACCGGGCGGCGCTGGAGAAGCTCCTGCTGGCCGAGCCGGTCGGTGACGAACCGCACGATCGGGGTGTCCGCGCGGGCCGATAGGCTCGTAAGCATGAGCCACCCCGTTGACAATGCTGTCAGCGCTGTCCGCACGTACATCGAACAGCACCGCGCCGCCTTCCTCGACGACCTCGTCGACTGGCTGCGCATCCCGTCCGTGTCGGCCCAGCCCGATCATGCGTCCGATGTGCGCCGCAGCGCCGACTGGCTCGCCGCCAAACTGAAGGAGACCGGCTTCCCGACCGCCGAGGTCTGGCCCACCCCCGGCGCCCCCGCGGTCTTCGCCGAGTGGCCCTCCGGGGACCCGCAGGCGCCGACGGTCCTCGTCTACGGCCACCACGACGTACAGCCCGCCGCCCGCGAGGACGGCTGGCACAGCGACCCCTTCGACCCCGTCGTCCGCGAGAACCGTCTCTACGCGCGCGGGGCGGCCGACGACAAGGGGCAGGTGTTCTTCCACACACTCGGTGTCCGCGCCCATCTCGCCGCCACCGGCCGCACCGCCCCCGCGGTCAACCTCAAGCTGCTGATCGAGGGCGAGGAGGAGTCCGGCTCCCCGCACTTCCGTGCCCTCGTCGAGGAGCGCGCCGAGCGGCTCACCGCCGACGCGGTGGTCGTCTCCGACACCGGCATGTGGTCCGAGGACACCCCCACCGTCTGCACCGGCATGCGGGGCCTCGCCGAGTGCGAGATCCACCTGTACGGGCCGGATCAGGACATCCACTCGGGCTCCTTCGGCGGCGCGGTCCCCAATCCGGCCACCGCCGTCGCCCGCCTCGTGGCCGCCCTGCACGACGAGCACGCGCGTGTGGCGGTCCCCGGCTTCTACGACGGAGTGGAGGAGCTCACCGACCGCGAACGCCGGCTCTTCGCCGAGCTGCCCTTCGACGAGCGGCAGTGGCTGCGCACGGCCAAGTCGTACGCCGCCCACGGCGAAGCCGGACACACCACCCTGGAGCGCGTCTGGGCCCGCCCCACCGCCGAGGTCAACGGCATCGGTGGCGGCTACCAGGGCCCCGGCAGCAAGACCGTCATCCCGTCGTCCGCCATGGTGAAGCTCTCCTTCCGCCTCGTCGCGGGCCAGGACCCGGAGCACGTCGAGAAGGCAGTCCGCGCCTGGGCCGCCGACCGGGTCCCGCCGGGCATCCGCTGCGAGATCACCTTCGGCTCCGCCACCCGCCCGTGCCTGACGCCGCTGGACCACCCCGCCCTGCGGTCCGTGGTCCGCGCCATGGGCCGGGCCTTCGGCGAACCGGTCCGCTTCACCCGCGAGGGCGGCTCAGGACCGGCCGCCGACCTCCAGGAGGTCCTCGGAGTGCCGGTGCTCTTCCTCGGCATCTCCGTCCCGTCCGACGGCTGGCACGCCCCCGACGAGAAGGTGGAACTGGATCTGCTCCTCAAGGGCGTCGAGACCTGCGCCCACCTGTGGGGCGATCTGGCGGAGCACTGGCGTCACGCACCCTGAGCACCGCGCACGGTCCGGGACCCGACCGGCGTCGCGCGCGGCACACTGGAAAGGCCGCCCCGCACCGCCGAGCCCTCCCGGACCCGGTCACCGCCCGCCGTACGAACCGCTGAACCCGCCTGCCGAACCTGAACCGCTCACCGGGGGAGTTGGAAGCACCCGTGACCACCTGGACCGACCACACCGCCGACCGTCCCATCTCGCTCACCGCTCCCAGCGGCATCGACCGCGCCGCCCACCACCGCCTCGACGAGGCCTGGCTCGCGGCGGCGTGGAGCCACCCCTCGACGCGCTGCTTCGTGGTCTCCGGCGGCCAGGTCCTGATCGACGAGACCCCCGACGGGGCCACCGAACTCGTCATGACCCCCTCCTTCGAGGCCCCGCTCACCGAGGCGCACCGCTACTTCCTCGGCACCGACGAGGACGGGACCAGCTACTTCGCCCTCCAGAAGGACTCCCTGCCCGGCCGCATGGACCAGTCCGCCCGCCCCGCGGGCCTGCGCGAGGCGGGCCTGCTCCTGTCGCCCCGGGACGCGGGACTGATGGCCCACGCGGTCGCCCTGGAGAACTGGCAGCGCCTGCACCGGTTCTGCTCCCGCTGCGGCGAGCGCACCGTCATCGCCGCGGCCGGACACATCCGCCGGTGCCCCGCCTGCGGTGCCGAGCACTACCCGCGCACCGACCCGGCCGTGATCATGGCGGTCACGGACGAGGAGGACCGGATCCTGCTCGGCCGGCAGGTGCACTGGCCCGAGGGCCGCTTCTCGACCCTGGCCGGTTTCGTGGAGCCCGGGGAGTCCATCGAGCAGTCGGTGCGCCGCGAGGTCCAGGAGGAGGTCGGCGTCACCGTCGGTCCGGTCGAGTACGTCGCGAGCCAGCCGTGGCCCTTCCCGTCCAGCCTGATGCTCGGGTTCATGGCCCATGCCACGTCGACCGAGATCAACGTCGACGGGGACGAGATCCACGAGGCCCGCTGGTTCTCCCGCGAGGAACTGGGCGCCGCCTTCGACTCCGGAGAGGTGCTGCCGCCCTACGGCATCTCGATCGCGGCCCGCCTCATCGAGCTCTGGTACGGCAGGCCCCTGCCGACGCGCAGCGCCTTCTGAGCCCGACGTCACAAAGGGGGCGGCCCCCTCCCGTTTCGGGAAAGGACCGCCCCTCTACGACTTCTGCGGCCGGCTGTGTCCCGGCCTGCCGGCTACGCGCCGATCTTCTGCTTCACCTGCGCCAGCGACGGGTTCGTCAGCGTCGAGCCGTCGGGGAAGAGCACGGTCGGCACCGTCTGGTTTCCGCCATTCGCCTTCTCCACGAACGCGGCGGACTCCGGGTCCTGCTCGATGTTGACCTCGGTGTACGCGATGCCCTCGCGGTCCATCTGGCTCTTCAGCCGACGGCAGTAGCCGCACCACGTGGTGCTGTACATCGTCACAGTGCCCGGCATGTCTCTCGTGCTCCTTCGGCGACTCGGGGAAGCGGCGGCTCGTGGATGAGGTCGCAGGAGGTGAACGTCCGTGGCGGCGCGACCATTCCCGCCACCCTTGCCGTCGCGTGATACCCGTCGCACCGGTACGACTATCGGTGCGTGCCTGTGGACAACCGACTCACCCGTCTCGCGAGACCTGGCAGCATGGCGGTGTGACAGCAGCAACGCACTCCACCCTCTTCCCGCAGGTACCGGACTCGGCCGACGCGGTGCTCGAAGGGCTCGACCCCGAGCAGCGCGAGGTGGCGACCGCCCTGCGCGGCCCGGTGTGTGTGCTGGCGGGAGCCGGTACGGGCAAGACCCGGGCGATCACCCATCGCATCGCCTACGGGGTGCGGGCCGGGATCCTCCAGCCCTCCAGCGTGCTCGCCGTCACCTTCACCAACCGGGCGGCCGGTGAGATGCGCGGCCGGCTGCGCCAGCTCGGCGCCGGCGGTGTACAGGCCCGCACCTTCCACTCGGCGGCGCTGCGGCAGCTTCAGTACTTCTGGCCGAAAGCGATCGGCGGCTCCCTGCCCAGGCTCGTCGACCGCAAGATCCAGCTCGTCGCCGACGCGGCCGCCGCCTGCCGCATCCGCCTCGACCGGGGCGAGCTGCGCGATGCCACCGCGGAGATCGAGTGGTCCAAGGTGACCCAGACCGTCCCCGCCGACTACGCCCTGGCGGCGGCCAAGGCCGGCCGTCAGGCGCCCCGCGACCCGGCGGAGATCGCGCAGCTGTACGCCGCCTACGAGGACCTCAAGCGCGCACGCTCGGTCATCGACTTCGAGGACGTCCTGCTGCTGACGGTGGCCGTCCTCCAGGACCGGCACGACGTCGCCGAGCAGGTCCGCGCCCAGTACCAGCACTTCGTGGTCGACGAGTACCAGGACGTCAGCCCCCTGCAGCAGCGTCTGCTGGAGCTGTGGCTCGGGGACCGCGACGACCTGTGCGTGGTCGGCGACGCCAGCCAGACGATCTATTCGTTCACGGGAGCAACCCCCGATCATCTGCTCGACTTCCGCGGCCGCCACCCCGGCGCCACCGTCGTCAAGCTGGTCCGCGACTACCGGTCCACCCCTCAGGTCGTCCACCTGGCCAACGGTCTGCTGGCCCAGGCCCGGGGGCGGGCCGCCGACCACCGACTGGAGCTGGTCTCCCAGCGCCCCGCGGGCCCCGAGCCCGTCTACACCGAGTACGCCGACGAGCCGGCCGAGGCCGAGGGCGCGGCCCGCCGTATCCGCGAGCTCATCGACTCGGGTGTCCCGGCCGCCGAGATCGCCGTCCTGTTCCGCACCAACTCCCAGTCCGAGACCTATGAGCAGGCGCTCGCCGATGCCGGGGTGCCGTACCAGCTGCGGGGCGCGGAGCGCTTCTTCGACCGGCCCGAGGTGCGCAAGGCCGGCAGCGCCCTGCGGGCCGCGGCGCGCTTCGGCGGCAACGACTCCCTCCTCGACGACGTCGTCGACCTGCCCTCGCAGGTGCGCGCGGTGCTGTCCGGGGAGGGCTGGACGACCCAGCCCCCGGCCGGGTCGGGTGCCGTGCGGGAGCGCTGGGAGTCGCTGGCCGCCCTGGTCGGTCTGGCCCAGGACTTCGCCGCCGCCAGAGCGGGAGCCACCCTGAGCGATCTGGTCGTGGAACTCGACGAGCGGGCGGGCGCCCAGCACGCCCCGACGGTGCAGGGCGTCACCCTCGCCTCCCTGCACTCGGCCAAGGGGCTGGAATGGGACGTCGTGTTCCTGGTCGGCGTCGCCGAGGGCATGATGCCGATCACCTACGCAAAGACCGACGAGCAGATCGAGGAGGAGCGCCGCCTCCTCTATGTCGGTGTCACCCGCGCGCGTGAACGCCTGCACCTGTCCTGGGCGCTGGCCAGGTCGCCCGGCGGGCGGCCCAGCCGCAGACCCAGCCGCTTCCTCAAGGGGCTGCGACCCGGTTCGGGCACGGCGGGATGGCGAGCGGCCGCCGGGGGCGCCGGAGGCGTGGAGCGCGGGGTCCGCGGCGGCCGTGGCGGTGCCGAGGCCGCCGCGCCGAGACGGACCCAGCGGACGCCGGCCCGCTGCCGGGTCTGCGGACGCACACTCACCGACGCCGGTGAGATGAAGCTGATGCGCTGCGAGGGCTGCCCGTCCGACATGGACGAGGGCGTCTACGAGCGGCTGCGCGAGTGGCGGGCGGTGCAGGCGGGACGCAGCGGACAGCCCGCGTTCTGCGTCTTCACCGACAAGACGCTGATGGCGATCGCCGAGTCCGTCCCGGAGGACGAGCGGGAGCTGGCCCGGATCCCAGGAGTCGGGGCCCGCAAGCTCAACCGCTACGGGGCCGATGTCCTGGCCATCTGCGCAGGCCAGGAAGGTGTGGGGCTTGACGAGGGCGACTGATACAAACTCGTCGAAAAAATAGTTTGCGCATGCCCCGGGAATCCCCATAGGTTCTTGGTCACGGGAACAGCGGCCTTCCCGGAGGCCCTGAATCCGTGTTGTACTTGCATATCCGCGGACTGGTTCGTCCCAGTCCCCCGAGACGCCGAGAGGAGGCGAGTCCAGTGATCAGCATCAACAGCAGCTTCGTCGTCAGCTCCACCGCCAAAATGACCGATCGCTCGGCCGTCTCCCTGTGCATGCTCGGCGCTTCTCACTCGGGCACCGGTCTGTCCGGCATTCGTGCCGCGCGTCCGGCCGCTGCCGCCGCTGCCCCCGCGGGCCTTCCCGTCCGCGAGCGCAATGAGCGACCGACCAAGGCACTGGAAGCAGCAGTAGAGGCACAGGCGCAGGCCTATGCCTTTACGGCGACCGGTGCCGGATTCCGGAAGCAGACGACGCAGCACCACCTGATGTGGGCCTTCCGTGGGCCAGAACCCTGGAGTGATCCAGCCTGATCGTCGATCAGGCCGGCGCCTTCAGGGCCGCGGAACCCCACCCGGGATCCGCGGCCCTTCTGTTTGTTCCCGAACGGGGGCGACAGCACGAAGGAGCCTCGGGACAAGAAAAGAACCCGGTACCAAGCCGCCACCCGGTCAACCGGCCGGAACGAACAGACGAGGAAGACCACCCGTGCAACTCGAAGCGCACGCCCCGTCCGTACCGCCTTCCGACACGATCCCCAAGCCCTGTTCCACGGAGGACTCCACCTTGACCCCGCTCACCGCGCTCACCGCGCTCGACGACGCCATCGAGAACCTCGGCGTGCCCGTCCCCTGCCGCTCCTACGACCCGGAGGTCTTCTTCGCCGAGTTGCCGGCGGACGTGGAGTACGCCAAGTCCCTCTGCCGCACCTGCCCGCTGATGGAGGCCTGCCTCGCCGGGGCCAAGGAGCGGCGTGAGCCCTGGGGCGTCTGGGGTGGAGAGCTGTTCGTCCAGGGTGTCGTCGTCGCCCGGAAGCGGCCCCGTGGCCGCCCGCGCAAGAACCCGGTTTCGGCATGAACACCACAGGAACGATCGACCGCCCCCTCACGTACGACCCCCAGAAGCAGGCCCCGATGAAGCCGTCCACCCACGACATCGCAGGCACCGTGCCTGAAGACTTCACCACCAGCGGCGCGAAGGACTCGCGTCAGAACAGGACCCGCGAGATGCAACTCATCCCAGAAGCCCTGGCACGTGCGCATATGCACGACCGCCTGCACGAGGCCGAGCAGGAACGCCGGGCACTGCGCCTGGCGACCGCTCGCCGGATGCAGCGCCGGGCGGAGCGCGCCTCGCTGCGCGCCCGGCGTGCGCTGGCCATGGCGGTCATGCAGTAACCGACACACCTGAAGCGGTGGTCTCCCGGCGGGAGACGAAGCTCCGCACACGGGGGCCGGTCCGTCCGAACGGGCCGGCCCCCACGGCGTGTTCGGCCCCGCTGGATCAGGCCTCCGCGGCCGTCTCCTCCGCCTCGTACACGTCCTCGCCGTCGGCGGCGTCCTCGTCCGTTTCCTCGCCCTCGTCCTCGGCGAGGAACCCGACCAGCCACTCCTCCAGCTCGTCGCGCAGCCGCACGGTGGCCCCCAGTTGGCACAGCACACCGATGGTGCTCAGGGTCACGCGATGGATCAGGAGGTACGCCGGCGGCAGGTTGAGCTGCTTGGCCAGCTGGTACGCGGGGGAGCGCGGGTCACCGATGCGGGCGGCCTGGCTCCGCATCCAGCCGCGGGTGAAGGTGAACGCGTCGGCCCTGGCCGGCTCGATGATCGGCAGGAGGTAGTCGAGAACGGCGTCGGGGTCCAGCTCTATCGACTCCTTGACGAAGCCCTCCTCGCAGAGCATCTCGTAGACGGCCTCCGCCTCGCCGTCCAGCGTCATGCGCAGGGCCTCGCCGATGGGCTCGGGCAGGCCGTCCGGGAGGCGGTCGACCGTGCCGAAGTCCAGGACGCCAAGGCGCCAGTCGTCCTCGCCCTGGGGACCGCCGGGCAGCAGACGGAAGTTGCCCGGGTGCGGGTCGGCGTGCAGGAGCCCGGTGCGCGCGGGACCGGAGAACAGGAAGTGGGCCAGCAGCTGGCCGGCCCGGTCGCGCTGCTCCTGCGTACCGTTCGAGATGATCTCCGACATCGGGATGCCGTCGATCCACTCGGTGATCAGCACCTGCTCGCACTGGTGGACGACGTCCGGCACCACGATGTCCGGGTCGTCGTCGAAGACCTCGGCATGTGTCCGCTGGGCCTGTGCCTCCAGGTCGTAGTCCAGCTCCTCCGAGACCCGGTCCTTCAGCTCTGTGATCAGCGGCTTGATGTCCATGCCGGGGACCAGCGGGCCGAGCAGACGGGCGAAGCGGCTGAGCTGGTTCAAATCGGACAGCAGGGCCTCGCCGGCGCCCGGGTACTGCACTTTGACCGCCACCTCACGGCCGTCGTGCCACACCCCACGGTGCACCTGGCCGATCGAGGCGGCCGCGGCGGGCTTGTCCTCGAACTCCACGAACAGGTCCTGCCAGTCCTCGCCGAGCCGCTCCGCGAGCACGGAGTGCACGGTGCGCGTCGGCATCGGCGGTGCCGCCTCCTGCAGCTTGGTCAGCGCGGCCCGGTAGGGGCCTGCGACCTCCTCGGGCAGCGCAGACTCGAACACGGACAGGGCCTGCCCGAACTTCATCGCCCCGCCCTTGAGCTCGCCCAGCACCTTGAACAGCTGGTCCGCGGTGCGCTGCTGCAGTTGCTGGCCGACGATCTCCGCGGACTCGCCCACGATTCGCTTGCCCAGCCCCCAGGTGGCCCGCCCGGCGAAACCGAGCGGAAGCGCGGCGAGCTTGGCGGTCCGGGTGACCGCCTTGCGCGGAAGATCAGACATGCGCCCTCCAAGTCCCAGCCGGCCGTGTCGGTTCCGCCTCGTGGCGCACTTCCGTCGACGGCCCTTGCCCAGCCATTGTCGCGCGCCGCTCCCCGTACTCGGTGATGTGTTCCTGCTTACCTTTCCCGGCCGCTCCGCAGGGGCATCCGGGGTGCGGCCGGACCGGCCGCACATGCCATCGCAGACCGGGCAGCGTGACCTCCCAGCGTGCGCCGGTGCTCGACGGCGTCCGGCCGTCCAGGAAGGCGAGCGCGTGAGCCGCCGCGAAGGCGGCGACGGTCGTGGCGAGGGTGAGGTCACAGGGCGGAACCCGGCGCTGCCGGCCGGAGCGCCACTGCGCCACGAGTCGCGGCCAGGCCGGGTCCCGGTCGGTGCGATCGGCGTGCAGACATCCGGCGCACCCCGTCTCACCGGGCAGGACGAGGGGGCCGACGACGCCGGTTCCCTCCACCACACCGGCGTACAGGTGGGGCGTGCCGGAGGCCATCAGGGACTCCGCGGCGGCGGGGTCGGGTGTGTGCACCGCGACATCGTCGCGCGGGGCGACGACCATCAGGGAGAGGCCCGGGGCGTCCTCCTCGGCTGGTGTCGTCGGGCCCCGACGTGGTGGGCGGTCGGGGGCGGCCCGGCGGACGACCCGGCGGGCCGTCTCGTCCCGGCGGTCGCCGACGGACTCGGCGGGCAGGCCGCCCGGAGCGACGTCCCACGGCTCGACGCGTCCACCGTCGCGCACGTCGATCTCTCCGACGCCCGCGCCCGACAACAGTCCCGCCAGCACCGCGCCCACCCGTCCCGCACCCCTCACACCCACCCGCAGGGCGCGTCGGGCGGCCAGGTGTCTGATCGCGTCGCCCGGTTCCGAGGTGGTCAGGGACAGTGAGGCCAGGTCGGGACGGAGCCTGTCGAGGACCTCCTTCTTCTCCCGCAGGGCGTCGGCGGCCGGCCCGCCGCCCCGGGCGTCGTCGAGGAGACCGGCCCGCGCCAGTCGCTCCACGACCCGGTCGACATGCCCGTCCGGCAGGTCCATACGGTGCGCCGCCTCCCGCAGGAGCGCCGGGCCACGGGTGCCGTTGAGCAGTTCGAGGAAACTGCCCGTCGCCGTGTCCACCGGTGCCAACGTCAGTGCGTGCGCCGGTGTCATCCCGAACTGGACGGTGTTGAGATCGCGCCAGCCGCGCCTGAGCGCGGGTTTCACCATCGGATGCATGCCAGGTCCCCCGTTGGTCCTGCGGCGTCTTGCCGTGTTCTGCCGTGTCTTCCTGCGTGTTCCTGCGTGTTCCTGCGCTTCGGTATCCGGTCGCGAATCCGTCCGCGAGTGCCAGCATGCCCGGACGCGCTCAGGGGCGTCGAAAGTTGTCCACAGGCAGTGGGTATTCGTCGTACGAATCAACCGCGCAGCTCCCAGGACGAGTGGTGGATCGGCACCGAAGCGTCCGGAGCCGGGACTTCCCCGTGTGCAGCGGGTAACGTCGTGGCGTGTCCGCCGACCCACTGCACCGCGCCGGGGTGCCCCCGCGCACACCGACGAATCCGCCGCCGAGCGGCTCGGGGACGAGCGCGATCGAGGTGCGCAGGAGCACCCGGCGACGCCGGACGGTATCCGCGTACCGCGAGGGCGATCGCACCGTCGTGCTGATCCCCGCCCGGATGTCCGAGGCCGAGGAGCAACGCTGGGTGAGCGTCATGCTGGACAAGCTGGCCGCCCAGGAGAGCAAGCGCCTCCTCGGCGACGCCGAGCTGGCCGAGCGCGCGGAGCGCCTGTCGGGGCAGTACTTCGAGGGCCGGGCCCGGCCCGCCTCGGTCCGCTGGGTCACCAACCAGAACACCCGCTGGGGCTCGTGTACCCCGTCCGAGGGAAGCATCCGGCTGTCGCACCGCCTCCAGGGCATGCCCGAGTACGTCGTCGACTACGTCCTCCTGCACGAACTGGCGCATCTGCTGGTCCCCGGGCACGGCCCCCGGTTCTGGCGGCTCCTGGAGGCCTATCCGCGGACCGAACGCGCCAGGGGCTACCTGGAGGGTGTGGTCGCCGCGGAACGGCTGCCGCACGTACCCGGCGCCCGCAGCGAGTAGCGGGCGCTGCCCGGGCGGGCGTCCGCCACGGCCCCGCACGGGTTTCGTACCGGGTCTGTACCGGCTTCCTCCGGTGTCCGTGTTTGCCGTTAGCCTGTCGCGACGCACTCACATTCGGATGGGGGACGGTCGTAACGCATGGCCAGGGAATTTCAACGCGGCCACAAGGCCAGGATCAGTGACCTCACCGCGGGCACGGATCTGTACGTAGGCGTGCAGATCTCCGGCCCCGGGCTGAGCTTCGACATCAGCTGCTTCGGTCTCGACGCCGACGAGCGGTTGTCGGACGACCGGTACTTCGTCTTCTTCAACCAACCGAAGACCCCGGAGGAGTCCATCCAGCTCCTGGGTGCGCAGGCGGGTGACACGGAGTCCTTCCGGGTCACCCTGGACCGGATCCCGCAGCAGATCCAGAAGCTGTCCTTCACCGCGACGATCGACGGCGCGGGACAGATGTCGCAGGTGGGTCCCGGGTACATCCGGATCGTCGCGGGCGGCGAGGAGGTGGCCCGGTACCCGTTCAGCGGCTCCGAGTTCTCCACCGAGCGCGCCGTGATGCTGGGCGACTTCTACCTCAAGGACGTGTGGCGGTTCGCCGCCGTGGGACAGGGCTTCGACGGCGGTCTCGACGCGCTGCTGAGGAACTTCGGCGGTGAGGTGGCCGAGGACGAGGCGCCCGCCCCGCAGCAGGCCCAGCAGCCGCAGTCCGGCGCCGCCCCGGGCTTCGCCCCGCCCGCCCAGGCCTCGGCGCCGCCCGCCTTCGGCGCGCCCGCCCCGGCTCCCGTGCCGCAGCCCACCCCGCAGGGCTTCGCTCCGCCGCCCGCCGCCACGCCGCCACCGGCCCCCGCACCGGCGCCCGGCCCGGACGTGCATGCCGCGCAGACCATCGTCGCGCCCATGAACACGCCGCCCGGCGGTGCCCCGGTGCCGCCCCCCGCCCCGGCGCCCGCGCCGTACGGCCAGCCAGGTCAGCAGCCGCCGTACGGCCAGGTCCCCGGCCAGACCGCTCCGCCGCCCCCCGGCTACGGCCAGCCCCAGGCCCCCCAGGCTCCGGCCCCGCCGCCTGGATACGGGCAGCCGACCGCGCCTCCCGGCTACGGCCAGCCGGCCCCGCCCCCGGGCTACGGACAGCCGACGCCCCCGCCGGGCTACGGCCAGCAGCCGCCCCAGGGCGCACCGCAGGGCATGCCCCAGGGAGCGCCGCAGGGCGTCGGTGTGACCGCGGCGCTCCAGCAGTTCCGGGAGACCGCGCCCGGGCAGCGCTGGACGCAGCAGAACAAGAAGCTGGTCCGCGTCGACCTCGGGGCGGAGGGCCAGCCCGTGCTCGCCCGGCAGGGCAGCATGGTGCTCTACCAGGGCAAGGTCGACTTCAGCTACAAGGGCGCCGGATTCGCCGGCCGGGTCGTGGGCAACGCGACCGGTCAGGAGATGCAGCTGATGCGCTGCACCGGCAAGGGACAGGTCTTCCTCGCGGACAACTCCGCGATGCTGCACCCCATCGAGCTCCAGGGCGACGCCGTGTGCGTCTCCGCGGAGAACGTCCTGGCCTTCGACGAGAGCCTCCAGTACGAGGTCCGCCGCATCGAGGGGCACGGCATTCCGGGCGGCGCGCTGTTCACCATGCAGTTCCAGGGCACCGGCACGATCGTCGTGAAGACACGCGGTGTGCCCGTGGTGCTGCCGGTCACGCCCACGACCTTCGCCGACTGCAACGCCGTCGTCGCCTGGTCCGCCGCCGCCCAGGTGGTCGTCTCCAGCCAGGTGCGGATGCGCCGCAACGCCTATGCGGGCGACACCGGCGAGAGCGTCAACCTGCAGTTCCGGGCCGCGCCCGGCAGCTTCGTCGTCGTCCAGCCGTACGAGATCTGAGGGAGAGCCCGACATGAACCAGCCGCTCGCGGGCTACGCTCCCGCACCCGTCGGCGCCCGCATGGAGAACCACGGCAACCACATGCTGAAGGTCGCCATGCAGACCGGAAACGACCTCCTCGCGCGCGTGGGCTCGATGGTCGCCTACGAGGGCTTCGTCCAGTACGAGCCGAACCCGCCGGCCGTCCGGCAGATCGCCAAGGACTGGATGACCGGCGAGGGCGCGCCCCTGATGAAGTGCTCCGGCGACGGACTGCTCTACCTCGCCGACTACGGAGCCAACGTCGTCGTCATCAACCTCAACGGCGACGGGATCTCCGTCAACGCCACCAACCTCCTCGCCTTCGACGCCCACCTCACCTGGGGCGTGGAGCGGGTCAAGGGCCTGGCGAAGTTCGCCGGGCAGGGCCTGTGGAACACCAAGATCTCCGGACAGGGCTGGGTCGCGCTCACCTCCCGGGGCAAGCCGATCGTGGTCGACTGCGGCGGCGGCGAGGACGAGACCTACGTCGACCCCGACGCGCTCGTCGCCTGGTCCCCGAACCTCAAGGTGAAGGGCAAGCGCAGCTTCAAGGCGCAGTCCCTGATCGGCCGCGGCAGCGGCGAGGCCTTCCAGATGGCCTTCTCCGGTCAGGGCATCGTCGTCGTCCAGCCCAGCGAGGACAGCACCGACCGCCTCCGGGTCCGGGGCTGAGGGGGAGCCAGAACATCATGCAGAGCCCGATTTTCGCCTACAACGACCAGCAGACCCAGGAAGCCTGGAGCCTGCAGAACAAGCACATGCTCCGGGTCGCCCTGACGGGTCACGACGACGTGCTCGCCCGCAAGGGCACGATGGTCGCCTACCAGGGGCTCGTCGAGTTCGACGCCGAGTACCAGAGCAACAGCCAGTCGCGCTCGCGTGCGCACACCGGCGAGGGCCTGGACCTGATGCGCTGCCACGGGCAGGGCACGGTCTACTTCGGCAACCTCGCCCAGTGCGTCCACGTGGTGGACGTCGACCAGGACGGACTCACCGTCGACAGCAGCTATGTGCTCGCGATGGACTCGTCCCTGCACCACGAGGTCATCGCGGTGGACAGCCTGTACGGCATCTCCGGCTCGGGCAAGTACCAGCTCAACATCACCGGGCGGGGGAAGGTCGCCCTGATCACGTCGGGTTCCCCGCTGTTCTTGCAGGTGACGCCCGACAAGTACGTCAACTGCGACGCCGACGCGATCGTCGCCTGGTCCACCGGCCTGCGTGTGCAGATGCAGGCCCAGACGCACTCCTCCGGGGTGTGGCGGCGCCGCGGCAACACCGGCGAGGGCTGGGAGCTGAGCTTCATGGGCAGCGGCTTCGCGCTCGTCCAGCCCAGCGAGCTGCTGCCGCCGCAGAACGCCCAGGTCGGGCAGGGGGTCGCCGCGCAGTACGGCATGGGGCAGCACGGGGCCCGCGGTCAGAACCAGGGCAACGTCTGGAGCTGAGCGCCCGCACGGCCGCAGTTCGGTAAGGGGTGATCGCCAGGGCGGTCACCCCTTACCGGTCACAGGCGCGCGCGGGTCGCCTCCAGCAGGCGCACGACCGACTCGTCGGCCACGTCCGCGACCTCGGTGTACGGGAACCAACGCAGGTCGAGGGACTCGTCGCTGATCGCCTCCACGGCCCCCTCGGGAGCCACGGCCGCGTACTGGACGTCCAGGTGCCAGGCACAGGGTGTGTGGTGGCGGTCCAGCCGCACGGGGCCGCCGGACAGCAGGGTCAGTCCGGCGATGCCCGACTCCTCCGTGCCCTCGCGCAGGGCCGCCCGGGCCAGCGTCTCGTCGGCCGGTTCGCAGTGACCGCCCATCTGCAGCCACATGCGCAGCTTCTTGTGCAGGGTCAGCAGAACCCGCTCGCGCGAGGGGTCGATCACCATGGCGCTCGCCGTGACGTGCCCGTCGGCGCAGGCCTTCCACATCCCGTCGGGATGTGTCGCGAGATGGTCCAGGTAGACCTGACGCAGCTCGTCCTGGCCCTCGTACGCCTTCAGGACCAGGACCGCGTCGTCGTGGAGGCTCACTCGCCGTCGTCGCCCTTGGTCTCGTCCCGGCCGTCGTCCCGGCTCTCGCCCTGGTCCTTCTTCTTCAGGTCCGGCTTGCCCGCCGCCTCGCCGAGCATCTTGTCCAGCTCGGAGAAGTCCAGCTGCTCGCGGTGCACGAAGCCGTCCGGGTCGTCCAGGTCGGTAGCGGTCGGCAGCATGTCCGGGTGGGCCCACAGGCCGTCCCGGCCGTCGACACCGCGCGCGTCCGTCAGGGACGCCCACAGCCGGGAGGCGTCGCGCAGTCGGCGCGGACGCAGCTCCAGGCCGATCAGCGTCGCGAACGTCTGCTCCGCGGGACCGCCCGAGGCGCGACGGCGGCGCAGCGTCTCGCGCAGCGCGTCGGCGGAGGACAGGCGCGGCTTGGCGGCGGTGTGCACCACCGCGTCCACCCAGCCCTCGACGAGCGCCAGGGCCGTCTCCAGACGGGCCAGGGCCGCCTTCTGCTCCGGGGTGTCCTCCGGCTGGAACATGCCCTGCTGGAGAGCCTCCTGCAACTGCTCGGGGTTCTGCGGGTCGAACTGGCCGACCACGTCCTCCAGCTTGGCGGTGTCGACCTTGATGCCACGGGCGTAGCCCTCGACGGCGCCGAACAGGTGCGAGCGCAGCCAGGGCACGTGCGCGAAGAGGCGCTGGTGGGCGGCCTCGCGCAGGGCCAGGTACAGCCGCACCTCCTCCTGCGGCACGCCGAGGTCCTTGCCGAACGACTCGATGTTGCCGGGGAGCAGCGCGGCCTTGCCGGCCGGGCCGAGCGGCAGGCCCACGTCGGTCGAGCCGACGACCTCGCCGGCGAGCACGCCGACGGCCTGCCCGATCTGCGTGCCGAACATCGCGCCGCCCATGGACCGCATCATGCCGATCAGCGGGCCGGCCATGGCCTGCATCTCCTCCGGCAGGACGTCGCCCATGGCGTTGCCGACGCGCTCGGCGACCGGGTCGACCAGCTCGCGCCAGGCGGGCAGGGTCGCCTCGACCCACTCCGCGCGGCTCCAGGCCACGGCGGTGCCCGCGCCCGACGGCAGGGCCGTCGCGTCGTCCAGCCACAGGTCGGCCAGGCGCACGGCCTCCTGCACGGCATTGCGCTCGGCGGGACCGACGCTGGCGTCCTTGCGGCCGTCAGGGGTGCCCTGGGAGACCGTCTGGCGGGCGATCTGCTTGGCCATGTCCCAGTTCACCGGGCCGCCCTCGTAGGAGAGCATCTGGCCCAGCTGCTGGAACGCGGCGCCCAGGTCGTTGGGGTTCATGGAACCGAACATGGCAGCGAACGGGTTGTCCGCGCCGGGGCCGCCCAGGCCTCCGGCTCCGGACATCCCGAAACCGAACGGGTTGGCCGGTCCCTGCCCCCCGCCGCTCTGCTGGTCCTTCTTCTTGCCTTCGTCGCCGTCGTCCGGCTCCTCCGGCGGAAGGCCGAATCCGAATGGGGTGTCACTCACGGGGTTCCTCGGCTGGTAAGGCCGCCGGTTCTTTCCGGCGGCACGGCTGCCCGACTTCACCACCCAGCGTAGACACCCGAAGCCGTTCGGGCCTCGGTGCTTCGCCGACTGACGGCCTGCGGCAGGATGGATGCCACCTGGTACGCACGCGTCGCTAGCGCTCGTACTGAAGACAACCTCTGGAGACGCCCGGTGAGTTCCCCAGATCCGCAGGTTCGCGCAGCGCGAAACCAGTCAACCAGTTCCGCCCGCCCCGCGCGCGGACCCGTCGTCGCGGTCACCGGTGCCGCGTCCGGGGTCGGGGCCCTGCTCACCGCGCGGCTCGCCGCGTCCGACGAGGTCAGACAGGTCGTGGCCATCGACGAACGGCGCGGGGAGTGCGAGGCGGCGCAGTGGCAGATCCTGGACGTACGGGACCCGGCCATCGCCGAGAAACTGCGTGGTGCGGACGTCGTGGTGCACCTGGCGCTCGATCTCGACCTGGAGACCGACGCGGCCGCGCGTACGGCTTACAACGTCCGGGGGACGCAGACCGTGCTGACCGCCGCGGCGGCGGCCGGCGTGCACCGGGTGGTGCTGTGCACCTCCGCGATGGTCTACGGCGCCCTCCCGGACAATGAGCTGCCGCTGTCCGAGGACGCCGAGCTGCGCGCCACGGCCGAGGCCACGGGCGTCGGGGACCTGCTGGAGATCGAGCGGCTCGCCCGGCGCGCCCCCCGGGCGCATCCCGGCCTGAACGTGACCGTGGTGCGGCCCGCCGTGCTGGTCGGGGGCATGGACACCGCGCTGACCAGGTACTTCGAGTCGCCCCGGCTGCTGGTCGTGGCAGGCTCGCGGCCCGCCTGGCAGTTCTGCCACGTCGACGACCTGTGCAGCGCCCTGGAGTACGCCGTCCTGGAGAAGGCCGACGGTGAGCTTGCCGTCGGGTGCGACGGCTGGCTGGAGCAGGAGGAGGTCGAGGAGCTCAGCGGCATCCGGCGCATGGAGCTGCCCTCCGCGGTCGCGCTCGGCGCGGCGGCCCGGCTGCACCGGATCGGACTGACGCCCTCCCCCGCGGGGGACCTGGCGTACACGATGTACCCCTGGGTCGTGAGCGGCAGCCGCCTGCACGATGCCGGATGGCGTCCCAAGCACACGAACGAGGAAGTCCTGGCGGAGCTGCTGGAGGAGGTCTCGGGGCGGCACACGGTCGCCGGCCGGCGCCTGGGGCGCAAGGACGCGACGGCGGCGGGGGCCGCGGGCGCGACGGTGGCGCTGCTGGGCGCGGCCGCGGTGGTGCGTCGCGCGCGCAAGGCCCGGCGCCGCATCTGAGGGGCACCGGTAGGCCGGCGGTCTCCGTAGGAGACTCCAACGCCCCACGCGCGCGTGCCGGGCGATCACGCTATTCCGCGCTGTCCGTGCCGTGGGGCACGATGGGCGTATGGCAACCACGAACGACCACCCCGGTGAGCTGGCCGCAGCGGACCCCGTCAAGCTGATCGGCATCCGCGAGACGCCCCTGTCCGTGGACGAGGTCTTCCGCGCGGTCGGGGACGACGCGTCGGGCGGTACCGCGCTGTTCGTGGGGACCGTGCGCAACCACGACGGGGGCACCGACGTCGACCGGCTCGGGTACTCGTGCCACCCGAGCGCCGAGGCCGAGATGCGGCGGATCGCCGAGAAGGTCGTCGCGGAGTACCCCGTACGGGCGCTCGCGGCGCTGCACCGTGTGGGGGACCTGGAGGTCGGGGACCTCGCGGTGGTCGTCGCCGTGTCCTGCCCGCACCGGGGCGAGGCCTTCGACGCCTGCCGGAAGCTGATCGACGACCTGAAGCACGAGGTGCCCATCTGGAAGCACCAGACGTTCTCCGACGGCACCGAGGAATGGGTGGGCGCCTAACGCCTTCGCCCTGGTGGCGGACGCGGCGTCGCGCCCGTGGCTCCGGTTGCGTAACCCGCCCCCCGGCGTGAGCGTTGTCACTGCGAATGGTTAATCTGCTGATCAGTCAGTCGCGGACGCTCATGGGGTTGGGAGGTCGGCATGGCAGCGCTTGCCTGGTTGCTCATTCCGCTGGTGGCCGCTGTCGGTGCGGGCCTGTGGGGCAGTTGGGCCAACCGGACCCGCAAGGCACGGAGCGACGGTCCCGAACTGGACGGGTACGCCCGGTTCCGTGAGGCCATGGAGAAGCCCCGCACTGGTGCCTGAACGGACGCCTGAAGGGCCCCCGCCCTGACGGTGTTCCGACAGCCGCGTCCCGTACTGTCGTGCCATGCCACGCCGCACCGCGACGATGCTCGCCTCCACCCTGATGCTGATCGCGCTCCTGTGCGCGGGTGTGTTCATCCCCGTGCCGTACTCGGAGATGTCACCCGGGCCGACGGTGAACACCCTGGGGGACCACGACGGTGAGCCGGTGCTCCAGATCTCCGGTCACAAGACCTACGAGGCGAGCGGGCATCTGAACATGACCACCGTCCGGGTCACCAGCGCCGAGTACAAGATGAACCTCGTGGAGGCCGTCTACGGCTGGCTGGCGCACGACAACAGCGTGGTGCCGCACGACACGCTCTACCCGGACGGCAAGACCGAGGAAGAGGCCACCCAGGAGAACGCGGAGGAGTTCAGCCAGTCCCAGGAGACCGCGAAGGTGGCCGCCCTGAAGGCGCTCGACATCCCGGTGAAGTCCTGGGTGGTCGTCTCCACGGTCGTCAAGGACTCCCCGTCCGAGGGCAGGCTGCACGCCGGTGACGTGATCAAGGCCGTGGACGGCACGACCGTCAAGAAGCCCACGGACGTCGCCAAGCTGGTGACCAAGCACGAGCCGGGCGAGGACGCCGTCTTCACGATCGTGCCCGCCAAGGAGCAGGCCGCCGCGGAGAAGGAGCGCCGGACGGCGACGAAGACGCGGAAGGTCACGATCACCACCGAGACCTCCGACGACGCCGGCGAGAAGCGTGCCGTCGTCGGGATCTCCGCCGGAACCGACCACACGTTCCCGTTCGACATCGACATCAAGCTGGCCGACGTCGGCGGCCCGAGCGCCGGTCTGATGTTCGCCCTCGGCATCTACGACAAGCTGACCCCCGGCGACCTCACCGGCGGCAAGTTCGTCGCCGGCACCGGGACGATCGACGACAACGGCAAGGTCGGCCCGATCGGCGGCATCGGCATGAAGACGATCGGCGCGCACGACAAGGGCGCCCAGTACTTCCTGACGCCCGCGGACAACTGCGCGGCGGCCGCCGCGGACACCCCCGACGGGCTCACCCTGGTGAAGGTCGACACCATCGACGACGCCCTCGGCGCGCTGAAGGACATCCGTTCCGGAAAGACCGCCGACCTGCCGAAGTGCACGCAGGGCTGACCCGCCCGCGCAGCCGCGCCGGCGGCCGGCGTCCGGTGGGGCTACTCCTCGAAGGTCGCCGTCAGCGCCTCGGCCAGACCCGGCACCAGGTCGGAGCCCGTGAGGACCTCCGTGGCCGTGTCCTTCTCCCGCAGCCGCAGGGCCGAGTCGCGGGCGCCGTCGCGCAGGACGCCGACCGTCATGCGGACCTCCTGCCGGTCCGGGTGCTCCGCCACCCACTGCGCGAGCTTCGCCTCGTTGAGACCCGAGGGCACCTGTGCCTCGGCCGAGGGCGGCAGCATCAGGCGCTCCACGACGAGTGCGCAGCCGGCCACGGCGTCGGGCCAGGCGATGGTGCCCAGGAACTCGTCGAGCGCCTGGTCCGTTGGAATCTCGTCCTGCTCGATCGGGGTCAGGCCGGAGGTCTCCGGCTCGTCCTGCAGACCGAGCCGGTCCGCGAGGGAGGGCTGGTCGGCCTTCAGCCGTGCGGTGTCGACAAGTGCGAAGAGGCGTGCGGGCTGGTCCCAGCCGAGGCCGGAGACGTACTCGTCGATCTCGAGTACGGCCCGGGTGAGGGGGCTCGCTGCCATGGGGGTGTTGGACATGGTCACAATCCTGCCTTGTTCATGGCCCGAATCGGGAACCGAGTAAACGATGAGTAAGTTGCATAAGTGTGTGCCCGCGATCACGGGGGCGCACGGGGGGCCCGCGAACCCGAGGGCCTGACGGATCAACAGCGAACTTCGAGGTGCGCACCTTGGCTTTCCAGATGCCGGACCGCGGCGGAGGCCCCCCGACGGGGCCGCGGATCAGAGTGGGCCGCCCGTCCCGGCGTGTCCGAACCCTGCTGCTGACACTTGGTGTCCTGGCCGTGCTCGCCATGGCGTTCACCATGTTCGCGGGATTCTGGACGGACTGGCTCTGGTACCGGTCGGTCCACTACTCGTCGGTGTTCACGACGACCCTGTGGACCAAGATCGGGCTCTTCTTCGTCTTCGGCCTGCTGATGGCGCTCGCCGTCGGGTTCAACATCTGGTTGGCCCACCGCCTGCGCCCGCCGCTGAGCGCCATGTCGATGGAGCAGCAGAACCTCGACCGGTACCGGATGGGCATCGCCCCGTACAAGAAGTGGCTGCTGCTCGGCATCACCGCCCTGGTCGGCCTGATCGCCGGCGCCTCGGCGTCCGGCCAGTGGCGGACCTGGCTGATGTGGGTCAACGGCGTGCCCTTCGGGCAGAAGGACCCCCAGTTCAAGCTGGACGTCTCCTTCTACGCCTTCGACCTGCCCTGGTACCGGTTCCTGCTGGGCTTCGGCTTCGCAGCCGTGATCATCTCCGTGATCGCCGCCGCGCTCACCCACTACCTGTACGGCGGGCTCCGCGTCACCAGCCCCGGCGCGCGCGCCACGGCGGCGGCCACCGGGCACCTCTCGGTGCTCATCGGCGTCTTCGTCGCCCTCAAGGCGGTCGCCTACTGGCTCGACCGGTACGGCCTCGCGGTGAAGTCCAGCGACTTCAAGGCGACCGACAACTGGACGGGCCTCAGGTACGTCGACGCCAACGCCTACCTGCCGGCCAAGACGATCCTGTTCTGCATCGCGGTCATCTGCGCCCTGCTGTTCTTCGCCACCCTGTGGCGGCGCACCTGGCAGCTGCCCGTGATCGGCTTCGGCCTGATGGTGCTCTCCGCGATCCTCATCGGCGGCCTGTACCCGGCGCTGGTCCAGAAGTTCCAGGTCCAGCCCAACGAGCAGGCCAAGGAGGCGCCGTACGTCGAGAAGAACCTCGCGGCCACGCGCGACGCCTACGGCATCGAGGGCACCCAGGTCACCGAGTACCCGGGCAAGAGCGAGACCAAGGACAAGACCAAGCTCCGTGACGACGCGGACGCCGCCGCGTCCGTCCGGATCATGGACCCCAACATCATCTCGCCGACGTTCCAGCAGCTCCAGCAGATGCGTAACTACTACGCGTTCCCGACCAACCTGGACGTCGACCGCTACGCCAAGGACGGCAAGGACCAGGACACGGTCATCGGTCTGCGCGAGCTGAACCTGGCGGGCATCCCGAAGAAGAACTGGATCAACAACCACTTCCGCTACACCCACGGCTACGGCGTGGTCGCGGCGAAGGGCACCCAGGTCGACTCCGAGGGGCGCCCGGTCTTCACCGAGTCCAACCTGCCGTCCGAGGGCGACCTCGGCACGTACGAGCAGCGCGTCTACTACGGCGAGAAGACCACCACCTACTCGATCGTCGGCGGTCCCCAGAAGGAGATCGACTACTCCGACGACACCGGGGAGAAGACGTTCAGCTACAAGGGCGACGGCGGGGTCGACCTGTCCAGCCCGATCAACCGGGCGGCGTACGCGGCCGCATTCAGCGAGCCGCAGATCCTCTACTCCGGTGCCATCGGCGACGGCTCGCGGATCCTGTACAACCGAACGCCCAAGGAGCGCGTCGAGGCGGTCGCGCCCTGGCTGACCATCGACGGCGACGCCTATCCGGCGGTGGTGGACGGCCGTATCCAGTGGATCGTCGACGCCTACACGACGACCAACGGCTATCCGTACGCCTCCCGTACGACGCTCGGCGACACCACTGCGGACTCGCTGACCGCCAACAACAACTCGCGGGCGGTGGTGGCCCAGCAGAACCAGGTCAACTACATCCGCAATTCCGTGAAGGCGACCGTCGACGCGTACAGCGGTGACGTGAAGCTCTACCAGTGGGACACCCAGGACCCGATCCTGAAGACCTGGATGAAGGCGTTCCCGGACACGGTGCAGGACAAGAGCGAGATCTCCAAGGAGCTGATGGCGCACCTGCGCTATCCGCAGGACCTGTTCAAGGTCCAGCGCGAGCTGCTCACGCGCTACCACGTGAAGGACGCCAACACCTTCCTCAGCGGCAGCGAGGTGTGGCAGGTGCCGGACGACCCGACCAACAAGTCGGGCGACGCGGTGCCGCCGTACTACCTGAGCATGAAGATGCCGGACCAGAAGGCCCAGGCGTTCTCGCTGACGACGACGTTCACACCCAACGGACGCGACAACCTCAGCGCGTTCATGGCGGTCGACGCCGAGGCGGGCACCAGTGACTACGGCAAGATCAGAATCCTGAAGCTGCCGACGAGCACGACCGTCGACGGACCCAAACAGGTGCAGAGCCAGTTCAACTCCGAACAGGACATCGCCGAGTCCATCAGGCTGCTGAGAGGCGGCGACTCGGAGGTGGAGTACGGCAACCTGCTGACGGTGCCGCTCGACGGCGGGCTGTTGTACGTCGAACCCGTCTACGTACGCGGCGGCGACCTCAAGTACCCCTTGTTGCGCAAGGTCCTGGTGAGTTACGGGGGCAACACCGCCTTCGAGAACACGCTCGACGCGGCGCTGAACAAGGTCTTCGGAGCCCAGGCCGCCGAGAACGAGCAGCCACCGGACGAGGGCGACGACACGACGGAACCGCCGACGTCCACCAACCCCACGGTCCGGGAAGCCCTGAGTGACGCGCAGAAGGCCTTCGACGCCGGGCAGAAGGCCCTGGAGAAGAAGGACCTTGCCGCGTACGCCGAGGCGCAGAAGGACCTTGAGGAAGCGCTCCAGCGGGCCGAGGACGCACAGGCCAAGGCCGATCAGAGCGCCGGCGGCAAGAACGGCGACGACGAGAACACCGGTGACAAGAACAGCGGTGACAAGGCCACGGACGACAAGGCCAGTCCGGACGCGAAACCGACCGGTGATGCCGGGGGAGGATCGGACACCGGCTGACCACAGGCCTCGCGCCGGGCGTTCGCGCCGGGCGTTCAGGCTGGTCAAAGCCCATCCCGCGCCGTGCTAGGGTTGTGAACACAACGGCGCGGGGTGGAGCAGCTCGGTAGCTCGCTGGGCTCATAACCCAGAGGTCGCAGGTTCAAATCCTGTCCCCGCTACTGAAGTCGTCAGCTACGTGCGAGCGACCACGAAGGCCCGGATTCCACAAGGAATCCGGGCCTTCGTGATGTGCGAACGCATGTACCGGCGGACTCGACGGCCGCGCCGCCAAGGGGAGTTGGGCAGATCTGTGTTTGACTTGTCTCCCTGTGGGCATGTCGACAAAACGCTGAAGTGACCTCACTGACTGCGGTATACCGGATGTACCGAGGTTGCGGGTGGTGCGACGATGAACGTTATGGGGGACATGGCAAATCTGTTCGGGACAGGGCGTTTTGCGCAGCCGTCCGGTCAGGAGGAGGCCACGGACGAGGCCCAGGAGGCCGCCGACGAGGCCGCCGAGGAAGTGCGTCTGCGGCTCGCCGTCGACGGTGGTGACGTCGAGGCGATGAGCGTGCTCGGCGCGATGCTGCTGCGCCGCGGCGACTTCGACGGAGCCGAGTCCCACCTGCGTGCCGCCACCGCGGCCGGCGACCGGGCCGCCGCCAACAACCTGGGCGTGCTGCTGCACCAGCGCGGATACGCCGACGAGGCCGCCGGATGGTGGCGCATCGCCGCCGTCGCCGGATCCGCCGCCGCCGCGCACGCGCTGGGCCGGCACTTCCGCGAGCGCGGGGACGAGCCCGCCGCCGAGTACTGGCTGTGCCAGTCCGCGGAACAGGGCCACGTACTGGGCGCCTACGCGCTCGCCGACCTGCTGGAACACCGCGGTGACGACACCGGGTCCGAGCGGTGGATGCGGGCCGCGGCCGAGCGCGGACACCGGGAAGCGGCGTACCGGCTGGCCCGGACGGTGGACCGGCGGGCCGGGCAGGCCGGCGACGACAAGGCCGCCGCACGCGCGGCCGACGAGGCCGAGCAGTGGTACCGGCAGGCCGCCGCGCGTGGGCACCGTCGGGGCGCGCTGCACCTCGGGACGATCCTGGAGAAGCGCGGCGAGCTCAAGGAGGCCGGCCGCTGGTACCTCACGTCCGCCAAGGACGGCGAGGCCCGCGCCGCCTGCGCGCTCGGCTTCCTGCTGCGGGACGCCGGGGACACCGAGAGCGCCGCCGTGTGGTGGCTGCGCGCCGCCCAGGACGGCGACGGCAACGCCGCCAACGCCCTGGGCGCACTGCACGCCGAGCGCGGCGAGACCCAGACCGCGGAACGCTGGTACCGGGCCGCGATGGACGCCGGTGACGACAACGGGGCGTACAACCTCGGGCTGCTCTGCGCCGAGCAGGGGCGCACCACGCAGGCCGAGCAGTGGTACCGGCGGGCGGCGTACGCCGGTCACCGGGAGGCCTCCAACGCGCTGGCCATCCTGCTGCTGCGCGCCGGGGACGAGAGCGGCGCCGAACCGTGGTTCTCCAAGGCCGCGGAGGCGGGCAGCGTCGACGCCGCCTTCAACCTCGGGATCCTGCACGCCGGACGGGGCGAGGAGCGGGCGGCGCTGCGCTGGTACGAGCGGGCCGCCGCGGCCGGGCACACCGAGGCGGCGCTCCAGGTCGGGATGGCCCGGCTGCGCGACGGGGACGAGCGCGAGGCGGAGCGCTTCCTGCGCTGTGCGGCGGGGGGCGGCAGCGCGGAGGCGGCGTACCGGCTGGCGACGGTGCTGGACGCGCGCCGGCCGCCCGCGCCCGCGCACGAACTGGGGGAGCCGGCGCACGAGAAGTCCGAGTGCGAGGAGTGGTACGAGCGGGCGGCCTCCCAGGGGCACCGGCGGGCCCAGGTGCGGGTCGGGATGCTCGCCGCGGCGCGGGGCGACGTGGTGGAGGCGGCGCGGTGGTACCGCGAGGCGGCCGAGGCCGGGTCGCGCAACGGCGCGTTCAACCTGGGGCTGCTGCTGGCCCGCGAGGGGAGCGAGCCCGAGGCCGTCGTGTGGTGGCGCCGGGCGGCCGACGCCGGGCACGGGCGGGCGGCGCTGAGGCTGGCGCTGGTGTTCGCGCGGCGGGGTGAGCTGGCGGAGGGGCAGCGGTGGGCGGACCTGGCGGTGTCGCTGGGCCCGGCGGAGGTGGGGGAGCGGGCGGCGCGGTTGCGGGACGCGTTGCGGCAGGAGCTGTCGGCGTGACGCGTGACGCTGAGCTGGGCTTCGGTGCCGTTTGAAGGTGCCCGGGGGCCGGCTGGGTGGGTGGGACGCGGGCCGGCGCCTGCCGGATGCCCGCAGCTGGGGTGGACGCACCTGGGGCCGGAATCCGTTCGGATTCCGGCCCCAAGCCTTCAGTAGCGGGGACAGGATTTGAACCTGCGACCTCTGGGTTATGAGCCCAGCGAGCTACCGAGCTGCTCCACCCCGCGTCGATGAATGGAACAGTACGTCAACACGAAGACGAGAAGCAAATCCCGCTCACGCCGCCGCGCAGTTCGGGCAGGTGCCGCGGTACGTCACCTCGACGTCCGACACCGTGAAGCCGAAGCGCTCCGAGTCGGGGAGGTCGGCCAGCGGATTGCCGGTCGGGTGGACGTCGCGGATCGCCCCGCACTGGGCGCAGACCAGGTGGTGGTGCGGCCGGTGCGCGTTCGGGTCGTAGCGCTTGGCGCGCTTGTCCGTCGCGACCTCCAGCACCTCGCCGAGCGAGACCAGCTCGCCCAGGGTGTTGTAGACGGTCGCCCGGGAGATCTCGGGGAGCCTGTCCACGGCGCGGGAATGCACCTCGTCGGCCGTCAGGTGGACGTGTTCGCCGTCGAGGACCTCGGCCACCACGCGCCGCTGCGCGGTCATGCGCCAACCGCGCCCGCGCAGCCGTTCCAGAAGGTCACTCATACACATCAGCCTAACAGGCAGGGGGACCAGGTCCCGAACGGATGTGACTTTGGAATCATGCTTGACTTAGACATTGTCTATTGTAGGATCGAGAACGGCATTAGCCAAGCGACAGGACCAGCACAGGAGGAGTCCGTGACTCAGGGACCGCTCACTACGGAGACAGGCGCCCCCGTAGCCGACAACCAGAACAGTGAGACGGCGGGCGTCGGCGGCCCCGTGCTCGTCCAGGACCAGCTCCTTCTGGAGAAGCTGGCCCACTTCAACCGTGAGCGCATCCCGGAGCGCGTCGTGCACGCCCGCGGCGCCGGCGCCTATGGCACCTTCACGGTCACCGCCGACGTCACCCGGTACACGCGCGCGGCCTTCCTCTCCGAGGTCGGCAAGGAGACGGAGACCTTCCTCCGCTTCTCCACCGTGGCCGGCAACCTGGGTGCGGCGGACGCCGTCCGCGACCCGCGCGGCTTCTCGCTGAAGTTCTACACCGAGGAGGGCAACTACGACCTCGTCGGCAACAACACCCCGGTGTTCTTCATCAAGGACGCCATCAAGTTCCCCGACTTCATCCACACCCAGAAGCGCGACCCCTACACGGGTTCGACCGAGATGGACAACGTCTGGGACTTCTGGAGCCTGTCGCCGGAGTCGACGCACCAGGTCACCTGGCTGTTCGGCGACCGCGGCATCCCGGCGTCGTACCGCCACATGGACGGCTTCGGCTCGCACACCTACCAGTGGAACAACGAGGCGGGCGAGGCCTTCTGGGTCAAGTACCACTTCAAGACCGACCAGGGCATCAAGAACCTCACCCAGGCCGAGGCCGACAAGCTCGCCGGTGAGGACCCCGACTCGCACCAGCGCGACCTGCGTGAGGCCATCGAGCGCGGCGACTTCCCGTCCTGGACCGTCGGCGTGCAGATCATGCCCGTGGCCGAGGCGACGACGTACCGCTTCAACCCGTTCGACCTGACCAAGGTGTGGCCGCACGCGGACTACCCGATCGTCTGGTTCGGGAAGCTGGAGCTCAACCGCAACCCGGAGAACATCTTCGCCGAGGTCGAGCAGTCGGTCTTCTCCCCGGCGCACTTCGTGCCCGGCATCGGGCCGTCCCCGGACAAGATGCTCCAGGGCCGCCTCTTCGCCTACGGCGACGCGCACCGCTACCGCGTCGGCATCAATGCCGACCAACTGCCGGTGAACCGCCCGCACGCCACCGTGGCGCGCACCAACTCCCGTGACGGCCACCTGTACGACGGCCGCCACAAGGGCGCGAAGAACTACGAGCCGAACAGCTTCGCCGGCCCGTTCCAGACGGACCGTGCCCTGTGGCAGCCGGTCGCGGTCTCCGGCGTCACCGGCGAGACCGAGGCCCCGTCGCACGCCGAGGACAACGACTTCGTCCAGGCGGGCAACCTCTACCGGCTGATGACGGAAGCGGAGCGGGAGCGGCTGATCGGCAACCTGGCCGGCGCCCTGTCCGGCGTCTCGCGCGACGACATCGTCGAGCGCGCGGTCGACAACTTCCGTCAGGCCGACGGTGACTTCGGCAAGCGGCTGGAGGCCGCGGTCCAGGCCCTGCGCGGCTGACATCCAGCACCTACCGCTTGCCGTAGCGGCGGGCCGGACCCCCGGGGACGGGGGTCCGGCCCGTTCGTCATACCGGCCGCACTCGTCCCGGCCCCTGCCCCTGCCCCGCACGTTCCGTCAGGCGGTCACCACCGGCGCGTTGTGCGGGGCGCGCTCCGGCGCCCAGCGGCGGATGATGTCGCGCACCGAGACGATGCCGACGGGCTCGCCGCCGTCCAGGACGATGAGGTGGCGGAAGCCGCCGTGCGCCATCGCGCCCGCCGCCTCCTCCACGGTCCAGGTCGGGGCGGCGAAGACGACGTCGGTGGTGGTGTGGCCGTGCGCGCGCTCGGTGTCCGGGTCCTGGCCCCGGCCCACGGAGACGAGGACGTCGCGTTCGGTGAGGATCCCGATGCCGCCGGCGTCGGGGTCGTGCACCACGGCCGCGCCGACGCGCCGTGCGGACATCAGTGCGGCGGCCTGGCGGAGTGTGTGGGCGGGACCGATGGTGAGGACTACCGTGCTCATGACTTCGCGGACGAGCATGGGTGGAGCCACCTCCTGCCGGTGATCCATGAGTTGGTTCATGGATTCACAAGTTCACAAGTGGGGGACTCTCAGAGTG
Source organism: Kitasatospora aureofaciens (assembly GCA_000720845.1). Taxonomy (GTDB): domain Bacteria; phylum Actinomycetota; class Actinomycetes; order Streptomycetales; family Streptomycetaceae; genus Streptomyces. Next base: position 220,920 of record JODU01000015.1, on the reverse strand, counting down.
GCAGGTAAAGCACGGGTCAACAAGGGGGCGCGGAGGGCGAGTCGGCGGGCGCTCAGTAGCGCTCGTTGAGATACCCGAGCAGCTCGTCGTGGAGCCGGCCGTTCGACGCGGCCGCGTTCCCGCTGTGCGGGCCGGGCCGGCCGTCGAGGCCGGTGAAGGTGCCCCCGGCCTCCGTGACGATGATCGCGTTGGCGGCCATGTCCCAGAGGGAGAGCTCCGGTTCGGCGCAGATGTCCACCGAGCCCTCGGCGACCATCATGTACGGCCAGAAGTCGCCGTACGCGCGCGTGCGCCACACCTCGCGGGTCAGGTCCAGGAAGCCGTCGAGGCGGCCCTGCTCCTCCCAGCCGCTCAGCGAGGAGTACGCGAAGGACGCGTCGGAGAGCGTGGAGACCTGGGAGACGTGGAGCCGATGGGCGGAGGTCAGGCTGCGGCCGGTGAACGCGCCGTGGTCCTGCACCGCCCACCAGCGCCGGCCGAGGGCGGGCGCCGAGACGAGGCCGACGACCGGCTGGTAGCCGCCCTCCTTGGCCTCCATCAGGGCGATGAGGGTGGCCCACACGGGGACGCCGCGCACGTAGTTCTTGGTGCCGTCGATCGGGTCGATCACCCAGCGCCGGGGCCCGGTGCCTTCGACGCCGTACTCCTCGCCGAGGACGGCGTCGCGGGGGCGGGCGCGGGCGAGGTGGTTGCGGATGAGTTCCTCGGCGGCCTTGTCCGCCTCGCTCACCGGGGTCATGTCCGGCTTCGTCTCGACCTTGAGGTCGAGGGCCTTGAAGCGGTCCATCGTGGCGGCGTCGGCGGCGTCCGCGAGGACGTGGGCGAGGCGGAGGTCGTCGAGGTAGTCGGGCATGCCGTCACGCTATCTGTCGCGGGCCGGGCGGGGCCACCAGGGCTTTGGCGGGCGTGGCGGGCCCGGGCAGGCGGCGCGAGGACCCTTGACAGTGCCCCCGTGCCCGTCAAATCTGGCAGGAAGTCGCTCGGCCCGAGGGAGGCGAGGGTGCCTGCAGCCCGGGAGTCCCTGCTCGATGCCGCTTCCGCGGCGCTCGCGCGCCGGCCGTGGTCCGCCGTGCGGATGGTGGACGTGGCGGCTTCCGCCGGGGTGTCCCGGCAGACCCTCTACAACGAGTTCGGCAGCAAGGACGGCCTCGCCCGGGCGCTCGTGCGGCGGGAGGCCGACGGCTATCTGGCAGGGGTGGAGCGTGCGCTGTCCGGGTCCAGCGACCCGCGCGAACGACTCACCGCCACCGCCGAGTGGATGATGTCGGCGGCCCACGACAACGCCCTGGTCCGGGCCATGCTCACCGGCTGCTGGAGCGAGCGGCTGCCCTCGCCGGCCCTGACTGCGGTGCCCTCCTCCTCCGCCCTGCCGGCGCAGCGGCGGGCCGACGGTCCGCTGCCCTCGCCCGGCGACTTCGTGGGCCTTGTCCGCGACCGTGCCGTGGCCGTCCTGGGCGGTGCCGCGTCCTTTCCGCCGACGGACGCCGCCGATCTGGCCCGCTCCTGCGAACTTGCCGTGCGGCTCGCCCTCTCCTGCGTCGCCGCGCCGCCCGCCGAGGGCGGGGTGGCCGACCTCCTGCGCACCGCCCTGCCGCGCCGGTTGACGGCGTAGTGGCCCACGGGACCCGGTCAGGTCCTTAGTGCGCCGAGCCCGACAACTGCAGGCCGATCACGCCGATGATGACGAAGCTGATCGAGACGATCTTCAGGGTCGAGACCAGGTCGCCGAGGAAGACCATGCCGTAGATGGCGGTGCCCGCCGCGCCGATGCCGGTCCACACCGCGTACGCGGGGCCGACGTCGAGCTTCTTCAGGGACATCGTCAGCAGGCCGAAACTGCCCAGCGCGAAGGCGCAGAAGGCGATGGTGGGCCAGAGCCGGGTGAAGCCGTGCGAGAGCTTCAGACAGACGGCGAAGCCGGTTTCGAGCACTCCTGCCACTATGACCAGCAGCCACGCCATGTGTTGTCCTCCCGTGGTCCCCTACCGCGACCGCTGCGTCGGTGTCGATCAGTGGCGTCGCCCGACAGCGACTTCGTCCGGCTTTGCTCAGTCTTGGTTCCGGCTTGGTGCGATTATGCACTTACCGCCTGCACGGCACGGCAAACAACGCGGGGGTCAGTCCCCTTCCTTGCGTTCCCGTGTCGACAGCAGCCGGCGCAGCGAGTACAGCCGGGCCGGGTCGGCGTGTCCCTCGGCGACCCAGGCGTCCAGCGCGCAGTCGGGCTCGTCGTGGCTGCACGCCCGCGGGCAGCCCTCCGTGCCGGGCACCAGGTCGGGGAAGGCGTTGATCACCCGGGACGGGTCGACGTGCGCCAGCCCGAACGACCGCACGCCCGGGGTGTCGACGACCCAGCCGCCCTCCGCGGAGGACAGCGGCAGGGCGAGGGCGGAGGTCGTGGTGTGCCGGCCGCGCCCCGTCACCGCGTTCACATGACCCGTCATCCGGCGGCGGTCCTCCGGCACCAGGGTGTTGACGAGGGTCGTCTTGCCGACGCCGGAGTGGCCGACGAAGGCGGTGATCTTCCCGTCCAGGTGCTCGCGCACGAGGTCCGCGGCCGCGCCGTTCTCCAGCTCCTCGCGGCTGGTGACGACGTACGGGATGTCCAACGCGCCGTACAGCTCCAGCAGTTCGTCCGGCGGCGCCAGGTCCGACTTGGTCATCACCAGCAGCGGGGTGAGGCCGCCGTCGAACGCGGCGACCAGGCAGCGGTCGATGAGGCGGGGGCGCGGCTCGGGGTCGGCGAGGGCGGTGACGACGGCGAGCTGGTCGGCGTTGGCGACGACCACCCGCTCGTAGGGGTCGTCGTCGTCGGCCGTGCGGCGCAGGACCGAGGTGCGTTCCTCGATGCGGACGATGCGGGCGAGGGTGTCCTTCTTGCCGGACAGGTCGCCGACCAGGGCCACCCGGTCGCCGACGATCGCCGCCTTGCGGCCCAGTTCGCGGGCCTTCATCGCCATGACGATCCGGTCGTCGACGAGGCAGGTCAGCCGGCCGCGGTCCACGGTGAGGACCAGGCCCTCGGCGGCGTCCTCGTGCTTGGGCCGGATGTGGGTGCGCGGCCGGTTGCCCTTGCGGTTGGGGCGGGAGCGGATGTCGTCCTCGTCGGTGTTCTTGCCGTAGCGGCGCATGGCGAACCTTCCCTACGCCCCGAGCATCCCGGTCCACAGGTCGGGGAAGTCGGGCAGGGTCTTGGCGGTCGTCGCCACGTTCTCGATCTGCACGCCCTCGACCGCGAGGCCGATGATCGCGCCGGCGGTGGCCATGCGGTGGTCCTCGTAGGTGTGGAAGACGCCGCCGTGCAGCCGGCGCGGGCGGATGTGCAGGCCGTCGGCGGTCTCGGTGACGTCACCGCCGAGTTCGTTGATCTCCTTGGTGAGCGCGGCCAGGCGGTCCGTCTCGTGCAGCCGCAGATGGGCCACACCGCGCAGGGTGGAGGGGGAGTCCGCGAGGGCGGCGACGGCCGCGATGCCCGGAGTCAGCTCGCCGACCTCGCCCAGGTCGACGTCGATGCCGTGGACGGCGCCGGATCCGGTGAAGACGAGACCGTAGTCGGCCAGTTCGCAGGAACCGCCCATTTCGGTGAAGATCTCACGCAGCCGGTCACCGGGCTGGGTGGTGCGGGACGGCCAGTCCGGGATCACCACCTTGCCGCCGGTCACCAGCGCCGCCGCGAGGAAGGGCTGGGCGTTGGACAGGTCCGGCTCGATCGTGAGGTCCCGGCCGAGCAGCGCGCCCGGCGTGACCCGCCAGACGTTCGGCTCGCCGCCCGACTCGGGGGTGTCGACCTGGGCACCGACCGCGCGCAGCATGTCGACCGTCATACGGATGTGCGGCATGGAGGGCAGCGCGGAACCGGTGTGGCGCACCTCGACGCCCTGGTTGAAGCGCGGTCCGGACAGCAGCAGGGCGCTGACGAACTGGGAGGAGGACGAGGCGTCGATGTCGACCGGCCCGCCCTCCAGGGCGCCGCCGCCGTGCACGGTCAGCGGCAGCGCGCCGCGCCCGTCGTCGTCGACCCGGGCGCCCAGGACGCGCAGCGCGTCGATCACGCCGTGCAGCGGACGCTCGTACGACCGCGGGTCGCCGTCGAAGCGGACGGCGCCGTCGGCCAGCGCGGCGACCGGCGGCAGGAAGCGCATGACCGTGCCGGCGTTGCCGACGTCGACCGTGGCCGGGCCGCGCAGACCGGCCGGGATGACCCGCCAGAACTCGCCGGTGCCCTCGGGGCCGACGCCCTCCTCGATCTCGACGCCCATCGTGCGCAGGGCCTCGGCCATCAGCAGGGTGTCGCGGGAGCGCAGCGGGCGGCGCAGCCAGCCGGGCTCGGAGGCGAGGGCGGCCAGCACCAGGGCACGGTTGGTGACCGACTTGGACCCGGGCACGTGGACGGTCGCGTCGACGGCTCCGCTCGCATGCGGGGCGGGCCAGAGGGCGGTGTACGCGGGGTTCACGGTCATGAGGCCCACTTTAATGGCTGAGGACGATCGGAGATCTTGATCAAAAGCGGCGAAACCTGACCGAAAACGCAACAGTGCACTTGCCGTGCATATATGCGGGGCGTGCGGACGGCGCCCGGGTCCTCACACCTCCAGAAGCCAGCGCGCTCCACCGATCAGCGAACACAGCGACACCGCGTGGAACAGGAAGAACCACACCCCCGCCGGCGCGTGCGTCAGCCGCGCCAGCTGGTCCGCGTCCGAGTCCCCGGCGCCGCCCCGCGACCGCTTGGCCTGCAGTTCGAAGGCCGGGCGCACCCCGCCGAGCAGCAGGAACCACACCACCGCGTACGCGAACGCCGCCTGCACCTGCGGCCCGGCCAGCCAGGACACCAGGACGAACGTGCCGCCGGTGACCACCACCGTCAGCACCCCGTAGGCGTTGCGGACCATCACCAGCAGGGCGACGAGCAGCGCCGTCGCCAGCCAGAGCAGCAGGGTGATGCGTCCCGCGGCCAGCAGCGCGGCGCCGCCGAGGCCCAGCAGCGGGGGAGCGGTGTAGCCGGCGACCGCGGTGAGGATCATCCCGGCACCGTGCGGCTTGCCCCGGCTGACGGTCAGGCCGCTGGTGTCCGAGTGCAGGGTGATCCCGGTCAGGGTGCGGCCCGTCAGCAGGGCCACCAGGCCGTGGCCGCCCTCGTGGGCGATGGTGATCGCGTTGCGCGCTATCCGCCACGACCCGCGGGTCACGACCACGGCGAGCGCGACCACCAGGGTCGCGATCACCACCCACAGGTCGGGATCGGGCTGGGTGCCGGAGACCTCGTCCCACAGGGAGGTGAGCGAGGCCGTTGCGAGGTGGTCCATGTTCGGGGAGGGCTCCTCGTGGTGACGGTCGGGCGGGTGCGGCGCGAAGCGCCTCGTTGCGGGGTGGTGGCCGGGAGGAGGGCGGGCCTGGCAGTGTGGCACGTATGTGCGGACGGTATGCGGCGAGTCGTCGACCCGAGGATCTCGCGGGAATCTTTGAAATCGAGAAGTGGGAGCCCGAGGAGAGCCTGGAGCCCGACTACAACGTGGCCCCCACCAAGGAGGTCTACGCCGTCCTGGACCGTCCCCTGAAAGACGTCGAGGACCCGAAGCCGGTTCGCCAGCTGCGCAAGCTGAAGTGGGGCCTCGTCCCCTCCTGGTCCAAGTCGCCCGAGGGCGGCGCCCGGATGATCAACGCCCGCGCGGAGACCGTCCACGAGAAGCCCTCCTACCGCCGCGCCTTCAGCACCCGGCGCTGCATCCTGCCCGCCGACGGCTACTACGAGTGGGTCACCGGCAAGCAGGAGCGGGACCTGGAGGTCGAGGGGCGCAGGAAGCGGCCCCGCAAGCAGCCGTACTTCGTGACCCCCGCAGACGGCTCCGTGTTCGCCATGGCCGGGCTCTACGAGTTCTGGCGGGACAAGACGCTCCCCGACGACCACCCGCTGGCATGGTGGGTGACGTGCTCGGTGATCACCACCGAGGCCGAGACCGAGCCGCTCGCGGTCGCCCCGGCCGACGGCCCGCACGCCCTGGCCGACATCCACCCGCGGATGCCGCTGATGCTGACGCCGGACCGCTGGGACGACTGGCTCGACCCGGCGCGCACCGACCCCGACGAGCTGACCTCCCTGCTGGCGCCCCCGCCCGCCGGGCTGATGCGTGCCTTCCCCGTCTCCACGGCCGTGAGCAACGTCCGCAACAACGGGCCGGAGCTGCTCAAGGAGCTTCAGGCTCCGGAAGAGGGCACACTCTTCTGACGTGACCAGCGACACCACCGAGACCACCGAGATCACCGACACCGATGCGGGTCCCGCCCGCATCACCTGGCACCCGGCGAAGCGGCCCCGGCTCGTCCTTGCCGTGAGCCACGGCGCCGGCGGCGGCATCGAGGCGCGCGACCTGAGGGCGCTGGCGGCCGCACTGCCCGCCCACGGGGTGAGCGTCGCCCTCGTCGAGCAGCCGTGGCGGGTGGCCGGCAAGAAGCTGGCGCCCGCTCCGAAGACCCTGGACACCGGCTGGCGGGGCGTCTGGCCCGCGCTCGCCGCGCCCGGCCTGCCGGTGATCGCGGGCGGCCGCAGCGCCGGTGCCCGCGTCGCCTGCCGCACCGCCCGCGAACTGGGCGCCCACGCCGTCCTCGCCCTCAGCTTCCCGCTGCACCCGCCGGGCAAGCCGGAGAAGTCCCGCGCCGACGAGCTGCTCGGGGCCGGGGTGCCCACCCTCGTCGTCCAGGGCGGCAACGACCCCTTCGGCAGACCGCAGGAGTTCCCCGAGGCGCCCGCGGGGACCTACGACCTGATCGAGGTGCCGTACGGCGACCACGGCTTCGCGGTGCCCAAACGGGCGGCGATCGGCCAGGAGGAGGCGCTGGAGCTGATCACCGACGGCGTCCTGAAGTGGACCGGCTCACTCGGCTGAACGCCCGGGAATGACCGGCGGGCGGCCGCTGTTGTGCGGTGCGTACGTTGCTGAGAATCAGCGCCGACGCCGTAGGAGAGGAAGTCCGCCGCATGGGTTCAGCCTTCTGCCCGAGCCGCAGCAGCCGGTCCGACCTGGACTGGACTGTGCTGCACGCGGCGAAGACCGCCCCCATTCGGGCGGCGGGCGGACCGGATCGTCGTCTATCCTCCGATTCGAGTGAGACCGCTCTCGGTTTCACGACGTCACTGGAGGAGGTGGGTCCGGTCACTGGGACCGACGCAGGGACCGAACACGGCCAGGCGGAGCAGCCCGAGGGCCGGGGTACGGGCGCGGAGTCGACCGCGGAGCGCAGCGCGCGCTTCGAGCGGGACGCGCTGGAGTTCCTCGACCAGATGTACTCGGCCGCGCTGCGCATGACACGTAATCCGGCCGACGCCGAGGACCTGGTGCAGGAGACCTACGCCAAGGCGTACGCGTCCTTCCACCAGTTCCGCGAGGGCACCAACCTCAAGGCGTGGCTGTACCGCATCCTCACCAACACCTTCATCAACTCGTACCGCAAGAAGCAGCGCGAACCCCAGCGCAGCGCGGCCGAGGAGATCGAGGACTGGCAGCTCGCGCGTGCCGAGTCGCACATGTCGACGGGTCTGCGCTCCGCGGAGTCGCAGGCGCTCGACCACCTGCCCGACTCGGACGTGAAGCAGGCGCTCCAGGCGATCCCCGAGGAATTCCGTATCGCCGTGTATCTGGCGGACGTCGAGGGCTTTGCCTACAAGGAGATCGCAGACATCATGGGGACACCCATCGGTACGGTGATGTCCCGGCTGCACCGTGGACGCCGTCAGCTGCGCGGCATGCTGGAGGACTACGCCCGTGACCGCGGCCTCGTCCCCGCCGGCGCCGGAGAGTCGAACGAAGCGAAAGGCTCGGGGTCATGAGCTGCGGAGAGCCGCACGAGACGGATTGCAGCGAAATCCTCGATCATCTCTACGAGTTTCTCGACAAAGAGATGCCGGACTCGGACTGCGTGAAGTTCGAGCACCACTTCGAGGAGTGCTCGCCCTGCCTGGAGAAGTACGGGCTGGAGCAGGCCGTGAAGAAGCTGGTCAAGCGGTGCTGCGGACAGGACGACGTGCCGGGTGACCTGCGCGCCAAGGTCATGGGGCGGCTGGACCTGATCCGGTCCGGGCAGTCCGTGCCCGAACACGACGTCACAGCCTCGCCGTCGTCGGCTCCGCAGGAGTCCTGAGCCGGTCTCCGGGCCGGTGCCAGCGCCCTGAGTCGTTCAGAAGTCACTCGTACGTGCTAATCCGCGGGTTATCTGCCCGCGGACTCCCCCCGCCGTCCTAGGCTCCGGAGCCTGAAAGACGTGGCCGGGGAGGGGGCTCATGGACGCGGTACCGGCGCGGGCGCGTGCGTACGTGACCGGCGTCACCCTCGCCGCCCTGCTGTGCCTGCGGCCGCTGCCGTCGGTGCACGCGCCCTGGTGGGCGGTGCTGCTGCTCACCGGACTGTACGCGGGCTCCGAACTCGTCGCCCGGACCCGCCTCGTCGGGACCTGCTACCCCGTCCTGCTCGCCGGGGCCTTCCTGCTGCCGCCGCCCGCCGCCGCGCTCGTGGCACTGCCCGGAGCGCTGCTGTCCCCGGTGCCGCGCCGCCCCTTCGGTCTGCGGCGCGTCTGGCGGGCCGCCCAGCTGACCCTCGCCGTGTGGGCCGCCGCCTGTGTCCACTGGCGGCTCGGCGGCCGGGACGCGGTCGTCGAGCCCGCCTTCCCGTACGCCCTCGTGCCGGCCGGGGCCGCCGTACTCGCCTTCTGCCTGGTGCTCACGGTGCTGGACGGCGGCATCCTCACCCTCGCCGACCACGTGCCGCCGGGCCGGGCGTGGCGAGGCCTGCTCTCCCGGTCGCTCGCGCCGATCGCCGTGCACGGGCTCGCCGGGCTGATGATGGCCGTCCTGTGGCGCAGCGAGTACGGTCCGGTGGCCGCGCTGCTCGTCCTGCTGCCGATGTGCGTGGCCTGGTGGGCCTTCGCCCAGTACCACCGCGAGCAGGCCGCGCACCAGGCGACCATCCGCGCCCTGGTGCAGGCCGTCGACATCAAGGACGGCTACACGCGCGGCCACAGCGAACGCGTCGGCCAGGCCTCCATGATGATCGCCCGCGAGCTGGGCATGGACGACGAGCGCGTCGAGACCCTGCGCTTCGCCGGGATCCTGCACGACGTGGGCAAGCTCGGCGTGCCCACCCGGCTGCTGCGCAAGGACGGGCCGCTGACGCCCGAGGAACGCCGGGTGATCGAGCTGCACCCCGAGTACGGGCACGAGATGGTGCGCGGCATCCGCTTCCTGGGAGAGGCCCGCGCCGCGGTCCTCCACCACCACGAACGGCTGGACGGCAGCGGCTACCCCTACGGACTGGCCGGCGACCGGATCCCCGAGTCGGCCCGGGTGGTGGCCGTCGCCGACGCCTTCGACGCTATGACGTCCACACGCTCCTACAGCAGGGCCCGCCCCGTCGCGGTGGCCCTGGACGAGCTCCAGCGCTGTGCCGGGAGACAGTTCGACCCACGGATGGTGCGGGCGCTGGTCCACGCCCTCCGCCGCCACGGCTGGCGTCCGTCGGTGACGGCGGACGGTTCGTCCGGCCCCGTCGCCGAAGCGGCAGGGGGCCGGGGCGAGGGTGTGCGGGACAGTGTCGGCAGGGGAGCGCCATGAGGGAGCCGGAGCCGGCGATGGCCCCCTGCCCGCCTCACGCGTGCCGTTCGCCTCGCCCCGGCCGGCCGGGGCGAGGCCGGGTGCCGTGCACGGTGGCCCGGGCGGTGCCCGCCGTCCGCGCCTCCACCGAGCCGGGGGAGCGTGCGGGCGGGTGGCTCGCGGCGGCGCCCCGCGCCGCGGTGCGCGGTGGCCGCGTGGACGGGGGCAGCCCATGACGCCCTTCCGGCCATGGGTCCCGTCTCCCGCAGCGGTCCCGGTCGCGGGCCCCGGAGCCAGGCGCGGGCCCGCGCTCCCGGCCCCGGCGACGCTGCTCCTCGTGCCCGGCTGTGCCGGGCTCCTCGCGCTCGGGTGCCTCGCCTCCGTGGTGGTGTCCGGGCCCGTGCAGCGGCCCGTCGCGCTCGCCTTCGGCGGTCTGGTCGTCCTCGGTGAGCTGACCCGGCGCACCGGTGCCGAGGCCCGGGAGGCCGCCCCGCTCGGGGCGGCGGGCGCGCTGGCGTACGCGCTGCTCGGAGACGTCGCCGGGCAGCCGGCGCACCACGGTGTCGCCCAGACCGTCACCGTCGTGCTCGCCGCCTCGCTGCTCGGCAGCGTGCCCTACGTCGCCCGCGGCAGCGGGCCCGTCCTCGGCCACCTGGCGCGGCGGGTGCTCACCGTCGGCTTCGCCGCCGTGTGCTTCCGGCCGCTGGCCGGCCAGGGCACCTTCGACGACTGGAGCGGACCCGCCGACGCCCTGCTGCTGCTCGCGCTGCTGGCCCTGACCACGCTGTGCGACGCCGTACTCGCCGCGGCACCCGCCCACGCGCGCACCGGCTGGCCCTTCGGACCGCTGCTGCGCGAGGAACTGCGCGGCATGGTCGGGATCACGTCGGCGGTGTGCGCGACCGGCGCGGTGATGGCGCTGGCGGTGAGCGTCGCGGGACTGTGGGCGCTGCCCGTCTTCTGCGTGCCCCTGCTGCTCGCCCAGCTCTCCTACCGCCGGTACGAGGCCGTCCGGGCCACCTACCGGCAGACCATCGCCTCCCTGGCCCGCGCCACCGAGATCGCCGGATACACCCCGGCCGGGCACGCCCGCCGGGTCGCCGGACTCGGCGTGGCCGTCGGGCGGGACCTGGGGCTGTCCGGGGCCGAGCTGACCGTGCTGGAGTACGCGGCGCTGATGCACGACATCGGCCAGCTCAGCCTGGTCGACCCGGTCCCGGCGGGAGCCACCGCGGACCTGCCCGCCACCGAGCAGCGGCGGATCGCGCTGCTCGGCGGGGCCGTCGTGCGTCAGACCGGCGTCGACGCGGCGGTCGCCGTGGTGGTGGAGCGGCAGGCCGACCCCTGCCGGGAGCAGCCGGTCGCCGCGCGGATCGTGCGGGTCGTGAACGCCTACGAGGAGAAGGCGCGGGACGCGGGCCCGGGCGGCGTCCTGACCGCACTGGAGGAGCTGCGCCTGGCCACCGCCGGCGACTACGCTCCGGAAGTGGTGGAGGCACTGGCCCGGGTCCTTTCCCGGAGCAGCCTTACCGAGCCCGCGGCTGGGTAACCCATGGGTAATGAGCGCCTCTACAGCCGTACGTGGTTTGATGCCCGGGAGAGGGTGTCCGGGGGCGCGAAAGGCACAGCCAGCCCACAGAACGGAACTGGCAGGCGGGAATCGTGAGGATCTTCGGCAAGGCACGGCACCGGCCCTCCGCCTCCTGGCGGCAGGCCACCGACCGCGCGTTCACGCTGATCGGCGACGGTCGCTACGAGGACGCGGGTGCGCTGCTGACCCGGGCGGCGGACCTGGAGCCCTGGCTGTCGGAGTCCTGGTTCAACCTGGCGCTGCTGCACAAGTTCCGGCACGACTGGGAGCAGGCCAGGGCGGCGGGCCTGCGGGCCGTCGCGCTGCTCGACCGGGACACCGGCGCCCCCGACTGGTGGAACGTCGGCATCGCCGCGACCGCCCTGCAGGACTGGCCGCTGGCCCGCCGGGCCTGGCAGGCCTACGGGCTGCGCACCCCCGGGGAGGCCACCGACGCCGGTGAGCCGCTCGGCATGGACCTCGGCAGCGCTGCCGTACGGCTGTCGCCGGAGGGCGAGGCCGAGGTGGTGTGGGGGCGGCGGCTCGACCCCGCCCGCGTCGAGGTGCTGTCCATCCCGCTGCCGTCGTCCGGGCGGCGCTGGGGCGAGGTCGTCCTGCACGACGGCGTACCGCACGGGGAGCGGACCACCAGCGCCGGGCACTCCTACCCCGTCTTCGACGAGATCGAGCTGTGGGCGCCCTCGCCCGTGCCCACCTGGGTCGTCCTCCTGGAGGCCGCCACCGAGTCCGACCGCGACGCGCTGGAGCAGCTGGCCGCCGACGCCGGGTTCGCCGCCGAGGACTGGTCGTCCTCCGTGCGGCTGCTGTGCCGGATGTGCTCGGAGTCCCGGATGCCGTCCGACGAGGGCGAGGGCGAGCACCTCGACCCGCACGACCACAGCGAACCCGGACACCCCGGGCCGCTGGGGCACCGCACCGACGGGCAGCTGTGGGTGCCGGAGCGGGAGTGCGGGGTGGCCGCGCCGGCCGGGCTGGTGAAGGGGTTGCTGGACGGGTGGGTGGCCGACAGCCCGGACTCACGTGACTGGCGGGACCTGGAAGAGGTCTGCTGAGCCGCCCCGTAGTCTTTGTCAGGACGCTCCAGCAGCAGTCACCATCAGCACCACCCTTGGTTGTACGAGGAAGGCATACGTCGGTCATGGCCCAGCAGGACACCGATCAGCAGCACCCGGGCGTGCTCCCCGTGGACGACGAGGGATTCGTCGTCGACACCCAGGACTGCGAGGAGCGTGAGGCCGACTGGCGCGGGCGCGGCACCTCGCGCCCGATCACGGTGGTCGGCAACCCGGTGCTGCACAAGGAGTGCGAGGACGTCACCGACTTCGGCGAGGAGTTCCAGCAGCTGGTGGCCGACATGTTCGCCAGCCAGCGCACCGCCGAGGGCGTGGGCCTGGCCGCCAACCAGATCGGTGTCTCCAAGAAGGTCTTCGTCTACGACTGCCCCGACGACGAGGGCGTCCGCCACGTCGGCGTCGTCTGCAACCCCAGGCTGGTCGAACTGCCGGCCGACCGCCGCCGCCTGGACGACAGCAACGAGGGCTGCCTGTCCGTGCCGACCGCCTACGCGCCGCTCGCCCGACCCGACTACGCCGAGGTGACCGGGCAGGACGAGAAGGGCAACCCCGTCAAGGTGCGCGGCACCGGGTACTTCGCGCGGTGCCTCCAGCACGAGACGGACCACCTGTACGGGTACCTGTACATCGACCGGCTCTCCAAGCGCGAGCGCAAGGACGCGCTGCGGCAGATGGCCGAGAACGAGCCGCGCTACCCCGTGGTCGCGAACGACTGACACCGCCTCACGGGCCACACATCCCCCTTGCGCACGGCGCCTGTTCGGGTCTTCCCCGAGCGGGCGCCGTTCGTGTGTGGAAAGCCGCCACACAACAGGAGAATTCCGGCATCGCGGGGTAGTGAATGGAGCAAATCCGTTCCCAGAACGGTCAGTTGTGGTGCTGAATGGGAAGTGCGGGGATACGCAACGGCGCACGCCCCGCTCAGTGAGAGGAGTGCGCCACCGGCGGCTGAGAGGGGTTTGTTCGTGCATGCTTTCCCACACGGCACCACAGCGACACCGACCGCGATCGCAGTACCGCCATCGCTGCGCCTCCCGGTGATCGAGGCGGCATTTCCCCGGCAACTGCACCCGTATTGGCCCAGGCTTCAGGAGACAACCCGCACCTGGCTGCTCGAAAAGCGGCTCATGCCGGCGGACAAGGTCCAGGAATATGCCGATGGCCTGTGCTACACGGACCTCATGGCGGGCTACTACCTGGGCGCCCCCGACGAGGTCATGCAGGCGATAGCGGACTACAGCGCGTGGTTCTTCGTCTGGGACGACCGGCACGACCGTGACATCGTCCACGGCCGTCCCGGCGCCTGGCGGCGACTGCGTGGCCGGCTGCACACGGCACTCGACTCACCCGGGGACCACCTGCACCACGAGGACACGCTGGTGGCCGGGTTCGCCGACAGCGTGCGGCGGCTCTACGCCTTCCTGCCGGGCACCTGGAACGCCCGGTTCGCCCGGCACTTCCACGCGGTGATCGAGGCGTACGACCGGGAATTCCACAACCGGACGCGCGGAATCGTGCCCGGCGTGGAGGAGTACCTCGAACTGCGGCGGCTCACCTTCGCGCACTGGATCTGGACCGACCTGCTGGAGCCGAGTTCCGGCTGCGAACTCCCCGACGCCGTACGCAAACACCCGGTATATCGCCGGGCGGCGCTGCTGAGTCAGGAATTCGCCGCCTGGTACAACGACCTCTGCTCGCTGCCCAAGGAAATAGCGGGAGACGAGGTCCACAATCTCGGTATCAGTCTCATAACCCATCATTCACTCACGCTGGAAGAAGCCATCGGAGAAGTCCGGCGGCGCGTCGAGGAATGCATCACCGAATTCCTCGCCGTGGAGCAGGACGCCTTACGGTTCGCCGACTCGCTGGCCGACGGAACCGTACGCGGAAAGGAACTGAGCGGCGCCGTGCGAGCCAACGTCGGCAATATGCGGAACTGGTTCAGTTCCGTCTACTGGTTCCACCACGAGTCAGGCCGGTACATGGTCGACAGCTGGGACGACCGGTCCACGCCCCCGTACGTCAACAACGAAGCGGCAGGTGAGAAATGACCGTCGAGTCCGTCAACCCCGAGATCCACGCGCAGACGGCACCGGAACTGCGCGAACCGCCCGTCGCGGGCGGCGGCGTACCGCTGCTCGGCCACGGCTGGCGGCTGGCCCGCGACCCGCTGGCCTTCATGTCCCAACTGCGTGACCACGGCGACATCGTGCGCATCAAGCTCGGCCCGAAGACCGTCTACGCGGTCACGGACCCGGAGTTGACCGGCGCCCTCGCCCTGAGCCCCGACTACCACATAGCGGGCCCGCTGTGGGAGTCGCTGGAGGGCCTGCTCGGCAAGGAGGGCGTGGCGACCGCCAACGGTCCGCTCCACCGCCGCCAGCGGCGCACCATTCAGCCGGCGTTCCGGCTCGACGCCATCCCCGCCTACGGGCCGATCATGGAGGAGGAGGCGCACGCGCTCACCGAGCGCTGGCAGCCGGGCCGGACCGTCGACGCCACCTCCGAGTCCTTCCGGGTCGCGGTGCGCGTCGCGGCCCGCTGCCTGCTGCGCGGGCAGTACATGGACGAGCGGGCCGAGCGGCTGTGCGTCGCGCTCGCCACCGTCTTCCGGGGCATGTACCGGCGCATGGTGGTCCCGCTCGGGCCGCTGTACCGGCTGCCGCTTCCGGCCAACCGCCAATTCAACAACGCGTTGGCCGATCTGCATCTGCTGGTCGACGAGATCATCGCCGAGCGCCGCGCATCCGGTCAAAAGCCGGACGATTTGCTCACGGCATTGCTGGAGGCGAAGGACGACAATGGCGACCCGATCGGGGAACAGGAGATCCACGACCAGGTGGTCGCGATACTCACCCCCGGCAGTGAAACCATCGCGTCCACGATCATGTGGTTGCTCCAGGCACTTGCCGACCATCCGGAACATGCCGACCGCATACGCGACGAAGTCGAAGCGGTCACCGGCGGGCGCCCCGTGGCATTCGAGGACGTCCGCAGGCTCACGCACACCGGCAATGTCATCGTGGAAGCCATGCGTTTGCGCCCCGCCGTATGGGTATTGACGCGGCGCGCGGTGGCCGAGAGTGAACTCGGTGGCTATCGCATTCCGGCCGGTGCGGACATCATCTACAGTCCGTACGCAATCCAACGCGATCCGAAGTCGTACGACGACAACCTGGAGTTCGACCCCGACCGATGGCTCCCGGAACGCGCGAAGAATGTGCCGAAATACGCCATGAAGCCGTTCAGCGCGGGCAAGCGGAAGTGCCCCAGTGACCACTTCTCGATGGCCCAGCTCACGCTGATCACGGCCGCGCTCGCCACCAGGTTCCGCTTCGAACAGGTGGCGGGCTCCAACGACGCGGTCCGGGTCGGCATCACGCTGCGCCCGCACGACCTGCTGGTCAGACCCGTGGCGCGGTGACGGCCCCGACGGCTCAGGCGGCGGCCTCCGGGCCACGGAACGTGCGCCGGTAGGCGTGCGGGGTGGTGCCCAGGGCCCTGGTGAACTGGTGCCTGAGGGCCGCCGCCGTGCCGAAACCGGCGCGCCAGGCGATCGTGTCCATCGTCTCGTCCGTCGCCTCCAGGAGACGCTGGGCCAGCAGGACGCGCTGGCGCAGGATCCAGCGGTAGGGGGTCGTCCCGGTCTCCTGCTGGAAGCGGCGGGCGAAGGTGCGCGGGGACATGTGCGCCCGGGCCGCCAGCTGTTCGACGGTGACCTCCTCGTCGAGGTGCTGCTCCATCCAGGCCAGCACCTCGCCGACGGTGTCGCAGGAGGAGCGCGGCAGCGGCCGTTCGATGTACTGCGCCTGCCCGCCGTCCCGGTGCGGCGGCACCACCATGCGCCGGGCGATCCGGTTGGCGACCTCCGTCCCCTGCTCCTTGCGCACGATGTGCAGACAGGCGTCGATGCCGGCGGCGGTCCCGGCGGAGGTGATCACCGGGTCCTCGTCGACGTAGAGCACGTCCGGCGCGACCTGGGCCCGCGGATACTGCCGGGCCAGCTCGGCCGCGTGGTGCCAGTGCACCGCGCACCGCCGCCCGTCCAGCAGTCCGGCGGCGCCCAGCACGAAGACGCCGGAGCACACGCTCAGCACGCGTGTGCCCCGGTCCGTCGCCCTGCGCAGGGCGTCCAGCAGCTCGGGCGGGTACTCCCGGCGGACGAAGTCGCTGCCGGCCGGCACGGTGATCAGGTCGGCCTCCTCCAGCCGGTCGAGACCGTACGGCGTGGAGACGGAGAGCCCGCCCACATGGGTGCTCAGTGCCGGGCCCTCCGCCGAGACCACCGCGAAGTCGTACTTCGGCAGGCCCTCGTCGGTCCGGTCGATGCCGAAGACCTCGCAGACGACGCCCAGTTCGAAGGGATGCACGCCGTCCAGCAGGACGGCGGCCACGTTCTGCAGCATGGTGCCAGTGTGCCCCGGAAGTGGCAGGAAATCGAGGCCCTACGGCAGTCCTGCCACTCCCGGTAAGGAGTATCCGGCGCGACAGTGGTGTCATGAACGGAAACCAGATAGAAGGCCTGATCGGAATGCTCGCCACCTTCGGACTCCTCGTCCTGATGGTCCTCCCGTCGGTGATCGGCATCATGCGCGACCGGCGCATCGACCGCGAGATCAGGGAGGCCCGGAAGGGCAGGGGGGAGGAGAGCCGGGCGACTCAGAAGTCCTCGTCCAGGTCGACGGTGCCCTCCACCGCCACCTGGTACGCCGAGGGACGCCGCTCGAAGAAGTTGGTCAACTCCTGAACCCCCTGCAGCTCCATGAAGGAGAAGGGGTTCTCCGAGCCGTACACCGGGGCGAAGCCGAGGCGCGTCAGGCGCTGGTCGGCCACGCACTCCAGGTACTGCCGCATCGAGTCGGTGTTCATGCCCGGGAGGCCGTCGCCGCACAGGTCGCGCGCGAACTGCAGCTCGGCCTCGACGGCCTCCCGCAGCATGTCGGTGACCTGCTGCCGGAGCTGGTCGTCGAACAGCTCCGGCTCCTCCTTGCGCACGGTGTCGACGACGTCGAACGCGAAGGACATGTGCATGGTCTCGTCCCGGAACACCCAGTTGGTGCCGGTGGCGAGGCCGTGCAGCAGCCCCCGGCTGCGGAACCAGTAGACGTAGGCGAAGGCGCCGTAGAAGAACAGGCCCTCGATGCACGCCGCGAAGCAGATCAGGTTGAGCAGGAAGCGACGGCGGTCGGCCCGGGTCTCCAGGCGGTCGATCGACTCGACCGAGTCCATCCACCTGAAGCAGAACTCGGCCTTCTCCCGGATGGACGGGATGTTCTCCACGGCCGCGAAGGCGGCGGCGCGGTCCTCCGGGTCGGGCAGGTAGGTGTCGAGGAGCGTCAGATAGAACTGGACGTGGACGGCCTCCTCGAAGAGCTGGCGGCTCAGGTACAGCCGCGCCTCGGGGGAGTTGATGTGCTTGTAGAGGGTCAGCACCAGGTTGTTCGCGACGATCGAGTCACCGGTGGCGAAGAAGGCCACCAGCCGGCCGATCAGGTGCTGCTCCTCGGGGCTGAGCTTCGCGAGGTCGGCGACGTCCGAGTGGAGGTCGACCTCCTCGACGTGCCAGGTGTTCTTGATCGCGTCCCGGTAGCGCTCGTAGAAGTCGGGGTAGCGCATGGGGCGCAGGGTCAGCTCGAAGCCGGGGTCGAGCAGGTTCTTCGTGGCGGGGTTCGCGGGGGTCTCGGTGGTCATTACTGGCAGGCCTCGCAGGACTCGGGGTTCTCCAGGGAGCAGGCGACCGCTTCGGGGTCCGGGGCCGCCTGCACGGGGACGGGGGTGGCGCGGGCCGCGGCGCGGGCGATCCGGGTCGCCGGGCGCGAGCGCAGGTAGTACGTGGTCTTCAGGCCCTGCTTCCAGGCGTATGCGTACATCGAGGAGAGCTTCCCGATGGTCGGCGTCTCCAGGAACAGGTTCAGCGACTGGGCCTGGTCGAGGTACGGCGTGCGGGCGGCGGCCATGTCGATCAGGCCGCGCTGCGGGATCTCCCAGGCGGTGCGGTACAGCGCGCGCACGTCCTCGGGGATCCAGGAGAAGCCCTGCACCGAGCCGTTCGCCTCGCGCAGCGCCTCACGGGTGCGGGCGTCCCACACGCCGAGCCGCTTGAGGTCGTCCACCAGGTAGGAGTTGACCTGGAGGAATTCACCGGACAGCGTCTCGCGCTTGAACAGGTTGGAGACCTGCGGCTCGATGCACTCGTAGGCACCGGCGATGGAGGCGATGGTCGCGGTCGGCGCGATGGCCAGCAGCAGGGAGTTGCGCAGCCCGGTCGCCGCCATGCGCGCGCGCAGCGCGGCCCAGCGCTCCGGCCACGTGTGCTCGACGCCGTAGTGGTCGGGGTGCAGCACGCCCCGGGCGGTACGGGTCTTCTCCCAGGCCGGCGCGGGGCCGTTGCGCTCGGCCAGGTCGGCGGAGGTCTCGTACGCGGCGAGCATGATCCGCTCGGCGATACGGGTGGACAGGGCCTTCGCCTCGGGGGAGTCGAAAGGCAGACGGAGCCGGAAGAAGACGTCCTGGAGGCCCATCGCGCCGAGGCCGACCGGACGCCAGCGGGCGTTGGAGCGGCCCGCCTGCTCGGTCGGGTAGAAGTTGATGTCGACGACCCGGTCCAGGAAGGTGACGGCGGTGCGGACGGTGGCGTCCAGCCGGTCCCAGTCCATGTCGCCGCTCGCGGGGTCGACGAAGGCGCCGAGGTTGACCGAGCCCAGGTTGCAGACCGCCGTCTCCCCGTCGTCGGTGACCTCCAGGATCTCCGTGCAGAGGTTGGAGGAGTGGACGACGTGGCCGGGGGTCGCCGTCTGGTTCGCCGTGCGGTTGGCGGTGTCCTTGAAGGTCATCCAGCCGTTGCCGGTCTGCGCGAGGGTGCGCATCATGCGGCCGTACAGCTCACGGGCGGGCAGCGTCCTGCGGGCGAGCCCCGCCTCCTCCGCCCTGCGGTACGCCGCGTCGAACTCCTCGCCCCACAGGTCGGTCAGCTCCGGGACGTCGGAGGGGGAGAACAGCGACCAGGTCCCGTCGGTGTCCACCCGGCGCATGAACTCGTCCGGCACCCAGTGCGCGAGGTTCAGGTTGTGCGTACGGCGGGCGTCCTCACCGGTGTTGTCCCGCAGCTCCAGGAACTCCTCGACGTCCGCGTGCCAGGTCTCCAGGTAGACCGCCGCCGCGCCCTTGCGCCGGCCGCCCTGGTTCACGGCGGCGACCGAGGCGTCCAGCGTCTTCAGGAACGGGACGATGCCGTTGGAGTGCCCGTTGGTGCCGCGGATCAGCGAACCCCGGGCGCGGACGCGGGAGTAGGCGATGCCGATGCCGCCGGCGTGCTTGGAGAGGCGGGCGACCTGGTGGAGGCGGTCGTAGAGGGAGTCCAGCTCGTCCTTGGGGGAGTCCAGGAGGTAGCAGGACGACATCTGGGCGTGCCTAGTACCGGAGTTGAAGAGGGTGGGGGAGGAGGGCAGGTAGTCCAGACGGCTCATCAGGCCGTACAGGGCGGCGACCTCGTCCACCGCGCGGACCGTGTCGTCCTCGGCGAGGCCGGCGGCGACCCGCAGCAGGAAGTGCTGGGGCGTCTCGACGGTCTTGCGGGTGATCGGGTGGCGGAGCAGGTAGCGGCTGTACAGGGTGCGCAGTCCGAAGTAGCCGAAGCGGTCGTCGGCGGCCGGGTCGATCAGCGCGTCGAGGCGGGCCGCGTGCAGCCGGACGAACGCGGCCGTGCGGTCGGCGATCAGACCCTCGCGGTGGCCGGTGGCGACGGAGTCGGTGAAGGTGACGACGCCCTGGGAGGCGGCCTCGGCGCGGATGCCGACGGTCAGCAGCCGGGCGGCCAGCCGGGAGTAGACCGGGTCCTCGGAGATCAGACCGGCGGCCGCCTCGGTGGCCAGCTCCCGCAGCTCGGCCTCGTCGGCGTGCGCGGACCGGCCCCGCAGCGCGGCGGCGGCCACCCGGCCCGGGTCGGCGCCGGGGAGGTCGGCGGTCAGCCCGGTCAGGGTCCGCAGCAGGGCGGCACCGGGTCCGTCGGGTTCCCCGGTCGCCGTCACCGGGGTCGCTGAAGCCGGATCGGCTGGCGCGATGGTCACGTGGAGCACTCCCTCGCTCGGCACGGGGCCTGGCGGAGGGAGGGCAGGGGGCAGCTCACGAGCGCACGCGGCGTCGCGTCCACCGGCCCACTCCACGAGGCCCGGACGTCATGGCACCCGGGCCAAGGCGGCCGGGCGCACTGTCGGCAGGTCCTCGGACTGACCAGGCGTGCGCGCACGTGCGAAGACGTACGGATGCACACGAGTACACCGTTGCGGGACAGTTCCGGATTCGCACCGGATTCCCCTGCGGCGACAGCGAGCACGAGCATACATCTTGTGCCGGGCTCCGCCAGCACCCCCAGATGTTGTGTCTGGCTTCCGTGTCAGGGTGTAGCGTCGGGCCCGCTTCGGGTCGGTGCCAGAGCGTCAGAGCGTCAGTTCGTAAGTGAGCAGCATGATGTCGTCCAGCTCCGGCAGGGGGTTCCAGTCGCGGTCGGGCGTGCGGACGAAGCCCAGGCGCTCGTAGAGGCGGTGGGCGGTGCGCATGGCGGTCTGGGTCGACAGCACGACGCCCGTGCAACCGGCCACCGTCCTGGCGCGGTCGACACAGGCCCGTACGAGCGCCTCGCCCGCCCCGCGGCCACGCGCCTCGCGGGCGACGGCGAGCATGCGTATCTCGGCCTCGCCGGGGCGCGCGATGTCCGCCATGGGACCGCCGGACGGCACGAAGGTCACGCCGCCGAGCACCCGGCCGTCCGCCGCGGCGACCAGCACCTCGGCCGCCGCCGCCCGCTTGGCCACGTCGCGCAGCTCGTCCAGGTACGAGTCGCTCTCCCCGAAGTCGAGGAGGCCGTCGCGCAGGTAGGCCTGCGCGGTGATCTCGCCGAGGGTGTCGTACTCCTCGGCCGTCGCACGTCGGATCACGAAGTCCATGACGCCGAGTGTGCCCGACGGGTACGACAACGGGCCGCCGGATTTCTCCGACGGCCCGCCGCGTTCGCGCTCCGGGGATCAGTGCGAGCTGCCCGCAGTGGCCGGCGGCAGTTCCACCTGGACGCCGGGGTCGCCGGCGTCCGCCGTGTAGTCGCTCGGCTTGGTCTCGTCGATGCCGTCGGGCGCCTTGACCGCCCTCAGGACGAAGGTCAGGACCACGGTGACCAGCACGTTCAGCACGAAGGCGGTGAGACCGATGTAGCCGATCTCGCCGATGCCGGGGATCTCGTCGGAGGAGCCGCCGAAGTGCTTCTGCGTCGGCGAGGCCACACCGTAGGCGGCGACCGTGCCGTAGACCATGCCGACCGCCCAGCCGCCGAGCAGCGCCCAGCGGTGGAACCAGCGGGTGAACAGGCCGCCGACCAGGGCCGGGAAGGTCTGCAGGATCCAGATGCCGCCCAGCAGCTGGAAGTTGATCGCGACGGTCTTGTCCATGCCCAGGACGAAGATCAGCGCGCCCACCTTCACCAGCAGCGACACCAGCTTGGAGACCTTCGTCTCCTGCTGCGGCGTGGCGTCCGGCTTGATGAAGTCCTTGTAGATGTTGCGGGTGAACAGGTTCGCGGCCGCGATCGACATGATCGCCGCCGGGACCAGGGCGCCGATGCCGATCGCCGCGAAGGCCACGCCCGCGAACCAGTCCGGGAACATGTTCTCGAACAGCTGCGGGATCGCCAGCTGGCCGTTGTCCACCTTGACCCCGGCCGCGATGGCCATGAAGCCCAGCAGCGCGAGCAGGCCCAGCATCAGCGAGTACAGCGGCAGGATCGTGGTGTTGCGGCGGATCACCTCACGGCTGCGCGAGGACAGCGTGGCGGTGATCGAGTGCGGATACATGAAGAGTGCGAGGGCCGAGCCGAGCGCGAGGGTCGCGTACGTCCACTGGCCCCCCGCGTCCGGCACCACTCCGCCCTTGCCCGCCTCGGTGAACTTGTCGCTCGCCGACGCGAAGATGTCGTCGAACCCGCCCAGCTTGATCGGGATGTAGATGATCGCCACCGCGATGACGATGTAGATCAGCGTGTCCTTCACGAACGCGATCAGCGCGGGCGCGCGCAGCCCCGACGAGTAGGTGTACGCCGCCAGCACACCGAAGGCGATCAGCAGCGGCAGGTCCTTGACGAACCAGTTGGTGTCCTCGCCGCCGCCGACGCCCATCACGTCGAGGACGGCCTGGATGCCGACCAGCTGGAGCGCGATGTACGGCATGGTCGCCAGGATGCCGGTTACGGCGACCGCCAGCGACAGGCCCTTGGAGCCGAACCGGCCGCGCACGAAGTCCGAGGTCGTCACGTAACCGTGCTTGTGCGAGACCGACCACAGGCGGGGCAGGAAGGTGAAGATCAGTGGGTAGACCAGGATCGTGTACGGCACCGCGAAGAAGCCGGACGCGCCCGCCGCGTAGATCGCCGCCGGGACGGCCACGAAGGTGTACGCGGTGTAGAGGTCGCCGCCCAGCAGGAACCAGGTGACCCAGGTGCCGAACGAGCGGCCGCCGAGGCCCCACTCGTCGAGGCTGTGCTCGTTCTCGGCACGGCGCCAGCGGGCGGCCAGGAAGCCCATGGCGGTGACGAGCACGAAGAAGAAGATGAAGACGGCGAGTGCGACGCCGTTCACGCCGTCGTTCATCGCGACTCACCACCCTTCGGCGCGGAGGGGGTGGAGGGGACGGGGCGGCCGGCGGCGGAGCGGCCGGCGCGTCCGCGCTGGTCGTGCTGCCACAGCTTGTACGCGGCCACCGTCAGCAGGGTGGAGATCAGCACCCACGCCATCTGGTACCAGTAGAAGAACGGGATGCCGATGAAGGTCGGGTCCGCCTTCGCGTACGAACCGACCCACAGCATGGCGACGAACGGTGCGACGAGACAGAGCCCGATGACGACGCGCACCGGCGTCACCACCGGCTCTCTGCTCACTTCTGTGTCTTCTGACATGCGCGGCTCCGTCCCCTCGCTGATCACCTCGTGCAGTGCGCACGAAATGTAGGTGACGGTGTCAAGACAGCGGAAGACCTCGTCCGTATATCGGTCCTCAACCGCAACTTCGCGCCCGCGCGCGGGGAACTATGCCGGTTATGCGCCGGGACGGGGCCCTAGTCCTGCGGCCGCTTGAGGCGGGCCACGAACTTGTAGCGGTCGCCCCGGTACACCGAACGCACCCATTCCACCGGCTGGCCGGTGCGGTCCTGCGAGTGCCGGGAGAGCATCAGCATGGGCAGGCCCACGTCGGTGCCGAGCAGGCCGGCCTCGCGCGGGGTGGCCAGCGAGGTCTCGATGGTCTCCTCGGCCTCGGCGAGATGGACGTCGTACACCTCGGCCAGCGCGGTGTAGAGGGACGTGTACTTCACCAGGGAGCGGCGCAGGGCCGGGAAGCGCTTCGCGCTGAGGTGGGTGGTCTCGATCGCCATCGGCTCGCCGTTGGCCATGCGCAGCCGCTCGATGCGCAGCACCCGGCCGCCGGCGGTGATGTCCAGCAGTCCGGCGAGCCGGTCGTCGGCGGTGATGTAGCCGATGTCCAGCAGCTGCGAGGTGGGTTCGAGGCCCTGGGCCCGCATGTCCTCGGTGTACGAGGTCAGTTGCAGCGCCTGCGACACCTTGGGCTTGGCGACGAAGGTGCCCTTGCCCTGGATGCGCTCCAGGCGGCCCTCGACGACCAGCTCCTGCAGGGCCTGGCGAACGGTCGTGCGCGAGGTGTCGAACTCGGCGGCCAGGGTGCGCTCCGGCGGGACCGGTGTGCCCGGGGTCTGGGTCCGGGTCATGTCGAGCAGGTGCTTCTTCAAGCGGTAGTACTTGGGCACGCGCGCGGTACGGACGGTCGCCCCACCCTCGTTCTCCGCACTGCTGACGTCGGTGCTCATGCTCTGCCTTCCCGGCTCCGGGTGCCGAAGCGACCGCTATCCCTGTCGGCCACGGCTCACATCGTGGCACGGCTTCGTGCCGGGATGGCCCCCGCACGCTCCGTGATCCCTTCTGTATACCCGCGGGAACACCCTTGGTCTAGTCCACAGGTGCGTCAGAGGCCGCTGGTACGCGCGTTCGGGGCTGTCCCCGCACGTCATTCGGTGGGGGGTGGTACACCCGGTCCCGGTCCGCCCGATCTGTCGCTTGCGCAATGAAAGGTCCCTGCATATCTCGGTCCCATCACGGACGCGGGGGCGGAGTTTGAACACCCTTGACAGTCCTATTGGTCTGGGCCAAGCTCCCCGTACTGGTCTACACCATTGGTCCAGGTCCCGGCCCCATGGGCGGTCCGCGTCGACGAGCAACCGCGGGGAGGCAGGGGGGTTGTGTGGCATCCCTGAGGAGGGTTGGCGTGAAGCGCAAGCTTATAGCCGCGATCGGTATCGCGGGCATGATGGTCTCGATCGCCGCGTGCGGGGGCGACAGCGACGACGACGGCAAGAAGGCCGGCGCCGACGGCTACGCCGGCGAGACGCTCACCGTGTGGGTGATGGACGGCTCCTCGCCCGACGACTGGCAGGCGGACCTCGCCAAGGAGTTCGAGGCGAAGACCAAGGCCAAGGTCAAGTTCGAGATCCAGAAGTGGAACGGCATCCAGCAGAAGCTGACCACCGCCCTCTCCGAGGAGAACCCGCCCGACGTCTTCGAGATCGGCAACACCCAGACCCCCGCCTACGCCAAGACCGGCGGCCTCGCGGACCTGAGCGACCTCAAGGGCGAGATCGGCACCGACTGGTCCGAGTCCCTCAACAAGTCCGCCGTGTTCGACGGCAAGCAGTACGCGGCCCCATGGTTCGTGGTCAACCGCGTCGTCGTCTACAACAAGAAGATCTGGGCGGACGCGGGCATCAAGGAACTGCCCAAGACCCGCGACGAGTTCTACAACGACCTCAAGACGATCGGCGACAAGACCGACGCCGAGCCGATCTACCTGCCCGGCCAGAACTGGTACCACTTCGTGGGCCTGGTCATCGGCGAGGGCGGCGAGCTGGTCAAGAAGGACGGCGACAAGTACGTCTCCAACCTGTCCGACCCGAAGGTCGCCGCCGCCACCGAGACCTACAAGAAGTTCCAGGCCCTCTCCAAGGCGCCCAAGGACAAGGACGAGGCCACCCCGCAGCAGGGCGAGATCTTCGCCAAGGGCAAGACCGGCTCCTTCATCGGCATGGGCTGGGAGGGCGCCACGGCGATCGCCACCAACCCGGCGATCGAGAAGGACCTCGGCTACTTCACCATCCCGGGCCCCGCGGCGGACAAGCCCGAGGGCGTCTTCCTCGGCGGCTCCAACCTGGCCGTCGCCGCGGGCAGCAAGAAGCAGGAGCTCGCCAAGGAGTTCCTGAAGATCGCGCTCTCCGACAAGTTCGAGGGCGGGCTGGCCAAGGCCAACGGCGTCATCCCCAACAAGGAGGCGCTGCAGAGCAACCTGAAGGGCAACGCCGCCGCCGAGGCCGCCGCACCGGCCGCCGGGACCGGTGACACCACGCCGCTGATCCCCGAGTGGGCCGCGGTCGAGAACGACCCGAACCCGATCAAGACGTACCTGACGGCCGTCATGAAGGGGAAGTCCCCGGCCGAGGCCGCCAAGCAGGTCGAGGGCGAGTTCAACAAGCGCCTGGCGCAGCAGCAGTAGCACCGGGTGAGCCGGGGCGGGGGCTGACACACGACGGCCCCCGCCCCGGCGTCGAGGTGAACAGGTCGAGAAGAGAGAGACCCCGAGCATGACCGTGCAGACCGAACGGCCGCCCTCAGGCCCGTCGGACGTCCGCAAGGCGGACGGTGGGGGAACCGGCGGGCCGAGAGCGAGAGCGGCGTCGCGCGCCGGCGCGCTGGCCCCGTATCTGCTGCTGCTGCCCGCCGCCGCGGCCACCGTGCTGCTGCTCGGCTGGCCGCTGGTGAAGGACGCCCTGCTGTCCTTCCAGAACCTCAACATGGCGCAGCTGATCCAGCACGTCACCGAGTGGACCGGTTTCGACAACTACAAGGAGGTCCTCACCGGCGAGGACTTCTGGCGCGTCACCCTCCGTTCCATCATCTTCACCGCGGTCAACGTCGTCCTCACCATGGTGGTGGGCGGACTGATCGGCCTGCTGCTCGCCCGGCTCGGCAGGGTGATGCGGCTCGTGCTGATGATCGGCCTGGTGCTGGCGTGGGCCATGCCCGTGGTCGCCGCGACCACCGTCTACCAGTGGCTCTTCGCCGAGCGCTTCGGTGTCGTCAACTGGGTGCTCGACAAGCTCGGCTGGCACTCCATGGCCGACTTCAGCTGGACCGGCAGCCAGTTCTCGACCTTCTTCGTCGTCACCGTGCTGATCGTCTGGATGTCCGTCCCGTTCGTCGCCATCAACCTGTACGCGGCGACCACCACCATCCCCGGCGAGCTGTACGAGGCCGCCGCCCTCGACGGGGCCGGCACGTGGCGCAGCTTCACCTCCGTCACCCTGCCGTTCCTGCGCCCGTTCCTCTACGCCACGACGTTCCTGGAGATCATCTGGATCTTCAAGGCGTTCGTCCAGGTCTACACGTTCAACGGCGGCGGACCGGACCGTCTCACCGAGATCCTGCCCGTGTACGCCTACATCGAGGGCGTCGGCAACCAGCACTACGGCATGGGCGCGGCGATCGCGGTCCTGACCATCCTGATCCTGCTCGGCCTGACCGCGTACTACCTCAGGATCGTGCTCAAGCAAGAGGAGGACGAGCTGTGAAGCGCTCGCTCTTCGGCCGCCTGTGGCCCAACGTCACGGCCGTCGTCCTGTTCATCGGCCTCGTCTTCCCCGTCTACTGGATGTTCACCACGGCCTTCAAGCCGACCGGTGACATCATCTCGGAGGACCCGGTCTGGTTCCCGACCGACGTCACCTTCCAGCACTTCAAGACCGCGACCGAGGCCGACCACTTCTGGACGTACGTCGGCAACTCCTTCATCGTCACCGTCTGCGCGGTCGTCTTCTCGCTGATCATCGCCCTGGCCGGGTCCTTCGCCCTGGCGCGGATGCGGTTCAGGGGACGGCGGGGCTTCATCGTCGGCTTCATGCTCGCCCAGATGGCGCCCTGGGAAGTCATGGTCATCGCGATCTACATGATCGTGCGCGACGCGTCGATGCTGAACAGCCTGGTGCCGCTCACCCTCTTCTACATGATGATGATCCTGCCCTTCACCATCCTGACGCTGCGCGGCTTCGTCGCCGCCGTGCCGAAGGAGCTGGAGGAGTCGGCGATGGTCGACGGCTGCACCCGGATGCAGGCCTTCCGCCGCGTCATCCTGCCGCTGCTCGCGCCGGGCCTGATGTCCACCTCGATGTTCGGCTTCATCACCGCCTGGAACGAGCTGCCCCTCGTCCTGGTCGTCAACAAGGAGGCGGAGTCCCAGACCCTGCCGCTGTGGCTGACCAGCTTCCAGACCGTCTTCGGCGACGACTGGGGGGCGACCATGGCCGCCTCCTCCCTGTTCGCCATCCCGATCCTGATCCTCTTCGTCTACCTCCAGCGCAGGGCCGTCAGCGGCCTGACCGCCGGCGCCGTGAAGGGATAGCACCACCGATGACGACCCTCGCGAGGGCCACCGACACCCTCACGCGCGACGCGCTCACCGTCCTCCAGCCCGGCTTCGCCGGCACCACCGCCCCCGACTGGCTGCTGCGCCGCATCGGCGAAGGGCTGGCCTCCGTCGCCCTGTTCGGGCGCAACGTCACCTCGCCCGAGCAGGTGGCGGCCCTGACCGCGCAGCTGCGCGCCGAGCGCGAGGACCTGCTGGTCGCGATCGACGAGGAGGGCGGTGACGTCACCCGGCTCGAAGTGCGCACCGGCTCCTCCTTCCCCGGCAACCACGCCCTCGGCGCGGTGGACGACGTCGGGCTCACCCGGGCGGTGGCCGCGGAACTGGGCCGCCGGCTCGCCGCCGCGGGCGTGAACTTCAACTGGGCGCCCTCCGCAGACGTGAACTCCAACCCGGACAACCCGGTCATCGGCGTGCGCGCCTTCGGCGCCG
This sequence comes from Kitasatospora aureofaciens, assembly GCA_000720845.1. Taxonomy (GTDB): domain Bacteria; phylum Actinomycetota; class Actinomycetes; order Streptomycetales; family Streptomycetaceae; genus Streptomyces. The sequence goes on along the minus strand of JODU01000015.1, from coordinate 192,726 downwards.
ACACCGACCTGGTCGCCCGGCACACCGCGGCCTACATCACCGGGATGCAGTCCGCGGGCGTCGCCACCTGCGCCAAGCACTTCCCGGGCCACGGCGACACGGGCATCGACTCCCACCACGCCATGCCGCGCATCGACGTGGGGGCCGACGTGCTGGCCGAGCGCGACCTGGTCCCCTTCCGCGCGGCCGTCGCGGCCGGCAGCCGCGCGGTGATGAGCGCCCACATCCTGGTCCCGGCCCTGGATGCGGACCGCCCGGCAACGTTGTCCCGCCGCATCCTGACCGACCTGCTCCGGGGGGAGCTGGGTTACGACGGGCTCATCGTCACCGACGGCATCGAGATGAAGGCCATCGCGGGCGCGTACGGCATCGAACGCGGCACCGTCCTGGCCATCGCGGCCGGCGCCGACGCGATCTGCGTGGGCGGCGGCCTGCACGACGAGGGCACCGTACGGCGGCTGAGCGACGCGCTGGTCGAGGCCGTCCGCGCGGGCGAACTGCCCGAGGAGCGCCTGGCCGACGCGGCGGAACGCGTCCGGGCCCTGTCCCGCTGGGCCGCGGCGAACCGTCCCGCCGACGGGGCCGCGGACACCGCCGACGGCGACGTGGGCCTGCGTGCGGCCCGCCGCGCGCTGCGCGTCACCGCCGCCGGGGACTCGGCCCCGCTCACCGAGCCGCCGTACGTCGCCGCGCTCACTCCGGTGGCGAACATCGCGGTCGGCGACGAGACCCCGTGGGGCGTGGCCGCCGAGCTGCGCCGCCTGTTGCCGGGCACCGAGACCGGCAGCTTCAACGGGGCCGACGCCGGTCGCGAGGCGCTGGCCGCCGCGGGCTCCCGCCGCATCGTCGCCGTCGTGCGTGACGAGCACCGCCACCCGTGGATGGCGGCGGCCCTCGACGTCCTGCTGGCGGCCCGGCCGGACACCATCGTCGTGGAGATGGGCGTCCCTCGTGCGAAGCCCCGCGGCGCCGTCCACCTCGCCACCCATGGCGCGGCCCGCGTCTGCGGCCGGGCGGCGGCGGAGGCCATCGCGGGCGTCTGACGCACACCCTGTCGAACACACTGAAGGCGCCGGTCCCGTGGCGGGGGCACTCGTCGGCAGCGTCAGATGTGTATAAGAGACAGGGGCAGGTCAGATGCCCTGCCAGTCCGGCTTGTGGGCGTAGGTGTGACGGAAGTAGTCGGCGAGCTTCAGCTTGGAGGCGGCGGCCTCGTCGACGACGACCGTGGCGTGCGGGTGCAACTGCAGCGCGGAGGCCGGGCACACGGCCGCGACCGGGCCCTCGACGCTCGCGGCGACCGCGTCGGCCTTGCCCTCGCCGGTGGCGAGCAGCACCACGTGCCGGGCCTCCAGGATGGTGCCGATGCCCTGGGTGATGACGTGGTGCGGGACCTGCTCGATGTCGCCGTCGAAGAAGCGCGCGTTGTCGACCCGGGTCTGCTCGGTCAGGGTCTTGATCCGGGTCCGCGAGGCGAGCGAGGAGCACGGCTCGTTGAAACCGATGTGCCCGTCGGTACCGATGCCCAGCAACTGCAGGTCGACACCACCGGCCCCGCCCAGCGCCGCGTCGTAGGCCTCGCACGCCGCCTGCACGTCCGCGGCCGTGCCGTCGGGGCCCATGAAGGCGTCCATGCCGATGCCCAGCGGCTCCAGCACCTCGCGCCGCAGCACCGAGCGGTACGACTCCGGGTGCTCTGCGGGCAGCCCCACGTACTCGTCGAGCTGGGCGATCCGAGCCCGCCCGGTGTCCACGGCACCCGAGCGCACCTTGGCCGCCAGCGCCTCGTACACGGGCAGCGGCGTCGAGCCGGTGGCCACCCCGAGCAGGGCGTCGGGCTTGCGCCGGAGCAGCTGTGCCATGGCTTCGGCTATGAGTTCGCCGCCCGCCTTGGCATCGGGAACGATGACAACTTCCACGCTGGCCTGCCGTTTCGAAGAGAGGACTCACCCGGGGCCCGGGACTGGCTATGTGGTTTAGACCAATCTAACAGAGCGGGGTCCCGCGGTCGCGCTGAAACGGTCAGGCGAGTGGTGGTGTGCCGGCGGTGGTGTCAGGTCAGTGAACCTCCCGTGGCGTCCACCCAGCTTCCCGTGACCCACCGGCCCCCGTGCGAGGCGAGGAACGCGACCACGTCGGCCACCTCGGCGGCCGTCCCCACCCCGCCCAGCGCGGAGAACGCCGCCGCCTGCTCCCAGCCGTCCGCGCTCCCGTGCAGCAGGTCGGCCGTGTTGTCCGTGTCGATGATGCCGGGTGCCACCGAGTTCACCGTGATGCCGCGGGCGCCCAGCACCTTGGAGAGGTCGCGCGAGAACACGTCCAGCGCGCCCTTCGTCATCGCGTACGCCATGTTGTCCGGCATCGCCGCCGTGCGGGCCAGACCCGACGAGATGTTGACGACCCGGCCGCCGTCGCGCAGCCGGCCCATGCCGTGCTTGAGGATGAAGAACGGCGCCTTCACGTTGACCGTGAAGACCGCGTCGTACTCCGCCTCCCCTATCTCCCCGATGGGGCGCGTGTTGCCGATCCCCGCGTTGTTCACCAGGACGTCCAGGCCGTCGGCGTGTCTGTCGAACTCCTCCCACAGCGTCTCGGCGGCGCCCGGAGCGGCGAGATCCGCCTTGACCGTGAACGCCGAGCCGCCCGCGGCCTCGATCGCGGCGACGGTCTCCTTCGCCGCCGCCTCGTTCCGCCCGTAGTGCACCGCGACCCGGGCGCCGTCGCTGCCCAGCCGCTCCGCGATGCCCCGCCCGATGCCCCTGCTCGCCCCCGTGACGAGTGCCGTCCTGCCCGCAAGCACGCTCATCCCGACGCCCCCTTCGCTTTCACTAGTGGTCGCTACAGAAATGACCGTACAGCAGCCCGGCAGCCTTTTTCTAGTGGCCGCTATAAAATGCACTCCATGGTGAGCGGTGAGAAGAGTGAACGGCCCGGGGCGCCTGCTCGCAGTGGTGCGGCCAGGACCCGCGGGCGTCCGCGTTCCTTCGACCGGGCGACGGCGCTGGAGGCCGCGCTGCTGGCGTTCTGGGAGCACGGTTACGAGGCCACGTCCGTCTCCGATCTGACGCGGGTCATGGACATCGGCGCCCCGAGCCTCTATGCCGCCTTCGGCGACAAGCGCTCGCTCTTCGAGGAGGTCGTCCAGGAGTACGGCGTGCGGTACGGCGCCTTCGGCGACCGTGCCCTCGCCGAGGAGCCGACCGCGCGCGCGGGTATAGAGAGGATGCTGCGCGAGGCCGCCGTCGAGTACACGGCCCCCGGCCGGCCGCACGGCTGCCTCGTCATCCACGCCGCGGCCAACTGCTCGACCGCCGAGGTCGAGGAGTCCCTGCGGGAGCGGCGCAACGCCAACATCGCCGCCATCGAACGCCGGATCGGCGCCGACGTGGACGCGGGTCTGCTGCCGCCGGACACCGACGCCGCCGCCCTCGCCCGGTACACCGGCGCGATGATCCAGGGCATGTCCCAGCAGGCGCGCGACGGCGCCGGCCGGACGGAGCTGGAGGCGCTCGCGGAAATTGCCCTGTCGGTCTGGCCCCGAGGTTGAGCCATCAGGGTTAGGCTTCTGGCGGCGGCTGCCCGGACGGCGGTGCGGTCGCAGAAGCCACCAGTAACAAACGGCGTTCACCGCATGGACACGGTTAGTGGTCTAGTCCACAATGGTCAGCGAGGCACCGACCGTGTCGCTCACGCAAGGTGATCGTCAGGCTTCCGTCCTCCCCGCACAGGAGGACGGACCGAGGAACCGGAGCTCTCTGCCCTGACTGCCCCGGCTCCTCATCCTTCGGCCGACCGGGACCGCACACCCCACGGCCGATGTTGCTCCGGGCTGCGGTGCCGGGAGGGTTGAGGGTCCCTCCCAGGCGCCGCGGCCCGCGGGTGTTTCCGGGGGCCTTGCGGGCCGCGTCCGGGAGCGGGGGAGCAGTGCGGAGTGGCTGGTTTCGATCGCTGTCCGTACCGCCAGGTACGCTCAGCCCCGTGCCCTCCATGAACGAACTCGTACGCCAGCACACCGCGCTCGACGACTCCGACCTCGAGTGGCTCCATCTGCTGGTCTCGGAGTGGCAGCTTCTCTCCGACCTCTCCTTCGCCGACCTGGTCCTGTGGGTCCCCACCCGGGACGGCACGCGCTACGTCTCCGTCGCCCAGATGCGGCCCAACACGGGCCCCACCTCGTACCAGGACGACATGGTCGGCCACCTCGTCCCGCGCGGCCGGCGCCCCATGCTGGACGCCGCCCTGGACGAGGGCCGCATCGTGCGCGAGGGCGACCCCGAGTGGCGCGAGGAGGTCCCGGTCCGCGTCGAGTCCATCCCCGTACGCCGCCAGGGCCGCGTCCTCGGGGTCATCGCCCGCAACACCAACCTGCTCACTGTGCGCACCCCGAGCCGCCTGGAGCTGACCTACCTGCAGAGCGCCTCGGACCTCGCCCAGATGATCGCGGCCGGCGCCTTCCCGTTCGAGAACCAGCAGGTCGACATGGACGCCTCGCCCCGGGTCGGCGACGGCCTGATCCGGGTCGACGGCGACGGCATCGTCCAGTACGCCTCCCCGAACGCCCTGTCGGCCTACCACCGCATGGGGCTCGCCGCCGACCTGGTGGGGCATCACCTCGGCCGCACCACGGCCGAACTCGCCCCGTCCCGCGGTCCGGTGGACGAGGCCCTGGCCAAGGTCGCCAGCGGCTGGGCGCCGCGCGAGTTCGAGATCGAGGCGCACGACGGGGTGATCCAGTTCCGCGCCATCCCGCTCAAGCCCAAGGGCACCCGCATCGGTTCACTGGTGCTCCTGAGGGACGTGACGGAACTGCGCCGCCGTGAACGCGAGTTGATCACCAAGGACGCCACCATCCGGGAGATCCACCACCGGGTGAAGAACAACCTCCAGACCGTGGCGGCCCTGTTGCGGCTGCAGGCCCGGCGCATCGAGTCCGACCGGGGCCGCGAGGCACTGGAGGAGGCCGTCCGCCGGGTGGGCTCGATCGCGATCGTGCACGAGACGCTCTCCCAGAACCTGGACGAGCGCGTGGAGTTCGACGAGATCGCCGACCGCGTGCTCGCGATGGTGGCGGAGATCTCACCGGGCAAGGTCACCGGCCGGCGCACCGGACGCTTCGGCATCCTCGACGCAGAGGTCGCCACCCCGCTGTCCATGGTCCTGACCGAGGTGCTGCAGAACGCCCTGGAACACGGCTTCCGGGACGGCGACACCGGCACGGTCGAGGTCTCCGCGGTCCGCGGCGGTACGACGAAGGAGGCCCGGCTGCTGGTCACCGTCCAGGACGACGGCGTCGGCCTGCCCGCGGACTTCGACCCGCACCGCTCCGGCAATCTCGGCCTGCAGATCGTCCGCACCCTGGTGGAGGGCGAGCTGGGCGGCACCTTCGACATGGTCCCCGCCTCGGAGCGCGGCACCCGGGTCATCCTCGACATCCCGGTGCCCGCCGAGAAGTAGCGCGGTCACGCAGCACGGACATCGGGGTGTGGGACGTGGGCACAGCAAAAAGCCCCGGACCTGTGAAGGTCCGAGGCCAGTGCTCGTGCGCTACATCGTCCGATGCGCATCGGGGGTACTGCGCGCTGCGGCTCGGGAGCGGGGGATGCGTACTCGCTGTACGCGCCGCCAAGCTGAGGCTGTCAGTAGGGGTGGGTTGTCAGGCGGAGGCCTGACGAGCCCGGTTGCGGGCGGCACGGCGCTTCATTGCGCGGCGCTCGTCCTCGCTGAGACCACCCCAGACGCCGGAGTCCTGGCCGGACTCAAGCGCCCACTGCAGGCACTGCTCCATGACGGGGCAGCGACGGCAGACGGCCTTGGCTTCCTCGATCTGCAGCAGCGCGGGACCGGTGTTGCCGATGGGGAAGAAGAGCTCGGGGTCTTCCTCGCGGCAAACGGCGCGGTGACGCCAGTCCATGGCTGCTACCTCTCCTTGGTATTACATGCTGGGATGCTTGTGAATGTGAACGCTTTCACGAATCCCTCAACAAGGGAAGGGCCTACAGCCAGGTTCCCTGGCGTGGTCCTGTGGTTTGAAGAGGGGTTCCGGTGATCTGTGGATGCCGGTCCTGCGGGCTGTCCCGATCGCCAAGAAGAGACTCGCAAACCTCGGCGGCGGATACAACCCCTTCCGGAAAGTTTTTTTTGATTCTTCGGTGTCGACTAGGTCACAGCCGTACTTCCATGGGGTGGACCCTGGTCTAAACGTTCGAGTGAAAGGACTTTCGCCCCTTCTGCTCACACAATCACACGCAGTGCACGGCGTACGCCTGTGAACGCCACGCTGGTTCGCAACCCCAGGTGGTCACCGTCCATCTGGAGGGGCAGGGGCACCTTCGAATGCAAGGTGAAGTCGGTCAGGTCGTGCAGGGAGACCGCGTGCCGACCGCGCGGCCCGCGCTCGGGGGACGAAGTGAGCAACTGGGTGCCATACCGGGCAACCGCGGCCGTCGACAGCCGGCTGAGGCCGAAGACGTCGAGCGCGGTGTCGAACGACGCCTCGGGAGAGGCGTAGATCGGGCGGTTGCCGAGGAACGTCCACGGGCAGGTGTTCGAGACTATGGAGAGCACCAGATCGGTGACCGGGTCCTCGCCGGCCCGCTCCAGAGTGATGGTCCCGCTGCGCCGGTGCGGCTCGCCGATGAGCTGGCGCACCACCTGGCGGACGTAGAGGGCGTGTGTCGACTTCTTGCCGCGCTCGCGGTGCTGCTCGACACGGCCGACCACGCCTGCGTCGAACCCCAGGCCGGCGTTGAAGGTGAACCAGCGGGCCGGGACCGCCTCGTCCTCCGAGCCCGGCGTACCCGACGCCAGGCCCAGACCGACGGTCCGTTCGCGGCCTTCGCGCAGGGCGTCCAGCAGGGCTCCGGTGGCCTCCACCGCGTGATTGGGCAGACCGAGGGCGCGCGCGAAGACGTTGGTGGAACCGCCGGGGACCACCGCGAGGCCGGGCAGGTGGTCGGGGTCGGGTCCCGCGTGCAGCAGACCGTTGACGACCTCGTTCACCGTGCCGTCGCCGCCGAGGGCCACCACCAGGTCGACGTCGTCGCTCTGCGCCGCCTGCCGGCCGAGGTCGCGCGCATGTCCGCGGTACTCGGTGGTGACCGCTTCCAGCTTCATCTCGCTCGCGAGCGCGTGGATCAGCACGTCGCGCGTGCGCGCGCTCGTGGTGGTTGCCGCCGGGTTGACCACGAGAAGTGCACGCATGGTGTGCAGGGTACCTACTGGGTGGTACTCGGCCCAGAGCGAGGTGGAGATCCCCACCGGCCCACCGTGCGCGTGATACGCCCGACACCCGGGCGGGCGCGCACACCCCGAGGGCTACCCTTCAGGGGTGAGCAGTGAGCAGACCCCCACCCCCACCTCCGCGGCCACCGAAGAGGCCGGCCCCCGCCCCGGCCGGCTGACCGCCGCGGCCGCCCTCGCCGCGCTGGAGGGGCTGGCGCTCGTCGCCGGCGGTGTCTGGATGCTCGTCGAGGGCCTCACCGGGCATCCCGACGACCGGACCTCGGCCGTCACCGGCGGCGTCACCCTGATCGTCCTGGCCCTGCTGCCGCTGCTCGCCGCCCGCGGACTGATCGGCCGGAAGGGCTGGAGCCGGGGGCCCGCCGTGATCACGCAGATCATGGCGCTGCCCGTCGCCTACAACATGGCGCGGGCCGACAGCCTGGCCGTCCCGGCGGGCGTCGTGCTCGGGGTCGTGGCCGTCGCAGCGCTGGTGCTGCTCGTCAATCCCACCACCACCCAGGCCCTGGGCATCCGGGGGCCCGGGAGCGCCGGGAAGTAGCTCCGGGGCGCCCGATGACGGCGCCCCAGCGGTACGCGACCCGGCGGCTACTCCTCGACCAGCAGCTTCTCCCGCAGCTGTGCCAGCGTGCGGGCCAGCAGGCGGGAGACGTGCATCTGCGAGATCCCGACCTCTTGCGCGATCTGGGACTGGGTCATGTTGCCGAAGAAGCGCAGGAGCAGGATGCGCTTCTCGCGCGGGGGCAGGTCTTCGAGGAGTGGCTTGAGCGACTCCCGGTACTCGACGCCTTCGAGGGCCTCGTCCTCGGCGCCGAGGGTGTCGGCGACCGCCGGGGACTCGTCGTCGGTGTCCGGGACGTCCAGCGACAGCGTGGAGTACGCGTTGGCCGACTCCAGGCCCTCCAGGACCTCCTCCTCCGAGATCGCCAGCTTCTCGGCCAGCTCGTGGACCGTCGGCGAGCGGCCGTGCAGCTGGGAGAGTTCCGCCGTGGCCGTCGTCAGGGCCAGCCTCAGCTCCTGGAGCCGGCGCGGGACACGCACCGCCCAGCCCTTGTCCCGGAAGTGCCGCTTGATCTCGCCGACGACCGTCGGGGTCGCGTAGGTGGAGAACTCCACCCCGCGGTCGGGGTCGAAGCGGTCCACCGACTTGATCAGCCCGATGGTGGCGACCTGGGTGAGGTCGTCCAGGGGCTCGCCGCGGTTGCGGAAGCGGCGTGCGAGGTGCTCGACCAGCGGCAGATGCATGCGGACCAGCCGATTGCGCAGCTCCGCGTACTCCGGACTGTCCTTCGTCAGCGTGCGCAGCTCGGCGAACAGGAGGCGCGCGCCGCTGCGGTCCTGCGGGTCGTGCCGTGTGCCCTGCGCGCCCCGTGCGCCCGGCGTGTGGCCCTCGGAGTGTCGCTCGTGCTCGCTCATCGTCCCGCCCGTTGCCCTTTCCCGAGCCCTTGCCTCCGCTCGGACGGGCCGGACGGGGGTCTCCCCGGTCCGCTGCCCGTCGCCCGGAACGACGGCCTCGGGCGAGGTCTCGTCCTCCGGATGCGGCCGGGCCTGCTCGGGGATGCCGTCGATGCCGTCCGCCGTGCGTCGCGCCTCGTTCGGAGAACGTGTGCCCTCGGCCGGCAGCTCCCGTGTACCGCGCTCTTCGTCCCGCACCGGCCCGTCCCCGTCCCTCACGTCGGCCCGGGTCCCGCGCCGCGCTGTTTGTAGAGGCTGATCGAAACGGTTTTGTCCTCGTCCACAGCGGAGGAGACCTTGCCCGCGAGGGCGGAGAGCACCGTCCAGGCGAACGTGTCCCGGGAGGGGGCGTGGCCGTCCGTGGTCGGCGCCGAGACGGTGACTTCGAGCGAGTCGTCGACGAGGCGGAAGACACAACTGAGCACCGAGCCGGGCACGGCCTGCTGCAGCAGGATCGCGCAGGCCTCGTCGACTGCGATGCGCAGGTCCTCGATCTCGTCGAGGGTGAAGTCCAAACGAGCTGCGAGGCCGGCCGTCGCCGTACGCAGCACCGACAGGTAGGCACCCGCGGCCGGCAGCCGGACTTCGACGAAGTCCTGGGTCGCGGGCTCGCCTGCGATCTGGGACACCCTCACCTCCAAGGTGGTACAAGCGTTACAGGGCCGAGGAACGCCCCTCGGGATAACGCGATACGTGGTTCAGCGGTGACGTTATCGCGCTCCGAAGTTTCCTGTCCCCGAGACCCCAACCCCATGCTGTCACTCATAGTGAACACGTGAACACGCACAGTGGCTAGAGGGTTGGCGGGCTCAAATCGGAAGAGCGTGCGCCGGGTTGACGTACCCAGGCGTCAGACGGTCGAACCGTCCCGGACAGAGGTCATACGAGGACGTGATCGACGAAGCACCAGCGCCAGCTCTCCCCGGGCTCGAAGGTCCGCATCACCGGGTGACCGGTCTCCTTGTAATGCGCCGTCGCGTGCTGCTTCGGCGAGGAGTCGCAGCAGCCGACATGGCCGCAGATGAGGCACAGCCTCAGCTGCACCGGGTCCGTGCCCTCGGCCAGGCACTCCGGACAGGTCTCGCCGCACGGCTCGGGTTCCGGGTGCGGCAGCGCGTCGGCGTGCGTGCACTGTTTCATGATTGCCAGGTTACGACGGGTGTGCGGAAGACCGCGCGGATTACGAGGGCGGGCGAGGACGATGGACGTGATGCCGCTGCTGTTGCTGGTGGCGGGCAGCGCCGCGATCGCCGCGGCGGGACGGCGTGTGCCGGTGCCGGTGCCGCTGCTGCTGGTCGCGGCGGGCCTGGCGGTGAGTTATGTGCCCGGCGTGCCCGACTACACCCTCGACCCGCACATCGTCCTGCCCCTGCTCCTGCCCCCGCTGCTGCACACGGCGGCCACCGACAGCTCGTACCTGGACCTGAGGGCGCAGGCGCGGCCCGTGGCGCTGCTGTCCGTGGGCTACGTCCTGTTCGCCACCTTCGTCGTCGGCTGCGCCGCCTACCTCATCGTGCCGGGCCTGCCGCTGACCGCGGCCCTGGTGCTCGGCGCGGTGGTGGCGCCCCCGGACGCCGTCGCGGCCACGGCGGTCGCCCGCCGCGTGGGGCTGCCCTCCCGGATCACCACGATCCTCCAGGGCGAGTCCCTGGTGAATGACGCCACCGCCATCACCGCCTTCAAGGTGGCGCTCGCGGCGGCCGTCGGCGAGGGCGCGACCTGGGCCGGGGGAATCGGCGAGTTCCTGATCGCGGCGGTGGGCGGCGTCGGCGTCGGACTGGTCCTGATGGTGCCGCTGCACTGGCTGCGCACCCACCTGAAGGAGGCGCTGCTGCAGAACGCGCTCTCCCTGCTGATCCCGTTCGTCGCCTACGCGGTCGCCGAGCAGGTGCACGCCTCGGGGGTGCTCGCGGTGGTCGTCGTCGCGCTCTACCTCGGGCACCGCGCGTGGGAGGTCGACTTCGCCACCCGGCTCCAGGAGGAGGCGGTGTGGAAGATGGTCGCCTTCGTCCTGGAGTCGGCCGTGTTCGCCCTCATCGGACTCCAGCTGCCCGTCGTCCTCAAGGGCTTGGGGGAGTACGAGGGGATTGACGCCGCCTGGTACGCCCTCGCCGTCTTCCTGGTGGTCGCCGTGGCGAGGTTCGCATGGGTGTACCCGGCGACCTTCCTGCCCCGGCTGTCGGCACGCGTACGCGCGCGCGAGGGCGACCTCTCCTGGAAAGGGCCGTTCGTCATCGGCTGGGCCGGGATGCGGGGCGTGGTCTCCCTGGCCATCGCCTTCTCCATCCCGCTCACGGTGCACGGCGGCGAGCCCTTTCCCGAGCGCAACCTCATCCTGTTCCTCACCTTCACGACCGTCATCGGCACGCTGGTCGTGCAGGGTGTCAGCCTGCCGCCGCTGATCCGGCTGCTGAAGTTCCCCCCGCACGACGTGCAGGTCGAGACCCTGGCGGAGGCCAACGCGCAGGCACAGGCCTCGCGGGCCGCGGAACGGCGCCTGGACGACCTCCTGGCCGACGAGCGCAACGCCCTGCCGGGTCCGCTCGCCGACCGCCTCCGCACGGTCCTGGAGCGCCGCCGCAACGCCGTCTGGGAACGGCTCGGCCAGGTCAACCCCATCACCGGCGAGACCGTCGACGACACCTACCGGCGGCTCTCCCGGGAGATGATCGGCGCCGAGCGCGAGGTCTTCGTCCGGCTGCGGGACGGCCGCTACATCGACGACGAGATGCTCCGGACACTGCTGCGCCGGCTGGACCTTGAGGAGGCCGCCGCGTACCGCGAGACCACGTGAGCGACGCACGTGCGCGGGCGCGTCGGGGCGGTGGCCCCGTCCCGCTCAGGAGAAGCGGCGGCCGGTGACGACCGCGGCCAGGGTCGTTCCGCGCGGGAAGGCGCCCTCCTCGGTGAGGGCGAGCAGGGCGTACAGCATCTTGGCGACGTAGACGCGCTCCACGGGGAGGCCGTGGCGGTGTTCGAAGTCCTCGGAGAAGGCGTCCAGCTCGGGCGTCGTGCGGGCGTAGCCGCCGTGGTGGAAGCGGTCGTCCAGCCTCCAGGCACCGCGCGGCCCGCCGAACGCGCGGTCCTGGAGCCGCCGTATGTCGCCCTCCAGGAAGCCGCCCCTGAGCACGGGTACGCCGAGGGCCCGCCGCCCCCGGGGAAGCCCGGCGGCCAGTCCGGCGAGGGTGCCGCCGGTGCCGCAGGCGATGGCGGACACGTCGGCGTGTTCGCCCAGTTCCTCGCCCAGGGCGCGGCAGCCGCGGACCGCCTCCGCGTTGCTGCCGCCCTCGGGGACGACGAGGGCGTCCTCCGCGTCCACCGCACGCAGGAGAGCCGCCAGGGTCTCCGGTTCGGACTTGCGCCGGTACGTCGAGCGGTCGACGAAGTGCAGCCGCATCCCGTCGGCGGCACACCTGGCCAGCGACGGGTTGAGCGGCCGGCCGGCCAGTTCCTGCCCGCGGACCACGCCCACCGTGGGCAGACCGAGCAGACGGCCCGCGGCGGCCGCGGCCCGCAGGTGGTTGGAGTAGGCGCCGCCGAACGTGACGAGGGCACGGCCGCCCGCCGTGGCGAGAACCGGTGCCAGCTTGCGCCATTTGTTGCCGACCAGCTCGGGGTGGATCAGATCGTCCCGCTTGAGCAGCAACCGGACACCGTGCCGCTCGAACCGTGCGTCGGCCACCTCGTGCAGCGGAGAGGGCAGACGGGGCCGCAGGGCGGCGAGGTCGCGGGTGTCGGTGCCGGTCACCCCGCCATTGTCGCGCCGCCGCGCGGCGGACACCTCGCTTCGGCCGGCCCCGGGTCACTCCGGCCGGCCCCGGGTCACTTGAGCCGGTCCCGGATCCGCTCCCGCATCGACGCCATCGTGAACCCGCGCGGGTCCACCTTCCCCGGCTGCCACTCCAGGTGACCGATGACGGACCGCTCGTTCCAGCCGTGGTGGCGGCACACGGCCGCGGCGGCCCGCTCGATGGCATCCAGCTGCACCGCCGGCCAGGGGTCGTCGCCGTCGCCGAGGTTCTCGCACTCGAAGCCGTAGAAGTGCCGGTTGCCGTCGGTGTTCGCCTCGTTGTCCCGGGGCAGGGCCTTCTCCGCGATCACCGCGCGCAGGACGTCGTCGTCGCCGAGACCGGCGTGGTTGGCCCTGCCGTACCCGACGAGGTGGACCTTGCCGTCCTTGGTGACGACCCCGTGGCACAGGGGGCCGGGCAGACTCTCGTGCCCCTTGCGGCAGATGTCCACCGTCCGCGCGCTGCCCCTGGTGACCGTGTGGTGGATCATCACACCGTGCACGGGGCCCCAGGCGCCCTTGTGGTTGCGGTTGTGGTCGCGCCAGTCGCCGACCTCGACGACGGTGAGGCCCTCCGCCTTCAGTGCCTTGAGGAAACTGCTCGCGGACATGGGTGAGGCCACGGCCGGCTCCTTCACGCTGCGCGACGACCGCCCGACGCGACCGCCTCGTACGGAGCTTGTACCGAAACGGAGCGCTTCCTATTACTTGCCCGGAGCGTGTGCGAATCGTTTCGGACAATCTCGTCCCGGCCAGTGGCGACGAACAGGGCCGAGACGGAGCCGGGCAAGTCGCCGAGACGCCGAACAAGCCCCCATGTCTGCCCCGCACGTGAGTGATCCATTCCCGCTCTTTCGTGTAATAGCACCGGCACGCTCCGTGAGGAAGGCTGGTGCACGCACATCGATGCCGGGCGTAGCCGTCCGGCATGACCGGGAGGGCAATACCTTATGTCGGTAGGCGAAGAGGTCCGCACCGAGCAGACCAGGCCGCAGCAGAGCCTCGGCACGGCGGCCGCGCGGAACCTGGCCACCACGACCAAGTCCGTTCCTCAGATGCAGGAGATCAGCTCGCGCTGGCTGCTGCGCTCGCTCCCCTGGGTGGACATCCAGGGCGGCACGTACCGGGTCAACCGGCGCCTGACCTTCGCCGTCGGCGACGGTCGCGTGACGTTCGTGAAGACCGGCGACCGCGTCGAGGTCATCCCCGCGGAGCTGGGCGAGCTGCCGGCCCTGCGGTCGTACGAGGACGACGAGGTCCTGTCGGAACTCGCGCAGCGCTGTGAGCAGCGGGAGTTCGGCCCCGGCGAGGTCATCGCCTCGTTCGGCGGCCGGGCCGACGAGGTGTACCTGCTGGCGCACGGCAAGATCGAGAAGATCGGCACCGGTCCCTACGGCGACGACGCGGTCCTCGGCGTCCTCGCAGACGGCGCCTACTTCGGCGACCAGGCGCTCCTGGACGGGGACGCCATCTGGGAGTTCACCGCCCGCACGGTCACCGCCTGCACGGTGCTGGTACTGCCCCGCCAGGAGGTGGAGCAGGTCGCGGAGCGGGCGGACTCCCTGCGCGAGCACCTGGAGCAGCGGCGCTCGATCCCGGAGCAGCGCACCAACAAGCACGGTGAGAAGGAGATCGACCTCTCGGCCGGCCACAGCGGGGAGCCGGACATCCCGCACACCTTCGTCGACTACGAGGCCCGGCCCCGTGAGTACGAACTGAGCGTCGCCCAGACCGTGCTGCGCATCCACTCGCGCGTGGCCGACCTGTACAACCAGCCGATGAACCAGACCGAGCAGCAGATCAGGCTGACGGTCGAAGCGCTGAAGGAGCGCCAGGAGCACGAACTCATCAACAACCGCGAGTTCGGCCTGCTGCACAACTGCGAGTACGACCAGCGCATCCAGCCGCACGACGGCGTGCCCGGTCCGGATGACCTCGACGAACTGCTGAGCCGCCGGCGCGGCACCAAGCTGCTCCTCGCGCACCCGCGCGCCATCGCCGCCATCGGCCGCGAGCTCAACAAGCGCGGTCTCGTCCCCGAGACGATCGACGTCGCCGGGAACCGCATCCCGACCTGGCGCGGTGTGCCCATCTACCCGTGCAACAAGATCCCGGTCACCGAGGCCCGTACGTCGTCGATCATCGCGATGCGTACCGGCGAGCAGGACCAGGGAGTCATCGGTCTGCGGGCCACCGGCATCCCGGACGAGATCGAGCCGAGTCTGTCGGTGCGCTTCATGGGCATCAATGAGCAGGCCATCATCAAGTACCTGGTCACGGCCTACTACTCGGCCGCGGTGCTGGTACCGGACGCGCTCGGCGTCCTGGAGAACGTCGAGATCGGCCGCTGGCGGTGACGCCACCGTCCCGAACGCCGTGTTCCCGCCCTCCCGGGCGGGTACACCCCCGAGGTACGGACGGGCCCAGGGGGAAGGTGAGTCCATGACGGAGACCCGGCGCGGCGCCACCGCGACGCGCCGTCCCACCGGAACGCCGGAAAGGCACGGTCCCATCGGCACACAGCGCGAGAAGGAGCCGGGGGAGTTGTCCGACGGGCCGGGACAGGCGGTGGCCGAAGGGCACGAGGCAGCTGTACTCCTGAGTGAGTCACGGGCCTCGGTCGACCCCGAACTGCGGTCCGCCATCGCATCGCTGCCCGAGTCGATGCGCCGCATCGCGCTCTACCACTTCGGCTGGCAGCACGCGGACGGCACACCCGCGGCGGGCAACGCGGGCAAGGCGATCCGCCCCGCGCTCGTCCTCACCGCGGCGAGCGCGCTCGGCGGACCGGCGGCCCGCGCGACTGCCGGCCGTGCCGCCGCGGCGGTGGAGCTGATCCACAACTTCACCCTGCTGCACGACGACGTGATGGACCGGGACGCCACCCGGCGTCACCGGCCGACCGCGTGGACCGTGTTCGGCGACGCCGACGCGATCCTGGCCGGGGACGCGCTTCAGGCGCTCGCCCTGCGGCTGCTGGCCGCGGACCCGCACCCGGCGTCCGCGGCGGCGGCCACCCGGCTCGCCGACTGCGTCATGGAGCTGTGCGAGGGCCAGCACGCGGACACGGCCATGGAGCGGCGCCCGCCGGGCGAGGTCACGCTCGACGAGACGCTCGCCATGGCCGAGGCCAAGACGGGCGCGCTGCTGGGCTGCGCCTGCGCCCTCGGCGCGCTGTACGCGGGTGCGGCCAGGGAGGACGTCGAGGCCCTGGACGCGTTCGGCCGTGAGGCCGGGCTTGCCTTCCAGCTCATCGACGACGTCATCGGCATATGGGGCGACCCGCGCCACACCGGCAAGCCTGCCGGTGCGGACCTGGCCGCCCGCAAGAAGTCACTGCCGGTGGTCGCCGCCCTGACCTCCGGCACCCCGGCCGCCGCCGAACTGGCCGAGCTGTACGCGGTGCCGTACGACAAGGACAAGGAGGACCTGGAGCGCACCGCCCTGGCCGTGGAGCGGGCCGGCGGCCGGGACTGGGCGCAGGCCCAGGCGGCCGACCGGATGGCGCGGGCCATGCAGGAGTTGGCCCGTGCCGTGCCCGAGCCGGAGGCGGCGGGCGGCCTGCTCGCGCTGGCCGAGTTCGTGACCCGGCGCAGCACCTGAGCGCCGCCACGCAAGACCCCGGAGCCTGTGCAGGGCCGTACGGCACCTGACCGACGTACGGCCGCACCGCCGACGGCTCCGGTCCGGCGGGTCCCGCACTTCCCCACGGTGTGCGGGGCCCGCCCCCTTCCTCCCGCGCAAGCGGGACGCAGTGACCCACCCACCCCCCACGTACCCACCGGCTAGGCTCAACCGCCGTACAGACGAGCGACGTTGAGTCAGCGGCACCGAGGCCGCGGCATCGAGTCGTCGGTGTCGAGTCGGAGGGGCGAGGCATGGGTGTGGTGATCCGGACGGCGGGGGAGGACGACCGGGATCTGGTCGTCCGGTTGCTGGACGAGGCCTTCCAGGACGACCCGGTGAGCAGTTGGGTCTTTCCCGGCGAGGAGTACCGGCGCCGGACGCACCACCGGCTCATGGCCGCGTTCGCCGACGCCGTCTTCGCCGACGGGCGCATCGACCTCACCGAGGACGGCGCCGCCTGCGCGCTGTGGTTGCCCGTCCCGGCGGACGGGCACGCGGGCGCCGAGCCGGACGACCGGATCGGCGAGGGCGCCGAGGACGGTCCCGCACAGGTCCGCGAGGCCGTCGACCCGGAGAACGCGCGCGTGGAGCTGATAGCCCGGCTCACGGACGCCATCCACCCCACCGGGCGGGCCCACGAGTACCTCTGGATGATCGGCGTGGTCCCCGGGCGGCAGGGCGAGGGGCTGGGCACCGCGCTGATCGAGAGCGTCCTCGACCGCTTGGACCGCGAGGGACTGCCCGCCTACCTGGAGGCGAGCAGTGCCCGCGGCAAGGTGCTGTACGAGCGCCTCGGCTTCGAGTTCACCGGCCGGGCTCTGGACCTCCCGGACGGCCCCCGGATGTGGCCGATGTGGCGCGAGCCGCGGACTCGGTAACCTCATAATCCGCTCCCCTGACAACTACGCATGGAGTACTGTGACCGTAGTGGTCAAGGCAAAGGGGAGAACGGTTTGCGCAAACTCACGTACTTCATCGCCTGCTCGATCGACGGCTTCATCGGCGGTCCGGACGGCGATGCGTCGTTCATGTTCCCGTTCGTCGACGAGGAGTTCCTCGAGTTCCTGAAGGCGGAGTATCCGGAGACGATGGCCACCCAGGGCCGTCGGGCGCTCGGTCTCGACGACCTGCGGAACAAGCGGTTCGACACGGTCGTCCAGGGGAGGGCCAGCTACGACCTTGCCCTCAAGGAGGGCGTCACCAGCCCGTACGCGCATCTGCGCGAGTACGTCGCCTCGCGCACGCTCACCGAGTCGCCCGATCCGAACGTCGAGATCGTCTCGGCGGATCTGGTCGGCAGGGTCAGGGAGCTGAAGGCGGAGGACAGTGCCTTCGACATCTACCTGTGCGGCGGATCGGCCGTCGCCGGCGAGCTGGTCGACGAGGTCGACGAACTGGTCGTCAAGACCTACCCGGTGGTGCTCGGCACCGGCATGCCGATGTTCGCCTCCGGTTTCGAGGTCGCCGAGTTCGTGCCGGACTCGGTGCGGACCTTCGGCAACGGCGTCGTGGTGCGCACGTACCACCGAAAGCGCTGAGCCGCCGCCCGCCCTTACCCGGGCCTGGGGGCAGCGGCACCCGGTCCCTTGCCCCGGCAATGCCGAAGGGGCCCGGCCGTGATGACGGCCGGGCCCCTTCGGGCTGTCCTGGCGGCCTGCGATGGTGCACCGATCGCCGGCCCCGGGGATGCTGACGTTCGTCAGGCCTTCTTGGTCTCCCAGAAGATCTTGTCGATCTGGGCGATGTAGTCCAGGGCCTTCTGACCGGTCGCCGGGTCCTTCGAGCCCTTGGCGGCCGACAGGGCCTTGAGGGTGTCGTTGACCAGCTGGTGCAGCTCCGGGTACTTCTCGAAGTGCGGGGGCTTGAAGTAGTCGCTCCACAGCACGGAGACGTGGTGCTTCGCCAGCTCGGCGCGCTGCTCCTTGATGACCGTGGCGCGCGTCTGGAAGTGCGGGTCGTCGTTGCCGGCCATCTTCTCCTGGACGGCCTTCACCGACTCCGCCTCGATGCGGGCCTGGGCCGGGTCGTACACGCCGCAGGGCAGGTCGCAGTGGGCGCTGACCGTGACCTTGGGGGCAAACAGGCGGGAAAGCATGAAGCGTTCCTTCCTCGTGATCGTCTTCTCAGGGGGGACATTACTCCCTGGGAGGCCCGATTTCGCGAGTGCCCCCGTGGGCTTAGGACAAAAGTCCGGGGTGAGACTGAGACTGGTGGAGGAAAGACCGGGGAGGTGCCGGGTGATGCCGGAGCAACTGTCGCAGGAGACCGAGCGCGCGAGAGGGGCGCTGCCCTTCGGGCCGGCCGAGGTGACCGGGCCGTCGATGGTGCCCACGCTGCACCACGGTGACGTGCTGCTCGTGCATTGGGGGGCGCGGGTCCGGCCGGGGGACGTGGTCGTACTGCGGCATCCCTTCCAGCAGGACCTGCTCGTCGTCAAGCGGGCGGCCGAGCGGCGCGGGGCCGGCTGGTGGGTGCTCGGGGACAACGCGTTCGCGGGCGGGGACAGTACCGACTACGGGGTGGTCCCGCAGGACCTCGTGCTGGGCAGGGTCCGGTTCCGGTACCGGCCGCCGCGGCCGGGTCAGCGTTCGCCGCTCGCCGTGGTCCGCTGGGCGCTGTCGGCGGTCAGGCCGGTGCTGGCCGACCGGTCCGCCTCCAGGCGCTTGCGGGCGCGGTAGGCCGCCACGTTGGCGCGGGTGGCGCAGCGGTCGGAGCAGTAGCGCCGGGAGCGGTTGGTGGAGGTGTCCAGGTAGGCGTTGCGGCAGGGGGCCGCCTCGCACAGGCCCAGCCGGTCCACGCCGTACTCGGTGAGGTGGAAGGCCAGTCCCATCGCCGCGATGGCCGCGAAACCGGCGGTCGCGTTGGAGGGGTGGTCCGCCAGGTGCATGTGCCACAGCGGGCTGCCGTCCTCAGCACGGTGGTCGTGGCCGGAGATCTGCGGGCTCACCGGGAACTCCAGGAGCAGTGAGTTCAGCAGGTCCACCGCGAGGGTCTCGTCGCCGCCGTCGGCCGCCTCGAAGACCGCGCGCAGCCGCCCCCGAACCGAACGGAACCGGGTCACGTCGGCGTCGGACGCGCGCCGGGCCGCCGACTGGTTGGCGCCGAACAGCTCACGGACGGCCTCCACCGAGGTCAGGGAGTCCTGCCCCCGCGACGGTTCCTCGGTGTTGACGAGACGAACGGCGTAATCCGAGTAATAGGCCAGTTCCACTTGTAGTCCTTACGAAGGGGCTCTAGGGTCGTGCCTGCGGTCAGGTAACAGCTGACCGTGCTTCCAGGGTATTACGCGACGCAGCACGGAGGGGCTCGATGACGAACGCGGACACCACCACGACGACCACGACCACGACGACCGCCACCGCGACGACCGCGGCGGGTGCCGACTGGCAGGCCTGGCAGCGGAGCTGGGACCGGCAGCAGGAGTGGTACATGCCGGACCGCGAGGAACGGTTCCGGATCATGCTCGACATGGTCGAGGCGCTCGTCGGCCCCGCGCCGCGCGTCCTGGACCTGGCCTGCGGCACCGGCACCATCACGGCCCGGCTGCTCGACCGGTTCCCGGACGCCACCAGCACCGGCGTGGACCTCGATCCCGCGCTCCTCACCATCGCCGAGGGCACCTTCGCGGGCGACCAGCGGGTCTCCTTCGTCACCGCCGACCTCAAGGACCCCGACTGGCCGTCGAAGCTGCCGTACGACGCCTACGACGCCGTGCTGACCGCTACGGCCCTGCACTGGTTCCACGCCGAACCCCTCGCGGATCTCTACGGGCGGGTCGCGGGGCTGGTCCGCGACGGTGGTGTCTTCATGAACGCGGACCACATGATCGACGACACGACGCCCAGGATCAACGCGGCCGAGCGCGCGCAGCGGCACGCGCGGATGGACGCCGCCAAGGGCGAGGGCGCCCTGGACTGGGCCGAGTGGTGGCAGCTCGCCGCCAAGGACCCGGCACTCGCCGGGCCCACCGCCCGCCGCTTCGAGATCTACGGGGAGCACGCCGACGGCGAGATGCCCTCGGCGGCCTGGCACGCGCGCGTGCTGCGCGAGAAGGGCTTCGGCGAGGCCCGGCCGGTGTGGTGCTCGCCGTCGGACACCCTGCTGCTGGCCGTGAAGTGAGCCCATGACGGCAGGAAGGGGCGGTACGGAGATCCGTACCGCCCCTGGCCTCTGCTCGCGGCCTCAGAGGACCTTGGACAGGAACGCCTTCGTCCGGTCGTGCTGGGGGTCGGTCAGCACGTCGCGCGGGTTGCCCGACTCGACGACCACGCCGTCGTCCATGAAGACCAGGCTGTCGCCGACCTCGCGGGCGAAGCCCATCTCGTGGGTGACGACGACCATCGTCATGCCGGACTCCGCGAGGTCGCGCATGACGTCGAGGACGTCGCCGACCAGCTCGGGGTCGAGCGCCGAGGTCGGCTCGTCGAACAGCATCAGCTTCGGGTCCATCGCCAGGGCTCGTGCGATGGCGACCCGCTGCTGCTGGCCGCCGGAGAGCTGCGAGGGGTAGTTGCCGGCCTTGTCGGCCAGGCCCACGCGCTCCAGCAGCGCCCGTGCCCGGTCCCTCGCCTGGGACCTGCTCACGCCCTTGACCTGGACCGGCGCCTCCATGACGTTCTCCACGGCCGTCATGTGCGGGAACAGGTTGAAGCGCTGGAAGACCATGCCGATGTCCCGGCGCTTGAGGGCGACCTCGCTGTCCTTCAGCTCGTAGAGCTTGTCACCCTTCTGGCGGTAGCCGACCAGCTCGCCGTCGACGTACAGACGCCCTGCGTTGATCTTCTCGAGGTGGTTGATACACCTGAGGAAGGTGGACTTGCCGGAGCCGGAGGGGCCGATGAGGCAGAACACCTCGCCCTGCTTCACCTCCAGGTCGATCCCCTTGAGGACCTCGACGGCACCGAAGGACTTGTGGACGCCCTCGGCCTTGACCATGGCGGTCATGCCGCACCTCCCGTCGTGCTGGAGCGGTTCGACAGGGAGAACAGGTTCGCCCTGATCTTCTGCAGCGGGGTCGGCGGCAGGCTGCGGCTGGAGCCGCGGGCGTAGTAGCGCTCCAGGTAGTACTGGCCGACGCTGAAGACCGAGGTCAGCAGCAGGTACCAGGCCGCCGCCAGGAACAGCATCTCGGCCGGGGCGCCCGAGGTCTGGCCGATGTCCTGGGCGACCCGGAACAACTCGGCGTACTGGACGACCGACACCAGGGAGGTCGTCTTCAGCATGTTGATGACCTCGTTGCCGGTCGGCGGCACGATCACGCGCATCGCCTGCGGGACCACGATCCGGCGCAGCGTCTTGGCGTGGCTCATGCCCAGCGCGTGTGCCGCCTCCGTCTGGCCCTCGTCGACCGCGAGCAGACCGGCACGGCAGATCTCCGCCATGTACGCGGCCTCGTTGAGACCGAGACCGAGCAGCGCCGTCAGGAACGGCGTCATGAAGTCCGACCACTCGTCGCGGTAGAACGGACCGAGGTTGATGTACTCGAAGACCAGGCCGAGGTTGAACCAGACGACGAGCTGCACCAGGACCGGCGTGCCGCGGAAGAACCAGATGTAGAACCACGAGATGGACGAGGTCACCGGGTTCTTCGACAGCCGCATCACGGCGAGCAGGATGCCGCCGACGATGCCGATCAGCATCGCGAGGACGGTGATCAGCAGCGTCTTGCCCATGCCGGTCAGGACGCGGTCGTCGAAGAAGTAGTCCGGGATCGCACCCCAGTTGATCTTGCCCTGGGAGAACGCGTAGACGACCGCGGCCAGCAGCGCGATCGCGACGACCGCGGAGACGTACCGCCCGTAGTGCCGGACCGGGATGGCCTTGATGGCCTCCGGCGGGGTCGGCGGCGTACCGGCCGGGCCGCCCGCCGTCTTGTCGATGTCAACAGTCACGGATGTTGCCTTTCAGCGCCCGCCGCGCGGTCACTTGCCGCCGTTGACGGTGGCCTCGGTGACGGCGCCTTCCGCCACGCCCCACTTGTCCATGATCTTCTTGTACTCGCCGTTCGCGATCACCGCGTCCAGCGCCGCCTTCAGGGCGTCGCGCAGCTGCGCGTTGTCCTTGGCGACCGCGATGCCGTACGGCGCGGCCTCGACCTGCTCGCCGACGAGCTCGAAGTCCTTGCCGCCGCCGGAGGTCTTCACCGCGTACGCCGCCACCGGGAAGTCGGAGGAGCCGGCGTCCGCGCCGCCCGCGCGCAGACGGGTCTGGGCCTGCTGGTCGTTGTCGAAGGCCTCCATGGAGATCTTCTTGCCGGCCGGGCACTTCTCGTTCTCGGCCTTGGCGAGGTCCTCGGAGACCGTGCCGCGCTGGAGCACGAGCTTCTTGCCGCACAGGTCGGACCAGGTCTTGATGCCCTGGTCGTCGCCCTTCTTGGTGTAGATCGAGACACCGGCGGTGAAGTAGTCGACGAAGTCGACGCCCTGGCCGACCTTCTTGCCGGTGTCGGAGTCGATGCCCTCCTGGCGGTCCTTGGTGTCGGTCATCGCGGACATGGCGATGTCGTACCGCTTGGAGCGCAGACCGGTGATCAGGGTGTCGAACGTGCCGTTCTCGAACTCGAACTTCACCCCGAGCTGCTTGCCGAGGGCGTCGGCGAGGTCCGGGTCGATACCGACGGTCTTGCCGGAGCCGTCCTTGAACTCGACCGGGGCGTACGCGATGTCGGAGCCGACCTTGACGGTGCCCTTGTCGCGGATCGACTGCGGCAGCTTGTCGGCGAGCGGGGCCCCGCTCGCCGACTGGTTGTCGCTGCTGCCGGAGTCGCTGTTCTCGGTCTGGTCGCCGCATCCGGTGAGCAGCAGGGCGCCGGCGACCGCGATCGCACCGACCGCTGCTAGCCGGGAGTGCGCGGCGGTCGTACGACGGGTGGAGCGTGCGGTCATGGTGGTTCCTCCGGCGGATGAGGGAGTTGCCGATGGGACGGGACGCCGGCCGGGGGACCGGCCGGTGCCGTGGGTCGACGAGAGCACACACCTTCGAGTGCCGCGACCTCGTGTGATTACGGCATCTTGCCATTCGGACTCGGCCATTCAGGGGGGCCGTCATGTCAAAATCGGATAACGGGTCAGCCCCCGAACCGCACCAGGTCGGTACATCCCGACCGAACCTTTACGGGAATCTGCCCCTCCGGCCGGAAGATCTGCGGAATTTCTCGTTATCCGGGCATGGATCGCGGGCGGGCGGGGCTGTTGAAGGTGGCGCTCGCGGCTCTGTCAAGAGGTGCCGGGAGGTTGTCCGGAAGCCTGGCTATGAGCCATGTCACCGACATGCGGCGTTCGGGGTCCGGCATGTGAGCTTGCGCTTATCGGACTCGTCGCGGGAGGCGTCCGTCGGGTAAGAAGGTTCTTTACACCCCTCATCAGGGGCTCAGGGCGCGTGTGCGGCGCGCCCGTCGCGCAGGGGTCCGCGTGGCCCAGACAGCCATCTCCCTGCGCGGTGCCCGCCCATTCCTCACCAGGAGTGGACAAACCCTCAAACCATGAACTCTTAAGGGGTAAGACAAAGTGGCAGCGGAGATCGTCAATCCTCGCAGCGACAGCGAAGCCGGTGCGGAGCAGGGGGAGGGCGCCGAGCCGCTCGACTCCTTCGACCCCGCGTTCGCGCTGCACCGCGGCGGCAAGATGGCCGTGCAGGCCACCGTGCCGGTCCGCGACAAGGACGACCTGTCCCTGGCGTACACGCCCGGCGTCGCGAAAGTGTGCAGCGCGATCGCCGAGCAGCCCGACCTCGTCCACGACTACACCTGGAAGTCGTCGGTCGTCGCGGTCGTGACGGACGGCACGGCGGTGCTGGGACTCGGTGACATCGGGCCCGAGGCCTCCCTCCCGGTGATGGAGGGCAAGGCCATCCTCTTCAAGCAGTTCGGCGGAGTGGACGCGGTCCCGATCGCCCTGAACTGCACGGACGCCGACGAGATCGTCGAGACCGTGGTCCGGCTCGCGCCCTCGTTCGGCGGCATCAACCTGGAGGACATCTCGGCGCCGCGGTGCTTCGAGATCGAGCGCAAGCTCCAGGAGCGCCTGGACATCCCGGTCTTCCACGACGACCAGCACGGCACGGCCGTGGTGACGCTGGCGGCACTGCGGAACGCGGCGCGGCTGAGCGGGCGGACGCTGGGTGAGCTGCGGGCGGTGATCTCGGGCGCGGGCGCGGCCGGTGTCGCCATCGCCAAGATGCTGGTGGAGGCCGGCATCGGGGATGTCGCGGTCGCCGACCGCAAGGGCGTCGTCTCGGCCGACCGGGACGACCTGACGCCGGTGAAGCAGGAACTGGCCTCCTTCACCAACAAGGCCGGGCTGTCCGGCCCGCTGGAGGCGGCCCTCGCGGGTGCCGACGTCTTCATCGGCGTGTCCGGCGGTACGGTGCCGGAGCCGGCGGTGGCCTCGATGGCCGAGGGCGCCTTCGTCTTCGCGATGGCCAACCCGAACCCCGAGGTGCATCCGGAGGTCGCCCACAAGTACGCGGCGGTCGTCGCGACGGGGCGCTCGGACTTCCCGAACCAGATCAACAACGTGCTGGCGTTCCCGGGCATCTTCGCGGGCGCGCTCCAGGTGCGGGCGTCGCGGATCACCGAGGGCATGAAGCTCGCGGCGGCCGAGGCGCTGGCCGCCGTGGTGGGGGACGACCTCGCCGCGGACTACGTCATTCCGTCGCCGTTCGACGAGCGGGTCGCGCCGGCCGTCACGGCGGCGGTGGCGGCGGCGGCCCGTGCGGAGGGGGTTGCGCGCCGGTGACGGCGTGAGCCCCTGCGTGTGGCGTGTGGTGAGCGGCCTCGTCCTTGGTGGGCGGGGCCGCTTGCCTATTGGGTGCGGGTGCGGGTGTGTGAGTGGCGGGCCGGGGTGCGCTGCCCGGCGGTACGGGGCGCGCAAGAGGGGGTGTGTCACACGGTGCTGTGGTTCCCGTCGGGCGGTGGGGAACCTATCGTCAAGGTCATGTTCGCTGTCTACGCCGCCCGAATCGACCGCGACGAGCCCTTGGCGGGCCTGGAGTTGGGAGAGCTTCCCGCTCCCGAGGCCCGGCCCGGCTGGAGTGTCGTCGATGTCAGGGCCGCCTCCCTCAACCATCACGACCTGTGGTCCCTGCGCGGCGTCGGCCTCCCCGAGGACCGGCTGCCGATGATCCTCGGCTGCGACGCCGCCGGGATCGACGCCGACGGCAACGAGGTCGTCCTGCATTCCGTGATCGGCCAGACCGGCCACGGGGTCGGCCCCGAGGAGCCCCGGTCCATCCTCACCGAGCGCTACCCGGGGACGTTCGCCGAGCAGGTCGCCGTGCCGACCTGGAACGTCCTGCCCAAGCCCAAGGAGCTCTCCTTCGAGGAGGCCGCCTGTCTGCCGACCGCCTGGCTGACGGCGTACCGGATGCTGTTCACCAACGCGGGGGTGCGCCCCGGTGACTCGGTGCTGGTGCAGGGCGCCGGCGGCGGGGTCGCCACGGCCGCCATCGTGCTCGGCAAGGCGGCGGGGCTGCGGGTCTTCGCGACCAGCCGCGACGAGGCCAAGCGCAAGCGGGCCCTGGAACTCGGTGCGGTGGAGGCCGTCGAGACCGGGGCGCGGCTGCCACAGCGGGTGGACGCCGTGATCGAGACGGTGGGCGCCGCGACCTGGTCGCACTCGATCAAGTCGCTCAGGCCGGGCGGCACGCTGGTCATCTCCGGTGCCACCAGCGGCGACCGGCCCTCCCACGCCGAGCTGACCCGGATCTTCTTCCTGGAGCTCAAGGTCGTCGGCTCCACGATGGGGTCCAAGGACGAGCTGGAGGACCTGCTGTCCTTCTGCGCCGACACCGGTGTGCGGCCCGTCATCGACGACGTGCTCCCGATGGACCGGGCCCGTGAGGGGTTCGAGCGGATGGCCTCCGGCGGGCAGTTCGGCAAGATCGTGCTCAGCAACTCCTGACGCCTTTCCCCGTATACGGCACATACGGCACATACGGCATATATGGCACGTGCGGCGGGTCCGGTTCTCCGGGCCCGCCGTTCGCGCGTCCCGGAGCCCCGGCGACTCCGGCCTGTTTGTCAACCACGGTTGACGCGTAGGCTCTGTCAACCTAAGTTGACGGTATGAGTGAAGCAACGGATCTCGCCACGCGGGCGGGGGACCGCGATCCCCGGGTCGGGCTGCGGGCCGTCGCCGCCCTGCGGAAGCTGGTGGAGCAGCTGGAAGCCGTACAGGTGCGCAGTGCCCGCGGGCAGGGATGGTCGTGGCAGGAGATCGCCACGGAACTCGGAGTCAGCAGGCAGGCCGTGCACAAGAAGTACGGGAGGCATTGATGTTCGAGCGGTTCACGAAGGACGCCCGCGCGGTCGTGCAGGGGGCGGTCGGACACGCCGAGGAGGCGGGGGCGGGGACCGTCGAGCCCGAGCACCTGCTGCTCGCCCTGCTGGACCGGGAGGGCAGTCGTGCCGCCTTCGCGCTGGCGGCACTGGGCGCCGAGGAGCACCGGGACGCGGTACGCCAGGCATTGCGGGACGCACGGCGTCGCGCCGGTCTGTCGAAGTCCGAGACGGACGCCCTCGCCGGACTGGGGATCGACGTCACGGAGATCGTCGCCAAGGTCGAGGAGGCCCATGGCGTGGGGGCGATGTCCGTCGACGACCGGAGGGGCGGGCGCCGGTGGTCCGGACACCGGAGCTTCAGCCGGGGCGCCAAGGAGGTCCTGGAGAAGGCGCTCCGGGTCGCCGTCGCCCGCCGCGACCGGCGCATCGGGGACGAGCATCTCCTCCTCGCCCTGGTCCTGCGCCCCGGTGTGCCCGCCGAAGTGCTCGCCGACCACGGGGTGACCCACGCGTCGCTGACCAGGGTGCTGGGCGACGGGGCCGGGGAGGTCTGTGCCTGACCGGCGTTTCACCGGCGCGCGGCGCCCCTGAGGGAAATGAGGGCCGCCGCGCCGTGCCCCGCCGGGCTCAGGCCTTCGGCGGGCGCAGGATCGCCCCGATGTGGGCCGCCGCCTCCGACAGCCGACGGCGGGTGTCGCGCACCTGGTCGGCCGTCACACCGTGGTCCCGGGCCGCGTCGCGGATGTCGTCCCGGAAGCGGTCGAGCAGCCGGTCCAGGTCGCGGGCCGGGTCGCCGGTCGACTCCGCGGCGTCCTCGTGGGCCCAGCTGGGCGCATATCCGGCGGGGAAGTCCTCGGGTGTGACGGTGTACTCGGGCCGGTGGGCGGTGCTCCCGGTGTCGGTGCGGCCGAAGCCCCAGTCCTTGCCGAACTCCTTCCCGAAGTCCTTGCCGAAGTCACCGACCTCCTTGGCCAGTTCGCTCAGTCCCTCGCGCAGTCCCGTCGGCCAGTCGCCCCGCGCGAAGTGGTCCTGCACCTGCTCCTGCACGCGCTGGGCGATGCGCTGGACCTCTTCCTGCGCCTGGGCCCGGGCCCGCTCCTGGGCCTCCTTGGCCTGGCGCCGGGCCCGCTGGGCCTCGTCACGGGCGCGGCGGCTCTCGTCCTTGGCGCGGCGGGCCTGCTCCTTCCACTCCTGCTTGACCCGCCGCATCTCCTCCTTGACGGCCTGCCAGGCCTCCTTCTCGTCGGTGTCGTCCCCGGCACCGGCGGCGGAGCCGCTCCCCTCGTCCTGAGCCCCGGAGGTGCCCCGACGGGCCGCGGTGGCCGCGGCCCGCATCTCACGCCGCAGATCACCGGCCGCGCCCCGCACGTCGGCCCGGATCTCGGCGGCCAGCTCGGCGACCGACTCGCGGATCTCCAGCTCCAGGTCGGCCAGCTCACCGCTGCGGTCGGCCAGCTCGGCGCGCCCGGCGTCCGTGATGGCGTACACCTTGCGGCCGCCCTCGGTGGTGTGGGTGACCAGACCCTCCGCCTCCAGCTTGGCCAGACGCGGGTACACCGTGCCCGCGGACGGGGCGTACAGGCCCTGGAAGCGTTCTTCGAGGAGCCGGATCACCTCGTAACCGTGGCGCGGGGCCTCGTCCAGGAGCTTGAGGAGGTAGAGGCGGAGGCGGCCGTGGGCGAAGACGGGGGGCATGTCAGAGCACCTTCTTGTCGGTCGTGCCGTCGGAAGGGGCGTCGGTGGCGCCCTGGTCCCGGACGGAAGCGGAATTGTCCCCCGGGGCGCCCTGCGCCCGGCCCGCCGGGTCGGAGTCCTCCGGCTCCCGCTCCCACACCGTGTCCTCCGCCGTCGGACGGCGGAGCAGGGCGATGGAGCCGGAGACCGTGGTGGCCTTCAGCCGGCCGTTGCCCGCGCCGAGGCGGCCGGTGATGCGCTTGGCCCCCCACTGGCCGCCCACCCGGAGGTCCTCGAAGGCGCTGCTGACCACGCCGCTGGCCGTGTTCGCCTCGACGCGGGCGTCGGCCGGCTGGGGCAGCCGGATGGCGATCTCGCCCGAGACGCTGTTCAGGCCGATGTCGGTGGGGCCACCGGCCGGGTCCAGGTCGACGATCATCGACCCGCTCACCGAGTCGGCCCGCACGGAGGAGCCCGCCTCCACCACCGTCAGGTCGCCGGAGACGGAGTTGAAACGCAGGTCGCCGGTGAGGGCCTGGGCCTCCACGTTCCCCGAGACGGTGTCCGCGCGGACGGGGCCCGCGAGGCTCACCAGGGTGGTGTCCCCGGAGACGCCCTTGACCTCGGCGGGTCCGTCGAGGCCGGAGACCACGGCCGTGGCGCTGACCGCGCCCACCTCCACCCGGGTGCCGGTCGGCACCGCGAGGGAGACCACCGCACTGCGGCGCCATCCCTTGCGGTCCAGCCACTTGAGGAAGCCCTTCCAGGGCAGGTCCTCATAGGCCACCGTGAGCACGCCGTCCCGGTGGGTCACGATCAGAGGTGGCCCCTCGATCTCGGAGACCTCCAGGCGGGCGGAACCTTCGTCCGTGCCCACCACGTTCACCGTTCCACCGACAATGCGTACGTGGAGCCGGCTCACGGACTCGTCGAAGGTGAGCTTCCTGGGCTCCGCGACGGACCACTCGGACATGGTGCAGACCTCCTCGACCGAACGCGCCATATCGCGTCCCTCTCGATTCACGATATATCGCGGACACGTAAAGTCAAGGCACCCGTTCTGGTGATCAAGGATCGGCCGCTCGGGTCGATATGCCCTAACTTGTCACTATGTCAACGGAAGAGTCCGTGCCCGCGCCAGGTCCCGGTGCTCTGCTGCTCTGCCGCGCCGAGCCGGACTCCGTCGCCGTCGTGGCTCCCCTGCTGGGCGAACGGATGCCGCTGGTCCGGGCCGGTGCCCAGTGGAGCGTGCTCGTGCCGGAGGGCGGGCCCTGGCGGGACGGGGGCGAGCCGGTCGACCGTGTCGTCACCGGCTGGGCCGCGGCGCTCGCCGTCGGAGCCCCCTGGCCCGTACTCGCCCTGTGGTGGGACGCCGACCGGGCCGGATACACCCTCGCGTCCGGATTCCGCCGCCCGGTGGGATACGTGTGGCTCGCGAACGGCACGCCGGCCGGCGAGGACGAGGCGATGCGCACCTTCGCCGCCCGCCTGGGCCTGGACCCGGTCCTGGACGTGCAGTCGCTGGACCGGCTGACGAGGCCCGACCCGGAGGCCGACGCCCGTGCGAGGATGCGGGGCCTGCTCGCGGTCCTCACGCGGGCGGGAGCGGTGCTTGCGGAGGGACTCGACCCGGGCGCACCCGCCGACCGCCTCCGCGAGCGCGCCCGCTCCCTGCCCGACGTCCGATGGACCGCCGGGGCGGCGCGAGGACGCGACGCCGCCCGCCTCGCGGTCCGGCAGCCCGGCGCGTACGGACCGGCCGGACGGGCCTTCGGACTGGCCGAGGCGGTGGCCGGGGCGGCACTCCTGGTCCGGGGCGCGCGGCACCGCAGCGCCGGCCGGATCACGGTGGGCGCCCTGCTGGCCGCCCACGGCACGTCACTCCTCGCCCGCCCCGGCACCCGCGCGGCGCCGTTTGCATAGTCTTGGGGGCGGATTCGGAACACGGACGCACGCAGGAGAACATCACATGTACTTCACCGACCGCGGCATCGAGGAACTGGAGAAGCGGCGCGGCGAGGAAGAGGTCACCTTCGAGTGGCTCGCCGAACAGCTGCGTACGTTCGTCGACCTCAACCCGGACTTCGAGGTGCCCGTCGAGCGCCTCGCCACCTGGCTCGCCCGGCTGGACGACGAGGACGAGGACGAGGAGTAGGACCACGCGCGGCTTCCAGCCCTGCCTCGGCCGGGCGGCGCCGGGCGAACGCCAAGAGGCCGGCCCCGGGGAACGGGGCCGGCCTCTTCGGTCGCGCGGCGGGGCCGAAGCCCCGGGTATCAGGCCTCGAAGACCTCACGCACCAGCTGCTCCTGCTCGGCCTGGTGCCGCTTGGCCGAGCCGACGGCCGGGGACGAGCTGTGCGGCCGAGAGATGCGGCGCAGGCGCTCGCCGTGCGGGACGTCGGCGCCGACCGCCAGGTCCAGGTGGTCGATCAGGTTGAGCGCGATGAACGGCCAGGCACCCTGGTTCGCCGGCTCCTCCTGGGCCCACAGGTACTTCTCGGCGTTCGGGTACTTGGCGATCTCCGCCTGGAGCTCGGCACCCGGCAGCGGGTACAGGCGCTCGATGCGGATGATCGCCGTGTCCGTCAGGCCGCGCTTCTTCCGCTCGGCGTCGAGGTCGTAGTAGACCTTGCCGGCGGTGAAGACGACCTTCCTGACGGCGGCCGGGTCGACCGAGTCGTCGCCGATGACGGGGCGGAACTGGCCCGTCGTGAACTCCTCCGCCTTCGAGGCCGCGGCCTTCAGGCGCAGCATCGACTTCGGGGTGAAGACCACCAGCGGCTTGTGGTGCGGGTTGTGCACCTGCCACCGCAGAAGGTGGAAGTAGTTCGACGGCAGGGTCGGCATGGCGACCGTCATGTTGTTCTGCGCGCACAGCTGCAGAAAGCGCTCCGGGCGGGCCGAGGAGTGGTCCGGGCCCTGGCCCTCGTAGCCGTGGGGGAGCAGGAGGGTGACGCCGGAGGTCTGGTTCCACTTCTGCTCGGCCGAGGAGATGAACTCGTCCACGACCGTCTGCGCGCCGTTGACGAAGTCGCCGAACTGCGCCTCCCACATCACCAGCGCGTCCGGGCGGGCCAGCGAGTAGCCGTACTCGAAGCCCATCACCGCGTACTCGGAGAGCAGGGAGTTGTAGACGTTGTACCGGGCCTGGTCCTCGGACAGGTACAGCAGCGGGGTGAACTCGTCGCCCGTCTCCCGGTCGATGACGACCGCGTGGCGCTGGCCGAAGGTGCCGCGCTGCGAGTCCTGGCCCGTCAGCCGGACCGGAACGCCCTCCAGGAGGAGGGAGCCGACGGCGAGGGTCTCGCCCATGCCCCAGTCGATCGTGCCGTCCTCGACCATCGCCGCGCGGCGCTGCAGCTGCGGCAGCAGCCGCGGGTGGATGGTGACGTGGTCGGGGATGTTGACCTGGGACTCGGCGATCCGCTTGACGGTCTCGGCGCTGACCGCGGTGTTCACGGCGACCGGGAACTCGGCCTGCGGGTCCGAGGGCTCCGCGGCGGTCGGCTGCGAGACGGCCTCGCGGACCTCGGTGAAGACCTTCTCCAGCTGCCCCTGGTAGTCCTGCAGCGCCTGCTCGGCCTCTTCCAGGGTGATGTCGCCGCGACCGATGAGGGACTCGGTGTAGAGCTTGCGCACCGAGCGCTTCTTGTCGATCAGGTCGTACATCAGCGGCTGGGTGAAGGCCGGGTTGTCCGACTCGTTGTGACCCCGGCGGCGGTAGCAGATGAGGTCGATCACCACGTCCTTGTTGAACGCCTGGCGGAACTCGAAGGCGAGCCGCGCGACGCGGACCACGGCCTCCGGGTCGTCGCCGTTCACGTGGAAGATCGGGGCCTCGATCATGCGGGCCACGTCCGTCGCGTACATGGACGAACGCGAGGACTCGGGGGCCGCGGTGAAGCCGACCTGGTTGTTGATGACGACGTGGACCGTGCCGCCGGTGCGGTAGCCGCGCAGCTGCGACATGTTCAGGGTCTCGGCCACGACGCCCTGGCCCGCGAAGGCGGCGTCGCCGTGGATCGCCACCGGCAGGACGGTGAAGTCCGTGCCGCCCTTGTTGATGATGTCCTGCTTGGCGCGCGAGACGCCCTCCAGGACCGGGTCCACCGCCTCCAGGTGCGAGGGGTTGGCGACCAGCGAGACCTTGATCTGCTCGCCGTCCAGGCCGGTGAAGGTGCCCTCGGCGCCCAGGTGGTACTTCACGTCGCCGGAGCCGTGCATCGACTTCGGGTCGAGGTTGCCCTCGAACTCGCGGAAGATCTGCGCGTAGGACTTGCCGACCACGTTGGCCAGCACGTTCAGCCGGCCGCGGTGGGCCATGCCGATGACGACCTCGTCCAGGCGGGACTCGGCCGCCGAGTCGATGACCGCGTCCAGCAGCGGGATGACGGACTCGCCGCCCTCCAGGGAGAACCGCTTCTGGCCGACGTACTTGGTCTGCAGGAAGGTCTCGAAGGCCTCCGCCGCGTTCAGCCGGCGCAGGATGCGCAGCTGCTCCTCGCGCTCCGGCTTGGTGTGCGAGCGCTCGATGCGGTCCTGGATCCACTTGCGCTGCTTCGGGTCCTGGATGTGCATGAACTCGACGCCCGTGGTGCGGCAGTACGAGTCGCGCAGCACGCCGAGGATGTCGCGCAGCTTCATCAGGGACTTGCCGGCGAAGCCGCCGACCGCGAACTCGCGCTCCAGGTCCCACAGGGTGAGCCCGTGCTCGGTGATGTCCAGGTCGGGGTGCTTGCGCTGCTGGTACTCCAGCGGGTCGGTGTCGGCCATGACGTGGCCGCGGACCCGGTAGGAGTGGATCAGCTCGAAGACGCGGGCGGCCTTGGTGACGTCGTCGTCGTGCGAGGCGTCGATGTCCTTGAGCCAGCGGACCGGCTCGTAGGGGATGCGCAGCGCCTTGAAGATCTCGTCGTAGAAGCCGTTCTCGCCGAGCAGCAGGTTGGCGACCTGGCGCAGGAACTCGCCGGAGGCGGCGCCCTGGATGACCCGGTGGTCGTAGGTCGACGTGAGCGTCATGACCTTCGAGATGCCGAGCTTGTTCAGGGTGTCCTGGCTGGTGCCCTGGAACTCCGCCGGGTAGTCCATCGAGCCGACGCCCAGGATGACCGACTGGCCGGGCATCAGACGCGGCACGGAGTGCACGGTGCCGAGGCCGCCGGGGTTGGTCAGGGAGACGGTGACGCCGGTGAAGTCGTCCATCGTCAGCTTGTTGTCGCGGGCGCGACGGACGATGTCCTCGTAGGCCTGCCAGAACTCGAAGAAGTTCAGCGTCTCGGCCTTCTTGATCGCCGCGACGACCAGCTGGCGGTCGCCGTTGGGCTTGACCAGGTCGATGGCGAGGCCCAGGTTGATGTGGGCCGGCTTGACCAGGGTCGGCTTGCCGTCCTTCTCACCGAAGGAGTGGTTCATCGACGGCATGGCCTTGATGGCCTGCACCATCGCGTAGCCGATCAGGTGCGTGAAGGAGATCTTCCCGCCCCGGGCGCGCTTGAGGTGGTTGTTGATGACGATGCGGTTGTCGAACAGCAGCTTCACCGGGACCGCGCGCACGGACGTGGCCGTGGGCAGCTCCAGCGAGGCGTTCATGTTCTTCGCGACCGCGGCGGCCGGGCCGCGCAGGGTCACCAGCTCGGGCCCCTCCGGGGCGGCGCCGGCGTCCTTGGCGGGCGCGGCGGCCTTCGCCTGCGGCTTGGCGGCGGGCTTGGCCGGCGCGGGCGCGGCGGCGGGCTTCGCGGCCGGAGCGGCGGGGGCGGGCGCGGCGGGCTGCGCGGGAGCGGGCGCCGCCGCCTTCGGCTGGGCCGGGGCGGGAGCCTGCGCCTGCGGGGCGGGGGCGGCCGGTGGCGTGCTGCCGGTGTCCGTGGTCACCGCGGCGGACGCCGGCTGCGCCGCCGCTCCGGGCTTGTAGTCGGCGAAGAAGTCCCACCAGGCTCGGTCCACGGAGTTCGGGTCCTGGAGGTACTGCTGATAGATCTCGTCGACGAGCCACTCATTGGCACCGAACGCGGCCGCGGGGTTCTTTCCCGCGTTGTTCGCTTGGTCGGTGTCGGTCGAGATGCTCGAGTTACTGGGGGACTGTGGCGACACGGCGAGAACCGCCCTCTTCCGCTTCACAAGATGGTGGACAGCGGGAATCAAGGCTACGCCTACCGGCCCCCGAAGGTCAGACTGGGCCGGTCCATCGTCGCGTAAGTCACATCGCGGACCGCGTTTCGGCGCTGGAAATGGCGGGAAACAAGCGAGGTTCTGTTGCGTGAGGGATCGGGAGAGCGGGACCCGGCGCCTGGAGAACGCGGGTCCGTGCCTGATCACACGTGTCCGCCAGCGCGGACACAGTGGATCTTGATGTTCCGCTTCGAACCCTACGTCAACCGGACGTCGACGGCAGGCCCGGAAGAGTGATGAGAATCCGGCAGCCCCGCTCGGATTCGGCCACCCCGATCCGGCCGCCGTGCAGATCCACCGCCCAGCGCGCGATCGCGAGGCCCAGACCGGTGCCGCCGTCGCTGCCCGGACCGTGCGGCCGCGACACCGAACCCCGGTTGAACCGCTCGAACACCCGGCGCCACTCCGAGCGCGGAATGCCGGGTCCCTCGTCGAGAACCTCCAGTTCCAGGGACTCGGGCAGCTCCCCGCGCCGCGCCCTGACCGTCACCCGGCCGTGCGGCGGGCTGTGCTTGACGGCGTTGTCGATGAGGTTGGCGACGACCTGGTGGATGCGCTCGGGGTCGGCGTGGGCGGTCAGCTCCGGCGGGAAGACGTCCAGCGCCAGGTGCACGTCGGTGCGGGTGTGGCTGCCGGAACCGGAGGCGATGCCCGCGCGCGCGGAGGCGACCATGTTGGCCTCCTTCAGCACGCCCGACAGGTAGGGCCACACCTCGAAGCGCCGCTTGCGCAGCGGTATGACGCCGTTGTCCAGGCGGGAGAGGTCCAGCAGCGTCTCCACCAGCCGGCCGAGCCGCTCGGTCTGGCCGAGCGCCGTACGCATCGTCTCCGGGTCGGCCTCGGTGACGCCGTCGACGATGTTCTCCAGCACCGCGCGCAGGCCCGCGATCGGGGTGCGCAGCTCGTGCGAGACGTTCGCCACCAGCTCCTTGCGCTGGAGGTCCTGGGCCTCCAGGTCGTCGGCCATGCGATTGATGGTGACGGCCAGGTCGCCCAGCTCGTCGCGGCGGTTCTCGCGCACCCGGCGGGTGTAGTCGCCGTGCGAGATGGACCGGGCCACCGCGTTCATCTCGTCCAGCGGCGCGGTCAGCGAGTGCGCCACGAACTGCGTGATCAGCAGCGTGGCGATCATCGAGAACACCGTGATGAAGCGCAGCTCCGTCTTGGTGTGCACCGCGATCACCGACAGGCCGGTGGTGATCAGTACCGATGTGACGACGAGCGCGCCCAGCTTGGTCTTGATCGAGAACGGGCGTACGCCGCCCCAGGGCTCCCCGGAGATTCGAGGGCCGGGGCTCCTCCGTGCGGCTTCCCGTCCTCGGCTCATGGCGTCGGCGTCTCCAGGGCGTAGCCCACGCCGTGGACGGTGCGGATGCGCTCGGCGCCGATCTTCCGGCGGAGCGCCTTGATGTGGCTGTCCACGGTGCGGGTGCCGGAGGCGTCCGCCCAGTCCCACACCTCGGCGAGCAGCTGCTCGCGGGAGAGCACCGCGCGCGGGGTGTTCGCCAGGCAGACCAGCAGGTCGAACTCGGTGGGCGTGAGGTGGACGTCCTCGCTGCGCACCCGCACCCGGCGCTGCGCGTGGTCGATCTCCAGCTCGCCCAGGCGCAGGATGCCGCTGCGCGGCGTCGAGGCGGCCACCACGGCCCGCTCGACCCGCCGCAGCAGCACGTGCACGCGGGCGGCCAGCTCGCGCATCGAGAACGGCTTGGTCATGTAGTCGTCGGCGCCCACGCCGAGGCCGACCAGCATGTCCGTCTCGTCGTCGCGCGCGGTGAGCATCAGCACCGGCACCGGCCGCTGGGCCTGCACGCGCCGGCAGACCTCCAGGCCGTCGAAGCCGGGCAGCATGATGTCGAGGATCAGCAGGTCGGGCTGCCATGCCTCGGCCGTGTCGACGGCGGACGGTCCGTCGCCCGCCGTTTGCACCAGGAACCCCTCGGCGCGCAGCCGGGTCGCGATGGCGTCCACGATCGTCTGATCGTCCTCGACCACCAGCACCCGACGCTGTGCGCCCTGGGTGGCCGTGCCGTTGTGGGAGGTCTGTGTCTGCTCCATCGCCCGCCCCTGAGGTGTGCTTTCCGGAATCCGTGGGGTGATCCCATGACTGCGCTTGACGCTTGAATGATCCGCGTCAGGGCAGCAGCGTACGGGGAGTCACCACGCCTTTGCTATCCAGGCCCGACGCCGATGTGCACGACGTCCGGAACGCCCCGGGCAACGGGGATCTCTTCGGTACGCACCTGTTGGAAACCGGCATTACGCAAGGTTTCTTCGAATTCCGGAGAGGGCTGCGCGGACCATACGGCGAGCACCCCGCCGGGCCTCAACAGCCGTGCGCAGCCCGCCAGTCCGGACGGCGTGTACAGCCCGTCGTTGCCCTCCGTGACGGTCCAGCCGGGGCCGTTGTCGATGTCCAGGCACAGGGCGTCGTACGTGTCGGATGTCTCATTGACGTACTCGACCAGGTCCGCCTCGACGATCCGTGCGCGGGGGTCGGCCAGCGCCCCGGCGGAGAGCGCGGCCAGCGGTCCGGCGCGGTGCCAGTCGATGATGGCGCCCTCGCGCTCGACGACCGCGATCCGGCCCCAGCGGGGGTCGGCGGCCGCGTGTGCGAGGGAGAAGCCGACGCCGAGTCCGCCGATCAGCAGGTGCGGCGCGGTCCGCCCGCCGGAGGCGGCCAGCGCGTCGGCCGCCGCGTCGACCAGGCGCCGCTCCGAGCGCCCGTCCGAGGTGTCCATCAGGAAGCAGCCGTTCGCGATGATCTGGAGCAACGTCCCGTGCCGGCGCAGGACCACTTCGCCGTACGGGCCCTCGCGACGGTCCAGCACCTCGGGGGTCTCGAAGGCCTCGGGGGAGTCGTGGGTAGTGAGGGGCATCGGCCCATCCTGGCACCCGTCCCGGCGGAGGAATGCCGACCGGTGCGGCGGTGCTGTCCCAGAGGCGGGAAATGCCCCGTGGGGCTTGATCGCTCACAGCGAACAAGCCTTGGGGAACAATCGGGGACTCCCTTTCATTGAGTCGATGTAACTCAACTTGACTGCCGAAGGGGAGATCATGGCTGCTGAGTCCGCCGCCTTCACACCGCTCACCCTGCCCGTGCTGCCGCTCGACGACGAAGTGGTCCTGCCCGGCATGGTCGTCCCCCTGGACCTGAGCGACGCCGAGGTACGGGCCGCGGTGGAGGCCGCCCAGGCCGCCGCCAGGTCCGAGCCCGGCAAGCCCCGCGTCCTCCTCGTCCCACGTATCGACGGCACCCACGCCGCCACCGGCGTGCTCGGCACGGTCGAGCAGGTCGGCCGCCTGGCCGACGGCGACCCCGGCGCCCTGATCCGCGGCCGGGGCCGGGTGCGCATCGGCGCCGGCACCACCGGTCCCGGCGCCGCGCTCTGGGTCGAGGGCACCCGGGTCGACGAGACCGTGCCCGATCCGCTGCCCGGCCAGGTGGCCGAGCTGGTGAAGGAGTACAAGGCCCTCGCCACCGCGTGGCTGCGCAAGCGCGGCGCCTGGCAGGTGGTCGACCGGGTGCAGGCCATCGACGACGTGTCCGCGCTCGCCGACAACTCCGGATACTCGCCCTTCCTCTCCACCGAGCAGAAGGTCGAGCTGCTGGAGACCACCGACCCGGTCGCCCGTCTGAAGCTCGCCACGCAGCAGCTGCGCGACCACCTCGCCGAGCAGGACGTCGCCGAGACCATCGCCAAGGACGTCCAGGAGGGCGTCGACAAGCAGCAGCGCGAGTTCCTGCTGCGGCGCCAGCTCGAAGCGGTCCGCAAGGAGCTGCGCGAGATCAACGGCGAGCAGGAGGGCGAGGAGTCCGACGACTACCGCGCCCGGGTGGAGGCCGCCGACCTGCCCGAGAAGGTCCGCGAGGCCGCGCTCAAGGAGGTCGACAAGCTGGAGCGGTCCTCCGACCAGTCGCCCGAGGGTTCCTGGATCCGCACCTGGCTCGACACGGTCCTGGAGATGCCGTGGAACGAGCGCACCGAGGACGCCTACGACATCCGGGGCGCCCAGGCCGTGCTCGACGCCGAGCACGCGGGCCTGGAGGACGTGAAGGAGCGCATCACCGAGTACCTGGCCGTGCGCAAACGGCGCGGCGACCGTGGTCTCGGCGTGGTCGGCGGCCGGCGCGGCGGTGCCGTACTGGCCCTGGTGGGTCCGCCCGGCGTCGGCAAGACCAGCCTCGGCGAGTCCGTCGCCCACGCGATGGGCCGCAAGTTCGTCCGCGTCGCCCTCGGCGGCGTGCGCGACGAGGCCGAGATCCGCGGCCACCGGCGTACGTACGTCGGCGCGCTGCCCGGCCGGATCGTGCGGGCGATCAAGGAGGCGGGGTCGATGAACCCGGTCGTCCTGCTCGACGAGATCGACAAGGTGGGCTCCGACTTCCGGGGCGACCCGGCCGCCGCCCTCCTCGAAGTCCTGGACCCGGCCCAGAACCACACCTTCCGGGACCACTACCTGGAGGTCGAGCTGGACCTGTCCGACGTGGTCTTCCTCGCCACCGCCAACGTCCTGGAGGCCATCCCCGAGGCCCTGCTGGACCGCATGGAGCTGGTCCGGCTCGACGGCTACACCGAGGACGAGAAGGTCGTCATCGCCCGTGACCACCTGCTCCCGCGCCAGCTGGAGCGGGCCGGACTGGACGCGGACGAGGTCACCGTCGACGAGGGCGCGCTGCGCAAGCTGGCCGGCGAGTACACCCGCGAGGCGGGCGTGCGCACCCTGGAGCGGTCCATCGCACGGCTGCTGCGCAAGGTGGCGGCCCAGCACGAACTGGGCGAGCGGGAGCTGCCGTTCACCGTCACCGACGCCGACCTGCGCGACCTGATCGGACGGCCGCACCACGTGCCCGAGTCCGCCCAGGACCCGGCCGAGCGGCGCACCGCGGTGCCCGGCGTGGCCACCGGCCTCGCGGTCACCGGAGCGGGCGGCGACGTCCTGTACGTCGAGGCGTCGCTGGCCGACCCGGAGACGGGCGCGGCGGGGCTGACCCTGACCGGCCAGCTGGGCGACGTGATGAAGGAGTCGGCGCAGATCGCGCTGAGCTTCCTGCGCAGCCACGGCGCGGAGCTGGAGCTGCCGGTGGGTGACCTGAAGGACCGGGGAGCGCACATCCACTTCCCGGCGGGCGCGGTCCCCAAGGACGGCCCGAGCGCCGGCGTCACCATGACCACGGCCCTCGCCTCGCTGCTCTCGGGCCGGCTGGTCCGTACCGACGTGGCGATGACCGGCGAGGTCTCGCTGACCGGGCGGGTGCTGCCGATCGGCGGGGTCAAGCAGAAGCTGCTCGCCGCGCACCGGGCGGGGATCACCACGGTGATCATCCCCAAGCGCAACGAGCCCGACCTGGACGACGTCCCGGCCCAGGTGCTGGACAAGCTCGACGTCCACGCCGTCACCGACGTCCGTCAGGTCCTGGAACTGGCGCTCGCACCGGCGACCAACGGTGCGCAGCGCGAGGTTCCGGTCGCGGCGTGAGCGACGCGTACCGCAAGAGGCGGAGGCCCGGGTCCCGTGAGGGGGTCCGGGCCTCCGCTCCGTACGCGGGGGAGGGGCCGTCAGCCGTTGGCCAGCGCGACCACGCGGTCCAGCGCGCCGTTGAACTTGTTGTGGTCGCCGACCGTCGGACCGGACGACGTGTACTGCCACATCGTGTAGTAGCCCCAGCCGGCCGGGAGCGTGCCCACCGTCGAGGCGTACCGGGCGATCCACAGCGGGTTGTACGCGGCGAAGCCGCCGTAGTTGCCGGTGCACTGGGTCCACCAGCTGGTGGCGGTGTAGATCACGGCGTCCCGGCCGGTGCGGGCCTTGTACGTGTTCAGGAAGTCGCTGATCCAGGAGACCATCGCGCTCTGCGACTTGCCGTAGCAGGCGGCGCCGTACGGGTTCCACTCGATGTCGAGCGCGCCCGGCAGCGTCTTGCCGTCCCTGGACCAGCCGCCGCCGTGGTCGACGAAGTAGTTGGCCTGGGCGGCGCCGCTCGTCGTGTCCGGGGTGGCGAAGTGGTACGCGCCCCGGACCATGCCGACGTTGTAGGAGCCGTTGTACTGCTGGGCGAAGTAGGGGTTGGTGTAGTACGTCCCCTCGGTGGCCTTGGCGTAGGCCCACCTGACGCCGCTGTTCCACAGGGTCGACCAGGCGACGTTGCCCTGGTGGCTGGAGACGTCGACGCCCTCCGTCTGGGCCGCGCGGCCGGGGACGGGGGTGCCGTGTTCGCCGTCGTGGGCCGCGACGCCCATGCCCATGTGGGCGGAGCCGCGCGGCGGGACGTCCGCGGACGAGGCGGCGTCCGCGGGAAGGGTGAACACGAGGGAGAACGCGGCGAGCAGGATCCCGGTGACGGCGAACCGCCGCCCGCGGGCCGATCCGGATCTGTGCACGAGCATGACGTGCCTCCGCTGGCTCGGTGGTGCTCGGTGGGGGATGCGCTGGTGGGGAGGACCCCTGTATGGCGTGCGCATGCCATCGGAAGGTCCGGTGAAGACTCTACGCACGTAGAAACGGCGGGTGGAAGAGGACCGGGAGCCGCCGTTGGTCTACGCCTGCGAAATACTTGGCGAGCTGCGGCGATGGCAGCCCGTGGCGGAAACTTTCAGGACCGTGAAAACCGGAAAAAGCGAGGCAGGGGCTGACGTGCACGAAGACGGGAACGGCGGCGGTCGGGCAGGCGAATCCCGCCTGTCCGGCGGTGGCGTGAACCAACCCGAGTTCCTCGCCCTGGAACGGGAGTTGACCGTCCTGCTGCGACGGGCCCGGGCCAACCAGGGGGAGATGGCCCGGGAGGTCCACCCCGACCTGGAGTCGTCCGCGTACGGCCTTCTCGTCCGGCTCGGCGAGTGCGGCGGCCAGCGCGCCACCGACCTCGCCGCCTACATCGGCGTCGGCAAGGCGACGATGTCACGCCAGCTGCGCGCCCTGGAGGAACTGGGACTCGTCGCCCGCGAGCCGGACCCCGCGGACGGCCGGGCCTGGCTGGTCACCCTGACCCCGGAGGGCCAGGAGCGCGTCGGCCGGGTCCGGGAGGCCCGCCGTGCCCGGTACGCCCGCCGGCTCGCCGACTGGGACCCGCGCGAGGTGACGGAACTGGCCCGGCTGCTGCACGAACTCAACCGCGGGATGGAGAAGTAGGACCGGCCCCGCCCGTCCGGCTCACAACTCGGCGTAGACCACCGTCGCGTCGTCGTGCGTCTTGCTGCGGCCGAGGAACGCCCGGTCACCGGCCGCGTCCGCGCTCTCCAGCTCCCGCACCCGGTCCACCAGTGCCCGCGCGCCCTGCTTGCGCACCAGCGCCAGGCAGTCCGCCCAGTCGCCCTCCCGGAACTTCTCCACCCACCGCGCGGCCCCGTCGGTCAGCGCCGCCAGCGTCCGCACCCCGGCGCGCGGCAGCACCCCCGTGACGGCACGCGCCGCCACCCCGGGGTCGGCGGCGGCTGTGAAGAAGCCGCCCTCCTTGTTGCGCAGCTCGGCGTCGATCACCGCGTCGCTCACGAGGGCCGAGCGGGGCAGCCGGGACAGCCGGTCGTCCAGGACGGGGGTCAGGGCACCGTCGGGGGCCTCCAGCAGCAGGGCCGAGTCGGACAGGACCAGGTACTCGAACGCGGCCGGGGACCAGCGGGCGAGAACCACGGTTGCCTGCGGCGTGCGCGGGTGAGAAAGGTCACAGGTTTCCGCGTGTGCCGCCGCGGTACGAGCGATTGCGCGGGACAGGGCCTCGGCGAGGGGAAGATCCGGGAGTGAAACGGTCAGTTCGGTCAGCGCCCCACCGAGGCGCGCCGTGAACCAGGGCACGGAATGCAGACAGCCCGTCGCCGTCCGTGGCGGTGTCACGCCGTCCAGGAGGACGAGTGAGCCCCCCTGTCCCGAGGCCGGTAGTCCGACGCTCGCGAAGTCCTCGTTGGGCCGGTCGGCGAGGCCTGGTTCCGAGACGAGTTCCGTACGCATCCAGCCAGTCTGCACGAGGCCTTCACAGCGTTCGCAAAAGGCTGGCACCTTCCTCCGGTTCTCCCGGAACCGGGGCAGTCGCGCAGGTCAGACGCCGGATTTGGGGTGGAATTCCGTCCTCCGGCGGCGCGTGGCGGCACATAGTGCCACCGCCCGTCGCAGACGTCCAACCGGCTCGCCGGGCAACCGTGCGGCACGAGCCAGGGGAACTTGCTCCTCAACTCCCCTCCGGGGTTCACTCCTTCGGGTGGCGGGTCGGATGATGCGCGCTCACCGCCCACCGGCACTGGGAGGGTCGGGGACCAGTGGGGGGACTGCCCCGCTCACGCGGTGTCCCCGCCCGACGTGCTGTCGGCGGCCGGGGAAC
Source organism: Kitasatospora aureofaciens (assembly GCA_000720845.1). Taxonomy (GTDB): domain Bacteria; phylum Actinomycetota; class Actinomycetes; order Streptomycetales; family Streptomycetaceae; genus Streptomyces. The sequence continues at coordinate 150,186 of JODU01000015.1, read as the reverse complement.
AGCCCAGCGCCCGGCGGAGGGTGCACGCGCCCCCGGCCGGCCAGTTGACGGAGCGCCACCCGGGCCCACGGGTACACGAGTCAGGAATGCGAGCACCGGTGCAGAAGACGCGGCCTCGTCGCACAGGCAAGCAGACGGCCCCCGCGGGGAGCGCGGAGCGCACCCCCGGCACCTCCACCCCTCCGCAGCCGCCGGAGGCCCCCGTCGGCAAGGGCCGTCCCACCCATGTACGCAACCGCCTCATCGTCGCGGTGGCGGTCGTGGCAGCCGCCGTCGCCGGGGCCGGCGCCCCGTCGGTCGTGGCCGCCTCCGGGCAACTGCACGACTCCCAGGAACTGGTGACGCTCGCCGAGCAGACCCAGGGCGCGCTGACCCTCGCCCACTCCCTCGCCGACGAGCGCGACGAGGTCACCCCGTACATCGCGGCCGGACGCCCGAAGTCCAAGGCGCCCTCCGAGCAGCGCAGCGCCCGCGTCGACCGGCAGGTGGAGGAGCTGCGCGCCGATCCCGACACGCCCGCCTCCCTGCGCGAGGACCTCGACGCCGTCGCGGCGCTGCGCCGCGCCGCCCTCACCGGCAAGAGCACCGCGCTGGAAGCGCACGAGGCGTACTCGCAGGCCATCACCGAACTCCACGCCCTGGCCGAGAAGCTGGGCGAGGAGATGCCGCCCCGCGCGGGCTCCGGCGCGTACGCCCTCGCGGAGCTGGACACCGCCGTCCAGCAGGCCGCCGCCACCCGCGGTCTGCTGCTCGCCGCCCTGAACGTGCCGAGCAGCACCGAGACCGTCATCGACCCGGTCACCGGCCTGCCGACCGAGACGTCCACCACCTCGGACGCCGACGCGGAGCAGCGCGACGCCCTCGCCGCCGCCGCCCAGCAGGCCCGGGTGCGCTCCGACGCGGCCCTCGCCGACTTCCGCGAGGGCGCCCCCAAGGAGGCGCGGAGCAGCTTCGACGCCACCGTCGCCGGGCCCGAGGTCAACTCGGCCGAGAAGTACCTCGCCGGCCTCACCGACGAGCCGACCCTCTCCGACGGCGACCTGCGCACCAGCACCAAGCGGCTGGACGCCGCGCTCTCCGCCCGCGTCGACGCGATGCGCGGTGCCGAGTCCGCCCTGTACGAGAAGCGTGTCCAGGCCCTGGAGCAGCTGCGCGACGACGACGTCACCGCGCTGGAGATCCGGATCGCCGTCCTCGGCGCCCTGATCCTGCTCGCCGTCGGCATCGCCACCGCCCTGGCCCGCACCCTCACCCGCCCGCTGTCGGTGCTGCGCCGCGGCTCGGCCCGGCTGGCCGGGGCGGAGGACCCGACGGCGGAGGAGCCGGTCGCCTTCACCGGGCGCAACGACGAGTTCGCGCAGGTCGTCCGCTCCGTCAACGCCCTGCACACGCACGCCGCGACCCTCGCCGGGCGGGTCGCCACGCTGGAGTCCGACCGCAAGCACCTGGTCGGCCAGCGGCAGAAGATGGCCGACGCCCGCGAGGAACTGCGCGCCGAACTCGCCGAGTCCGCCGCGCAGCTGGAGGTGGTGCGCAAGAGCATCGGCTCCACCTTCGTCAACCTGGCGCTGCGCACCCTCGGCCTGGTCGAGCGGCAACTCGCAGTCATCGAGAGCCTGGAGGAGCGCGAGCAGGACCCGGACCGGCTCGCCACCCTGTTCAAGCTCGACCACTTCGCCACGGTCATGCGCCGGCACAGCGAGAACCTCCTCGTCCTCGCCGGCACCGACCACGTCCAGCACAGCGCCTCACCGGTGCCGCTGGTCGACGTGGTCCGGGCCGCGGTCAGCGAGATCGAGCGGTACGAGCGGGTGCGCATCGCCGCGCTGCCGCCGCACGCGCACGTGGCCGGGTTCGCCGCCGACGACCTCTCCCATCTGCTGGCCGAACTGATGGAGAACGCCACCTCCTTCTCGCCGCCGGACCTGCCCGTCGAGGTCTCCGGCTGGCTCCTGGAGAACGGCGAGGTGATGCTCTCCGTCCAGGACGAGGGCATCGGCATGGCCACCGAACGCCTCCAGCGGCTCAACGCCCGCCTCACCGACTTCGACCCGGACGCTCCGTACGACCAGGAGGGCGAGGACGGTCTCGGGCTCGGCCTCTACGTCGTCGCCCGGCTCGCCCACCGGCACGGTGCGCGGGTACGGCTGCGGGAGCAGAAGCAGGGCGGTGTCGCGGCCGTCGTCGTCCTCCCGAGCCCGCTGCTGGCCGCCGCACCGCCCGCCGCGCTGGCCCCGACCGTGCCGGTGTCCGACGGCACGGGTTCCTTCTCCCTGCCCGGCGCCGACGCGGAGGCCAACTCCAACGTCCTGCACGGCCGCGCGGAGAAGGGCACCCAGGAGCACGGGGACCCGCTGGTCGCCTCGGCGGAACGGGCGGTACGCCGGGCCGAGTCCGAGGCGGTCGCCGAGCCCCGGGCCGGCTCCGGGACCGAGCCGGCCACCGAACCCGAGAAGGGCTCCGAAGCCGGCCCGGGCCTCACGGCCGAGCCCGGCTCCGGGCTCGGAGAGGGCTCCCGGTCTGGTTCGGGTCGTGGGTCCGAGGGGCTTGCCGGTCCTGGGGTCTTGGGCTCTGGGTCTGATTCGGGTCGTGGGTCCGAGGTGGGTTCCGGGTCCGAGGGGCTTGCCGGTCCTGGGGTCTTGGGTTCCGGGTCTGATTCGGGTCGTGGGTCCGAGGTGGGCTCCGGGTCCGAGGGGCTTGCCGGTCCTGGGGTCTTGGGTTCCGGGTCTGATTCGGGTCGTGGGTCCGAGGTGGGCCCCGGGCCCGAGGGGCTTGCCGGTCCTGGGGCCGTGGGCTCCGGATCCGAGGCGGCCTCCGGGTCCGATGGGCTCGTCGGGGCCGACCAGGGTTCCGGGTCCGATGGGCTCGTCGAGTCCGACCCGGGCTCCGGACCCGGGGTGGGCTCCGGGGCCGACGCGAGCGCCGGGCTTGACGCGGGCTCCGGGGCAGAGACGGTCGCCGAGCCGGACGCGGGCCCAGCGGCCGAGGCGGGCTCCGCTTCCGCCCCGAGCGGCGGGGTGGAGCGCCCGAAGCAGGCCGCTGTCCCGACCTCCACGACGCCCCTGGCACCGGAGCCCGTCGCGGACCCGGCACCCGGGGCCCCGCAGGGCACCTCCCGGGACGCTGACTCGGACTCCGTCCCGGAGCGGTGGTCGCGACCGGACGCCGACCAGGCACCGGAAACCGGCACGCACCCGGACACCCGCACGGACCCGCGCCCCGGCACGAGCACGGCGGCGGATCAGGAGCCCGCGGAGGAGACGCCGGCCCCCGAGGCCGCGAAGGCCCCCGGCCACGACCTCCCCGACGACGCCACGATGGCGCTCCTGCTGCCCCCGCGCCCCCCGGACCCGTCCGAGGCCCCGGCGCCCCCACCGGCACCGGAACAGTCCTCGCCGGAGACCGGCGCCGCCCGGATCCCCGGTCCCCGCGCCGCCGGGCCCTACGACATCGGTCCCGACGCCCACGACCGAACCCCGGACGAGGGTGCCGGACGGGCCGGGGACACCGACACCGAGGGCTCCGAGCCCGCCGAGCCCGTCACCGAGAAGGGGCTGCCCAAGCGGACCCCGAAGCTCACCACGCCCGCGGCGGCCCCACGGCCGCGCCCGGCGGGTTCCGTCGACGCCGACGCGCTCCGCCGCCGCCTGGGCGGATTCCGCCGGGGGGCGGAGGCGGGCCGCCGCGACGTCGAGGCGGAGATCGCGGACCGCACCGGACCGCACCACGCGCCGGTCGACGCGGACACAACCGAAGAAGCCACGGGGGGCACTGTCGAGGAGGCAAGCAGTTGACCGCGCCCAGTACCTTCGGACTGAGCAGTGAAGCCCGCAATCTCCACTGGCTGCTGACCAACCTCGTCGAGGAGGTTCCCGGCATCCAGTCGGTCGCCGTGGTCTCCTCCGACGGGCTCCTGCTCCTGTCCTCCGATCCCGGCCGCAACGAGGAGGCCCGGCAGGTCCGCGAGTCGCCCCGGGCGGGCCCGCGCGGCTCCGCCGCCGACCTCGCCACCGTCGTCTCCGGCGTCGGCAGCCTCACCATCGGCGCCGCCCGGCTGATGGACTTCGGCACCGTGAAGCACACGATGGTCGCCATGGACGAGGGCAGCCTGTTCGTGATGTCGATCAGCGACGGCTCGCTGCTCGGCGTGCACGGCTCCGCGGACTGCGACATGAGCGTCGTGGCGTACCACATGGCGCTCTTCGTCGGCCGCGCCGGCCACGTCCTGACCCCCGAACTCCGCAGCGAGCTGCGGAAGTCCCTGGAGTCCGAGCCGACGGGGAGCGCCCGATGAGCAGCAGTCCCAGAAAACCCGGAAAGAACGGCCAGGGGCACCTCCCCGTGCGCGGCGCCGACCGCAAACCCGCCCGCGTACGCCCGTACTCGCTCACCGGCGGCCGCACCCGCTTCGGTCACGTGCTGCTCGTCGAGACGTTCGTCGGCGCCACGGCCGGCACCGCTGCGCTCGAAGCCGCCGAGGAGCGCAAGGAACTGACGAACGGCGGCCTCACCTCCCGCGTGATGCCGGAGATGCGGGCCATCGTCGAACTGTGCCGCCGCATGCGTACGGTGGCCGAGATCGCCGCGCTGCTGAAGATGCCGCTCGGCGTGGTCCGCGTGCTCCTCAGCGACCTGGCGGACCAGGGAAAGATCCGTGTGTACGGCACCGGGACCGGCCACGGCACGGGCCGCCCGGACCGCGCTCTGCTCGAAAGGGTGCTCAGTGGACTCCGTCGTCTCTGACGCCGCCGCGTTCGGCGTCCCCCCGCTCGTCGACACCGACGGGCCCGTGCAGCCCTGGCAGACGGATCCCACCCGGGCGCCGGTTGCCACGAAGATCGTCGTCGCCGGAGGGTTCGGCGTCGGCAAGACCACGCTGGTCACCGCCGTCTCGGAGATCACGCCGCTGCAGACCGAGGCGCTGATGACCGAGGCGAGCGAGGAGACCGACGACCTCACCGCCACCCCGGGCAAGCTCACCACCACCGTGGCCATGGACTTCGGCCGCATCACGCTCGACGACGACCTGGTGCTCTACCTGTTCGGCACCCCGGGCCAGCAGCGGTTCTGGTTCATGTGGGACGACCTGGTGCGCGGCGCGATCGGTGCCGTCGTGCTGGCCGACACCCGGCGCCTGAAGGACTGCTGGCCGGCGCTGGACTACTTCGAGAGCTGCGGACTGCCGTACGTCGTGGCGGTCAACCACTTCGACGGCAGTGAGCTGTTCGAGGCGGAGGACGTGCGGGAGGCGTTGACGATCCCGGCGCACATACCTGTAATGATCATGGATGCGCGCCGTCGGATCTCGGCCATCGAGACCCTCTTGTCCCTCGTGGGCCACGCGCTCGACGAAACACCCGAGTAGGAGACGGAAAACCGCATGCGGAAGATACTCGTCGTCGGAGCCGGCCAGTCCGGTCTCCAGCTCGCCCTCGGCCTCCAGTCGCACGGCTACGAGGTCACCCTGATGTCCAACCGGACCGCGGACGAGATCCGCACCGGCCGGGTCATGTCGACGCAGTGCATGTTCCACACGGCACTCCAGCACGAGCGCGATCTCCAGCTGAACTTCTGGGAGTCCCAGGCCCCGAAGATCGAGGGACTCGGCGTCTCGGTGGCGGCCCCCGGCTCCTTCGACCCGGGCCCCTCGCAGCGCGCGATCGACTGGCTGGGGCACCTGGACGGCTACGCGCAGTCGGTCGACCAGCGGGTGAAGATGGCGGGCTGGATGGAGACCTTCGCCCAGCGCGGCGGCCAGCTGGTCATCCACGGCGCGGCCGTCGGCGACCTGGACTACTTCTCCCGCGCCTACGACCTCGTCCTGGTCTCGGCGGGCAAGGGCGAGCTGGTCCAGATGTTCGGCCGCGACGCCTCCCGCTCCCCGTACGGCGAGCCGCAGCGCGCCCTCGCCGTCGCCTACGTCCACGGGATGGGCCCGCGCCCCGAGCACCCGGACACGGAGGCCGTGCGCTGCAACCTGGTGCCGGGCGTCGGCGAGATGTTCATCATGCCGACGTTCACCACCTCGGGCCGCGCCGACATCCTCTTCTGGGAGGGCATACCCGGCGGCCCGCTCGACGCCTTCAAGGACGTCAAGGACCCCTCGGAGCACCTCTCCCTGACCCTGGAACTCATGGAGAAGTTCCTCCCCTGGGAGTACGCGCGGGCCACCAAGGTCGAACTGACCGACGCCGGCGGCACCCTGGCCGGCCGCTACGCCCCGACCGTCCGCAACCCGATCGGCCGCCTTCCCGGCGGCGGTCTCGTCCTCGGCGTGGCCGACGTGGTCGTCGCCAACGACCCGATCACCGGACAGGGCTCCAACTCCGCGTCCAAGTGCGCCGCCTCCTACCTCGCCTCCATCCTGGAGCAGGGGGAGAAGGAGTTCGACGAGGCCTGGATGCAGCAGACCTTCGACCGCTACTGGCAGACGGCCCAGCACGTCACCAAGTGGACCAACGCCATGCTGGCCCCGCCGCCGGAGCACGTCCTGAACCTGATCGGCGCCGCCGGTCAGCTCCAGCCGGTCGCCGACCGCTTCGCCAACGGCTTCAACGACCCGGCCGACTTCGAGAACTTCTTCTACGACCCGGCGAAGACCGAGGGCTACCTGGCCGAGGTCTCCGGCGCCGCGGGCGCGTAGGGCCTCCGGCGGTCAGGGCGGAAAATCCACCCGGCGGACACGCACCTCGGCCGTCGGGGCCCCCGCTCTCCCGGCGGTCGGGGCGGACGCCGCGTGGCACGGCCGTCCGGTACGTGGCGTCCGGAACTCAGCGGGCGGGCCCCGCGGCCGCGTACCCCTCGTCCGACCCGTCCGTCGACCCCGCGGGGAGCCGTGGCGGCGTGTAGTGCGGTACGGGCTCCCCGCCGGGGTCGGGGCGTACGGCGCCCAGGACCGGGTTGGCGGCGATCGGCGAGACCTTGACGTCGGCGCCGGGGCGGGGCGCCTGGATGACCACGCCGTCACCGAGGTACATCGCCACATGGGTGGCCTCGGGGAAGTAGACGACCAGGTCACCGGGGCGCAGTTCGTCCAGCGGCACGTGGTCCAGGCGCGCCCACTGCTCCTGGCTGGTCCGCGGGATCGGCGTCCCGGCCCGCTCCCAGGCCACGGAGGTCAGCCCCGAGCAGTCGTACGACGCCGGGCCCTCGGCACCCCACTCGTACGGCTTGCCCAGCTGCTCCACCGCGAAGCGCACAGCGCTCTCGCCCCCGGCGGACGGCTTGGCGTCGTCGCCGAGCGCGCCGGACGCCAGCAACCGCTCCTGCTCCTCGTCGACCCCGCTCTTCTCCAGCTCCGCCAGCGCGGCCAGCTGCTCCGGGGTGAGCGAGGCGAGCAGTTCCTCGACGGCGCGCAGGCGTTGGCGCACCCCGTCCCGTTCCTTCTCCTGGCGCTCGGCGAGGGCGGCCTGCCGGGCCAGCGCCGCCCGGGCCCGCCCGGCCAGCTCGTCGGCCCTCTTCGTGTCGCCGGTCAGCCGCCCCACCGTCTCGGCCCGCTCCTTGGACAGCCGGCCGATCACATGCCCCTGGTCGAGGGCGTGCTGCGGATCGCGGGCCAGCAGCAGCCGCAGGTAGGGGGAGAGGTTGCTGCTGCTCTGGTACTGCTGCCGGGCCAGCCGCCCGGCCGCGCCCCGGCTGTCCCGCAGCGACAGCCGGGTCCGGGTCAGCTCGGCGTTCAGCCGCAGCACCCGGGCACGCTGCTCCTTCAGCCGCTCCTCGGTGCCGTTGTAGGTCTCGGTGGCCCGCTCCGCCTCCCGGTACAGCCGCTGAAGGTCCGTCAGCAGTTCGGCCACGGTGCGCCCTTCGGCCGGCCCCTCGGCCGGGCCGGGGCCGGGTTCGGCCGCGGCGGGCACGGGCGCGAGGACGATCCCGGCCGCGAGCGCCGCCGTACACACCAGACGCAGGAGCCTTTCTGACACGCCATCACCTCCGGTGCGGGGCGGCGGGTCCGCTCCGCACGGTGAGCATGTGGCGCCCGGTGGGACTTCGCGCGCCGAGTGTGCGCGGTTCGGCGCAACGGGGTCACCCGTCCGCGTCGTCCGGCTTGCCGCGCGGCGTGGCGTCTGGATCGGCGGCGGCCGGGCGGCCCGGTCTCGACCAGGGCCACTTCCGGCCGGAGCCCTGCTCCCCCTCGGGGGCGTACGCGTACTTCCACCGGGCGAACCGCAGCCCGCCCCGGGCGTCCCGGGGCACGCGCCGGTACACGAGCACGGTGGGCGGGCCGCCGTCCGGGTCCGGGACAGGGATGCGGTACGTCTTCGGCGGGTGCCCGGTCATGCCGACCAGGACGGGCAGCACGCGTCCGTCCATGGGGCCGCCCTCGAAGGGGGTGTCTTCGCTCTTCACGGCACCAGTGTCGGTGATCGGCGCACCGCTGCCCGAGCCCGGCGCACGGGCCCGGTCAGAGGTCCGCCGCCAGCGCCTCGACCAGCGTGGCGGTCTGCGGGTCGCGGCGGGCGGTGACCGTCAGCACCGCGAGGAACTGCTCCACCAGCCAGTCCCGCAGCTCGTCGAGGGGCGGCTGCTTGTCCTCGTCCAGCCAGATCAGCGAGGCCGCCTCCACCGCCGTGATCCACATCCGGACGGTCATCCGCAGCCGGGGGCCGGGCTCGGCGACGTCCAGGTGGCGCATGATGTGGTCGGCGGCGGCCCGGCGCACCCCGTCCACGATGCCCGAGGTCCGCGAGGTCTCGACCACGCTGCCGCCGCGCAGCAGGGCGCTGAAGCCGGTGTCGTGCTGGTCGACGAAGGCGAGGTAGCGGTCCAGGGCGCGGGAGAGCCGGGCCAGCAGCGGACCCTCGCGGGGCTCGTCGAAGCAGAGCCGCAGCTCGTCGGCGGCGGACCTGAGCGCGGCCTCGTACAGCTGCTGCTTGCCGCCGGGGAAGTACCGGTACACCAGCGGCCGCGAGACCCCGGCCTGCTCGGCCACGTCGTCCAGGGAGACCTCCTCCGGGGGCCGGTGCGCGAAGAGGGCGAGCGCCGCCTCCAGCAGCTGGACGCGGCGCTCCTCGACGCTGAGGCGGCGGTAGGCGGGGGTGGAGGCCTGCGGGGTCATGAACCGCAGCGTAACCCGCACGGCCGGGCGCCCACCCACGTCAGCGGCGCTGACCGGCCGGACTACGCCAGCAGTCCCGACGACCGCCACAGCTTCCGGCCGACACCGCGCAGTACGCCGATGTCGTCCAGGAAGTCCGTGAGGCGCTTCGCGCCGGTCTGCATGATCTCCTTGCGGTGGCCGCTGGCCTTGACCTGGGCCAGGGCCTCGCGCTTGTCGAGGCCGACGTTCGTGTACACCTCCGGGTTGATGAAGGCGATGGAGAAGACGCGGGCGAACTCTCCGGAGGTGACCCGGGTGAACTCCTGCGACCACTTCGGGGCCGTCACCATCTGCCGGCGCAGCTCCTCACGGGCGTACCGCACGTGCCGGGCCTCTTCCACGACGTGGATGCGCGTGACGCCCCGGATCAGCGGCTGGACCCGCTCGTCCGGGAAGGTCAGCCGCTGCATCCAGTCCAGGACCTCCTCGCCGAGGAGCGTGGCGGTGAAGGAGCCGGGCGTGGTGGAGATCGTCTTGAACAGGCGCCCCAGGTGCTGGTGGACCGGGCTCACCGGGTACCACGGCGTCTCGCCGCGGGATATCAGCCGGGCGAACATCTTCGAGTGCCGGCACTCGTCCTCGATCTCGGTCAGCGCGTAGCGCACGTGGGCGCTCGTCGCCGCCTTGTCGTAGATGTGCCGGACCAGCAGCTGCATCAGGATCAGCTCGAACCAGATGCCGAGCGAGGCGAGCGCGGCGGCCTCGTGCTGGGAGAGCAGGATGCGCTGCTCCTCGCTCATCCGCTTCCACATCGGGGTGTCGTACAGCGACACCAGCTCCGGCGGCCAGAACCACTTGCCGTCCTCGAACGGCGCGTCCCAGTCCAGCTCCTTGTCCGGGTCGAAGGAGTGCTTGGCGGACGAGTCGAGCAGCCGTTCGGCCACCTGCTCCCGGTCCTTGAGCAGGCCGAGCGCGTCGCGCAGGCCCTCGAGCGCGTCGGCTTCCGTCAGCGTCGTCATGGCTGTGTCCCACCTCGTCGAACGATCGTGTTACCCGCGGTCACTCCAGCGTGCTGCGTCTTATGAGACTGCGTGTCAGCAAGCTCGTCAATCCCCTGCGCGGAACTTGTTGACCGCGAGTAAAGGTGGGGCGGCGCCAACGCCTCGGCGCGGGACCACTCGATGGAGCGCCCCGTCGGCGTTCGTCCTGGGTACGCTGGCCGTGTCCGTCTGACTCCGGTACATGGGAGCGATCATGAGCGCCGCGCGTGACTACGGGCTGGACGACGACTACGAGTGGCCCCGTCCGCCGAAGGGCGGCTGGACGGCGGACGACCTCGACGAGCTTCCCAACCTGCCTCCGCACACGGAGCTGATCGACGGGAGCCTTGTCTTCGTGAGTCCGCAGACCAATTTCCACTCACGTGTCATCCGACTGCTGGACAACGCCCTGTTGGCGCAGGCGCCGGAAGAGCTGGACGTCATCCGCGAGATGACCATCAAGCTCAACAAACGCAACCGGCCGGAACCCGACGTTCTCGTGTTCCACGCGGATGCCGACACCGGACCGAAGCAGACTTGGTACCGGCCGGAGGACGTGGTGATTGCCGTCGAGGTCGTGTCCGAGGAATCGGAAGACCGGGACCGGGAGGTGAAGCCGCCGAAGTACGCGCGGGCGGGCATTCCTTACTACTGGCGTGTGGAAGAGAATCACGGGCTGCCGGTCGTCTACGTCTACGAGATCGACCCTGCCACGCAGGCGTACGGTCTGACCGGCATCTTCCACAACCGCCTCAAACTGACCGTACCTTTCCTCATCGACATTGACCTCACCGCCGTGAACCGTCGCCGGTGATCCCCTCCCTCACCCCCCAAGAACCGCCTCCATCACCCCCCGCGCGATCGGCGCCGCCAGACCGCCCCCGCTGACGCCCCCGCGGTCCGCCGCCGAGCCCTCGACCACCACCGCGACCGCGACCTTCGGCTCCACGTCCCCGTCGCCCCGCGCCCAGGCGATGAACCAGGCATACGGCTTACCCGAGTTGCCGACGCCGTGCTGGGCGGTGCCGGTCTTGCCGCCCACGGTGGCACCCGGGATCGCGGCCCTCGCGCCGGTGCCCTTGTCCACCACGCCGGTCATCAGCTCCTTGAGCAGCGCCGCCGTCGAAGGGCGCATCACCTCCCGGGAGGGGCGCGACCCGGCCGCCGCCACCAGACTGCCGCCCGCCCGCAGCGTCCGTTCCACCAGGTACGGCGAGCGCACCTGCCCGCCGCCCGCCACCGCCGCCGCCACCATCGCCATCTGCAGGGGCGTCGCCCGCGTGTTGTACTGGCCGATCGACGACAGCCCGAGCTGCGCCCGGTCCACCGAGGTGTCGAAGGTGCTCCGGGCGACGGGGAAGGGGATCCGCAGCCCGTCGTCGTTGAAGCCGAAGGCGTCCGCCATGGCGGTCATGCCGCGCACGCCCACGTCCACGCCGAGCTTGGCGAACACCGTGTTGCAGGACCACTCGAACGCCTCCCGCAGCGAGGCGTTCCGGCACCCGTCGGCCTCGTTCGTGAGCTTCGTCCGCGTCCCGGGCAGGGTGTACGGGTCGGGGGATCGGGTCGGCGCGTCCAGGTCGCGGACCACGCCCGCGTCCAGTGCCGCCGCCGCGGTGACCACCTTGAACGTCGAACCCGGCGGATAGGTCCGGCTCACCGCCCGGTTGAGCATCGGCTTGTCCGGGTCGTCGTTCAGCCGGTGCCAGGTCCGGGTGGCGTCCGCGCTGTTCCCGGACAGCAGCTGCGGGTCGTAGGAGGGGGTGGAGACCAGGGCCAGGACGCGGCCCGTGGCCGGCTCGACCGCGGCCACCGCCCCCTTGCGCCCGCCGAGCCCCTCGAACGCCGCCCGCTGCGCGGCACCGTCGATCGTCGTCACGACGTCGCCGCCCGGGTTGTGGGCCCCCGTGACGTCGTTCCACAGCGGCAGCGGCGCGAGCATCGGGTCGGCCCCGGACAACAGGCCGTCCTCGGCGTGTTCGAGGAGCGTCGTCCCGTACGCCTGGGAGGCGAAGCCGGTGATCGGCGCGTACATCGGCCCGTCGGCGTACGTCCTCTCGAAGCGCAGGTGCTCGCCGGTGTCCCGGGAGCCGGTGACCGCCTCGCCGCCGACCAGGATGTCGCCGCGCGGCTGCTGGTAGCGGGCGATGTCGGGGCGGCGGTTGGCCGGGTTGTCGTCGTACTCCGGCTTCTGGACGATCTGCACCCGGGCCGCGTTGACCACCAGGGCGACCAGCAGCAGGGCGCAGAAGAGGGCCGCGTGCCGGATGTTGCGGGTCACCTCGGCCGCTCCCCGCCCGCGGTCCCGTCCGCGCCCGACTGGCTGCGGGCCGCGTGGCTGACCCGGATCAGCAGCGCCACGATCGCCCAGTTGGTGACGACCGAGGACCCGCCCTGCGCCAGGAACGGCATCGCCATGCCGGTCAGCGGGATCAGCCCGGTCACCCCGCCCGCGATGACGAACACCTGGAGCGCCACGATCGAGGAGAGGCCGACCGCGAGCAGCCGGCCGAAGGGGTCGCGGGCGGCCAGGCCCGCCCGGTAGCCCCGCTCCACCAGCAGCCCGTACAGCAGGAAGACGGCGGTCAGGCCGAGGAAGCCCAGCTCCTCCCCGGCGGTCGCCAGGATGAAGTCCGACTTGACGGCGAAGCCGATCAGGACCGAGTGGCCGAGGCCGAGACCGGTGCCGGTCACGCCGCCCGCCGCGAACGCGAAGAGGGACTGGGCCAGCTGGTTGGGGCCGTCGCCCGCCTCGATGGACGCGAAGGGGTGCAGCCAGTCCTCCACCCTGCCGTGCACGTGCGGCTCCAGCCAGCCCACGGCGACCGCGCCCAGGGAGGCCAGCAGCAGCCCGACGGCGATCCAGCCGGTGCGGCCGGTGGCGACGTAGAGCAGGACCACGAACAGGCCGAAGAACAGCAGCGAGGTGCCGAGGTCCCGCTCCAGGACCAGGACGCCGACGCTGACCAGCCACACCGCGAGGATCGGGCCGAGTACCCGGCCGGTGGGCAGTTGGAGCCGCCACACCCGGCGGCCCGCGTACGCCAGCGCGCTGCGGTTGGCGGCCAGGTAGGCGGCGAAGAACACCGCGAGCAGCACCTTCGCGAACTCGCCGGGCTGGATGGAGAAGTCCTCGATCCGGATCCAGATACGGGCGCCGTTCACCGCCGGGAAGAAGATCGGCACGGTGAGCAGGGCGAGCGCCGCGGCGACGCACACGTAGGCGTAGCGCTGCAGCACCCGGTGGTCGCGCAGCAGCAGGACGACCACGATGAACAGCGCGACACCCAGCGTCGACCACACCAGCTGGGCCGGGGCCGCCCGGTCGCCCGGCGTCTCCAGGTCGAGCCGGTAGATCAGCACCAGGCCGAGGCCGTTGAGCAGCACCCCGATGGGCAGCAGCAGCGGGTCGGCGTACGGGGCGCGCAGCCGCACCGCCAGGTGGGCGAGGAGCGCGAGCACACCGAGCCCGGCGCCGTAACCGGCGGCGCCGGGCGGCAGGGCGCCCTGCTGGGCGAGGCCGACGTTGCAGTAGCCGAAGACCGACAGCAGGACGGCCATGACGATCAGCGCGAGTTCGATGCCCCGGCGCCGGGGGAGACGGGCGACGGGAGCGGGGGTGTCCGCCTGTGCCACGGTGATCCCGGTTCCGGTTCCGGCCTTGGTCATGTCCGGAACTTACCCAAATGGTGTGGTGTGCGCGGCGTCCGGCTCAGCACCAGCGCGGCGCGGGGCCGATGTTGTCGATGTAGCGGGCCGCACCCCAGGCCCACGTGCCGTCCGTGAGGAGGTACCAGAGGGGGTTGCCCTTCACCCGGTCGCCGGGCGTCTTGCAGTAGATGGAGACGACCTCGCCCCGGCGGGCGTAGCGGATGACGTCCGAACCGCGGGTCGGCGAGGTGCGCAGGGCGAGCCGGTCGGCCGTCACGACGCCCCGGTAGCGGCCCTGCTCCTGGCGGCCGTCGCCCCCGCCCCACTCCCCGCCGCCGTTCCCGCCGCGGTTCTCCCCGCCGGTGACGGCGGACGTGGAGCCGGCGTCGCCGCCTCGTCCGTCGTCCGCCACGGCGGGCGTGACGGCGACGGCGGTGGCGAGCGCGCCGGCCGCGAGGGCGGTGGCGAGGCCGCGGACCAGGGGTGAACGCGAGACCGGTGCGGACAGTGGCGACATGGGAGTACCTCCCGGGAGCGAACGGGTCTTCAGGTGACTAACCGCCACATTAGGAGCGCCCCGTGCGCACCGCCCGCCGCACTGAGCCATCGGGGAAGGTGCCGTGGTCAGGGCTGCTGAGGCAGCGTCAGCCGGGCCAGCGCCCCGCCGTCCGGCGGGTTGGTGAACTCCAGCCGCGCCCCGAGCACCTCGGCCTGCCCCAGCGCGATCGTCAGCCCCAGGCCGTGCCCCTTCGTCCCGCCCTCGGTACGGAACCGCTGCGGCCCGTGCGCCAGTAGGTACTCCGGATAGCCGTCCCCGTGGTCCCGTACGGTGATCACCGCACCGTCCACGGTCAGCACCACCGGCGCCCGCCCGTGCCGGTGCGCGTTCGCGACCAGGTTGCCCAGCACCCGCTCCAGGCGCCGCCGGTCGGTCTCCACCCACGCGTCCCGCACGACGTCCACCCGCGTGCCGGTGCCCGATCCCCGCACCACCCGCCGGGCCAGCGCGCCCAGCTCCTCCGGATCCGTCGCGGGCAGCTCCCGCCCGCTCTCCAGCCGGGAGATCTCCAGCAGGTCCTCGGTGAGGGTGCGCAGCGCCGCCACCCGGTCCCGCACCAGCTCGGTGGGGCGGCTCGGCGGCAGCAGCTCGGCCGCCGCGTGCAGGCCGGTGAGCGGGGTGCGCAGCTCGTGCGCCACGTCCGCGGTGAACCGCTGCTCGGCGAGCAGCTTGCCCTGCAGCGACGACGCCATGGAGTCCAGCGCGGCGGCGACCGACGCCACCTCGTCCTGCGGGCGCGTCGGGTCCTGGGCGCGCGGATCGCCCACCCGCGCGTCGAGGTCGCCCGCGCTGATCCGCCGGGCCACCCGCGCCGTGGCGTGCAGCCGCCGCGTCACCCGGGTCACCGCGAACGCGCCGACCAGCAGCGTGGCCCCGATCGCCAGTGCCGAGGACCACACGATCGCCCCGTCCAGGCCGTCGATGGTGGCCTGGCCCTGGGAGTGGTCGACCCGCACCGCCAGCGCCCGGCCGCCGTCGGCGGGGCCCGCCGCCCACATCGTCGGGCGCCCCGCGAACTCGGCGAGCATGGTGCCGCGCCGCCCCGACACGGCCAGCTCACGCAGCCGCCGCGGCAGCCCCGGCGGATCGACGCCGGCCCCGCGCCGCATCGGGTCCCCCGCCTCGTAGGACTCCGTCGCCTCCCGCAGCCGGGCCAGGGCGGCGTCACGCGCCTGGCCGACGGTCTGGTCGGTCACCGAGACGTGCACCAGGACGCCGAGCAGCGCGGCGAGCCCGCAGCACATCACGGTGATGAAGACGGCCGCCTTCACCGCGAGCGGCCCGGCCCACCGGGGGAGGGCGAGCCTCACCGGGCGCTCGCCGAGGACGACGCGGAGGGGGACGGCGAGGACGTCGCCGAGGGCGGCGGCGAGGCGGACGGCGAGGTGGACGGACGTTTCGTGTGCTGTCCGCCGTCGTCCGTGCGCAGCATCTCGTCGCTGGTCAGCAGCATGGCCCGCTGGTCCGCGTCCCAGGTCCACTGCAGGCGGTACTCGTACCCGGCGACCTCCGAGGGCGAGCGGACGATCACCGTCCGCCCGGCCAGCTCGACCGCGCTCACGGCGTCCTCGTAGGACATGACCCGCACGAGCCGGTCCTTCTCGACCGTGTACACGCGCACGGCGGTCAGCTTCTCCGGCAGCAGCCGGAAACCCAGCGTCATCTCGGGACGCCCGTCACCGGTCAGGTCGCGGTAGTACGGCCGCAGCACCGGACAGCGGCCGGCCTCGTCACCGGCGCCGCCCGTGCCGCAGTCCGCCATCCGCACGGACGTCTCGTGGTACGGCGCCTTCGCGCCCGCGTAGTCGTCCGGGTGCGCGGCGATCTCGGCCCGCACCGCGGCCACCGGGTTCACCCCGCGGATGTCGCCACCGGGCACGGAGACGCCCCGCACCGGCGCGTGCTCCACCTCGCCGATGTCGTACGCCGGACTGGACGCCGGGGCCAGGCCGGGCCAGAGCCGGGCCGGGTCGCGCGCGGCGGGCGTCGCCCCGGCGTCCTCCAGGCCGCCGGTGTCCCCGCAGGCCGCCAGCGCGCCGGTCGCCGCGGTCGCCAGGAGCAGCGCGAGGGCGGCGGGGACACGGGCGGGGTGCCCGCGGCGGCTCGGGAGCACTGCACTCCTGGGGTCGGTGATCGGCGTCGGCGGTCCCGCACGGGAGTGGGCGGCACCGCGGGCAGCGCGGCACCGCACGCGTCGTCGTACGGAAGGCCATTTTGCGTGCGCACCGGCCCGCCGGGCTACTCGGCCAGTTCCTCCAGCTGCCGCACGGTGGCCAGACCGGCCCGGAGATAGGCCACGAACAGGTCGTTGTGCAGCGCCCACGGCGAGCGCCTGGCCCGGATCAGCCGGATCGCCTCCTCGGCGCCGCTGCCCCGGCGCATCAGCGTGTGCGCGACGACGAGACCGGAGCGGTTGTACCCGTGATAGCAGCGGACGAGCACCTTGCGGCCCGCGTCGAGCGCCTCCTCCGCGGCCCGGGCCAGCCGGATCACGCCGGCCAGCTGCGTGCCGTCCAGGGGGCCGTCCGGGATCGGCCAGACATGGTGCTCGACACCGGCGTCCGGCCCGTGTCCGGGCAGCCGCAGCAGCGTCTGCACGAGGTCGAACTCGTCCCGCGCCACGGCGAACTCCAGTCGCCCGCCCGGCCGCCGGAACTCGTGCCCGCCCATCCACAGCCCCGGCACGATCTCGTCCCACGGCCGGTCCGGGGCCGGCACGTCGGGGCCTCTCCCACGGGTACGCACCGGCGCCTCCCCAGTCCAGCCCAGGGCCTGCCCAACTCCTCCCAAAGGTAACCGGGTTCTTGCCCCGGCAGTACCCCGCCTGGTCCCATGGACGGGGGTGGTGATGGCATGGACGGACTGCGTGTTGTGCCGACCCGGCGCCACGGCCGGGAACGGCTCTACGTCTGCCTCCCGGACGGCGGGAACGTCGCCTGGTACGACCGTGAGGCGGCCCGCGTCAACCTGCTGAGCGAGGACCGCAGGGACGAGGTCCTCAAGGCCCTCGGCCCCTTCGTCACCGGCCCCGTCACGGTCGGCCCGCCCCCGGTGCCGACCCCCGCCGAGCTGGCCCGGCTCACCCTCCACCCGGACGACGACCTCGCCCCCAACCGGCCCGGCGAGGCACTCCTGATCGCCCTGGAGCGCGAGCCGCCACCGGCGCACCGGCTGCGCCCCGACCCGCGCCGCCGGGCGCTGGCCGCCGAGCAGGCGACCGGGGCCGCCCTCGACCGTCTCGACGGCGCCGGCTGGCACACCCTGCACTCCCTCCCGCTGCCCGGCGGCGACCGCGTCCACCACCTGCTGATCGGGCCCGGCGGCCTCTTCGCCCTCCACGTGCTGCCCGCCCGCAGACAGCGGGTGCGGGTCGCCGACCCGCTGGTGGCGCTGGGCCGCCGCGCGCCGCGTCCCCTGCTGCGCCGGGTCCGCGCCGACGCCGACCGGGCCTCCCACGCCCTGACGGCGGAGGTCCGCCCGGTCCTCGTCCTCGTCGGGCCGGCCCACGTGTCCGTCACCGCCCCGCCCCGCTCGGTACGCGTCCTCACGGACCGGGAGCTGCCGGACCTGGCCCACACGGGCGGCGTGCTGAAACCGGCGGACGTGGAGGCCCTGCACGCCATGGCCCGGGACCGGGCCACCTGGCAGCGCCTCTGAGGGCCGCGGCGGGGCACCGCGGCCGAGGGCCGTGGTGTCGCGGCTCAGGGCCCGCCGGGGGTGTCGCGGCTCAGGGCAGCGTCGCCGCCCGGCGCCGGTCGAACAGCGGGGCCAGCAGGTCGCCGTGATCCTGCACCCGGGGGCCGACGTCCGGGGCCAGGAACACGAACTGTTCCGCCCGCCCGCACCCGGCGACCTCCTCCCAGGTCACCGGCGTGGAGACCGCGGGCACATCGCGGGCGCGCACGGTGTACGGGGCGGCCGTGGTCTTGCGCGCGGCGTTCTGGCTCCAGTCCACGAACACCTTCCCCGGCCGCAGGCTGCGCGTCATCCGGTGCACCACCAGCTTCGGCAGCGCCCGCTCCGCCTCCACCGCGAGCGCCTTCGCGTAGTCCGACACCCGTTCCGAGGGCGAGCCCCGCACCCCCGCCAGCAGGTGCAGCCCCTTGGCCCCGGAGGTCTTGGCGTACGCCTCGATCCCGTCCGCCGCCAGCCGCTCGCGCAGCCACAGCGCGACCTCGCAGCACTGCACCACGGTCGCGGGCGGCCCCGGGTCCAGGTCGAACACCAGCCGGTCGGCCTCGCCGGGGTCGTCCGCGGTCCACTGGTGGGTGTGGAACTCGGTCACCAGGTTCGCCGCCCACATCAGGCTCGCCAGGTCCTGCACCAGCACCATCCGGGCCGGGCCCTCCGAGCGGGGCACCTCGGCCGTGGTGACCCAGTCGGGGGTACCCGGCGGCACGTTCTTGGTGAAGAACACCTGGCCGTCCGGGCCGTCCGGATACCGCAGGAAGGAGACCGCGCGCTCCCGCAGGTGCGGCAGCAGCACCCGGGCGGTCGTCGCGTAGTAGTGCAGCAGCTCGCCCTTGGTGAAGCCGGCCGCGGGATACAGCACCTTGTCCAGGTTGCTGAGGGCCACCCGCCGCCCCTCCACTTCCGTGATAGGCGCCATACCATGAGAGTCTCACGAAACCCGGACAAATCGCCCGGGGCTCGTCCGGTAGTCGCCCGACAGGAAAGGTGCTGCACGTGCGATCCATCTGGAACGGCGCCATCTCCTTCGGCCTGGTCAGCATCCCGATCAAGCTGGTGAACGCGACCGAGAGCCACTCGGTCTCCTTCCGCCAGATCCACACGGAGGACGGCGGCCGTATCCGCTACCGCAAGGTGTGCGAACTGGAGGACCGCGAGGTCACCCAGGCCGAGATCGGCAAGGCCTACGAGGACGCCGACGGCTCGATGATCCCGATCACCGACGAGGACCTGTCCCAGCTGCCGATCCCGACGGCCCGCACGATCGAGATCGTGGCCTTCGTGCCCGAGGACCGCATCGACCCGCTCCAGATGGGCTCGGCCTACTACCTCGCGGCGAGCGGCGCCCCGGCCGCCAAGCCGTACACGCTGCTGCGCGAGGCCCTCAAGCGCAGCAACCGGGTCGCGATCGCCAAGTTCGCGCTGCGCGGCCGGGAGCGCCTCGGCATGCTCCGGGTCGTCGGCGACGCCATCGCGATGCACGGCCTGCTGTGGCCGGACGAGGTGCGCGCCCCCGAGGGCGTCGCCCCGGAGGCCGACGTCACCGTGCGCGACCAGGAACTGGACCTCGCGGACGCCCTCATGGACACCCTCGGCGAGATCGACCTGGACGACCTGCACGACGAGTACCGGGAGGCCGTCGAGGAGGTCGTCGCCGCCAAGGCGGCCGGTGAGCGGCCCCCGGAGGTCCGTGAGGAGGCGGCACCCGGGAAGGTGCTCGACCTGATGGCCGCGCTGGAGAGCAGCGTGCGGGCGGCGCGGGAGTCCCGGGACGGCGAGGGGGCCGGGCCGGCCGAGGAGGCGGAGGTCAGATCCCTGCCGCAGCGCAAGACGTCCTCGCGGCGGGCCCCCAAGGAGACCGGCGGCAAGAAGTCGACGTCGACGGCGAAGAAGACGGCGGCCAAGAAGGCGCAGCCGAAGAAGTCGACCGCGAAGTCGGCGGGGTCTGCGGGGTCCGCGAAGAAGACGGCGGCCAGGAGTACCGCCAAGAAGGCCACGGCGAAGAGCGGCGCCAGGAGCGGCGACAAGACCACGGCCAAGAGCACCGCCAAGAAGACGGCGTCCCGCAGGCGCAGCGCCTGACGAGCGCGGTGCCGCTCACTCCGGCCGGCGGGCGCGCTCCACGCACGCCCAGGGCTTCAGTTGACCGTCCAGGGCGACGCGGACGACCGGGGCATCGCGGACGGCGCGGGTTCGAAGACGGCGGGGCTCGCCGCAGGGGACTTCGCCGGGGAGACGGAGGCCGGTGCGAGCGAGGCCGGTGTGGGCAGGGCGGGGCTCTCCTCCAGGCGCTGCCCGATGGTCGTCTCGGCCGGTCCGCCGCCCGGGGTGGCCGGACCGGTGGACAGCTGCGACCACGCGGTCAGGGCGAGGGCGACGGCGGCGGCCGTGCCGGCCACCCGGCCGATCCGCCGCAGCCGGGCCCGGCCGTCCAGCTCGCGCCAGCGCGGTCCGGCCCACGTCTCCTCCCGGCGCCACGCCTCGCCGACGGTGCCGCGACTGCGGCCCGGGTGACCGGAGTGACCCGGGTGATCCGCGGCGGGCTCCGCCGGTCGCCATCCGGGGACCCGGTCGCGTGCGGCGGGTTCCCTGGGGGCGGAGGCGCGGATGGCGCGCTCGTCGTCCTCCAGGAACAGCCGCCAGACGTCCTCGGGCACGTCCGGCACGCCGTCCGGCCCGCCCGGTGCGTCCGCGCTGCCCGGTCCCGAAGCGGTCATGGTCCCGTCCCGCTCTTCCTGTCGTCGGCCCCGGACGGACGCGGGCGGGTGGCGGGGTCGGCCCGCCCACCACCGGGTCCGGCGCCGGATGGTCATGGCCCGGCGGACTCCGTCGGCCGCCACCTTCTGAGAACGTCCGCGACCGGCGGCCCGTTCCCCGCGCCGCCGGTCGTGACTGGGTCGTGACCGTGCCCGTACCCGGGTGCTCAGGGGGCCGCCGGGGACGGAGTGGGCGTCGGGGAGGCGGTGTTCACGTTCAGGTCGGGGCGCGGCTTGAGCACCAGCACCCGCTCACCCGGCTGCGGCGGGGGCGGGGTGACCCTCTCCCTCGGCAGCTTCGCCGGGCCGGTCTGCTGGAAGGTGACCTGGTCGTACTCGACCAGCCCGGTGTTCTCCAGCACCGTGATGTGGTCGAGCACGGTGTCGTTGGCCAGGTCCGCCAGCTGCCGCACGAGGGTGTTCTTGGTGGAGGCCCGGATCTTGGCGATGGCCGGGAAGATCTGACCGTGGGTCACCCGCATGATGTTGACCGCCGAGGAGTCGAACTCCTTGCCGGTCTTCGCGTCCACGGTGGCCACGAAGCCCTCCTGCTGCGGTGACGCCCGGTTGGGCAGCGTGATGCCCAGCTCGGGGGAGATCTCGCGGCACATCGCGTCGAGGCCGGCGTGCCCGACGACCAGGTGCTCGCCGGCCGTCTTCATCGCCTTCGTCGTGCCGCGCTTCATCACCATCTCGCCCAGCGGGTACTCCCACAGTCCGGCGGCGCGGACCTTGACCACGAAGTCGCGGTCGGCCTCGGTGAGCGGACCGAACTTCGTACTGGCCACCACCCGGTTCTGGTTGCCGTCGGCCTTGTCCAGACCGAGCACGGCCGGGAAGGCCAGCGCGGTGAGGGTCAGGGTCATCGCACCGAACAGGACGACGACTCCGATCCTGCTGCGGGACAGGCGCATGGTGCCTCCAGGGCTGACGCGAGGGACGCGCACGCGTGCACGCGCGTGCTCGTACGGGTACGCCAGGAGGTACGGGAACGGCGGGCGGATCCTTCACCGCTCCGGCACAAAACTTGCGGAGCGGGCCGGCCCCGCTCCCGCACCTTTTCAGCCGAGGTCGGCGCCGTACACGCGCTCGACCGTGATGGTGAGCAGCACCCGGCGGTCGGACACCATCGTCGACCGGTACTCGTCCCAGTCCGGGTGTTCCCCGGCCGCGGCGCGGTAGTACTCGACCAGCGCCTCGACCTCCGGTCCGTGCGGGTCGGTGCCCGGCCCGGTGAGGGTGGCGACGCCCTCGGCGGTGGCCCAGGACCTGCCGTCCGCGGCGGTCACCTCCAGCGTGGCCCGCGGGTCCCGGCGCAGGTTCGCCGTCTTGGCGAGGCCGTCGCGGGTGGACACGCGGATGACGCCCGCGTCGGGGTCGTAGGCGGGCATGACGGGCGAGAGCTGCGGGCGGCCGTCCGACTTGATCGTCGCCAGGACGCCGAGCCGGCTCCCGGCCAGCAGGGCACGGGGATCGAAGCGCGCTGTGGTGGTCATGGTCCGATCCTCACCCCCCGCCCCGCGTCCTGTCCCGCGAACCGTCCGCCGAACGCGCCGCGCCGGGCGTGCTCAGGGCACCGAGGGGCCGCCCAGATAGGCGCCGTCCTCGTCGTAGGGCCAGGCGTTGGCGACGCATCCCTTGAGGCCCTTGATCTGCTGCATCATCGCCGGAGCGGGCCGGCCGGCGCCGGGGCAGGTCTCGTGGCCGTGGCCGATGCGGTGCCCGACCTCGTGGTTGACGATCAGCGCCCGGTACTCGTGGAGCGGGCCGTCGAACTCCGGGGAGCCCAGCACCCAGCGCTTGAGGTTCACCACGACGTCCGTGCCGACGCTGCAGTTGACCTCGCCCCGGGTGAGCAGGCCCGCGGCGCCGCAGATCCGGTCGACGGTGCCCGGCGTGGCGATCTTCACCACGAAGTCGTACGAGCCGCTGCTGACCAGCCGGAAGGAGTTGGCCCCGTCCTGGGTCCAGCCGCGGCGGTCGGCGAGCACGCCGGATATCTCGGCGGCGGCGGCGCTCGGCCGGATGTCGATGCCCTCCTCGACCAGGACCTTGTAGCGGCGTACGCGGCTGCCGGTGCCCACGGTCGTGCCGTCGGCCTTGGCGGTGACGAAGGTGCCGGGTCCGGTCGCCGGAACGGCGATGGTGCTGGAGGAGGGCGAGGCCGACGGGGAGGTCTTCGGGGACGGTGACGCCGAAGGCGAGGAAGAAGGCGAGGAGGAAGGGGACGGCGTACGGGTGGAGGCGCCCAGGGCGTCCGTGACGTCGGCCACCTGGTCGTCCGTCACCGGGGGCCGGGTCTCCCGCCAGTACGCGACGGCGGCGCCCGCGGTGAGCACGACGGCCCCGAGGGCGAGGCAGGCCAGGAGCGCGCGGGCGGGTCCGCGGCGTCTGCGTCTGCGGGAGGGGGATCTGCCCCCGGCACCGTCCGGCCCGGTTCTCCGGCCGGCCCGGCGGGCGGTGGTTCGGCCCACGGCGTGCGTCCTCTCTGCTGGTCGGTGGGGCGCGCACAGCGGACTCCGGTGTGCTGTTGTACCCCCAAGATCCAAGCGGACGGACGTGCGAAAACATCACGGTTTCCGAAGTGTCCCTTCTCACGCGGACATTCGGTTCGTGCGGGCAACCGTTCGACGCCCCGGGACGTCTTCACCCGGAACGTGTGCGTCGGGGCCGCCCGGTGGAGACCGGGCGGCCCCGACAACACACGGGGACGGAGTGCCGTCAGCCGGCGGGCGTCCGTTCCCAGCGGTAGAAGCAGCGCGCCATCGCGTCCTTCG
This sequence comes from Kitasatospora aureofaciens, assembly GCA_000720845.1. Lineage (GTDB taxonomy): Bacteria > Actinomycetota > Actinomycetes > Streptomycetales > Streptomycetaceae > Streptomyces. The sequence goes on along the minus strand of JODU01000015.1, from coordinate 126,676 downwards.
GCCCGCGCCAGGTCGCCGGGTCGTACGCCGAGACGTACGGCTCCAGCCGCTCGCTGACCTGGCGGAACTCCGGGTGCCCGGTCAGCCTGCCGATGGTGGGGGCCGGGTCCTCGTCGCTCTCGATGAGGTGCAGGTACACGCCGTCACCGAACTCGAAGAGGCTGCGCCGGTTGACGCCCACCAGGTGTGGCAGTTCTCCGCTGTCGGACTCCGCGAACACCTTCGCGATGTCCGGTGCCGCGCCGGGTGCCATCCGGGCGACGATCAGTGTGTGGTGCATGGGGTGCTGCCCTTCGCCGGTCTCGGTCGGTGTCGCTGTCAGTCGGCGAGCACCGACGCGGTCCGCCGCTCGCTCGCCGCCTGCTCGATCCGGTCCCGGATCAGCGCCATCTGCGTACGGGAGTTGCGGTTGATGTTGTCCGTCATCCACGTGTCGTCCACGGGCGCGTCCGGCTTCATCGCGAAGTCCTGCGTCCAGCGCATGACGACGCCCTCGGCGGTCTCCGCGTACTCCCAGACGATGTTCATGTACTGGAAGGGGCCGGTCTCCACCCGCTGGGCGCGGACGGTGCGGGTGACGGGGTCCGCGACGCGCTCGGAGACCCAGCTCCACACCTTGCCGTCGGCGTCCGGGTGCATGGTGAGCCGGAACGTGACGCGGTCCTCGTCGCGGTCGAGCACCTCGACGGAGGCGTACTCGCTGAACAGCCGGGGCCAGTTCTCGATGTCGTTGGTCATGTCCCAGACCAGCTCCATCGGGGCGGCGATGGTGATCTCGTTGTCGGTGTGCCCTGCCATGTCACACTCCCGTCTTGAGGGCGCCGTTGACCAGCGCGAGGAAATCCGCGGGCGTCTTGCAGCGCTCGGCCTGCTCGGGCAGGCCGAGTCCGTACCGCTTCTCCAGCTCGGCCACGATGCCCAGCAGGCCGAGGGAGTCCAGGCCGAAGGTGTCGAAACCGTCGTCGGCCTGCTGCTGGAGGGTGATCGGGTCGACGTGCACGCCGGCGGTGCGCTTCATCAGCGCCGACAGCTCCTCGATGGTCACCTGGTAGTCCAGCTGGTCGGTCATGGGTGTCCTCCTTGACTGGGGATTGGCCGGCCACGGATGTCCTCCGTGGCCGTGGTCGTAGGTCGTCCGCCGGTGGCCCTGGGTCAGCGGCCCTCGGCCGGCACGGCGCCCCGTCGAAGGACGAGCGCCGAGTTCGATCCCATGAGGCCGCGCGCGAGGACCAGTGCGGTGCGCGGCTCGGCGGGGCGGGCCCGCCCGGTCACCAGGTCCAGGTCGTGGCACACCTCGAAGACGTGCGGGGTCGGCGGGACCAGCCCGTGCTCCATCGCGAGCACCGCCGTCGCCACGTCCAGCACCGGCGCCGCGCAGTACGCCCGCCCGGTCCCGGTCTTGGGCGCGGTGACCGGCACCCGCGCGGCGTGCGGGCCCAGCGCGTCGGCCAGGGCCAGTGCCTCGGCCCGGTCGGCCTCCGGGACCCCGAGGGCGTCCGCGAAGACCACGTCGACGTCCTCGGGCCGGCAGCCCGCCTCGGCCAGGGCGCCCCGGATGGCGCGGGCCAGCCCTTCCCGGGACTCGGCCCAGCGGCCGGGCCCGGTGAAGGTCGCCGCGTGCCCGGCCACCGTCGCCCGCACGTCCGCCCCGCGCTCCCGGGCCGCCGCCTCGTCCTCCACGACGAGTACGGCACCGCCCTCGGCCGGCGCGAACCCGCAGGCCGCTTCGGTGAACGGGCGGTAGGCACGGTCGGGTTCGGCGGACCGGCTCAGCTCGGGGTAGCCCAGCTGGCAGACGATCGAGTACGGGGCCAGCGGCGCCTCCGTCGCGCCGCAGACCACCGTGTCGGTGCCGTTGCGCACGGCCAGCGCCGCGTGCGCCAGGGCGTCCAGGCCGCCCGCCTCGTCGGCCGCGACGACCCCGCAGGGACCCTTGAAGCCGTTGCGTATGGAGACCTGGCCGGTGCTGGCCGCGTAGAACCAGGCGATCGACTGGTAGGGGCCGACATGACGCGAGCCCTGGCCCCACAGATTCTGCAGCTCCCGCTGTCCGAACTCGCCGCCGCCCGAACCCGCCGCGGTGACCACGCCGACCGAGTACGGCGAGGAGACGTCGGCCCGGCCGAACCGGGCGTCGGCCAGCGCGTGCTGAGTGGCGGACAGCGCGAAGTGCGTGAACCGGTCGGTCTGGACGAGGAAGCGGTCCTCGACCGTCTCGGCGGCGTCGAAGCCGCGCACCTCGCCCGCGACCCGCAGCGGCAGGTCCGCGCAGCCCTCCCGGGTGACGGGCCCGAGGCTGCTGGTGCCGTCGGCGACCGCCTTCCAGTGCGCCTCGGCACCGGTGCCGTGGGGCGACACCACACCGAGCCCGGTGACGACCGCCCGCCGGCTTCCGGCGCCGGTGCCGGTCCGTCGTGGTCCGCTCATCGCAACCCTCCTTCACTGCCGCTGAGTACGACCGCGGACTGGAAACCGCCGAAGCCGCTGCCCACCGACAGCACGTGCCGCAGCGTCCGCTCGCGTGCCTCGCGCGGCACGTAGTCCAGGTCGCACTCGGGGTCGGGGGTGGTGTAGTTGGCCGTGGGCGGCACCACCTGGTGGGCCATCGCCAGCACGCACGCGGCCAGTTCGATCGAGCCGATCGCGCCGAGCGAGTGGCCCACCATGGACTTGATGGAACTCATCGGCGTCGCGTAGGCGTGCTCGCCCAGTGAGCGCTTGACGGCCGCGGTCTCGTGCCGGTCGTTCTGCTGGGTGCCGGAGCCGTGCGCGTTGACGTAGTCGATCGCGGAGCCGTCGAGGCGGGCCATGTCCAGCGCCGTGTCGATGGCCCGCGCCATCTCCAGGCCCTCCTTGGTGAGCCCGGTCATGTGGTAGGCGTTGCCGAAGGTGGCGTAGCCGGAGATCTCGCAGTACACGTCCGCGCCCCGGGCCCGGGCGTGCTCCAGGTCCTCCAGGACCAGCACCGCCGCGCCCTCGCCCATCACGAAGCCGTTGCGGTCGGCGTCGAAGGGGCGGGAGGCGTGCGCGGGGTCGTCGTTGTTCGGCGAGGTCGCCTTGATGGCGTCGAAGCAGGCCATGGTGATCGGCGATATCGGCGAGTCCGCCGCACCCGCCAGGCACACGTCGACGCGTCCCTCGGCGACCGCGTGGTAGGCGTACCCGACGGCGTCGAGGCCGGAGGTGCACCCGGTGGAGACCGTCTGCACCGGCCCGCGCACCCCGAACTCCTCGGCGACCGCGGAGGAGAGGGTGGCGGGGGTGAACGCGCGCTCCAGGTGCGGCTCGGCCCGCCGGTCGTCGACGTCCCAGCGGGTGCCGCGCTCGCTGACCAGGACGTAGTCGTGTTCGAGCCGGGTGGTGCCGCCGACGGCCGTGCCGAGGGTGGCACCGGCCCGCCAGGGGTCCTCGCGGTTCATGTCGAGGTTCGCGTCCCGGACCGCCTCCGAGGCGGCCACCAGCGCGAACTGCACGTACCGGTCGCAGCGCTGGGCGGTGGCGAGGCCGAGCCCGTGGTCGGACGGCTCGAAGTCGCACTCGGCGGCGATCTGCGAACGCAGCCCGGCCGGGTCGAACAGGGAGATGCGGCGCGTCGCCGTACGGCCTTCGGACAGCAGGCCCCAGAACTGGGGCACGCCGATCCCGCCCGGGGCGACGACGCCTATGCCCGTGACGGCGACCCGGCGCCGGGTCATGACACCACCTCGGCCGCCGTGGCGGGACGCTCGTGCCCGGCGCCGCCCGCGTGCGCGTGCGCTCCGTCGCAGGGGAGCGCGTTGCCCTCGGCGTCCTCGGTGTCGACGTGGCCCAGTTCCGGGCGCGGGGCCAGCGGCCCCAGGTGGAACACCAGCCGCGCCTCGACGTCCCCCGCGTTGCGGAAGCGGTGGCGCATGTCCTGCGGGATCAGCAGCCCCTGGCCGGTGGCGAGCGAGTGCGGCACCCCGTCCAGGTCCACCTCCAGGGTGCCCTCCGTGACGTACACGAACTCCTCGGAGTACGGGTGGTAGTGCTCGGCGATGCGGTCGCCGGGCTGCACGATGGCCACGCCCATGAAACCGCTGGTCGACCCGGCGGTGGTGGGCGTGAGAAGGGCGCGGAGGTCTCCGCCGCGGCGGCGGTTCGGCGCGATGTCGCCGAGCGAGACGATGCGTACCTGCTGGTCTGTCATGTCGTTCACTCCGGGGTGACGGGAGGAAGGGGGAAGGAGCGGGGGAAGCGGGAGGAGCAGGAGAAGCAGGGCGGAACGGGGTGAAGCGGTGGCGGTTCGCGCGGACCGGCGGGCGGGCACGCCGTCGGGCCCGGCCGGGGTGTCGCGCGGCCGCGGGGAGCGTGGCTCAGGAACCGGCCGAACGCCGGTCGGTCAGGGGCGTCATCCGGATTCGGGTCAGCAGCCGGGCCGACGTGGCGGCCTCCTCCGGCGGCCCGTCGACGCCGACCGCGGCGGTGTCCAGCAGCCGCCCGGCGGCCTCGGCACCCTCGGCCCCGTGCAGGCCCAGGACGGCGGCGGGCGCCGCCTCGGGGTCGCCGTCCACGTCGACGAGCCGTACGACGAGGTCGTCGCGGTGGAAGACGGTGGCCGCGAGCACCGGGCCGTTCCGGTCGTGCGCGGCGGCGGCGTCCCGCCGGGCCAGCAGCCGGGCCAGTTCCCTGCCTGCGCCGGCGCGCACCGGGTAGAGCAGCGCGAGCCGCTCGGTGCGCGTGCCGGGCCGGCCGGGGGAGGCCGCGTGGTGGACGGCCGGCATGGCGGCCCGGGTGAAGAAGCGCCGGGCCGACTGCGGGTCGGCGAGGTCCCGGTCCTGCTCCAGATACGGGTTGAGGGCCTCCTCCACGGCCCGCACCCCGGGCTGCCGGGCCACGTGGCGCAGCGCGGTCTGCAGGTCGCCGCGCACCTCCACGGCCCGCACGATCCGGTTGCCGGACATGAACAGCGAGGTCCGCAGCAGCCGCGTGGAGCCGTCCACGTGGGCGTCGGGCGACACGTACTCGGACAGCAGCCGGGCCGTCTCGGCCTCGGTGCCGGGCCGTACGGTGAAGGTCAGGGCGTGGCGTACGACGTTGCCCCCGATCCGGGGCGCGGAGCGCGGCTCACCGGCTGCGGGCCGGGCGCCGTCGGTCTCCCGCAGGACGCTGTAGCGCAGCGAGTGGGTGTCCCGGACGCAGGTCTGCAGCGGCTCCACGGTGTCCAGGTGCTCGTCGCTGTTGACCCAGGCCAGGAAGGGCGCGGCGCTCTCCCACTCGCTGGTCAGCAGCCACTGGGTCGGGTTCTCCAGGGACTGGCACAGCTGGTCGCTGACGTGTCCCGGAACGGCGGCGACCCGGTCGCGGATGCGCTCGTAGGCGTCCAGGAACTCCTGCTGCATTCCGTCGTGGACGTCCAGCATCAGGACGACCCGCACGCGGGATCCGTCGAACGCGGATATCGACACGCCACCCGCTTCCGCCGCCACGGCGGGCGACGACGCCGTGCCCGACGTCGCAGTGGCATCGGTCGCGTCCGTGCTCGGGGCATCCGTCGCTACGACGGGAGAGACCGTCATCCGGCCCACCTCTTCTCCGGGAACTTCCTCGTGGACTGGGGCGATCGCCGCTGGCGCACGCCAGGCAGGCGGGGTGCGACGGTCGCGTAAGCACGATCGTGGGCCGTGCCCGCGGGGTCCGCGAACCAGGAGGGTTAAGCGGGTGAAGCCTGCGCCGCCGCGGGCCTCGACGGGCCGTACGGGGCATGCATGAAGGCCCCGGCGCACACCTGTCGGACCCACTCGCACGTCTGTCGGACGTGTGTCGCACGTCTGTCGCACAACGGAGGACGAACCCATGAACGAAAGAGCCGACCGGTCCGACGGCGCCGCCCCCGGGGGCGACCGGACCCACCGTGTCCCGGTCCTGGTCGTCGGCGGGTCCCTGGTGGGCCTGTCGACCTCGGTGTTCCTGGGACGTTTGGGAGTCCGGCACACCCTGGTGGAGCGCCACGCCGGCACCTCCATCCACCCCAGGGGCCGCGGCAACAACGTCCGCACGATGGAGATCTTCCGGGTGGCCGGCACCGAGCCCGACATCCGCCGGGCCGCCGCCACCCTGGCCGACAACCACGGCATCCTCCAGGCACCCACGCTCGCCGGTGACGCGGGGGAGTGGCTGTTCAAGCAGATCGACCCGGGTGGCGGACTGGCCCGCTTCAGCCCCAGCTCCTGGTGCCTGTGCAGCCAGAACGACCTGGAGCCCGAACTCCTCACCCACGCCGTCAACCTCGGCGGCGACCTGCGCTTCGGCACCGAACTGCTCTCCTTCGAGGCCGACGCCGACGGCGTCACGGCGATCGTGAAGAGCCGGGAGACCGGCGAGCACACCACCATCCGCGCGGACTACCTGGTCGCCGCCGACGGACCCCGCAGCCCCGTCCGCGAGCAGCTCGGCATCGGCCAGAGCGGACCCGGCGACCTCTTCCACAACGTCAGCATCACCTTCCGCTCCCGTCGCCTCGCCGACGTCGTGGGCGACCGCCGCTTCATCGTCTGCTACCTGACGGACGAGGACGCCGACGGTGCCCTCCTGCCCGTCGACAACCGCGAGAACTGGGTCTTCCACGCCCCCTGGCACCCCGAACAGGGCGAAACCGTCGAGGACTTCACCGACGAGCGCTGCGCCGCCCACATCCGCCGCGCCGTCGGCGACCCGGACCTGGACGTCGAGATCACCGGCAAGGCCCCCTGGCACGCCGCCCAGCGCGTCGCCCGCAGCTACCGCTCCGGCCGCGTCCTGCTGGCCGGCGACTCGGCCCACGAGATGTCCCCCACCGGCGCCTTCGGCTCCAACACCGGCATCCAGGACGCCCACAACCTCGCCTGGAAGCTGGCCGCGGTCATCGAGGGCTGGGCGGGCGAGGGTCTGCTGGACACCTACGACGCGGAACGGCGCCCGGTCGCGGAGGCCACCAGCGCGCGGGCGGCTCACCGCTCGGTCGAGCACAGTCACCCGGGGTTCGCGCCACCGCCGGTCATGGGAGGCGGGGTGCCGGGCGGGGTGCCCGGTGGTTCCGGTGGTTCGGGTGGTTCCGGCGGACCGGGGGGTGCGCCGGGTGGTGCCACGGGTCCGGGCGGGCCCGGTGGTCCCGGCGGACCGGGGGGTGCGCCGGGTGGTGCCACGGGTCCGGGCGGGCCCGGTGGTCCCGGCGGACCGGGGGGTACGCCGGGTGGTGCCACGGGTCCGGGCGGGCCCGGTGGTCCCGGCGGCGCGCCCGGTGGTGGCCGCCCCGGTGGCGGTCCGCAGCGCGGGATCCTCAACGTCGCCCTCGGCTACCGCTACCCCCGGGGCGCGGTGGTCGGCGCCGACCCGGCGACCCCGGTGGTCCCGGAGGGCCTCGACCTCACCGGCGCGCCCGGCAGCCGGGCTCCCCACCTCTGGCTCCGCCGGGGCGAGGACCGCCTGTCCACCCTGGACCTCTACGAGGACTCCCTCGTCCTGCTCAGCGACGCGGCCCAGCCCACCGGCTGGCACGAGGCGGCCGCCGAGGTGGCCGCCTCGATGCGGGTCCCGCTGAAGTCGTACCGCGTGGGCGGGACGCCCGGGGCCGACCTGATCCCGGACGACGAGGAGACCGACTGGGCGCGCGCCCACGGGGTGACCCGCGGCGGCGCGGTCCTGGTCCGCCCCGACGGCTTCGTGGCCTGGCGCTCCCCGGGGCCCGCTCCCGACCCGGCGGCGATGCTGCGCCAGGTGGTGGGGTCGGTACTGGCCCGCACCTGAGGCGACCGGCCACCCCAAACGTGGACCACTCCCCGCTTACCTGCTAGCGTCTCGTCCGGCAGTAAGTGGGGAGTGGTCCCCAGTATGGGAAGGGGCGGACGTGGCGGATACGGCACTGGTGCTGGGCGGGGGCGGCCTGACCGCGTACGGATGGCAGATCGGCGTCCTGGCGGGCCTGGCCGACGCCGGGGTGGACCTCACCGACGCCGAGGTCCTGGCGGGCACGTCGGCGGGTTCGCTGCTGGCCCTCGACCTGGCCAGGGGATCGGCCCCGGCGGACCTCTACAAGGAACAGCTCAACCGCGAACGCGCCATGCTGGAGGTGGACTTCACGTTCAGCATGACGATCAGGTACCTGTGGGCCGCGCTCGGTTCCCGGGACCCGGAGACGGTCGTGAAGCGCCTCGGGCGGCTCGCGCTCTCCGTGCGCGACGTGCCGCAGACCGCGGTCTTCGACGCCATCGGCGCCCAACTCCCGGTCCGTGACTGGCCCGACAGGACCGTCCGGATGTTCGCCGTCGACGCGCTCACCGGTGAGCCGACCGCCTTCGACGCCGACAGCGGCACCGACCTGCTGCACGCCATGTCGGCCACCTGCGCCCTGCCGCCCCTCTTCCCGCCGATCACCATCGGCTCGGGCCGCTGGATGGACGGCGGCGTCCGCTCCACGACCAACGCCGACCTGGTCGACGACTGCGCCCGCGTCGTCGTGCTGGCTCCGATCCCCAAGGGGGCGGGAGCAAGCCCGAGCGCACGCACCCAGGCCGAGACCCTCTCCTCGCGCGGGGCCAGGGTCGCCCTGCTGACCCCCGACCGGCAGGCCCGCCGCGCCTTCGGCCGCAACGCCCTGGACGCCTCCCGCATCCCCGGCGCGGCGCGCGAGGGCCGACGCCAGGGCGCTGCCCACGCGGAACGCATCGGGGAGATCTGGCGGGGCTGAACGCGGAGTCAGCCCCGGGGCTCCGACAGCCCCGACACCTCGTCGACCAAGGGCTGGACGCGGTAGGGAACGACCGCGCTCAGGGCGATGACCGTCGTGCTGCGCCGCACCCCCGGCACTTCCAGCACCCGGTCGATCACCTGCTGCACATGCTGGTTGCTCGTGCCCGCGATACGGCACCAGATGTCGCCGGGGCCCGTCACGACGTGCGCCTCCAGGATCTGCGGCACGGCCCGCAACCGCGCGGCGATGGCCTCGCGGGCCGGCTGGTCCACCTCGAACGTCGTGAACGCCTGGACCACGTGCCCGAGGGCGGCGACGTCCACGTCCGGCCCGTAACCGGTCACCACCCCGGAGCCGGTCAGCCGGTCGAGCCGGGCCTGCAAGGTGCCGCGGGCGACCCCGAGTTGTCGGGCGATCTCCAGCAGGCCCTCACGCGGACGTTGCCGGAGCAGCCGCAGCATCCGGCCGTCGAGCCGGTCGAGCCCCTGTCGTGCCACCGCACCTGCCGATCTGCCATGCGAAGGGCACCCTGATGCCGCTTCTCTTGCCAAAAAGACAACCAGAGGATGCCGCTGTTGCCCATTGGGCACTCCGCCCCCCACCCTGTGGGCTCCCGTCCCGGAGGAGACCCGTGAGGCAGCAGACCCACCCCTTCATCCCCTACCGGCCCGACCGCTACGACGAGGCCGAAATGGTCCGGCGGGGACGGGACTTCGTGTCGTTCGTCGACCGCAGGCGCAGCGTGCGGTTCTTCAGCGACGAGCCGGTCCCGCGCGAGTGCGTCGACCTCGCCGTCGCCGCCGCGAACACCGCACCCTCCGGAGCCCACTTCCAGCCGTGGAAGTTCGCCGTGATCGGCGACGCCGAGACCAAGCACCGCATCCGGGTCGCCGCCGAGGAGGAGGAACGGGTCAACTACGAGGGCGGACGCATCCCGCTCGAATGGCGCGCCGCGCTCGCCCGCCTGGAAACGGACGCCGACAAGAGCTTCCTCGACGTGGTGCCGTGGATCGTGGTCTGCTTCGCCGAGAAGAGCACCGCGATGCCGGACGGTTCGCTGCGCAAGAACTACTACGTGAACGAGAGCGTGGGCATCGCCTGCGGCCTCTTCATCACCGCCCTGCACACGATGGGCCTGAGCACGCTCACCCACACGCCCAACCCGATGGCCTTCCTCACCAGGATCTGCGAACGCCCCGGCAACGAACGCCCCTACATTCTCTTCCCCGTCGGCTACGCGGCCCCCGACTGCGAGGTCCCGGACCTGACCCGGAAGCCCCTGACGGACGCGATCACCGAGCCTTCGCACTGACGATCCGCCGAGGGCCCCCGGCACTCGGCACTCGGCACTGTCGACGTGGCTCAGCGCCGGGGTCGACCCGACCGAGGTGGCCGAGCGCGCTGGCAACAGCGTCGAGGTGCTGTTGACCCGCTACGCCGAGTGTCTTGACGGACGGCAGGACGTCGCCAACCGGCGCATCGAGGACTTGCTCCGCGAGTACGAGTGAAACACCCTGCACCACACGGATGCCCCAGGCATGCTGCCTGGGGCATCCCTCGTTTCGCGCGCTACCTGCGGCACCATGTTCGCGTGCGCGGCATCGGTCGAGTCGGCATGGACATCCGGTAGTAGGCGTCCCACTCGCCGCTGGTGCCGCGCGCCACTTCGAGCGAGACCGAACTTCGCCGGAAGGTCGAAACGGCACCAAAAAGACCTGGTTAATCTGTAATGCGTAGTTTTGGCGTGATAGATCGTCGCTACGTCACCGAGGTCGTGCTGCTCGCCGCGCCCATGCTTGCTGAAGCGTCACGCATGTGTTCCGGGCCCTCCGGCGGTCCCAGACTGAAACGACGAGGAGTGGCTCCACTCGGCTCCGCAGAGCCTTACCTGCGGCGATGCTCCAAGATCCCGCCCACGCCTCGTCCACAGACCCCGACATACGCCCGCTCCGAGCGGCATACGGCTGCACATACGCGAAGACCCCGGCCTCAGCGTTTCCGCTGGTGACGGGGTCTTTGGGCACCTCATACAGGGTGCCCCCGGCAGGATTCGAACCTGCGCACACGGCTCCGGAGGCCAGGTGAGAGCAGGACTCCAACGGGACCCTGACCTGCACCGGAGGCTCTGAGCAGGCAGGCGCCGAGCAAGATCATCACGTCCCTATTACGTGGGCCACCTGTCGGCCGGCGACTCCGGGCCGTATCGTCGAAGCATGATCTCGGGCAGTGATGGGGGACCGGTCGGCGGCGGCACGGAGTTCACGGCGGAGGGCCTGGCGGCCATCCTCCATGAGGCGTGCGAGACGGCCGGACTTGACTCCCGCGGCGCCGAGTTGCTGCGGCTGGGATCGAACGCGGTCTACCGCCTGGCTTCGTTCCCGGTCATCGTCCGTATCGCCCGCGATCCGGCGGTGCTGGCGGAGATGGAACGGGCCGTGAACGTGGCCCGATGGCTGGAGGCAGAGAACTTTCCGGCTGCCCGGGTGCCGGCCTCGGTGAGTCAGCCGGTGGTCGTCGGCGGCCTGGTGGTCACCTTCTGGGAGAGTGTCCAGGAGAACGAGGAGTACGCGACGCTCGGCGAGCTGGCCGACCTGTTGCGCCGCCTGCACTGGCTGGAAGAACCTGAGTCGCTCGGCCTGCCGTACTTCGATCCGATGGCCAAGCTGACGGCGTCCCTCGACGGGCTGGACGGCGTGGCCGAGGAAGACAGGGCCTTTCTGGAGGAGCGAGCGGCCAAGCTCTCCAAAGACTATGACCGGCTGGACTTCGTCCTTCCCTTCGGCATGATCCACGGAGATGCCAACATCGGGAACATCCTCCGACACCGGGACGGACAAGCGGTACTCATCGACTTGGACGGCTTCGCGCTTGCTCCACGCGAGTGGGACCTGATCCTGACGGCGATCTACCACGACCGTTACGGGTGGCACTCGAAGACGGAGTACGCGGAGTTCGTCCACCGGTACGGCTTCGACCTGATGAACTGGCCGGGCTACGAGACCTTGGCCGACCTCCGAGAACTCATGATGGTGGCATGGGTCGGTCACCAGGTCGGAACGAGTGAACGTTCTGCCGCCGAGTTCGCCCGGCGGGTGCGGTCCCTGCGGACGGGCGAGGGGCGCGAGGAGTGGAAACCCTTCTGAGGGTGCCCTGGTGAAGTTCGCGTCAGCGCATGGTCAGCTGTACTGCTCCGAAGCGATCCACAACCTGTGTTCGCGGGCCTGCTCTGCAAGTTCATGCACCGCGCTGCTTCGGCCGGCCGCGCTGAGATTACGGCGGAACTCGGCGAGATAGCTGATGCATCGGGCCGACTTGAGCTGTTCTCCGAGATCCAACGCGTCGAGCGCCACCCGACAAGCCTCCTCGACGTCCCCGGCCCTTAGGTGGGCATCGGCGAGGACCATGGTCGCGAAGAAGTCGCTCCGTACGTGGCTGCCGCTCATGGCGTTCTCGGCGTGGGCGACGGCTCGGCGGGCGCTGTTCACGTCACGGAAGCAGTGGGCGGCCTCGGCGGCAAGTTCGGCCTCGTCGAAGTAGCTGATCCACTCCGGTTCGTCCTCGTTGTTCCGGCTTTCGAGGGCCTTGGTCGCCGCGCTCAGGGCAGCCTCGCACGCAGCGACATCGCCGGTACGCGCCAGCGCTCGGGCCTCCATCGCATGGAACTGTGCGCGCAACGTCGGTGTAGCCACGGGAGAGATGCCCATGAGGGCGGCCCGCGCGAGAGTGGCGGCCTCGGTGTACCGCCCCAGGAAGGTCGCCTGGTGGCTCATCGCTGACAGGATGCTGCCTGCAAGCCGACGGTCGTTGGCGTCCTGGGCGAACCGGAGGGCCTGGAGAAGGTACCGCTGCGCGAGTCCGTGGTGACAGGCGTCGTAGGACATCCAGCCGGCGAGGAGGGTCGCTTCCGCCACGGTAGAGAAGAGGGCTCGCCCTACCTGCTCGGTGTACCGGCCGCGTAGGAGTGGGGCCACATCGTTGTTGAGGTACTGGATGACGGAGTGACGTGCGTGTTCTCCGCCGAACTGGTCGTCGAGCTGGGCGAACATGTCCGCCGTGGTCTTAATTGCTGCCACGTCGCCGAGACCGACTCGGGCGCCCTCCGTACGAGGCTGGGGGATGCTGGGCTCGGGGGCGACCAACCATCGGAGGGACGCTTCGTTCCATGCGGGCTCGGACGGATCCGCGGTGAGCAACGGGTCGTACTGATTGAGGTCGGCACGCCACAGTTGGCCGACCGTCCGAATGGCGTCATCGGGGCTTGCGGGATACGCGGCGTCGAGTAGAGCGCTGTCGGCGACTTCCCCGTGACTCAAACCGAGTTCGGCCGCGCTGGTGCTGAAGGCGTCACACAGCAGCGGGCCGTAGAAGTCGTCCGGGGCACTGTGGCCGTTCTCCCAGCTGGCAATACGGCGCTTCACACTGGCATCCGACGGGAGTTGGTGCCCGCGCTGGGCGGCAGCCTGCCGTAGTTCCCTTACCAAACGCGGCTGGCTCCAGCCTCGACCCGTGCGAGCTTCACGTAAGAGGACACTGCTCGGCTTCAAGGCGCCTTTCACTCCCTGCGTGATGCCGGTGCGACAACTCGGGGTTCCGTTACTGAATGTACGTGCTGGTCATCGCTTCGTGCAGGCGGTAACCGGAGTTCATCTGCAAGAGAAGAGGTGGACGAGGGATGACGCATTGCGCGTGGACGCGTCATCCCCCGTCACCTCTCGTCATCTGCCCTGGCCAGGGGCCGGACCGGAAGTCTGGAAGTGCTGCGGCACCGGGGCCGCAACGTAGTCCGACTGAAGGTGAGACGTCATGCAGAGGATGACCAGGCGCGGTATGGAATGGCTGTCTGCGGCGGCGGACGATCCCGCGCAGTGCCGGCAGATCTGGGCGGATGATCCGCGGATGCCTTGCCTGCTCGCGACGGGGCGCCTCTTCGACGTGGTGAGCGTAGACCAGCGCCTCGGCCTGGAGATTTTCGACCGGCTCTTGCGCAGTGGCTTGCCGTTCGGCCCCTCGGTCGTCGACCGCAAAGCACAGCGCGTTGGCTTCTTCCTCGGCTCGAACAGCCGCGACACTTTCTCGCACTTCCTCGGACGAGAAACGCCCTCCCCGCCGCCGTACCGGTACCTCGCCCGTGGCTCCGCCGTCGTAGTGCCCGGACCCATCCCGCTTTCCGCGGACCGATACCAGTGGCTCCGCGCGCCGACGCGCCGGCCGGAGGCCAACCCGCTGCGCCCGGTCGCCCTCGCGACGGCTCTTGTGGCCTCCGCGGAACTCCTGGCGAGGATCGACCGCTTCGACGAGCAGTACCCGACTCCGTACGCGGCGGTCGCTGCACTCCCCGAGGAGACCACCACCGATGCGGGATGAGCCGACCAGCGGGCACGATTTCGGCACGTGGTCGCCCCTCGACAGCGACGGATGGTACGCGGCCCGAAACGCCACCACGGCGCTACGGGACGTCCTGGTACGCGCAGGTCTGGAGAAGGACTTCCCCTACCTGCGCGCGGATTTGAACGCTTTCGGGCACGGCCTCGTCGAGCTGGGCCGAGTGTCCCCCGACACGGCCGAACGCCTCGCGGAGCTCTTGCGCCTGGCGCTGGCAAGCGGCTTGGGCGCGGACCGTGACGGCTCTGAAGCTGCGCAGACCACTACCAATGAGCACAGGGGAAGGACCTGACGTCATGACCGACCGGCGAGGAGTGGTGGCCAAGCGCGCGGAGGACCTGTCGCCTGGCGTGCCCTACGTCCGCGGCTGGAACCGCGCTCGGCGAAGCGCTGGCACTCTGGCCGATCAACTGGTGCTGCTCGGACTGGACTGCGACTTCCCCGGCCTGGTGGCTGACGTCAACGTCTCCGGTGATGGGTTGGTGCAGTTGGGAGCCGTTCGCCCTGAGGCGGCCGAACTGCTGGCACAGCTGATCACGGCAGGACTGGAAGCGGAGCACTGTGTTCCGACGGGTTAGTCGGCTATGACCACTCGACGGGAAGCGCCAGCGGCCTGCTCCCGGACGCCGGTTACGCCTCATCCCTGAGGTAGCTCCGCACTCAGACGACCCGGTCCCCTTGCGGCATCGTGCCTCGGCACTGCCGCAGAAGGCTCTTCGCTGCCTCGATGATCTCTGGTGCGCTCCTCGGCATGCCGCTCGGCCGGGACCGGCGCCCCAGCGCCGCAGCCCGGACGAACGGCATGCCGGTGGGTGACATCAACTTGGGAAGCTTGGGTCTTTCGGGGAAACTCCACTGACCTGCGGCAAACGCGGTCGACTGCTTCCCCGGTGTTCCCCGTGGTTCCCCCAACGATCTGGCACGCTTCTGGCACGACCTTCGTGCCGAACTGCTGGCTGCGAGGTCACGCGGTCCAAGACGCTGGTCGTGGGGTAACCGAGGGCGTGATGATGCACATGGAGGGGGCGGCGCTACTCCGGGGGTGCCGCCCCTTTCGTGACGGCACTCGTCCGGCAGCCGTGCGAGGGGAGCGATACGGGGTTGCCTCTGCCGCACCGAGCACGATTCGTGAAACTCGGTCATCGACGACGTCCGAAGATGTCACGGAAGAACTCAGCGAGCGCGCGGATGATGTCGGGCCGCGCCGTTTCAGACGTCCCCTTGAGTGCGACGATCAGAGCTACGATCCGGCCGGCGACGACGATAAGGACGAGCAGCAGCAGGGCACCAATCGCCCACGGCCCCGCAGTTGCGAGCGCTTCGGTGACTCCGGTCAACGACATGGCCGTCCCTCCCAAGACGGTGGAGCCGTCGCCTTCGAGAGGGCGCCGCCATAGGGAACGGCGCGACAACCTCAACGAAGGACAGACGGGTGTCTGTCTGAGGCACGGCGCCTGCCAAACCGTGCCCCGCCGTGTGGCGGAGTTCGTTGAGGTCATAAGGACCTGCAATGCCGCTAGTACTGTGTTTGCGATGCTCGCTCGCGGCAGGCCGACAGCTTGCGCGATACGATCGTGCCCTCGCCGTCGTCTCGGGACGCTATGACATCCCGACTCATCCGCCCCGTTACTGGTAGGTGGCGGGGGATTGGCGACCCCCAAGCGGATGGGAAAGCACGACACCCAAACGTCTTCGCGTTTGGCGGAACACGAGTCGGGTCCCGCGCTTGGATGCAGAAGCTACATCACCGACACATCTGATCCAAACCACGAGCTCAGACGGCCCCAGCAACAGCAGAGACCTGAGGCGGAGCGTCTCGCCGCCTGGTGGATGTCGACCGGCACGCAGTGGCCGGACAAGTCCTCGGCGCTGGCGCGGTCCAGGCGCAGAACAATGTCATCGCTTGTGGCGGCAAGCTACTGAACTTGCGCGGGCGATATCGGATGATTGCCTGACAGGTGAAGGATGGGTCCGGTAGATGTGTGTGCATGAATGACTCCACGCCCGAGGACGGCGAGCCCACCCCCTTCGCTGAGAAGACGAGGAACTGGTACGAGAGGCACAAGCCGAAGATCCGCATCGTCGGCGCCGTAACTCTGGCCGTGGGCCTGGCCGTGGTTGCCCATCTCGCCACGAGGCAGGACGGCGAGAGGTACGACGCCGAGGACATCGGGGATTCCGACCCGGTCTCCGGCTGTGAAGCCACGGACGAGCCTCGTCGGTCCTCCCTTGACCCTGACCACGACACCTTCCTGCGGAGGCTCCCCGCCGGTCAGCAGGCCGGTGAGGCGGCCAAGGCAAGGTACAAGGAATTGACGGGCAACGACCTCCCTCCCGGTTACACCTTGGTGCGCCGGTGGTTCTATCTGACCTCGGACGGCGAGGACCCCGGCGAAGCCGCAGCCTGAGCGTACGGGGGAAGAGCACCGCGGCTGTCGCTCAGCCGAACGCGCCGGCATCACCCAATCAAGTTCAGTAAGCGACAAGCCATGGCATGCGGCCAAGTGCTTAGAAGATGTGGGCATGCCGTGGTGGAGGGGCCGGATCGTCCCCTGCCGCTTCCATGCCGGGCCGCCGAGCGCTACCGCTGTCCGCCGTCGTTGCCGTCAGCGTTGCCGTCACTGCCATCAGGCACGCGGTGTGTAGTCCAGACGATTCGAACGACCGGGAACAGCAGCCGCAGGAGCAGGCACAGCAGGGCAGCCAGGCCGTGCCCTGACCATTAGCGGTCTTTGCCGAGGGTTGGAAGGCCGCCACGGAAGGGCCGGTATGCGGACCCGTTCGCGCGGGGTGTGATGCCGAGCTTCTTCTTGAGCGCGGCCAAGTGCTCCGCGTCCGCAGTCGCCTGCTTAGCCTCGTCCTCGGCTGCCCGCAGCCGGGCGGCCTCCGCGTCTGAGACGATCCTCTTGGCCTTCCCGGCGTCGATGTCCTTGGTCTCCAGGAGAAAGCCGAGACCCCACAGCCGGTACCGTTCGGCGGCCTCGTTGTCGTCGCGCTCGAGGGCTTCACGCTGCTGCGCTTCGAACCGTCGGGCCATGTCGATACAGAGGGCGTGCCGGCTTGTGCCGATCCACGTCTTGCCGGACATGGTGTTGCTGCTGGCTTCCATGGTCCCCCCTCGTCGCCTGTGTGATGGATCGTAGGCGTCTGACGGTGAGAGTGGGGGACTCCACGGCCCGGTAGAGCGCTCGTGCGTGAGCACCGCATTAGGAGTTCGATCACGAGGGTCCGCACATGGCCCGACGCGGCTGGGGGACGGTTAGTGATGGTCGCTTAAGACCGTCGCCGTTCGTGGTCGTTGATGTCAGCGATGGATGTCAGTCCGCAGCTCCATCCACGTCGCCTCACGTTCTGCCTGCGTGGGTATGACCCGCAGTTGCGACGGCGGGCGCGCTCGGTGGGCCCAGTACGAACCTCAGCCGACGACAGTCAGCCACGATGGCGGGTGCGCCGACTGAGCAGGTGCGCGTGTGCCTCCCTTGACCCACCACTGACCGCAACCCCGCTGCTTGGTTCAAGGCGTCGATCAGAGTAGGTCGCGACGGCGGCTCCGTGGACCAGTGGGGACCTTGACACTGCGAGGCCCCCACACTTGTGTGATCGCATACTGTCGCGATCAAGCGAAAATGCGCTCTCATGGATCACGATGTCACAGAGATGCGCCACCTTAGGTTAGATGCGATCAGATCCCGCAACTTCTCCACAAGGGCAGCGCGTAGCCAGTAAAAAGAGCTAAACGTGCTTAGTAAGCGAAGGTGTGCATGGTTGCCCAAGCGGATGAGATTAACGAACTGCGCTTGCTCAGGCTCAAGCTACTGGAGGAGCACTACAAGGAGGTTGGAAGGCTTCGCAGTGACCTGCATATGAGCCTTCGCGATATTGACCTCAAGATCGCCAAAGTCGGCAATCGGGATGCTAAGCTCCCCTGCCTTGTTCGGTGTACTCCTGGGCCTCAGCTAACCATCTATCACTCTGCAGATGCTCCGTGCGGGCGCGTTCATGATCGGCGAAATTTCAGGAAGCTGCCGGAGGTCGATGCACGAGATGCAAGTCCCTACATGTGGTTGGAACGGTGTAGCGCTTGCGATTGGGCTCGTGCTGCACGGATCCATGGAAAGCGACTGTTGGACGACTAACTGAGGGAGGGGTGCGTGCTGGGCATTGGTACAGAGAATGGAGGAACGCTGCCTCAATGCGAGCTCCGGTCAGATCCTGCGTCTCTGGCCGGGTGAATTTACGGCGTCAGGAGGAAATCTAATTTGACGCTGTAGCTGCGCACGGCAGGTTCGAGAAAAACTAGGAGGAGGCAAGTCCACGCAATCTTTCCAGGCCGAAAGTCGGACCCGCGCGTAGAATCGCAATGACTTGGCGAGGAGTGTTGCCCGTTTTCGCTGTATCCGAAGTGCGCGTTTTGCGAGAGACGATCTTTCCGCCAGAGAAGTCCAAAACCTGAATCCCCTGTTTCAGCCGCGAGCCGGAAAATTGACTTAGGTCTAGCATGTAGACCTCTGACCTTTGGCCTGCGGCGTGGGCGTCAGAAACGCCCGCGTCAATCAGATGAATCATCCGCACGTCTAGAAGGTCCGTGATGATGCTGTACAGATGTGGGTTATCTTCCTTATCCCGATAACCCACCAGGAAATAAGTGAAGCTCGTCTCTTCTAGGCAGAAATCGCGAATGGTCTTAAGGCCTGAGATCGTGCGAGTCGCCGACTCGACGTCGGCTGCCATATCATCTTCGAGTTCTTGAAGTTTCACTTGAGCGGCGTCGCCAGCTGCCTGGTTTACGTCTTGGACCCCAACGAGTTTGGCATTTTGTCGACGCTGCGCCTTAGAGATTGCGCTACCGGCAAGCACCAAGTAGTCCCGCGGCACTGCCCCCGAAGCCAGAACCAATCGATCCAGCGCAGCTGCATGGAATAGGCGCCCTGGCGATGCTACGCCCACATGTTTGGCGTACTGGTGAAGGATGCTTTCGAGGAACGTCTTAGCGCGCTGTGGGTCCTGCAAGGTGACGTCGAGGTCGATTAGATCAGCGTCATGCATGGTCTGCAGGCCCAAGGGAGGAGAAGATTGGAACCAGCGCGTCAGGTGGCGAATGGAAGCAATCTTCAGCCACGAGTTGCAGTCGCGCACTGCACCATGCAGCATATCAAGAATGCGGGGCTGATCATTTCGGGGAAGGTAATAGAAATCGTCGATGAAAATGTATAGGCGCAGATCACTCATTTCTAGAAATCGGTGAATGGTCCTCTGTGCTTGAGGGATTAGTCGCATTACCTCCTTGGCGTCAGCCTCGCCGGCAGAGGAGAGCAGCCGGCGCACGTTCTCATACAGATCTGCGGCCATCACCGAGATGATGGACTCAGGCTTGATTTGCTGCTGCTTAGTCACAATCGACTCTGCGATTTCCTCTAGAACATAGAGGAAAACTCGGTCGGGTGATTCGTTTCGCAGCGTCTGCATGTTGATCCAGCACGATAGCGCACCATCCGCGGTTAGTTGCCCCTTGGCCTCGACCAGAAGCGCTGTTTTCCCTGCGCCACGCCTTCCAAAGATCAGATGGTGTCGGGAGGCAGTAACTGCAGACAGATTGAATTCTGCGTCCCGTACATATGAAAGACTGGGTTGAGCCTCCGATGCGCGAGATCGGGCGCTAATCAGACGAGAGAGATCCGTTGCCCGAGTGTCTTGAACGCCTGCGTTTAGTGGCGCTGATGAAGTTTTAACGAGTTCTTTTGGCGCTTTCCTCACGATGACGAACGCCCGATTTTCAGGGGACGAGATTACGTCGTCAAGTGAGTTGCCGATCTGGGCTGCATCGGGAACATCTTCTTCATTTACGAGAACAATGTAGTTCGTTTCGTCAGGGTAAGCGCGAACTGATACGTCGAGAACCTCGATGCCTCCTCTATCCCGAAACTCTGCTCGCAGGAATTCGGGAATGTCTTCGACGGTGGGGCTCATAGGTGATTGCACCCTTTCTGCTTAAGGTAAGACTCGGCTAGTGCCAGAAGTGTGGGCGCTTTACTTTGGAGATCTCTTGCCACATTGCGCCAATCTCCGGGGTTGATGGGGTATGGGTCGTAGTCGGCTTCATTTCTGCGCGCGCGAGCATCCTTAAGCGCGTTTTGCCAGATCGCACTGTCGGTGAAGTCATTAGGGACCGCCCCGGGCAATGTGGAGTGAGATTCCTTGTCGTCACCACCTTCGTGAAAGTAGACCACCGCTCTAAGTGCGTGATACATCGAGTAGTAGTATCTACTGATCGCACTTCTGTACTCGGGTGGTCGAACCTTCATAAGCCGGTCGGCGGAATTCAAGAATGTCTTGGCAAGCCGTATTCTATCGGCACACGATTGATGCTGTAGATCCACCAGGGTTCTGGCGGTTGCGTTTGCCAGGTTTATGCCTTCGGCGAAGAGCCCCAACGTTTTCTTGTTGGCCTTGCTCACCCGCAGTAGCAGGTGCTGATGCGCTGGCGTGCCGCTGGGTGGAGTGCTCACAGCTTGCACTCTAGCTGTGAGCCAGGGGCGTGAGCCGGGCTTTGAAGGAGAGGGCGGTGCAGCGGGTTTCATCGAGGGCCGAAGTTCCTGCAGTTGCATGCAACCATCTGTGGCATCAGGTGGCTGATTGCCCTATGCGCGGCGCGGGCGCCGGCCGGGCTGGAGCGGGGCGGAGACAGGAGCGCAGGCCCGGCCGGGGGCCGGGCCGCGCGCGGGGAGCGGAGCGAGCCGCACTTGATGACGTGGAGAAAATCTGAGCCAACTCGGGCTGTGCTACAGCCGGAACGACAGCTCCAGCTCGTCCCCGGGAAGGTGGAACTCCTCCAGGGCGAGAGGCCTATCTGACGCGGTGAGGGTCACGCGGATGGTGTGGAGCAGAGGGACCCCGTCGGCAAGGCGGAGCGCTTGGGCCTGGTCCGGTAGTGGCATGCGAGTGCGGACGTACTCCGTGAAGTGGAGTTCGTGGCCCAGGTCCGTTAGCGCCGTGTAGAGCTCCGGCGCCGGCGGTGGTGCCTCCTCCTCGTACTTGGTGTCGATCAGTACCGAGAACGGGATGTATGTGCGGTGGAGCTGGCGGAGCTGGCCGTGATCCGCGGTCTGCAAGGCGTCGTACGTGTACATCGGCTCACCCGGCGGGATGCGGAGTAGGTCCGCCAGGGCTAGCGGGGCGTCGGTGCGGGTGGCTACCGGGGACTCGGCGTCTGTCCATCGGATGCCGTCCGCCTCGACGTAGCGGCCGTCCGAGATGCGGCGTACGCCGCGCGGGCGTGTGTGCCTGGGGCGGCTGTGGGGGGAGCGGGCAAAGGTGCCGCGACCCATGATGGCCTCGACGAGACCCGATGCCCTTAGCTCGCTGAGGCCCTGACGGACTGTGGGGCGCGTCACGCCGAACTGTTTTGCCAGAGCCTCTTCGGAGGGGAGCGGTTGGCCAGCGGGGAAGGTGCCGTCCAAGATGCCTTCGCGCAGGTAGTCGGCAATCTGCCGGTACTTCGGCTGCGTGTTCTTCGGCGGCATTCGGGCCCTCCGTGGCCGTGGCTTGCTCGGCTGTGCGTCTTCGTAGACAGCTTGTCCACGTTCGTGGACAGCTTCGCTCATGGGTAGGTCGGTTGACAACCCGTACTACGGGTGGTCACTCTTGTCCTGTCGCCCGTACTACGGGTGGTCTAGCAACCCGCAGGATTGGCCTGCGGGTGCCAGAGACGAGGAGATCCGAACAGTGGCAAGCCTTCCGATCGACACCGCGAAGTTCACGGGGATCATCTGTGCCGTTCCCCCGGCTCCGCGGGTCGCCAACCGTGAGACCGGTCAGCTCCGTGTGGATCGCGAGACCGGCAAGACCATGTACCAGGTCGGCCTCTGCCTGATGGCGGGCTCGTCGGCCGACGTCGTGAACGTGAGCGTGGCCGGTGAGCCCGCCGGTGTGCAGCTCGGTATGCCGGTGGCCGTGCGGGACCTGGTCGCCACGCCGTGGGAGAACGAGGGACGGCACGGCATCGCATTCCGTGCGGCAGAGATCCGGCCTCTGAGTGCTCCCGCTGGTGCGACGGGCAAGGGGACCGCGCAGTGATGGAACTGGCCTCCGCCTCTTCGGCCGGTGATACGACCTGGCCGAGTTGGGCTCTGGTGGTGGCCGCAACGCTGGTGTCGGGTCTGCTCCTGACAGGCCCGGCCCTGCGCCGCCGTTACCCCGCGGCCTGGTGGCTGTTACTCGGCTTCCCCGTCGTGGCCTTCCGTGTCGTGCAGACCTGGCGGCCCCTGATGGCCGGGTGCGGGCTCGCCGTGAGCCGTCGACCGGCGCTGACCGTGGTGTCTGGGCTCGTCGGCAAGGGGGCACCCCCGCCTCAGCCGCGCGTGCCTCGGCGGGGCCTCATTCGGCCGACCTCTGGCGGATTCCTGTTGCTCGTGCGGCTGCTGCCGGGCCAGGTTCCGGAGGACTTCGTCAAGGCTGCGCCCGCCATGGCGGAGAACTGGCAGGTGCACGCAGTGAGGGTCACCTCTTGTAAGCCGGGAGTCGTGCGGGTCGTGGCCTCAGCGGGCGATCCGTTGGCCGACCCTCAGGTGCCGAAGCAACGCGCTCCTGGCCAGCTCCTACGGGTGACCGTCGGGGCTCTGGAGACCGGAGCCGCGTGGGTGGTCGATCTGCGACGGGTGCCGCACTGGCTGATCGTGGGGGCCACCCGCTCTGGGAAGTCGACGCTCATCAACGCCCTCGTGGCCGGACTCGCCCCGCAACGCGTCGCACTGGTCGGGATCGACTGCAAGGGCGGCATGGAGCTGTCCCTCTACGAGCCGCGGTTGTCCGCCCTCGCGACCAACCGAGAGCAAGCGGTCCGCCTGCTGACGGCCCTCGTGGATCTGACCCTTGACCGAATGACCCTCTGCCGGGCGGCTCGCGTCCGGAACATCTGGGGGCTGACGGACAAGGAACGCCCGGTGCCCGTCGTCGTGATCGTCGACGAGATCGCGGAACTGTTCCTCGTCGCGAGCAGGAACGAGAAGGACGAAGCGCACGCTGCCGGTACGGCACTGATCAGACTGGCCCAGCTTGGGGCGGCTCTCGGGGTGTTCCTGGTCGTCGCCGGCCAACGTGTCGGCTCCGACCTGGGGCCCGGAGTTACCGCGCTTCGAGCCCAGTTGGGCGGTCGGGTGTGTCACCGCGTGGCCGACCCCGGTACCGCCGAGATGGCGCTCGGTGATCTCAACCCCGACGCGCTGAAGGCGGCCCAGGCCATCACCCCGGAACAGGCTGGCACGGCCGTACTCGCGTCCGGCGACGGCTGGGAACGCGCCCGGTCCCGCCTGGTCACGGAGTCAGAGGCGGAAGCCGTCGCCGCTGAGTACGCGCACCTGACTCCCGTCCTGTCCGAACTGCACGTCGAACCGTGAAAGGGGCCTGCCGTGCTGGTGTCCATGTCGGCCGTGCTGCTGCTCGGCCTGCTGATCTGGTTTCTGCTGCGCATCCGGTACCTCAGGTGGGCCGACGCGCTGATCTGTGGAGCCTTCGGCTTCCTGCTCGCCCGGACCGTGGCCGCGCCGGTGATTCAGACCTTCCTCGACGGAGTGAATGGCTTCCTCGGCCAACTCCGCTTCTGATCCACCCCAACGAACTGAGAAGGGGACTCCCTGTGTCCGACTACGTCATCCGCTCCGGAGACCGTGCCGCTTTCCTGTCCGGTCTGCGGGAGTTGATCGACTTCCTGACCGCCAATCCGACCACTGTCGTCCCGCGTCACGCGTCCGTCATCGTCCTGGTCGACGCCTCCGACTCCGTCACTCGCCTCGACGGAGTGCGGTCCGTTGCCGCTCCGCTCGGTGTGCCAGCCGAGGACATCGGGCGCGGCTACTTCGACGCACGGCGCGACTTCGGACCGATCTCGTACGGCGTCGTCGGGGTCCCTCCCGGGGAACGACAGTGATCGCCCGTACGACGGGCTCCCGACGGGGCGCGAAGTCGCCAAACCCGACCCCGTCAGGAACCCACTCCATCCGCCACGTGAGCAGTGAAAGGAGCACTCACACTTTGTCCACCGCGCACCATTCGCGCAAATCCCCGTCCCTCGACTGCGAACTCAGGCAGCGTGACGCGCAGGTCGTGACCTGCGCCGGACGGGAACAGATCGTTCTCGTCGCACTTGACGGAACCGAGCAGTGGCTGTGTCCCGCGCACGCGGCGGCCGTCTGGCTCACGGACCCGACGCTTCGCTTCAGCGCCAAGACTCGGCCCGAGGGGATCTCGGCCGTGATGGGGCAGGCGTTCGGCGGCGGGGGTGGTCGCCGATGACCACCGCGCTTCCGCGGGGCGTTGCGGCTCTCGTAGGCAAGGCTTCGGATCCGGAGTTCACGGCCTGGCGCCGGAACATCATCCGTCTCGGTGGCTGTACCAACCCGATTCATCTGGTCGGCGCGGCAACCGTCTACGACACGACGACCGGCGCAGCCCTTCTCTCCTACGGCTCCGACGTCTATGGAGGGCGGCTGCTCACCGCGTGCGGCAACCGGCGTGCGACGGTCTGCCCGGCCTGTTCGGCTGTGTACCGGGCGGACACGTACCAACTCGTCCGCGCCGGTCTCGTGGGAGGTAAGGAGGTGCCGGAGGCGGTAGGCGGTCACCCGCAGGTGTTCGCCACGCTCACCGCTCCCGGCTTCGGCCCGGTCCACACCCGCCGGGAACGGGACGGGCATGTGCGGGTCTGCCGGCCTCGTCGGATCGAGGAGCGTTGTCCGCACGGCAACCCGGCCGCATGCCGAGACCGGCACCCGGCGGACGATCCCCGTCTCGGGGAACCGGTCTGCCCACGCTGCTACGACTACGCGGGAGCCGTGCTGTGGCACGCGCTCGCCGGTGGGCTCTGGCACCGGTTCGGGTTGGAGCTGCGGCGGGAGGTCGCCCGGCGGGCCGGTTTGACGCGCTCGGAGTTCGGGGAGGTCGCCCGGCTCTCGTACGCGAAAGTCGCCGAGTACCAGCGGCGGGGACTGATTCACTTCCATGCCGTCATCCGGCTCGACGGTCCGGACGGCCCTGGCTCGGCTCCGCCCGGCTGGGCGACCGTGCCGCTCCTGATGGCCGCGGTACGGGCTGTTGTCGGTCGGGTGCGGCTGAGCGCTCCCGGCGCGGGCGTGGTCGGTCCGCGAGTGCTGCGCTTCGGCACTCAGGTCGATGTACGGCCGGTCACCTCATACGGACGGAGCCCGGGGGAGCGGCCCGCTTCTGCGGGGGCCGTGGCGGGCTACATCGCCAAGTACGCGACCAAGGGGGCGGAGTCCGCCGGCGCGGTGGACGGCCGCATTCATCACGCGCGAGACATGGTCACGCTGCCCGTGCGCTCACACGTGCTGCGCATGATCAGCACGTGTTGGTGGCTCGGCGGCCTGCCGGAGTTCGAGCCGCTCGGGCTGCGCCGCTGGGCCCACATGCTCGGGTACGGCGGCCACTTCTCCACCAAGTCGCGTCGGTACTCAACGACGTTGACGGCGCTCCGGCAGGCCCGTGCCGACCATCGTGCGGAGCAACAGCGGGCCGCCCTCGGCCTGGCCGACTGCCCCACGGTCACGATCGGCGAGTGGCGCTATGCCGGGCGCGGCTACTCACCGGAAGCGGCTCTCTTGGCTGCCTCGGTGCGGGAGGGCGGTGGTCTCCATGGCGCGTGACAGCCGTGCGAAGTCGGCAGAGCTGCTCACGGTCCGCCAGGTGCTCGACGAACTGGGCGGCGTCTCCCGCCGCACCTTCTACCGCTGGCGGGAACTGCGCCTCGCTCCCGTCTGTATCCGGCTGCCGAACGGGGAGCTGAGAGTTCGCCGTGACGTGCTCGACGAGTGGCTGGAGGAGCGGGCAGAGGGGGCGGCGTCGTGAAGTCGTACAAGGCTTCCGTCTGGAAGCTGTCGGTCAACAAGACCACCAAGAAGCCGACCTACCTCGTGCGCTGGGCGGTCGACGGACAACCGTTCAGCGAGTCGTACAAGACCAAGACACTGGCCGACCGTTTCCGGGCCAAGCTGGTGCGCGCGCTCGACAAGGGCGAGCCGTTCGACACCGTCACCGGCCTGCCCGACTCGCTGCGCGGCGGCAAGGCGGCGCTGTCCTTCCTCGACCTGGCAGTGAGGTACGTGGATGCCCGGTGGGCGGAGGCGTCGGCCAAGCAGCGGGACAGCATGACCGATGCGCTGGCGACGGTCGTTCCCGTTCTGGTGAAGCCGGGGCGAGGGCGGCCCGCTCCCGAGGTGCTGCGGCGTGCGCTGCGGTCGTACATCCTGCCTGTGCCTCGTAGGGAGCGTGAGAGGCCTGAGGAGATCAGCGCGGCGGTGAAGTGGATCGAGAAGGCTTCGCTGCCGGTGGTGGAGTTACAGGAGATCGCCCGTGCACACGACCTGATCGATGCGCTGAGTCGGCGGTTGGACGGCAAGCCTGCGGCGACGCAGACCTACCGGCGGCGGCGCGCCGTGGTCTTCAACGCGCTTGAGTGCGCCGTGGAACTGGAGTACCTGGCCTCCAACCCGTTGAGCAGGGTCCGGCGTAAGCGGGGCAAGCGCGCGTTGCAGGAGGTTGACCGCCGGGTGGTCGTCAACCCTCGGCAGGCACGGGAACTGCTGACCGCGCTCACATACGTGGGTGGCTACGACCGGGCGAGCGGCCGGCGGCTACGGGCGTTCTTCGGGTGCTTGTACTACGCGGCCATGCGACCTGGGGAGGCCCTCGGCCTTCGCCGCTCCGACTGCACGCTTCCGGCGTCAGGCTGGGGCCGCATAGAGCTGGCGGAGACCCGCCCCACGGCGGGTAAGGCGTGGACGGACTCCGGGGAGGCGCACGATCGGCGCGGCCTGAAGCAGCGGTCCCACGGCGAGGTACGGACCGTGCCGATTCCACCTCCGCTGGTGCGGATGCTCCGCGAGCACCTGAAGGAGTTCGGCACGGCGACGGACGGCCGGCTGTTCTCCAGTGAGCGGGGCAACGTGATCGCAGCGTCCTCGTACTCCCGAGCGTGGAAACAGGCGCGAGAACTGGCGCTCGTGCCCGATCAAGTGTCCTCGGTCCTGGCCTTCCGGCCGTACGACCTCCGGCACGCGGGCGTCTCTCAGTGGCTCAACTCCGGAGTGCCGGCGCCGGAGGTCGCCGCTCGTGCGGGCCACTCGGTGGACGTGCTGCTGAAGATCTACGCCAAGTGCATCGACGGCCAGGAGCAGGAGATGAACGACCGCATCATGCAAGGGCTGGGGGAGGGGGACGAACCTACGGACTGACAGCCGACCATGACCGACCGACCCAAGCCCCGGACCGTTAGAGGTTCGGGGCTTCGGCCTGTCCACGGGTGGTCCATAGGGCTACGCTCAAGGTCGGTGAAACGGCATGTGACCAGCGGCGAAGCCCTCCAAGATCAACACGCTATTACAACGTGATCACTGGCAAACAACTGCTTCCGGTGGCATTCGCCTGCACACACGACAAGACCCCGCACTCAGCAAACGCGCTGATGGCGGGGTCTTTAGGCACTTCCTGCGAAGTGCCCCCGGCAGGATTCGAACCTGCGCACACGGCTCCGGAGGCCGTTGCTCTATCCCCTGAGCTACGGGGGCGTGTCCGTCGCGGTCGGTGTTGCTCGCGGCGACGGGTAGAACACTACCAGCTCGCCCGGGGTGGTCATGAACGGGTTTGGCGGGTCGTGAGGTGGTCCGGGCAGGGCGTTGTCCCCCGCAGGGGGTGGAAGTGGGGAAAACCCGGACGCGGTGGCCGGTCCGGACCTACTCTCGAGTTGTGCCTAGGGCGTCCGGCCGGATTCTTGTTGTGGACGACAACAAGGTCATCCGGCAGCTGATCAGGGTCAACCTCGAGCTGGAGGGCTTCGAGGTCGTGACCGCGGGCGATGGTGTCGAGTGTCTGGAAGTCGTCCATCAGGTGCGACCCGACGCCGTGACACTGGACGTGGTCATGCCTCGGCTGGACGGACTGAGAACCGCTGCCCGGCTGCGTGCCGATCCGCGTACGCGGGATCTGCCGATCGCGATCGTCAGTGCCTGTACGCAGTACGAGGTCGACGCCGGGTTCGCCGCGGGGGCCGACGCGTTTCTGTCCAAGCCCTTCGAGCCCGCCGAGCTCATCCGTGTCGTACGGCAGTTGGTCGAGCGGAAGATCAGCGGTTCCGTCGTCAACGGGGCGTCCGGACCGGGCTCCGGGGCCGCGGCCTCGCTGCCGCGGGTGCGCGGGCTCGCGGGCGAGAGCGGGGCGTCCGCTCAGGCGTGAACGGAAGGGCGGGGACCTCCGGGTTCCCCAGCCCGCGTCCATATCCCGGGACTGCCGCAAATCGGTTCGCCCACCCACCCCCCTCCTCCCATACGCTTGTCCCGTGACACCCGTAGAGCTCTCCCGCACCGTGCTGCACGCGGTGCGTCGCGCCGTCGACGCGGGGGAGCTGAGCGTGTCCGTCCCGACGCGTGCCGTGGTCGCGCCGCCGGGGCCCGGAGGGTGCGGGGAGTACGCCACCAACATCGCCCTCCAGCTGGCCCGGTCGGCCGGACAGACGCCGCTCCGGGTCGCCGAGGTGCTGCGGCCCCACCTCCTCGGAGTCGACGGCATCACCGACGTCGTCCTCACCGGGCCGGGGTTCCTCAACATCAGTCTCGACCGCGCCGCCTCCGCCGTAGAGGTCGTCGGCGACATCCTGCGCCGCGGGGAGCGGTACGGGTACGCCGACGGGGCCGACGGGCGCCTCGTGCGGCTGCACTGCCCGCACGAGCTGCGTGCCGTCGTCGTCGGCGAGGCCGCGGCGCGGCTCCTGCGATCCCAGGGGGCGCTGGTGCGGGTGAGCGCCGAGGGGTTCGAGGCCGCGTGGACCTCCGTCCTCGGAGTGACGGTCGACGCCGTCGGGCCCGCTCCCGCCGAGCTGCCCGTCAACGTCCGGCCCGTGCCCGCCACCGCCGGCATCCTCGCCCTCGGGCGCGACGCCGGACGCTGGGCCCTGCTCCACCCCGCCGCCCGCGACCGGCCCCGGACCGGCGACGAACACCTCGTCCAGCGGGAGGGCAACCCCCTCTTCCGGGTGCGGTACGCGCACGCCCGTGCCCGGGCCGCCGCTCGCAACGCCGCCGACCTCGGATTCGCCGCCGTACCGGGCCCCCTCACCGAGAGCGCCGAGCAGGATCTGATCGCCGCGCTCGCCGACCACCCCCGTGTCCTCGCCGCCGCCGCGGACCACCGCGCCCCCGACCGGCTCGCCCGGCACCTCGTCACCGTCGCCGACGCCGCGCTGCCGTTCCTGCCCACCGTGCTGCCGCGCGGCGGGGAGAAACCCTCGGCCGCCCACCGTGCCCGGCTCGCGCTCGCCGAAGCCGTCGGGGCGGTGCTGGCCGGCGGCCTGGCCCTCCTCGGCATCGACGCACCCGACCACCTCTGAGAGAGCACCGAAGACGCCATGAGCCGTTCCGCACACCCCGCCGGGCCCCGGCACGCCGATGTCCTGCCCGAGGGGCACTACACCGCCCCGGCAGACGACCTGAACGCCCTCGATCCCAAGGTCTGGGCCCACACGGTCGGGCGGGACGCGGACGGTGTCGTCACCGTCGGAGGGCTGCCCGTCACCCAGCTCGCCGAGGAGTACGGCACCCCCGCCTACATCCTCGACGAGGCCGACTTCCGGGACCGGGCGCGGGCCTGGCGCACCGCCTTCGGCAGCGACGCCGACGTCTTCTACGCGGGGAAGGCATTCCTGTCGCGCGCCGTCGTGCGGTGGCTGCACGAAGAGGGACTCAACCTCGACGTCTGTTCCGGTGGGGAGCTCGCCACCGCCCTCTCCGCCGGGATGCCCGCCGAGCGGATCGCCTTCCACGGCAACAACAAGTCGCCGCAGGAGATCGAGCGCGCCGTCCGGGCCGGGGTCGGACGGATCGTGCTCGACTCCTTCCAGGAGATCGTGCGCGTCGCCCACATCGCACAGGAACTCGGCAGGCGCCAGCGCGTGCAGATCCGCATCACCGTCGGGGTCGAGGCGCACACGCACGAGTTCATCGCCACCGCCCACGAGGACCAGAAGTTCGGCATCCCGCTCGCCGGCGGGCAGGCCGCCGAGGCCGTGCGGCGGGCCCTGCAACTGGACGGGCTCGAGGTCATCGGGATCCACTCGCACATCGGGTCGCAGATCTTCGACATGTCGGGGTTCGAGGTCGCCGCGCACCGGGTCGTCGGGCTGCTCAAGGACATCCGCGACGAGCACGGCGTCGAGCTGCCCGAGATCGACCTCGGGGGCGGGCTGGGCATCGCGTACACCAGTGACGACGATCCCCGCGAGCCGCACGAGATCGCCAAGGCGCTCACCGAGATCGTGACGCGGGAGTGCGAGGGCGCGCGGCTGCGCACGCCCCGCATCTCCGTCGAGCCCGGCCGGGCCATCGTGGGGCCCACCGCCTTCACGCTGTACGAGGTCGGCACCGTCAAGCCGCTGGACGGGCTGCGGACGTACGTCTCCGTGGACGGCGGGATGTCGGACAACATCCGCACCGCGCTCTACGACGCCGAGTACAGCGTCGCCCTCGTCTCCCGCACCTCGGACGCCGAGCCGATGCTCGTGCGCGTCGTCGGCAAGCACTGCGAGAGCGGGGACATCGTGGTGAAGGACGCGTTCCTGCCGGGGGACCTGGCCCCCGGTGACCTGATCGCCGTACCGGCGACGGGGGCCTACTGCCGCTCCATGGCCAGCAACTACAACCACGTGCTGCGGCCGCCCGTCGTCTCCGTGCGGGACGGCGAGGCGCGGGTCATCGTGCGGCGGGAGACCGAGGAGGATCTGCTGCGTCTCGACGTCGGGTGACGCCCGCGGGCACCTCGGTCGGAGAAGGCCCCGGCCCAAGAAGTGGTCGGGCGAAGATCTTCCGGCTCGCGGCCCCTCCGAAAATGAAATAAACGTCTCACGATCCGGACGAAAGGCAGAAAATCCCGTCCGGTGCGTGAGACTGGTCCAACCGTAGACGGTAAGAGGAAACGAGGTCGGATGATGCGTACGCGTCCGCTGAAGGTGGCGCTGCTGGGCTGTGGAGTGGTCGGCTCAGAGGTGGCGCGCATCATGACGACGCACGCCGCCGACCTCGCCGCCCGGATCGGGGCCCCGGTGGAGCTCGCGGGTGTCGCCGTACGGCGGCCCGACAAGGTGCGGGAGGGGATCGACCCCGCCCTCGTCACCACCGACGCCACCGCCCTCGTCAAACGGGGGGACATCGACGTCGTCGTCGAGGTCATCGGCGGGATCGAGCCCGCGCGGACGCTCATCACCACCGCCTTCGCGCACGGCGCCTCCGTGGTCTCCGCCAACAAGGCGCTCATCGCCCAGGACGGCGCCGCCCTGCACGCCGCCGCCGACGAGCACGGCAAGGACCTCTACTACGAGGCCGCCGTCGCCGGTGCCATCCCGCTGATCCGGCCGCTGCGCGAGTCGCTGGCCGGCGACAAGGTCAACCGGGTGCTCGGCATCGTCAACGGGACGACCAACTTCATCCTCGACGCCATGGACACGACGGGCGCCGGGTACCAGGAGGCCCTCGACGAGGCCACCGCCCTCGGGTACGCCGAGGCCGACCCGACCGCCGACGTCGAGGGCTTCGACGCCGCCGCCAAGGCCGCCATCCTCGCCGGGATCGCCTTCCACACGCGCGTGCGCCTCGACGACGTCTACCGCGAGGGCATGACCGAGGTCACCGCCGCCGACTTCGCCTCCGCCAAGGAGATGGGCTGCACCATCAAGCTGCTCGCCATCTGCGAGCGGGCAGCGGACGGGGGATCGGTCACCGCGCGTGTGCACCCCGCGATGATCCCGCTCAGCCATCCGCTGGCCAATGTGCGCGAGGCGTACAACGCGGTGTTCGTCGAGTCCGACGCCGCCGGACAGCTCATGTTCTACGGGCCCGGCGCCGGCGGTTCGCCGACCGCGTCCGCCGTGCTCGGCGACCTGGTGGCCGTGTGCCGCAACCGACTGGGCGGGGCGACCGGACCCGGTGAGTCCGCGTACGCGGCGCTGCCCGTGTCGCCGATGGGCGACGTCGTCACGCGCTACCACATCAGCCTCGACGTGGCCGACAAACCGGGCGTGCTCGCCCAGGTCGCGACCGTGTTCGCGGAGCACGGTGTCTCCATCGACACCGTGCGGCAGTCCGGCAAGGACGGCGAGGCATCCCTCGTCGTCGTCACCCATCGCGCGTCCGACGCCGCCCTCGGCGGTACGGTCGAGGCGCTGCGCAAGCTCGACACCGTGCGGGGTGTCGCCAGCATCATGCGGGTTGAAGGAGAGTAACGAGCAATGACCCACCAGTGGCGCGGAATCATCGAGGAGTACCGGGACCGGCTGCCCGTCTCCGACAGCACGCCCGTCGTGACGCTCCGTGAGGGCGGCACCCCGCTCGTGCCCGCGCAGGTGCTCTCCGAGCGCACGGGCTGCGAGGTCCACCTCAAGGTCGAAGGGGCGAACCCGACCGGGTCCTTCAAGGACCGCGGCATGACCATGGCCATCAGCAAGGCGAAGGAGGAAGGCGCGCAGGCCGTCATCTGCGCGTCCACCGGCAACACCTCCGCCTCCGCCGCCGCCTACGGCGTGCGCGCCGGCATGGTCTCCGCCGTGCTCGTGCCGCAGGGCAAGATCGCGCTCGGCAAGATGGGCCAGGCCCTCGTCCACGGCGCGAAGATCCTCCAGGTCGACGGCAACTTCGACGACTGCCTCACGCTGGCCCGTGCGCTCAGCGACAACTACCCGGTGGCACTGGTCAATTCGGTCAACCCGGTGCGTATCGAGGGGCAGAAGACGGCCGCCTTCGAGATCGTGGACATGCTCGGCGACGCGCCCGACATACACGTCCTCCCGGTCGGCAACGCGGGCAACATCACCGCGTACTGGAAGGGGTACCAGGAGTACGCCGCCGACGGGGTGAGCACCAAGAGGCCCCGCATGTGGGGGTTCCAGGCCTCCGGCAGCGCCCCGATCGTGCGCGGCGAGGTCGTCAAGGACCCGTCGACCATCGCCACCGCCATCCGGATCGGCAACCCCGCCTCGTGGGACTTCGCGCTCGCCGCGCGGGACGAGTCGGGCGGTGCCATCGACGAGGTGACGGACCGTGAGATCCTGCGCGCCTACCGGCTGTTGGCCTCCCAGGAGGGCGTCTTCGTGGAGCCCGCGTCCGCCGCGTCGGTGGCCGGTCTGCTGAAGGCCGCCGAACAGGGCAAGGTCGACCCGGGGCAGCGCATCGTGTGCACCGTCACCGGCAACGGCCTCAAGGACCCGGACTGGGCCGTCGCCGGCGCCCCGCAGCCGGTCACCGTCCCGGTCGACGCGGCGACGGCGGCCGAGCGGCTCGGCCTGGTCTGAGCGCCGCACCCGCGCCGCACTCGCGCGCCGCGCCCGTTCTGCGCGACCGGCGTAAGAGGGCGTAAGCGACGCCCGGCCGGGAACGTCACTTGTGGGGGGTGCACAGGGGGCTTACGACACGCATCGTGCGCCTCCTGTGCGCCCTATGTCGCCACAGAACCTTCCTTCGATAGGCTGTACCTAACCCGCCTGCCGCATATGCCGCGGCGCGGCGCCGTCCCCGCGGTCGCGCCCAGGGTTGGGTACGTCATCGTCATCGAATGTCATTCGACACTCACGACAGTCACGACAGCTTCGACAGTCACGCAGCTCAAGGAGAGTCATCGAGCGATGGCCGGTCCAGCCTTCCGCGCCGCCGCCGTCAGGGTGCGCGTCCCCGCCACCAGCGCCAATCTCGGTCCGGGCTTCGACGCCCTCGGCCTCGCGCTGGGTCTCTACGACGACGTGGTCGTCCGGGTGGCCGACTCCGGGCTGCACATCGACATCGCGGGTGAGGGCAGCGAGACCCTCCCGCGCGACGAGAAGCACCTCCTCGTCCGCTCCCTGCGCACCGCCTTCGACCTGCTCGGCGGGCAGCCGCGCGGCCTGGAGATCGTCTGCGCCAACCGCATCCCGCACGGCCGCGGCCTCGGCTCCTCCTCCGCCGCCATCTGCGCCGGCATCGTCGCCGCGCGCGCGGTGACCATAGGCGGCGAGGCCCGCCTCGACGACGCGGCGCTGCTCGACCTCGCCACCGAGATCGAGGGCCACCCCGACAATGTGGCGGCCTGTCTGCTGGGCGGCTTCACCCTGTCCTGGATGGAGTCCGGCGCCGCCCGGGCGATCAGGATGGAGCCCTCCGATTCCATCGTTCCGGTGGTTTTCGTGCCCGGGAAGCCGGTGCTGACCCAGACCGCGCGCGGACTGCTCCCGCGCAGCGTCCCGCACGTCGACGCCGCCGCCAACGCCGGCCGCGCCGCGCTGCTCGTCGAGGCCCTCACCCGGCGCCCCGAGCTGCTGCTGCCGGCCACCGAGGACCGTCTGCACCAGGAGTACCGCGCGCCGGCCATGCCGGAGAGCGCGGCACTGGTGGAACGGCTGCGTGGTGACGGCATCCCCGCGGTGATCTCGGGTGCCGGACCCACGGTGATGGCCCTGGCCGACGCCGACACGGCCGACAAGGTCGAGGCGCTGGCCGGAGCGGACTGGGCGGCCAACCGGCTCGACCTGGACCAGCAGGGCGCGAGCGTCCTGCCCCTGGCGACCGCCAGTGACACCTGACGCGGACGGTTGCCGGATTTCGAGAGGGGGAATGTTTGTTGGATCCGGTAGTGTTAACCTCAAGTCTGCACCCGACCCCACCATGGCGAGGTGCCTCGTGTCCCCGTCCGGGACAGACATTCTTCCGGGAGCCCCCCAAGCCGCATTGTGCAGTGGATGCCGTACGTGATCAGTACGGCCGACACGGGTACTGAGCGGCCCGCCAGAGGGGGTTACCCCCTCTGGGGGAGTTTCGGAACCGGTGCGACCACGCCGCCTGACACAGACACCGGGTGCCACGGCTAGGGGAAGCGCCATCACCAGATATCTCTTCCGCCGTTCAGGCGGACCACCGCCCCGGCACGGTTCGCACAGCAAGGACCGAAGCCGGACAGCACAACCGGTCGCCGAGCCAGACAGGCCGACGTCCGCTCCAGGGAAGGACCCTTCGTGAGCGACACCACCGATCTGATGGGCGCACGTGTCG
The DNA here is from genome assembly GCA_000720845.1 of Kitasatospora aureofaciens. GTDB lineage: Bacteria > Actinomycetota > Actinomycetes > Streptomycetales > Streptomycetaceae > Streptomyces. Next base: position 91,546 of record JODU01000015.1, on the reverse strand, counting down.
AGGAGACCGCTGCCGCGCCCGCCACGGACGCCTCCGCGCCTGCCACCGGTGCCGGCTCCCGGCGGCGCCGCGGTACCGGCCTCGAGGGCATGGTGCTGGCCGAGCTGCAGCAGGTCGCATCCGGCCTCGGCATCAGGGGCACGGCGCGTATGCGCAAGAGCCAGCTGATCGAGGTCATCAAGGAGGCGCAGGCCGCGGGGGGTGCCCCCGCCAAGGCCGCGTCCGCCGCGGACACCGCCGGCGAGACCAAGCCGAAGCGCCGCAGCACCTCTCGGACCCGTACGGGCGACGAGGCACCCGCCGAGAAGGCGGAGAAGGCCGGCAAGGCCGACAAGAAGGCGGACAAGGCGGCCGCCGACAAGGCCGCCCAGCAGCAGATCGACATCCCCGGTCAGCCGTCCCCCAAGGTCAACGCCCCGGCCGAGCAGGCCGCGCCCGCCGACGACGCCCCCTCCGAGCGCCGTCGTCGCCGGGCCACCGCCGACGCGGGCAGCCCGTCGGCCGGTACCGAGGCGGTGGCCGTCGAGACCCGCGCCGAGCCGAAGGCCGACGCGTCGGCCGCGCAGCAGTCGCAGCAGCAGACGCAGGGCCACCAGCAGGGCCAGGGCGACGCCCGTTCCGACGGCGAGGGCGGCGAGGGCCGTCGTCGCGACCGTCGTGACCGGGGTGACCGTGGCGATCGCGGTGACCGTGGCGACCGGGGTGACCGTGGCGATCGCGGTGACCGCGGCGGCCGCGACCGGCGCAACAAGGGCGACGACCAGCAGGGCGGCCGTCAGGACCGCCAGCAGCAGGGCGGCGGACGCCAGGACCGCCAGCAGCACGACGACGGTTACGACGACGACGGCAGCGGCCGTCGCGGCCGTCGCGGCCGCTACCGGGACCGCCGGGGCCGTCGCGGGCGCGACGACATCCAGCAGGAGCCGCAGATCAACGAGGACGACGTCCTCATCCCGGTCGCCGGCATCCTCGACATCCTCGACAACTACGCGTTCATCCGGACCTCCGGCTACCTGCCCGGGCCCAACGACGTGTACGTCTCCCTCGCCCAGGTCCGCAAGAACGGCCTGCGCAAGGGCGACCACCTCACCGGTGCCGTGCGCCAGCCCAAGGAGGGCGAGCGCCGCGAGAAGTTCAACGCGCTGGTGCGGCTGGACTCCGTCAACGGCATGGCCCCCGAACACGGCCGCGGTCGGCCGGAGTTCAACAAGCTCACGCCGCTGTACCCGCAGGACCGCCTCCGCCTGGAGACGGACCCGGGCGTGCTCACCACCCGCATCATCGACCTGGTCGCGCCGATCGGTAAGGGCCAGCGCGGTCTGATCGTGGCCCCGCCGAAGACCGGCAAGACCATGATCATGCAGGCGATCGCCAACGCGATCACGCACAACAACCCCGAGTGCCACCTGATGGTCGTCCTGGTCGACGAGCGTCCGGAAGAGGTCACCGACATGCAGCGGTCGGTGAAGGGCGAGGTCATCTCCTCGACCTTCGACCGCCCGGCCGAGGACCACACCACGGTCGCCGAGCTGGCCATCGAGCGCGCCAAGCGCCTGGTGGAGCTGGGTCACGACGTCGTCGTGCTGCTCGACTCGATCACGCGTCTGGGCCGTGCGTACAACCTCGCCGCCCCGGCCTCCGGCCGCATCCTGTCCGGTGGTGTCGACTCGACCGCCCTGTACCCGCCGAAGCGCTTCTTCGGTGCGGCCCGCAACATCGAGGACGGCGGTTCGCTGACCATCCTCGCCACCGCGCTGGTGGACACCGGGTCCCGCATGGACGAGGTCATCTTCGAGGAGTTCAAGGGCACCGGCAACGCCGAGCTCAAGCTCGACCGGAAGCTCGCCGACAAGCGCATCTTCCCGGCGGTGGACGTGGACGCGTCCGGTACCCGTAAGGAAGAGATCCTGCTCGGCAGCGACGAGCTCGCCATCACCTGGAAGCTGCGCCGTGTGCTGCACGCGCTCGACCAGCAGCAGGCGATCGAACTGCTCCTCGACAAGATGAAGCAGACCAAGTCGAACGCCGAGTTCCTGATGCAGATCCAGAAGACGACCCCGACGCCCGGCAACGGCGACTGAGCCACCGCCGGCCGGCACGCAGTACGGAGGTCCCGCCCCGTCACACGAGTGACCGGGCGGGACTTCCGGCTTGCGGGGCTTGTAGGATCAGCGCACTGCAGTGGGGGGGAACGTATTTTCGGATACGCCCACGGGGTGGTCAGTGCTGCCGTCAGGGGCCCGCACCCATGGGCTGTTCTCTCCTGCCTGCGTCTACAGCGACAGGAGACCTGAGTGACATCTACCCCTCGAAGAGCCCGGCTGGCTCTTCCCGCGGCCACCGCCGCACTCGCCCTGTCGGGCGCGGTCCTCGCGGCCGTCCCCGCCCAGGCGTCCGACGGGGCCCCCGTCCCGTCCCAGCCGGCCGTGACCGAGCGGCCCGCCCCCGCGTCGCCCGCCGAGCTGGCACAGCGGATCCAGGACTCCGGGGCCGCCCTCAGGAGCCACGCCGCCACCGCCCCCGGCGAGCAGCCGAAGGCCACGCCCAGCGCCGAGGCCCCGTCCGGCAAGGTCGACCCGAAGATCATCGGCGGCAAGGACGCGACCCTCTCCGAGGCGCCGTGGATGGTGCAGCTGCACTACTACGACGACAAGGACAACGACGACCCCGCCGACGACGAGGGCTACTTCTGCGGCGGCACCCTGGTCGCCCCGGCGAAGATCCTGACCGCCGCGCACTGCGTGTACGGCCTGGACTGGAGGGAGAACGGAGCCGTCCTCGGCGGCACCGCCCAGCTCCCCGACGGCGACGACCTGCACGGCGGCCGGTTCGTCGGCGTGTGGAGCCAGTGGGTCAACCCCACGTACCGGCCGAGCACCACCTCGGGCGGTGACCTCGCGGTGCTCACGCTGAGCGAGGCGCTGCCGTACAAGACGCTGCGGCCCACGACGAGCGACGACACGGCCTCCTACACCAACGGGGCCCCGGCGACGGTCTACGGCTGGGGGCGCACCAGCTCCACCAGCCAGGACATCTCGCCGACGCTGAAGAAGGCGACCGTGCCGATGCGCTCGGACGCCTCCTGCACGTCGTACTGGGGCGCCGACTTCGTGCCCGGTCAGATGGCCTGCGCCGGCGACCCGGCCTCCGGTCAGGACGCCGGGACGGTCTCCCCGTGCAACGGCGACTCCGGTGGCCCGCTCGTGGTCAACGGCCGGATCGCCGGTGTGGTGTCCTGGGGCGTCAAGGACTGCGTCGCCTCGGGCGCCTACGGCGTCTACGCCAAGGTCAGCTCCTACGTCGGCGAGGTCAACTCCCGCGTCGACGACACCGACCTCGACTTCGACGGCCTGGCGGACCTCTTCGCCCGCACCCCGGGCGGCGAGGCGTACGAGTACTACTCCGTCGGCGACCAGTCGCCCTACCTGGGCAACCGCGTCGCGCTCGACGGCTGGGCCGGCCTGAGCCTGGTGCGCCAGGCCGACCTGGACCGCGACTCCTGGCAGGACTACGTGTTCCGCGCCCCGGACGGGGTGCTGTACACCTTCGCGTTCAACGGGACCGACCGCTACGAGACGTTGCGCGTCGGCGGCGGCTGGAACGCGATGAACGACATCCGTGTCCCCGGCGACCTCTCCGGCGACGCCCTGGCCGACCTGGTCGCCAAGGACAAGGACGGCGTCCTGTGGCTCTACCCGGGCAAGGGCGACGGCACGTTCGGCAGCCGCGTCCGGATCGGCGGCGGCTGGACCAAGTACACGATCACCGGCAAGGGCGACTACGACCGCGACGGCAGGCCCGACCTGCTGGCGCGGGACGGCTCGGGCGTCCTGTGGCTGTACCCGGGCACCGGGAAGGCCGCGCCGGCGTTCGGCAGCCGGGTCAAGGTCGGCGGCGGCTGGAACGCCTACAGCGCCCTGGCCACCGCCGGTGACACCACCGGTGACGGCAGGCCCGACCTGCTGGCCCGCGACACCTCCGGTGTGATGTGGCTGTACAAGGGCACCGGCAAGCCGGGCACGGCCGCGTTCAAGACCCGGGTGCGGGTCGGCGGAGGCTGGAACGCCTTCAACCTCTTCGGCTGAGCCGGCGATCCCGGCGCGGGGCCGTCTCCACTTCGGGGGCGGCCCCTTCGCCGTGCGCGGGCCTCCGGCTGCGAGCTTCGCCACACGCGGCGGCGCGGCCGGTGTCCCGGCGGGTCCGCGGCGTCGCCCGCGGATTCCCAGGTCAGCGCGGTGCGCCCCGGGCACGCCGACCACGCTCCGTCACCGTTTCCCCACCGGGTCGCCACAGACGGTTGTGCAACCCTGTCCCGAGTTCCGCCGTCTGAGCTACGGAGGGACCATGGTGAGGTACCGGCGCCGAACGCGCCGGAGCCGACCGACCCGACCCTGAGCGCAGGGGGTAACCGACCGGACGAACACCGAGGAGCCCATGTCCGCCCAGAGCACGCCGGATCCCGCGATACCCGGCCCCGGCCAGTCCCGCACCCCCGGACCCGGCCACCGGGGCAAGGGCCGCCGCCGCAGGCCCAGAACCGGCCGGCGCAAGGCCCTGCTCGTCGCGGCCTGGAGCGCCGCCGGAATCGTGGTCCTCGGCGGCACCGGAGCGGGAGTCCTGTACTTCAAGCTCAACGGCAACCTCACGAGCGTCGACATCGACCAGGCGCTCGGCGCCGACCGGCCGAAGAAGGCCGACAACGGCTCGGAGAACATCCTGGTCCTCGGCTCCGACACCCGTTCCGGCGGCAACAAGAAGCTCGGCGGCGGCACCGACGACGGCACCGCCCGCTCGGACACGGCGATGATCGTGCACGTCTACAAGGGCCACAAGAAGGCCAGCGTGGTCTCCATCCCGCGCGACACCCTCATCGACCGCCCCGACTGCACCGACACCGACGGCGGCGAGCACCCCGCCGCCGACGACGTGATGTTCAACTCCGCGTACTCCACGGGCGGCGCCGCCTGCGCCGTGAAGACCGTCGAGTCGGTCAGCGGCCTGCGCATGGACCACTACCTCGAGGTCGACTTCAGCGGCTTCCAGAACCTCATCGACGACCTCGGCGGCGTCCGGGTCACCACCACCGAGGACATCAAGGACCCCGACAGCCACCTCGACCTCACGGCCGGCGCCCACCGGCTCGACGGCGAGCAGGCCCTCGGCCTGGTCCGCACCCGGCACGGCGTCGGCGACGGCTCCGACCTCGGCCGCATCCAGCTCCAGCAGGCCTTCGTCAAGGCCCTGGTCGACCAGGTCAAGGACATCGGCCTGCTCGGCAACCCCAAGAAGCTGTACGACGTCGCCGACACCGCCACCAAGACCGTGACCACCGACTCCGACCTGGGCTCGGTGAACTCCCTGATGTCCTTCGCGAGCGGCCTGAAGAGCATCGGCCCGGACAAGATGCACATGGTCACCATGCCGGTGATCTACGACCCCGCCGACGCCAACCGCGTCCTGGTCGAGAAGGGCAAGGCCCAGCAGGTCTGGACGGCCCTGAAGAACGACCGCCCGATCCCCGAGTCGGCCACCCGGGGCACGGCGACCGGCGAGGCGAAGGGCGTCGTCGACACCGGGGAATAGTTCACGCCGCCCCCCGGTTTTGGGGGATGGCGCCAGTCCTGGCAGACTGGTACGTCGGCTCCGGTTCACGCTCCCGCATCCCGCGGCTGCGACCCGGCGCCCTCCCGGAACAGTAGGAGACACCTTGAAGCGCGACATCCACCCCGAGTACGTCGAGACGCAGGTCAGCTGCACCTGTGGCGCGTCGTTCACCACCCGCAGCACCATTCAGTCCGGCACCATCCGGGCCGAGGTCTGCTCCGAGTGCCACCCGTTCTACACGGGCAAGCAGAAGATCCTCGACACCGGTGGCCGCGTGGCCCGCTTCGAGGCCCGCTTCGGCAAGGCTGCCGCCGGCTCCAAGAAGTAGCGAGCCCCCAACCGCCGGTCCACGGCCGCATCCCCTGCCCGGGGAGCGCCGGGACCGGCGTTTTTGGTCGCCCGCCTTCCCCTTCCCGAGCAGTAAGCAGGAGCCCAAGATGTTCGAGGCCGTCGAGGAACTCGTCGCCGAGCACGCCGACCTGGAGAAGAAGCTCGCCGACCCGTCGGTCCACTCCGACCAGGCGAACGCGCGCAAGCTGAACAAGCGGTACGCCGAGCTGACCCCGATCGTCGCCACGTTCCGCTCCTGGAAGCAGACCGGCGACGACATGGAGACCGCGCGCGAATTCGCGGCCGACGACCCCGACTTCGCCGCCGAGGTCAAGGAGCTGGACAAGCAGCGCGAGGAGCTCACCGAGAAGCTGCGGCTGCTGCTCGTCCCGCGCGACCCCAGCGACGACAAGGACGTCATCCTCGAGATCAAGGCCGGCGCGGGCGGCGACGAGTCGGCGCTCTTCGCCGGCGACCTGCTGCGCATGTACCTGCGGTACGCCGAGCGGGTCGGCTGGAAGACCGAGATCATCGACTCCACCGAGTCCGAGCTGGGCGGCTACAAGGACGTCCAGGTCGCCGTGAAGACCAAGGGCGGCCAGGGCGCCACCGAGCCCGGCCAGGGCGTCTGGGCGCGGCTGAAGTACGAGGGCGGCGTGCACCGCGTGCAGCGGGTGCCCGCGACCGAGTCCCAGGGCCGGATCCACACCTCCGCGGCCGGCGTGCTCGTCACGCCCGAGGCCGAGGAGATCGACGTCGAGATCAACCCCAACGACCTCCGCATCGACGTCTACCGCTCCTCCGGACCCGGCGGCCAGTCCGTCAACACCACCGACTCCGCCGTGCGCATCACGCACCTGCCGACCGGAGTCGTCGCCTCCTGCCAGAACGAGAAGAGCCAGCTGCAGAACAAGGAGCAGGCGATGCGTATCCTGCGCTCCAGGCTGCTCGCGGCGGCGCAGGAGGAGGCGGAGAAGGAGGCCGCGGACGCCCGGCGCAGCCAGGTCCGCACCGTCGACCGCTCCGAGAAGATCCGCACGTACAACTTCCCGGAGAACCGCATCTCGGACCACCGCGTCGGCTTCAAGGCGTACAACCTGGACCAGGTCCTGGACGGCGACCTCGACTCGGTGATCCAGGCCTGCGTCGACGCGGACTCGGCGGCCAAGCTCGCCGCCGCGTAAGCACCGCCGCACCACCCGCACCGGACCACAGCTCAGCCCCCGGAGGACCAGCGTGAACCTGCTGCTCGCGGAGGTGGCCCAGGCCACCCAGCGGCTGGCCGACGCCGGCGTGCCCTCGCCGCGCACCGACGCGGAGGAACTCGCCGCGTACCTGCACGGCGTCAAGCGGGGCGAGCTGCACACCGTGCCGGACGCGGACTTCGACGCCCGGTACTGGGAGGTGGTCGCCCGGCGTGAGGCGCGCGAGCCGCTCCAGCACATCACCGGCCGCGCCTACTTCCGCTACCTGGAGCTCCAGGTCGGCCCCGGCGTCTTCGTGCCCCGCCCCGAGACCGAGTCGGTCGTCGGCTGGGCCATAGACGCGGTACGCGCCATGGACGTCGTCGAGCCCTGCATCGTCGACCTGTGCACCGGCTCCGGCGCCATCGCGCTCGCGCTCGCCCAGGAGGTGCCGCGCTCGCGCGTGCACGCCGTGGAGCTGTCCGAGGACGCCCTCAAGTGGACGCGCAAGAACATGGAGGGGTCCAGGGTCGACCTGCGCCAGGGAGACGCCCTGACCGCCTTCCCGGACCTCGACGGCCAGGTCGACCTGGTCGTCTCCAACCCGCCGTACATCCCGCTCACCGAGTGGGAGTACGTCGCCCCCGAGGCCCGCGACCACGATCCCGAGCTGGCCCTGTTCTCCGGCGAGGACGGCCTCGACCTGATCCGCGGCCTGGAACGCACCGCGCACCGCCTGCTGCGTCCCGGCGGCGTGGTCGTCGTCGAGCACGCCGACACCCAGGGCGGCCAGGTGCCGTGGATCTTCACCGAGGAGCGGGGCTGGGCCGACGCGGCCGACCACCCCGACCTCAACAACCGCCCCAGGTTCGCCACCGCCCGCAAGGCACTGCCGTGAGCGACCGCACCCCGCTGACTTCGATCCCGCAGTACGTGTACGAGGAGGCCCGCTAAATGGCACGGCGATACGACACCAACGACTCGACCGACCGAGTGACCGGTCTGCGCGAGGCCGCGTCCGCCGTCCGCCGTGGCGAGCTCGTGGTGCTGCCGACGGACACCGTGTACGGCATCGGCGCCGACGCCTTCAGCGCGGAGGCCGTCGGCGACCTGCTGGAGGCCAAGGGACGCGGCCGCAACATGCCCTCCCCGGTCCTCATCGGCTCGCCGAACACCCTGCACGGCCTGGTCACGGACTTCTCCGAGATGGCCTGGGAGCTGGTCGACGCCTTCTGGCCGGGCGCCCTGACACTGGTCGCCAAGCACCAGCCGTCGCTGCAGTGGGACCTCGGCGAGACCCGCGGCACGGTCGCCGTGCGGATGCCGCTGCACCCGGTCGCCATCGAACTGCTCACCGACGTCGGCCCGATGGCCGTCTCCTCCGCCAACCTGACCGGCCACCCCGCCCCCGAGGACTGCGACGCCGCCCAGCAGATGCTCGGCGACTCCGTCTCCGTCTACCTCGACGGCGGCCCGACCCCCGGCATCGTCCCCTCGTCCATCGTCGACGTCACCCGCGAGGTGCCCGTCCTGCTGCGCGCGGGCGCGCTGTCGGCGGAGGAGCTGCGCAAGGTGGTACCCGACCTCGAGGTGGCGAATTGACGGCCCCTGGGACGGGGCGTGGCATAGGCAACGGGGAACGCGCCGCGGAGATCACGACCACGTTCGTCGGCCTCCCGCGCGACAGCTTCCGCATCCTCCACGTCAGCACCGGAAACGTCTGCCGCTCGCCGATCACCGAGCGGCTGACCCGGCACGCGGTGCAGGAGCGGCTCGGTGTGCTCGGCGGCGGCCTGATCGTGGAGAGCGCAGGCACCTGGGGCCACGAGGGCGCCCCCATGGAGGCGAACGCCGAGACGGTCCTCACGGACTTCGGCGCCGACCCCGCCGGATTCACCGGCCGGGAGCTGCTCGACGAGCACGTGATCCGCGCCGACCTGGTCCTCACCGCGACCCGGGACCACCGGGCCCAGGTCATCTCCATGGGCCACTCGGCGGGCCTGCGCACGTTCACCCTGAAGGAGTTCACCCGCCTGGTGAACGCCATCGACCCGGCGACGCTCCCTCCCCTGGAGGACGGCGTGGTCACCCGCGCCCGCGCCCTGGTCCGCGCTGCCGCGGCGCTGCGCGGGTGGCTCCTGGCGCCCACGGTGGAGGCGGACGAGGTGTACGACCCCTACGGCGCCCCACTGACGTTCTTCCGCTCGATCGGCGACGAGATACACCAAGCACTGGACCCCGTGGTGACGGCGCTGACGGGGGTTCCCGCGCGGGCGTGAGGCGGGGTGGGGCTTGCGGGGCGGTGAGTCGGTGGACGGAGTCCGCCGCAGCGTCGCGAAGGCCGGGAGGCCGGCCGGGGCCGAGTGGTGCGAGGGGCGCGTCGGGGACGGGTCCCCGTGGTGACGGCGCTGACGGGGGTTCCGGCGCGGGCGTGAGGCGGGGTGGGGCTTGCGGGCCTACATTGGTCGTACGTCACCGTCGACGCATGCCCGGAGCGCACCATGTCGGTCACCCACGACATCATCGAGGCCGATGACAGCTCGCTCGGAGTCCTGCTGCGCCAGGACCCCGAGCTGGCCGAGATCCTGTTCGCCGAAGGCCGCCGGCAGGCGACGACCCTCCAGCTGATCGCCGCCGAGAACTTCACGTCCCCCGCCGTGCTGGCCGCCCTCGGCTCGCCGCTGGCCAACAAGTACGCCGAGGGCTACCCGGGCGCCCGCCACCACGGCGGCTGCGAGATCGTCGACGTCGCCGAGCGGCTCGCCGCGGAACGGGCGCAGGCGCTGTTCGGCGCCGAGCACGCCAACGTGCAGCCGCACTCCGGCTCCTCCGCCGTGCTGGCCGCCTACGCCGCGCTGCTGCGCCCCGGTGACACCGTCCTCGCCCTGGGCCTGCCGTACGGCGGCCACCTCACCCACGGCTCGCCGGGGAACTTCTCCGGCCGCTGGTTCGAGTTCGTCGGCTACGGCGTGGACGCGGAGACCGGGCTGATCGACTACGACCAGGTGCGCACCCTGGCCCGCAGCCACCGCCCCAAAGCGATCGTGTGCGGCTCCATCGCCTACCCGCGCCACCTCGACCACGCCGCCTTCCGCGCCATCGCCGACGAGGTGGGCGCCTACCTCATCGCGGACGCCGCGCACCCGATCGGCCTGGTCGCCGGGGGAGCGGCGCCCAGCCCGGTGCCGTACGCCGACATCGTCTGCGCCACCACGCACAAGGTGCTGCGCGGGCCCCGCGGCGGCATGATCCTGTGCGGAAGCGAACTGGCCGAGCGGGTCGACCGGGCCGTCTTCCCCTTCACCCAGGGCGGGGCCCAGATGCACACCATCGCCGCCAAGGCCGTCGCCTTCGCGGAGGCGGCGACCCCCGCCTTCGCCGCGTACGCCCACCAGGTGGTCGCCAACGCCCGGACGCTCGCGGCCCACCTGGCCGCGGAGGGCCTGGTCGTCACCACCGGCGGTACGGACACCCACCTGCTCACCGTCGACCCCGCCCCGCTCGGCGTCGACGGCAAGGCCGCACGGGGCCGGCTGGCGGCGGCCGGGATCGTCCTGGACTGCTGCGCGCTGCCGCACGGCGACGCCCGCGGCCTGCGCCTGGGCACGGCAGCGGTGACCACGCAGGGCATGGGGGAGCGGGAGATGCGGGCGGTGGCCACGCTGCTCGCCGGGGTGCTCAGGGGCGACACGGAGGCCGCCGCGGCGCGGGACGACGTACGGGATCTGGTCGCGGAGTTTCCCCCGTATCCGGAATGAGGCAGGGTAGGCGCACACGGGTGCACAGCCACACGTGCAACCATCGTCGCTACCCGGAAGTCCTCATCCATATGCCTGCATCGCTAGGCTGTGAGGCCGGGAATGGCCAGCGAGACCTGTGGGGAAGCCCGTGCGTGAATACCTGCTGACGCTCTGCGTCACGGCCGCGGTGACGTATCTGCTGACCGGGCCGGTACGGAAGTTCGCGATCGTGGCGGGAGCGATGCCGGAGATCCGGGCACGTGACGTGCACCGGGAACCCACTCCGCGGCTCGGCGGTATCGCCATGTTCTTCGGGCTGTGCGCGGGTCTGCTGGTCGCCGACCACCTGACCAATCTGCACCAGGTCTTCGAGAAGTCCAACGAACCGCGGGCACTGCTCTCCGGTGCCGCCCTGATCTGGCTGATCGGTGTCCTGGACGACAAGTTCGAGATCGACGCCCTGATCAAGCTGGGCAGTCAGATGATCGCCGCCGGTGTGATGGTGGTCCAGGGACTGACGATCCTGTGGCTCCCCATCCCGACCGTGGGCACGGTCGCGCTGACCCAGTGGCAGGGCACCCTCCTGACGGTGGCGCTGGTCGTCGTGACCATCAACGCGGTCAACTTCGTGGACGGCCTCGACGGTCTCGCGGCCGGCGTGGTGTGCATCGCGGCGGCGGCGTTCTTCATGTACGCCTACCGGATCTGGTACTCGTACGGCATCGAGGCCGCGGCGCCCGCCTCGCTGTTCGCGGCCATCCTGATGGGCATGTGCCTGGGCTTCCTGCCGCACAACATCCATCCCGCGCGCATCTTCATGGGCGACTCGGGCTCGATGCTGATCGGCCTGGTCCTGGCGGCGAGCGCGATCTCCATCACGGGTCAGGTGGACCCGGACAGCCTCTTCGGCGGCTCCGAGCGCAACACCGTGCACCAGATGGTGCCGGTCTACATCCCGCTGCTGATGCCGCTGACCATCATCGCCATCCCCGCCGCCGACCTGATCCTGGCGATCGTGCGCCGCACCTGGCGCGGCCAGTCGCCGTTCGCCGCGGACCGGGGGCACCTGCACCACCGCCTGCTGGAGATCGGCCACTCGCACAGCCGCGCGGTGCTGATCATGTACTTCTTCTCGGCGCTGATCGCGTTCGGCGCGCTCGCCTACTCGGTGAACGCGGCGTCGATGTGGATCGTGCTGGGCGTCGTCTTCCTCAGCGCGATCGGCCTGGTCCTGCTCCTGCTGCCGCGCTTCACGCCGCGCGCCCCCCGCTGGGCCGAGGCCTTCGTGCCGCCGCGCTACCGGCGCCGCCGGGCGGCCACCGCCACCCCGGCCGAGGGCGACGCCGCGGTGGCGGCGGACGGGGACGAGGACGACGAGCGGGTCCGCGTCGCCGTCGGCGTCTCGGGCGTCAACGGGGCGACCGCCGTCGGGCCCCGTACGCGGGCGAGGTGAGAAGGGTGAGCGGGATGAAACCCCGCATTACCAGACAAGTGGGTCCAGTAATTGCACAAACGCGCACTGTCACTCTCACGTGTGACAGCAAGCACACCCACAGGTAAAGACCTCATCAAATAGTTTGTGATACGGTTCACGAGTATTCCCGGGGTAGAGCCCAAGGACCGTAGTGCGACGGTCTCTTGAACGTGCGGACACCGTCCGACCCGGGGCTACGCTCGTCCATGACGACACCTGCCCCCTGTGTGTTGAAAGCGGAGTTGCCGCCATGCCGTCCAATGACGTCCGGATCCTGCTTCAGGCTGCCGTGCCCACGGCTGCCGTCGGCGCTGTAGCCGCCGTCGTCAGCGCCGTGGTCGCCGGTGGCAAGGGCGCGGTCGGAGCCGTCGTCGCGACCGTGGTGGCGATGCTCTTCATGGGGATCGGCCTCTACGTCCTGCAGCGCACCGCCAAATCGCTTCCGCACCTTTTCCAGGCGATGGGCCTGATGCTCTACGCGGCACAGATCCTGCTGCTGTTCGTCTTCCTCGCCGCGTTCAAGAACACGACGCTGTTCAACCCCCGGTCCTTCGCGATCACTTTGGTCGCCGTCACGCTCGCGTGGATCGCCGCGCAGACGCGGGCGCACATGAAGGCCAAGATCCTCTACGTCGAACCCGATCCGAAGGGCGAAAAGCCCGAAAAGACGGGCCACTCGTCGTGAGGGGTAGGGCCGGGATAAAGAGGCATGTGAAGTCCTGCTATCGTCCGGTGCCAACTGCGGCATCGCGGGCGCGGGCATCTCGGCTGACGCCTGCTGAATCGCGAGGCGAGATGCCCCACAGCCGCCCCCACATCCGTAACACCAGTCCCGTGCCGAACAGCGGCCCCGCGCCGCGCCGACACAACGAGGTTGCCGTATCCATGCGCCACGCTGAAGGAGCCCGCGGTGAGTGCTGACCCGACGCAGGTGCTCGCCTTCGAGACCGACTGCCACATCTTCGACGGATGTGGTTTCCCGGCTCCCGGCCTGCACTCGTTCCTCTTCGAGCCGCTCTGGGGCAACGCAGACGGCAACGGCATGTACTTCAACAAGCCGATGCTGCTGGCTCTCCTCGGCTCGCTCATCATCGTGGGCTTCTTCTGGGCCGCCTTCAACAAGCCGAAGGTTGTCCCGGGCAAGCTCCAGATGGTCGCCGAGGCCGGCTACGACTTCATCCGCCGCGGCGTGGTCTACGAGACGATCGGCAAGAAGGAAGGCGAGAAGTACGTCCCGCTCGTCGTGACGCTCTTCTTCTTCGTCTGGATGATGAACCTCTGGTCGATCATCCCGGTCGCCCAGTTCCCGGTCACCTCGATCATCGCCTACCCGATGGTCCTGGCCCTGATCGTCTACATCGTGTGGGTGTCGCTCACCTTCAAGCGCCACGGCTTCGTCGGCTTCTTCAAGAACGTCACCGGCTACGACAAGTCCCTCGGTGCGGTGCTGCCCCTGTCGATGACCATCGAGTTCTTCTCGAACCTGCTGGTCCGCCCCTTCACGCACGCCGTCCGGCTCTTCGCCAACATGTTCGCCGGCCACACGCTGCTGCTGCTCTTCACGATCGCCAGCTGGTACCTGCTGAACGGCATCGGATTCGCCTACGCGGGCGTCTCGTTCGTGATGACGCTCATCATGACGGCCTTCGAGCTCTTCATCCAGGCCGTGCAGGCGTACGTGTTCGTGCTGCTGACCTGCACCTACATCCAGGGCGCGCTCGCCGAGAACCACTGAGTCCCCGCCCGGCCTCACACCCCAGCCGTCCGGTGGCCAACCCCCACCGGTCCGTAAAGAAAAGGAAGAACTGGCATGTCCCAGACCCTTGCTGCCGTCGATGGCTCGCTCAGCTCCGTTGGTTACGGCCTTGCCGCCATTGGCCCCGGCGTCGGCGTCGGCATCATCTTCGGCAACGGCACCCAGGCCCTCGCCCGCCAGCCCGAGGCGGCCGGCCTGATCCGCGCCAACCAGATCCTCGGCTTCGCCTTCTGTGAGGCGCTCGCCCTCATCGGTCTCGTCATGCCCTTCGTCTACTAAGACGAAGACTGACGACCGACCCTTTCGACGAAAGGCATTGATGTGACTTCCGCCCTGGTTTTCCTGGCGGCTGAGGGTGAGAAGGAGAACCCCCTCATCCCGCCGTGGCCGGAGCTCGTCATCGGCCTGATCGCCTTCGTCATCGTCTTCGGCTTCCTCGCCAAGAAGCTCCTCCCGAACATCAACAAGGTTCTGGAAGAGCGCCGCGAGGCCATCGAGGGCGGTATCGAGAAGGCCGAGGCCGCGCAGACCGAGGCCCAGAGCGTCCTCGAGCAGTACAAGGCACAGCTCGCGGAGGCCCGGCACGAGGCCGCGCGCCTGCGTCAGGAGGCGCAGGAGCAGGGCGCCACGCTCATCGCCGAGATGCGCGCGGAAGGCCAGCGGCAGCGTGAGGAGATCATCGCCGCCGGTCACGCCCAGATCCAGGCCGACCGCAAGGCCGCCGCGTCCGCGCTGCGCCAGGACGTCGGCAAGCTGGCCACCGAGCTGGCCGGCAAGCTCGTCGGCGAGTCCCTGGAGGACCACGCCCGCCAGAGCCGCGTCATCGACCGCTTCCTGGACGAGCTGGACGACAAGGCGACGACGGCAGAGGCAACCCGATGAGTGGGATGCACGGAGCGAGCCGCGAGGCTCTGGCCGCCGCGCGTGAGCGGCTCGACGCGCTGACGGACGCCACGTCCGTGGACGCCGGTTCGCTCGCCGACGAGCTGGCCGCCGTCACGGCGCTGCTGCACCGCGAGGTGTCGCTGCGCCGGGTCCTCACCGACCCGGCGCAGGCCGGCGAGGCCAAGGCCGAGCTCGCCCAGCGTCTCCTCGGCACCCAGGTCAGCGGCCCGGCCGTCGACCTGGTGGCCGGCATGGTGCGCAGCCGCTGGTCGCAGTCCCGCGACCTGGTGGACGCGCTGGAGGAGCTGGCGAGCACCGCCGACCTCACCGCCGCCCAGAACCGTGGCCGGCTGGACAACGTCGAGGACGAGCTGTTCCGGTTCGGCCGGATCGTCTCCTCCAGCACCGAGCTGCGGGCCGCGCTCACCAGCCGGTCGGCCACCACCGCGGCCAAGAGCGAGCTGCTGCGCAGCCTGCTCGGCGGCCGTGCGGAGCCGACCACCGAGCGTCTGGTGACGCGCCTTGTCACCGTGCCCCGTGGACGTAGCCTGGAGTCGGGACTCGAGTCCCTGTCCAAGCTCGCCGCCGACCGGCGGGACCGGATGGTCGCCGTGGTCACCTCGGCGGTGCCGCTGAGCGACGCGCAGAAGCAGCGCCTCGGCGCGGCCCTCGCGAAGGTCTACGGCCGTCCGATGCACCTGAACCTCGACGTGGACCCCGAGGTCCTCGGCGGAATCCGGGTGCAGGTCGGTGACGAGGTCATCAACGGCTCCATCGCGGACCGCCTGGAGGACGCCGGCCGCCGGCTGGCGAGCTGACGCTCCCGCGCGACAACAGCACAGCAAGAGCAGTAACAGAGCAGTAGCAGTACGTACTTACGACGGCCCTGGTTGGGCCGTGCAGAGGATTCACCTCTCATTGGGGGGAGTCCCGACTCGTGGAATACCCCCAAGTGAAACTTCGGGCCCAACAAGGAGAGCAGGGAACTCAGATGGCGGAGCTCACGATCCGGCCGGAGGAGATCCGGGACGCACTGGAGAACTTCGTCCAGTCGTACAAGCCGGACGCGGCCTCGCGCGAGGAGGTCGGTACGGTCACCCTTGCCGGCGACGGCATCGCGAAGGTCGAGGGCCTGCCCTCGGCCATGGCCAACGAACTGCTGAAGTTCGAGGACGGCACCCTCGGCCTCGCCCTCAACCTCGAGGAGCGCGAGATCGGTTGCGTCGTCCTCGGTGAGTTCAGCGGCATCGAGGAGGGGCAGCCGGTCTCGCGTACCGGTGAGGTCCTCTCCGTGGCCGTCGGCGAGGGCTACCTCGGCCGCGTCGTCGACCCCCTCGGCAACCCGATCGACGGCCTCGGCGAGATCGAGACCTCCGGTCGCCGCGCCCTCGAACTGCAGGCCCCCACGGTCATGCAGCGCAAGTCGGTGCACGAGCCGATGGAGACGGGCTACAAGGCCGTCGACGCCATGACCCCGATCGGCCGCGGCCAGCGCCAGCTGATCATCGGCGACCGCCAGACCGGCAAGACCGCCCTGGCCGTCGACACGATCATCAACCAGCGCGACAACTGGCGCACCGGCGACCCGAACAAGCAGGTCCGCTGCATCTACGTCGCCATCGGCCAGAAGGGCTCCACCATCGCGTCCGTGCGCGGCGCGCTGGAGGAGAACGGCGCGCTGGAGTACACGACCATCGTGGCCGCCCCGGCGTCCGACCCGGCCGGCTACAAGTACCTGGCGCCGTACACCGGCTCGGCCATCGGCCAGCAGTGGATGTACGAGGGCAAGCACGTCCTGATCATCTTCGACGACCTGTCGAAGCAGGCCGACGCCTACCGCGCCGTGTCGCTGCTGCTGCGCCGCCCGCCGGGCCGCGAGGCCTACCCGGGTGACGTCTTCTACCTGCACTCCCGTCTGCTGGAGCGCTGCGCGAAGCTCTCCGACGCCGAGGGCGCGGGTTCGATGACCGGTCTGCCGATCGTCGAGACCAAGGCCAACGACGTGTCGGCGTTCATCCCGACCAACGTCATCTCGATCACCGACGGCCAGTGCTTCCTGGAGTCCGACCTGTTCAACGCCGGTCAGCGTCCGGCCCTGAACGTCGGTATCTCGGTCTCCCGCGTCGGTGGCTCGGCCCAGCACAAGGCCATGAAGCAGGTCTCCGGCCGACTGCGCGTGGACCTCGCCCAGTTCCGTGAGCTGGAGGCGTTCGCCGCCTTCGGTTCCGACCTGGACGCCGCGTCGAAGTCGCAGCTGGAGCGCGGTCAGCGCATGGTCGAGCTGCTGAAGCAGGACCAGTACCAGCCGATGGCCACCGAGGATCAGGTCGTCTCCGTCTGGGCCGGCACCACCGGCAAGATGGACGAGGTGCCCGTCGCCGACATCCGCCGCTTCGAGAAGGAGCTGCTGGAGTACCTGCACCGCCAGGAGCAGGGCCTCATGACCTCCATCCGCGAGGGCGGCAAGATGTCCGACGACACCCTGCAGGCCGTCGCCGAGGCGATCGCGGCGTTCAAGAAGCAGTTCGAGACCTCGGACGGCAAGCTGCTCGGCGAGGACGCCCCGTCCGTCGCCAAGTGACGTAAGGAAGGGACCTGACTCATGGGAGCCCAGCTCCGGGTCTACAAGCGTCGCATCCGATCCGTCACCGCGACCAAGAAGATCACCAAGGCGATGGAGATGATCGCCGCCTCGCGCGTCGTCAAGGCGCAGCGCAAGGTGGCGGCCTCCACGCCGTACGCGCAGGAGCTCACCCGCGCGGTCACGGCGGTCGGCACCGGGTCGAACACGAAGCACCCGCTCACCACGGAGGCGGACAGCCCGGCCCGTGCCGCGGTCCTGCTCCTCACGAGCGACCGCGGTCTGGCCGGCGCCTTCAACTCCAACGCCATCAAGGCGGCGGAGCAGCTGACCGAGCGCCTCGAGCGTGAGGGCCGCCAGGTCGACACGTACATCGTCGGCCGACGCGGTCTGGCCCACTACAACTTCCGCGAGCGCAAGGTCGTGGAGTCGTTCGCGGGCTTCACCGACGAGCCGACGTACGCGGACGCCAAGAAGGTCGCGGCGCCGCTCATCGAGGCCATCGAGAAGGACACGGCGGAAGGCGGCGTGGACGAGCTCCACATCGTCTACACCGAGTTCGTCTCGATGATGACGCAGACGGCGGTCGACTCCCGGCTGCTGCCGCTGAGTCTCGAAGAGGTGGCCGCGGAGTCGGGCGCGAAGGACGAGATCCTTCCGCTGTACGACTTCGAGCCGTCGGCGGAGGACGTCCTCGACGCCCTGCTGCCTCGCTACGTCGAAAGCCGCATCTACAACGCGCTGCTGCAGTCGGCCGCTTCCAAGCACGCCGCGACGCGGCGCGCGATGAAGTCGGCCACCGACAACGCGGGCGAGCTGATCAACACGCTCTCCCGTCTTGCCAACGCGGCCCGCCAGGCCGAAATCACCCAGGAAATCAGCGAGATCGTCGGTGGCGCCAGTGCCCTGGCCGACGCGAACGCGGGGAGTGACAACTAATGACCACCACTGTTGAGACCGCGACGGCCACGGGCCGCGTCGCCCGGGTCATCGGCCCGGTCGTCGACGTGGAGTTCCCCGTCGACGCGATGCCGGAGATCTACAACGCCCTCCACGTCGAGGTCGCCGACCCGGCCCAGGCGGGCGAGCTGAAGACGCTGACCCTGGAGGTCGCCCAGCACCTGGGTGACGGCCTGGTCCGCACCATCTCCATGCAGCCCACCGACGGCCTGGTCCGCCAGGCCCCGGTGACCGACACGGGCGCGGCCATCTCCGTCCCCGTCGGCGACTTCACCAAGGGCAAGGTGTTCAACACCCTCGGCGAGGTGCTGAACGTCGACGAGCAGTACACCGGTGAGCGCTGGCCGATCCACCGCAAGGCCCCGAACTTCGACGAGCTCGAGTCGAAGACCGAGATGTTCGAGACCGGCGTCAAGGTCATCGACCTGCTGACCCCGTACGTCAAGGGCGGCAAGATCGGTCTGTTCGGCGGCGCCGGCGTCGGCAAGACGGTGCTCATCCAGGAGATGATCTACCGCGTCGCCAACAACCACGACGGTGTCTCCGTGTTCGCCGGTGTCGGTGAGCGCACCCGTGAGGGCAACGACCTCATCGACGAGATGAGCGAGTCCGGCGTCATCGACAAGACCGCGCTTGTCTTCGGTCAGATGGACGAGCCGCCGGGCACCCGTCTGCGCGTCGCGCTGGCCGGCCTGACCATGGCCGAGTACTTCCGTGACGTCCAGAAGCAGGACGTGCTGTTCTTCATCGACAACATCTTCCGCTTCACCCAGGCGGGCTCCGAGGTGTCGACCCTGCTCGGCCGCATGCCCTCCGCGGTGGGCTACCAGCCGAACCTGGCCGACGAGATGGGTCTCCTCCAGGAGCGCATCACCTCGACCCGTGGTCACTCGATCACCTCGATGCAGGCGATCTACGTCCCCGCGGACGACCTGACCGACCCGGCCCCGGCCACCACCTTCGCCCACCTCGACGCGACGACGGTGCTCTCCCGTCCGATCTCCGAGAAGGGCATCTACCCGGCCGTGGACCCGCTGGACTCGACGTCCCGCATCCTCGACCCGCGGTACATCGCGGCGGACCACTACCAGGCCGCGATGCGCGTGAAGAACATCCTGCAGAAGTACAAGGACCTGCAGGACATCATCGCGATCCTCGGTATCGACGAGCTGGGCGAAGAGGACAAGCTCGTCGTCCACCGCGCCCGTCGCGTGGAGCGCTTCCTGTCCCAGAACACCCACGTCGCCAAGCAGTTCACCGGCGTCGACGGGTCGGACGTCCCGCTGGACGAGTCGATCGCGGCCTTCAACGCGATCTGCGACGGCGAGTACGACCACTTCCCGGAGCAGGCGTTCTTCATGTGCGGTGGCATCGAGGACCTGAAGAACAACGCCAAGGAGCTGGGCGTCTCCTGAGCCCCGGCTCGCGGTGAGCCGCACGGTTCACCACCCGGAGGGGGCGGGCGCGTCCCGTCCCCTCCGGCACGCCCCTTAGACTTGTAACCAACACCCGGCTCTCCCGCCGGGTGGTGACCCGAGGAGCCACCTTGGCTGCTGAGCTGCACGTCGCGCTGGTCGCGGCCGACCGAGAGGTCTGGTCCGGCGAGGCCACCCTGGTCGTCGCGCGCACCACGTCCGGCGACATCGGCGTCATGCCCGGTCACCAGCCGCTGCTCGGTGTGCTGGAGTCGGGCCCGGTGACCATTCGTACGAGTGACGGCGGGACGGTCGTCGCCGCGGTGCACGGCGGTTTCATCTCGTTCGCCGACAACAAGCTGTCGCTGCTGGCCGAGATCGCCGAGCTGTCGGACGAGATCGACGTCCACCGCGCCGAGCGGAAGCTCGAACAGGCGAAGGCGGCGGGCGACGCCCACGCCGAGCGTCGCGCGGACGTCCGACTGCGCGCGGCGGCGGGACGCTGATCCACAGCACAGTGCGATAGCGTCGTGCCATGACGTCACTCAGCCGCGGCTGGGACCGGAGCCATCCGGACCCGGCCGCGGCTGAGGCAGATCCGGGTGTTTTTTCCGTTCCGTTACCTAGGAGACGAGGAGGTCGGTGTCGATGGCCCTCGCTCTGACTGTGTGCGGAATCGTCGTGGCCGTGGTGGTGATCGGCCTCTTCGTCTTCGGTCTGCGCCGCCGGCTGATCCAGCGCTCGGGCGGCACCTTCGACTGCTCCCTGCGCTGGGACGCCCCCAAGGAGGGCGACACCACCGACGGCAAGGGCTGGGCCTACGGGGTGGCCCGCTACAACGGCGACCGGGTCGAGTGGTACCGCGTCTTCTCGTACTCCCCCCGCCCGCGCCGCGTGCTCGAGCGCTCCGCGATCGAGGTGGCCGGCCGCCGGGTGCCGGACGGGGAGGAGGAGCTGGCGTTGCTCTCCGACGCCGTGGTCCTGGCCTGTATGCACCGGGGCACACGGCTGGAGCTGGCGATGAGCGACGACGCGCTGACCGGATTCCTCGCGTGGCTGGAAGCAGCCCCGCCCGGACAGCGGGTGAACGTGGCGTAGCCGCGTTCACCCGCTGGGTGGGGGTCCCCCCGGACGAAGTCCGGGGGAGCGTCAATGTTGCTTGACCGGTCCTACTTGAGGCCGCTGTCGATGGCGCTCACCAGTTCGCCGTTCGTGGTGTCGCCGCTGAACTCCCAGAAGAAGGCGCCGCCGAGGCCCTGCTGCTCGGCCCAGTCCATCTTGGACTTGATGGTGGCCGGGGTGTCGTAGGACCACCAGTTGGAGCCGCAGTGGGCGTACGCGGTGCCGGCGACGGTACCGGTGGCCGGGCAGCTGTTCTTGAGGACCTTGTAGTCCTCGATGCCCGCCTCGTACGTGCCGGTCGCCGGGCCGGTGGCGGTGCCGCCGGGCGCGGACTGCGTGACGCCGGTCCAGCCGCGGCCGTAGAAGCCGATGCCGATCAGCAGTTTGTCGGCCGGGACGCCCTTGGACTTGAACTTCGCCATCGCGTCGGCGGTGTTGAAGCCCTGCTGCGGGATGCCGTCGTACGCGGTCAGCGGCGAGTGCGGAGCGGTCGGACCGTTCTTCGCCCAGGCGCCGAAGAAGTCGTACGTCATCACGTTGTACCAGTCGATGTACTTCGAGGCCTCGCCGTAGTCGGCGGCGTCGATCTTGCCGCCGTCCGAGCCGTCGGCGGTGACGGCCGCGGTGATCAGGTAGTCCTGGCCGAACTCGGCGCGCATCGCCTTCATCATGCTGCTGAAGGCGTTGGGGGCGCTGGTCTCGTCACAGCTGAGACCACAGGCGTTCGGGTACTCCCAGTCCAGGTCGATGCCGTCGAAGACGTCGGCCCAGCGCGGGTCCTCGACCAGGTCGTGACAGGACTTGGCGAAGGCGGCCGGGTTCTTCACGGCGTCGGGGAATCCGCCGGACCAGGTCCAGCCGCCGAAGGAGTAGAGGATCTTGATGTGCGGGTACTTGGCCTTCAGCTTGCGCAGCTGGTTGAAGTTGCCGCGCAGCGGCTGGTCCCAGGTGTCGGCGACGCCGTCGACGGACTGGTCGGCGGTGTACGCCTTGTCGTAGTCGGCGTAGGAGTCGCCGATGGTGCACTTGCCGCCCTGGACGTTGCCGAAGGCGTAGTTGATGTGCGTGATCTTCTCGGCGGAGCCGGAGGTGACCAGGTTCTTGACGTGGTAGTTGCGCCCGTAGACGCCCCAGTTGGTGAAGTAGCCCATCTTGACCTCGGCACCGGTGCCGGGGTTGCCGCCGTCCCCGCCGCCGGTGGTGGTGACCTTCACGGAGCCGCTGGCCGGTCCGGTCTGGTCGGCGGTGTCCCGGGCCTTGACGCTGTACGAGTAGGCGGTGCCCTTGGTGAGGCCGTTGTCCGTGTAGGTGGTGCCGGTGACGGTGGCGACCTTCGCGCCGTCCCGCAGGACGTCGTAGTTCTTGACGCCCTTGTCGTCGGTGGCCGCCGACCAGGACAGCTTCACCGAGGTGTCGGTGATGTTCGAGGCGGTGGGCGTGCCGGGCGCGGAGGGGGCCTGGTCGCCGGGGACGGAGGTGCCGTCGCAGCTGCCGCCGTTGAGCTTGCAGTTGGACGGGGAGCCGGGACCGCTGCCGTTGAAGCCGAAGGAGACCGAGGCGCCGGGGGCGAGCGTCCCGTTCCAGCCGACGTTCTTGGCGGTCCAGTGGTCGCCGGAGTTGGTGACGGTGGCGTCCCAGGCGGAGGTGACTTTGGTGCCGGCGGGGAAGTCCCACTCGACGGCCCAGGAGCTGAGGGAGGTGGTGCCGGTGTTCTTCACCGTCCAGCTGCCGCCGAAGCCCGTGCCCCAGTCCGAGGTCTTGGCGAAGGTGGCCGTCGCGCTCGTGGCCGCCTGGGCCGGGCTCGCGAGGCCGACCAGGCCGGCGAGGGGAAGCGCCAGGGTCGCTGCGAGTGCCGCGGCTTTGTGTCTGAAGCGCATGTGCGCCTCCTTATGGGGATGTTGTTGTGGGCATGACTGAGCCTCATGTCCGCAGTGCCGCGAGAATAGAAAGGTCTGGACCATAGGTCAATAGGTCTGGACCAATGTGGCGGGGCGTGGTTGAGACGGTGATCGAGAGGGGAAACTAGATCCCCAACTCCTGCGCCAGCACCGCCGCTTGCACCCGGCTGCGCAGCCCCAGCTTCCCCAGCAGACGGCTGACGTGTGTCTTCACCGTGGCCTCCGCCATGTCCAGCCGCTCGGCGACCGCGGCGTTGGACAGCCCCTCGCCGAGACACGAGAGCACCTCGCGCTCACGCCGGGTCAGGTCGCGCAGCACCGCCGGGTCCGCGGCCGGCTCCCGCACCGGCCTCGCGGCGAACTCGGCGATCAGCCGCCGGGTGACGGCCGGGGCCACGATGCCCTCGCCGCCCGCCACCGTGCGCACGGCCGCGATCAGGTCCTTGGCCTCGGTGTTCTTCAGCAGGAACCCGGCGGCACCCGCCCGCAGCGCTCCGAAGACGTACTCGTCCAGGTCGAAGGTGGTCAGCACCAGCACGTCGGCCAGACCTTCCCCGACCACGATCCGGGTCGCCGACACGCCGTCCAGGCGCGGCATCTGCACGTCCATCAGCACCAGGTCGGGACGCAGCTCCCGGGCCAGCGCCACCGCCTGCTCGCCGTCGGCTGCCTCGCCCACCACCTCGATGTCCGGTGCGCTGCCCAGGATCAGCACCAGCCCCGCGCGGACGGCGGACTGGTCCTCGGCGACGAGGACGCGGATCATGCGAGGTCTCCTTCGGTCAGGGGCAGCGTGGCGCGCACGGCCCAGATCTTGCCGCCCGCCGGGCCGGGGTCCGCCACCGCCCCGGCCTCGAACGTGCCGTGCAGCAACGCGGCCCGCTCCCGCATTCCGACGAGACCGGCGCCGGAACCGGGGACGCGCGGGGTGTCCCGCTCGCCGTACGGGCTGGTCACCTCGACCCGCAGGGCGCCCTCGTGCCGGTCGAGCCGCACCCGGACGGTGCCCTGCGAGGCGTGCTTGAGCGCGTTGGTGAGCGACTCCTGCACGATCCGGTACGCGGCCAGTCCGACCGGCGCGGGCAGGTTGTCGCCGGGTGCCGCGTCCAGGGCGACGTCGAGGCCGTTGGCGCGGGCACCGTCGACCAGCGCGCCGAGCCCGTCGAGGGTGGGCGCGGGGGCCGGTGCGGTGTCCCCGCCGCTGTCCCGCAGGATGCCGATGAGGCGGCGCATCTCGGCCAGTCCCGCCACGCTGTTCTCACGGATCACACCGAGCGCCTGCCGGGTGGTCGCCGCGTCGTCCAGGGAGAGTGCGGCCGTGGAGTGGATGGCGATCGCGGAGAGATGGTTGGCGACCATGTCGTGCAGCTCGCGGGCCATCCGGGAGCGCTCCGCCGTCACCGCCTGCACCCGGTCCATCTCGGCGAGCAGCGCGGTCTGCTCGGCCCGCAGCAGGGCGGCGTCGGCGGCCTCGCGGTGGTTGCGGACGATGAGCCCCGTGGAGGCGGGCCCGAAGGACACGATGCCGACGGCGACGCCGATGAGCAGCGCCTCGGGCACCCGCCACAGCGCGAACGGCACGACGGTGCCGGCCACGGTGAGCAGTCCGGTGATCCACGGGATGCGGCGGGCCGAGGCGGGCGAGCCGTACAGCACGGCGGCGTACATCAGGTCGGTGTACATGATCACCGTGACCAGGCTGCCCTGGGTGAGCGTGTCCGCGATCAGCGCGGCCGTGCCGATCAGCAGCCCGGTGCGCGGCGCCGCCCGGCGCAGCAGCTCGCAGCCCGCCATGACGGCGAGCGGGACCAGCAGCGGCCAGCGGCCGTCGAACAGCACGATCGGGTTGTCGGCGGGCCGCACGCCCAGGCCGATGCCCCACAGCAGCAGCCCGCCCAGGAGCCCCGCAGACGCGGCGTACGCGTCGAAGCGGCGCGGGCGGGGGAGTCGTGCGGCCATGCCACCATCCAACACGCCCCGCGCCCCGCCCGCCTGATCCCCGGGAAGGGTCCCGCGCTGCATCTTTCGATGTACCGGAGGTTCGTCACCGCCGACGACGAACGCGGCGGATTCCCACGGGAGCCTGGAAGGGTGAACGAAGGGAGTGCGTCGTGGTCGTCGCGTTGATCATCGCCTGCGAGGTCGGCTTCTGGGTCCTGCTGGCCCTCGGCCTGGGCGCCCGCTACCTGCTGAAGTGGCGGCGCACCAGCGTGGTCCTGCTGCTGTGCGAGCCGGTGCTGGAACTGGTGCTGTTCGCCGTGACGGCGTGGGACCTCAAGAACGGCGCCGAGCCCGGCTGGGAGCACGGCCTGGCCGCGCTGTACATCGGCTACACCGTCGCCTACGGCCACTACACGATCCGCTGGCTCGACGGTCACGCCGCCCACCGCCTGGCCGGCGGCCCGCCCCCGGCCAAGCCCCCGCGCCACGGTATGCCCCGGGCGCGCCACGAGGGCCGGCTGTGGCTGCGCACACTGCTCGGTGCCGCCGTGGCCTGCGCGCTGCTCCAGGGCGCCGTCTGGTACGTCGGCGACGACGGCGACGTCTCGTCGCTGCGCGCCTTCCAGTGGACGGCCCTGCGCGCCGTCGCCATCCACGGCCTGATCGCCCTCACGTACCTGATCTGGCCGAAGAAGGCCCCGGCGGGCACGCCGCAGGCCGCGGCCGACCGGCGCAAGCAGGAGGCACACCGGTGAACCGGGCATCGAAGAACCTGCTGGAAGGCGTCGTCACGCTGCTCGCCGGCCTCGCCCTGTGGCTGTTCACGGGCGACGTGGAGGTTCCGGTGGTCACCCTGACGAAGGCGGGGGTCGTATTGATGTGCGTGGGCGGCGCGCAGACCGCGTGGGGCCTGTACGGTGCCGCGCGCCGGTCGCTCTAACGCTCCCCGCCCGGCACCCACAGCACGTCTCCGACCTCCTTGTTGGCCACGCGGGCCAGGATGAACAGGAGGTCGGAGAGCCGGTTCAGGTAGGTCGCGGTGAGCGGGTTCATCGTCTCGCCGTGGGCCTCCAGGGCCGCCCAGGTGGAGCGCTCGGCCCGGCGGACCACCGTGCACGCCTGGTGCAGCAGGGCGGCGCCCGGGGTGCCGCCGGGGAGGATGAAGGAGCGGAGCTTGTCCACCTCGGCCAGATAGCGGTCGCAGTCCGCCTCCAGCTTGTCGACGTAGAACTGCTCGACCCTGAGCGGTGGGTACTCCGGGTTCTCCACCACCGGCGTCGACAGGTCCGCGCCCACGTCGAACAGGTCGTTCTGGACGCGGACGAGGACCTTGACGACCTCCTCGGACAGGCCGCCCAGCGCGATGGCGGTGCCGATCACCGCGTTCGCCTCGTTGGCGTCGGCGTACGCGGAGATCCTGAGGTCGGTCTTGGGGACCCGGCTCATGTCGCCGAGGGCGGTGGTGCCCTGGTCTCCGGTCCGGGTGTAGATGCGCGTCAGGTTGACCATGGGGCCAGCGTAGTTACGCTCCGGCGGTCCGGAAGACGCGTGTGCCCACCGTCACGGCCAGTGCGGTGAAGGCGAGGGCGACGAGGACGCCGTACAGCATGTGCGCCGTCGCGTAGGAGCCGACGTAGGCGTCCCGCACCGCGTCCACCAGATAGCGGAACGGCATCAGGTGCGACAGCACGTCCAGCCACGCCGGGCCCAGGGTCATCGGCAGCATCAGGCCGGACAGCAGCATCGACGGCATGGTGAGCGCGTTGATCGTGGGCCCGAACTCCTGCGGCGTGCGCACCTTCATCGCCAGCGCGTACGACAGCGAGGCCAGCGAGACCGTGAGCAGGACGACGAAGGCGAAGCCGATCAGCACACCGGGCAGCGGCGCGCGCAGGCCCATCAGCACGGCCGCCAGCACCAGCAGCACGGCCTGGAAGGCGAAGACGGTGGCGTCCCGCAGCACCCGCCCCAGCAGCAGCGCCAGGCGGCTGACGGGCGTGACGCGCATCCGCTCGACCACCCCCTGACCGTTCTCGATGATGATCGAGAACCCCGCGAAGGAGGCCCCGAACAGGCCCAGTTGCAGCAGCAGGCCGGGGACCAGCACCTGCCAGGAGCTGCCCCGCCCGCCGAGCGGCAGGTCGGTCAGCAGCGGGCCGAAGAAGAGCAGGTACAGCAGCGGCATCAGCACGCCGAAGAGCAGCGCGAAGCGGGAGCGCAGGGACTGGCGCAGATAGCGGCCGTAGACGAGGCCGGTGTCGTGGAGCAGCATCGGTGTTCCCAGGGAGGTCGGGGCTACGGGGTGTCGGACGGCTACGGGACTCAGACGGCTACGGGGGTGGCGTCGGCCGGCGCGGCGCTGCGGCCGGTGACGGCCAGGAAGGTGTCCTGGAGGGAGGCGTCGGCCGAGCCGCCGTACTGCAGCTTCAGGGCGGCCGGAGTGCCCTCGGCGACCACCACGCCGCCGTCCACGACCACCAGGCGGTCGGAGAGGGCGTCGGCCTCGTCGAGGTAGTGGGTGGTCAGGAAGACCGTGGTGCCCTGCTCGTCGCGCAGCCCGCGGACCAGCTCCCACAGGTCGGCGCGGCTGCCCGGGTCCAGGCCGGTCGTCGGCTCGTCCAGGAAGAGCACCTTCGGGCGGTGCGTGAACGCCATCGCGATGTCCAGCCGGCGCCGCTGCCCGCCGGAGAGCGCGCCGCACTTGCGGTCGAGCAGCCCGGTCAGGTCCAGGTCGCGGGCCAGCTCGGCGGCGCGCTCGACGGCCCGCTCCTTGGACAGCCGGTACAGGCGGCCCTGGGTGACCAGCTCCTCCCGCACGGTGATCTGGGTGTCCACCCCGCCCGACTGCGCCACGTACCCGCACGCCGCGCGGACCCCGGCAGGGTCGGCCGCCAGGTCGTGGCCGGCGACGGTGGCCGCGCCGCCGGTGGGGGCGAGCAGGGTGGTGAGCATCCGCAGGGTGGTGGTCTTGCCGGCGCCGTTGGGGCCGAGGAAGCCCAGGATCTCGCCCTC
The DNA here is from genome assembly GCA_000720845.1 of Kitasatospora aureofaciens. Lineage (GTDB taxonomy): Bacteria > Actinomycetota > Actinomycetes > Streptomycetales > Streptomycetaceae > Streptomyces. The sequence continues at coordinate 63,644 of JODU01000015.1, read as the reverse complement.
GCGGACGGTGAGGTCGATGCCGCGCACCGCCTCGATCTCACCGCGCCTGGTCGCGAAGGTACGGGCCAGCCCGGCCGTACTGATGATTGCCATGCGTCCCAGAAAAACAGAGTCACTGAAATTTTGCAACGACACCAAGTTTTCAGCGGCCCCAGGCAGTGGTGCCGGCGCGGCTAGGATGCGGACATGGCCGAGGGACTCAGGGAACGGAAGAAGCGGCAGACCCGGCAGTACATCTCGGATGTCGCCACGGGGCTGTTCCTGGAGCGCGGCTTCGAGGCCGTGACGGTGGCGGAGGTCGCGGACGCCGCGAACGTCTCCGTCAACACCGTCTACAACTACTTCCCTGCCAAGGAGGACCTGTTCCTCGACCGCTCCAAGGGTGTGGTCGACCGGCTCTCGCGCTGGGTGCGCGGGCGGCACGAAGGGGAGTCGGCGGCGCACGCCGTCCTGCGCGAGCTGCGCGAGGAGGTCGAGTCGGTGTCGCCGCGCGTCGGCCTGATGGACGGATATGCCGAGTTCATGAAGGTCGTGCACGAGTCGCCCGCCCTGCGGTCCCGGATGTGGGCCATCGGCCAGGAGATCCTCGTCAACCTGGACACGACCCTGAGGGAGGAGACCGGCACCCCGGCCGAGGATCCGCTGCCCTCCCTGATGGCCGGTCAGATCAACTGGCTGCACGGCACGGTGATGATGGAGATCGGTCACCGCATGGTCGCCGGGGGCAAGCCCTCCGAGGTCTCCCGCGACGTGCTCCTGCTGCTGGACGAGATGGAGGAGCTGTTGAGCGAGAAGGTGCTCAACTACGCCGTACGAGGCACGCAGTGACACCCGGACGGCACGCCTCGGTGTGACGTCCGTCATTTGAGACGTGACGCGCGTTACTAACCGGTCACACAGCGCCTCACGCCCGCTAATCTCCGGCCGAGAGACGAGAATCAGCGCGTATCAGGGGAGTCGCACAGTGGCACGGAAGCTCGCCGTCATCGGAGCCGGTCTCATGGGGTCCGGCATCGCCCAGGTCTCCGCGCAGGCGGGCTGGGACGTCGTCCTGCGCGACGTCACCGACGAGGCGCTGCGGCGCGGCACCGACGGCATCAGGGCCTCCTACGACAAGTTCGTCGCCAAGGGCAAGCTCACCGCCGACGACGCCGAGGCCGCCCTCGGGCGCATCACCGCGACCACCGACCTGGACGCCGCCGCCGACGCCGACGTCGTCGTCGAGGCCGTCTTCGAGAAGCTGGAAGTCAAGCACGAGATCTTCCGTACCCTGGACAAGCTGGTGAAGGACGGGGCGATCCTCGCGTCCAACACCTCCGCCATCCCGATCACCAAGATCGCGGCCGTGACGGAGCGCCCCGAGCGGGTCGTCGGCACCCACTTCTTCTCGCCGGTCCCGATGATGCAGCTGTGCGAGCTGGTGCGCGGCTACAAGACCAGCGACGAAACGCTCGCCACCGCACGCGAGTTCGCCGAGTCCACCGGCAAGACCTGCATCGTCGTCAACCGCGACGTCGCCGGCTTCGTGACCACCCGGCTCATCTCCGCCCTCGTCGTCGAGGCCGCGAAGCTGTACGAGTCGGGCGTCGCCACCGCCGAGGACATCGACCTCGCCTGCAAGCTGGGCTTCGGCCACGCCATGGGACCGCTGGCCACCGCCGACCTGACGGGCGTCGACATCCTGCTGCACGCCACGGGCAACATCTACACCGAGTCCCAGGACGAGAAGTTCGCCCCGCCGGAGCTGATGCGCCGGATGGTGGACGCCGGTGACATCGGCCGCAAGAGCGGGCAGGGCTTCTACAAGCACTGAGGTCACATCAGCCCCGGCAGACGTCACACGCCGGGGTGAATTCGGTATCGGTTCGCTTACAGGCGGCAACCTCCGGTCGTTCCGGCCAGTCAGAGGGTGCAACACCTGATACCGCCGAGACCACACCGCACGGAACGCAACGCTCAAGACGAAGAAGACGACGAAGAAGACGCACGCCGGGGAGCGCATATGCACATCAGGGGCGACCACGTCGAGCTGGTCGTCGGGGGCCGCCTCGACGTCCGCAGCGCGGCGGACGCCCGTACGGTCCTGCACTCGGCCGTCGACGACGGAGTCGGCGACCTGGTGCTGGACCTGTCCGAACTGGACTCCTGGGACGCCACCGGACTCGGCGTGATCATGGGAGCCCACCGGCGGGCCGGGCGCTGCGGGCGGCGACTGGTGCTGCGCGACGTACCGCCGCAGATGCAGCGCCTGCTGGTGGCCACCCGGCTGCACCGGATCCTCGCCATCGAGGGCGGCATCGGTGTGGAGACCCTGCCCCGCGTGTAAGTGAAGGTTCACACCTCCGACACACGCAATCCTCACGAGACCGTGACCTCTCGGGCGGTCCGGCACCCCGGACTGTCGGCGATACTGGGCGAAGGTTTAGGGTCTGGCTGCCCGCTGCCTTTGCAAACCCGCCGGCGGGCCCGGACCAGAAGCGACAGCGCGGTGTGCGGCAAGGCCGGGAGGGTGGTCCCTGCCGGGGCCCTGCACACGACGCTTTTGGGGGGCTTGAACCAATGGACCCGACCAACCGGGGCCCTGAGGAGTACGGCCAGGACGGCGACCACCAGGCGCCGCGCCCGCGCCCGCACCGGGACCCCATCACCTCCGACTTCGGACAGCACGCGCCCGCGCTCGCCCGCACGGTGCAGCTGGTGTCCGGCGACTTCCTGCTCACGGTCAACCCCGTCGACGGCAGCGAGATCGAGGTCTGCCCGCCCACGGAGCGGCCCGCCCGGCCCGAGAAGCTCACCGCGGCCGAACGCGCCGAGGCGGAGCGCGCCGCGCGGCCGCCCGTCCCGCCGGGACCGGTCCGCACCGTCCTGGGCCTGCTGGCCCGCGAGGACGAACGCGAGCGCCTGGTGCGGCTGCTCGCCCGCGGCCGGTCCGTCCGCCTCACCGGCCCCGCCGGCTCCGGCCGCACCAGCCTCCTCGACGTCGTCGCCGAGGACTGCGCGGGCCTCGCCCCGGACGGCGTCGTCCGGCTGAGCGGCCACCACCGCACCGCCGACGACCTGCTCCACGACCTCTTCTACGCCGTCCACCGCGCCCCCCTGCACCGCCCGGACCGGGCGGAACTGCTCGGGTACCTCCGCGAGGTGGGCGCGGTCGTGGTCCTCGACGACGTCGATTTCGGCGGCACCGCCCTCGACGAACTCCTCGACGCCACCCCCGAGTGCGCCTTCCTCATCGCCGCCACCCCGGAGGTGGCCGCACCCTCCGCCGACTCGGCCGTCGAGGAGGTCTTCCTCAGCGGCCTGGACCGCTCGGACGGCGTGGAGCTGCTGGAGCGCGCCGCGGGGCGTCCCCTCACCGAGGAGGAGGCCAACTGGGCCGGAGACCTCTGGTTCGAGTCCGAGGGCCTGCCGCTGCGCTTCGTCCAGGCCGGTGCCCTGCTGCGCCGCCGGGACCGGGAGCGGGCCGGCGCCGACGCCGTCGACGAGTTCGGCGTCTTCGCCGACGCCCGCCCGGCCGACGACACCCCCTACGACGCCACCGAGGCCGACGACGTACCCCTGCCGTCCCTCGGCGAGGCCGCCGCGCCCGCACCGCTGCTCGCCTCCCGGCTGAGCGCCTCCGCCCGCGCCACCCTGGAGTTCGCCGTCGCGCTCGCCGGCGAGGTGCCGCACCAGGCCCACCTGCCCGCCCTGGTCGGCGACACCCACGCGGACGCCGCCCTCGGCGAGCTGACCGACTGCGGACTGGTCTCCCCGGTCGGCTCCCGCTACCGACTGGCCGCCGGGGTGCTCACCCAGCTGGAGAGCGCCGGGTACGCCGACGCCGTACGGGAGCGGGCGCTGGCCGCCGCCCAGCACTACGCCTGGTGGGCCGGGCACCCCTCGGTCACCCCGGAGCGGGTCTGCGCCGAGGCCGACGCCGTCCTGGCTGCCCTCGCCGTGCTGGTGCCGACGACGACCCCGCCCGCGGACGACGCGGAGAGCCCCGCCGTCCAGCTGGCCCGCACCGCGGCGCCCGCGTTCGCCGCCGGACTGCACTGGAGTGCCTGGCAACGGGCGCTGCGCTGCGGCACCGAGGCCTCCCGGCTCGCCGGCGACGTCGCCGAACAGGCCTACTTCCACCACGAGCTCGGCATCCTCGCGCTGTGCGAGGGCCGGCTGGACCGGGCGCGCGCCGAGCTGGAGGCCTCCATCGGGCTGCGCGGCGCGCTCTCCGACAAGCGTGGCGCCGTGGCCGGCCGCCGCGCCCTGGCGCTGGTCGCCGACCGCACCGGGGACACGCCGGGCCTGGGCAGCGGCGCGGGCGCGTTCGGCGCGGCGGCGGTCGCCTCACCGCCCGCCGCCGGACCCGGTTCCCTCGGCACCGGGCTCGGTCCGACGGTGGGGGAGGAGGTGCCCGACGCCCGCAACGAGGAGTCGGCGTCGCCGTCCGCGGGCGTCCCCGCGCCCTTCCCGCCGCTGAGACCGCGTCCGCAGTCCCCCACCCTCGTCACCCGCCGCGAGAGCGAGGAGGAGCCCTCCCGTACGGTCGCCGGCGGCATCAAGGGCTTTGCGCGGCGCAACCTGGTGGCCGCCGGAGCGGGCGCGCTGCTCGTCGCCGTGCTCGGCACGGTGGTGACCCTGGGGGCCACCTCCGAGAACGACCCCGGCGACCCCTCCAACGAGGTCGGCGTCAACCCGTCGGCCAGCCAGGGCATCGACGACGGCAGCCTGGGCGCGGACCGGCCCTCGGACGACGGGCAGGGCCAGGGCGCGACCGGCAGCCCGACCGACTCCGGTCCGGACGGCACCCCGGGCACCTCGGACGACCCGGCACCGACCCGGTCCGGGCGGCCCTCGGACGCGCCCAGCAGCACCGGCGACGCCACCGAGCCCGGTGACGACGAGAGCCCGGACGACCCCGGTTCGCCGGACCAGCCGAGCAAGTCGCCGAGTGCGCCGACGACGAAGCCGACGTCGCCGAAGCCGACGGACACCGAGCCGACGAACCCCGGGACGCCCACCGAGACCGGCGGCACCTCCCCGGCACCCTCCGAGAGCCAGACCACCTCGCCGTCCACCCCGGAGACGTCCGACACCGTCAGCGGTGCCGACACGCCTCCGGCCACCGTCTCGCAGAGCAGCACCGGGGGCACGGACGGCACCGGGGGCACGGACGGGACCGGGGGCACGGACGGGACCGGTGGCTCCCCGGCCGGCTCGGACCCGGCGGCCGGTCAGGTCATCTGACCCCGCCGGACGGGCGACAGCACAGAAGGGCCGGGTCCGCCGCACGGACCCGGCCCTGCCCACGTCGTACGTGACGCGCCCTCAGAACAGCCGCAGCTTGTCGTCCTCGATGCCCCGCAGGGCGTCGTAGTCCAGCACCTGGCAGCCGATGCCGCGGTCCGTGGCCAGCACGCGGGCCTGCGGCTTGATCTCCTGGGCGGCGAAGACCCCGCGCACCGGGGCGAGATGCGGATCGCGGTTCAACAGCTCCAGGTAGCGGGTGAGTTGCTCCACTCCGTCGATCTCGCCGCGTCGCTTGATCTCGACCGCGACGGTGCCGCCCTGGGCGTCCCGGCACAGGATGTCGACCGGACCGATGGCGGTCATGTACTCGCGCCGGATGAGGGTGTAGCCCTCGCCGAGGGTGTCGATGCGGTCGGCGAGCAGCTCCTGGAGGTGCGCTTCCACGCCGTCCTTGATCAGGCCCGGATCGACGCCCAGTTCGTGCGAGGAGTCGTGGAGGATCTCCTCCATCGTGATGATGAGCTTCTCGCCCGCCTTGTTGACGACGGTCCAGACGCCCTCCTCCTCGCCCGTGCCCTCCTTCAGGGTGCAGGGCGGCGACATCCAGTTGAGGGGCTTGTAGGCCCGGTCGTCGGCGTGGATCGAGACGCTGCCGTCCGCCTTGACCAGGATCAGCCGGGGGGCCGAGGGCAGGTGGGCGGTGAGCCGTCCGGCGTAGTCGACGGAGCAGCGGGCAATGACGAGACGCATGGTCGGCAACGCTACTCGACGGGCCCGGCCCGACGCGATTCGCCCGGACCCGGGCACCGCGTGCGCTGTCCCACTTCTCCCATTGGCCCCGTCTTGCGCACTGGCCGATTGTGGGCCTACCGGATGGTGTCCATCTGGGCATTCTCCTGGTGCGGTCACGATCGGTTGCTTACGGTATTGAACGGGAGGTCGCGAACTGTGTACGCAGCGTGTTCGGAATCGCGCACTCCCTTCACTGTCCGGCAACCCCTGCTGGTCGGGGGTGCGAGAGGAGAACCCATGTCGCTCGACGTCTCACCGGCCCTACTCGAACAGGCCGAGCGAGGCGAGGTCGACGAAGCAGACTTCGTCGACTGCGTCCGGACCTCCCTGCCCTACGCATGGGAGATGGTCAGCTCCCTGGTGGCACAGCTGAAGGTCGACGGCGGAGCGTTCGCCGACAACCAGACGCCCCCGCCGGACGAGCAGGCGCGCGGTCAGCTCCTGCGTGCGCTCGCGAGTGACGCCATACGCGGTGCACTGCAGCGGCACTTCGGGGTGCGGCTGGCCTTCCAGAACTGCCACCGGGTGGCGGTGTTCCCGTTGGACTCCTCTGTCGACGAGACGCTGACCAAGTTCACCTCGGTGCGCAGCCAGTTGCTGAACCAGTCGCCGGAACTGCGCGACTGCTGACGGCCCCTAGAGCGCCCGCTTGCCGCTCCGTACGCGGGAGGTGCAGTTCTGTACCGGAGCGGCAAGCTCCCCGCCCGCCGGCTCAGCGGAGCTGGGGGAGCACCTCGGCCCCGAGCCGCCGTACGTTCTCCTCGGTCGCCGCCAGGTCGCCCGAGCCCTCGACGAGCAGGGCGAAGCGGGAGATGCCGGTGCGCTCGGCGGTCGCCGCGAGCCGGTCCGCGCACAGCCGGGGTGTGCCCACCGGGTGCAGCCCGCAGAGCAGTTCGGTGTACGCGTGCGGGTCGCGCATCTGCCGGGCCCGGCCGTCCACCGTGACATGGGCGCCCAGGCCCTGCCGCAGCCAGCCCGGCATCGACTTGAGCAGGATCTCCGCCGCGTCGGTGCGCCGGTCCGCGATCTGGCAGACGCCGGCCGAGACGTGTGCCGCGCCGTGGATCTCCGCCGCCGGACGCCCGGCCGCGCGGGCGTGGCGGCGCCACAGGGCGACCATCTCCGCCTTCTCCTCGTCGCCGACGTGCATCCCGAGGAGCATGGGCAGCCCCCGCTCGGCCGCCAGACGCACGCTGGCGGGCGAGGTGCAGGCGACGACGACCTCCGGGCCCGGCTCCTCCGCCAGGGACTCCGAGGGGCGCGGCACCACGGGCACCTCGCGGAACCGGAAGCGGTCCCCCGAGGCGCCGACGGCCGGTTCGCGCAGCCAGCGCAGCAGCAGGTCGAGCGACTCCGGAAAGCCCTTCTCGTACGCCTCCAGACCCGCGCCGAACACCTCCAGGTCCACCCACGGCCCGCCGCGGCCCACGCCCAGCGAGAAGCGGCCGCCGCTCGTGAGGTGCAGCAGCGCGGCCTGCTCGCCGAGCGCCACGGGGTGGACGGTGGGCAGCACACTGACCGCGGTGCCGACCCTCAGGCGCCGGGTGCGGCCCAGCAGCAGGGCGGCCAGGGTCACGGCCGACGGGCACGTGCCGTACGGCACGAAGTGGTGTTCGGCCAGCCAGGCGGTGTCGAGCCCGGCCTCCTCGGCGACCTCGGCCGAGCGGACCGCGCGGTGCAGCGCCTCGCCCTGACCCTGGCCCGGGAACTGGGCTCCCAACACGAAACTTCCTACGCGCATTGCCTTTTCCAACTTCCTCGGCCCCGACGTGGAGCTCCCCCACACGGCATAACCGCCTGACACGTGCCGAGGACACGGCCGGACGGGGGGATTTGCGGATTGTCTGCAGAATCGGCCGTTGTGGGACGGCGCACGGGCCCGGGACGGAAACCCCCGCACGGGGGAGTCGCGGTGTTCGGCGGCGTCCGCGTACCCGCGTCCGTGCCGCGTAGGCTTGATGCCGCCCTGCTTCCTGTATAGCTCCGTGAGGTGTCCCGTGTCCCCGCGTCGCAACCGACCCAAGGGAGCCGGTCCGTCCGGCCGGAGCGCCGAGGAGGACGGCTCCGGCCGTTACGGCGGCTGGCAGTCCGCGGAGGACTGGCGGGGCGAGGAGTGGAGCGTACGGCACGTGGCGGGCGCGAGCGCGCAGGGCAAGTCGTACCGCTGCCCGGGGTGCGACCAGCTCATTCCCGACGGTGTCCCGCACGTGGTGGCCTGGCCCGCCCACTCGGGCGTCGACGACCGCCGGCACTGGCACAAGGCGTGCTGGAACGCGAAGGACCGCCGCACCACGCGGGTGCAGCGGTCCCGAAACGCGCCGAGGTTCTGAACGCCGTCTACACGTCCCGCTTCTCCAGCAGGGCGAAGGCCGCGGCGAACGCGGCCGCCGTCACGCCGAGCACGATCCACAGCGGGTCCCAGCCCGAGGGCCCGGACTCGGAGAGCGAGTTGGCGTAGAAGATGCTCATCTGGTTCGGGATCGAGTACTCGAACAGCGCCTGCTGCACGTCCTTGAGCGACTCCGAGAACATGAACAGGGCGATCACCAGCGGGGCGAGCAGGACGCCGATCATGATGGTGATGGCGCCCGCCGAGTGCCGGATGATCGAGCCCATGGCCAGCGACAGCAGCCCCAGCAGCGCGATGTAGAGCGAGACGCCGACCGTGCCCTTCAGCCACTCGGCGCCGGTCGGGTTCTCGGCGCCGTTGCCCTCCAGCATGGACACGTGGGCCAGACCGACCAGCGTCGCGGAGACCAGGGTCACCACGAACGCCACCAGGAAGAACACGATGCCCTTGGCCGCCAGCACCCGGCCGCGGCTGGGGCAGGCGGTCATCGTCGTGCGGATCATGCCCGTGCCGTACTCCGAGGCGGTGGTCAGCACGCCGAGCGTGATCACGCACATGCTGCCCAGCAGCAGTCCGAAGAAGCCGAGGCTCAGCGCGCTCTCACCGGCCAGGTCGGAGGAGGAGTTGGCCACGATCACGCCGGTCAGCAGCCCGATGCCGAGGACCAGCAGGACGAACACGCCCAGCGTCCACATCGTCGAGCGCACCGACTTGATCTTCGTCCACTCCGAGGCCAGCGCGTGCACCAGGTTCGTGCGCACCACCGGGATCGGCGACGTGTAGGTCGGGTACGGCGAACCGGGCGCCGCGTGCCAGTCGGGCGCGGCCTGCTGCGTCGGGGGCTGGGGCGTGCTCATCGGGCGTCCTCGGGCTTGGTCGGGTCGGTGACGGGCGCGGAGGCGGGCGCGGGTGGTGCGGGGGCGGCCGCGGGCGGCGCCGGGGCCGCGACGGGAGCCTGCGGCACCGGCGGGGCCTGGGGAGCCTGCTGCGCCGCGTACGGGTTGGCCGGCTGACCGCCCGGCACCGGCCCGGGCGCCACCGGGGCACCGTACGGGCCCGCCGGAGCCTGGCCCGGCGCGCCCTGCGGCGCGGCGAAGGGCTGACCGCCCTGCTGGGGCGGCGGCGGGGCGTACCACCCGGGCTGGCCCTGGCCCGGTACCGGCATCGGCGGCTGCGCGCCGGGCGGCAGCGGCTGCTGGAGCCCGGCCTTCTGGTCGGCGGTCGACCGGTAGTCCACGGCGCCCTGCGTCATCCGCATGTACGCCTCCTCCAGCGAGGCCTGGTGCGGCGACAGCTCCCACAGCCGTACGTCGGACTCGTGCGCGATGTCGCTGATCCGGGGGAGGGGGAGCCCGGTCACGCGCAGCGCGCCGTCCTGCTCGGGCAGCACGTGGCCACCCGCCTCGGTCAGCGCCGAGGTCAGCTTCTCGCGCAGCTGCGGCTCGGTGTCCGGCGTCCGCACGCGCGCGAAGTCGGCGGAGTTGGCCGAGATGAAGTCCGTCACGCTCATGTCGGCGAGCAGCTGGCCGCGCCCGATGACGATCAGGTGGTCGGCGGTCAGCGCCATCTCGCTCATCAGGTGCGAGGAGACGAAGACGGTGCGGCCCTCCGCCGCGAGCGCCTTCATCAGGTTGCGCACCCAGTGGATGCCCTCCGGGTCGAGGCCGTTGACCGGCTCGTCGAAGAGCAGCACCTGCGGGTCGCCGAGGAGCGCGGCGGCGATCCCGAGCCGCTGGCCCATGCCGAGGGAGAAGCCCTTGGAGCGCCGCTTGGCGACGTCCTGGAGGCCCACCACGCCGAGCACCTCGTCCACCCTCCGGGCCGGGATGCCGGACAGCTGGGCGAGGCTCAGCAGGTGGTTGCGGGCGGACCGGCCGCCGTGCACCGCCTTGGCGTCCAGGAGCGCCCCGACCTGGCGCGCCGCGTTCGGCAGCCTGCGGTACGGGTGTCCGCCGATCGTGACGTGCCCCGCCGTGGGGTTGTCCAGGCCCAGGATCATCCGCATCGTCGTCGACTTGCCGGAGCCGTTGGGCCCCAGGAAGCCGGTGACGGCACCCGGCCGCACCTGGAAGGAGAGGTTGTACACAGCGGTCTTGTCGCCGTATTGCTTGGTCAGGCCGACAGCCTCGATCATGCTCCGCACCCATCGGAAGGTTCAGGGACAGCAGGGCACACGCCCCCGTAAGGGTTAGGAGGATATCCACGCGCTGACGGTTCCGTTCAAGCGCGGGCAAAATCCGACACCCTACGGAGGCGCCCCCAGCCGTTCTAGGCGTCCCGCCGCTTCAGGACCGCGTACCCGCCCAGGAGGGCCGCGATCACCCACAGCGCCATGATCCCGAGGCCGCCCCACGGTCCGTACGGGACGTCGTCGTCGATCGGCGTGACCACCTGCATGATCTTGCTGCCGGCCTGGTCCGGCAGGAACCGGCCGACCTTCTCGGTCGCCGGGACGTTGCCCAGGATGTTGGAGATCAGGAAGAAGAACGGCATCAGGATGCCCAGCGACAGCATCGGCGAGCGCAGCATCGCGGCGACACCCATCGAGAACATCGCGATGAGGGTCATGTAGAGGCCGCCGCCGAACACCGCGCGGAGCACGCCCGGGTCGCCGATCGACGCCTTGAGGTCGCCGAGCATCGCCTGGCCCAGGAAGAACGTGGCGAAACTGGTGACCATGGCCACGATCAGCGCGAGGGCGGTGGCCACCGCGATCTTGCTGAACAGGAAGGTGCCGCGCTTCGGCACAGCGGCCAGCGAGGTGCGGATCATGCCGGAGCTGTACTCGTTGCCCACGACCAGCACCCCGAACACAATCATCGCCAGCTGGCCGAGGCTGGTGCCGGCGAAGCTGATGAAGGTCGGGTCGAAGGAGAGCTGGTCCCGCCGGCTCATGTCGCCGAACTCGTTCTTCGACAGGGCCGAGATCAGCATGCCGAGGGCAATGGTGACGACCACGGCGAGGCCCAGCGTCCACACCGTGGACGCGACCGACCGGATCTTGGTCCACTCGGACCGGACGACCTGTGTCGCCGCCATGCTCAACCCCTCTTCCAGTCGCTGCCCCACGGCTGCTGCGGAGGCCGCCCCGGTGGCTGTTGCTGCTGCGGCACCGCGCCGGGCGGCTGCCCGTCGTGCGCGTGGTACTCCACGGACTCCGCGGTCAGCTGCATGAACGCCTCCTCCAGCGAGGCGCGCTGCGGGCTCAGCTCGTGCAGCACGATCTGCTGCCGCGCCGCCAGCTCACCGACGGCCTCCGACTTGTCGCCGTCCACTTCCAGCACCCCGTCGCCCGCCTCGACGACCGTGACACCGGCGCCGTGCAGCGCGTCGAGCAGCTGCTCGCGCTGCGGGGTGCGGATCCGGACGTAGCTGCGGGAGTTCTCCGCGATGAACTCGGCCATCGAGGTGTCCGCCAGCAGCCTCCCCTGGCCGATGACCACCAGGTGGTCGGCGGTCAGCGCCATCTCGCTCATCAGGTGGGAGGAGACGAAGACCGTACGGCCCTGGGAGGCCAGCGTCTTCATCAGATTGCGGATCCAGTGGATGCCCTCGGGGTCCAGGCCGTTGACCGGCTCGTCGAACATCAGGATCCGCGGGTCGCCGAGCAGCGCGCCGGCGATGCCCAGTCGCTGCCCCATGCCGAGGGAGAAGCCCTTGGTCTTCTTCTTGGCGACCGCCGACAGCCCGACCGTGTCCAGGACCTCGCGCACCCGGCTCGCCGGGATGCCGTTGCTCTGCGCGAGGCACAGCAGGTGGTTGTAGGCGCTGCGCCCACCGTGCCAGGCCTTGGCCTCGAGCAGCGCGCCGATGTACGTCAGCGGGTCCTTGAGCTGCTCGTAGCGCTTGCCGTCGATCCGTACGTCCCCGGCGGTCGGGCGGTCCAGCCCCAGCACCATCCGCATGGTCGTGGACTTGCCCGCGCCGTTCGGGCCGAGGAAGCCCGTGATGATGCCGGGTCTGACGGTGAAGGAGAGATTGTTGACCGCCACCTTCTCGCCGTACCGCTTGGTCAGCCCCTCGAGCTCGATCATGGCGCCCACGCTAGAACGGGACGAGGCCCACTGCCACCCCAGTGACAGAAGGCCTCATCCTTCCTCGTACGTATTCAGCAGGCGTTCGCCCGCTCGGGCCGAACCGGGCCGGCGGAACGGCGTCAGCGGGACTGCTGGGCCGGCACCCCGCGGGAGACCGACTCGTCCTCGACCGACGGAGCGGCGGCCACCGCGGCACCCGTGAGGGACGCCAGCATCTCGCGCACGTTGGTCAGCTGCGCGTTGATGGAGTCGCGGCGGTTGGTGAGGGCGGCCAGCTCGCGCTCCGACTCCGAACGGATCCGGTCGGCCTTGGCGTTGGCGTCGGCCACGATGTCCTCGGACTGGCGCTGCGCCGTCTCCACGGTCTGGCGGGCCCGGCGCTCGGCGTCCGTGCGCAGCTTCTCCGCCTCCAGGCGCAGCTGCTCCGCGCGGTGCTCGATCTCCGCGAGCCGCTTCTCGGCCTTGGCCTGACGGGAGGCCAGGTCCCGCTCGGACTGCTCGCGGCGCTTGGCGAGGTTCGTCTCGAAGTCGGCGGCGGCCTGCGCGGCCTTGGCGCGGGTCTCCTCGAAGAGGGCGTCGGCCTCGTCGCGCTTGGACTGCGCGTCCTTCTGCGCCTCGGAACGCAGCTGGGAGGCGTCGCTCTTGGCCTTCTCGACGATCCGGACGCCCTCGTCCTCGGCCTTGGCCTTGCGCTCGGCGGCGTACGACTCCGCGTCGTTGCGCACCTGCTGGGCGGCCGACTCGGCCAGCTCGCGGTGCTGCTCGGCCGCGCGCCGGGCCTCCTCGCGCAGGTCCTTCGCCTCTTCCTCGGCGAGCCGCAGGATCTTCTCGACCCGGGCACCGAGACCGGCGTACGACGGCTCGGCGTCGTTGACCTGGGCCTGGGCGTTCTGAGTCTCGAGGTGGAGCTCCTCGATGCGCTTTTCCAGAGCGGTGATGCGGGCGAGAGCGCTGTCACGGTCGGAGACGAGCTTGGAGATACGTTCGTCCACCTGAGCGCGGTCGTACCCACGCCGCACAAGCTCGAAGCCGTAGGGGGAAGTGTCGCTCATGGGGTTCCTGTCGAAAGAGACCGGGTGAGGTGATAGAGGGAATCCTAGGCGCCAATGCGGTGTGTCATCGAGCGGATGCACGTTTGATACGGAGAATGACACCTCTTTTGAGTGGCTGACCCTCGGATGGCTTGCCAAAGCCTCGGGCAGGAGTCCCGTCGGGACTCGGCCAAAGATCTCCAGCAGACACCCAAATCACCCCGAATGCTAGCCGTCTGACGACTTGCCACCCGAACGTGGGGCGCCCACCGTCGCTCCGGCCTTCACCCCGTTGTCCTTCGCGCCCCCGGGCGCCTCGAACGACTCCAGTGCCTCCAGCACGTCCTGCACCCGGGAGATCTCCGCGTTGATGTCCTCGCGGCGCCGGGCCAGCACCTCCAGCTCGCGCTTGCCCTCGTCGACCGTGCGCCGGGCCTCGCGGACCGCCTCGGCCTTCAGCTCCTCGGCCTCGCGGACCAGGGTGGCCTTCTTCTGCTCGGCCTCCTTGAGCAGCCCCTCGGCCTTCTTGACGGCGGCGATGCGCACCTTGCCCGCCTCGGAATTGGCCTCCGACACCAGCTCCTTGGCCTTCGCCTCCGCCTTGGCGAGCTGCTCCTCGGCGGCCTTGACGAGCGCGTCGCAGCGGTCGCCGGCCGACTTCATCGTCTCGGCGGCCTCGCGGCGGGCCCGCTCGTGCAGCTCCTCGATCTCGGAGGTGAGGCGCTCGCGCAGCTCCTCCGCGCGCTCCCTTATGGCGGTCGCGTCCCGGCGGGCGCCGACCAGCAGCTCGTCCGCGTCCGTACGGGCCTTCTCCACCCGGGTGTTGCCCTCGACGGTCGCCTCCGAGACGATCCGGTCGGCCTCCGTGCGGGCCGCGCCGACCATGGTGTCGGCCTGCGACTCGGCGTCCGCGGTGGTCTTCTGCGCCTGCTGCTGCGCCTCGGTGAGCAGCTTGTCGGCCTCGGCGGTGGTCTCCGTGATGAGCGTGTCGACCTGCTCGGCGGCCTCCGAGCGCCGTTTGTTGGCGTCCTTGCGGGCCTCGTCGAGGGTGCGCTCGGCCTCCTCGCGGGCCGCCGTGGTGACCCGCTCGGCCTCCGCGGCCGCCTCGCGGCGGACCCGGTCCGCCTCGGTGCGAATCCGCTCGGCGTGCTGCTGGGCCGAGCCGACCGTGTCGGCGGCCTCGGCCCGCAGCCGCTCCGCCTCCCCGGTGGCGTCCGAGACCAGCTGCTCGGCCCGGGCGCTCGCCTCGGCCCTGACCCGGTCGGCCTCGGCGATCGTCTCGGTGCGCAGCCGCTCCGCCTCGGTGGCCGCCTCGGTCCGTACCCGCTCGGCCTCGCTCGCCGCCTCGGCGGTGACGCGCTCCGCCTCCGCGAGCGTCTGAGTGCGGATCCGCTCCGTCTCGGCCGCCGTCTGCGTGGTGAGCCGCTCCGCCTCCGAACGCGCCTCGGTGATCAGTGTGTCCGCCTGCGTCGCTGCGTCGGACCGGATGCGGTTGGCGTCCTCGCGGGCGTCCGCCCGGGTGCGGGCCGCGGACTGCTCCGCCTCGGCGATGGCGTCGGAGGCCTCCGTGCGTACCCGCTGGGCGTGCTCGGAGACGTCCGCGCGGATCCGGTCGGCCTCGGTGATGGCCTCGGACACGGTCCGCTCGGCCAGCGTCTTGGCGGCCTCGGTCTCCTCCTGCGCCTCACGCCTGAGCCGCCCGGCGTCCTCGCTCGCCCGCTCGCGCTCCGCGTAGGCGTCGGCGCGGACCCGGTCCGCCTCCTCCTCGGCCTCGCGCCGGGTGCGCTCGGCGGCGTGCTCGGCGGCGCTGCGCAGGCCGGTGATCTCCTCCTGGGCCTGCTCGTGCAGCCCGGCGACCGACTCCCGCACCTGCGTCGCGTGCTGCTCGGCGGCCGACACCATCTCGGTGGCGCGCCGGTCGGCCTCCTCGACCAGCCGGACCGCCTCCGCCTGGGCCTCCTCCACGCGGTTGCGCGCCGAGGCCAGCAGCTCCTCGCTCTGCTCGCGGGCCCGCTCGCGCTCCTGGTCGGCCTCCTGCCGGGCGGACCCGAGCAGTTCCTCCGCCTCGCGGCGGCGCCGGGCGGCCTCCTCCTGGGCGGCGGCCAGCGCCTCGGACGCCTCGGCGGCGATGCGCTCGGCGGCGGTCTGCGCCTCCGCCCGCACCCGGTCGGCGCTCTCCTGCGCCTCCGTCTTCAGCCGCTCCGCCTCGCTCGCGGCCTCCGTGCGCAGCCGTACGGCGACGGCCTCGCCCTCCGCGCGGGAGGCGGACGCGTCCGCGGCGGCCTCGGTGCGCAGCCGCTCGGCCTCCGTCTCGGCCTGCTGCTGGAGCGTACGGATCCGCTCCGCGGCCTCGGTGCGCAGCCGCTCGCTCTCCTCCGCGGCCTCGCGGCGGATCCGCTCGCCCTCCTCGCGGGCCTCGCTCAGCGCCTGCTCGGCGGCGGTGCGGCGCTCCTCGGCCTCGGTGTGCAGCCGCGTCAGCTCCTCGGCGGCCTCCGCCTGCCGGGCCTCGACGGCGCGCTCGGTCTCCTCGCGCAGCTCGCGGGCGGCCCGCTCGGCCTCCTCCTGGAGCTCCTCCACCCGCTCGGCGGCCTCCGCGCGGTGCCGCTCGGCCTCCGCACGGGTGCGCTCCAGGGTCTCCTCGGCCTGCCGGCGCAGGGTCGTCGCCCGCTCGATGGCCTCGGTGCGGACCTTCTCGCTGTCCGCCGTCGCGGACTGCCGCAGCTCGTCCGCGTCCGCCTTGGCCTTGGCGAGCAGCTCCTCGGCGGTCTTCGCCGCCTCCTCGATCTGCGCCACGGCCTCCTTGCGGGCCTCGGCGCGGATCTTCTCGCCCTCGGCGACCGCCTCGGCCCGCAGCTGCTCGGCCTCGCCGCGCAGCCGGCGCGCCTCCTCCTGCAGCTCGACCGTCTTGGCGCGGTACTCCTTGGTGTCGTCCTTCGCCGCGCCCTTGAGCTGCTCGGCGATGTCGTGCGCCTCGGCGCGCAGCCGGTCCGCCTCGGCCTCGGCCTCCGTGCGGATCCGCTCGGCCTCCTCGGTGGCGGCCTTCGTGGTCCGCTTGGCGTCCTCCGACGCCTTGTTCAGCACGTCCTCGGCGGTCTTGGCAGCCTTGGACAGCTGCGTGGCCGACTCCTCGGCCGTGATGGTGCGGGCCTTCTCGGCGGCCTCGGCGACGATCCGCTCGGCCTCGGCACGGGCGTCCGCGACCACCTGCTCGGCCTCGGACCTGGTGTTCTCCGCGTCCTTGGTGGCCTCGCCGACCAGCCGGGCGACCTGCTCCTTGGCGGTACGGGTGCGCTGCTCGTTGGTGGCCTCGGCGCTCGACAGCGCCTTGGCCGCGGCCTCCTCGGCCTCGGCGACCACCTTCTCGGCCTCGGCCTGCGCCTTGCGCAGCGCCTCCTCGGCCTCCGACATGCGCTGCTCGGCGGCCCGGCTCAGCTCCTGGACCTCGCGGCGGGTGGACTCCGACTCGGTGACGGTGGAGCTGCGCAGCTGCTCGGCGTGGTCGGTGGCCTCCTGCGCCTGCGTCGAGGCGGCGTTCAGCAGCCGCTCGGCGTCGGCCCGAGCCCGGCGCAGGATCTGCTCGGCCTCGGCACGCGCGCTCTCCGCGTCGCTGCGCAGCCGCTGACGGGCCTCGGCGGTCAGCCGCTCCGCCTCCGCGCGGGCCGCGGCCATCGCCTGCTCGGCCTCGGCACGGGACTCGTCGAGCAGGCGCCGGGCCTGCTGCTCGGTGCGGGCGCGCAGCTGCTCGGCCCAGGCGACGTTCTCGTTGACGTGCGACTCGACGGTCTGCCGGCGCTCGGCCAGCTCCTGGTCCAGCTGCTGGCGGCGGGTCACCGCCTCCTGGTGCAGCTCCGCCTGGAGCCGGGCGGCCTGCTCGGCGTGCTCCTGGAGGATCCGCTGGGTCTGCGCCCGCGCCTGGCTCAGCTCGCGCTCCGCGTCGGCGCGCAGCTGGTCGGCCTGCGTCTGCGCGTTGCGCAGCAACTGCTCGGCCTGGTACCCAATGTCGCCGCCGTCGAAGGCGGGCCGGGACATGATGGTGCGGCGCGCCTCGTGCAGCTTGGCGCGCAGCACCTCGACCTGGTAGCCGAGGTCCTCGGCGTGCTGGATCGCCTTTTCCCGCTCGGTCTTCAGCCGCTTCATCTCGGCCTCGAACCGAGAGAGGTGGTCGACGTCAGCCGCCGGCTCTCGCTCCTGGCTCTCGTAGCCCCGCACTGCGCGGTCCCATCCGTCCCCTGGTCGCAAATCTTCCCGAACGGGCTCCGTCCGTCCGCCGGACGGGGCCCCCGGGGAATGGTGTCAGATCAACGGCGGAGCATGTGCTGCTGCCCCGTCGCCGACCCCCCGAAACACGACCCCGGCGGTCCCGTCGTCGCACGATGACAGGACCGGGTCACCCTGGATCGAGCGGCGACCGCACCCAACCCTACCGGCCCCTATGTACGAGGGTCAGTGCTCAGGTGACTCAACGGCCGCCGATGTGACCAGTTCTGTCAGGACGCCATGGCAGTCCTTGGGGTGCAGGAAGGTGATCCGCGACCCCATGGAACCGCGCCGGGGCTCGTCGTACAGCACACGAACGCCCTTGCCCCGGATGTCCGCGGCGTCCGCGTCCACGTCCGCCGTACCGAACGCGATGTGGTGGACGCCCTCGCCGTTCTTCGCGAGCCACTTGCCGACCGCGGAGTCCTCGCGGGTGGGCTCCAGGAGCTGGAGGTACGAGGCGCCGCCGTCCGACGTATCGTTGATCTTGAGCATGGCCTCGCGGACCCCCTGCTCCTCGTTGACCTCGGTGTGGAACACCTCGAAGCCGTAGGTGGCACGGTAGAAGTCGACGGTCGCGTCGAGGTCGTGGCAGGCGATTCCGATGTGGTCGATTCGCGTCAGCATGGTTTCAGTGCAGCGCTCCGGAGGTGGTTACGCAACGTGCGCGCGATCACACCGACAGCCCGGTGACGGGCGGGATACCGCTCAGTACATTCGAGTAAACCCTCGTTCACTCCTCGGCCTGTGCGGGCCGGAAAAGGGGATCGCAGCCCATGTCTTCTGCATCGAACGGCACGACTTCCGTCATCGTCGCGGGTGCCCGCACCCCGATGGGGCGGCTGCTCGGCTCCCTGAAGTCCTTCTCCGGGGCCGACCTCGGCGGATTCGCGATCAAGGCCGCGCTCGACCGCGCGGGGATCGGCGGCGACCAGGTCCAGTACGTGATCATGGGGCAGGTGCTCCAGGCGGGCGCCGGGCAGATCCCCGCCCGCCAGGCCGCCGTCAAGGCCGGCATCCCCATGAGCGTCCCGGCGCTCACGGTCAACAAGGTCTGCCTCTCCGGCCTCGACGCCATCGCACTCGCCGACCAGCTCATTCGCGCGGGTGAATTCGACGTGATCGTCGCCGGCGGCCAGGAGTCCATGACCAACGCCCCGCACCTGCTGCCGGGGTCCCGCGAGGGCTACAAGTACGGCGCGGTCCAGATGATCGACGCCATGGCCCACGACGGCCTCACCGACTCCTTCGAGAACATCGCCATGGGCGAGTCCACGGAGAAGCACAACACCCGGCTCGGCATCGAGCGCGCCGCCCAGGACGAGATCGCCGCCCTGTCCCACCAGCGCGCCGCCGCCGCCCAGAAGAACGGCGTCTTCGACGCCGAGATCACCCCGGTCGAGATCCCGCAGCGCAAGGGCGACCCGGTGCTGTTCAGCAAGGACGAGGGCATCCGCGGCGACACCACCGCCGAGTCGCTCGGCAGGCTCCGCCCCGCCTTCGCCAAGGACGGCACCATCACCGCGGGCTCCTCCTCGCAGATCTCCGACGGCGCGGCGGCCGTGGTCGTCATGAGCAGGGCCAAGGCCGAGGAGCTGGGCCTGGAGTGGATCGCGGAGATCGGCGCCCACGGCAATGTCGCGGGCCCGGACAACTCTTTGCAGTCGCAGCCGTCGAACGCCATCCGGCACGCCCTGAAGAAGGAGGGCCTGGAGGTCGGCGACCTCGACCTCATCGAGATCAACGAGGCCTTCGCGGCCGTCGCCGTGCAGTCAATGAAGGACCTCGGCGTATCCACCGAAAAGGTGAACGTCAACGGTGGTGCCATCGCCCTGGGCCACCCGATCGGCATGTCCGGCGCCCGGCTGGTGCTGCACCTCGCCCTGGAACTGAAGCGGCGCGGCGGCGGCGTCGGCGCGGCGGCACTGTGCGGCGGCGGCGGTCAGGGCGACGCGCTGATCGTGCGGGTCCCCGGGGCCTGACACCCCACAGACACGGGATCTCAGCAGGGACACGAGATCTCGCAGAACGGAGCTGAACGGAGCTGTGATGCAGGACGTCTCCTCACTGGTGGCCCAGGCCCGAGAAGGCCGGCCGCGGGCCGTGGCCCGGCTGATCTCCCTGGTGGAGGGGGCGTCCCCGCAGCTCAGGGAGGTCATGGAGGCGCTCGCGCCGCTCACCGGCAACGCCTACGTGGTCGGCCTGACCGGCTCCCCGGGCGTCGGCAAGTCGACGTCCACCTCGGCGCTGGTGACGGCGTACCGCAAACAGGGCAGGCGGGTCGGCGTGCTCGCCGTCGACCCCTCCTCCCCCTTCTCCGGCGGCGCCCTGCTCGGCGACCGGGTGCGGATGTCGGAGCACGCCTCCGACCCGGGCGTCTACATCCGCTCGATGGCGACCCGCGGCCACCTCGGCGGCCTCGCCTGGGCCGCGCCGCAAGCCATCCGCGTCCTGGACGCGGCCGGCTGCGACGTGGTCCTGGTCGAGACGGTGGGCGTCGGCCAGTCGGAGGTCGAGATCGCCTCCCAGGCCGACACCTCCGTCGTCCTGCTCGCCCCCGGAATGGGCGACGGCATCCAGGCCGCCAAGGCCGGAATCCTGGAGATCGGCGACGTCTACGTCGTCAACAAGGCGGAC
Organism: Kitasatospora aureofaciens; assembly: GCA_000720845.1. Lineage (GTDB taxonomy): Bacteria > Actinomycetota > Actinomycetes > Streptomycetales > Streptomycetaceae > Streptomyces. Next base: position 43,308 of record JODU01000015.1, on the reverse strand, counting down.
CGCGACGGCGCCGACGCCACCGCCCGCGAGCTGAACCACATGCTGGGCCTCGGCGAGGCCCGCGCCGCCGGCGACTGGCGCCCGCCCATCGTCAAGACGGTCGCCGCGCGCGGCGAGGGCGTCGACGAGGTCGTCGAGGCGCTGGAGAAGCACCGCGCGTGGATGGAGGAACGGGACGTGCTCACCGAGCGCCGCCGCGCCCGGGCGGCCCGCGAGGTCGAGACCATCGCCGTCACCACCCTGCGCGAACGCATCGGCGACCTGCACGGCGACCGGCGGCTGGGGGCGCTGGCGGAGCGGATCGTCGCGGGGGAGCTGGACCCGTACCGGGCGGCGGACGAGTTGGTGGCGGGGCTGACCGAGGGCTGAGTGGGCGCGGGGCGGCTTTCCGGCGTACAGCTTCTTTCGTCCCCGCCGCCCCTTCCCGTCCCTGGGGGCTGCGCCCCCAGACCCCCCTTTCGGCCTGAACGGCCTCGTCCTCAAACGCCGGACGGGCTAAACTCACCCGCGTGTTCCTCCTCTTGGCCTAGGACCCGCCCCGCACGCGACCGCCGCATCCGGCCGTCGCGCGCATCGGCGTCCCCTAGTTGCCTTCCTGCTGAGGAACCCTTCGCGTGTCCACGCCCCTTCCGCGGCCCTCGTACGCCGCCGTGCTCCGTGTCCCCCATGCCCGCCGCACCTTCGCGGCCGCCCTCGTCGGCCGGCTGTCGTACGGCACGGTCTCCCTCTCCCTGATGCTCTCCCTGACCCGGTCCACCGGGTCCTACGCCGTGGCCGGCCTGGTCATGGCGCTCTTCGGCGCCACGAGCGTCTTCCTGTCCCCCTGGCGCGCATCCCTCGTCGACCGGCACGGTCCGCGCCGGGCCCTGCCGCCCATGGCCCTGCTCTACGCCGTCCTGCTCTGCGTGCTGGCGGCGGTCTGCCGGCGTCCGGGCACCTCCGAGACCGTCCTCGCGGTGACCGCCGCGCTCGCGGGCGCCTGCACGCCCCCGCTCGGCCCCGTGATGCGCGCGGTGTGGGCCGAACTGCTCCCGGACCGGCGGATGTTGCAGCGGGCCTACAGCGTGGACGGCGTCGCCGAGGAACTGCTCTTCGTCTCCGGCCCGCTCCTGGTCGGCGGCATCGTCGCCGTTGCGTCGCCGGTGGTCGGCGTCGTGCTCAGCGCGGTGCTGGTGGCGGTCGGCACCCTCGCCTTCGTGACCTCACCGGCGACCGCGGCGCTGCGCCCGGCGGGGCGGGGGGAGAGCGACGGCCCCGCACCCGGTCGGGGCGGCCCAGGGCAGGGCCGGGCACTGCTGCAGCCCGTCGTGGTCGCGGCGGCCGTCGGCGTCTCGGTGAGCGCCGTCGACCTCCTCGTCGTGGCCTTCGCGGGGGAACACGGCCTCGGGGACGGCGCGGTCGCCTGGGTGCTCGCGGCGCTCTCGGTGGGCAGTGCGGTCGGCGGGCTCGTCAACGGCGCCGTCGCCTGGAGTTCGCCCACCCGGGCGCGGCTCCCGATCTTCGCGGCCGGGGTCGGTCTCTGCCTCGCCGCCGCGGGCCTCGCGCCCGGACTCGGCACGCTGGTCCTGGCCGTCATGTGCGCGGGCCTGTTCGTGGCCCCGGCGCTGACCACCGCGTACCTGATCGCCGACGAGAGCGTGGCACCCGGTTTCCGGGTCCGGGCGGGCGCGTGGTGCAACACCGCCGTGAACGCCGGGATGTCGGCCGGCGCCGCCGCGGTGGGCCTGCTGGTGGAGCGGTTGCCCCTGCCGGTGTGCTTCGCGGTGTCCGGCGCGGTCGCCGCGGCGGCGGCACTGGTGCCGGGGTACCGCCGCCGTGGTCGCGCCCGGTCGGGCGGGGCCGGTCAGTCGTCGTCGAAGCCGTCGTCGGCGTCGTCCGAGTCGTGAGAGCCGTGCGCGTCGTCCGAGCGGTCGGCCGTGACCTTGCCGGTCGCCGGGTCGACCCGCCAGTCCTGCTCGCCCTTGCCGGAGGCGTGCGTCTGGGCGTCCCAGGCGGTCTTGCCGTCGCCGTGGTGGCCGTCCTCGTCCAGCTCGACGGAGGTGACGGTCCCGTGTCCCGCCGCCGCCTTCGCCGCCTCGGCGGCGTCGACGGAGGCACCCTTGAGGGCCGCGCGCACCTCGGCTGTGTCGTCCTCGTCGTCGTCCCGCTCCGAGCCCATCACCTTGCCGGTGGCCGGGTCGACCCGGACGCTGTGCCAGGTGCCGTCGCCGGAGAGCACGTCGACCTCCCAGGCCGCGCGCTCCCGGCGGTCGTCGCCGTCGTCGCCGTCGGCGTCCTCGTCGTCCAGCTCGGCGGAGACGGCGGTGCCGGGGGTGTCCGCGAGGGCGGAGGCGATGGCGCCGGCCGCCGTCACCTTCGGGGAGGCGGCGCCGTCGGAGTCGTCGCGCCGGTCGTCGCCCCGGTCGTCGTCGCGGTCCCCGGCCTCGTCCCGTACGCCGCCGTCGTCCGACACGCTCACGTCCGCGCGGGGCGCCGTGCCCCGGTCGTCGTCCCCCGTCGTCGCCAGGGCCGTGGCCGTACCGCCTCCGATCAGTGCGGCGGCGGTGACGGCGGCGATCACGATGTTGCGCTTCATGAGGTTTCCTCCGAGTCGTCCAGAGTCCAGCGGGTTTCGGTGACTTCACTGTCGCGGACCGACGCTGAGGCCAGGCTGAAGCCGCCTGAAGCGATCTTCAGCTCCGTTTTGGGACCCTCTACACATGCGCCTGTTGATCGTGGAGGACGAGAAGCGCCTCGCCGTGTCGCTCGCCAAGGGCCTCACCGCGGAGGGATACGCGGTGGACGTCGTCCACGACGGCTTGGAGGGACTGCACCGGGCGGGCGAGGGCGTGCACGACCTCGTCATCCTCGACATCATGCTGCCCGGCCTCAACGGCTACCGGGTCTGCGCCGCCCTGCGCGCCGCCGGGCACGACGTGCCGATCCTGATGCTCACCGCCAAGGACGGCGAGTACGACGAGGCCGAGGGCCTGGACACCGGCGCGGACGACTACCTCACCAAGCCCTTCTCCTACGTCGTCCTCGTCGCCCGCGTGAAAGCCCTGCTGCGGCGGCGGGCGCAGGGCGCCGGTGCCTCACCCGTGCACGTCCACGGCGACCTCCGGGTCGACACCGCCGCCCGCCGGGTCTTCCTCGGCGAGGACGAGGCCACCCTCACCGCCAAGGAGTTCGCCGTCCTGGAGCAGCTCGTGGTGCGGGCCGGAGAGGTGGTGTCCAAGGCGGAGATCCTGGAGCACGTCTGGGACTTCGCCTACGACGGCGACCCGAACATCGTCGAGGTGTACGTCAGCGCGCTCAGGCGCAAGCTGCGCGCCGGGCTCATCCGGACCGTGCGCGGCGCCGGCTACCGGCTGGAGACCGGGCGGTGAGCCGCCTCTTCGGCTCGGTGCGGGCCCGTGCCACGCTCGCCGCGACCCTCGTGGTCGCCGTCGCCCTCGTCGCGGCCGGTACCGCCGTCCTGCTGTCCCTGCGCTCCAACCTGCTCGGCGAGGCGGGCACCCAGGCGGAGCGCTCGGCGCGGGACGTGGCGACCGCACTGGCCGTCGGAACGCGCTACACCGAGCTGAACCTGGACGTCGACGACCGCCCGGTGCAGGTCGTCGACGAGGCGGGCACCCTGGTGGCCGCCAGCGAGGACCTGGAGCGGATCACCGGCACCGGCGTCGACGCGGTGCAGCCCCGGCCGGCCGCCACGCGCGACGACGGGGAGGACGCGGACGACGACGACTCCGACGCGTCGCTCGAAGCCGGGGAGATCGGCGAGCCGGCCACCGTCGGCGACGGCACCGCGACCGTCGACGGCGACACGGAGGACTACCGCTTCGTCACCGTCCCGGTGGAGACCAGGGGCGGCGAGCAGCTCACCGTCTACGCCGGTGCCCCGCTCGCCGCCGAACACGGCGCCGTGAACACCGCGCTGACCGTGATGCTGATCGGCTTCCCGCTGCTGCTCGCGGTCGTGGCATGGGTGACCTGGCTGGTCACCCGGCGCGCGCTGCGCCCGGTGGAGGGCATCCGGCGGGAGATGGCCGCGATCACCGCCAGCGAGGACCTGGCCCGCCGCGTCCCCGTGCCGGGCACCCACGACGAGGTGGCCAGGCTCGCCACGACCACCAACGAGACGCTGGCCGCGCTGGAGTCCTCGGTGGAGCGGCAGCGCGGCTTCGTCGCGGACGCCTCGCACGAGCTGCGCAGCCCGATCGCGTCGCTGCGCACCCAGCTGGAGGTGGCCGCCGCCCATCCGGAGCTGCTCGACCTGGAGGGCGCCGTGGCGGACACCGTACGGCTCCAGCGGCTCGCCGCCGACCTGTTGCTGCTGGCCAGGCTGGACGCGGGGGAGCGGCCCGCGGACGCCCGGGTCGACCTCGCGGCGCTCGCGCGGGAGGCGGCCGAGGGCCGGACCGGGGTGAGCGTGCGGGACGAGGGCGAGGTGCGGGTGGCCGGATCGCGGGGGCAGCTGGGGCGGGTACTGGCCAATCTGCTCGACAACGCCCAGCGGCACGCCCGCTCGGCGGTGGAGGTGTCCGTACGGCGGGACGGGGACGCGGTGGTGGTCGCGGTGGCCGACGACGGCGAGGGCGTGCCGGCGGCCGACCGGGAGCGGATCTTCGAGCGCTTCGTCCGGCTCGACGACGCCCGCAGCCGAGACGACGGCGGCGCCGGTCTCGGGCTGGCCATCGCCCGCGACGTCGCCGTACGGCACGGCGGCACCCTCACGGTGCACGACGCACCGGCAGGCGGCGCCCTGTTCGAGCTCCGCCTGCCGGGTGCCTAGGCCTCCACGGCCGTCGAGGACGTGGTCAGGGACGTCCGCGCTGCCCGCGCAGGTGTTCCGCGATGGGCTTGAGCGCCTTGTCCAGCTCCGTCAGGTCCTCCGGGGCCAGCAGGTCGATGAAGTGCCTGCGGACGGAGGCCACATGGTGCGGCGCGACCTTCCGCATGGTCGCCAGGCCGTGCTCGGTGAGGACGGCGAAGAGTCCGCGGCGGTCGGACTCGCAGTTCTCCCGCCGGACCAGGTTCGCGTTCTCCATGCGGGTGATCTGGTGGGAGAGGCGGCTCTTGGACTGCATCGTGGCGGTGGCCAGGTCGCTCATCCGCATCCTGTCGCCCTCCGACTCGGAGAGGTTCACCAGGATCTCGTAGTCGTTCATTGTCAGGCCGAACGGCTGCAGGTCCTTCTCGAGCTGGTGCGTCAACAGCCTGTTGACCTCCAGGTGGGTGCGCCAGGCACACTGCTCCGTATCGGTCAGCCAGCGAGTGGCCGTCTCGGTCTCCATGAATGAAGTCTACCTAAAAGGTTGAAAGGTGAACTAGTGAGGGGTTTTCCGTGACGGTGACGGTGCGCACGCGTTCGATGTCACACTCCGCAGATTACCGCTCACAGCCCGAAGCGGCGCTGGAGGTCCCCCAGCTGTCCGGGAAGCCCCGGTGCCCCCGACCGGCCTCCCGGCGCACCGGAGGTGCCGCCTCCGGGCACTCCGGCCTGCTGCGGCGGAGCCCCCACGGCCTGCTCCGCCATGAGTACCTCGCTCGACTGGAGCAGCACCGTGCCGGCCCCCACGAACTCGAACTGGTGCTCCTCCCCGGAGGCCCCGCCGAGCCCCGTCATCGCACGTAGACCGCCCAGTAGGCCGGTCATGTACCCGTGGTCGTAGTGGTGGCACGGGGACGGGCAGTCGGCCCAGCCGACCAGGGCCTGCGGGTCGACCCGGACCGGCGGTTCCACGAACACCACCGGACCGTTCGACGCGGCCACGAACTTTCCGGTTCCGATCAGCGTCAGGAAGCCCGGCACGATCGACTGCTTGAGCGCGAGGCTTGGCTGAAAAGCGAGCAGATTGCCGGAGCGAATGGTCAGGTTGCCGTCCTCCAGGTCGTACGAATTCACGTCGAAGGCCCGGTCGGCGAGGAGCATCTTGCCCGAGCCCTCCGCCACGACCCAGTCGCTCGCGTGCAGAGGCGAATGGAAGGACGTACGCACCAGACGGTCCAGCCGGCCGTGCCCGATCCCGTTGAAGTCGATCGTCCCGTAGTAGGCGATCATCTTCCCCTTCTGCAGGAACCACTGGCTCCCCTTCAGCTCCACGCAGAAGGTGTACGCGTTGACGTTGTCGTCGGCCGGCAGCGACGTCGGGTCGTGGTGGACCGTGCTCACAGCTTCTCCTCCGACGCCTGGACGAACACCGTGCCGCTGCCGCTCAGCTCCAGCTGGAACGCCTCGCCGGAGCCGCGTCCCACCATGTCCCGCCAGCCCAGCGCCGTGGACAGCTTGTTGCGCACGTCGCCGTGGTGGGCGACGTAGGCCTGCGGGTCGACGCGCACCGGGCGCTGCGGGGTGATGGGCACCTCGAACACGCCGCCGTGGGCCATCACCGCCACCGAGCCGTGGCCCCTGAGGGACGTGGTGAACAGCCCCTGCCCGCTCACCTGGCCCCGCACCATCCCCATGACGCCGCCCTGTGAGCCGAGGAACACCGTGCTCTGCTCCAGGGTGCCCTCGAAGGCGAGGAGGCGGTCCGCCTCGACGTACAGGGTGTCGCCGGAGAGGTTGATCACCTGGACGTGGTGGCCGCCGTGCCCGAAGAAGACGGTGCCGCTGCCCTCGACGGTCATCAGCGGCGTGTCCTCGTTCGCCACCCGGCGTCCGATCATCGACATGACCCCGCCCTGGCCGCCGCGCAGATTCGGGGTGAAGGACACCTCGCCGCGGTAGGCGAGCATGGCACCGCGCTGGCTGAACAGCCGCTGACCGGGCGCGACGGTCGCCTGGACCATCTTCGAGTTGATCTCCTGGAAGGCCATCTCAGACATCCCCCGCGATCGTGTTCCGCTCGCTCGGCTGCACGTAGACCAGTCCGTCGCCCTCGAAGCGGATCTGGAAGGCCTCGCCGCCGCCCTCCCCGAACAGCGTGCGGAAGGTCACACCCGACTGGAAGGACTGCCGCAGGTTCCCCTGGTGAGCGACGTACGCCCCCGGGTCGACGGTCAGCGGGTACTGCGCGCTGACCCGCAGCACCACCGCGGGACCGTCGGACATGATCGCCGCCTGCCCGTGCCCCTCGATCGTCGTGGTGAACAGCCCGTTGCCCTGGGAGGCGCCGCGCGTGCCCGTGAAACTGGTGCCGGTGCGCAGCCCGGCGTCGGCCGCCAGGAAGTTGCTCGACTCGACGTACAGCTTGTCGCCCTGGAGCCCCACCAGGGTGATCTCCGAGGCCCGGTCCGCGAACCAGCAGGTCCCCTGCCCCCTCACCTCCATCACCGTCATCTGCTCACCGGTGATCCGCCGGGTCACCATCCCCCGGATGCCCTCACCGCCACCGCTCAGCTTCTTGAAGGCCATCTCCCCGTCGTACGCGACCATCGAGCCGTTCTTCGCCTTCACGGCGTCATGGGTCATGTCGACGGCGAGGACCTTGCTGCCTTGAAGTCGGAACATCGCCACGCTGCGAAAGTAGCCCCGCCATGGGTGGACGGAACAGGGCCCACGGGTGGAGACCGACCCTGAGTCCATCCCTTGGGGCATTGTTTGCCACAATGGGCGAACGATTGTGCTTCCGTTCACAAGGCGGACCGCACACGTCGGCCGCGCCGTCAGCGACTCCCTCCCACCGAAGGTGACCCGTGGACCTCAAGACCGCCACCGCCCTCCGCCGCCTCCGCCTGGTCTCGGCCCCCGAGGCGATCTCGTTCCTCCTCCTGCTCGTCTGCTCCGTCCTGAAGCGGACCACCGACTTCAACGCGGTGCCGGCGATGGGCATGATCCACGGCGTCCTCTTCGTGCTGTACGTGCTCTTCTGGGCGGACGCCTGGAACCGCGCCAAGTGGCCGCTGAAGACCGCCGCCCTCTACTTCGTCCTCTCGGTCCTGCCGACCGGCGGCTTCTTCGCCGAGCGCAAGCTCAAGCGCGAGGCCGAGACCGCGGTCATCGCCTCCCGCGCCCGCCAGGAAGGGATCGTCAACGCATGATCGTCGCCTTCTCCGTGACACCGCTCGGTGTCGGCGAGGACGTGGGGGAGTACGTCGCCGACGCCGTCCGGGTGGTCCGCGAGTCCGGGCTGCCGAACCGCACCGACGCGATGTTCACCTCGATCGAGGGCGAGTGGGACGAGGTCATGGACGTGGTCCGGCGTGCCGTGGCCGCCGTCGAGGCCCGGGCGCCGCGGGTCTCCCTGGTCCTCAAGGCGGACATCCGCCCCGGTGTGACGGACGGCCTCACGTCGAAGGTCGAGACGGTCGAGCGCCACCTCGCCGGATGAGCGCCGGGTGAGCACGCCCGCGCGGGCGGTGGTATCGAAAGGCGAGACGGTGCTGACCGGCATGTGACCGGCCGGTAAGGTCTCTTGCCGTGCCGAAGCCCCTCAGTCTCTCCTTCGATCCCATCGCCCGAGCCGACGAACTCTGGGCACAGCGCTGGGGCGGTGTGCCCTCCATGGCCGCGATCACCTCGATCATGCGGGCCCAGCAGATCCTGCTGGGCGAGGTCGACGCCGTGGTCAAGCCGTACGGGCTGACGTTCGCGCGGTACGAGGCGCTGGTGCTGCTCACCTTCTCCAAGTCGGGCGAACTGCCGATGTCCAAGATCGGCGAGCGCCTGATGGTCCACCCCACCTCCGTGACGAACACCGTCGACCGGCTGGTGCGCTCCGGCCTGGTGGCCAAGCGCCCCAACCCCAACGACGGCCGCGGCACGCTGGCCACCATCACCGAAAAGGGCCGCGAGGTCGTCGAGGCGGCCACCCGCGACCTGATGGCGATGGACTTCGGCCTGGGCGCGTACGACGCCGAGGAGTGCGGGGAGATCTTCGCGATGCTCCGGCCGCTGCGGGTCGCCGCGGGCGATTTCAAGGAGGACTGAGCAAGGGGACGCGGCGGGCCGGCCCGGCCCGGCGAGTCGCCCGACCCGGTCGAAGATCGCGCGAAACGGACGGTTACGCTCGGAGCCATGAAAAAGAGCGTGCTGACCCGCTACCGCGTCATGGCGTACGTCACCGGAGTGCTGCTGATCGCGCTGTGCCTCGGCATGATCGCGAAGTACGTCCTGGATCTGGGCGGCGCCGCCGACTTCACCCAGGTCGTCAGCATCGCCCACGGCTGGCTGTACGTGATCTACCTGGTCTTCGCCTTCGACCTGGGCTCCAAGGCGAAGTGGCCGGTGAAGAAGCAGCTCTGGGTGCTGCTCGCCGGGACCGTGCCGACCGCGGCGTTCTTCGTGGAGCGCAAGGTCAGCCAGGAGCTGGACGCGAAGGTCGCCGGCGCCGAGACGCCGGCCGCCGCCAAGGCGTAACCGGCCCCTCACGAGCCGTCCCACCGTCGTACGGACACCCGTACGGCGGTACCCCATCGACATTTACTTGGACGTCCTAGTAAATTCGAGGGTATGGACGCTCACGCCATAGAAGAGGGCCGCCTTCGCTGGCAGGCCCGGTACGACGCGGCGCGCAAGCGCGACGCGGACTTCACCACGCTCTCCGGAGACCCCGTGGAGCCGGTGTACGGGCCCCGCCCCGGGGACGAGTACGAGGGCTTCGAGCGGATCGGCTGGCCGGGCGAGTACCCCTTCACCCGCGGCCTGTATCCGACCGGGTACCGGGGGCGTACGTGGACCATCCGGCAGTTCGCCGGGTTCGGCAACGCCGAGCAGACCAACGAGCGCTACAAGATGATCCTCCGCAACGGCGGCGGCGGGCTCTCGGTCGCCTTCGACATGCCGACGCTGATGGGCCGCGACTCCGACGACCCGCGCTCGCTCGGCGAGGTCGGGCACTGCGGGGTGGCCATCGACTCGGCCGCCGACATGGAGGTCCTCTTCAAGGACATCCCGCTCGGGGACGTGACGACCTCCATGACGATCAGCGGGCCCGCCGTGCCCGTGTTCTGCATGTACCTGGTCGCCGCCGAGCGGCAGGGCGTCGACGCGTCCGTGCTCAACGGCACGCTGCAGACCGACATCTTCAAGGAGTACATCGCCCAGAAGGAGTGGCTCTTCCAGCCGGAGCCGCACCTGCGCCTGATCGGCGACCTGATGGAGTACTGCGCGGCGGGCATCCCCGCCTACAAGCCGCTCTCCGTCTCCGGGTACCACATCCGCGAGGCGGGCGCGACGGCCGCGCAGGAGCTGGCGTACACGCTCGCCGACGGCTTCGGGTACGTGGAGCTGGGGCTCAGCCGCGGCCTCGACGTGGACGTCTTCGCGCCCGGCCTCTCCTTCTTCTTCGACGCGCACCTCGACTTCTTCGAGGAGATCGCCAAGTTCCGCGCGGCGCGCAGGATCTGGGCGCGGTGGATGCGGGACGTGTACGGGGCGCGGACCGACAAGGCGCAGTGGCTGCGGTTCCACACCCAGACCGCCGGTGTCTCGCTGACCGCGCAGCAGCCGTACAACAACGTGGTCCGTACGGCCGTGGAGGCGCTCGCGGCGGTGCTCGGCGGCACCAACTCCCTGCACACCAACGCGCTCGACGAGACCCTCGCCCTGCCCAGCGAGCAGGCCGCGGAGATCGCCCTGCGCACCCAGCAGGTGCTGATGGAGGAGACCGGCGTCGCCAACGTCGCCGACCCGCTGGGCGGTTCCTGGTTCATCGAGCAGCTGACCGACCGCATCGAGGCGGACGCGGAGAAGATCTTCGAGCAGATCAAGGAGCGGGGGCTGCGGGCCCACCCCGACGGACAGCACCCCGTCGGCCCGATCACCTCCGGCCTCCTGCGCGGGATCGAGGACGGCTGGTTCACCGGTGAGATCGCCGAGTCGGCCTTCCGCTACCAGCAGGCTTTGGAGAAGGACGACAAGAGGGTGGTCGGCGTCAACGTCCACACCGGCTCCGTCACCGGCGACCTGGAGATCCTGCGGGTCAGCCACGAGGTCGAGCGCGAGCAGGTGCGGGTCCTGGGCGAGCGCAGGGCCGCCCGCGACGACGCGGCCGTGCGGGGTGCGCTGGACGCGATGCTGGCGGCGGCGCGGTCGGGCGGGAACATGATCGAGCCGATGCTGGACGCGGTGCGCGCGGAGGCGACGCTGGGGGAGATCTGCGGGGTGCTGCGGGAGGAGTGGGGGGTGTACACGGAGCCTGCCGGTTTCTAGGTGCCCGGTGTCGGTGCGGGCGTCTCCAGGGGGCTCCGCCCCCTGGCCCCCCGGGCCTATGCCCACCCACCACCCGACTCGGTGGGTCCAGAGGCGAGCCCCCACAGCAGTACCTGGGTGAAGCTGCGTACCCAGTCCTCGTCCGCGGCCTCCGCGCTGACCAGCGTGCGGTGCACCACCGCTCCCGCGACCATGTCGAAGATCAGGTCCGCGGTGCGGGCCGCCTCCGCGGTGTCCGGCTCCGGCGGCAGCTCGCCCCGGGCCTGCGCCCGCGCCCTGCCCTCCAGCACCAGGCGCTTCTGCCGCTCGACGATCGAGGTGCGGATGCGCTCGCGCAGCGCGTCGTCGCGCGTGGACTCCGCGACCACCGCCATCAGACCGCTCCTGGCCTCCGGACGGGCCAAAATAGCCGCGAACTGGAGCACCACGCCCTCGATGTCGGCGGCGAGGGAGCCGCGGTCGGGCAGTTCCAGCTCGTCGAAGAGCTCCGCCACCGCGTCCACGACCAGCTCGTTCTTGCCCACCCAGCGGCGGTAGAGCGTCGTCTTGGCAACCCCGGCCCGCGTGGCGACGTCTCCCAGGGTGAGCTTCGACCAGCCGAGGTCGACCAGGGCGGCCCGCGTCGCGGCCAGGATCGCGGTGTCCGCCGCGGCGCTGCGCGGGCGCCCGGCACGGCCGGCGGGGGTGCTGCTCTGCATCCCCCGACCTTAACCGGCGGGTAACACGCGGCCGGCCGTGAGACAGATCACCGCGGCGGGGTGTTCCGCGGGGCCCTGGTGGCATTACGCTACGACTCGTAGCGAAAGCGCGGGTCCGCCCGCGCCCCAGCGACGACCACGGGCGTGGGGTGGGGACCCGGCGCCGAGCAGGACACACGCCGAACAGCACACATCCGGGCGGGCTTTCGACCCGGTTTTCACACGCGCGCGCCGTACGGGGGAGGATAGACCCATGCAGCCACGGAACATGTCCATGAGCGGGGTCGTCGACCTCGCCGCGGTGAAGCAGGCCCAGGAGGCCAAGGCGAAGGCGGAGCAGGCGCGCGCCCAGGCGGCCCGTCAGGGCGGCACGGGGGCCGTCTCCCCGGCCGACCTCGTCATCGACGTCGACGAGGCCGGTTTCGAGAGCGAGGTCCTGCAGCGGTCCACCGAGGTCCCGGTCGTCATCGACTTCTGGGCCGAGTGGTGCGAGCCCTGCAAGCAGTTGAGCCCGGTACTGGAGCGGCTCGCCGTCGAGTACAACGGGCGCTTCCTCCTCGCCAAGATCGACGTCGACGCCAACCAGATGCTGATGCAGCAGTTCGGCGTCCAGGGCATCCCCGCCGTGTTCGCGGTCGTCGCCGGACAGGCGCTGCCGCTCTTCCAGGGGGCCGCCGGCGAGGCGCAGATCCGCCAGACCCTGGACCAGCTGGTGCAGGTCGGCGAGGAGCGCTTCGGCCTGACCGGTCTCGTCGTCGACCCCGAGGCGGAGCCGGGTGCCGAGCGGCCCGCCGCCCCCGAGCGCCCGGCCGGGCCGCACGACGCGGCCCTCGACGCCGCCGTGCAGGCGATGGACGCGGGTGACCTGGGCGGTGCCGTCCAGGCGTACAAGAACGTGCTGGCCGAGGAGCCGGGCAACACCGAGGCCAAACTGGGCCTGGCCCAGGCCGAGTTGCTCCAGCGGGTGCAGGACGCCGATCCGCAGAAGGTCCGTCAGGAGGCGGCCGACAAGCCGCGCGACGCGCAGGCGCAGATCGCCGCCGCCGACCTGGATCTGGTGGGCGGTCATGTGGAGGACGCCTTCGGGCGCCTCATCGACACGGTGCGCGTCACGGCGGGCGACGACCGGGACGCCGTACGGCTGCGGCTGCTGGAGCTGTTCGAGGTGGTCGGCGCCGACGACCCGCGGGTGACCGCGGCGCGCCGGGCGCTCGCCCGGGCCCTGTTCTAGTCGGCGCCGTCGTCGGCGTTCCAAACGCCATCGACGTGTTGCACGTGTGAAGGAGCTGTCGAAGAGGCGTCACTGCGGCCGCGCTTTACCAAAACTTGGTAATCGCGGCCGCTGTTACTGCCAGTAAGTCGACGGCGTCGATCTGTCGGACTCTGTCCATCGATCAATAGTTTTGTTCCGCCCTCAAGGCGTACCCAGCGTCGCCGTTCGGGACCGGTCTGTCGTCCCGTGGTCACACGGCCGCTACTAGCCAGTAACGAACCCCCTTGTGTCGACGGCGAGAATGCACCACGATCGGCGACGCTCGGTCCATTCCCGTACCCCGACAGCCGGTCGGGTGGCGGGGGTTCCTGGGTCCCCACCGAGCAGGGCCAGCGGCAGTGATGCCGGCCCTTGGGCAGGGGGGTCTTCGCTCACCCGGCGAAGCCTGCCCAGCAGGGTTGTGCGTGATGCGTGTCAGGCGCGACCAGTGGTTGTCGCTCGGGGGTGATCGCCGGTTATTCGGGCGCGTTGTACGTGCCGCCGAGTGCGGGCGCTCTCCTTCCCGAGGACGTAGCACTTCTCCCATCCCTGCCAGACCGAGCAGCCGAACCGGCGGCCGGCCGAGGCCAGGAGATGTACGTCCGAGAAGGAGGAAATATGGAGTCCCAGGTGCGTGGCGGGACCAGATGGAAGCGGTTCGCTGTGGTGATGGTGCCCAGCGTCGCCGCCACGGCTGCGATAGGCGTCGCGCTCGCGCAGGGCGCTCTCGCCGCGTCGTTCAGCGTGTCGGGTCAGTCGTTCAAGGTGACGGCGGACCGGCTCGACGGCACGGGCTTTATGCAGTACGGCGCGGTCGACTCGGGCTACACGCTGAAGGGCGAGAAGACGGCTCACCCCGTCGCGGTCTCGGCGTTCAAGTCCGCGCAGATCAAGAACATGTGCCAGTCCGTGGTCACCCCGGACATCCCGCTGATCGGTTCGGTCAGCCTCATGCTGAAGGCCGGCGGTGGCGACACCCCGGTCAAGGCGGAGAACCTGTACATCGACGTCGAGGACCTCGAGGCCGATGCCACGTTCCGCGGCATCGACATCGGTGTCGCCGCGAAGGACGCCAACAAGGGTCCCGGCATCAAGAAGGGCGACACCACCAACCCGTACGGGTTCTCGCAGCAGGCCGACTCGGCCACGCTGACCGGTGTGAAGCAGACGGCGTGGGCGACCACCGCCGGAACCTTCAAGCTCAGCGGTCTGAAGATGTCGCTGTCCAAGGGTGTCAAGGAGTGCTACTAAGCACTCGCTGACGGGCGGGGGAGCCGGTGGCGCCCCCGCCCGTCCACCTTCCGGCCGCGCCTTCACACGTGGCCCACATCTCCACCACAGCAAAGCCGTACCAGGGAGCTGTTTTCCATGAGCGCCGAGACTCCTGCCGCAGCCGGCCAGTTCACCCGCCGGAGGCTGCAGTTCCGTGCCTGGCGAGGCGCGCGGCCGTTCTGGGCCGGACTGTTCGTCGCGCTCGGCGGACTCCCCATCGCCTACTTCCCGTACGCGAACCTCCAGATCGGGCACCTGACGCTGGCGATGTCCACCACCGCGGGCGCCGGGTCCCTGATCATCGGCGTGCTGCTGGTCGTCCTGGGCGTCAGCCTGTGGTTCCAGAAGCACGTCCGGGTCTTCGCGGGTGTCGCGGCGATCCTGCTGGCGCTGGTGTCCATCCCCGTGTCGAACCTCGGCGGTTTCCTCATCGGCTTCCTGTTCGCGCTGGTCGGCGGGGCGATGGCCGTGTCGTGGGTGCCGGGCGAGCCGCCGCGGGCCGAGCCGCCGCTGGAGGGCAAGGGCACGGACGGCGCGCCCGAGGGCGCGGTCCCCGGTGCCGCGGCCGACGACACCGCGTTCCCCGGCTTCCCGGAGCCCGGGACCCAGGCGGGACCCGCGGTGCCGGGCCCCCGGGGCGGGATGGACGACGGGGAGCCCTCCCAGGGCTTCATGGCACCGGGGCCGCACGATCTGTCAGGAACGAGCCCGGCCAACGGGGCGAACGGGAGGCACAGTGCCGGCTGACGAGGTGACCCGCGGGACTGACGTGGAGTCGTCCCGTGTGAGAACCGGGCCGCGCCACGCGGCACCCAAGAAGCCGTTGTTCACCAGGTTCCACATGCCGGCCGGCAAGGCGATAGCCATCGCGGCGATGCCCACGGCCGTCCTCATGGGGATGGGGTTCACGCCGACGCTCGCCCTCGCCGACGGCAACGACGCGGCGCCGCCCTCCAACAGCCTGACGGCCGACGAGTACAAGGACTGCGTGGCGGCCCTGGAGGACGCCGAGAAGGACCCGTCCGCCTCGCCCACCCCCTCGCCCTCGGCGACCGACGGGGCCGACGACGGCAAGGACGACGCGAAGGAGCCCGACCCCTCCGCCTCCACCGGCGACACCGGCGAGGACGCGGGCACGGACGCCGGCTCGGACCAGGGCGACTCCTCTTCGTCGGATTCAGGTTCCGACGACAAGGGCGCCAAGGACGAGCAGGACGCCCCCGCCCCGAGCCCCTCCGCGTCGCAGAGCCAGGAGGCGTCCGGTGCGGGCGCCGCGGAGCCGTCCCCCTCCGAGTCGGAGGGCAAGGGCGGTCTGCTGGACGGCCTCGGTGACGCCATCGAGGGCATCTTCACCGGTGGCAAGAAGGCTGAGGAGAGCCCGAGCCCCACGCCGACCCCGTCGGCGTCCGAGGGCGCGGGCGACGCGTCCGACGCGCTGAAGGACACGACCGGCACGGTCACCGACACCGCGAAGGACACCGTCGAGGGCGCGACCGACACGGCGTCGAAGGCGGCCGAGGACGCCGAGGACACGGTGGACAAGGCGGCCGAGGCGGCCAAGGAGGCGGCTCAGAAGGCGAAGGAGGACGCGGAGAAGGCCAAGGAGGACGCCACCGCCACGCCCAGCCCCAGCGCCTCCGAGAGCGCCGACGAGGCCGCCAAGGACGCCGAGGACTGCCCGGCCGCCACCGACGCGGAGGGCGGCGTCGACAACAAGCTGCCGCTGCCCGACGACCCGTGGTACCTCAACGCCAGCTCGCTGCTGCTGAAGGGCGCCTCCTACAAGGGCGTCGTCGAGGTGCGGACGGCCAACGGCACCACCAAGAAGGTGCTGAAGTACGTCATCTCCAACGGCACCGACATCGGCGACCTGCACCAGACGGTGAACGACAAGCAGGCCGGCAAGACGTACCACGTGCAGGCGGCCAAGGGCTCCACGTCCACGATCCGCGACGGCGAGACGGTGATGTACACCGAGAGCATCTCGGGCAACCTGCTCGGGCTGATCCCGATCACCTTCGACCCGGAGAACCCGCCGCCGCTGGACATCCCGCTGATCTACTTCACCAAGGTGACGGTGGTCCAGGCCGGCCAGTTCGGCGGCACGCTGCACGTCCCCGGACTGCACCAGTACACGACCGACTGAGCACGCCCGCACCACGCGCCGAGGGCGCCCCCTGCGACAGGGGGCGCCCTCGGCGCGTACGACGGGAGACAGGGGCGGTCAGCCGCGCCGCGTCTCGCCCAGGTGCAGGACCCGGACCATGTTGGTGGTGCCGGGCACGCCGGGGGGCGAACCGGCGGTGATCACGACGATGTCGCCGTCGCTGAACCGGCCGAGGCGGGCCGTCTCCTGGTCCACCAGGTCGACCATCTCGTCGGTGCTGTTCACGAACGGCACCACGTGCGGCTCCACGCCCCAGCTGAGTGCCAGCTGGTTGCGGGTGGCCTCGTCGGTGGTGAAGGCGAGGATCGGCTGGCAGGCGCGGTAGCGCGAGAGCCGGCGGGCGGTGTCGCCGGACTGGGTGAAGGCCACCAGGCCCTTGCCGCCCAGGAAGTCGGCGATCTCGGCGGCGGCCCGGGCCACCGAACCGCCCTGCGTGCGCGGCTTCTTGCCCGGCACCAGCGGCTGGAGGCCCTTGGAGAGCAGCTCCTGCTCGGCGGCGGTGACGATCTTCGACATCGTCTTGACGGTCTCGATCGGGTACGCGCCCACGCTCGACTCGGCGGACAGCATGACCGCGTCGGCGCCGTCCAGGATCGCGTTGGCCACGTCGGATGCCTCGGCGCGGGTCGGACGGGAGTTGGTGATCATCGACTCCATCATCTGGGTCGCCACGATCACCGGCTTGGCGTTGCGCCGGCACAGCTCGATCAGGCGCTTCTGCACCATGGGGACCTTCTCGAGCGGGTACTCGACGGCCAGGTCGCCACGGGCGACCATCACGCCGTCGAACGCCATCACGACGGCCTCCATGTTCTCGACCGCCTGGGGCTTCTCCACCTTGGCGATCACCGGGACGCGGCGGCCCTCCTCGTCCATGACGCGGTGCACGTCGTCGACGTCCTTGGCGTCCCGGACGAAGGAGAGGGCGACCAGGTCGCAGCCCATGCGGAGCGCGAAACGGAGGTCCTCGACGTCCTTCTCGCTCAGCGCGGGGACGTTGACCGCCGCGCCGGGCAGGTTGATGCCCTTGTGGTCGGAGATGACGCCGCCCTCGATGACGATCGTCTTCACCCGGGGGCCCTCGACCTCGGTGACCTTCAGCTCGACGTTGCCGTCGTTGATGAGCACCTGGTCGCCCTTGGTGACGTCACCGGGCAGGCCCTTGTACGTCGTGCCGCAGATCGTCCTGTCGCCCGGGACGTCCTCGGTGGTGACGGTGAACTCGTCACCGCGCACCAGCTCGACGGGACCCTCCGCGAAGGTCTCCAGGCGGATCTTCGGGCCCTGCAGGTCGGCGAGGACACCGATGGCCCTGCCGGTCTCCTTGGCGGCGGCCCGGACCCGGTCGTAGCGGCCCTGGTGCTCGGCGTGGGTGCCGTGGCTGAAGTTAAAGCGGGCCACGTTCATGCCGGCTTCGATCAGCGTGACGAGCTGCTCGTGGGAGTCGACCGCGGGGCCGAGAGTACAGACGATTTTCGAACGGCGCATGGGTGCCATCCTATCGGTTTGTTTCGGCGCGGAATATTCCGTCTGGCGGAAAATACAAAAGGGCGGGATGCCGCTCAGGTGAGATCGGTATTCCTCATTCATTTACCAGCGCGTAGGTCTGTGCCGCGATCTCCATTTCCTCGTCCGTCGGTACCACCGCCACCGCCACCCGCGCCCCCGCGGGCGAGATCAGCCGGGCCTCCTCGCCGCGTACGGCGTTGAGCCCGCCGTCGACCGCCAGGCCCAGCCCCTCCAGGCCCGCCACGGCCGCTTCCCGCACCGGCGCCGAGTTCTCCCCGACCCCGGCCGTGAACGCCACGGCGTCCACACGTCCGAGAACGGCGTAATAGGCGCCGATGTACTTCTTGAGCCGGTGAATGTAGATGTCGAAGGCCAGCCGCGCCCGCTGGTCGCCGGCGTCGACCCGGCGGCGGATCTCCCGCATGTCGTTGTCACCGCACAGCCCGATCAGACCGCTCCTCTTGTTGAGGAGAGTGTCGATCTCGTCGGCGGACATTCCCCCAACACGCATCAAATGGAAGATGACGGCCGGGTCCATGTCTCCCGAGCGCGTACCCATCACGAGCCCTTCCAAAGGCGTCAGCCCCATGGAGGTGTCCACGCACCGCCCGCCCCGCACGGCCGAGGCGGACGCCCCGTTGCCCAGGTGCAGCACGATGACGTTCACGTCCTCGGGCGCCCGGCCCAGCAGCCGCGCGGTCTCACGGGAGACGTAGGCGTGCGAGGTGCCGTGGAAGCCGTAGCGCCTGATCCGGTGCGCGTCGGCGGTCTCGACGTCGATCGCGTAGCGGGCCGCGGACTCCGGCATCGTCGTGTGGAAGGCGGTGTCGAAGACGGCGACCTGCGGCAGGTCGGGGCGCAGCGCCTGCGCCGTCCGGATGCCGGTGAGGTTGGCCGGGTTGTGCAGCGGGGCGACCGGGACGAGCCGCTCGATCTCGGCGAGCACCGCGTCGTCGATCACTGTCGGCTCCGTGAAGCGCAGCCCGCCGTGCACCACCCGGTGTCCGATCGCGGCCAGTTCGGGGGAGCCGAGGCCCAGGCCGTCCCGGTCCAGCTCGGCCGCCATGGCCTTCAGCGCGGCGTCGTGACCGGGTACCGACCCGTTCCACTCGCGGCTCTCCCCGTCCGCCGGGGTGTGCTTGATCCGCGAGCTCGCCTCGCCGATGCGCTCGACGAGGCCCGCCGCCAGCCGGCTGCCGCCGCGCATGTCGATCAGCTGGTACTTCACCGACGAGGAGCCGGAGTTGAGGACGAGGACACGGGTGCCGGTCACAGGTCGGACGCCTTCTCACTGGGGGTCTGCTGGGCCTGGATCGCCGTGATGGCGACGGTGTTGACGATGTCCTGCACGAGCGCGCCCCGGGACAGGTCGTTGACCGGCTTGCGCAGGCCCTGGAGCACCGGGCCGACGGCGATGGCGCCGGCCGAGCGCTGCACCGCCTTGTACGTGTTGTTGCCGGTGTTCAGGTCGGGAAAGATCAGCACGCTGGCCTGCCCGGCGACCGCCGAGCCGGGCAGCTTGGTCGCGGCCACCGACGGTTCGACCGCCGCGTCGTACTGGATCGGCCCCTCGATGCTGAGGTCCGGGCGGCGCGCGCGGACCAGCTCGGTGGCCTCGCGGACCTTGTCGACGTCCGCACCGGAGCCGGACGTGCCCGTCGAGTACGACAGCATCGCGATCCGCGGCTCCACGCCGAACCGCGCCGCAGTCGACGCGGACTGGGCGGCGATGTCGGCGAGCTGCTCCGCGTCCGGGTCCGGATTGACCGCGCAGTCGCCGTAGACCAGCACCTTGTCGGCCAGGCACATGAAGAAGACGGAGGAGACGATCGCGGCGTCCGGCTTGGTCTTGATGATCTCGAAGGCCGGGCGGATGGTCGCCGCCGTCGAGTGCACGGACCCCGACACCATGCCGTCGGCGAACCCTTCCTGCACCATCAGCGTGCCGAAGTAGTTCACGTCGGAGACCACGTCGTACGCCAGCTCCACGGTCACACCCTTGTGGGCGCGCAGGGCGGCGTACTTCTCGGCGAAGGAGTCCCGCAGCTCGCTGGCGGCCGGGTCGATCAGCTCGGCGTCGGCCAGGTCGATGCCGAGGTCGGCGGCCTTCTTGCGGATCTGCTCGACCGGGCCGAGCAGCGTCAGCGCGCACACGCCCCGGCGCAGCAGCACCTCCGCCGCGTGCAGCACCCGCTCCTCGGTGCCCTCCGGCAGGACCACCCGGCGCAGGTCGGAGCGGGCCTGTTCGAGCAGCTTGTGCTCGAACATCATCGGCGTGACGCGGTCGCTGCTGGGCGCGGAGACCCGCTTGTTCAGCTCGGCGGTGTCCACGTACCGCTCGAAGAGGCCGAGGGCGGTCTCCGCCTTGCGCGGGGTGGCCGCGCCCAGCTTGCCCTCCAGGGAGAACAGCCGCTCCGCGGTGGGGAAGCTGTTGCCGGTCACCGCGAGCACCGGCGTGCCGGGCGCCAGCCGGTCGGCGAGGGTGAGGATGCCCTCGCCGGGCACCTCGTTCAGGGTCAGCAGGACGCCGGCTATCGGCGGGGTGCCGGCGCTGTGCGCGGCCAGCGTGCCGATCACCAGGTCGGCGCGGTCGCCCGGCGTGATGACCAGGCAGCCCGGGGTCAGCGCGGCCAGCAGGTTGGGCAGCATGGCCCCGCCGAAGACGAAGTCCAGCGCGTCGCGGGCGAGCCCGGAGTCGTCGCCGAGGACGATCTCGGCGCCCAGGGCGTGCGCGATCTGGGAGACCGTCGGCGCGGACAGCGCGGGCTCGTCCGGCACCACCCAGCACGGCACCGGCAGCCGGTGCGCGAGCCGCTCGGCGATCCCGTCCCGGTCCTCGCGCGCGACCCGGTTGGTCACCATGGCGAGCACGTCGCAGCCCAGCCCGTCGTAGGCGCGGAAGGCGTTGTGGGTCTCGGCGAGCACGGACTCGGCGCTCTGCTTGCGGCCGCCGACGACGGGCAGGACCGAGGCGCCGAACTCGTTGGCGAGCCGCGCGTTCAGCGACAGTTCGTCCGGGAACTGGGTGTCGGCGTAGTCGGTGCCGAGGACCAGGACGACGTCGTAGTCCCGTGCGACCAGGTGGAAGCGCTCGACCAGCGCGGACACCAGCTCGTCCACGCCCTGTTCGGCCTGGAGGAGGGAGGCCTCCTGGTAGTCCATGCCGTAGACGGTGGCCGGGTCCTGCGAGAGCCGGTAGCGGGCACGCAGCAGCTCGAAGAGCCGGTCGGGCCCGTCGTGCACCAGGGGACGGAAGACGCCGACCCGGTCGACCTGCCGGGTCAGCAGCTCCATGACCCCCAGCTCGACGACCTGGCGGCCGTCGCCGCGGTCGATACCGGTCACGTACACGCTGCGCGTCACGCGTGCTCTCCGTTTCCTCGGGTTCGTTGGGGCGGGCGTTCCGTCGGGGGTGCGGAACCCTCTTGACAGTACCTCCGGCGACGGTTAAGGCGCCCGTCAGCGTCCGCCACCGTCCCGCCGGTCGTCCGCCGTCGTCCACCCGCGTCCGGGCCGTGGAACAATTGAACCGGCTCACCGGTGTCAACAGCGAGCAGGAGACACAGCACGATGCGTATCGGAGTTCTCACCGCAGGCGGCGACTGCCCCGGCCTGAACGCAGTGATCCGGTCGGTCGTGCACCGAGCGGTCGACAACTACGGCGACGAGGTCATCGGCTTCGAGGACGGCTACGCCGGACTGCTGGACGGCCGGTACCGCACCCTCGACCTCAACGCGGTCAGCGGCATCCTCGCCCGCGGCGGCACCATCCTCGGCTCCTCCCGCCTGGAGCGCGACCGGCTCCGCGAGGCCTGCGAGAACGCCTCGGACATGATCCAGAACTTCGGCATCGACGCCCTGATCCCGATCGGCGGCGAGGGCACGCTCACCGCCGCCCGCATGCTGTCCGACGCGGGCCTGCCGGTCGTCGGCGTACC
The DNA here is from genome assembly GCA_000720845.1 of Kitasatospora aureofaciens. Taxonomy (GTDB): domain Bacteria; phylum Actinomycetota; class Actinomycetes; order Streptomycetales; family Streptomycetaceae; genus Streptomyces. Next base: position 21,395 of record JODU01000015.1, on the reverse strand, counting down.
GAAGACCATCGACAACGACATCTCCTCCACCGACCGCACCTTCGGCTTCGACACCGCCGTCGGCGTGGCCACGGAGGCGATGGACCGCCTCAAGACCACCGCCGAGTCCCACCAGCGCGTGATGGTCGTCGAGGTCATGGGCCGGCACGCCGGCTGGATCGCCCTGGAGTCCGGCATGGCCGCCGGCGCCCACGGCATCTGCCTGCCCGAGCGCCCCTTCGACCCCGCCGACCTGGTCAAGATGGTCGAGGAGCGCTTCGCCCGCGGCAAGAAGTTCGCCGTCGTCTGCGTCGCCGAGGGCGCCCACCCCGCCGAGGGCTCCATGGACTACGGCAAGGGTGCCATCGACAAGTTCGGCCACGAGCGCTTCCAGGGCATCGGCACCGCGCTCGCCTTCGAACTGGAGCGCAGGCTCGGCAAGGAGGCCAAGCCGGTCATCCTCGGCCACGTCCAGCGCGGCGGCGTGCCCACCGCGTACGACAGGGTGCTCGCCACCCGCTTCGGCTGGCACGCGGTGGAGGCCGCGCACCGGGGTGACTTCGGCCGGATGACGGCGCTGCGCGGCACGGACGTCGTGATGGTGCCGCTGGCGGAGGCGGTCACCGAGCTGAAGACGGTCCCGAAGGACCGGATGGACGAGGCCGAGTCCGTCTTCTAGACCCGGACGCGCCGCCCGCGCGGCTCACGGGTGCTTCTCGACCGCCGACCAGAAGTGCTCCACGATCCGGTCCAGGAAGTCCCGTCCCGAGGCACTGGAGTCGGGGGCGCCGCCGCCCCAGCTGAGGGTGGCGGTCATGCGCCCCTGGTAGTCCTGGTGCAGCACCTGGAGGACGTTCTCCAGGACCCGCCGGTCCAGCGGCGCCAGCTTGGCGATCGGGCGCACACAGCCCTGCCAGCGGGTGGTCACCGCGCTCGTCAGCAGGTCGGCCAGCTTCTCCTCGCGCCCCGTGACGGTCACGAAGTCGGGCGGCGTGAGACCGAGCACGTCGGCGAGCTGGGCCGACTGCCGATCGGTGCCGCGCCAGTCGTCCGCCTCCTCCATCCGCAGGTAGGCGGGCAGCCCGAGCCCGACCCCCCGGGCCACGTCCTCGGGTGCCAGCCCGCGGGCGACGCGGTGCTCGCGCAGGGACTGCGGCCGGCCGATCAGCTCACCCGGCGAGCACCACAGCACCCCGGCGAGCGCGGTCAGCTCCGGGCCCTCGGGGGCGGCCGTGCCCCGCTCCCAGGCGATGACGAGGTCGGGGGAGACGTACGGCAGCCCGTACGAGACCCGTATGCCGTGGGCGACGTGCTCGGGCCCCATGTTGAGGGCGGCACGCAGCCGACGGGCGGCGAGGGCGTTGAACGGAGGGCCCGACTGGCTCGGGCCGGGTGAGGGTCGGCGCACGCGCCACACCGTAGGGGTCCGGGGCCACGCTGACTACGGGCTGTTCGGCCAGCGATACGGATTGTAGGAACGTACGGGGGCGCGCGGAACCGGGCGCGCCCCCCGTCGCCTACCCCTTCACGGCCCCGCCCAGCGCGAAGCCGCCGCCCAGCCGCCGGGAGATCAGGACGTACAGCAGCACGACCGGCGTCGAGTAGACGATCGAGAACGCCGCCAGCTGCCCGTACGCCACCATGCCGCGGTTGCCGAAGAAGTCGTTGATGCTGACCGAGGCGGGCATCTGGTCCGGGGAGAGCAGCAGCATGAAGGGGACGAAGAAGTTCCCCCACATCATCACGAACGAGAACACCGTCACCACCGCCACCCCGGGACCCATCAGCGGCAGCACGATCCGCAGCAGCGACTGGAACGACGACGCCCCGTCCGTCCAGGCCGCCTCCTCCAGTTCCTTCGGCACGCCGTCCATGAAGTTCTTCATCAGCCAGATCGCGAAGGGCAGCTGCGAGGCGGCGAAGAAGAAGATCGTCCCCTGCATGGTGTCGATCATGTTCACCCGCACGAACAGGGCGTAGACCGGGACCATGATCGCGGTGATCGGCAGGCTGGTCGCGAACAGGATGGTGAGCAGGAACGGCCGGTTCAGCCGGGACCGGAAACGGGAGAGCGGGTACGCCGCGAGCGCCGCGCACACCACCGTCAGCAGGGTCGCCCCGCCGCACAGGATCAGGCTGTTGAGCAGCGGGGTGAAGGTGATCTCCGGGGTGAGGATCGCGTCGAAGTTCTCCAGCGTGACCCCGTCGGGGACCTTGACCCGCAGACTCGCGTGCGGGTCGAGGGCGGACAGCACCACCCAGGCCAGCGGCAGTACGAAGGCGGCGGCCACGAGCAGGAGCCCGGCGTCGGCCGCGGTGCGGCGCCGGTTGCGCCGCGCGGCGGGGGTCGTACGGCGGGGCGTGAGCGTGTCCGTCATCTCAGACCTCCGTCCGCAGCAGGCGCAGGTACACGACCGAGAACAGCGAGCCGATCAGCAACAGCAGCAGCGCCACCGCCGTGCCGTACCCGATCAGGCTGTTCTGGAAGGCCTGCTCGTACATGAACAGCGGCAGCGTCTGGCTCTTGCCGCTCGGCCCGCCCCGCGTCATCACCCAGATCAGCCCGAAGACCGACAGGGTCTGCAGCGTGTTGAGCATGAGGTTGGTGCCGATGGAGCGCCGGATCATCGGCAGCGTGATGTGCCACATCCGGCGCCAGCCGCTCGCGCCGTCGACCTCGGCGGCCTCGGTGACCTCCTTGGGGATCTCGTTCAGCGCGGCCGAGTACACCAGCATCGAGAACGCGGTGCCCCGCCACACGTTGGCGAAGGACACCGCCAGGATCGGCAGTGTGAACAGCCAGTTCTGGGAGGGCAGGTGGAGCCAGTCCAGGATGGCGTTGAGGGTGCCCTCGCGCCGGAAGAAGGCGTAGAGCAGGAAGCCGGCCACCACCTCCGGCAGCACCCAGGCCGTGACAACGATGCCACCGGTGAGCGTGCGGACCGGCTTCGAGGCCCGCTGCATCAGCGAGGCCAGCGCCAGCCCCAGGGTGTTCTGCCCGATCAGCGAGGACACCACGGTGAACACCAGGGTCAGCCAGACGGCGTTGAGGAACGCCTCGTCCTTGAAGGCACGGGTGAAGTTGTCGAAGCCCACGAAGGACTCCTGCGCCTGCCCGGTCAGCTGGAGGTCGGTGAAGGCGATGACGACGCAGTAGACGATCGGGCCGGCGAGGAAGAGCAGCAGCAGGACGACGGCGGGGGAGAGGGGCAGGGCACGGAACAGGGACCGGCGGACGGTGCCGGAACGCGCGCCGGGGCCGGCCGGGGAGGCCGGGGTCTTGCGGACCTTCGGGCCCGCGTGCCCCGGCGCGGTCGCCGTCACCTGCTCACCACCTGGTTGTCGGTGGCCTCCTTGAGCGACTCGTCGTAGCCGCGCGCCGCCTCCTCGACCGACTTGTCCCCGGTCGTCACGCCCTCCATCGCCTCCTGGATGGCGACGGACACCTTCGGGTACGCCGGGTAGGCGGGCCGGTAGTGGGTGTCGGCGACGAGGTCGGTGAAGAACTTGATGCCGGGCTGGGCGTCGACGTAGGCGGGGTCGTTCGCGACGTCCGCACGGACCGCGATGCCGGAGTTGGCGATGTACCACTTCTGGGCGTTGGCCTTGGTCTGCATCGTCTTGACGAACTCGAAGGCCAGGTCGGGGTTGCCCGCCTTGGCCGGGACGGACCAGGTCCATCCGCCGGACATGCTCACCTTGCCGGGAGCCTGTCCGTTCTGCGTGGGCATGGCGGCGAGGCCCAGCTCCTTCGACCACTCGGGCCACTCGTGCCCGCTGCCCTCCAGCCAGTCCTGCGGCAGCCAGGAGCCGTCGAGCGCGATCCCGAGCTTGCCCTGCGGCAGCAGCTCACCGCGCACCTTGGTGCCGAAGTTGGGGTCGAGCGCGTCGGAGACCTCCGGGCCGAGCTTCTCCTTGTACACCGTCTCGACGAAGGCGAGGGAGTCCTTGAACTCCTGCCCCGCCGTGACCCACTTCTTGCTGCCCTTGTCGTACAGCGGGTCGGCGCCGCCGTCCCCCGTGCCGTACAGCAGCATCTCGAAGCCCTGCATGGTGGCGGCCTCCCCGGCGGGCTTGCCGGTGTAGACGTTGAGCGGCGTGACACCCGGCACCTTCTCCTTGATGGCGCGGGCGGCGTCGAGCACATCGGCCCAGGTCTTCGGCTGCCAGTCGGCGGGCAGCCCCGCCTTGGCGAACACGTCCTTGCTGAACCACAGCCCCCGGGTGTCGGTGCCGTCCGGCACGCCGTACGTCTTGCCGTCCTCGCCCTTGGCCGCCGCCTTCGCGGTGTCGATGAACTGGTCCCAGTCCTTCCAGTCGGCCAGGTAGTCGTCGAGGGGCTTCAGGTACCCGCTGGTGATGTCGGAGTTGATGAGGAAGGTGTCCTCGTAGACCAGGTCAGGGGCGGTCTTGGGGGAGCGGAGCATCTGCTGGAGCTTGGTGTAGTACTCCGAGTCGGGCGCCTTGATCGGCACCAGCTCGACCTTCTTCCCCGGGTTGGCCTTCTCGAACTGCTTCTTGATGTCGGCGAGATAGGTGTCCATCACCTTGATGGAGTTGTCCGTCGACTGCTTGAAGGAGACCTTCACCGTGTCCGGATCACTGCCGGAACCGCTTCCGCAGGCGGCGAGCGAGGTGGAGGCGAGCGCGGTGAGGGTGAACAGGGCGGTGAACCGGACGGTGGGGCGCACGGGCATGACCTCCTACGGGCACACGACGCTGTGGCCTGGACGGCTGCGTGGCGAACGTAAGAGGAGTGGTCCAGCCAGGTCAATGCTCCTGCGAGTGGGGATTCGGGGGGCCCGGCGACGGGGCTCGGAGGTACGTGGGCGCCCGTCGCGCGCGGGACAGGGCCGTGGGCGGTGGGTCTACCCCGGCCCGACGCGCTTACCGGTGACGGGCCCGTAGAAGGCGCCGCCCCGGAAGTCGACGTGGTCTCCGCCGTACGTCGCCCCGGCGGCCCGGTGCTGCCGGGGGTCCTCCGCAGGGGGCGAAGAGCCCTCGCGGGCGCGGTACTTGAGCAGCGCCGCCACCGTCACCGCCGCGGCATGCTCGGCGGCGCGCTGCTGTGAACCCGAGGTGTCGGCCTCGTGCTTCCCGGCGTCGGCGCGGTCGCTGATGCCCCGGATCACCAGGGCGTTCACCTGGCCGTTCAGGTGGGCCGCCCGGAGGGCACCCGAGCCCTCCATCTCGATCGCGCCCGCGTCGTCGTAGTTCCGGCGGAGGAGCCGGGAGATCTCCGACTCGGCGTCGGCCAACACCACATCGCCTGTGGCGATGGGCATGAAGTGCGCCCTCACGCCGGGCATGTCCCGTACGGCGGAGCGCGCCGCCTGTTCCAGCGCGTGCGAGCCCGGCAGGGCCTTCGGCCGGACCAGGAAGCCCTCCGGGGCCTGCTTGCCGCCGTGGATCTCGTACACCTGCGTGCCCACGACGACGTCGCCGATCCCGACGTCGTCCTTCAGGCTGCCCGCGACCCCGACGAACAGCACGGCCTCGGGGCGCAGCCAGTGGATGAGCTGGGTGGTGAGAGCGGCGGTGCGCTCGGCGCCCATGCCCAGCTCGGCGAGGGCGACGTGCCAGGAGGTGCCCGGCAGCCGGCCCACTTCGACCCGGGTCCCGTCCCGGTGCACCCGCTCCTCACGCTCCTCGACGCGCGTACGGACGGCGGCGTATTCGAGCGGGAGTGCGGTCAGCACCAGAACGGTGGGCTGGATGTCCGGCATAGTCATAAGTTACCGCTGGGAGAAGGGGACCGAGTGCCGGAACAGGACGTCACGGTCGGGCAGTTGCTGCTCGCCGAGTACGAGAGCGTGAAGAGCGAGCAGAGGGCGAGGATCGGCTTCCGGGACAATCTCCTCTACGTGACGCTGGCCGTCGTGGCCGCCGTCATCGCCGCCACGGCCCAGGCGGAGCAGCCCTCGATGCTGCTCGCGCTGCCGCCGGTGTGCCTCGTCCTCGGGTGGACCTACCTCGTCAACGACGAGAAGATCTCGGCGATCGGGCTGTACGTCCGGGACGATCTGGGGCCGAAGTTGGCCGAACTCGCCGCTCACAGCAGTGGGTTCGCGACCTTCGGCTGGGAGGCGTACCACCGGAGCGACACCCGGCGCCGGTCCCGCAAGACGATCCAGACCGTGATCGACCTGACGGCGTTCTGCGCGGTACCCCTGGCGGCGCTGATCGTTTTCTGGGCGAACGGGGACGCCGCCCGGCTGCTCGTCGCCCTCTCGGTGCTGGAGGCGCTCGCCGTGGCAGGGCTCGCCGCGCAGGTCGTGTGGTACGCGAAGGCGGCGTGAGCGCCCCTCTGGCATGGGAAGGGCGCGCATGGAAACGGCACTGCTGACGGCTCTGGCCGAGGGCGCGGGCGGGGACGGTGGACGCCGGGCGGTGCAGGAGCTGGCGCGGGCGGTGGGGCTCGACGCCGGTGCGTCCGTCCACGACATCGCGAAGGCGGCCGCGGAACCGGCGCGGCGGGATGCCGTACGGGAGTGGGGCGAGGCGGTGGCCGAGCTGCTGTCCGCCGAGCCGCCCGGCGTCGCCGGTGCCGTCGCACGGGCCATGGAGCGGTCGGCGCCGGGTAGCGCCAGGTCCTGGTACGGAGGCGACCATACCGACTTCCGGGGCGGGCTCTTCCTGCGCGAGGTGATCGGGGTGCAGGTCGTGGTCCAGCAGGACGGGGCCGCCGTCCCGGAGGTGATGGCGGGCCTGCCGCCGAGGCCCGGCGGGTTCACCGGCCGGGAGCGCGAGACCGAGGACCTGTTGCGCGCGCTGGACCCGGACGGGGCGCGGTCCGCCGTGTCGGCCGCGACCCTCGTCGCCGCCGTGTCCGGCCTCGGTGGCATCGGCAAGACCGCGCTCGCCGTCGAGGCCGCGCATCTCGCCCGTGACCAGGGCTGGTTCCCCGGCGGGGTCCTCTTCATCGACCTGCACGGCTACGACCGGGAGCCCGTCACCGCGGACCGAAGTCTGCGCACCCTGCTGCACGCTCTCGGTACCCCGCCGGAACACATCCCCACCACGACGGACGAGCGGGCCGCGCTCTACCGCTCGACGCTCGCCGCCCGGGCCCACGAGAGGGGCGCGGTTCTGGTCCTGGCCGACAACGCCTCCTCGCCGGACCAGGTGCGGCCCCTCCTGCCGGGCGATTCCCGGCACCGAGTGCTGGTCACCTCACGTGATCGCCTGCCGCAACTCGGCGCGCGGCTCGTCCCTCTGGACCAGCTCGGCGCGAGCGAGGCGTACCGACTCCTCGACCGTGCCCTGGGGATCGCCGACCCGGAGGACGGCCGGGTGGCGGACGACCCCGGCACCGCTGAGCGACTCGCCGGCCTCTGCGGGCACCTCCCGCTGGCCCTGCAGATCGCGGCCGCCCTCCTGGCGGAGGACCCGGGCAAGCCGGTGGCCGAACTCGTGGCGGAACTGGCCGAGGCCAGCGACCGGCTCGACCACCTCGACGACGGCGAGCACAGTGTCCGCGCCGCCTTCGGGCTGTCCTACCGCCGACTGCCGCCCGAGCAGGCCCGGCTGCTGCGCCTGCTCGCTCTCGCGCCGGGGCCCGAGGTGAGCGACGGGGTCGTCGCCGCGCTGGTCGGCCACGATCGGCCCCCGGCGCGAGAACTGAACGCCCTCGCCCGCGCGCACCTCGTGGAGCGGGGGCGCACGCGCGGGTGGTGGCGGCTGCACGACCTGGTGCGCGTGTTCGGGGCGGGACTGGTGGACCGGGAGGAAGGGGACGCGGCGCGGTCGCGGGTGCTGCGGTACTACCTGGAGCGAGCCCTCGCGGCGGACGCCCGGCTGAAGCCACGCAGCGGGGAGTCCCGGGAGACCGGGCCCTTCCCCGGCCGTCGGGAGGCGCTCGCCTGGCTCGACGCGGAGCGTGCCGGGCTCGTGGCGGCCGTCCGGTGGGCGTCGGACCGGCAGCGGGCCGCCGACGCCGTCCGGCTCGCCGGTGCGCTCGGTGAGTACCTGGACTGGCGGCGCTGCTTCGACGACGCGGTCACCGTGTACGGGGCCGCCCGTGCCGCCGCGCACCAGTCGGGTGACGAGGCCGCCGAGGCCGCCGCGTGGAACAGGACGGGGACCGCCCTGCGGGGAAGCAGGCGGCTCAGGGAGGCGTACGACGCCCACCGACGGGCGCGCGACCTGTACCACGCCGTGGGCCACGACAACGGCAGGGCGATGGCGGTGTCCAACCTCGGCGCCATCCTCGGCGACGTCGGGCAGATCGACGAGGCCGTGAACGCCTTCCGGCTCGCACTCGACCTGTTCCGTCGCACCGGTGACCCGCACAGCGAGGCCGGTGTGTGGAACAACCTCGCCCTGATACTGCGCAAGTCCGGCCGCGTCGACGAGGCACTCGACGCCCTGCGTGCCGCTCTCGGCCTCTACCGGGAGACGGGGGACCGGCCCCGCGAGGGCAGGGCCTGGCACAACTACGCCGTCGCCCTCAACGCGCGGGGCCGTACGGCGGAAGCCGTGACCGCCTGCCTCGAAAGTCTGGACATCTGCGAGGAGTTCGAGGACTGGCACGGCAGCGCCCGGACGCTGTACGCCCTCGGGCTCGTGCACGAGACGGCCGGGGACGCCGAGCGGGCCCGCGCGCGCATGACGCAGGCCGCCGACGCCTACGAGCGGGCGGGCTCGTCGAAGGAGGCCGAGCAGGCCCGCAGGGCGGCCCGGCTCACCGGCCCGGTGCCCACCGGTACACCAACTCCGGCCGTCCCACCTGGCCGTACTGCGGGCTCCGGCCCGCCCGGCCCGCGTCGACCAGGTGCTCCAGGTAACGCCGGGCCGTGATGCGGGAGATGCCCACCGCTTCCGCCACGCCGGCCGCCGTGAGGCCCTCGGCCGAGCCGCGCAGCGCGCCCGTCACCCGTTCCAGGGTCGGTCCGCTCAGGCCCTTGGGCAGGGCCGCCGGGCCGGGGGCGCGGAGCGTGGCCAGGGCCCGGTCCACCTCGTCCTGGCCGCTCGCCTCCCCGGCGGTGGCCCGGAACTCGGCGTACCGCACCAGGCGGTCGCGCAGGGTGGCGAAGGTGAACGGCTTCAGCACGTACTGGACGACGCCCAGCGACACCCCCTCGCGCACCATCGTCAGGTCCCGCGCCGACGTCACCGCTATCACGTCGGTGTGATGCCCCGCCGCCCGCAGCGAGCGGGCCAGCTGGAGTCCGTGCACGTCCGGCAGGTGCAGGTCGAGCAGGAGCAGGTCCACCGGCGTGCGGTCCAGCATCCGCCGCGCCTCCGCGCCCGTGTGGGCCTTGCCGACGGCGACGAACCCGGGCACCCGGCCGACGTACATCACGTGCGCGTCGGCGGCGACCGGGTCGTCCTCGACGACCAGGACCCGGATGGGCTGCGAGTCGGCGGTGCTCATACGGCACCCCCGCGGTGAGTGGCCGCGCCGCGGAGGCGGCAGTCGCCGTGGGCCGCACGACGCGGGTCGAAGGCGTCCCGGTGGTCCACGCCGACCGGGACGACCCGTACGGGCCGTTGCCGTGTCACACCGCACCCCCGGCGCCCGGTCTGCCCACCGAGGCGGCCGGTGTCGCCCCGCCGCCCCCGGCATCGCCCAGCGGCAGCCGGGCCTCGAAGCGGGCGCCGCCGCCCTCCGCCTCCGTCACGGCCAGGGTGCCGCCGTGCCGCCGCACCGCCTGCCGGACCAGTGCGAGGCCCAGGCCGCGTCCGCCCTCTCCGGCCTGCTTGGTCGAGTAGCCCCGCTGGAAGACCAGGTCGGCGTGGGCGGGATCGACCCCGGCACCCGTGTCCGACACCCGCAGCACCAGCTCCGGACCGGGGCGCCCGGCGTCCTGCGTGTACGCCGCCACCGTGACCCGCGAGGGCACCGCGCCCTGCGCCGCGTCCACCGCGTTGTCCACCAGGTTGCCCAGGATCGTCACCAGGTCCCGGGCGGGCAGCGACGGCGGCAGCAGTCCGTCGTCCAGTCGGCTGTCCTGCGACACCACCAGCTCCACTCCCCGCTCGTTGGCCTGCGCCGTCTTGCCCAGCAGCAGAGCCGCCAGCACCGGCTCGCTCACCGCCGCCACCACCTGGTCGGTGAGGGCCTGCGCCAGCTCCAGCTCCGCCGTCGCGAACTCCACGGCCTCCTCGGCCCGTCCCAGCTCGATCAGCGAGACGACCGTGTGCAGCCGGTTCGCCGCCTCGTGCGCCTGGGACCGCAACGCCTGTGTGAAACCCCGCTCCGAGTTCAGCTCGCCCGTCAGCGACTGAAGCTCCGTCACGTCCCGCAGCGTCACCACCGTGCCCCGGCGCTCGCCCCCGGAGACCGGCGAGGTGTTCACCACCAGCACCCGCTCCGCCGCCAGGTGCACCTCGTCCACCCGCGGCTCCGACGCCAGCAGCGCCCCCGTCAGCTGCGAGGGCAGCCCCAGGTCCGCCACCGAGGCGCCGACCACGTCACCGCGCACGCCGAGCAGCTCCCGTCCGCCGTCGTTGATCAGCGCGACACGGTACTGCCCGTCCAGCATCAGCAGTCCCTCCCGCACCGCGTGCAGCGCCGCCTGATGGTAGTCGTGCATCCGGCTCAGCTCGTCCGCGTTCATCCCGTGCGTGTGCCGGCGCAGCCGCTGGTTGATCACGTACGTACCGACCGCACCGAGCAGCAGCGCCCCGGACGCCACCCCGGTCAGGGCCGTGAGCTGCTCCTGCGCCCGCTTGCTGATCTCCTCGACCTTGATCCCGGCGCTGACCAGGCCGACGATCCGGCCGTCGTCCACGACGGGCGTGACCGCCCGGACCGAGGGACCGAGCGTGCCCGAGTAGGTCTCGGTGAAGGTCTCGCCCCGTTGCGCGCGCTCGATGTGGCCCTGGAAGGGATGGCCGATTTCCTTCGGTTCGGGGTGGGTCCAGCGGATCCCCCGCGGATTCATGATCGTCACGAAGTCCACGTCGGTGTCCCGCATGACCCGCACCGCGTACGGCTGGAGGCGCGCCGTGGGGTCCGGGGTGCGGATCGCCTCCGCGACGGACGGCGAGTCGGCGATCGCCAGCGACACCGCCCTGGCCTGGCGCCCGGCCGCCTCCTCCGCCTGCCCCCGGTCGCTGATGTAGGTGAACAGTGCGTACCCGACCACGACGACCGCTATCAGCACGGCCTGCATGGCGAAGAGCTGCCCCGCCAGGCTGCGGGGTCTCGGGACGCGGAGGTGCATGCCGCCAGTCTCCCTCCTGGCTGGATTGTGAACTAAATGAACGCAAGGGTGACCGCGCTCACACGCCGGGAGATAGTCACCCCGTCCCCGAAACACACCCCCGGACGTGAGCCGCACGCCGGTGATGCCGACGACGTCGTCAAGGAGGGCCGCCGTGACCAGCGAAGCCGCTACGGCACCTGCCGCACCCAAAGCCAAGCGCGACCGCACGCACTATCTCTACATCGCCGTGATCATCGCGGTCGCCCTCGGCATCGCCGTCGGTCTGGCCGCCCCCGACTTCGCCACCGAGCTGAAGCCGCTCGGCACCGGCTTCGTGAACCTGATCAAGATGATGATCTCGCCGATCATCTTCTGCACGATCGTGCTGGGCATCGGCTCCGTCCGCAAGGCCGCCAAGGTCGGCGCGGTGGGCGGTATCGCCCTGGTCTACTTCCTGGTGATGTCGCTGGTGGCGCTCGCTATCGGCCTGATCGTCGGCAACATCCTGGACCCGGGCACCGGCCTCGCGGTCACCGACGCCGTCAAGGAGACCGGCCAGGCGCAGGTCGACGCGGAGGCCAAGGGCACTGTCGACTTCCTGATGGGCATCATCCCGACGACGATCGTCTCGGCGTTCACCGCGGGCGAGGTGCTGCAGACCCTGCTGATCGCCCTGCTCTGCGGCTTCGCCCTGCAGGCCATGGGCAACGCCGGGCAGCCCGTCCTGCGCGGCATCGAGCACATCCAGCGGCTGGTCTTCCGTGTCCTGGCGATGATCATGTGGGCGGCCCCGGTCGGCGCGTTCGGTGCCATCGCCGCCGTCACCGGCTCGGCGGGCGTCGACGCCCTCAAGAGCCTGGCCGTGCTGATGCTCGGCTTCTACGTGACCTGCGTCCTCTTCCTCTTCCTGGTGCTGGGCACGCTGCTGCGCGTGGTGGCCGGGATCAACGTCTTCTCGCTCTTCAAGTACCTGGGCCGGGAGTTCCTGCTGATCCTGTCCACGTCCTCGTCCGAGTCGGCGCTGCCGCGCCTGATCGCGAAGATGGAGCACCTGGGCGTCAGCAAGCCGGTGGTCGGCATCACCGTCCCGACCGGCTACTCGTTCAACCTCGACGGCACCATGATCTACATGACCATGGCCTCGCTGTTCATCTCGGACGCCATGGGTACGCCGATGTCGATCGGTGAGCAGATCCCGCTGCTGCTCTTCCTGCTGGTCGCCTCCAAGGGTGCCGCCGGTGTCTCCGGCGCCGGTCTCGCGACGCTGGCCGGCGGCCTGCAGTCGCACAAGCCCGCACTGGTGGACGGCATCGGCCTGATCGTCGGCATCGACCGCTTCATGAGCGAGGCCCGCGCCCTGACCAACTTCGGCGGCAACGCCGTCGCCACCGTCCTCATCGGCACCTGGACCAAGGAGATCGACAAGGACCGGGTCAACGAGGTGCTGGCCGGCCGGGTCCCGTTCGACGAGAAGACCCTCCTGGACGACGGACACGGCGCCGCCGACGACGAGGACACGCCGGACCTGCCCGAACAGGGCGGCGAGAAGGAGCTGGCGAGGGCCTGACACCCGCCCGCTCCGGGTGTGCCCGCACACCCCGGGCGGCTGAGGTGCTCCCCCCGTTGCTCAGCCGCCCGGTCCCCCCGAAGAAGCCCCGCGCCCTCCCCGGGCGCGGGGCTTCTTGCCTTGACGTCCGCGTCAAGGCTTACGTTCGTCCGTATGCGAATCGGCGAGCTGGCCGCACGCGCCGGGACCACCACGCGGACGCTGCGGTACTACGAGTCGCGGGGCCTGCTGCCCGCACGGCGGGGTGGCAACGGCTACCGGACCTACGACGAGGACGACCTGAAGCTGCTGCGGCAGATCAGGACCCTCCAGGACTTCGGGTTCGACCTGGAGGAGACCCGCCCCTTCGTGGAGTGCCTGCGCGCCGGGCATCCCGAGGGCGACTCCTGCCCGGCGTCCCTGGTGGTCTACCGGCGCAAGCTGGCCGAGCTGGACACGCTGATCGAGCAGCTCACGGCGGTGCGCGCGCAGGTCGCCGCGCAGCTGACGCGGGCCGAGGCGGCGGCTCCGGGGGGCCCGGAGCCCAAGTGCGAACTGGGAGGACACGGATGACGAGCAACGGGGTGCCCGAGGTGACGGACGCGGACTTCGCGGCCGAGGTGATCGGGTCGGAGCTGCCCGTGCTGGTGGAGTTCACCGCCGACTGGTGCCCGCCGTGCCGGCAGATGGCGCCGGTGCTCGGCGCCCTGGCCGAGGAGGAGGGAGACCGGCTCCGGGTGGTGCAGCTGAACGTCGACCGGAACCCGGCGACCACGAACGCCTACAAAGTGCTGTCGATGCCGACGTTCATGGTGTTCCGCGGGGGTGAGCCGGTGAAGTCGATGGTCGGCTCCCGGCCCAAGCGGCGGCTCCTGGAGGAACTGGCCGACGTGCTCTGACCGGCCCGGCACCCGGAGCCGGCGACGGATCGGCCCACGAGAAATCCCCCGAGCAATTGCGCTCGGGGGATTTCTCTGCGTATATTCGTTGATTCGTGACTTCAGGTAAATGAGGTCGCGAAGAAGTTCAGTAGGCACAGTATATGCGGCCGGGAGTGGAATTGTCAAACACCGAATTTCCGGACGATGAATTGCTGCACGAGCAGGAATTCATCGACGGACTGTACGCGCGCGTGGACGCGCTGCGCGGCGACGCCGAGACCTCCGTCACCGACGCGCTCGCCCAGGGCAACACCCCCCAGCAGGCCCGTCTGGAGCGGGACATCCTGGTCGCCGAGCGCTCCGGGCTGCTCGCCGCGCTCAACGCGGTGGACGGCTCCCTCTGCTTCGGCCGGATCGACCTCACCTCAGGGGAGGGTCACCACATCGGCCGCATCGGCCTGCGCGCCGACGACGCCGAACGCACCCCCGTCCTCATCGACTGGCGGGCCGGTGTCGCCCGCCCCTTCTACCTGGCCACCGGCCACACCCCGATGGGGCTGCGCCGCCGCCGGCACATCACCAGCGAGGGCCGCACGGTCACCGCGCTGCACGACGAGATCCTCGACCTCGGCGACGAGAGGCGCACCGGCCACGAGGACCCCTCCGGCGACGCCGTGCTGCTCGCCGCGCTGAACTCGGCGCGCACCGGCCGCATGGGCGACATCGTGCAGACCATCCAGGCCGACCAGGACCGCATCATCCGCGCCCCGCACCGCGGCGTCCTGGTCGTCGAGGGCGGCCCCGGCACCGGCAAGACCGCCGTCGCCCTGCACCGCGCCGCCTACCTCCTCTACGAGCACCGCGAACTGCTCGCCAAGCGCGCCGTCCTCATCGTCGGCCCCAACCCGGCCTTCCTCGGCTACATCGGCGAGGTGCTGCCCTCGCTCGGCGAGGCCGGCGTGCTCCTCGCCACCGTCGGCGAACTGTTCCCCGGGGTGAAGGCGAGGGCGACGGACACCCCCGAGGCGGCGGCCGTGAAGGGCCGGGCCGGCATGGCCGACGTGCTCGCCGAGGTGGTCCGCGACCGGCAGGCGCTGCCCGACCCGGTCATCGCGATCGAGCACGACCGCGAGATCCTCATGCTGGACGACGACCTGGTCAACGTCGCCCGCGAGCGCACCCGCGCCGCCAAGCTGCCGCACAACGCGGCCCGCGAGCACTTCGAGGGCCACATCCTCAACACCCTGACCGACATGGTCGCCGAGCGCATCGGCACCGACCCCTACGACGGCACCAACCTCCTCGACCCCAGCGACATCACCCAGATCCGCGACGAACTCGCCGAGAACCCCGAGGTCTGGTCAGCCATCGACCAGCTGTGGCCCCGGCTCACCCCGAAGCGCCTGGTCGCCGACTTCCTCGCCGCCCCCGAGGCCTTCCTGCCCGCCGGGGACGCCGCCGCCGTCCGCCGCCCGGTCACCCGGCACTGGACCGTCGCCGACGTGCCCCTGCTGGACGAGGCGGCCGAACTGCTCGGCGTGGACGACCGGATCGCCCGCTCCCGCGCCGAACGCGAGCGCGAGGAGCAGATCGCCTACGCGCAGGGCGTGCTGGACGTGTCGTACGCGTCCCGGACCTACGAGTTCGAGGACAAGGACGAGGAGGACGCCGAGGTCCTGTCCGCGCACGACATCATCGACGCCGAGCGGTTCGCCGAGCGCCAGGAGGAGGACGACCACCGCAGCGCCGCCGAACGCGCCGCGGCCGACCGCACCTGGGCGTTCGGGCACATCATCGTGGACGAGGCGCAGGAGCTGTCCCCGATGGCCTGGCGGCTGCTGATGCGCCGCTGCCCGACCCGCTCGATGACCCTGGTCGGCGACCCGGCGCAGACCGCGGAGGCGGCCGGCGTCGGCTCCTGGTCGAAGATCCTCGCCCCGTACGTCGAGGACCGCTGGGAGCACACCCGCCTGGGCGTCAACTACCGCACCCCGGCAGAGGTCATGGACCTCGCGGCGGCCGTGGTCCGCGCCGAGGACCCGGAGTTCGCGCCGCCGAGTTCGGTGCGCTCGACGGGCGTGCGCCCCTGGGTCCGCGCCACCGGCGACCTCCCCTCCGCCGTCGCCGAGGCGGCCCGGGAGCTGACCCCCGAGGAAGGCCGCCTCGCCGTCATCGCCCCGCGCGAGCTGCACCGGGCGCTCGCGGCCCGGCTCGACGGCGTGACGGCGGGCGCCGAGCCGGACCTGACGCACCGGACGGTCCTCCTGGACCCGCGCCAGTCCAAGGGCCTGGAGTTCGACTCGGTCCTGGTCGTCGAGCCCGGCCGCTACGGCACCAGCGACCTGTACGTCGCCCTCACCCGCGCCACCCAGCACCTCGGCGTCCTGCACAGCGAGCCGCTGCCGAAGGGACTGGCCGACGCCGGGTGACGGTCAGGCCGGACGCAGCCACACCGTCGCCAGGGGCGGCAGGGTCAGCCGGATGCTCGCCGGGCGGCCGTGCCATCCCTGGGCCTCCGGCTTGACCGGGTCCGGATTGACCACGTCGCCGCCGCCGTACCGGGCGGCGTCGGTGTTGAGCACCTCGTGCCAGGCCGGGACGTCGTCGGGAACGCCGAGGCGGTAGCCGGAGCGGACCACCGGGGCGAAGTTCGACACCGCGAGCAGCGGGGTGCCGTCGGCGTCCAGGCGCAGGAACGCCAGCACGTCGTCCTCGGCCGCGTCCCCGACCACCCAGGCGAACCCGGAGGGGTGGGTGTCGCGCCGCCACAGCGCGGGCGTGGCCCGGTAGACGGTGTTCAGGTCCCGGACCAGGTCGCGCACGCCCCGGTGGTCGGCCGCCGCCCCGTACTCCGGGTCCAGCAGCCACCAGTCGGGACCGTGCGCCTCCGACCACTCCGCTCCCTGGGCGAACTCCTGGCCCATGAACAGCAGTTGCTTGCCGGGGTGGGCCCACATGTAGCCGAGGTACGCCCGCTCGTTGGCCCGCTGCTGCCACCAGTCGCCGGGCATCTTCGACACCAGCGACTTCTTGCCGTGCACCACCTCGTCGTGCGATATCGGCAGCACGTAGTTCTCGCTGTACGCGTACACCATGGAGAAGGTCAGCTCGCCGTGGTGGTACTTGCGGTGCACCGGCTCGCGGCTCATGTACTCGAGCGAGTCGTGCATCCACCCCATGTTCCACTTCAGCCCGAACCCCAGCCCGCCGAAGCCGCTCGGCCCCTTGTGGTGCGTGGCCCGCGTGACCCCGTCCCAGGCCGTCAGGTACAGCATCGAGGCCACCGCGTCCACGCGCAGCCCGTCGATGTGGAACTCCTCGCACCAGTACACGGCGTTGGCCACCAGGAAGTTGCGCACCTCCCGGCGCCCGAAGTCGAACTCCAGCGTTCCCCAGTCGGGATGCGCCGCACGCAGCGGGTCGGAGTGCTCGTACAGCGGGCGGCCGTCGAACTCGGCCAGCGCCCAGTCGTCGCGCGGGAAGTGGGCCGGCACCCAGTCCATCAGCACCCCGATCCCGGCCCGGTGCAGCCGGTCGACCAGGTACTTGAAGTCGTCGGGGTCGCCGAGCCGGGCCGTGGGCGCGTAGAAGCCGGTGACCTGGTAGCCCCAGGAACCGCCGAAGGGGTGTTCGGCGACCGGCATCAGCTCGACGTGGGTGAAGCCGAGGTCGGCGACGTAGGCGGGGAGCTGCTCGGCCAGCTCGCGGTAGGTCAGACCGGGGCGCCAGGAGGGCAGGTGGACCTCGTACACCGACAGCGGCGCCTCGTGCGCCGGCGCGTCCGCGCGGTGGGCCAGCCACTCCTCGTCGCCCCAGGTGTAGTCCGAGGTGTGCACCACGGAGGAGGTGGCGGGAGGCACCTCCGTCCGGCGGGCCAGCGGGTCGGCGCGGAAGGTGCGGGAGCCGTCGGGCCGGGTGATCTCGAACTTGTACAGCTCGCCCGCGCCCACCCCGGGCAGGAACAGCTCCCACACCCCGGTCGAGCCGAGCGAGCGCATCGGGTGACCGGTGCCGTCCCAGAAGTTGAAGCCGCCGGCCACCCGCACCCCGCGCGCGTTCGGCGCCCACACCGCGAACCGGGTGCCCGCCACCCCGTCGTGCGTGGTCGGGTGCGCGCCGAGGGCCTGCCACAGCTGCTCGTGCCGCCCCTCGCCGATCAGGTGCAGGTCCAGCTCGCCCAGGGTGGGCAGGAAGCGGTACGGGTCCTCGACCTCCTGGACCGTCCCCTCGTACGCCACGAGGAGCCGGTGGACCGGGACCTCCTCCAGCGGCGCGAGACCGGAGAAGAACCCGTCCCCGTCGGCGTGCAGCTCCAGCCGCAGCTCTCCGGAGAGCACGGTCACCGCGAGGGCGTACGGCCGGAAGGCCCGGAACGCGACCCCGCCGGGCACCCGGTGGGCGCCGAGCACCGCGTGCGGGTCGTGGTGCGTGCCGGCGAGCAGCCGCTCCCGGTCGCCGGTGTCCAGCGCGGGGGAGACGGCGACCTCGGCCTTCGGCGAGGCGACGGCGGCCTCCTGCCGGGACGCGGTCTTCTTCGCGACCGTCTTCTTGGCGACGGTCTTCTTCGTCACGGCTTTCTTCGTGACGGCTTTCTTGGCGACGGTCTTCTTGGCGGCGGCCTTCTTCGTGGGCTTGGCCGTCTCCTTCCCGGCCGTCTCCTTCCCGGCTGTCTTCTTCCCGGTCGTCTTCTTCGGTTCGGGGCCGCTGGACGAGGGGCGGGGGGTCACGGGAGGAGCCTCCTGGGCGAAGTGGGAGCGGGCGGGGGCGTCATGCGGGCTCGGGCACGGACAGGCGGCGCACCGCCGCCATGGGCACCGCGAGCCAGTCGGGACGGTGCCGGGCCTCGTACAGGACCTCGTAGACCGCCTTGTCCGTCTCGTAGGCGCGCAGCAGCACCGGATCGGTGCGCGGGTCCCGGCCGCCGGCCTCCGCGTACCCGGTGCAGTACGCGGCCCGGCAGGACTCGGCCCAGCCCGGCACGCGCACCTCGGCCGAGTGGGCGGCGTAGTCGAAGGAGCGCAGCATCCCGGCGACGTCCCGCACCGCCGGCTGCGGAAGCCGGCGCTCGGGCAGGGGTTTCGCCGGTTCCCCCTCGAAGTCGATCAGTGACCACTCGCCGTCGGGGGAGCGCAGGCACTGGCCGAGGTGCAGGTCGCCGTGGACGCGCTGCGCGGTCCAGGAACGGCCCTCGGCGGCCAGGTCCGCCAGCGCCGTGAACGCCGTCCGCAGTGCGGGCGCGTACGACCGGAGCAGGGGCACGGCCCCGGCGGCCTCCTCCAGACGCTCGATCATGCCGTCGGCGAGCTGCCGCGCCTGGGCGTGGCCGAGGGTGACGGTCGGCAGCGCGCGGGCCAGCGCCGTGTGCACCTCGGCGGTGGCCCGCCCGAGCGCCCGGGCCTCGGTGACGAAGTCCTCGCCCTTGGCCAGCTCGCGCAGCGCCAGCTCCCAGCCGTCGGCCGCGCCCTGCAGATAGGGCTGGAGCACGCCCAGCACCCAGGACCGGCCCGCCAGGTCCGCCACCATCCATCCCGCCGGTGCCGGCACCCGGGGGCAGCCCTCGCGGGCCAGGGCCAGCGGCAGCTCCAGGTCGGGATTGACGCCGGGCACGATCCGCCGCAGCAGCTTGAGGATGAACGTATCTCCGTACACGACCGACGAGTTCGACTGCTCGGCGGTCATCAGCCGCGGCACCAGCCCGGTGCGGATGTCCTGGCCAGGTGCCCGCTCGAAGCGCAGCCCGCCGACGCGGGCCCGTGTGCGCAGCGCCTCCAGCAGAACCTCGGCGGGGCGGGTGTCGTACAGGGCGTCGTAGGCGGTGCGTCCGGCCGCCGGGCCCTCGGTCACATGTCCGATCAGCGCGGGCGCGAGCCGGGGCGGCAGCGCCTCGCGCGTGCCTATCAGGAGCTGGTAGCAGTCGCCGGGTTCCTCGGCCGCGCCACCGGCCGCCGTGTGGCGCTGGTGGGCGCGGACCAGTACGTGGTGGAGGCCGAGGCGGGAGTCGGCCGGGAGCAGTTCGGTCGCCGCGACCAGTGAGAAGCCGGTGACCGGGCGCCCCTTGCCGGCGAACCAGCGCTGCCGTGGCAGCCACTCGCGAAGCAGTGGATCGAGTGACGCAAGGAGGCCCGGCGGGCTCGTATCGGTGCGTATGACGGCTTCCGACATGACGTCGCGTCCTTTCCCCGGATCGTCGGGGTGGTTACTGATGCGTGCCCCGGGCGGAGCGGCGGAAACCGCCCCGCCCGGGGTGGGGCCGGACGGGCCCTGGGCCTAGGCGGCGTCCTTGCGCAGCCGGAACCAGTAGAAGCCGTGACCGCCCAGGGTCAGCAGGTACGGCAGGTCGCCGACCGCCGGGAAGCGGACCCCGCCGAACAGTTCGACCGGATGGCGTCCGCCGAAGGCGCTGAGGTCCAGCTCCGTGGGCTGCGCGAACCGGGAGAAGTTGTGGACGCACAGCACCAGGTCGTCCCCGTACTCGCGCAGGAAGGCCAGCACCGCCGGGTTCGACGAGGGCAGCTCGGTGTAGGTGCCCAGGCCGAAGGCCACGTTCTGCTTGCGGATCTCGATCATGCGGCGGGTCCAGTGCAGCAGCGAGGACGGCGAGGGGGCGTCCACTGCATGGGGGTGCGCACCGCGTCGCGGTCGCCGAGCCAGATGTTGTCGCCCATGCCGATCTCGTCGCCGTAGTAGAGGATCGGCGAGCCGGTTCCTCGTCGGTGACCATCTCCAGGGTCAGCTCGTCGTGGTTGCGCAGGAAGATGCCCCACTGGCAGCCGGACGGGATCGCCGGGGTCTTGGCGAGGATCTCGGAGACCGGGTAGCGCGACTCCCTTCTGACCGCCATGAAGATGCGGGGCATGACCGGGAAGTGGAAGGCCATGTGGCACTCGTCGCCGCCCGCGGCATAGTCGCCGAAGTAGTCGACGACGTCCTCCGGCCACTGGTTGGCCTCCGCCAGCACCACCGTGTCCGGATACTGCGCGTCGATCTCCTTGCGCACCCGCTTGAGGAAGGCGTGCGTGGCCGGGAGGTTCTCGCAGTTGGTGCCCTCCTCCTGGTAGAGGTACGGCACCGCGTCCAGGCGGAACCCGTCGATGCCCAGGTCCAGCCAGAACTTCAGCGCGGAGATCATCTCCTCCTGCACGGCCGGGTTCTCGTAGTTGAGGTCCGGCTGGTGGGAGAAGAAGCGGTGCCAGTAGTACTGCTTGCGCACCGGGTCGTAGGTCCAGTTGGACGCCTCGGTGTCGACGAAGATGATCCGCGCGTCCTGGAACTGCTTGTCGTCGTCGGCCCAGACGTAGTAGTCGCCGTACGGCCCGTCCGGGTTGGTGCGGGACTCCTGGAACCACGGGTGCTGGTCGCTGGTGTGGTTCATGACGAAGTCGATGATCACGCGCATGCCGCGCTGGTGGGCGGCGTCCACGAACTCCACGAAGTCGGCGAGGTCGCCGAACTCGGGCAGGACGGCGGTGTAGTCGGAGACGTCGTAGCCGCCGTCGCGCAGCGGTGACTTGAAGAAGGGCGGGAGCGTCAGCTCGTCACGCACCGGCACCGACTCGTGCCAGTCCAGGCCGAGTTGCGGCATGTCCAACGAGACCGTGGCCTCCTGGGTGTGGCGGGGGTCGAGGTTGACGACCACCAGAACCGTGTTCGACCCCTGCCGCTTCGAGTAGGCGATCACCTCCTCCTTGTCCGTCGGGTGGAAGTGCAGATCGCGCAGCTGGCGGAGAGCCGGGTTCTCGCGCCGGATGGTGTTGAGGCGGGTGATGAGGGGGGCGATGGTGGTGCCCTCGCGTTCGGCGCGGGCCCAGTCGCGGGGTTTGAGCTGGTATTTCTCGC